>NZ_BSTS01000003.1 GCF_030269665.1 Actinomycetospora sp. NBRC 106375
GCATCGCGTCCATCAGTCGCATCCTGGCCTGCCGCTTCCCCGCCATGGGCACACCCTCGGCGATGATCAGGCGACACATACGGTGAGACACGACCCGAGACAGAACTCATGGGACTAGACAGCCCTCATGAGGGCGCCAACTGCTCACATGGGTCAGGACGACACCGCGACGTCCATGACCCACGTGACGCCGAAGCGGTCGGTGAGCATGGCGTAGAGCGGGGACCACGGCGCCGGGCCGAGCGGGGTCCGCACCTCGGCGCCCCGGGCGAGGCCCTCGTAGAGCGCCGTGACCTCCTCCGCGCTCTGCGCGCGCACCGAGACGAAGAACGACTCGGTGCCCCGGTCGAACGCCCGCGCCGACGGGACGTCGAACGCCATGACGTGGAACCCGCCCGGCGCGGCGACCTCGCCCCACATCACCTGCTTCGCCTCGGCCGGGTCGGCGACCGCGCCGAGAGCCTCGTAGGTGACGATCGTCGGCTCCGCCCCGGCCACACCCGCGTAGAACTCGAGCGCCTCCCGGGCCTCGCCGCGGAAGTTCAGGTGGACGACGGTCTGCACGCTCATGGTCTGGCTCCTCTTGTCGGCTGGTGAGGACCATGCTCGTCGAGGAAGAGGCCAGCTTCTGGCCTCTTCTCGAGGAGAATGGATGACGTGCACGAGACCTCCGCCCGCCTGCTCGCGCTCCTGTCGTTGCTGCAGGCCCGCCGCGACTGGCCCGGCGGGCTGCTGGCCGAGCGCCTCGACGTCAGCCCGCGCACCGTGCGCCGCGACGTCGACCGGCTGCGCGAGCTCGGCTATCCCATCCGGGCCACGAAAGGTCCCGACGGGGGCTACCGCCTCGACGCGGGCACCGACCTCCCGCCGCTGCTCTTCGACGACGAGCAGGCCGTCGCGCTCGCCGTGGGCCTGAGGATCGCGGCGACGAGCGGGGTCGGCGTCGAGGAGGCGGCCGCCCGCGCCCTGGGCACCGTGCGCCAGGTGATGCCTGCGCGCCTGCGGCACCGGATCGACGGCTTGCCGGTCACGGCGATGGGCCCGTCGACCACCGTCGACCCGGCGGTCCTCACGGCGGTGGGCGACGCGGTGCGGGCCCGCGAGGTGCTGCGCTTCGGGTACTCCGACGATCCGCGCCGCGCCGAGCCCCACCACCTCGTGACCCGCGGCGGCCGGTGGTACCTCGTCGCCTGGGATCTCGACCGCGTCGACTGGCGCACCTTCCGCGTCGACCGGATCGACCCGCGTACCCCGACCGGCCCGCGGTTCGCCCCGCGCGAGGTGCCCGGCGGGGACGTCGCGGCGTTCGTGGCCGGGCGCTTCCGCGGCAACGAGGGTGCGGGCGACTGGCCCTGCCGCGGCGAGGCGGTCCTCGCGCTACCCGCGGCCGAGCTCGCCCCGTACGTCCGCGACGAGCTGGTCGAGGAGATCGACGCGAGCCACTGCCGGCTGGTGGCCGGGGCGTGGTCGTGGGTGGCCCTGGCCGCGCGCTTCGGCGCCCTCGGCGCCGACCTCTCCGCCGTCGCCCCCGCCGAGCTCCGTGACGCCTGCGTCACCCTCGCCGACCGCTACGCCCGCGCCACCGGTTCTCCGTGAGCAGTTGGCGCCCCTAGAGGGGCGCCAACTGCTCACATAGGTCAGCCCATCTCCGGCGGCCGGACGCCGCGGATGGAGGCGTCGACGAGCTGGATCGGGTGGAGCATCGGCAGCTCGCCGCCCAGGTACTTCCGGATCTGCAGCAGGCAGCCCGGGTTGGCGGTGACGAGCGCGTCGGCGCCGGTGCCGCGGATGTTGTCGGCCTTGCGCTTCCCGAGCGCGCCCGCGGCCTCCGGCTGGAGCATGTTGTAGATCCCCGCCGACCCGCAGCAGATCTCCGCCTCGGGCAGCTCGACCAGCTCGACGCCCGGGATCGCGCGCAGCACCCGCCGGGGCTCCGACCGGATCTTCTGCGCGTGCCCGAGGTGACAGGCGTCGTGGTAGACGACGGTCGCCTCGAGGGGGTGCCGGCGCGCCCGCGGGTCGGCGAGGGTCTCGTCGACCACCTCGGAGATGTCCCGGACCTTCGCCGCGAAGGCCTGCGCCCGCGACGCCCACGCCGGGTCGTCGGCGAGCAGCTCGCCGTACTCCTTCATCGACGAGCCGCAGCCCGCGACGTTCGTGGCGATCGTGTCCACCTCCGCCCGCTCGAAGGTCGCGATGAGCTTCTTCGCCCGCTCGATCGCCTCGGACTCGCGGCCGGCGTGCAGCCCGAGCGCCCCGCAGCACGTCTGCTCGCGCGGCGCGATGACGTCCCAGCCCTCGGCGGCGAGCACGCGCACGGTCGCCTCGTTGACCGGGTGGAAGAACACGTCCTGCACGCAGCCGGTGAGCAGGCCGACCCGACCCCGGCGCGGGCCGACCGCCGGCGTGCGGGCCGGGATGCGCGCGAAGGCGTCCCGCACCCGCACCGGCGGCAGCAGCGACTCCATCGCGACGAGCCGTTCCAGCCGCTGCGGCAGCCGGGCCATCAGCGCGTCCATCTTCTTCGGCCGCAGCTTCTGGTACAGCGCACCGCCGAGCGACGCCGCGCGCAGCCGCCGCGTGTAGGGGAACAGCGCGAAGATCGCCTCGCGGAACAGCCGGTCGGCCCGCGACCGCGTGACGTTCCGCTCGATCTGCGGGCGCGTGGCCTCGAGCAGGCGGTCGTACTGCACGCCCGACGGGCACGCCGTCACGCACGCCATGCAGCCCAGGCAGCGGTCGATGTGGGTGGTGAACGCCCCTTCGAGCGGGATCTCGCCCTTCTCCGCCATCTCCATGAGGTAGATGCGCCCGCGCGGGGAGTCCATCTCCTCGCCCCACAGCGCGTACGTGGGGCAGGTGGGCAGGCAGAAGCCGCAGTGCACGCAGTCGTCGAGCAGCTCCTGCGCCGGCGGGTGGTGGTCGTCGAAGGACCCGAACCCGCCGCCGAGCACGTCGGCGCGTTCCGGTGCGGCCTTCTCGCCGCGCTCGGAGGAGAAGTCGGGGGTGGGGCCGCTGGTGGGGTGCGTGGTCATGCGCTCACTCCGGTGGTCTCGGGCAGCGGCACCCAGGGGGCCAGGCGTCCGCGCCCGAAGCGCTGGTCGGGGTCGAGGGACGTGACGACGTGGCGCAGCAGGGCGGCCGACGCGGGCGCGGGCCCGAACGCGGGCAGCTCGGCTCCGGCGGGTCGCTGACGCAGCGAGGACGTCCCGCCGGCGTCGGCGACCCGGCGGTGCGCGGCGGCGACGACGTCGGGGTCGGCGGGCAGAGCCACGGTCGCGACGCCGGTGCGCGGGGAGACGGTGACCTCGGCGGCGTCCGCGAGCCCGTCGAGCACCCCCGGCAGCGCCGCCGGGATGACGCCGAAGCGCAGCACCGCGCGGCCCTCGGGGCGCGCGCGGACCGCGGCGGCGTGCGCGTCCCACGCCGCGGTCGCGTCGTCGGGGGCCAGGAGCTCGCCGCCGACGATGTCGACGAGCCGCTGCGCCCGCGAGACGGCCCCGCGCTCGGAGCCCTCGACGAGCGAGAGCAGGCGGTCGGCGTGCCACTGGATCGCGGTCGGCTCGACCGGGGTGTCGGCCACCCGGCGGGCGAGGTCGGCCATCCCCGCGCGGTCGCACGGCACGGCGACCGTGGCCGTCGCCTGCGGGGTCGGGTGCAGGCGCAGGACGAGCTGCGCGAGCACGCCCATCGTCCCGTGCGCGCCGTGCAGGATCTTGGTGAGGTCGTAGCCCGCGACGTTCTTGATGACGTGGCCGCCGGAGCGGGCGACCGTGCCGTCGGCGAGCACGATCGTCGCCCCGATGACGAGGTCGCGCAGCGAGCCGTACTGCAGCGCGCGCGGCCCGGAGTCCGCGGTCGCGAAGAGCCCCGCGAGCGTGGCGCCCTCGGCGGCACGGGCGGGGTCGACGGCGACGCGCTGCCCGTGCTCGCCGAGCTCCTCCTGGAGCTGCGCGAACGGCGTGCCGGCCCGCACCTCCACGGTCATGTCGCCGGGGTTGTGGGTGACGATCCCGGTCAGCCCGGCGGTGGAGAGCACGGTGTCGGCCGGGGCGGGCGTGCCGGCCCAGTCGGCGGCCGTGCCGGCGCCGGCGACCCGGACCGAGCCGGGGCGGTCGAGGACGGCGTCGCGGAGCTCGTCGAGCGAGCCCGGGGTCAGGGTGGTCACAGCCGCTCGATCACTCCGGCTTCCTCCAGGGGGTGCGGTCGGTACGGGCCGGGCTTCTCGCCGCAGAGCCGGGGCGTGGGGAAGACCTTCCCGGGGTTGCACCGCGAGTCCGGGTCGAACCCGAGCCGCACGCGGTGCATCACGGCCAGGTCGTCGGCGGAGAACATCCGCGGCATCGAGCACGCCTTGTCGGTGCCGATACCGTGCTCGCCCGAGAGCGACCCGCCGAGCTCGACGCACAACTCGGCGATCTCGGTGGAGAGCTGCTCGGCGGCGTGGTGCTCGCCGGCGGCCTCCGAGTACAGGACCAGCGGGTGCAGGTTGCCGTCGCCGGCGTGGAAGACGTTGGCCACGCGCAGCCCGGCGTCGCGGCCCATCTCGGCGATGCGGGTGAGCACCTCGGCCAGCCGGGTCCGCGGGACGACGCCGTCCTGGACGATGTAGTCGGGGCTGATCCGCCCGACCGCGGCGAACGCGGCCTTGCGCCCTTTCCACACCTTCTGGCGCTCCTCGAGCTCGGTCGGCACGTGCAGCCGCGTCGCGCCGTGGCGCTCGCAGATCGCGGTGAGGTGCTCGAACTCGGCGTCGACCTCGTCCGCGGGCCCGTCCAGCTCGATGATCAGCGCGGCCGGGGCGTCCACCGTCAGCCCGGCGCCGGTGGCGGCCTCCGAGGCCTCCATCGACAGCGAGTCCATCATCTCGACCGCGGCCGGGATGATCGCCGCGTCGACGATGTCGCCGACGGTGTCGCCCGCGGCCTCGATCGACGGGAAGTCGGCCAGCACCGTGCGCACCGTCTCGGGCGTCTGGAGCAGGCGCACCGTGACCTTGGTGCAGATGCCGAGCGTGCCCTCGGAGCCGATGAACAGCCCCCGCAGGTCCGGCCCGGCCTGCTCGCCGGTCGGCCCGCCGAGGGTGATCATCGACCCGTCGGCGAGCACGACCTCCATCTCCAGCACGTGGTTGGTGGTGAACCCGTACTTCAGGCAGTGCGCGCCGCCGGAGTTCTCCGCGACGTTGCCGCCGATGGTGCACACCTGCTGGCTCGACGGGTCGGGCGCGTAGTACAGCCGGTGGGGCTTGGCGGCGGTCGAGATGTCGAGGTTGAACACCCCGGGCTCGAGCACCGCGCGCCGGTTCTCGACGTCGATCTCCAGGATCCGCCGCAGCCGCTGCAGCGAGATCACGACACCGTCCGCGACGGGCATCGCGCCGCCGGAGAGCCCGGTGCCCGCCCCGCGCGCGACGAACGGCATGCCGTACTTCGCGCACAGCTTCACCGCCCCGGCGACCTCCTCGGCGTCGCGCGGGAGCACGACCAGCGCGGGCACCTGCCGGAACCCGGTCAGGCCGTCGCACTCGTAGCTGCGCAGACCGACCTCGTCGGTGATCACCCCGTTGTCGGACAGGAGATCCGTGAACTCGCGAACCATCGCGGCGTCGAGCATGGTGCTACCTCCCCGTTCCGCTGCGTGACCGATCCTCGCCCGTGGAGCGCACGACCGCCACCAGGCGGCCGGGGTCGGCGAGGTCGGCGAAGACGTGCTCGGCGCCCGTCGCGTGCAGCTCCTCGACGCTCGAGCGCCCCGTCGCGACGGCCACCGCGACCGCCCCGGCCCGGTGGGCGGCCTCGACGTCGCGCGGGGTGTCGCCGACGACGACCATCGGCGGGGCGGCGCCGTAGCGCGCGGCGAGGGCGTCGCGGGCCTGCTCCACCACGCGGACCCGCTCGCCCGGGCCCTCGCCGTACCCGCCGAGGTCCAGGTCGATGGCTCCGTCGGCGAGGCCCACCGCCGTCAGCTTGGCGGTGGCGCCGACCCGGACGTTGCCGGTGGTCAGGGTCTGCACGACGCCGGGCAGCCCGGCGAGCGCCGCGACGGTGGCGTCGACGCCGGGCAGCGTGTGCGCGACGGCGGGGAGGTCCCCGGCGCGCCGGCGCCAGCCCTCGGCCACCGCGGCGATCATGTCGTGACCGAACGCGTCGCCCCGGGCGGCGACGGCCGCGGCGTCCTCGGCGTCCAGCGCATCCCGCAGCGCCTCGCCGATGAGCCAGTCGGTGTGCCCGCCCATCCGGATCGCGTCGAATCGTGCGGGGTGGCCGGTGACCTGCGTGAACGCGGCGCCGAGCACCTCGGTGCCGATCGTCCCGCCGAGCAGCAGCGTGCCGTCGACGTCCCAGCAGACCGCCACGTGCGGGCTCGACGTCACCGCCACACCTCAACATCTCCGCGCCGGTGCCGCAGGAGGTCGCCGCCGGAGCTCACAGCCGGGGACACCGTGCGGACCGAGGTCGTCGTGGCGGGTCGCCACCACCGGGACGGCGCCCGACGTGCGTCGCGCCCGGGCGGGCGAGCTGATCGACCGGGCCGCGTGACGAGCACCGAGGGTGGAGCGAGGGCGTCCCTCGCTGCCTCCGACGCAGCGAAGGACGCCCTCGCTCCCACCCCGGCGCCGACGTTCCGGGTCGCCGCGTACGACGACCCGAGAGCGCGCCCACGCCGACGCGCCGATCCCGCGCTTCGGCGTCGACCGCGACGAGCCCTCGAGCCTCTGCTTCGCCCGCACGCTGGCCCTGACGGAGATCACGGGCGTCGTGACGCACCTCGGGACGGCGTCGGGGTCGATGACGTCGCCCGTGATCTCCGGACGCGGGTTCGGGTGGGGTGCGGCGACGACGCGAGCGCGCGCTAGCGTCGCCGGGACCGTCAGCCCGTCCGGAGCGGAGGCTCGCACCGTGGCCCGACCCCTCAGCGAGTCGATGGTGGCCGGCTGGGCCGAGGCGCTCGAGCCGGTCGCGGACACGGTCGCGGCGATGGGCGACTTCCTGCGCGCCGAGGTCGCCGAGGGACGCACGTACCTCCCGGCCGGGGCCAACGTGCTGCGCGCGTTCCAGCAGCCCTTCGAGCAGGTCCGGGTGCTGATCATGGGCCAGGACCCCTACCCCACGCCCGGGCACGCGGTCGGGCTGTCCTTCTCCGTGGCCCCGGACGTGCGCCCGCTGCCCAAGAGCCTGATCAACATCTTCCGCGAGTACTCGAGCGACCTCGGCCACCCGCCGCCGAGCTCCGGCGACCTCTCGCCGTGGGCCGCGAACGGAGTGCTGCTGCTCAACAGGGTGCTCACCGTCGCCCCGGGGGCCCCGGGCTCCCACCGCAACAAGGGCTGGGAGAAGGTCACCGAGGCGGCCGTGGCGGCGCTGGTCGCGCGGCCGGACCAGCCGCTGGTCGCGGTGCTGTGGGGCCGGGATGCGCAGACGGTCAAGCCGCTGCTCGGCGAGGACGTCCCGACGGTCGAGACGGCGCACCCGAGCCCGATGTCCGCCGACCGCGGGTTCTTCGGCTCGCGCCCGTTCAGCCGCGTCGACGAGCACCTGACCGAGCTCGGGGACGACCCGGTCGACTGGCGCCTGCCCTAGGACGGTCTAGCGCCGGCCCCACCGCGACCGGCGGCGGCGCTGCGGGGCGAACATGCTCCAGCTCGCGGGCGGCGTGGTCTCCGGACGGTGCCGGCCCGCGCGGCGCCGGGCGAACACGAGGCGCCAGAGGTCGGAGATCCGCCGGCGTGGGCGCGGCGCCACGACCGGCAACGACGGGCGGGCGAGCACCGGCGCGGACGAGGGGACGGCGGGCACCCCCGCCGGCGGCCACGGGCCCCAGCCGTCGCCGCCGTGCGCGACGGGCAGCGGGCCGGTGGGCGCGACGACCCCGGCCGACGTGGGCGGCACGGCCGTGGCGACCGGGGCGACGGGGGAGGGGGCCGCAGCGGCGTCCGCGCGCGCCTCGTCCTCGGTGAGCCGCTGGGAGGACACGCGGAGCGTCGCGGGAGCGCGTCCCGGAGCTCCTGGTCGTCCCGGCTGGCTCACGTGGACCTCCGTTCGTCGCTCTCCCCGACGTCGGCGACGGGTCCGATCCTGACCGACGTAGTGTGCAGATGCAAGAACATCTGCACCGCCTGAGAGCCGTTGCACGACCGGGGGGAGGTCGCATGCACGAGACGACGGAGGACGGCATCGCCGTCGCGGACGCCGTGCGGTGGCGCAAGAGCCGCCGCAGCAACCCCAAGGGCAACTGTGTGGAGGTCGCCCCGCTGCCCGACGGCGGGGTGGCCGTACGCAACTCGCGCCACCGTGACGGGCCGGTGCTCGTCTACACGCGTGCGGAGATGACGGCCTTCCTGCTGGGGGCCAAGGACGGCGACTTCGACGATCTCCTGGCGGAGGGCGCCTGACCCCACACCACCCGCGCCACCACGGGCACCGTCGGGCCGACTGTTAGGGTCGTCACCTCAGACGGGCGCGTCCGTGCGCGCCGTGGAGCGAGGTCGGTGGAGGTTCCGGCGTGGTCCCACCCGGGCAACGCACGGGGACGGATGCCGCCGTGGCGGCGAACGGTACGGAGGAGTCGGCGCCCGAGCGGCCCCGCGACATCCGCGACGTCCCCGGTGGTGGTCCGACGGTCCTGCGGATGATGCTCGGCGCGCAGCTACGCGGGCTGCGGGAGCGCGCCGGCGTGACGCGCGAGGCGGCGGGCGACCGCATCCGCGGCTCCCACGCGAAGATCAGCCGGCTCGAGAACGGGCGCACCGGGTTCAAGGAGCGCGACGTCGTCGACCTCCTGACGCTCTACGGCGTCGACGACGGCGACGAGCGGGAGACGCTGATCGCGCTCGCGCGCCGGGCCAACGCGCCCGGCTGGTGGCACCAGTACTCCGACCTGCTGCCGCCCTGGTTCGAGACCTACGTCGGGCTCGAGCAGGCCGCGACCCAGATCCGCACCTACGAGCCCCAGTTCGTGCCCGGTCTGCTGCAGACCGCGGCGATGGCCCGCCACGTCACGGGGCTCGGCCACGGCTCGATGGCCGACGACGAGCGGGAGCGGCGCGTCGAGTTCCGGCTGCGGCGCCAGCGTGTCCTCGACGGCTCCGGCGCCGGCGAGCCGCCGACGCTGTGGGCGGTGGTCGACGAGGCGGCCCTGCGCCGGCTGACCGGCGGGGCGGACGTCATGCGCGAGCAGATCGACCACCTGATCGCGGCCGCCGAGGCGCGGCACGTGGTGATCCAGATGGTGCCGTTCCAGCTCGGCGGGCACGCCGGGGCGGGCGGGCCGTTCAGCATCCTGCGGTTCGCGCGCGAGTCCGAGGTGCCGGACGTCGTCTATCTGGAGCAGCTGACCAGTGCGCTCTACCTGGACAAGCGCTCGGACGTGGACGACTACCTCGCCACGATGGAGCTGCTCTGCGTCCAGGCGCTGGCGCCGGAGGAGACCCGGACCGCACTGGAGGCGATCCGGGCGGACCTGGCCGAGGTCGGCTAGCGGGCGACCTTGCCGGCCTTCAGGCAGGACGTGCAGACGTTCATCCGCTTGCGGTTGCCGTTGGCCAGGCGGGTGTGCACGACCTGCACGTTCGGGTTCCAGCGGCGGTTCGTGCGCACGTGCGAGTGCGACACCGACTTCCCGAAACCCGGGCCCTTCGCGCACACGTCACAGACGGCACTCACGGCTGAACTCCTCGACTTGCTGGTGATGTCCGCTCGCGCACCCACGCCTCACGGCGGTGCGCACCGGGTTCCAGCGTAACCGAGCCCCGTCGCCGCCCCGGGTGCCGGGGTCGTGGGCAGGTCGCGCACGGCCGCTGTCGGTGCGGGATGACATCCTCGACCGCGTGGTCGGTATGGACACCTCGCTGCTCACGGCCCTGGGCGACAAGACCGCGCGGCCGCTCGCCCGTCAGCTCGAGCTGCACACGGTGGGCGACCTCCTGCGGCACTACCCGCGCCGCTACATCGAGCACGCCACGGTCACCCACACCTCCGACCGCGAGGACTCTCGGTTCCGTCCCGGCGAGCACGTGACGCTGCTCGGCACCGTCGAGAAGGTCACGGGCCGGCGGATGCGCCACCGCAAGGGCCACATCGTCGAGGCGACGGTCGCGGTGGGCGCCCAGCGGTTCACCTGCACGTTCTTCAACCAGCCCTATCGCGAGCGCGACCTGGGGGCGGGCACGACGGCGCTGTTCTCCGGCGACCTGAGCCGCTACAAGGGCGGCTGGCAGCTCGCCGCGCCGGAGTTCAGCGTGCTCGGCCCGGGGGTCAGCGCCCAGCTGCCGGGCCTCATCCCCGTCTATCCCGCCACCCGCAAGCTGCGGTCCTGGGCGATCATGATGGCGGTCCGCCAGGTGCTCGACGTGTTCGACGATCCCGGGGACCCGCTGCCCGAGGTGCTGCGCGCCTCCCACGGCCTCATGTCGCTCGGCGACGCCCTGCATCGCGTGCACCTGCCCGACACCCGCGAGGAGCAGGTGGCGGCGCGGCGGCGGCTCGTGTGGGACGAGGCGTTCGGTCTCCAGCTCGCCATGGCCGGGCGCCGGGCGAGCGCCACCACCCGTCCGGCCGCGGCGTGCCCCCGGCGCGACGACGGCCTGGCCGCGGCCTTCGACGCACGCCTGCCGTTCGCGCTCACGGACTCGCAGCGGGCGGTGGGGGAGTCGCTGGCCGACGCCCTCGCGGGCACCGAGCCGCTGAACCGCCTGCTGCAGGGCGACGTCGGCTCGGGCAAGACCGTGGTGGCGCTGCGGGCGATGCTGCAGGTCGTCGACGCGGGGCGGCAGGCCGTGCTTCTCGCGCCCACCGAGGTCCTCGCCGCGCAGCACGCCCGTTCGCTGCAGGCGATGCTCGGTCCGCTGGGCCGGGCGGGCGAGCTCGGTGCCGATCCGGACGGCCGGGCGACGCGGGTCACGCTGCTCACCGGGTCGCTGGGGGCGAAGGCCCGGCGGGAGGCGCTGCTCGACGCCCAGTCCGGGTCGGCGGGCATCGTCGTCGGCACCCACGCGGTCATCCAGCAGGGTGTCGCCTTCGCCGACCTCGGGCTCGTCGTCGTCGACGAGCAGCACCGCTTCGGCGTCCACCAGCGCGACGAGCTGCGGTCGCGCCCGGGACCCACCACGCCGCACGTCCTCGTCATGACGGCCACGCCGATCCCGCGCACGGTGGCGCTGACGCTCTACGGCGACCTCGACACCTCCGCGCTCGACGAGCTCCCCGCCGGGCGGCAGCCGATCGCCACCACCGCCGTGCCCGCACGGATCAGGCCACGCTGGCTCGAGCGGGCCTGGGAGCGCGTGCACGAGGAGGTCGCCGCGGGCCACCAGGTGTACGTCGTCTGCCCGCGCATCGGCGAGGAGGGCGGCGACGAGGGGGCCGAGCCCGCGGAGCCCCTGCCCGACCACCTCGCGGGCGACCTGCTCGACCCCGAGGCGCCCCCCGAGGAGGACGACGACGAGGCGGCCGACCCGACCGAGCGCCCGCCACTGGCGGTCGGCGAGGTCGCGCCCCAGCTGGCGGAGGGGCCGCTGTCCGGGCTGCGCCTCGAGATGCTGCACGGCCGGATGCCGGCCGACGAGAAGGACGCGGTGATGCGGGCGTTCGGCGAGGGCCGGGTCGACGTGCTGGTCGCGACCACGGTCATCGAGGTGGGGGTGGACGTCCCCAACGCCACCATGATGATCATCCTGGACGCCGACCGGTTCGGTGTCTCCCAGCTGCACCAGCTGCGCGGGCGGGTGGGCCGCGGGGCGGCGGCGTCGTCGTGCCTGTTCGTCACCGACGCCGCGGAGGGCTCGCCCGCGCTGACGCGCCTCGAACGGCTCGCCGCCACGCCCGACGGCTTCGAGGTCTCGCGGCTCGACCTCGAGGTGCGCGACGAGGGCGACGTGCTCGGCGCCCAGCAGTCGGGACGGCAGTCGGGGCTGCACATGCTCTCCGTGCTCAAGCACGAGGAGCTGGTGGCCGAGGCGCGTGACGAGGCGCGCACCGTGCTGGCCGACGACCCGTCGCTGGCCCGTCACCCGGGTCTCGCCGCACTCGTGCGCTCGGTGGTGGGCGACGAGCGCGCGGACTTCCTCGAACGGTTGTAGCGGCCCGGACCAGGGCCTCGTCCGGACGCAGGACCGCCACGGTTGGTGAACGTGGCCGCTCGTCGTCACCGATTCGGGCCATCGTTGCGGCGAGCGGTTCAGGTTTCGGCGAGGCTGCCGATGAGCGCGGTGCGACGACCGGCGAGCGCGCTGACGCGGCGTGGCGTGGCGCCCTGGGGTCACGGATCGGTTACGTTCTGGTCGTCGCCAGGCATCAATGCCCGGCGGCGCGCTCGGCCGCTACGTCCGACTCCCCGTCCGGCGGCCTCCCCGGAGCGCACGACCTCCCAGGACGGGGCGGGTGACCGACGTCGCGCCGCAGCTCCCCAGCGGCTCGCCGTCCCACGGACCCCGGCCGTCCCCACGGCCGTCGGTCCGTCGTGCGCCGCCCGGCGGGCGAGGAGATCGCGCATGACGGCTGTGCTTCCCGAGATCGGCTCGGTGCCTGGGCAGGCCCCCACCTCACGTCCCGCGGGACGTCACCGCGCCCCCGAGGACGCCACCACCGGTTCCATGGGCGTCGTCCCCGCGGAGTACCGCGACCAGGGCCGCCACGGCCACCAGGGCATGCAGGCCCCGGCCGGTCTCGAGGGCCTCGCCGGGCGCCCCGAGGGCACCCACCGCCACCCGCTCTCGCGTGCCGCGCGCACCGCGGGCCTCTCGCTGGCCGCGCTCGGCGCCGTCGCGACGGCCGGCGGCATGGCGACGCACGGTCTGATCGGTGGCGAGGACGCGCCCGCCACGGGCGAGCACGCGATCTCCCCGCAGCTCGCGTCCGCCAACCTGGCGGTCGCGCCGGCCGCGCACGACACCTCGGCGGCCACCTCCTCGGTGATGCCGGTCGTGAACTCCGGCGGCGGTGCCGCGCAGTCGATCAAGCACGACTCGCCGGACTCCCGCGCCGCGGCCGCGCGCCAGACGCAGCAGCAGGACCAGCCGCGCCAGTCGGCGCGCAGCACCCAGTCCTCGTCCTCCGACAGCCAGGCCTCCGCGGCCGGCTCGTCCGTGGCGCAGCAGGCGATCTCGGCGGCGCGCGGCCAGATCGGCGTCCCGTACGTCTGGGGCGGTACGTCCCCGGACGGGTTCGACTGCTCCGGCCTCACGCAGTGGGCCTTCGAGAAGGCCGGCATCGACCTGCCGCGCACCTCCCGCGCCCAGGCGCAGGAGGGCCAGGAGGTCTCCCAGGACAGCATGAAGCCGGGCGACCTCATCTTCTTCAACAGCCCGGTCAGCCACGTCGGCATCTACATCGGCGGCGGCAAGATGATCGAGGCTCCGCGCTCCGGCGAGGACGTCAAGATCTCGGACACCGCGCGGCGCATGGACGACCTGAACACCATCCGCCGCCTCGGCTGAGCCGAGAACCCCACGCACGAGAAAGGCCCGGGCCCGTCGCCCCGAACGACAGGCCCGGGCCATGTGGTGTGCGGAGGCTCCCCAGCTCCCACTCACCAAGCCTGAACTACGCACTGGGTGCCCCACGGCGTTACCCGCAAACATCGACAGCGGGGTGGTCGGTCGGTTTCGTACGGTGACCGGCATCCTCGGGGGGTGTCACGGACCGCCGGACGGCACCGACGGGCACCCGCCGGCGTGGTGAGGCGCCCGTTCGGCGCAGTCGTTGCGGCCGTTCTGCTCGTGATCGCGGCCGGTTGCGCGACGTCGGGAGCCGAGCGGTGCCCGCCGGCGGTACCGGACGGGCGGACCGTGACCGTGCCCACGTCCGGCACGGCCCTGCACGTCACGCTCGCCGGGCCGTCCGGTGCACCGGTGGTGGTGCTGCTCCACGGCTTCCCGGAGACTGCCGCGACGTGGCGGCCCGTCGCCGCCGACCTCGCGCGGGACCACCGGGTGGTCGTGCCCGACCTGCGCGGCGCGGGCTGCTCGGGCTTCGCGCCGCCCGGGACCGACGCCTACGCGACCCGGGACCTCGCGGCCGACCTGGCCGAGCTCGCCGTCGCCCTGCGCCTGCCACCCGCGACCGTCGTCGGCCACGACCTCGGCGCGATGACCGCCGTGGCCTGGGCCCGGCAGCGTCCGGAGCAGGTCGCGCGCCTCGTGCTCTCCGGCGGCGGTGTCCCCGGCTTCGGGCTCGCCGAGCTCGGTCCGCCGCACCTGGCGGCCTTCGGCCACGCGCCGCCGGGCGCCGTGGAGGCCGCCCAGCGCGGCCGGGTGCGGGCCTTCCTCGCCGACTTCACCGGCACGCCGGCCTTTCCCCTCGACGAGGCGGTCGCCGCCTACGCGCCGCCGGGACGCCTCGATGCCGCGATGGGCCGGTACCGGGCGCTCGACCGCGACGCCGCCGCTCAGCGCGCCGATCCCCGCCCGCTCGCGATGCCGGTGCTCGTCGTCGCCGGGGGAGCGCCCGACCTCGCGGCCGCGACGGTCACGCCGCTCGCGCCCGGCCGTCGCGTCGTCGTGGTCCCGGGGGCGGGGCACTACGTGCTCGTGGAGCGCCCGGCGGCGTTCGCCGACGCGCTGCGCGGCGCGTGATCAACGGGGACTTCGGGCGCGTAGAAGCAGCGAACGTCCTGTTGAGCACGCCGATAGGGCGTTCGCTGCACCAGGCAGGGTCAGGCAACCAGGCGGGTCAGGCGCGGAGGCGGTCGCGCAGGTCGCGGGCACCACGGGCGGCGGCGCGGCGGACGGCCTCGGCGGCCTGGGTGTACTCCGAGCCCGGCGTCGCGACACGCGGCGGCGCCGGGTCGACGGCGCGGGTCTCGTGCGGTGCGGCCGCGTCGCCCGGATACCCCTCGCGGCGGGCCTGGGCTGCGTGGGACAGGCCCTCGGCGACGCGCTGGGCGTCCTTCCACGCGGCGGCGGCACGGTCGACCGCCGCGGAGAACTCGGCGCGCCGCGGGCCGCTCGGCTCCGTGTCGGTGGCGAGGAACTCGGCGTCGGAGAGCGCCTGCACGAAGCGGGCGGTGGCCGGCACCGTCACGTCCGCGAGCGCCGGGCGGGCGGCCACGGCCATCCGGTCGGCCTCGAACGCGGCGTACTCGGCCTGGAGCGCGGCGAAGCGCTTCTTCGCGAGGTGCCAGCGGGCGGTGTCGTGCTCGTCGAGGCGGCCCATCCGGCCCTGCGGGTGGCCGTGGACGACCGTGCGCACCCGGGTGATGCCGCGGCGCAGGGCGATGACCGTGGCGACGATCGCGGCGATGGCCGCGGCGACGAGGTCGGCGACCGCGGCCAGCAGCGCGGCGCCGAGGCCCTCGAGGTCGCCCGCACCGACCCAGACCGCCAGGAACACCACGGGCGAGAGCAGGGCCAGCAGGATCGCGACACCGAACAGCCAGGGAGCGGCGGAACGCCTCGGTCGGTCCACGGTGTCCTCCTGGGCAGGTGCGTCCTCCTCCCTTGATACCGCACAGTCATGGCACGCGTCGCCTGTCGTGACGGTGCCGTGTCGATGGTCGAGCTCCGCTGCGCTGCGTCTCCCGGCCAGAACGATCAGCACGGTAGGTTGCGCCGGCCCGTGTCCCGGGTGGTGCCGGCAGGAGGGTGTCCGTCGATGTTCCGCAAGGTGCTCGTCGCCAACCGTGGCGAGATCGCGATCCGGGCCTTCCGAGCCGCCTACGAGCTCGGGGCGGCCACCGTGGCCGTGTTCCCGCACGAGGACCGCAACTCCGAGCACCGGCTCAAGGCCGACGAGGCGTACCAGATCGGCGAGGTCGGCCACCCGGTCCGCGCCTACCTGTCGGTCGAGGAGATCGTCGCCGCCGCGCGGCGGTCCGGAGCGGACGCCGTCTACCCCGGCTACGGCTTCCTCTCGGAGAACCCGCACCTCGCCACCGCCTGCCAGGAGGCCGGCATCACCTTCATCGGCCCGCCGCCGCGCGTGCTGGCGATGGCGGGCAACAAGCACCGCGCCGTCGCCGCGGCGCGCGACGCCGGTGTCCCGGTGCTGGACTCCAGCGACCCCTCCGACGACCTCGAGACGCTGCTCGCGGCCTCGGAGTCGATGTCGTTCCCCGTGTTCGTCAAGGCGGTCGCGGGCGGCGGCGGGCGCGGCATGCGGCTGGTGCACGAGCCCGGCGGCCTGCGCGACGCGCTGCAGGCGGCGATGAACGAGGCCTCGAGCGCCTTCGGCGACGCCACGGTGATCCTCGAGCAGGCCGTCGTCGACCCGCGGCACATCGAGGTGCAGATCCTCGCCGACGGCGACGGCCACGTCATGCACCTCTTCGAGCGCGACTGCTCGGTGCAGCGGCGTCACCAGAAGGTCGTCGAGATCGCCCCCGCGCCCCACCTCTCGAGCGAGACGCGCGAGCGGATCTGCGCGGACGCCGTGAAGTTCGCCGAGCAGATCGGCTACGTGAACGCCGGCACCGTCGAGTTCCTGCTCGACGGCGAGGGCAACCACCACTTCATCGAGATGAACCCGCGCATCCAGGTGGAGCACACGGTCACCGAGGAGGTCGCCGACGTCGACCTCGTCGCGGCCCAGATGCGCATCGCGTCCGGGGCGACGCTGGCCGACCTCGAGCTCTCGCAGGACTCGGTGGCCCTGCACGGGTTCGCGGTGCAGTGCCGCATCACCACCGAGGACCCGGCCAACGAGTTCCGCCCCGACATCGGGATGATCTCGGCCTACCGCTCGGCCTCGGGCTCGGGCGTGCGGCTCGACGGCGGCACGGCCTACGCCGGCGCGGAGATCAGCGCGCACTTCGACTCGCTGCTGGTCAAGGTCACGTGCCGCGGGCGGGACTTCACCACCGCGGTGCGTCGGGCCCGCCGGGCGCTCGCGGAGTTCCGCGTCCGCGGTGTCGCGACGAACATCCCGTTCCTCATGGCCCTGCTCGACGAGCCGGACTTCCGCGAGGGCCGGGTGACGACGAGCTTCATCGCCGAGCACCCCGAGCTGCTCGCCGCCCGCGCGCCCGCCGACCGCGGCACGCGCCTGATGACCTACCTCGCCGACGTCACCGTCAACAAGCCCTACGGGGAGCCGCCGCGGCTCGCCGACCCGCGGGGCAAGCTGCCCGCGGCGGACCTGTCGGTCGCGCCGCCGGACGGGTCGCGCCAGCGCCTCGCGGAGCTCGGTCCCGAGGGCTTCGCGTCGTGGCTGCGGGCGCAGACGACGGTGCCGGTCACCGACACCACGTTCCGCGACGCGCACCAGTCGCTGCTGGCCACGCGGGTGCGCACCCGCGACCTGCTCGACGTCGCCCCGTACGTCGCGCGCACCACCCCGGAGCTGCTCTCCCTCGAGTGCTGGGGCGGCGCGACGTACGACGTCGCCCTGCGCTTCCTCGCCGAGGACCCGTGGGAGCGCCTGGCCCGGCTGCGCGAAGCCGCGCCGAACCTGTGCCTGCAGATGCTGCTGCGCGGGCGGAACACCGTCGGCTACACGCCCTATCCGACCGAGGTGACCGACGCGTTCGTCGCCGAGGCCGCCCGCGTCGGCATCGACATCTTCCGGATCTTCGACGCGCTCAACGACGTCGGGCAGATGCGGCCGGCGATCGACGCGGTGCGGGCCTCGGGCGGCGCCGTCGCCGAGGTCGCGCTCTGCTACACGAGCGACCTGATGAACCCGGCCGAGGACCTCTACACCCTCGACTACTACTTCCGGCTCGCCGAGCAGATCGTCGAGGCCGGGGCGCACGTGCTCGCGATCAAGGACATGGCGGGCCTGCTGCGCCCGCCGGCCGCGCGCACGCTCGTCACCGCCCTGCGGGAGCGCTTCGACCTGCCGGTGCACCTGCACACCCACGACACCGCGGGCGGTCAGCTCGCGACACTGACCGCGGCGATCGACGCCGGGGTCGACGCCGTCGACGCAGCGGTCGCCTCGATGGCCGGGACGACCTCGCAGCCCTCGTTGTCCGCGTTGGTCGCCGCCACCGACCACTCGGCGCGGCCGACGGGTCTCTCGCTCGACGCGGTCAACGCGCTCGAGCCGTACTGGGAGCTGGTGCGCAAGGTCTACGCGCCGTTCGAGGCCGGCCTCGCGTCGCCGACCGGCCGCGTCTACACCCACGAGATCCCGGGCGGGCAGCTGTCGAACCTGCGCCAGCAGGCCGTCGCGCTGGGGCTCGGCGACCGCTTCGAGCAGGTCGAGGACGCCTACGCCGCGGCCGACCGGATGCTCGGGCACCTGGTGAAGGTGACGCCGTCGTCGAAGGTCGTCGGCGACCTCGCCCTGCACTTCGTCGGGGCCGGCGTCGACCCGGCGGCGTTCGAGGCGGAGCCCTCGAAGTTCGACATCCCCGATTCGGTGATCGGCTTCCTGCGCGGCGAGCTGGGCGACCCGCCTGGCGGCTGGCCCGAGCCGCTGCGCACACGGGCCCTCGAGGGCCGCACGGAACGCCCGGGCCTCGCGGAGCTCACCGACGACGACCGCAAGGGCCTCGAGTCCGACCGTGCCCCGACGCTCAACGACCTGCTCTTCCCCGGTCCGACCAAGGACTTCCGCGAGCACCGCCACGCCTACGGCGACACCTCGGTGCTGCGCAGCCAGGAGTTCTTCTACGGGCTGGAGCCCGAGCGGGAGTACGCCGTCGACATCGACACCGGTGTCCAGCTGCTCATCGAGCTCGAGGCGATCTCCGAGCCCGACGAGCGCGGCATGCGCACCGTGCTGATGTCGCTCAACGGCCAGCTGCGCCCGCTGCAGGTCCGCGACCGGGCCGTCGACACCGACGTCAAGGCCGCCGAGAAGGCCGACCGCGGCAACGCCGACCACGTCCCGGCGCCGTTCGCGGGGGTCGTGACGCTGCAGGTCGGCGAGGGTGACCGCGTCGAGGCCGGGGCCACCGTCGCCACGATCGAGGCCATGAAGATGGAGGCCTCGATCACCGCGCCCAAGGCCGGGACGGTCGAGCGGGTCGCCATCGGGTCGGTGCAGCAGGTCGAGGGCGGCGACCTGGTCGTGGTGCTGAGCTGATGACCCGCATCATCGGCGGCGTGGCCGGTGGGCGGACGATCAGCGTGCCGCCGACGGGCACCCGCCCGACGGCCGACCGCGTCCGCGAGGCGGTGTTCTCGGCCCTGGAGGCGCGGGGGGCGATCGAGGACGCCGAGGTGCTCGACCTCTTCGCCGGCTCCGGGGCGCTCGGCATCGAGGCGCTGTCGCGGGGGGCGTCCACGGCGATCCTGGTGGAACGCGACCCGCGGGCGTGCGCGGTCATCCAGAGCAACGTCGGCGTGGCCGGGGTGCACGGGGCGCTCGTCCGGCGCTCGGCGGTGCTGGCCTACCTCCGGAAGACTCCGGGCCCGGTCGACCTCGTCTTCGTCGACCCGCCCTACGCCGACCCCGTCGACGACGTCCTCGCCCTCCTGCCGCGCTGGGTGCGCGCCGGCGGCGTCGTCGTCCTGGAGCGCGACACCCGCTCCCCGGCCCCCGTGTGGCCCGACGGCCTCGAGCCCGAGGACCCGCGGACCTACGGCGAGACGACGCTCCACCTCGCGACCGCCACCTGAGCCCCCGGCGCGCGCCTGCCGATGATGGGCGTGGGTGCGGGGCCGGGGTGTGTTCGAGCAATGCGGCGTTGCTGGCGTCTGACGCCAGGATCGCCACATCCTCGCTGCCGCGACACGCCGGGACGGAACATCCCGGGCCGCGGGGAGCGTCTGAGGAGCACCCGATCCCTCGGAGGCCCTCGATGAACGCCCAGCCGGCACCTCTGTGGCAGCCCCCGTACCCGGTCGTCCGCGCGGACCGCCGCGAGCGGGCCGTCCGGGCGCACGCGATCACCGCGCTCGGCGTGATCCTCGGGCTCGGCGGCGTCGGCGCGCTGCTCGCGATGATCGTGGGTCTGCTGATGGCCGACGACTGCACGCGCCACGGCTGGGCGTGGGGGTCGGGCTCCCCGGACTGCTCGGTGACGGCCTGGTGGCTGAACCTCGTGGTCTCGCCTGCGGCCGTCGTCCTCGGCGCGGCGCTGGCGATCACCGGGCTCGTGCTGGCCCGTCGCGGCGGCGGGCACGGCTGGGCGTACGCGGCGTGGACGGTGTGGGGCGGGTCCTGCGCGGTGTGGTGGACCTACGTCCTCGTCGTCCTCGCCTGATCGCGGACGGCGCCCGCGCCGCCGACGTCCGCCTTGGGTCGGGCCACGCCGGCGCCGCGCGGCGGACGGACGGACGCCGGCGTGACGGTGGGCGGATCACGGTGCGGTGGTGGGGCGCACCGGATGGGCCGGTCGGAGCCACTTCGCCCGGACGTCCCGACGCGCGGCGTCGAACGACCGTGACCAGGGAATATCGGGCTCCCGCGCGGCGGATCGATCACCCGACCGGACCGCGCACCGACCGGACGCCGGCGTCCGGATGCCCCGGGAAGGACCAGCACCCATGACCGAACCGCTCGGCCTCGAGTCCATCGACCTCCACGGGACGATCGTCATCGGTGGCCGCACCGTGCGGATCGACATCACGACCGAGAGCGAGTCGCCGCACGGGCGAGACGCGGACGCTCCGCCCGCCAACGAGCTCGACGACGATCTCGACGACGAGCTCGTGGACGAGGGGCGCGACGACGGGCCTCGGGACGAGGTCGTGGACGACGACCTCGTCGCCGACGACGTCGAGGACGATCTCGCGGAGGGCGAGGCCGAGGACGACGAACTCGACGACGAGGCCGAGGACGACGAGCTCGACGACGAGGTCGAGGACGAGCTCGAGGACGAGCTCGAGGACGACGACATCGAGGACGAACCCGAGGACGACGAGCCCGCGGAGAGCGAGCTCGACGACAAGGAGCCCGCGGACGACAGGGCCGAGGCCGCGGCGGAGAAGCCGCGGCGGCGGGGCCGGCGGACGAAGGCCGCATCACGCGGCTGATCGCTGTCGGCGGGTGGTGGGTCACCGGCCGGGGACACCGGTCCGGGCGGCACTCAGGACGGGTCGTCGCCGGGCGCCTCGAGCCAGGACAGGATCGCCGCGTCGATCCGGACGTCCTCGTGGGTCACGTGGGGCGCCACCTCGTCCGGGAGGTTCGTCCGCCGGCTCCCGTGACGGGTGGCGTCGATGCGGACCTGCGGTTCGGCGTGGAAGCGCAGGCGCCGGGCGCGCACCGCGGCGCGGACCTCGACGTCGGGCGCGCGGTCGTCGCTCACCCGGTCGCCCGCCGCGCCGGTCGGGGGCGGGTGGACGAGCTGCGGCGTGAGGTGCCCTTCGGCGCGGAGTCGCCGGAGGAGTCGCCGGTCGACCCACCGGTCGACCCACCGGTGCCCTCGTCGTCCCCGGAGGCCTTCGGGGCGGACCGGCGTCGACGGGCGCCCTTCGGTGCTGCGTTCCCCGACGCGCCCCCGGACCCGCCGGACCCGCTGGACCCGTCGCCGGTAACGGACGCCGTCTCGTCCGCCGTCGCGGCGACCTCACCGGCCACGTCACCCGCCGCGCTCCCCACCTCGCCTGCGGCGGCGTCCGCCGCGGTCTCACCGACGCTGCCGACCGCGTCGACGGCATCACCGGCCGCGTCACCGACGGAGCCGCCGAGCTCGCCGGCCGCGTCACCGACGGAGGTCCCGAGCTCGCCGACCGCCGACCCGGCCTGTCCGCCGAGCTCCTCCACCGCCGAGCCGGCCGCGCTCCCGACCTCGCCGACCGCCTCGCCGACGCCCGACCCGACCTCGCGCACGGCGTCCTGCGCGGTCCGCGCGATCGTCTCGAGGATCGCGGGGTTGCGATCGATGGTGGTCAGGACCCTGTCGATGATCGCCGCGACCTCGTCGAGGCGGACCTTCAGCGTCGCCTCGGCCGAGACGCCGTCGATCTCCAGCTCCACCGAGCCCAGCTGGGCGTCGACGCCGACGTTGAGCTTGAGCAGGTCGAGCACCTCGGCCTGCAGGGAGACCTTCGCCCGCAGGTCCTCGACCTTCAGCCCGATGTGGTCCACCTCGAGCTTCGGGACGTCGAGGTAGACGTCCGGGCGGGAGGCGGCCTCGCCGCCGCCGCGCTGCGCCGTGGAGCGCTGCTCGGGGGAACGTCGGGCGCGGGGCGTCTCGTCGCCGTCCTCGGCACGGCGCCGGGAGCCGCCCTCCGCGCCGCTCCGGACGTGGCCGCCGTTGCGGCGCCGGGCTTCTCCTGTGGCCATGGGGCCTCCTTCGCGGGGATCGGAGGAGGGTGGCCGCCCGAGCTCGGCGGGGAAACGGCTCCGGTCAGCCGCTGGTGCGCGGCCTCCTGCCGCGCGTCGACGCGTCCGACCGCGTCCGATGGGCGGGCGACACGGGGCAGGGGCGCGCCGGCGTGTCGCGCCGCGACGCTGTGGCGATCCTGGCGTCACACGCCAGGAAAGCCGCATCGCTCGCACAGCCTCAGCCGTCCAGCGCCGCCAGGAACGCGTCGACGCCCTCGACGTCGACGTCGGTCAGGCGGCGCTTCCGCCAGGCCGCGGGGGTGATCGCCGCGTGCACCTCGACGACCCCGTCGGCGCCGGTCTCCCGGTGCGTCTCCCGGTAGCCGCAGCGGGCCGTGACGCGGCGGGAGGCGCCGTTGCCCTCGGCGGCGCCGGTGACCGCGCGGGTCGCGTGGAGGTGGCCGAACGCCAGCTCCAGCAGCATCAGGCGGACGCGCCGACCGAGGCCGCGACCCTGGTCGGCGCGGGCGAGCCAGGAGGAGGTGCGGACGGTGCCCGCGGGGTCGTCGAGCTCGTGGGCCAGCACCGCCAGCCCGAGCGCGCGGCCCCCGTCGAGGACGGCGAGCGGCGCCCGCCAGCGCGCGGCGCCCGGCGCCTCGCGCAGCCGCCAGGCCCACTCGACGAACCGCCGGGCCGCGTCGCGACCCGTGTCGGACGGCCACCCCAGCAGCTCGCCCTCGCGACCCGGCTCGACGATCCCGCCGGGCTCGCCGACGATCTCGGCGAGCTCCAGCAGCTCCTCGTCGGTGGGCGCGACGAGCACCGTGCCCGCGTGGGCCACCCGCAGCCCGAACTGGGGGTAGAGCGCGGCGAGGTCGGAGCGCAGGAGGTCGGCGTCCACGCCGGTGATGGTCCCGCTCTGGAATGATCAGGCGCCATGGCGATCGCGGTCTGCCCCGGCTCGTTCGACCCCGTCACGCTCGGGCACGTCGACGTCGTGAGGCGGGCGGCCGCGCTGTTCGACGAGGTGGTCGTGGCCGTCGCCGTCAACCCGAACAAGCAGGGCCTGTTCACCGTCGACGAGCGCCGCGACCTGCTGGCCACCGCGCTCGAGGGCGTCGACAACGTCCGCACCGACGCGTTCTCCGGCCTCGTCGTGGACTACTGCACCTCGATCGGCGCCGCGACCCTGGTCAAGGGCCTGCGCACGGCCGTCGACTACGGGTTCGAGGAGCCCATGGCGCAGATGAACCGCCACCAGACCGGCGTCGACACGACCTTCCTCATCACCGACCCGCGGTACTCCTTCGTCTCCAGCTCGCTGGTCAAGGAGGTCGCCCGCGGAGGCGGCGACGTCAGCGCGTTCCTGCACCCGGAGGTCCACCGGCGCCTGCAGGCCCGGATCGGCTAGGGCCGTCCGAAGGGTCCGGCCCCACGGGCTCGCGACACGCCGACGGACGCGCGCAATCCCCGAGGCCCACGCGCGGCGGCGGCACACTGATCGGCGTGTACCGCGTGTTCGAGGCGCTCGACGAGCTCGTGACCCTCTGCGAAGAGGCTCGCGGGTTGCCGATGACGACCAGCTGCGTCGTCCCGCGCGGCGATGTGCTCGAGCTGCTCGACGACGTGCGCGAGGCCATCCCCGGCGAGCTGGACGACGCCCAGGACGTCCTCGACCACCGTGACAAGCTGGTCGCCGACGCGACCGACGAGGCCGAGAAGGCCCGCGCCGACGCGCGGGCCGAGGCCGACCGGCTGCTGGCCGAGGCCCGCGAGCAGGCCCAGCAGATGATCGCCGAGGCCGAGCACGAGGCCGAGCGCACCGTGGGGCGCGGCCGCCGCGAGTACGCCGAGCTCACCGAGCGCGCCGAGGCCGAGTCCGAGCGGATGGTGGAGGCCGGCCGCCAGCACTACGAGCGCTCCGTCGCCGACGGACGCGCCGAGCAGGCCCGTCTCGTGGAGGCCCACGAGGTCACCCGCGCCGCCCACACCGAGGCCGAGCGCATCGTCGACGCCGCCACCGACGAGGCCGAGCGGCGCCGGGCCGAGTGCGACCACTACGTCGACGGCACGCTCGCGGACTTCTCCGAGACCCTCGAGTCCGTGCTCGACACCGTCGGGCGCCACCGCCACCAGCTGCGGATGAGCGCGCCCAACGGGCCGTCCGCGGCCGGGCCGCCGCGGTCGCGGGAGGACGACGAGCACGACCCGCGCGAGGACGGCCGCGAGGGCCGCCGCCCGCGCTGGAGCGAGCGACTGAGCGAGCGGCTCGGCGCCTGATCCCGCTCGCGTAGACTGGCCCGTCGGGCCGTGCTCTGCGGCCGCACCCCGTCACCGAGCGGCGAGATGAGCGAGAAGAAGAACCCCGAGTCCCAGGTCGACGCCACCAGCCCGTGGGCGGTCGACGTCGCGCGCGAGCTCCTGCGCCGTCCCGGCCAGATGAAGACGCTGCGCCGCGACGTGCCGGCACCCGAGGGCTTCGGCCTCGAGATGGTCGGCGTGCCCGTCGGGGCGCCGATCCACCTCGACCTGCGCCTGGAGTCGGTGATGGAGGGCGTGCTGGCCTCCGGCACCGTCGAGGCGGACGTCGCGGGCGAGTGCTCCCGGTGCCTCGAGCCGTTCACCGACCACGTCGACGTCGACCTCACCGAGCTCTACGCCTACCCCGACTCGGTCACCGACGAGACGGCCGAGGAGGGCGAGGTCAGCCGCATCGTCGACGAGCGCATCGACCTCGAGCCGGCCGTGCGCGACGCGGTGCTGCTGGAGCTGCCGGTCACCCCGCTGTGCCGCGAGGACTGCCCGGGTCCGGAGTCGCCCGACCCCGAGGCATGGGCCTTCGTCCCGGCCGGGGAGGCTCGTGAGACAATCGATCCTCGCTGGGCCGCGCTGCAGGAGAAGTACGGCGGCACCGGCCGCACCGAGAACTAGGGAGAAGGAAACACCGTGGCCGTCCCGAAGCGCCGGATGTCGCGCGCGAACACCCACGCCCGCCGCTCGCAGTGGAAGGCGTCCGTGCCGCAGCTGGTGGCGTGCCAGAACAAGGCCTGCGCGAAGCCGAAGCCGCCGCACGTCGCCTGCCCGCACTGCGGCCAGTACGCCGGCCGCCGGGCCGTCACCCCAGCCTGACGCCCCGTCCGGACGTGACGGTGGCATGACGGCGACGAGCGCCCAGCAGGCCCAGCAGGCCCAGCCCCCCACCGAGCCGACGCTCGGGGACGTCCTGCAGGTCGATCTCGAACCCGAGCTGGTCGAGCTCGCCCTCACCCACCGCTCCTACGCGTACGAGCACGGCGGGCTGCCCACCAACGAGCGCCTGGAGTTCCTGGGCGACGCGGTGCTGGGCATCATCGTCACCGAGCGGCTCTACCGCGAGCACCCCGACCTGCCGGAAGGGCAGCTCGCGAAGCTGCGCGCGAGCGTCGTCAACATGCACGCCCTCGCCGGCGTCGCCCGCGAGCTGGGCCTCGGCGACCGCCTGTACCTCGGGCGCGGCGAGGAGCTCACCGGCGGGCGCGACAAGCCGAGCATCCTCGGCGACGCCGTCGAGGCCGTCCTCGGCGCGGTCCACCTCCAGCACGGCATCGAGACCTCGCGGTCGCTCGTCGAGCGCCTGTTCGGCGAGCTGCTGCGCACCGCGCCGCTCCTCGGCGCCGGGCTCGACTGGAAGACCAGCCTCCAGGAGCTCACGGCCGCCTCCGACCTCGGCGTGCCCGAGTACCGGATGGAGGAGGAGGGCCCGGACCACCTCAAGGAGTTCACGGCGACCGTCGTCGTCGCGGGCGAGGAGCGCGGCACGGGGGTCGGGCGCACGAAGAAGGAGGCCGAGCAGAAGGCGGCGCGCTCGGCCTACCAGTACCTCGACGGCTCGGACGGCTCTGCCGCGGGCCAGGACGCGCAGCGCAGCGGAGCCGGACCGTCGGGTAGTGCCTGAGCTCCCCGAGGTCGAGGTCGTCCGGCGGGGGCTCGCCGACCACGTCACCGGCCGCCGGGTGACGTCCGTGCAGGTCCTCCACCCGCGGTCGGTGCGCCGCCAGGACGGCGGGGCCGTCGAGTTCGGCGAGCGGCTGTCCGGCCAGGTGCTGCGCGCGGTGCGCCGGCGCGGGAAGTACCTGTGGGCCGAGCTGGGCGAGGACGGGCCCGAGGCCGCTCTGCTCGCGCACCTGGGCATGAGCGGGCAGCTGCTCGTGCAGCCCGCCGAGCGCCTCGACGAGCTGCACCTGCGGATCCGGGTGCGGTTCGACGACGACGGTCCGGAGCTGCGGTTCGTCGACCAGCGCACGTTCGGCGGGCTGACGGTCGTCGACGTGACCGGTCCCGACGCCCTGCCCGTGCCGGTCGCGCAC
Organism: Actinomycetospora sp. NBRC 106375; assembly: GCF_030269665.1. GTDB lineage: Bacteria > Actinomycetota > Actinomycetes > Mycobacteriales > Pseudonocardiaceae > Actinomycetospora. Next base: position 26,447 of record NZ_BSTS01000003.1, read on the forward strand.
ATCGGACGCGACCCGATGGATCCCGCGTTCGACGCCGAGGCCGCGGTCGGTGGCCTGCGGCGACGCCGCACCGGCGTCAAGCGCGCGCTGCTGGACCAGACGCTGGTCTCGGGGATCGGCAACATCTACGCCGACGAGTCGCTGTGGCGCGCGAAGCTGCACTACGAGCGCCCGACCGCGACGCTGACCCGCCCCGAGGGCCGGCGGCTGCTGGCGGCGGCGACCGAGGTCATGGGCGAGGCGCTGGAGGCCGGCGGCACGTCGTTCGACGCGCTCTACGTCGACGTCAACGGCGACGCGGGCTACTTCGACCGGGCGCTGGCGGTGTACGGGCAGGAGGACCGCCCGTGCCCGCGGTGCGGGACGCCGGTGCGGCGGGCCCCGTTCATGAACCGCTCGTCGTACTGGTGCCCGACCTGCCAGCCCCGCCCGCGCCGCCGCCACCCGTGACTCCTATGTGAGCGAAATTCCCGGTTATGGCCGGGAATTTCGCTCACATACGGACTACGGCGTCTCCGCGCGGATCACGTCGAGGTTCCGGAAGGTGACCGGGCCGTCGCAGAGTGCCGTCATCTTGCCGGCGAAGGCGCTGGTCACGGGGCTGTCGGAGTTCTTCTGGGCGGCGTCGGCGCTGGGGAACTCGACGACCTCGAGGTAGGTGTCGGGGCGGTCGCGGTCGCGGCTCATGACCATCCACTCCGCCGTGCGGTCCGCGCCGATCTCGGACGCCCAGCCGTCGATGAGCGCGTCCATCTCGTCGTAGGCCTGCGTGCGGAACTCGATGATCTGCACGAACGAGCCCGGCCCGGTCGCCTGGGGGGCGTCGCGCAGGGCCGCGCGGAGCCCGTCGCGCAGCTCCGTGCCGTCGGTGTGCCCGTGCACCGCGACCGCGTGGGCGGTGCCGGCGTCGAGGACCTCGCCCTCCTCGCCGGTCAGGGTGAGCGTGCAGTCGGTGTCGCTCGGGACCTCGCGGCAGTCCAGCATCTTGCGCGGCACGGCGGCCTCCTCGGCGTCGGGCGGATGGCGGTCCTCCAGTGAAGGCCCGTGCGGTCTCCGTGTTCGATACGGAGGACTCCGTAGACCGTCCGGGTGACAACGGCCCGGTCGACGCTGGTCAGTGACGCCGGAGAGGTCGACACTCGGTGACCCGCCGGTCCTCCGAGGAGGAACGCGTGCCGCTGACCGCCGACCGTGTCCTCACCGTGGCGCTCGACCTCGCCGCGGCGGCGGCCGCCGTGCGCACCGCCGCCGACCTCGACCGGGGTGTCTGGCCGGGCCTCGCCTCCCTCGTCGGCGGCGACAGCCTCGCGGCCACGGGCTTCGACGGCCGGCCGCTGGCGTGGGCGCGGCGCGGGGCGTCGGGAGCGGGACACCGGGCGACGCTGGTCATCCACCGCGAGGGGGCCGAGGCGTGCGTCGCGCTGCGCCGGGGCGACCGCGAGTTCGGCGACCGCGACCTCGCCCTCCTGCGGCTCGTCCGCCCCCACCTCGCCGACGCGCTCTGGCGCGCCGCGCACGGACCGGCGCCACGGCGTCTGACCACGCGCGAGCTCGCGGTGGTCGCCCGCGTCGCACGCGGCGCCACCGACGCCGCGATCGCCCACGAGCTGGGCATCAGCCGCCGGACCGTCGGCAAGCACCTCGAGAACGCCTACGCCGCCCTCGGCGTGCACGACCGCACGTCGGCGGTCGTCCGGCTCTCGTCGAGCTAGCCATCGAGCCTGCCCTCGCCGTCAGCCCTCGCCGCGGACCGCGCGGCGGATCTCCTCGAGCTTGTCCCGTGCGGCGGCGTCGTGCTTCGCCTCGCGCTCGGCGCGGGCCTGCCCGGCGGCGCTCTCGTTCGCCAGCTCCTCGGCGCCCATCGCCGTCGACGCCCGGCGCTCGATGGTCTCGCGGACGTGCTCGAAGGTCGGCACGCCGTCCTCGGTCCAGCCGCTCGGGTCCTCCGGCTCGGTCATGCCGCCAGGTTACGGCGGCGGTGACGCCCCCGGGAACACGTCAGGCCCCGCACCGCGACGGGTGCGGGGCCTGCACGGTGGGAACGCTCAGTTGCGCGGCGCGGACTCCATGAGGTCCTTGAACTCCTGGAGCGCCTTCTCGATCTTCTTCTGCGGGTCGGCGAAGAGCTTCGCCACCGCGTCACCGGCCGCGCCGCCGGGGGTCTCGACGTGGAGGCTGACCTCGACGCCGGTGCTGTCGCCGTGCGGGTCGAAGCGCACCGCGCCGCCCGTCTCGACGTGGTTGTTGCTCTCCTCGAGCGACTTCCACGCGATCTTGCGGTCGGTCTCCTCGTCGATGATCTTCGCGTCCCACTCGACCGGCCTGCCGAGCGGGCCGTCGACCACCCAGTGCGTGATGCCGGCCTGGCCGCTCTTCGGTTCCACCGACTGCACGTCGTCGAGGATCTGCGGCAGGTGGGTCAGCGGCCGCCACCACTGGTAGCACTGCGCCGCCGGGGCGTTGATCTCGAGGTAATGCGTCGCTGTAGCCATGGTGGGGGGTTGACGGCCCGTGACCGGACCGAAACGGGCCCGTCGGTGCGACACGACGCACGCGCTCGACCGATCCCGTCGACGTTTCGGCTCTCGCGTAGCGTCATCTCCCACCCGGGGCGGGGGAGGAGGACCGGGCGTGCACCTGAAGAGCCTCACGCTGAAGGGCTTCAAGTCCTTCGCGTCGTCGACGACGCTGCGCTTCGAGCCGGGCATCACCTGCGTGGTCGGTCCCAACGGCTCCGGGAAGTCCAACGTCGTCGACGCGATCAGCTGGGTCCTCGGCGAGCAGGGAGCCAAGGCGCTGCGCGGCGGCAAGATGGAGGACGTCATCTTCGCCGGCACGTCGGGGCGCGCCCCGCTGGGCCGGGCCGAGGTCACGCTGACCATCGACAACGCCGACGGCGCCCTGCCCATCTCCTACGCCGAGGTGTCGATCACACGGCGGGTGTTCCGCTCCGGCGCCGGCGAGTACGAGATCAACGGCAGCAGCTGCCGGCTGCTCGACGTCCAGGAGCTGCTCTCCGACTCGGGCATCGGCCGCGAGCTGCACGTCCTCGTCGGCCAGGGCCAGCTCGACACGATCCTGCAGTCGCGCCCCGAGGAGCGGCGGGCCTTCATCGAGGAGGCCGCCGGGGTCCTCAAGCACCGCAAGCGCAAGGAGAAGGCGCTCCGCAAGCTCGAGGCGATGCAGGCCAACCTCACGCGCCTGTCCGACCTCACCACCGAGCTGCGCCGCCAGCTCAAGCCCCTCGGACGCCAGGCCGAGATCGCCCGCCGGGCGCAGACCATCCAGGCCGACCTGCGGGACGCCCGCCTGCGCCTCGCCGCCGACGACCTCGTCACGCTGCGGTCGACGATCTCCCGCGAGCAGGCCGACGAGGACGAGGCGCGGCGGCGCCGCGACGAGGCCGAGCGCGCGCTGGCCGAGGTCGGGGCGCAGGTGACGTCGCTGGAGGCGGCGGTCGAGGCCGCGACGCCGGCGCACACGCGCGCCCAGGAGGGCTGGTATCGGCTCTCCGCCCTGCAGGAGCGTCTGCGGGGCACCGTCGCGCTGGCCGCCGAGCGCCACCGCCACGTCGCGACACCCGAGGAGGCGCCCACCGGCCCGGACCCCGCCGACCTCCGGCGCCAGGCCGACGAGGCCGAGGGGCACGAGGCCACGCTGGACGCCGAGGTGGCCGAGGCCCGCGCCGTGCTCGAGGGGCACGCCGAGAGCCGCGAGGGCGCCGAGGACGCGCTGACCACCGCCGAGCGGCGCCTCGCGGCCGCGACGCGCGCCGCCGCCGACCGCCGCGAGGGCGTCGCCCGCCTCGCCGGGCAGGTCGAGACGTTGCGCGGACGGCTCGCGTCGTCGACCGAGGAGCTCGAGCAGATCGACGCCTCGCTCACCGAGGCCCGCGAGCGCGCCACCACCGCGCGCGAGGAGCTCGTTGCCGAGGAGGAGGGGAGCGGGCCGATCGAGGCGACGGCCGAGGACACACCGGTCGAGGAGCACGCGGCCGGCGACGGGGACATCGACCCCGAGGCCGCTCTCGACGCCGCCGTCGAGCGCCACGAGGCCGCCCGCAGCGGGGTCGACGCGGCGGGCGCGGCCCACCGCGACGCCGAGCGCGACAGGGCGCACTGGCAGGCGCGCACCGATGCCCTCGCCCTCGGGCTCACGCGCCGCGACGGCGCCGGCGCGCTGCTCGCTGCCACCGACCGCGTGCCGGGGATCATGGGGTCGGTCACTGCCCTGGTGCGGGTCACGGCGGGCGACGAGGACGCCGTGACCGCCGCGCTCGGCCCCGCGGCCGACGCGGTCGCCGTGCGCGGCCCGGACGACGCCGCCGACGCGCTGGCCGAGCTGCACGCCTCCGAGGGCGGGCGCGCCGGGCTGCTGGTGGGCGGGGGAGCCGAGGCCGAGCCGCCGCCGGACGCGCCCCCGCCCGGCGCGCGCTGGGCCGCCGACCTCGTGCAGGTGCCCGCCGGCCTCGCGGGCGCGGTGGCCCGGGTGCTCGCCGGGATCGTCGTCGTCGACGACCTCGCCGCCGCCCGCGCCGTCGTCCGGGACCACCCGCACCTGCGGGCGGTGACCCGCGCCGGCGACCTGCTCGGCGCCGACTGGGCGTCCGGCGGCCCGTCGGGCAACCAGAGCTTCCTCGAGATGCAGGCCGCCGCCGACGAGGCCGGCGACCGGCTGGCCGCCGCCGAGCGGCACCTCCGCGAGGCCGACGCCGCCCTCGGGACCGCGCGCGAGGCCGAGTCGGCCGCCCGGGCCGAGGTAGGGGTCGCCCGCCAGGTCCGCGACGACCGCCGGCGTGCCGACGCCGAGGCGCGCCGGGCCGCCGACGCGCGGCGGGCCGCCGACGACGCCGCCCGCGCCGAGGCCGCCCGGCGGCTCGGGCGCCTCGGGGAGACCGTGCGGGGCGCCGAGGCCGAGGCCGAGCGGCTCACCGCGCGCCGGGCGGCGGTCGAGCAGACTCGCGACGAGCGGCGCGCCGAGCTCGACGACCTCACCGAGCGCCTCGCCATGGCCCAGGACCAGGCAGCCGACGACGCCGCGGGCGACGACACCGACGAGCACGCCGCCGCCCGCGACCAGGCGTCGGCGGCCCTGACCGCGGCGCGCGCCGCGGAGGTCGACGCCCGCCTCGCCCTGCGCACCGCCGAGGAGCGGCTGCGTGCGGTCGCCGGGCGCGCCGAGGGCCTGCGGCGCCGGGCCGAGGGCGAGCGCGAGGCGCGTGCCCGGGCCGAGGAACGCGCGGCGCAACGGGCCCGGGCGGCGGCGCTCACCGAGGAGGCGGTCCGCCACGGACGCGACGCGCTCTCCCGCCTGGAGGGCTCCCTGGCCCGCGCCGCCGAGGCCCGCGACGCGGCGGCGGCGGTGCGCACGGCCCGGGCCGGCGAGCTCGACACCGCCCGCGAGCGGCAGCGCGAGCTCCAGGCCTCGCTGGAGCGCCTCACCGACACGGTGCACCGCGACGAGGTCGTGCGCGCCGAGCAACGCACCCGGCTCCAGCAGATGGAGGCGGGGATCGGCGAGCGCTTCGGCATCGGGCTGGAGGACCTCGTCGCCGAGTACGGGCCGGACGTCGGCATCCCGCCGCCGGCCGGCGAGGTGGCCGAGGTCGAGGCGGCCCGCGAGCGCGGCGAGCAGGTCGTCATGCCGCCGCCCGAGGCCTACGACCGCGCGACGCAGGAGCGCCGGGCCGCCCGGGCGGAGAAGGAGCTCGGGACGCTCGGCAAGGTCAACCCCCTCGCGCTCGAGGAGTACGCCGCGCTCGAGGAGCGCTACCGGTTCCTCTCCACCCAGCTCGAGGACGTGAAGAACAGCCGCAAGGACCTCCTCGAGGTCGTCTCGCAGGTCGACGCGACGATCCTCGAGGTCTTCGCGACGGCGTTCGCCGACGTGGCCCGCGAGTTCGAGGCCGTGTTCCCGGTGCTCTTCCCCGGCGGCGACGGACGGCTCGTGCTCACCGACCCCGACGACCTGCTGGCCACCGGCGTCGAGGTCGAGGCCCGCCCGCCCGGCAAGAAGGTCAAGCGCCTCTCGCTGCTCTCGGGCGGGGAGAAGTCCCTGACCGCCGTGGCGATGCTCGTGGCGATCTTCCGGGCCCGCCCGTCGCCGTTCTACGTGCTCGACGAGGTCGAGGCCGCCCTCGACGACGCCAACCTCCGCCGCCTCATCGGCCTGCTCGCCGATCTGCGCCGCAGCTCGCAGCTCGTCATCATCACGCACCAGAAGCCGACGATGGAGATCGCCGACGCCCTCTACGGCGTGAGCATGCGCGGCGACGGCATCACCGCTGTCATATCGCAGCGCCTCCGGGGTGCCGACGCGCCGGGACCCTTCGCGGAGACCACCCCAACGTGATCACTCTGCGTACTGCTACGTTGCGCTGAGTATCACGACGGCCCGGATCGGGGGGCCAGGACGACGCTGTCGTGGCCTCCCGAGCCGTTGGCGGCCGCTCTACCGTGCTGGTCAGAGCGCTGCGAGGGACCGGGGGGAGCAGACATGACGGCGGTGCGACACGGACCGGCCCACGCCTCCCCGTCCCACGCCTGCCCGGGCGACGCGGTCCGCACCGTGGAGACGTCATCCGTGGCGCTGGCCACCGCCGCGGCGGGATCGACCGGCCGGCACGCCCGCGTCGGCTCCGGCACCCCGTCCGGGCCCCTGGTCGCGCTGACCGTCAGCCCGCCCCGGACCGCGATCCGGCAGCGGTCGGTGGTCCCGCAGCGCGCCGCGGTGCCCGCCCTCGCCGAGCCGGACGCCGGACGCCTCGTCATCGACAGCTCCTACTGCCGCCTGACGCCCTACCTCGGTGCGCGGAAGGTCGCGGTGAGCGTGGACGGGCTGCCCTGGCGCTTCGCCTGGGGCCGGACCCCCATCGACCTGCCCGCCGGGCGCCACCTCGTGGAGATCGAGGTCGAGCACGGCCGCACCGGCCGTCGCTCCTGGGGGCACGTCGCCGACGCGGTGCCGGTCTGCGCGGGCAACACCGTCGAGGTCTTCTACCGCGCGCCCGCCCTGCCCCGCCTCGCCGGCTCGCTGGGCCCCGATCGCCAGCGGACCGCGGGCTTCTCCCTCTGCGCCCTGCTCCTGGCGCTGGGCGGCGCAGTGGCGCTCGCGCTCGTGGTCCTGGCGGTCGTGCTGCTGGGGTGGACGGCGCTCTCCTGATCTCCGGGACGCGCGGATCGCCCGGGCGGCGCGCGTGATCAGGAGCGCGCCGTGCACCCGGGTCGTCCTTGTCGGGTGGACAGCGCCCTCCTGATCTCGTCACCCCGGCCGCGCGCCCGGCCCGCGCACTGCTGGGACACTGGCCGCCGTGTCCCGGAGCTCCCTGCTGACCTCCCCGCTCGACCTCCCCGCCACGGACGCCCCGCTCGCGGCGGCCGGGTCGGGGACCCTCTCGACCGGGCTGATCGCCACGATCGTCGTGGTCGCGGTGATCGTCGTCCTGCTCATCGTGCTGGGCGTCGGGCTCTACCTGCGCCGGCGCCGGCAGGTCTCGCTCGCCGAGCCCGAGCCGGAGGAGCCGGCCAAGCCGACGAAGGGCTCCTACCAGGCCGGCGGCGGGTTCGCCTTCAGCGCGGGCACGGGCGGTGCGACGGCCGCGCCGCCCCGGCGCCCGGAGCCGGAGCCCGAGCCGACACCCGAGCCCGAGACGCCCGCGGAGCGCCCGGAGATCGCCGGGCCCCAGGGCACCGCGCCGCCCGGGGCCGCCGACGGGCCCCCGGCTGCTGCCCCCGCCGAACCCACCCCGGCGCCCGAGCCGACGGCGGCGCCGCAGCCGACGCCCGAACCCGAACCCGAACCCGAACCGGGGCCGGAGCCGGAGCCGGAGCCGGGGCCGGAGCTGACGCCCGAGGCGGAGCCGACGCCCGAGCCGGAGCCGGAGCCGGACACCGCGGGCCCCGGCACGACCGCCGGGCCCCAGGTCGCCGCCGGTCCCCAGGCCACGGCGCCGCCGGAGGCCGCCGGCGAGCCCGCCGCCGACGCGAGCACGCCGACCGCCGAGCCCGTCGAGCCCGTCGAGCCCGTCGAGCCCGTCGAGCCCGTCGAGCCGACGACCGACGCACGTCCCGCCGCCGCGAGCGCGCCGACCGCCGAGCCCGAGGCCCCCGCCGCGCCGGAGACGCCCACCCCCGCCACGGAGTCCGCCGCCACGGAGTCCGCCGCCACGGTGACCGACACGCCCGTGGCGCCCGGCGCGCCGACGGAGGAGATCGCGCCGACCGAGGGCCGGCTCGAGCGTCTCCGCAGCCGGCTGGGCCGTTCCCGGTCGACGCTCGGCCAGGGCCTGCTCGGCCTGCTCGGCGCCGGCGACCTCGACGAGGACTCGTGGGAGGAGGTCGAGGACACGCTGCTGATGGCCGACCTCGGCTCGTCGACGACGCAGCAGGTCGTCGGCAAGCTCCGCGAGCGGATCGCGTCACGGGGGATCCGCACCCCGGAGCAGGCGCGGGACCTGCTCCGCGAGGTGCTGGTCGAGGAGCTCGGGCCGCAGATGGAGCGCTCGGTGCGGGCGCTGTCGCACGACGGGCGGCCCGCGGTGGTGCTGGTGGCCGGGGTCAACGGCACCGGCAAGACCACGACCACCGGCAAGCTCGCCCGGGTCCTCGTCGCCGACGGCTTCGTGGTGCTCCTCGGCGCCGCGGACACCTTCCGGGCCGCCGCGGCCGAGCAGCTCTCGACGTGGGGTGAGCGCGCGGGCGCGGAGACCGTGCGCGGCAAGGAGGGCGCCGACCCCGCGAGCGTCGCGTTCGACGCCGTGAAGCGCGGCACCGACGCCGGGGTCGACGCCGTCCTGCTCGACACCGCCGGCCGGCTGCACACCAAGACCGGGCTGATGGACGAGCTGGGCAAGGTCAAGCGGGTCGTCGAGCGCCAGGCCGAGGTCGACGAGGTCCTCCTCGTCCTCGACGCCACCACCGGGCAGAACGGGCTGACCCAGGCCCGGGTGTTCAGCGAGGTCGTCGACGTCACCGGCGTCGTGCTCACCAAGCTCGACGGCACCGCCAAGGGCGGAATCGTGTTCCAGGTGCAGCGCGAACTGGGCGTCCCGGTCAAGCTCGTCGGCCTCGGCGAGGGCCCCGACGACCTCGCGCCGTTCGAGCCCGGGGCGTTCGTCGACGCGCTGCTGAAGTAGGGCTGTCGGGGGGCGGCCCTAGCCTGCGCCCCATGACCGGCATCGCCCGCCTGCAGCTGACCGCCGTCGACACCCCCGACCCGCTCGCCCTCGCGCGCTTCTACGCCGAGGTCCTCGGCGTGGCGGTGGGGTCGACGGAGCCCGACTGGGTCGAGCTCGAGGGGGACGGCGGCCCGACGCTGGCGTTCCAGCTCGCGCCGTCACGCCGCGCGCCCGCGTGGCCGGAGGAGGGCGCGCTGCAGATGCACCTGGACCTCGAGGTCGACGATCTCGACGCCGGCGAGGCAGCGGTCCTCGCCGCCGGCGCGCGGAAGAGCGAGCACCAGCCGGGCGAGACGTTCCGGGTCTACCTCGACCCCGACGGCAACCCGTTCTGCCTCGTGCGGGCCGCGGGGTCCGCGTGAGAGCGTGTGGTCCGAACGGGCCCGGTCGTGCCCGTTCGAGGACCCGCTGATAGCGCAGAGTCATGACGTACGTCTCCCGCAGGGCGGTAACGCTCCCGATTGTCGGCCCGTGAAACACGACCGTCATGTGCGCCCGGGGGCTGTTAACTGCAGTGAAACGTGCGGCGTGGGTGGACGAAACACGTCCTCCGCATCCTTCTGTCCCAGTGACCGCGTACGTGTCAGGAGGGACGAAGGACCGTGCCACCAACGATCAATTCGGGCAGTACCGCCTGGGTGCTCACCAGCGCCGCGCTGGTGATGCTGATGACCCCAGGGCTCGCCTTCTTCTACGGCGGCATGGTCCGCTCCCGCAGCGTCCTCAACATGCTCATGATGAACTTCATGTGCCTGGCGATCGTCGGGGTGCTGTGGTGTCTGTACGGCTTCTCGCTCGCCTTCGGTAACGACTCGTTCGGCGGGCTGATCGGGAACTTCCAGTACCTCGGGCTGGGCAACTTCCCGACGGACCCGACGGGGGCCGACCCGGACTACATCCCGCTCTACGCGTTCGCGATGTTCCAGCTGATGTTCGCCGTCATCACGCCGGCGCTCATCTCCGGCGCGATCCCCGACCGCGTCAAGTTCTGGAGCTGGAGCGTGTTCGTCGCGCTCTGGGCCACGATCGTCTACTTCCCGGTCGCCCACTGGGTCTTCGACTTCGACGGCGGCAACTCCGCCGAGACGGGCGGCTGGATCGCCAACCAGCTCGGCGCGCTCGACTTCGCCGGCGGGACCGCGGTCCACATCAACGCCGGTGCGGCGGGCCTCGCCCTGGCGCTGGTCATCGGCAAGCGCCGCGGCTGGCCGCGCGACCCGGGCCGTCCGCACAGCATCCCGTTCGTGCTCCTCGGCGCGAGCCTGCTGTGGTTCGGCTGGTTCGGGTTCAACGCCGGCTCCGCTCTGGGTGCCAACGACGTCGCGGGGATCGCCTTCACCAACACGATGCTCGCGACGTGTGCCGCGACCATCGGCTGGCTGATCGTCGAGCAGGCGCGGGACGGCAAGCCGACCACCCTGGGAGCGGCGTCCGGCGCCGTCGCCGGCCTCGTGGCGATCACTCCGGCGTGTGCGTACGTCAACCCGGTCGGTGCCCTCGCGGTCGGCGTCATCGCCGGTGCGGTGTGCGCGCTCTGCGTGTCCATCAAGTTCCGCCTCGGCTTCGACGACTCGCTCGACGTGGTCGCTGTCCACCTCGTCGGCGGCCTCGTCGGGACGCTCCTGATCGGGTTCTTCGGCACCACGTCGCTCAACTCGTCCAGCGCCGACGGCCTGTTCTACGGCGGTGGCTTCAGCCAGCTGGGCATCCAGGCCATCGCGGCGTTCTCCGTCATGATCTACTCGTTCGTGGTCACCGCCATTCTGGCCCTTATCATCAAGGCCACGATGGGCTTCCGTGTCACTGACGAGGACGAGAGCTCCGGTATCGACGAGTCCCAGCACGCGGAGTCCGGGTACGACTACTCCGGTCTGCGTATCGGTGGCGCCAGCAGCTCGGTGTTCGAGTCCTCCGCCGCCGGCGACCGCGTCGCCGCCACCCCGAGGGAGGGTTCCGCACCGTGAAGATGGTGACCGCGATCATCAAGCCGTTCGTGTTGGAGGACGTCAAGGGCGCCCTCGAGCAGCTCGGGGTCCTGGGCATGACCGTGAGCGAGGTCCAGGGCTACGGCCGCCAGAAGGGCCACACCGAGGTCTACCGGGGTGCGGAGTACTCCGTGGACTTCGTGCCGAAGGTCCGCATCGAGGTCGTCACCGACGACACCGCGGCGGAGAAGGTCGTCGACGCGATCGCCGAGACCGCCCGCACCGGCAAGATCGGTGACGGCAAGGTCTGGGTGACCCCCGTCGAGACCGTGGTGCGCGTGCGCACCGGTGAGCGCGGGGCCGACGCCCTGTAGTCACCGCGACGACGACGGCGCCGGGTTCCCTCGGGAGCCCGGCGCCGTCGTCACACGGGCCGGGAGAAGGCCGTCGTCGTGACGTGCCGGAGAGGACGTGGGGGACGGATGGCCACGGAGGCGAGCGCGGCGCCGGGGGAGGGGCCGGCGGGCCCGGGCGACGGGCGGGGCAACGCCCACGGCGCCCGCGGTGACGCGGCCGACCTCGTCCGCGCGCGGGGTGCGCTGCTCGACCCGCCGGCAGGGGCGCGGCGGCTCGGGCCGGCCGCGCTGCGGGAGGCGCTGGTCGAGCTGCACGACTTCTGGCTGTCGTCCCGCGCCGCCGCCGTCGGCGTCGGCGAGGGCTCGGCGCTGGTCGCCGTCGGCGCGCTCGGTCGCCGCGAACTGGCCCCGTACTCGGACCTGGACCTGGTCCTGATCCACGACGGGCGCAGCCGCCGGGGCGGACGCGAGCAGATCTCCCGCATGGCCGACGCGCTCTGGTACCCGCTCTGGGACGCCGGGGTCGGGCTCGACCACTCGGTCCGGACGGTCGGCGAGGCGATCGAGGTGGCCACCACCGACCTGCGCGTGGCCCTGGGCCTGCTCGAGGTCCGCTTCCTGGCCGGCGACCCCGAGCTGGCCGAACGTCTGGCCGCGACCGCCCGCCAGGCGTGGCGCGCCGGCATCCGCAACCGCTTCGACGACCTCGTCGCCGCCACCGAGACCCGGTGGGAGCGGTCCGGCGAGGTCGCCCACCGCATCGAGCCCGACCTCAAGAACGGCCACGGGGGCCTGCGCGACATCCAGCTGCTCGACGCGCTGTCCGCGGCGCAGCTGGTCGACCGACCGACCGTCGACGTCCAGGACGCCCGCCGCCTCATGCTCGACCTGCGCGTCGAGCTGCACCGCCGCGCCGGCCGCGCCCGCGACGTGCTGCAGGCCGAGGACGCCCACGAGGTGGTCGCCGCCGCCGCGGGCGAGCTCGGCGTCACCGACCGTTTCGACCTCGCGCGTGCCCTCTCCGGCGCCGCGCGCACCGTCGTCTTCGCCACCGACACCGCCCTGCGCTCGGCGCGGGCCGCGCTGCCCCGCCGGGGCCTGGCCGCGCTGCGCCGCACCCCGGCGCGCCGGCCCCTCGACGACGGCGTCGTGGAGCACGGGGGCGAGGTCGTGCTCGCCCGCGAGGCGCAGGTCTCGCGGGACCCGGCGCTGGTGCTGCGCCTCGCCGCCGCGGCGGCGCGCACCCGGCTGCCGATCTCCGCCAGCACCCTGCACCGTCTGGCCGAGGCAGCGCCCGAGCTGCGGGAGCCGTGGCCGCGGGCGGCGCTGTCCGAGCTGCTCGCCCTCCTGGGTGCCGGCGAGGGCATGGTCGACGTAATCGAGTCCCTCGACCGCACCGGCCTGTGGGGGCGGCTCTTCCCCGAGTGGGGCGCGGTCCGCGACCTGCCGCCCCGCGACCGCCAGCACGTCTGGACCGTGGACCGCCACCTCATCGAGGTCACCCGTCGGGCGGCCGAGCTGACCACCCGCGTCGCCCGGCCCGACCTGCTGCTGCTCGGCGCCCTGGTGCACGACATCGGCAAGGGGCGCGAGGAGGACCACTCCGTGGTGGGCGAGCGCCTCGCCGGCAACATCGGCCGGCGTCTCGGGCTCTGGCCCGCCGACGTCGACCTCCTCGCCGCGATGGTGCGTCACCACCTGCTGCTGCCCCACACCGCGTCCCGCCGCGACCCGGAGGACCCGGCGACCGTGGAGCGCGTCGTCGAGACGCTCGACGCCGACCCGGTGCTGCTCGAGCTGCTCCACGCGCTCGCCGAGGCCGACTCCCTGGGCACCGGGCCGGGCGTCTGGACGCCGTGGCGGGCGACGCTCATGGGCGACCTGGTACGCCGCTGCCGCGTCGTCATGTCCGGCGGCCCGGTCCCCGGACCGTCGCCCCTGTCCGAGGACGCGCTCGCGCTCGCGAAGGCCGTCGCCGAGAGCGGGCGGCCCGAGGTGTCGATCCACGGCGAGGGCGAGCTGACGACGATCACGATGACCGTCGCGGCCCCCGACCGGCCGGGCCTGCTCTCCCGCGCGGCCGGGGTACTGGCGCTGCACTCGCTGCAGGTCCACACCGCCGACCTCGGCGAGCACGACGGCGTCGCCGTCGACGCGTTCACGGTGTCCCCGCGCTTCGGGCGCCTGCCCGAGGCGTCGCTGCTGCGCGAGGACCTCGTGCGGGTGCTGCGCGGGTCGCTCGACCTGCCCGCCCGCCTGGAGGCGAAGGAGCGCGACTACGACCGCCCGGGCCCGCCGCCCGCGCCCAGCCGCGTGGTGTGGTTCGACGACGAGGCCACCGGTGCCGTCGTCCTCGAGCTGCGCACCACCGACCGGATCGGCCTCCTGCACCGGGTGGCCGCCGCGCTCGAGGGCGAGGGGCTGGACGTCCGCTGGGCACGGGTGTCGACCCTGGGCAGCTCGGTGCTCGACGCCTTCTGTCTGGAGACCGCCGAGCACTCCGGGCCCGACCCGGAGCGCCGCCGCGAGGTCGAGGAGGTCGTGCTGGCCGCGGCGGCGGGCGGCTACGCCGCGCCGGAGCCCACCGCACCGAGCTGACAACCGAGCTGACGCGGGCTGGCACGGGCTGACGCCGGGCTCACGCCGGGGCTGCCGGGACGCGCCCGTTAGGCTGGGGGTTCGTCCCCGACGGCGCTGACCGCGACGTCGAGGCTTCCCTGCGCCGCCAGCGAGACCCGAGGAGTGCGAGCGCCGTGTTCGACACCCTGTCCGACCGCCTCACGTCGGTCCTGTCCGACCTGCGCGGCAAGGGGCGACTCTCCGAGACCGACATCGACACGACGTGTCGTGAGATCCGGATCGCGCTGCTCGAGGCCGACGTCGCGCTGCCCGTGGTGCGCGGGTTCGTCAAGCAGGTCAAGGAGCGTGCCCGCGGCGCCGAGGTCTCCGAGGCGCTGAACCCGGCGCAGCAGGTCGTCAAGATCGTCAACGAGGAGCTCGTCGGCATCCTCGGTGGCGAGACCCGCCGGCTGCGCTTCGCCAAGAACCCGCCGACGGTGATCATGCTGGCGGGCCTGCAGGGCTCCGGGAAGACGACGCTGGCCGGCAAGCTCGCGCACTGGCTCAAGAGCCAGGGGCACACGCCCATGCTCGCGGCCTGCGACCTCCAGCGCCCGAACGCCGTCAACCAGCTCCAGATCGTCGGCGAGCGCGCCGGTGTCGAGGTCTTCGCCCCCGAGCCCGGCAACGGCGTGGGCGACCCGGTCGATGTCGCCCGCCGCGCGGTCGCGGACGCGAAGTCCCGCCAGTACGACGTGCTCGTCGTCGACACCGCCGGCCGCCTCGGCGTCGACGAGGAGCTGATGCGCCAGGCCGCGGACATCCGCGACGCGGTGACGCCCGACGAGACGCTGTTCGTCCTCGATGCCATGGTCGGCCAGGACGCCGTCACCACGGCCGAGGCGTTCCGCGACGGCGTCGGCTTCTCCGGCGTGGTGCTCACCAAGCTCGACGGCGACGCGCGCGGCGGGGCGGCGCTCTCGGTCCGCGAGGTCACCGGCGAGCCGATCCTCTTCGCCTCCAACGGCGAGAAGCTCGACGAGTTCGACGTGTTCCACCCCGACCGCATGGCCTCGCGCATCCTCGGGATGGGCGACGTCCTGACCCTCATCGAGCAGGCCGAGCAGGCCTTCGAGGAGGGGCAGGCCGAGAAGGCCGCCCAGAAGATGTCCGAGGGCGAGCTGACCCTCGAGGACTTCCTCGAGCAGATGATGGCCGTCCGCAAGATGGGCCCGATCGCCAACGTGCTCGGCATGCTGCCGGGCGCCGCGCAGATGAAGGACCAGCTCGCGGGCCTCGACGAGAAGCACCTCGACCGCGTCCAGGCGATCATCCGCGGCATGACCCCCGCCGAGCGCGACGACCCG
This sequence comes from Actinomycetospora sp. NBRC 106375, assembly GCF_030269665.1. Classification (GTDB taxonomy): domain Bacteria; phylum Actinomycetota; class Actinomycetes; order Mycobacteriales; family Pseudonocardiaceae; genus Actinomycetospora. The sequence continues at coordinate 41,829 of NZ_BSTS01000003.1, forward strand.
AAGATCATCAACGGGTCCCGCCGCCTGCGGATCGCGAACGGCTCCGGCGTCGGCGTCTCCGACGTCAACCAGCTCGTCGAGCGGTTCTTCGAGGCCCGCAAGATGATGAAGTCGATGGCCGGCCAGTTCGGTCTGCCGGGCATGGGCGGGGGCCGCAAGGGCAAGCGCCAGGCCGCGAAGGCCGCCACCAGGGCCCGCAAGGGGCCGAAGTCGATGCCGGCGATCGCGGGCATCGCGCAGGAGTCCACCGGCGAGCGCACCCAGGAGCGCTCGGTGGGCAGCTACCAGACCCCGGGCCTCAACCAGCTCCCGCCGGCGCTCGCGGGCATGAACGAGCTGCCGGCCGGCTTCGACCCGGGCGCGCTGACCTTCCCGGGCACCAGCGGCGGCGGTGGCTCGCGCGGCAACGGCGGTGGCAAGAAGGGCAACAAGAAGAAGCGCAAGTAGTCAGCCGTTCAGCCACCTCTCCCGCCGGCGGTGCGACGCCCGCGCGAGCCAGGCGTCCTGCACGATCTCGGTCAGCTCCTCGCGGCTGAGCCGATCGAGGTGGGCCGCCCGGAGCAGCACCGAGAGGTGCCCGTCGAAGCGCGGTGTCGTGAAGAACGGCGTGGACGTGTCGTGGACGAGCGCGTCCTTGTCCTCCTCCGACTCGACCCAGAACATGATCACGTCGGGGTACTTCTCGCCGGTGTCGGGGTCGCGCGCGTCGGGCTGGGGCGTCCGGAAGAACACGAACGACTTCCCGCCGACCTGGTAGACGGTGTTGCCCTTCGGGCCCTCGACCGTGGTGACGTGCGGCATCGCGGCGGCGAGGGCGTGGACGTCGTCGATAGTGCTCACGCGAGCCTCGCGGTGATGTCGTCGACGAGACGCGACAGCAGGGCCCCGAGCATCCGGCGGTCGTCGTCGGACCAGTCCCCGAGCACGTCGGCGAAGAACCCGAAGACGGTCTGTACGTAGCGGTCGGCGGCGGCCGCCCCCTCGTCGGTGAGCTCGACGAGGCGGGCGCGCAGGTCGTCGGGGTCGGTGACCCGGTGGACCATGCCGCGCTGCTCGAGACCCGCGACGGTCCGGGTGACGTGCGGGCCGGCGACCTGCTGGCGCTCGGCGATCTCCCCGATGCGCATCGGGCGCCCGGCGAGCCGCAGCGCGGTCAGGATCCCGATGCCCGGGCGGTCGATCGAGGCGCCCGCCGCCTTCTGGGCGTCGTCGACGACCCGGCTGCGGGTGAGCACGGCCGAGAGCTGGGTGAGCCGCGGGAGCAGCTCGCCGAGCAGGTCGGACTCGGAGGGCACCACGCCTCCTTCGACAGATACCTACGTTAGGTATATTGTTGGTCGGGTCGACGGCGTCCAGACGGCCGTCGTCGGTCCCGAGAAAGATACCAAAGGTAGGTAAAGGAGCGCAGCATGACCACAGCACCGTTCCGACGCGTCCTCGTCTCGGGCGCGAGCATCGCCGGGCCGACACTGGCCTACTGGCTGCACCGGCGGGGCTTCGAGGTCACCGTCGTCGAGAAGGCCGGGGCCGTGCGCGGCGGCGGCTACCCCATCGACATCCGCGGCGCCGCTCTCGGGGTCGTCGACCGGATGGGCCTGCTGCCCGCCGTCCGCGCCGCCCACGTCGACTCGCGGCGGATCACGTTCCTCGACGCCGACGGATCGGCCGTGGGCGCCGTGTCGCCCGAGTCGGTGTCGGGCGGCACCGGCGGGGACGTCGAGCTGCCCCGGGGCGCCCTCACCGAGGTGCTCCACGCCGCCGTGCAGGACGACGTCGACTTCCGCTTCGGCGACACGATCGCGACGCTCCACGACGACGGCGACGGGGTCGACGTGACGTTCGTGAGCGGGGAGCGGCGCCGGTTCGACCTCGTCGTCGGGGCCGACGGGCTGCACTCGCACACCCGCGCGCTCGCCTTCGGTCCGGAGGAGCAGTTCCACCGCTACCTCGGCTACTGCTTCGCCGGGTGGACCATGCCGAACGAGTTCGGGCTCGACCACGAGGGCGTGATCTGGAGCGTCCCCGGGCGGGCGGCGGTGATCTACGCGGTGGGCGGCACCGACCAGGTGCACGGGTTCCTCAGCTTCACCCGCGACGACCCGCCGCTCGATGCGTTCCGCGATCCCCGCGCGCAGCGCGAGCTGGTGGCCGCGCGGTTCGCCGGCGACGACGTCTGGGAGGTGCCGCGCCTGGTCGCCGCGATGCAGGAGGCCGACGACGTGTTCTTCGACGTCGTCAGCCAGATTCACATGCCGCGGTGGTCGACCGGCCGGGTCGGGCTGGTCGGGGACGCGGCCCACGCGCCGTCGTTCCTGTCCGGCCAGGGCTCGAGTCTGGCGCTGGTGGGCGGGTACGTGCTCGCGGGCGAGCTGGCCGCGGCGCCGACGTATCGCGAGGGCTTCGCGCGCTACGAGCGCCGCCTGCGCGACTTCGTGGCGCAGAACCAGGCGCTGGCCGACGGCGGGCGCAGCGTGATCGTCCCGCGCACGGAGTCCGACGTCGCCCGTCGTGACGCGGCGCTGCGGGAGCCCGACCGGACCCGGATCCCCACCGGCGACGCGGTCGACCGGGCCGCGACCGCTCTCGAGCTGCCGGTGTACCCCGGAGCCGTCGACGGCGCGGCCTGAGGCCGGCGGCGACGCGGGCGGGTCGTCGCTACCCTCCGCGGCATGTCGCAACCCCCGCTGCACCTGCGCGGCGTGCTGCTCGACGGCACCGCGGAGGGCGAGCACGTCGGCGAGCTGTGGGTCACCACCGACGGGCGCGTCAGCCTCGACCCGGTGCCCGACGCGCAGACCGTCGCCGACGGCGCCTGGATCCTGCCGGGCCTCGTCGACGCCCACTGTCACGTCGGCATCGGGGCCGACGGGCCGGCCGAGCTCGAGGAGGCGCGCGAGCAGGGCCACACCGACGCCGCCGCCGGCGCGCTGCTGCTGCGCGACTGCGGCAGCCCGATCGACACCCGCCCGCTCGACGACGACCCGCGCATGCCCGAGATCGTCCGCGCCGGGCGCCACCTCGCGCGCCCGAAGCGCTACATCCGCGGACTGCCGGTCGACGTCGAGCCCGACGAGCTCCCGGCCGCGGTCGCCGAACAGGCACGCGCGAACCCGTGGGTGAAGCTCGTCGGCGACTGGATCGAGCGCGGCGCCGGCGACCTCGCCCCGCTCTGGCCCGAGGACGTCCTGCGCGCCGCGATCGACGCGGCGCACGCGGTGGGGGCGCGGGTCACCGCCCACGTCTTCGGCGAGGACGCGCTGCCCGGGCTCATCGGCGCCGGGATCGACGGGATCGAGCACGGCACCGGCCTGACCGACGACACGATCGCGATGATGGCCGAGCGGGGCACGGTCCTCGTCCCGACGATGATCAATCTCGACAACTTCCCGCTGTTCGCCGAGGCGGCCGGCGACAAGTTCCCGCGCTACGGCGCCCACATGCGGGAGCTCCACGCCCGCGCGCCCCGGACGATCGCCGCGGCGATCGAGGCCGGCGTCCCGGTCTTCGCGGGCACCGACGCCGGCGGCGGCGTCGAGCACGGGCGCATCGTCGACGAGATCGCGGCGCTGGCGGACGTCGGTCTCGGGCCCGCGCGCGCCGTGGCGGCGGCCTGCGGCGCGGCCCGTGACTGGTTGCGCCGGCCGGGGCTGACCGACGGCGCGCCCGCCGACCTGATCGTCGTCGACGACGACCCGCGCGCCGACCTCGACGTGCTGCGGCGCCCGTCGCTGGTCCTGCGGGCGGGCACCGCGCTGTCGTGGCTCAGGTCCGCGCGGGCAGCCGGCGCGAGAGATCAGCGGTGAGGTGATCGACGCGAGGGACACGCCCACCACGAAGGTCACGGCGCTGAGCAGCATCGCCGACCCGGCCGGTCCTAGGGTGGGCGCCGTGGCGACCCTCGACCTCAACGCCGACCTCGCCGAGGGCTTCGGCATCTGGGCGCTCACCGACGACGACGCCCTGCTCGACGTCGTGACCTCGGCGAACGTGGCGTGCGGCTTCCACGCGGGCGATCCCGCGACCATGCGCCGCGTCTGCGAGCGCGCCGTGGAGCGCGGTGTGACGATCGGCGCCCAGGTGTCGTACCGCGACCTCGCCGGGTTCGGCCGCCGCTTCGTCGACGCCGACCCGACCGAGCTCGCCGCGGACCTGCTCTACCAGGTCGGCGCGCTGCGTGAGTTCGCCCGCGCGGCCGGGGGAGAGGTGGCCTACCTCAAGCCCCACGGCGCCCTCTACAACGCCGTCGTGCACCACGACGCCCAGGCCGGCGCCGTGGTCGAGGCCGCGGGTCTCGCGGGGCTGCCGGTGCTGGGGCTGCCGGGCTCGCGGTTCCTCGCCCGCGCGCAGGAGGCCGGGCTCACCACCCACGCCGAGGCGTTCGGCGACCGCGGCTACACCCCGGAGGGCACCCTCGTGCCGCGCCGCGAGCCCGGGGCCCTGCTCCCGGACGCCGACGCCGTCGTCGAGCGCGCTCGCCGTCTCGCCACCGACGGCGTCGTCGTGGCGGTCGACGGCACCGAGATCCCCACCCGGGCCGCCTCCCTGTGCCTGCACGGCGACAGCCCCGGCGCGGTGGCCTCGGCGCGCCGCGTGGCCGAGGCCCTGCGCGACGCCGGCGTCACCCTGGCGCCGTTCGCCTGACCTGCCGTCTGGCACAATCGACGAGCTGCCGTGACCGCGCCCTCCCGGGGCGCGGAGCCACGACCGCGCACGAGCGGGCACGCCGTCCCGGAGGTTCCTCCTCGGCGGGGCGGCCCCGAACGCATCGACCGAGGAGTTCCCCAGCAGTGGCTGTCAAGATCAAGCTCGCCCGCATCGGCAAGATCCGCGAGCCGCACTACCGCGTCGTCATCGCCGACGCGAAGAACCGTCGCGACGGTCGCGTCATCGAGACGATCGGCGAGTACCACCCGAAGAGCGACCCGAGCGTCATCAAGATCGACTCGGAGCGCGCGCAGTACTGGCTCGGGGTCGGCGCGATCCCCACCGAGCCGGTGCACGGCCTGCTCAAGGTCACCGGCGACTGGCAGAAGTTCAAGGGCCTCCCGGGCGCCGAGGGCAAGCTGAAGCCGCAGCCGGAGAAGGTCGACAAGCAGGCCCGCTTCAACGAGGAGCTGGCCAAGGTTTCCGGCTCCGCGGAGTGAGCGAGCTCGCCGAGGCGCTCGAGCACCTCGTGCGCGGCATCGTCGCCCACCCCGACGAGGTCGCGGTCGACCTCGTCACCAACCGCCGTGGCCGCACGCTCGAGGTCCGGGTGCACCCCGACGACCTCGGGAAGGTGATCGGCCGCAACGGCCGCACGGCCACCGCCCTGCGCACGGTCGTGGGCGGCATCGGCGGGCGCGGCGTGCGCGTCGACGTGGTCGACACCGACCGCTGACCCCGAGCGTCGACACCGTGACCGCGCCGTCCGACGACCGCATCGTCGGTCGGGTCCTCAAGGCCCACGGCCTGCGCGGAGAGCTCGTCGTCGAGCCCCGTACCGACAACGTCGAGGCCCGGTTCGCCCCGGGCACGGTGCTGTCGGTGCGGGGCTCGCGGCACTCCCGGGTCACCGTGGTCGCCGCGCGCCGTCACGGTGACCGCCTGCTCGTGACCGTCGAAGGGGTCGGCGACCGTGACGGTGCCGAGGCACTGCGCAGCGCCGAGCTCACCGCCCCCGCGCTGGACGACGACCCCGACGACCCCGACGAGTTCCACGACCACCAGCTCGAGGGGCTCACGGCGGTGCTCGCCGACGGCACGACCGTCGGCACCGTCACCGCGGTCCTGCACGGCGCCGGCGGGGAACTGCTGGCGATCGAGCGCCCGGATGCCGAGGAGGCGCTCGTGCCGTTCGTGGCCGCGATCGTCACCGAGGTCGACGTCCCCGGCGGCCGGCTCGTCCTCGACCCGCCCGAGGGGCTCCTCGACGGCTCCGCCGACGACGGGTAGGGCTCACTCCTCCTCGGTCGGCACGCCCACCGCCAGCACACCGGGCAGTTCGGAGAGCTCACCGGACAGCGTGTCCAGCCCCCCGTGCCCGGTCAGCGAGAGCGTCACCGAGGCGGTGCGCGTCCCGGCCGGGTCGTCAGGAGCCCCACCGTCCTCGCGGTCGACGTGCATGCCGGCGACGGCGAACCCCCGCTCGGTGCACACCGTGAGCACCGCGCGGAGCACACCCCGGCCGTCGTGGTAGGAGATCGTGACGTCCCGCGGGATCGTCGAGGACTCCGTGACGAGGCGCGCGAGCGGGCGGTACCCGCGGGTGACGAGGTAGTGCACGGCGGTCCCGGCGACGGCGAGCAGCGGCAGGCCCGCACCGCACGCGGTGCCGACCGCGGCGGCCGCCCAGACCGTCGCCGCCGTGGTGAGCCCGCGGACGGCGTCGCGGCGCACGAAGATCAGCCCGCCCCCGATGAACCCGATCCCGGACACGATCTGCGCCGCGACGCGCGAGGGGTCGAGGGAGATGTGCTCCATCCCGAGCAGGTCGGAGAAGCCGTACTTCGAGATGAGCATGAACGCCGCCGACCCGACGCCGACGAGCGTGTGGGTGCGCAGGCCGGCGCTCTTCGCGGCACGCTCGCGCTCGAGGCCGATGAGGGTGCACAGCACGAGCGCGAGGCCCAGGGGCGCGAGCAGGCGCCACTCCTGCGGGTAGGACAGGAACTGCTCCACCCTCGCCACCCCCTTCGCGTCCGGCCGGGGCAGGATCGTGCCCGATGCGCATCGACGTCGTCACGATCTTCCCGGGCTACCTCGCGCCGCTCGACGAGGCCCTCGTCGGCCGGGCGCGGCGGGCCGGCCTGCTCGACGTGCGCGTCCACGACCTGCGGCGATGGGCCAGCGGGGTCCACAAGGCCGTGGACGATGCACCCTACGGCGGCGGCCCGGGGATGCTCATGACGGCACCGGTGTGGGGGGCGGCGCTCGACGAGGTCACCGGGTCGGGGGAGGGCTCCCCGCGGCTGCTCGTGCCGACCCCGGCGGGGGCGCCGCTGACCCAGGCGCGCGTCGCCGGGTGGGCGGGGGAGCCGTGGCTGGTGATCGCGTGCGGACGCTACGAGGGCATCGACGCCCGGGTGCTCGACGACGCCGCGACCCGGATGCCCGTCGAGGAGGTCTCGCTCGGCGACTACGTGCTCGCGGGCGGGGAGGTGGCCGCGCTCGTCGTCGTCGAGGCGGTCTCGCGCCTGGTGCCGGGCGTGCTCGGGAACCCGGAGTCGGCGGAGCTGGACAGCTTCTCGGACGGCCTGTTGGAGGCGCCCGCGTACACGCGCCCCGAGACCTGGCGCGCGCGCGACGTCCCCGAGGTGCTCCGGGGCGGCAACCACGCCGCCGTCGCGCGGTGGCGCCGGGACCGCTCGCTGGAGCGCACCGCCGCCGTGCGGCCCGACCTCCTCGACGCGCTGCTCGCCCGCCACGGGCCGCGCGCCTTCGACGCCCGCGACCGCGAGGTGCTCGCGGCGAGCGGGTACGACCCGCCCTGAGGAGCGCGACGGGCGGCATGGCAGACTGGGGAGGTTGCCGCGGACGGCGCACGGCCCGATCGGGGTCGGTGAGCGCCGGTCCGCTGCCCGAGAAGCCATCCCGGTCGGCAGCACACGGACGCCCGCCCCGCGGGGTCCGTCGCGCCGGCCCGTGAGACCGCGAGGACGCTGACGATGAACGCCCTGGACGAGCTCGACGCCAAGTCGCTGCGCTCCGACATCCCGGACTTCCGTGCCGGGGACACCGTGAAGGTGCACGTCCGGGTCATCGAGGGTTCACGCTCTCGTGTACAGGTCTTCCAGGGTGTCGTGATCCGCCGCCACGGTGGCGGCCTGCGCGAGACGTTCACCGTCCGCAAGGTCTCCTTCGGCGTCGGGGTGGAGCGCACCTTCCCGGTGCACTCCCCGAACATCGCGGAGATCGAGGTCGTCACGCGCGGTGACGTCCGACGCGCCAAGCTCTACTACCTCCGTGAGCGTCGGGGCAAGGCCGCGAAGATTCGCGAGAAGCGCGAGACCACGCCGGCTTCCTGAGCCGACGGCCCCGGTCTCCTAACCTGAAGCGCGTGCGCCCCCAGGAGCCCTCCGTGCCCCCGTACCGGAGTTCCGGCGCGGGCACCGATCCGAGCCGTGACGGCCGGTCGGGCCCGGGCGGTGTCGACGGCTACGGCGGGCGTGCGCCGGCCCACGCGCGACCGGACGACGACCAGGGTCCGGACGACCCCTACGGCGACATCCCGGCGCCCACCCGCGGCGGGCAGGCGCCCTACGGCGCCTCCGGCTGGTCGGGATCGGACGCGCCGGGCGACGGCTACGGCACCCCCGACCTGCCCCCGTACGGCGGGCCGAGCTACGAGACGTCGGGGCTGTCGGGCGAGTACTCCGCCGGATCCTCCTTCTCCGAGAGCAACGGCTACGGCGGCAGCGGGTCCGGTGGCGGCCACGGAGCGGGTCACGGGACCGGCCTGGGCGGCGGCTACGACCCCGGCTACGGCGGCGGACACGGTCCGAGCAACGGGTACGGCACCGGTCCGGACGACGGGCGCCGGGCCGCCCCCGGCGCACCGGGCCCGAGGTACGGCGCTCCCGAGCCGGGCGGGCCCTCGCGGCCGGACGAGCCGTCGCGGGCTCCCTCCGGCCCGCCGTGGGGGGCTCCCAGCGGCGTCCCGGCGGCTCCGGCTCAGGGCGGTCCCCGACCGCCCGGCCCGCCCGCGGGCGTGCCGTACCCGCCGCCGCAGGGTCCTCCCCCGCACAGTGGGGCGGCGAACGGCGCGGGCCCCGGCGGCGTGAACGGTGCGGCGCCCGGCGGCATGAACGGCGCGAACGGTGCGGGCCCCGGCGGCATGAACGGCGCGGCGCCCGGCGGCGCGAACGGCGCGGCGCCCTACGGCCAGGGCGGCCAGGGCGGTCAGGGCGGTCAGGGCGGTCCGGGCGGTCCCGGCGGTCCCGGCGGTCCGGGTCAGGCGGGTCCGGCGCGCCCGTCCGGCCCCGCGGGGCCGGCGGCCGCGGGTGGTCCCAGCCCCGGCGGGGACGCCGACTCGTCCTCGTCCGCCACGGGGAGCGCGTCCGACAGCGGCCTCGCGGGCGCCGACGGCTTCGCCTCCCGGCCCCCCAAGCCGCGGGATCCCGCGACCACCGGCAGCACGGCCACCACGACCGTCACCCAGACCGCCGGAGCGAGCCCCGGGCGGCACCGGCGGGGTCTGGCGGACGCCGGCCACGACGGGGACGGCCCGGAGGACGGCGACGAGCCCGAGAGCGGTCCGGGTCGGTCCGGGCGCCACGGGAGCAGCGGCCCCGGGCGGACGACCAAGAAGAAGAAGCGCAAGGGCTCGTTCTGGCGCGAGCTGCCGTTGCTCATCGTCGTCGCGGTGGTGCTGACGTTCGTCATCCAGACGTTCCTGGCGCGGATCTACGTGATCCCGTCGGCGTCGATGGAGCGCACGCTGCACGGGTGCAACGGCTGCGCCAACGACCGCGTCGCCGTCGACAAGATCACCTACCGGTTCTCGGGCCCGTCGCCGGGCGATGTCGTCGTGTTCCGCGGCCCGCCCTCCTGGGGCGCCAACGACGAGGTCTCGGGCGAGGAGCCCTCGGGCAACGCGCTGGTCCGCGGCCTGCAGAGCGGGCTGTCGCTGGTCGGTCTCGCGCCGCCGAACGAGAAGGACTTCGTCAAGCGCGTCATCGCGACCGGTGGCCAGACCGTCGCCTGCTGCGACGCGCAGAACCGGGTGACCGTCGACGGCCGCCCGCTCAACGAGCCGTACATCTACTACCAGCCCAACCTGGGCCGGACGCAGGCCGACTTCGCGCCCGTGCGGGTGCCCGACGGCCAGCTGTGGGTCATGGGCGACAACCGCAACAACTCCGCGGACGCCCGCGTGCACGGACCGATCGGGGTCACCGACGTCATCGGCAAGGCGCGCGTCATCGTGCTGCCCGTCGGCCGGTGGGGTGGTGTGCCCGACACCGACCCGCAGGCCCAGCCGTCCGCGCTCGGCGCCCCGGCGTGGACCTCGGGTGCCCCGCTGGCGGCGGGTGTGCTCGTCGGGGTCCCGCTCGTCGGGGGGTCCCGACGCCTGCGACGTCGCTGGTCGGCCTACCACGGCGGCTCGCGGGCCCCGGACGACCCGGATCCGCTCGGCCCCGGTGACCGCGACGGTCCGCCACGGCCCGACCAGACCGGCCGGTGACGGCCGGACACGACGCGGGTCGTCGGCGCGGCAGCGGCCGGCCGACGGGGCGGCGCCCCGCCCGTCGGCGGGCTCCGCTGCCGCCGCGCACCGGCGTGCAGCCGCCGCGGGCGATCGTGCGCCGCAGCACCGAGAGCTGGGCGCTGCAGTCGGCGCTGGAGCGCCACGGGCTCGGTCCGGTCGTCGGTGTCGACGAGGCCGGGCGCGGGGCGTGTGCCGGCCCGCTGGCGGTCGCGGCCTGCATCCTGCGGCCGGGGGACGCCAAGCGTTTCGAGGGCCTGACCGACTCGAAGCTGCTCACCCACGACGAGCGGGAGCGCTTCGCGACGATCATCCGGCGGCGCGCGCTCGACTGGCACGTCGTGCTCGTCGACCCGCCCGAGGTCGACCGCCGGGGCGTGCACGCGGCCAACATCGACGGGATGCGCCGCGCCGTCGCCCGCCTCGACGTGCGTCCCGGCTACGTCCTCACGGACGGGTTCCCGGTGTCGGGCTTCGGCGTGCCGGCCCTGGCGGTGCCCAAGGGCGACCTCGCCGCCGCGTGCGTGGCGGCGGCGTCGGTGCTGGCGAAGACCACCCGGGACCACCTGATGGCCGACCTCCACCAGAAGCGTCCGGAGTACGGCTTCGACCTCCACAAGGGCTACTGCACGCCGACGCACAACGCAGCGCTCACCGAGCACGGGCCCAGCGAGGACCACCGCTTCAGCTTCGTCAACGTCGCCGCGGCGGCGCGGGGCCGGAGCCTGGACGGGACGGTGGCCGGCGTGCGCCACAATGGAGCCGTGACCGTCGACGAGGCGTCCGCGGAGAGCGGGGAGGCCGACGAGCTGGTGGACCTGGAGGCGGCGCTCGGCCCCGAGGAGTACCCGGGGGACGCGCCGGAGGGGGGAGAGCGATGAGCGCGGAGGATCTCGAGAAGTACGAGACCGACATGGAGCTGTCGCTCTACCGCGAGTACCGCGACATCGTCGCCCAGTTCTCCTACGTCGTGGAGACCGAGCGGCGCTTCTACCTGGCGAACTCGGTGGACGTCGCGGTGCGCAACGCCGACGGCGAGGTCTACTTCGAGGTCACCATGGCCGACGCCTGGGTCTGGGACATGTACCGACCCGCGCGCTTCGTCAAGAACGTCCGCGTCGTGACGTTCAAGGACGTGAACGTCGAGGAGCTGGAGAAGCCCGACCTCCGCCTCGACGAGGGCCCGTTCAGCGGCTGACGCTGCCCCGGCCGGCTGTGCGCGGCCGCCACCACGGCATCGCTCCGTCCCCAGCCCGTCCGGTTGTCCCCAGGCGCGACATCGCTGCTGGAGCCCCGGTCCCCGTCCCCGCCACGCTCGGAGCCGCCGCCGGACCGCCCGGCGGCGGGGACGAGGGGCTGGGCATGGTCACCACGCGGGACACACCGGGACGGCCGCCCGACGATCGGCGCCTGCTCGGGCAGCGCGGCGAGGACGTGGCCGCCGCCCACCTCACGGCGCGCGGCCTGGTGGTGCTCGACCGCAACTGGCGCTGCCGCGAGGGCGAGCTCGACGTCGTCGCCGCCGACGGCGAGCGCCTCGTGGTCGTGGAGGTCAAGACCCGCTCGGGCATCGGGTTCGGCTCGGCCGAGGCCGTCACCCACGAGAAGGCCGCCCGGATCCGGCGCCTGGCGCAGCGCTGGCTCGCCGACCGGCACGCGGCCGGCGGGTCGGGGTTCGACGAGGTGCGCTTCGACGTCGTCGCCGTGCTCCTCGTCCGTGGCGCCGAGGCCCGCGTCGAGCACTACGAGGGGGCGTTCTGACGTGGCCCTCGCGTGCGCGTGGTCGATCGGGCTGCGCGGGGTCGACGGCGAGGTCGTCGAGATCGAGGCCGACATCGGGCAGGGCCTGCCCGCCGTGTCGCTGGTCGGGCTGCCCGACGCCGCCCTCGCCGAGTCGCGCGACCGTGTCCGGGCCGCCGTGGTCAACTCCGGCGAGACGTGGCCGGCCCGGCGGATCACGCTCGCGCTCTCCCCGGCGACCCTGCCCAAGCAGGGCAGCGGGTACGACGTCGCGCTCGCGTGCTCGGTGCTGGCCGCGGCGAAGTCGGTGCCCGTGGCCGCCCTGCGGGACGTCGTGCTGCTCGGCGAGCTCGCGCTCGACGGCCGGGTGCGGGCGGTCCGCGGCGTGCTGCCGGCGCTGCTCGCGGCGCGCCGGCTCGGTGTCGAACGCGCGATCGTCCCCGCTGGGGCCGCGATCGAGGCGGGTCTGGTCGAGGGGATGGAGGTCCTGGGCGCCGAGCACCTCGCGGACGTGCTGGCGTGGCTGCGGGGCGAGCGCGGACGGCTGCTCGGCGTGCGGGCCGCGGCGCGTCCGTCGGGCGGCGGCCCGCGCGAGGATCTCGCCGACGTCGTGGGTCAGCAGGCGGCGCGGCGGGCGGTCGAGGTGGCCGCGGCGGGCGGGCACCACCTGCTGATGGTCGGGCCGCCGGGATCGGGCAAGACGATGCTGGCCCGGCGGATGACCGGCCTGCTGCCCGACCTCGACGTCGACGCCGCCCTCCAGGTGGCTGCCGTGCGGTCGCTGGCCGGGGTCATCGACCCGCAGGAGGCGCTGCCCGCCGCGCCGCCGTTCGTCGCGCCGCACCACTCGGTGTCGTCGGCCGCGCTCGTCGGCGGCGGCAGCGGGCTGGCCCGGCCCGGCGCCGTGTCGCTGGCCCACCGCGGGGTGCTCTTCCTGGACGAGATCTACGAGTTCGGTCCGCACGTGCTCGAGATGCTGCGCACGCCGCTCGAGGAGGGCGAGGTCCGGCTGGCGCGCACCGACGGCGTCGTGCGCTACCCGGCGCGCTTCCAGCTGGTGATGGCGGCGAACCCCTGCCCCTGCGCCCCGCCGCGGCCCACCGACTGCTCCTGTTCCAGCCTCGAGAGGCGGCGCTACACGAACCGGCTGTCGGGGCCGATGCTCGACCGCGTCGACCTGCAGGTGTCGCTGCGGGCGGTCGAGGCGCTCTCGTGGGACGGCGGTGACACCGAGAGCATCGAGGAGGTCCCGGAGGACACGGCGTCGGTCCGGGCGCGCGTCCTCGCGGCACGGGCGGCGGCGCGGGACCGATGGCGCGAGGCGGGATGGCGCACCAACGCCGAGGTCCCGGGCCCGGAGCTGCGCCGCCGCGGTCGCCTGCCCCGCGACGCCGGGGAGGTGCTCGAGCGCCAGCTGCGCACCGGCGCGATGACGGCCCGGGGTGCGGACCGTGCACTGCGGGTCGCGTGGACCATCGCCGACCTGCGGGGCGCGGTCGGGCCCGAGCGCGCCGACATCGTCGAGGCCGTCGGGTTCAAGGGGTTCGTGTCCTCGGGTGACCCCGACGGCTCCGGCGGTCCCGACGAGGAGGCGGCGTGAGCGCGGGCCCCGCGCCCGTGGACGCCTCGCCGGTCGACCGCGAGGTCCTGCTGGCTCGCGCCTACCTGTCCCGGGTGGCCGAGCCGCCCGCCGCGGCCCTCGCGGCCTGGGTCGCCGAGGTCGGGCCGGTCACCGCGGCACGGCGGGTGCGGGCGGGTGCGACGGACGGGCCGGGTGCCCTGCCGCCTGCGGTCGCCCGCGAGACCGCGGCCCGGCGCGACACCGACCGCGCCGAGGCCGACCTGACGCTGCTCCGGGCCCGTGGCGGCCGGCTGATCGTCCCCGAGGACCCGGAGTGGCCCGCCGTCGCGCTCGCGGGCCTGGGGCTCGTCGCGGGGCCGGACGGCGGCGGCGGGATGGAGGGCGCGCCGGCCCGCGAGGGACCCGCCGAGCCGCTGGCGCTGTGGGCCCGCGGACCCGGACGGCTCGACGACGCCCCGCGCGGCCGGGTCGCGCTCGTGGGGGCCCGCGCGGCGAGCGAGTACGGGCTGTGGGTCGCCCGCGACTGGGCCGCGGACCTCGCCGACCGGGGCCGCACGGTGGTGTCCGGCGCGGCGCTCGGGATCGACGGGGCCGCGCACCGCGGCGCGCTGGCCGTCGGCGGAGCCACCGTGGCCGTCCTGGCGTGCGGGATCGACCGTGCCTACCCACCCACCCACGCCACGCTGCTCGACCACATCGCCCACCGGGGACTCGTCGTCACCGAGTACCCGCCGGGCTCGACACCCGCGCGCCACCGGTTTCTCGTCCGCAACCGGCTCATCGCCGCGCTCACCGCGGGCACGGTGGTGGTCGAGGCGGCCGCGCGCTCCGGGGCCATGCGCACGGCGCTCGTCGCGGGCGGTCTCGGCCGCGCGGTGATGGTGGTGCCCGGGCCGGTCACCTCGGCCCTCTCGCTGGGCTGCCACGAGCTCGCCCGCCGGCCGGAGGTGTCCGTGGTCGGGCGGGTGGCCCACGTCCTGGAGGAGGTGAGCCCTGTGGGGGAGGACATCGCCACTCCACCGGGGACCCCGACCCGTCCGACGGACGGTCTTGACCCTGACGCGCTCCGTGTGCACGAGGCCCTGTCCCTCCACGCGGCGCGCACAGCGGTACGTCTGGCCCACGAGGCGGGGGTGGACCCGCGGGACCTCACCACCCACCTGAGCGAACTCGAGGCCCGCGGGCTCGCCGAGTCCGACGGTGGGCGGTGGCGTCGCCGACCCGGGTGAACAGGCACAGAGCGACGAACGGTTGCAGAGCGCGACGAGTGGAACCGCTCCCCGACAGTGGCCCACGGTCACCGCACGAGTCGCGGCGGTGCTTGACCGAGGCCGGTCGGCCCGAGAGTCTTCACGGCGATGACCGGCACGTTTCCTACCGACGGGTCGACCGGACGCCCTCACGGCGCCTCCCGGTCACCCGGTCGAGGGCGCTCTCGTGAGTTCCCCTTCGACCCGGTCACGTCGTCACGCTCCGCGTTCACCGGGACGGACGATGCGGGCGCCCCGACCACCGCTCACCAGGGGGTTCCGGCGCCCCGCGGAGCCGGGGACGGCCCCGGGAACCGCCTCGGCGGCGGACCGGGCGCGGCGTCGGTCCCGACGGGCGGCTCCGCGGCGGTCGCCGGCCCGACGGGCTCGGCCCCCGTCGCGTCGCACCTCGACGCGTTCGCCGCCCACCTGCGCTACGAGCGGGCGCTCTCGCCGCACACCGTCCGCGCCTACCTCGGCGACGTCGCGACGCTGCTCGACCACCTGCGCGGACGCGACACCGGTGCCGACGCAGCCGCCGACACCGGTTCCGGTGCCGCCACCAGCGCCGGTCCCGACGACGGTCCGGCACCCGACGCGCCGGTCGACCTCGCCGACCTCGACCTCGCCGGCCTGCGCTCCTGGCTCGCCGAGGGCCGCGCGCGCGGCGCGAGCCGCACCACGCTGGCGCGCCGGGCCGCGGCCGCGCGGACGTTCACCGCCTGGGCGGCCCGCACCGGGCGCGCCCCGACCGACGCGGGCGCCCGTCTCGCGTCGCCGAAGGCGCACCGGCGACTGCCGGAGGTCCTGCGCGCCGACCAGGCCGCGGCCGCGCTGCAGGCGGCGGCCTCGGGCGCCGCCGAGGGCGACCCGGTGGCGCTGCGCGACCACCTGCTGCTCGAACTGCTCTACGCCACCGGCGTCCGGGTCTCGGAGCTCTGCGGCCTGGACGTCGACGACGTGGACGACGGCCGGCGCACCCTGCGGGTGCTCGGCAAGGGCGCCAAGGAGCGCACCGTCGTCTACGGCCAGCCGGCGGCCGCGGCGCTCGAGGCCTGGCGGCGCGAGGGCCGCCCGGCGCTCGCCGTCGCGACCTCGCCACCGGCCCTGTTGCTCGGCGCCCGCGGCGGGCGCCTCGACCCGCGGATCGCCCGCACGGTGGTGCACGACGCCACCGGCGCCGTTCCGGGGGCGCCCGACATGGCGCCGCACGGCCTCCGACACTCGGCGGCCACACATTTGCTCGAGGGGGGAGCGGATCTGAGGAGCGTCCAGGAACTGCTGGGACACGCGTCACCGGCGACGACCCAGCTGTACACGCACGTGTCCGCCGAGCGCCTGAGGGCCATCCATGACACCGCCCACCCCCGCGCCTGACCCGCGGCGCGAGGGCCCGCCGGTGGCCACCGTGCCACCGGACGCCCCGCCGACCGGTCCGCTGCCCGCCCTACCCGGGCCCAACTCGGAGTCCGCCGTGCGCGCGGCCGGCGCCGCCGGTGCCGCGGCGCGCGCGGTGCGCGCGGCGCGCCGACCGTCGCCGGCCCGCCGCGAGTCGTCGGGGCCGGCCACCGAGGGCGCCACCGCGCTCGCGGCCGTGCCGGCCCCCACCGACGGGTCCCGCGACACCGCGTCCCCCGGCGCCGAGGCCGGCACCCACGCCCTGCCGGCCACACTCGGCGGGGCCGCGCCGGGCACGGTCGACGAGGAAGGTCTCGTCGAGGCCGGCATCGCCGACCTCTGGGCCGCGTACACCGAGGACCCGCGCAAGTCCCGCAAGGACCGGCTGGTGCTGCACTACGCGCCGCTGGTCAAGTACGTGGCCGGCCGGGTGGGGACGGGGCTGCCCTCGCACGTCGACGTCGCCGACCTCATCCAGTGCGGGATCTTCGGGCTGGTCGACGCCATCGAGCGGTTCGAGCCCGACCGCGGCCGCAAGTTCGAGGTCTACGCGATGCAGCGCATCCGCGGGGCGATCCTCGACGAGCTGCGGTCCCAGGACTGGGTGCCGCGGTCGGTGCGTTCCCGGGCCCGCGAGATCGAGCGCGCGATCGAGCGCCTCGAGGGTCGCGAGCAGCGCTCCTGCAGCGACGCCGAGCTGGCCAGCGAGCTCGACACCTCGACCGAGGACCTGCGCTCGACGTTCGGGCAGATCGCGATGACGAGCGTCGCGGCGCTCGACGAGCTCGTCGCCGCCGGGCGCGGCGGGGGTGCGGGCGACGGGGCCGCGGCGCCGTCGCTGGCGGACTCGTTGCCCGACACCGGCGCGGAGGATCCGCTCGCGGCCATGGAGGACCGCGAGACGCGGCGCCTGCTGGCCGAGGCGGTGGGTCAGCTCGCGGAGAGGGACCGCACGGTCGTGGGCCTGTACTACTTCGAGAACCTGACCCTCGCCGAGATCGGCCGGGTCCTCGGGGTCACGGAGTCGCGCGTGTGCCAGCTGCACACCCGCGCGGTCATGCGCCTGCGGGCGCGGCTGGCCGAGCTCCAGCACGCCTGAGGCGTCACGGGTCGGTCGGCAGCAGCCGCACCGGCCCCAGCCCCAGGAGCAGCAGCGGGTCGAGGTACTCGAGGCCGCCTGCGCCGGTCGTGGTCGACGGCCGGCGCAGGCCCCAGTGCAGGCACGCCGCCACGGGACAGCCGCGGTGCCCGGGCGCGAGGGTGCCCAGGGTGTCGCCGCGCCGGACCCGCGCGCCGGCGGCCACGCCGACCACCAGCGGCTCGTAGGTGGTGCGCAGCCCGCCCGGGTGCTCGACGGACACCACCCCACGCCCGGCCAGCGCGCCCGCGAACGCCACCACCCCGTCGCCCGCGGCCAGCACCGCCAGCCCCGGGCGTCCCGCGAGGTCGGCGCCACGGTGTCCGCGCCCGTAGAAGTGCGGCGGCGGGTCGAACGGCCGCGTCACCGCCCCGGGCTGGCCGGACCGCGCCGGCGCGCCGCCCGGGTCGACCCCGGCCAGCGGCCACCCGTAGGCACCCACCGGGACCACCGGCGGGGGAGCGGGCGCCGCCGCCACCGGCGCCGGCCCGGCGAGCAGGGTCACGATCAGGGCGGCGATCAGGGCGGCGATCAGCGTCACGACGGGTCCGGAGCACCTCACACCGGGTTGGACGCAGCAGCACGCCCGCCGGATCCATCGCCTGCCCACGCGGAGATCAGGAGCGCACCAGGCACCTCCGGAGCCCGCCGGAGGTGCATGGCGCACTCCTGATCTCCACGAACCGCCCCGGAGTCCTGCTGAGGTCGCCGCACCCCCCCCCCCCGACGTCGCGCACCCCCGCGCGAGCACTGCACCCCGCCGACGTCGCGCACCCCCGCGCGAGCACTGCACCCCGCCGACGTCGCGCACCCCCGCGCGAACCCCGCCGACGTCGCCGCACCCCCGCCGACGTCGCGCACTCCCGCGCGAGCACTGCACCCCGCCGACGTCGCCGCGAGCTGGTGGATTTCCTGACGTCGGACGCCGGCGTGGACGCCACGCTGACACCACCCCGTGCCTCGCGCCGCCGACACCCCCCGGCTCGGCGTGTCGCGCCGGCGAGCCTGTGGCGATCCTGGCGTCACACGCCAGGAAAGCCGCATTGCTCGCACACCCCGTGTGCGTCCCCGGGCCGGTGGCGGGCGCGGGGGGCCGAGGGCGCGGGGGAGGGCGCGGGGGTGCGCGGGTACACTCGTGACCAGCGGTCCGCCGTGTCCTCGCGACGTCGGGGTCGGGCGGGCCGACTTCGCGTGCCCTCTCAAGCGCCGCCACGCGCGGCGCTGCCAGAGCCGCATCCGGGCGGTCCCGCGTCAGCGGGTTCCGGATCGGTCACGAGGGCACCAGGGCGGCGGCCCGGCCGGGACCGTCGCGACAACCGCCAGGTCCGGCGCACGTGCCGGGCCGCAGAGAGAAGGTAGTTCCACCGCATGGCCGTCGTCACGATGCGCCAGCTGCTGGACTCCGGTGTCCACTTCGGTCACCAGACCCGCCGCTGGAACCCCAAGATGCGCCGCTTCATCTTCACCGAGCGCAACGGCATCTACATCATCGACCTGCAGCAGACGCTGTCCTACGTCGATCGCGCCTACGAGTTCGTCAAGCAGACCGTCGCCCACGGCGGCACGGTGCTCTTCGTCGGCACGAAGAAGCAGGCCCAGGAGGCCATCGACGAGCAGGCGCGCCGCGTCGGCATGCCGTTCGTGAACCAGCGCTGGCTGGGCGGCATGCTCACCAACTTCACCACCGTGCACAAGCGCCTCCAGCGGCTCAAGGAGCTGGAGGCCATGGAGCAGAGCGGGGGCTTCGAGGGTCGCACCAAGAAGGAGATCCTCATGCTCACCCGCGAGCACGACAAGCTCGAGAAGACGCTCGGCGGTATCCGCGACATGGGCCGCGTGCCCAGCGCGGTGTGGGTGGTCGACACCAAGAAGGAGCACATCGCGGTCGGCGAGGCCCGGAAGCTCAACATCCCGGTCGTCGCCATCCTCGACACCAACTGCGACCCGGACGAGGTCGACTACCCGATCCCGGGCAACGACGACGCGATCCGTTCCGCGGCCCTGCTGACCCGCGTGGTCGCGCAGGCGTGCGCCGACGGCCTGCAGGCCCGCGGCCAGCGCGGCGACGGCGAGCGCGGCGAGGACGAGCCGCTGGCCGAGTGGGAGCAGGAGCTCATGGCCCAGGGCGGCGACGGCGCCAGCGCGCCGACCGGCCTGGAGCAGGGCAGCACCAGCTCCGCGGTCGACGCGCCCGGCGACTCGCCGGTCGCGACGCCCGAGGCCGAGGCGACGACCAACGCGATCGGCGACGACACCACGCCGGTCAGCCGTCCCGAGCGCACCGGCGGCACCGTCGACACCGACTCGGAGGGCGACGACAACGCGATCGCCGCCGCGCCGGAGGCCGGCCAGAACAACGGTGCCCCGACCCCGCAGGGCGGGGCCGGCTGACGCCCGACGGGCCCAGCGACACAGCAACCACGACGCACCAGACGACGAGGACGGACGAGAGCCGCACCATGGCGAACTACACCGCTGCGGACGTGAAGAAGCTCCGGGACCTCACCGGGTCCGGGATGATGGACTGCAAGAAGGCCCTCGAGCAGAACGAGGGCGACATGGACAAGGCCGTCGAGGCCCTGCGCATCAAGGGTGCGAAGGACGTCGGCAAGCGGGCCGGCCGCACCACCGCCAACGGCGTGGTGGCCGCCCGCGACGGCGCGATGATCGAGCTCAACTCCGAGACCGACTTCGTCGCCAAGAACGCCGACTTCGTCCAGCTCGCCGAGGACATCCTCGGCGTCGCGCTGAGCAGCGGCACCAAGGACCTCGAGTCCCTCAAGGCCGCGACCCTCGACGAGGGCACGGTCGAGGACAAGGTGCAGGAGCTCTCGGCGCGCATCGGCGAGAAGCTCGAGCTGCGCCGCGTCGCGCTGCTCGACGGCCCGACGGCGACGTACCTGCACCGCCGGTCCTCCGACCTGCCGCCGGCCATCGGCGTCGTCGTCGCCTACACCGGCGACGGCGACGACGCGTCGGAGGCCGCGCGCGGCGCGGCCATGCAGGTCGCGGCGGCGCGCCCGCTCTACACCACGCGCGACGAGGTCCCCGCCGACGTGGTGGAGAACGAGAAGCGCATCGCCGAGGCCACCGCCCGCGAGGAGGGCAAGCCGGAGAAGATCCTCGAGAAGATCGTCGAAGGTCGTCTCAACGGCTACTACAAGGACACGGTGCTCCTCGAGCAGGACTCGGTGTCCGTCGACAAGAAGACGGTCGGCAAGGTGCTGGAGGAGGCGGGCGTCGGCGTCCGCACCTTCGCGCGCTTCGAGGTCGGCCAGCCCTGACCACGTCCCCGTGAGGCCGGGGCCCGATCCGGGCCCCGGCCCCACGGGCCGGACGTCGAGCACCCCGCCGAGCAGCTGGAGGAGAGCGTGGCCAGTCCCCAGACCGTGACCGACGACGGTCCGGACACGCGGTCCGGCCACAAGCGGGTCCTGCTCAAGCTCGGCGGCGAGATGTTCGGCGGCGGCGGCGTCGGGGTCGACCCCGTGGTCGTCCAGACCGTCGCCCGCCAGATCGCGGACGTCGTCAACTCCGGCATCCAGATCGCCGTCGTCATCGGCGGCGGCAACTTCTTCCGCGGCGAGGAGCTGCACCGCTACGGCATGCAGCGCCAGCGCGCGGACTACATGGGCATGCTCGGCACGGTCATGAACTGCCTGGCCCTGCAGGACTTCCTCGAGCGCGAGCACCACATCGACACCCGGGTGCAGACCGCGATCACCATGGGGCAGGTCGCCGAGTCCTACATCCCGCGCCGCGCCATGCGCCACCTCGAGAAGGGCCGCGTGGTCATCTTCGGCGCCGGCGTCGGCATGCCGTACTTCTCCACCGACACCACCGCCGCGCAGCGCGCGCTGGAGATCGAGTGCGAGGTCGTGCTGCTCGCGAAGGGCGTCGACGGCGTCTACACCGCCGATCCCAAGCTCGACCCGACGGCGACGATGTACCACGAGATCTCCCACCGTGAGGTGCTGGAGAAGGGCCTCAAGGTCGCCGACGCGACGGCCTTCAGCCTCTGCATGGACAACAAGATGCCGATCATGGTGTTCAACCTGCTCGTCGAGGGGAACATCGCCCGCGCGGTGCGGGGTGAGAGGATCGGCACGCTGGTCCACACCCCTTCCGGCCCCTGAGGAGAGGCGACCATGATCGACGAAACGCTCCTCGACGCCGAGGAGAAGATGGAGAAGGCCGTCAGCGTCGCCAAGGAGGATCTGGGCGGCGTGCGCACCGGCCGCGCCAGCCCGGCGATGTTCAACCGCATCCAGGTCGAGTACTACGGCGCCTGGACCCCGCTCAACCAGCTCGCCGCCGTGCAGGTGCCCGAGGCCCGCATGGCCGTCATCAAGCCCTACGACGCGAGCCAGCTGCAGAGCATGGAGCGCGCGATCCGCGACTCCGATCTCGGCGTCAACCCCAGCAACGACGGCCAGATCATCCGCGTCGTGTTCCCGCAGCTCTCCGAGGAGCGCCGCAAGGACATGGTCAAGGTCGCGCGCGGCAAGGGCGAGGACGCCAAGGTCTCCATCCGCAGCGTGCGGCGCGGCGCGATGTCCGAGCTGCAGCGCATCGTCAAGGACGGCGAGGCCGGCGAGGACGAGACCGGGCGCGCCGAGAAGGAGCTCGAGAGCGTCACGGCCAAGTACGTCGCCCAGGTCGACGAGCTCGTGAAGAACAAGGAAGCCGAGCTCCTCGAGGTCTGAGGCAGCCCACGACCCATGCCCTCCTCCGCGTCGCGGCCCCGGCGGCCCGCCCCGACCGAGTCCCCGGCGTCCACGCCGGGGGCGGACGACGACACGGGCGACCCCACGGGCGACGACACGGGCGAGCACACGGACGAGACCGCGGGGCCCGACGCGGACCAGCCGAAGCGCACCTCCCGCGCCGGCCGCAACCTGCCGGTCGCCATCGGCGTCGGGCTCGCCATGGGCGCGGTCATCCTCGTCGCGCTCCTGACCGTCCGGCAGGCCTGGATCGGCATCGTCGCGATCTCCGCGGTGATCGGCACGTGGGAGCTGTTCGGCGCGCTGCACCGCGGCGCCGGCATCCGCCTGTCGCGCGTCCCCGTCCTGGTCGGCGGGCAGGCGATGATCTGGCTGGCCTGGCCGTTCGGCACCGAGGGCATCCTCGGCGCCCTGCTGGTCACGGTTCTTGGGTGCTTCCTGTGGCGCATGCGGCTCGGCGCCGCCGGGTTCGTGCGCGACGTCGGCGCGTCGATGCTCGTGCTGTGCTGGGTGCCGCTGTGCATGGCGTTCGGCTCGATGCTCGTCGTCCCCGCCGACGGCACCGCGCGCGTCCTGACGTTCCTCATCGTCGTCATCTGCTCCGACACCGGCGGCTACGCGCTGGGCGCGCTGTTCGGGAAGCACCCGATGGCGCCGAAGGTCAGCCCCAAGAAGTCGTGGGAGGGTCTCGCCGGGTCGCTGATCGCGGGCTCGACGGGGGCCTGCCTGTGCGTCGCGCTGCTGCTCGACGACCGCTGGTGGTACGGCCTGATCATCGGCCCGCTGCTCGTGGCGACGGCCGTCACCGGCGACCTCGTCGAGTCGCTGATCAAGCGCGACCTCGGCATCAAGGACATGGGCCACACGATCCCCGGCCACGGCGGGCTGATGGAGCGCCTCGACTCGCTGGTGACCTCGGCGCCGATGGCCTGGCTCCTGCTGCTCGTTTTCGTCCCGGTGCACGGCGTGTGACCCGCTTCCAGAAGGGGGACGTCGTCGAGTCCCCCAACATCTGGCGCTGGCCCGAGGTCTACGAGCGCGAGAACGAGGCGCAGGACGCCACCGGCGCCCTGTGGGACACCCTGGTCGAGCTCGCCCCGCACGACGGTCTCGACGTGGTCGACGTCGGGTGCGGCGACGGCTACCACCTGCCGCGGTTCGCGCGGCGAGCCCGCTCGGTGCTCGGCGTCGAGCCCCACAGGCCCCTGGTCGCGCGGGCCCGCGAGCGGGTCGCCGGGCACCCCACCTGCCGGCTCGTCCCGGGCAGTGCGGCCGACCTGCCGCTGGACGACGACAGCGTCGACGTCGTCCACGCCCGCACCGCCTACTTCTTCGGCCCCGGCTGCGAACCGGGGCTCGCCGAGGCGTCGCGCGTCCTGCGGCCGGGCGGGATCGTCGTGATCGTCGACCTGGACGCGACCCGCCACTCCTACGGCGCCTGGATGCGGGCGTCCGCCCCCCGCTACGACCCGGGTGCCGCCGAGCGCTTCTTCGCCGCCGAGGGCTTCGGGGTGCGCCGCGTCGACACGCTCTGGCGCTTCGCGGACCGCACGACGCTCGGCGACGTGCTGCGCATCGAGTTCACCCCGGCCGTCGCGCAGCGCGCGATCGACGGCACCCCCGGTCTCACGCTGTCGGTGGGCTACCGCGTGCACACCCGCCGTGAGCCCACCGGACTCGTACGCGTCTGACCCCGCGCCGGATATATCAGTTCGCCTGGTCGGATCTCTTGACGTGATCTCGGTCACGGACGCATGCTCGTTGCGTCAAGGGAAACCAGTTGCTATCTGCGCAACGCCCGTCCGATTGCCGGCTCGGGGGGCCGGCGGACGCACGATGAGGTGAGGTGCTGATGACGGACGTCCTGCCCACTCGGGCCGCGGTGGACCTCGTGCCGGAGCCGTCGTCGACGGTCGTGACGAACCCGGGGGTGCTGCTCTACCCGCGCCTGCGCAAGTCGCCGTACTTCTGGAAGTCGCGGGCGCACGGCGTGGCGATGTACAGCGTCTACAACCACACGTACCACCCGCGGCACTACGGTGACCCGGTCGCCGAGTACTGGGCGCTGCTCGAGGACGTGACCCTCTGGGACGTCGGCGTCGAGCGCCAGATCGAGATCTCCGGCCCGGACGCCTTCGCGTTCACCAACCACCTGATCCCCCGCGACCTGACCAAGTGCGCGGTCGGCCAGTGCAAGTACGTGTTCGTCACCGCCCCCGACGGCGGGATCATCAACGACCCCGTGCTGCTGCGGGTCGAGGAGGACCGGTTCTGGCTCTCGCTGGCCGACTCCGACGTCGGGCTGTGGGCGACCGGCCTGGCGCACGCCGGCGGCTGGGACGTGCGGGTCCGCGAGATCGACGTCGCCCCGGTGCAGGTCCAGGGCCCGAAGGCCAAGGCGGTGGTCACCGACCTGTTCGGCACCGACGTCGCCGAGATGCCCTACTACCACCTGCGCCACGCGGTGATCGACGACATGGAGGTCGTCGTGAGCCGCACCGGCTACAGCGCGGAGATCGGCTACGAGATCTACCTGCGCGACGCCGTCCGGAACGCGGGCCGGCTCTGGGACCGGGTCTGGGAGGCCGGCCGCCCGCACCGCATGCGCCCCATCGGCCCGTGCCACATCCGGCGCATCGAGGGCGGCATGCTCGCCTACGGCTGCGACATCACCCTCGACACCAACCCGCTCGAGGTCGGCTACGACTACACGTGGATGGTCGACCTCGCCCAGGACGCCGACTTCGTCGGCAAGGACGCCCTGATCCGGGCCAAGGAGCGGGGGCTCGCGCGCTCGCTCGTCGGGGTCGAGATCGGCGGCGCGCGGCTGGGCACGTTCAACGACGGGTCGATGATCGAACCGTTCACGGTGCGCAACGAGGCGGGCGAGTTCGTCGGCGCGGTCACCAGCGCGTGCTGGTCGCCGCGGCTCGAGCGCAACATCGGCCTCGCGATGGTCGCGACGCCGTCCACGCCGCTGGGGACGACGCTGCAGGTCATCACCTCGGACGACGTGCGCGACGGCGTGGTCGTGGAGAAGCCGTTCGTCGACCCGAGCAAGCAGACCCCCAAGGGCTGAGCGGTCATGGGAGGGCTGGACGCCGCCGGCGGTCCGGACGTCCGTGCCGCCGTCGCCACGCTGCTGGCCGACCCGCGCTTCGAGGTGGCGCCGACGGCCGGCGTGCTCGACGCGGTCGCGGATCTCCCGGCCGGGCGACGGTGACCGTCACCGCCACCCCGCGCCGGGGACCGGCCGCCACCGTGGCCGTGGCGGTGGAGCTCGTCGCCCGCGGCTTCGCGGCCGTGCCCCACCTCGCGGCGCGCAGCGTGCGCGACCGCGGCGAGTTGACCGAGCACCTCGACCGGCTCGCCGGGGCCGGGGTGCGCGACGTGTTCGTCGTCGGCGGCGACGCGCGCGAGCCCGCCGGGGACCTGCCCGACGGGCTCGCGCTGCTGCGGGCGATGGAGGACCTCGGCCGGCGCCCGCCCCGGGTGGGCGTCCCGTCCTACCCGGACGGCCACCACCACATCGGCGACGACGTGCTGTGGGCCGACCTGCGGGTCAAGCAGTTCCACGCCGACTACACCGTCACGCAGCTCTGCTTCGACGCCGACCTCGTCCGCGGGTTCGCCGGCGAGGCGCGGGCGCGGGGGATCGACCTCCCGGTGGTCGCGGGCGTGCCCGGGGTCGTCGACGCCGCGCGGCTGCTGCGCCTCTCGGTGCGGATCGGGGTCGCGGACGCGGCCCGGTTCGCCCGCTCCCACCGCGCGACCGCCCGCTCGCTCCTGCGGCCCGGCCGCCACACCCCCGACGACCTCGTCCGGGGCCTCGCCGCGGGCGCCGGCGACCTCGCCGGGCTGCACCTCTTCACCTTCAACCAGATCGAGCCGACCGTGCGCTGGCTGTCGCAGGCCCGCCGCACGGCCGCCTGAGGAACCCGAGGAGAAGCCGTGTCACCGTTCCCCGACCGGGCCCAGGTCGTCGTCATCGGGGCCGGCATCGTCGGCAACGCCGTCGTCCACCACCTCGCGCGGCTCGGCTGGCGCGAGATCCTGCTGGTGGACAAGGGCCCGCTGCCCGACCCCGGCGGGTCGACCGGCCACGCCTCGAACTTCGTCTTCCCGGTCGACCACTCCCGCGAGATCACGCAGCTGACCGCGGACGCCGCGCGCCAGTACACCGAGCTCGGGACGCTGACGACGTGCGGCGGCATCGAGGTGGCGCGCACCCCGGAGCGGGTGCAGGAGCTGCACCGGCGGATGTCGTCGGCGCGGGCGTGGGGCATCGACGCCGAGCTGATCACCCCGGCGGAGGTGGCCGACAAGGTGCCGTTCCTCGACCCCGCCCCGGTCCTGGCCGGGTTCTGGACGCCGTCGGTGGCGGTCGTCGACCCGCTGCGGGCCGGCGAGCTCATGCGCGAGCGGGCCACGGCCGCGGGCGCGCTGACGGTCTCGGCGATGACCGAGGTGCTCGGCATCGACACCGACGGCGGCCGGGTGCGGCGGGTGCGCACCGACCGCGGCGACGTCGAGACCGAGTACGTCGTCGTCGCGTGCGGCGTGTGGAGCCCGCGCATCGCGGCGCTGGCGGGCGCGACGGTCCCGCTGACCCCCGCGGTCCACCAGATGATCGACGTCGGCCCGATCCCGGAGCTCGCGGCGACCGGACGCGAGATCGCGTTCCCGATCATCCGCGACATGGACCCGCTGATGTACGAACGGCAGAGCGGGGCGGACCTCGAGATCGGCTCCTACGCCCACCGCCCGATCCTGGTCGACCCCGACGACATCCCGTCGCTGGCCGCGGCGGCGCTCTCGCCGACCCAGCTGCCGTTCACCCCCGACGACTTCGACCCGCAGATGGAGGCGGCGCTCGAGCTCTTCGCGAGCGTCCTCGACCGTCCCGACGCCGGTATCCGGCACGCGATCAACGGGCTGCTCTCGCTGACACCCGACGGCCACCCGCTGCTCGGCGAGACCCCCGAGGTGCGGGGGCTCTGGTCGGCGGCCGCGGTGTGGATCAAGGAGGGGCCTGGCGTCGGCCGCCTCATCGCCGAGTGGATGACGGCGGGCGCGCCCGAGATCGACCCGCAGCACTCGGACATCGCGCGGTTCGCCCCGCACGAGCGCACCCGGGCCTACGTCCGCGCCCGCGCCGCCGAGGGCTTCAACAAGACCTACGGGATCGTGCACCCCCGCGAGCAGTGGGGCTCCGACCGCGGTGCCCGCCGGTCGCCGTTCTTCGAGCGCGAGCAGGCCCTGGGCGCGGAGTTCTTCGAGGTGGCGGGCTGGGAGCGGCCGCAGTGGTACCGCGCGAACGAGCACCTCGTCGCCGAGCTGGGCGTCGCCGACCGGCCGCACGAGTGGGACGCGCGCTGGTGGTCGCCGATCATCAACGCCGAGCACCTCGCGATGCGCCGCGGTGTCGCGATGATCGACCTCAGCGCGTTCACGTCGTTCGACGTGCGCGGGCCGGGCGCGCTCCCGTACCTCCAGCACCTCACGGTCGCCCAGATGGACCGGCCGGTCGGTCGCGTGATCTACACGCCGCTGCTCGGCCCCGACGGCGGCTTCCGCAGCGACCTGACCGTGGTCCGGCTCGGCGAGGAGCACTTCCGCGTGGTCACCGGGGGCGCGGACGGTGCCCGGGACCGGCACTGGTTCACGACCCACCTCCCGGCCGACGGGTCGGTGGCGCTGCACGACGTGACGTCGGCGATGTGCACGCTCGGGCTGTGGGGGCCGCGGGCCCGCGACGTCCTCGCGGCGGTCACCGACGACGACGTCAGCGACGCCGCGTTCCCGTTCGGCACCGCCCGGACGGTCCACGTGGGCTCGACGCCGGTCCTCGCGCTGCGGCTGTCCTACGTCGGGGAGCTGGGCTGGGAGCTGCACGCGCCGACCGAGTCCGGCCCGCGGCTCTGGGACGCGCTGGTCGAGGCCGGCGCCCCGCACGGGCTCGTGCCCGCCGGCATCGGCGTCTACGGCACCACGGCCCGGATGGAGAAGGGCTACCGGCTCATGGGCCACGAGCTCGACGCCGAGCACGGGCCGGTGGAGGCGGGCCTCGCGCTGCCCGGGCTCAAGGCGGCGGACTTCGTCGGCAAGGCCG
The DNA here is from genome assembly GCF_030269665.1 of Actinomycetospora sp. NBRC 106375. Classification (GTDB taxonomy): domain Bacteria; phylum Actinomycetota; class Actinomycetes; order Mycobacteriales; family Pseudonocardiaceae; genus Actinomycetospora. The sequence goes on from NZ_BSTS01000003.1 coordinate 69,962, forward strand.
CGTACACCAAGGCGCGCGAGGGCGAGCCGGAGGCGACGCTCTGCACACTGACGCTCGACGGCGCACGGGACAGGGCCGGGCTGCGGCGCTACCCCCAGGGCGGCGAACCGCTCCTCACCCTCGACGGGGAGCGGATCGCCGACCGCCGGGGCCGGCCGTCGTACGTCACCAGCGCCGGGGCGGCCCCGTCGCTCGGGACGCACCTGCTGATGGCCTACCTCCCGCCGTGGCACGCGGTCGAGGGCACCGGCCTGCTCGTCGAGTACCTGGGGGAGCGGTACCGGGTGACGGTCGCCCGGGCGGGCCGCCGGCCGCTGTTCGACCCCGACGACGCGCGGATGCGGGGCTGAGATGGACGTGCTGGTGTGCGTCAAGCGCGTGCCCGCGGTGGGCGCGGAGATCCTGCTGACCGCGGACGCGACGGCCGTGGACACCCGCCACCTCGGCTTCACGATCGGCCCGCACGAGGAGTGCGCGGTCGAGGAGGCGGTCCGGATCGCCGGGCGCACCGGCGGCTCCGCCGGCGTGCTGACCGTCGGGCCGGCCGAGACCGAGGAGCAGCTGCGGTACGCGCTGTCGATGGGCGCCGACCACGCGGTACGGGTCGACGCGCCGGTCGCCGACCCGCAGCCGGAGGTCAGCGCCGCCGCGATCGCGAGCGCGCTGCGGGACCTGCCGCCCTACGACCTCGTCCTGTTCGGGGAGGCCTCCGCCGACGCCGGCCACGCCCAGGTCGCCTTCCGGGTGGCCTGCGCGCTGCGCCGCCCGGTGGTCGGCGGGGTGAAGGGCATCGAGCCCGGCTCCGACACCGTCGCGGTCCGCCGCGAGGTCGGCGACGGGGTCGAGGTCCACGACGCGCCGCTGCCCGCCGTCGTCGCCGTGCTGGAAGGGCTCAACCTCCCGCGCTACCCGACGATCAAGGGCCGGCTGCGGGCGAGGAAGGCCCGCGTGCGGGTGCTGGACGCCCCGTCCGCGACGGGAGGGCTCCGGACCCTGAGGCTGCGCCACCGCCCGGACGCCCGCGCGCAGACCGTCGAGCTGGGCCGCGGGGCCGCGGCGGCGCCCGCGGTGGTGGACGTCCTCGCCGACCTGGGAGTGGTGCGCTGATGGTGCTGGCCGTGATCGAGAGGGAGACCGACGGGACGCCGAGCGCCGCGTCGGCGGAGGTGCTCGCGGCGGCGCGCGACCTCGCCCACCGGCTGGACCTCCCCGTCGCCGCCGTGGCCGTCGGCGAGGCCGGCGACCTCCCGGAGGACCTCGTCAAGCAGGGGGTCTCGCACCTGCACCTGCTCCGTCACGAGCTGCTCGCCGACGGCGGGCCGGCGTGCACGGGGGAGGCCCTCGCGCAGCTGGTCGCGGCGCGGCGGCCGGCGGCCGTGCTCGCCGCGAGCACCACGGAGAGCACGGAGGCGATGGCGTGGGCCGCCGCCGCGCTGGGCGTGCCGCTGGCGACGGCGTGCACGGAGATCCGGCCGAGGCCAGAGGGATGTGACGAGCTGTGGGAGGTCACCCGGGAACGTTCGGGCGGCATCCTGCTCGAGGACGCCGCGCTCGACGCCCCGGTGCGTCTCTGCACGCTGAGCGCCGGCGGACGCCCGACCGGCGAGACCGCCGCGGCCGCCGAGGTGACCGTCGACGTGTTCGTCCCCGAGCTCGACGCGGCGGTGCCGCGTGCCCGCCGGGTCGAGCGGGCCCCGCGGGCGGCCGGCATGACGCTGGCCACGGCTCCGGTGGTGGTCTCGGGCGGGCGGGGCGTGGGCAGCGCCGAGGGCTACGCCGTGCTCGAGGAGCTGGCCGGGCTCGTCGGCGGGGCGGTCGGCTGCTCGCGGGTCGCCACCAACAACGGGTGGCGTCCGCACGCCGACCAGGTCGGGCTCACCGGCACCCGCGTGCACCCCGACCTCTACATCGCGTGCGGCATCAGCGGCGCCACGCAGCACTGGGTCGGGTGCATGGGGGCGCGGTCGATCCTCGCGGTCAACACCGACCCGGAGGCGCCGATGATGCGGCGCGCGACGTGGTCGGTGGTCGGCGACGTGCACGAGGTCCTGCCCGCGGTGATCGCCGAGATCCGGCGGCGGTCCGGACGCTGACGGAATGCTGCCGGGCCGGCGACGGGCCCGCGACGGACCGCCGGGCACCGCCGGGGCTGGCGTCCCGGCCCGGTGACCGGCCGCGTTACCGTGGACGTCGTGTCCGCGTATCCCCCTCCCCGCCCGCCCGGGCGTGGATTCCAGGGCTCCCCGCCGCCGCGGCGCGGGCGGGCCGTCCGCGTCGACCCCGTGCTCGTCGAGCTGGGCGCCGGGCTGGTGTGGCTCGCGGTGGGCACCCTCGGTCTCGGGGCCGACGGGGTGGGCACGCTGATCCTGGCGGTGGGCATCGCGATCGCGATCGGCATCGGGGTGGAGAACCGCCGGCGCGGGCCGCGCCCGTTCGACACCTCGCGGTCGGCGGAGATGCTGCGCCTCGGCGGCGGCGTGATCGCGATCGTGATCATCGCGTCGATCGTGCTCGGCCTCATCAGCGCCTCGGCGTTCCTGCCGGGTCTCGCCCTCGTGCTCACCGGCGGGGCGTTCGTGCTGCTCAGCCGCTCGACGGGCCAGCAGCCGACCCGCTGGCTCGGCCTGGTCGTCGTGGCCGCCGGGGTGCTGTCCGCGCTGGTCACCACCGCCACGGCGGGCGGGTTCGTCTCGCAGGGTCTGCTCGGGCTGCTCGCCGGGGTGCTGATGCTGCTCTCGGCCGCCGACCGTGTCGGCCTCGTCGAGATGCTGCGGGACCGCGCGCGATGAGCGAGCCCGCCCTCGATCCCGCCGACGCCGCCGGACCCGTCCTCTCCCTCTCCCCGAAGGGCAGCAGGCGCACGAAGCCCGCGCGCCACCTCGCCGACCTCGACCCCGCGGCGCGCCGCGAGGCCGTCACCGAGCTGGGGCTGCCCGGCTTCCGGGCCGACCAGCTCTCGCGGCACTACTTCACGCGGCTGGAGAGCGACCCGGCGGCGATGACCGACCTCCCCGAGGCCGCCCGCGAGGCGCTGGCGCCCGCGCTGCTGCCCGAGCTGCTCACGCCGACCTCGGTGCTCGACTGCGACGGCGGCGCCACCCGCAAGACGCTGTGGCGCGCGAACGACGGCGCCCTCGTCGAGAGCGTCCTCATGGGCTACCCCGACCGCGCCACCGTCTGCATCTCCAGCCAGGCGGGGTGCGGCATGGCGTGCCCGTTCTGCGCGACGGGGCAGAACGGGCTCGAGCGCAACCTGTCGACTGCCGAGATCGTCGAGCAGGTCCGGGTCGCGGCCGCCGCGGTGCGCGACGGCGAGCTCGGTGCCGACCTGTCCCGGCTGTCCAACGTCGTGTTCATGGGCATGGGCGAGCCGCTGGCCAACTACCGGCGCGTCGTCGACGCCGTGCACCGGCTCTGCGACGCGCCGCCGGCGGGGCTCGGGCTCTCCCAGCGCTCGGTGACGGTGTCGACGGTCGGCCTCGTGCCGGCGATCCACCGGCTCGCCGACGAGGGCCTGCAGGTGACGCTCGCGGTCTCCCTGCACACCCCCGACGACGAGCTGCGCGACAGCCTGGTGCCCGTGAACGAGCGCTGGCCGGTCGCCGACGTGTTCGCCGCGGCGCGGCGCTACGCCGACGTCACCGGGCGCCGCGTCTCCATCGAGTACGCCCTGATCCGCGACGTCAACGACCAGCCGTGGCGTGCCGACCTGCTCGCGAAGCTGGCGTCGAAGCACCTCGGGCGGCTGGTGCACGTCAACCTCATCCCGCTGAACCCGACCCCGGGCAGGAAGTGGGACGCGAGCCCCGCGCCGGTGCAGGCCGAGTTCGTGGCGCGGGTACGCGACGGCGGTGTCGCGTGCACCGTCCGCGACACCCGGGGCCGCGAGATCGCGGCCGCCTGCGGGCAGCTCGCGGCCACCGCCCGCTAGCGCGATGACCGAGGTCCGCCGGCTCGTCCCGCACGTGGCCGAGGGCGTCGCCGACGCCGACACCGTCACCTGGGCCCGCGCGATGGCCGCGGCCTTCCTGCGGCCCCGCATGGATCCCGCCGACCTGGCCCGCGCCGCCGCCGACTACGCCGGCCAGCGGCTGCGCGGGGTCTACGAGACCGGCGACCCCGCGCCGGTCGCGACGCTGCGGTCGTGGGACTCGCTGATGACGGTGCCCGGCGGGGAGGTGGCGGTCGACGCGATCACCTCGATCGGGGTGCGCAGCACCCACCGACGTCGCGGCCTGCTGCGCGCCGTGCTCGTCGACGACCTCGCCGAGGCCGCCCGCGCCGGCACGCCGATGGCGGCGCTGACCTCCACCCAGGGCTCGCTCTACGAGCGGTTCGGGTTCGGTCTCGCGTTCTCGACGCGGTCGCTGCGGCTCGACACGCGCGCCGCGGACTTCCGCGATCCCGGGCCCACCGGACGGCTGCGCACCCTCGACGTCGCGACGCTCCCGTCCGCGGCCGCGCCCGTCCACGACCGCGCCCGCCGCCGGCACCCGGGCTCGATGGGCCGGTCGACGCGGTCGTGGACCACGCTGATGACCGGGGAGAACCTCTTCTCCGGCATGCGGCCCGACCGCGAGCGCCATGCGGTGCTGTGGTCCGACGCCACCGGCCGGCCGGGCGGCTACGTCGTCTACCGCGTGGCGCAGGACTGGCTGGGCGACAGCGCCGAGATCGCCGTGCTCGACCTGCAGGCCACGACGCCCGAGTCCTATCGCGAGCTGTGGCGCCACCTCGCCTCGCTCGACCTCGTCGGAGCCGTGAGCTGGTCCGACGCGTCGGTGGACGAGCCGCTGCCCTGGCTGCTCACCGACCTGCGCCCGGTCACCGCGGGCACGTCCCGCGAGATGCTCTGGCTGCGCGTGCTCGACGTGCCGGCCGCCCTGACCGCGCGGCGCTACCCGGTGACCGACCGGGTCGTCCTGGGGGTGCAGGACCCCGCGGGCCACGCCGCGGGCACGTGGCTGCTCGACACGAGCGACCCCACCGCCCCCGAGGTGGCGACCACGACCCGCGACGCCGACGTCGCCCTCGACGCCGCGACCCTCGGCTCGCTCTACCTCGGCGGGATCGATCCCCGGGTGCTGGCCCGCTGCGGGCGCCTCGAGGAGCTCACCCCGGGCGCGGCGGGCCGGCTGGCCCGGCTGTTCGCCCCGCCGTCGGTGCCGTGGAACGGCACGCGGTTCTGAGTGGTCGGTCGCGGCGGCCGGGCTGGCTACGATCCCCTTCCGACAGCGATGACGAGGACACCGAGGGGGGCGCGTGGCGGAGGAACGCTTCGGGCCCTACCGCATCGAGGGCCTGATCGGCGCGGGCGCCATGGGCGAGGTGCACCGGGCCACCGACGTGCGCAAGGACCGTGCGGTCGCGCTCAAGCGGCTCTCGTCGGCGCACAGCGGTGACGAGGGCTTCGCGACCCGGTTCCGGCGCGAGGCGGAGATGACCGCGCGGCTCAGCGAGCCGCACGTCATCCCGATCCACGACTACGGCGAGATCGACGGCCGGCTGTTCCTGGACATGCGGCTGGTGGAGGGCATCGACCTCGGGACCGCCCTCGGCAGCCAGGGCCCGATGGACCCGCTGCGGGCGGTCGCGATCGTCGAACAGGTCGCGGCCGCGCTCGACGCCGCCCATCGAGCCCAGCTGATCCACCGGGACGTCAAGCCGTCGAACATCCTGCTCGCGGATCCGGAGGTGCCCGGGACCGCTGCGCCCGCGTTCGCGTACCTCATCGACTTCGGGATCGCCTCGAGCCTGCGCGACTCCCGGCTCACGTCCCAGAGCACGCTGATCGGCACCGCCGGCTACATGGCCCCCGAGCGCTTCAAGCCCGGCCCGGGCGGCGACCACAGGGTCGACGTCTACGCCCTGGGTTGCGTGCTGCACGAGGCCGTCACCGGCGCCGCCCCGTTCCGCGGGACCATCGAGCAGCTGATGCACGCCCACCTCCACGCGGCGCCGCCGCGCCCGGGCGCGCTGCGCCACGACCTCCCGCACCAGCTCGACGACGTGGTGGCCACCGCCTTGGAGAAGGAGCCCGAGAACCGCTACCAGCGGGCCGGGGAGCTCGCCGCGGCCGCGCGGGCGGCGGTCTCGCGCGTCACGCCGCCGGGCGCGGACGGCGCGGACGCGGGGCGGACCGGGGTGCTGCCGTCCGCGGCGCCCGGACCGACCGGGCAGTACGCACCGCCGGGACCGCCCCGGCCGACCGGGTCCCGGTCCAACGCGCTGTGGGGGCCCGTGTCGCCGCCCCCCACGCGGGCGCACGACGCCGGCGAGGCCGCCACGTCGACGACCCCGACCCACCCGGGTGCCACCAGCCCCGGGGCGACGAGCCCCGGGGTGACCACCCCGCCGGGGTCGGGCACCTTGCCCGGGTCGACCGACGACCTGAAGCGCCCTCCGTCGCCGACCCTCGGCGACGCCCCGACCTCGCCGCGCCGGCGCCGGGGGCTGGTGATCGGCGCCGTGGTGATCGTCCTGGTCGCCCTGCTCGCGGCCGGGGGCACGTACTGGTGGCGCACGCAGAACGCGGGCCCCGCACCGGTGGCCCTGCCCGCGGGTCTCGTCGGCGGGTGGGCCGGCGAGCAGACCGAGCCCGGCACAGGGCGCACCTTCCCGATCCGCATCGACCTGCAGGCCGGGGACGTCGGCGCGAAGGTCGGGCAGATGGCGTTCTCCGTCTACGACTGCCGCTTCGACCTCTACCTCACCGCCGTCGCGGAGACCACCGACCTCGACGCGCGGCCGGTGTCCGGGCCGTGCACCGAGGGCCTGGTGCGCATCAACCCGGAGGGGACGGACCGCTTCTCCTACGAGACGTCGGCGGCCGGCACCGTCGTCGCGCGGGGCACGATGAACCGGGCCTGAGGGCCCCGGCCCCGGGGGTCAGACCTCCGGCGGCTCGTCGGGCACGCCGTCGTCGCGGTCGGCCCACTCGAGCAGCGGGCGCAGGTCGAAGACCTCGTCGTCGATGGCGGCGTGCAGGTCGCCGAGCTCGGCGTAGCGGGCGGGCATCGTCGCGAGGGTGAAGTCGCCGGGCTCGGCGTCGTCGATCTCGTCCCAGCGCAGCGGCGCGGAGACCCGCCCCTCCGGGGTGCCGCGCACCGAGTAGGCCGAGGCGATCGTGTGGTCGCGGGTGTTCTGGTTCCAGTCGAGGAAGACGGTGCCGGGCTCGCGGTCCTTGCGCCACCAGGCGGTGGTGACGAGGTCGGGCGCGCGCCGCTCGACCTCGCGGGCGAACGCCAGCGCCGCGCGCCGCACCTCGGTGAAGGAGTGCTCGGGGCGGATGCGGACGTAGACGTGCAGGCCCTTGCCCCCCGAGGTCTTCGGGAAGCCGACGGCGCCCAGCTCGTCGAGCACCTCGTGGGCCACGGCCGCCACCCGCCGGATCGTGCCGAACTCGACCCCGGGCATCGGGTCGAAGTCGATCCGCCACTCGTCGGGGGTCTCGACGTCGGCGGCGCGGGTGTTCCACGGGTGGAACTCCACGGTCGACATCTGCACCGCCCACACGACGTCGGCGGGGCTGGTGACGCACAGCTCGTCGGCGGTGCGGTTGAAGCGCGGGAAGGTCACCCGGACGGTGCGGACCCAGTCCGGCGCGCCCTTGGGCAGCCGCTTCTGGTGGACCTTGTCGCCGTCGACCCCGGTGGGGAAGCGGTGCATCATGCAGGGCCGCTCGTAGAGCGCGCGGACGATGCCGTCGGCGACCGCCAGGTAGTAGTGGGCGAGATCGAGTTTCGTTTCTCCCCGGGCCGAGAAGTACACCCTGTCGGGATTCGTGAGCCGCACGGTCCGCCCGTCGACCTCGATCTCCGCGGCCTCGCTCACGGCGGCACGATACTCCCGGGAGGGACTCCGGACTCATGACCAAGCGCATCGTCGTCGTCGGTGGCGACGCCACCGGCATGTCCGCCGCGTCGACCGCCCTGCGCCACGCGCCGGACGGCGACCTCGAGGTCGTCGTCCTCGAGCGCGGGCACTACACGTCCTACTCCGCCTGCGGCATCCCGTACTGGATCGCGGGGGACGTCGGGGACCGCGACGAGCTCATCGCCCGGTCGCCCGAGCAGCACCGCGAGGCCGGGATCGACGTGCGGATGCGCACCGAGGCCACCGCGATCGACGTCGAGGAGCGGACCGTGAGCGTGCGCGGGGTCGACGACGGCGACAGCTACGAGCTCGGCTACGACGAGCTGGTCATCGCCACCGGCGCCGTCCCGACCGTGCCGCCGCTCGAGGGCGCCGACGCCGAGGGGATCTTCGGCGTGCAGTCGCTGGAGCAGGGCGAGGAGATCGTCAAGGACCTGGGGGCCGGGGATCGTCGCCGCGCCGTCGTGGTCGGCGCGGGGTACATCGGCGTCGAGATGGCCGAGGCCATGGTCTCGCGCGGGCTCGAGACCACGATCCTCGACATGGCGCCCGAGCCGTTCACCCAGGTCGACCCGGACATGGGCGCGCTGATCCGCGAGGCGATGGAGGGCATGGGCATCACGGTGCGCACCGGGACGTCGGTGGACGGGTTCGACGTCGGCGAGGACGGGCGCGTCCGGGCCGTGCGCGCGGGCGACACGGTCCTGCCCGCCGACATCGTGATCATGGGGCTGGGCGTGAAGCCCAACGTGGCGCTCGCGGCCGAGGCGGGCCTGACGATCGGGGAGTCGGGCGGCATCGCCACCGACGTGCGCATGCAGGCCGCCCCGGGCGTCTGGGCGGGCGGCGACTGCGCCGAGGTCCGGCACCGCCTGTCCGGCAAGGGCGTGCACATCGCGCTCGGCACCCACGCCAACAAGCACGGCCGGATCATCGGCACCAACATCGCCGGCGGCTACGGCGCGTTCCCCGGGGTCATCGGCACGGCGATCAGCAAGGTGTGCTCGCTGGAGATCGCCCGCACCGGGCTGGGGGAGCGCGAGGCGTCCGCGGCCGGCTTCGGCTACGTGACCGCCTCGGTGGAGTCGACCACGACCGCCGGCTACTGGCCGGGCGCGGAGCTGATGACGGTGAAGCTGCTCGCCGAGCAGCGCACCGGGCGCCTGCTGGGCGCGCAGATCGTCGGGCGTGCGGGCTCGGCCAAGCGCATCGACGTCTTCGCCACGGCGATCTGGAACGCCATGACCGTCGAGCAGATGACGTTCATGGACCTCTCCTACGCCCCGCCGTTCTCGCCGGTCTGGGACGCCGTCCTCGTCGCCGCCCGCAAGGCCGCCAAGGAGGTCCAGGCGGCCGTCCCCGCCTCCCCCGTCTGACGTATGTGAGCGAATTTCGGAGCTATAGCTCCGAAATTCGCTCACATGGCGGTCAGCCCACACGGGCCTCGGAGAGGAGGCCGGCGAGCTCGGCCGCGAAGACCGTCGGGCGGTCCAGGTACGGCACGTGTGCGCCCGACGTCTCGCGAAGGGGCAGACCGAGCCGATCGGCGAGCCACGCGGTGCCCGTGTGGAGGTACATCCCGCGGTTGTCCCGGCCCGCAGCGACGATCAACGGGACACCGGCGTCGCCGAGGCTCTCCGGCTCCGGGACGTACTCTGCGACCAGCGGCATCTCGGCGCGGAAGAAGACCTCCCCGTTGGCGAGCAGGCGGGCGGCCAGCTGCGGGTCGGCGTCGTCGAACACGTCGTCGTGCCAGACCGCCCGGAGGAACCGCTCCATGGCCACGGGCGGGCCGCCACCGGCCATCCCCTCGCCGATCAGTGCCTCCAGCTGGGCGCCGACCTCGGCGGCGTCCGGCACGACCGACAGCAACGGGGGCTCGTGCAGTACCGCGTGCTCGACCACCATCGGATGCCGTTCGACCAACTCCGCGGTGATGATCGCGCCGAGACTGTTCCCGACGACCGTCGCAGGCGCGAGGTCGAGCACCCGCAGCAGGGCCGCGGCGTCGTCCGCCTGTTCGGCCAGCGAGGTGCCGGCGCCAGGGGGTGCCGGGCTGCGGGAGTTCCCGCGCCGGTCGTACGTCACGACGGTGTACCGGTCAGCGAGTCGCGTGGCGGTTGCCGTCCAGTAGCCGGCGTCGCCGCCCGCCCCGGAGGTGAACAGCAGCGGGGGGCCGCTGCCCAGGATCTCGTGGTGGATGTCCGTCCCGTTCGCGGTGATCACGGGCATGGTGCTGCTCCCTGCTCGAGGAATTGTGGATGCAGGGGACGCTAGGAACACCATGACGTGCGCAGATGGGCGAAACTGCCTACTTCGTGCTCTCGCGGTGGGCGCGCGCGGCCGCTGCGGCGCGCGTGGACACGTCCAGCTTCCGGAGAATCGCCGAGACGTGATGGTTGACGGTGCGCGCGGAGAGGTGCAGGTGCGCCGCGATCTCGGCGTCCCGCAGTCCCTCGGCCAGGAGGTCGAGAACCTCCCGTTCGCGGGCCGTCAGCGTTCCATCGCGCCAGCGGTCGGTGCCGGGTGGCTGCGGGATGCGGCGCGCGCCGAGCGCTCGCAGACGCCGTGAGACGAGGCGGCTCAGGGGGTGGACACCGAGTGCGTGGGCGATCGCGAGGGCCTCGCGCAAGGGTGCCTCCTCATGAGAGCCGGCCAATGCCATCGCACGGTGGTACGGCAGCCCCAGCGCCCCGAAACCGTCCGCTGCCGGTTGCCACCCGCCGGCGACACCGCCGGCGAAACCTCCACGCCCTTCCACCTCCTCGGGGGCGCCGAGCACATCGAGCCACCACGCCAGTTCCGCGTTCCACCAGCCATCGGTAACGCTGCGCGCCGCGTGCCACGCCGACCGGACCTCGTCGAGCACCGCCTGGCCACCACCGGCGAGCCACGCGGCTTCGGCGCGCGCCGCCGCCACCCCGAGCGAGCCCTTGAGGGAGGGCAGGACGGCGGTCCGGGCCGCGACGTCGAGGAGGTCGTCGGGATCGGCTTCGCCGCGGCGCAGCCGGACGAGCCCGAGATTCACGGCGACCGTCGCCGTGCGCACGGCCGGGGAGGTCGGCGCCGTCCGGTGCCAGACCGGTCCGGCCTCGGTGACCGCGTCGTCGAACTGCCCGCGATGCAGCAGGTTCTGCGCGCGGAACGCCCGGGCGTAATCGCCCCAGAACTCGACGCCCCGCTCAGCGCAGAAGGCCTGAGCCGCCGCGGCGCGCTCGTCGACCGCCTCGTGGTCCAGGGCGACGCACGCGACCCGGACCATCTGGAACAGTCCGCGGGCGGCGTGGTCGTCGGACCGAGCCACGATCGCCGCCGCGACGCCCGTTCGCATCTCGCCGAGCCCGCCGAGATCACCGGTCAACGCGCGGGAGAGGCCGAGATCGATGGTGGCCTGCGCCGCGATGGCGTCCGCGCCGAGCTGCTCGGCGAGCTCGCGGGCCCGGCGCCCCCAGTCCCGTGCCTCGGCCGGGCCGAGGTGCGTGGCGAGGTGTTGCGCGACCGTGGCGCGCGCTCGGGCCAGCTCGACGCCGGCAGGGAGTTGCTCGAGCAGCGCGGCGGCCGTCCGCCCGAGGCGGTCGGCATCGTCGACGCGCTGCGACATCCACGCCAGCCGCGCGAGCCAGCTCAGGGTGTCGCCTTCCCGAAGTGGTTCATCGAGCGCCCGCCACAGGCGCAGTGCCTGTTCGGCCTCCTCGGTGGCCTCGGCGATGTGGTCGCTCAACGCGCACGCGTACGAACATCGACCGAGGACGTCGGCGCGCTCGGCGTCGGCGGTCGCCGGTAGAGCGCGCAGGACCCGCTGCCACTGCTCCGCAGCCTGACGATGAGCCCCGAGGCGTGTGGCGTGCTGCGCGGCGTCGTCGGCGTGCCGCCGTGTCGCCGCGCGGTCGCCCGCCTCCTCGGCGTGGTGGGCGAGCGTGGCCGCGGGCGCCCCAGCCGCCTCCAGCGCGGCGAGCACGGAACGGTGGAGCTCCGCACGGCGGCCGGGCGGTGTCGCGGCGGCCACGGCGAGCCGAGCGAGCTCGTGGCGGAACCCCACCGCGTTCCGGTCGGCGCCCAGCATCCCGGCGTCGACGCAACGATCGACGTGGTGAACAAGCGACGGGGCCACCGACCGCAGGATCGGGAGCTCCGCGTCCCTGCCGAGCACCGCGACCGTCGCCAACAGGGCGCGTGCGCCCTCGGGCAGGCGGGCCGCGCGGGCAAGGACCGCGTCGCTGACCGTCGGCGGGAGCGTTGCGCCGTTGGCCGCCAGCACCTCGGTGACGAAGAAGGGGTTGCCGCCGGTGCGGTGCCAGAGTCCGACGCCGTCGACGCCGGTGGGCGCCGCCAGTGCCGCCACGGCCTGCTCCGACAACGGTCGGAGGGTCGTCCGCCGGATCGAGCTGTGGGCTCCGATGTCGCCGAGGAGCACGCGCAGGGGGTGCCCTGCGCCGATCTCGTCGTCGCGGTACGTCGCGATGACCAGCGCTGGGACGCTCGTGAGGCGCCGCGCGAGATAGCGCAGCAGATCGAGGGTCGCATCGTCGGCCCAGTGCAGGTCCTCGAGGAGGAGGGTCGTGCCCCTTCGAGCGGCGAGCCCGTCACGCACGGCCCCGTACACCGCGATCGGGGCAGCGCCGGACGCCAGGAGATCGGAGAGGTGGTCGTCCCCACGGGCGAGATCGGCGAGCGGGGCCAGCGGCTGCGGCGTCGAGAGCGATTCGCAGGCGCCCCGAAGGACCCGGCTCGCCGGCCGCGACGCGAGAAAGGCCTCGACAAGGCTGGTCTTCCCGATTCCCGCCGGGCCGCTCACGAGCACGAGGGAGCCGTCGGTGCGTGTTCCCCGGGCCCACGTGCTCAGCTGCTCCAGCTCGGCGTGGCGCTCGAGCAGCGGTTGGGACCCCATCGCCACCACCGCCTCCCGCCTCGCGCCGATGGTGGACGGACCGGACGCACTCGGCATAGCCCATCTGAGCAGTTGGCGCCCCGATGGGGGGCGCCAACTGCTCACGTACCGCCGGTCAGCCCACGTGGACCGCGGGGCGGCGGGTGCGGTCGGGCTCGGCTTCGCGGAGCACCTCGCGGGTCACGGGGGCGACCTCGCCGACGCCGAAGAGCAGGTAGCGCGCGATGTTCGTGGCGGGGCTGCCCTCGTCCCACTCGAAGTAGACGTGCGGCACGTGGCCCGTGACGTCGCGCAGGTGCAGCAGCAGCGCGGCGATGGCGTTGGGCACCGTCGCGCTGCGGGCGCGCAGGACGCGGTAGCCGTGGCGCTCCTCGCCGAGGACGTGCAGGTCGTCCTCGAAGTTCGAGGGGTCGTCGACCGTGATCTCGACGAAGACGATCACGTCTCCGGACGGGATGTGGTGGTCGTAGCGCTCCTCGAGCTCCTTGTCCTCGTACTCCCGGCGGTCGCGGCGGTCCGGCTCGTTGGCGACCAGGCGGATCGCGGCGTCCGGGTCCTTCTCGTGGGCCTCGCGCACGATGCGCCGCGCGGTCTTGTCGAGGTGCACCTCCGAGACCCGCAGCTCGGTGCTGCGCAGCGCCCGCGAGGCGAACGACACGACGAAGATCGCCGCCACGAACAGCAGGCCGATCCGCAGGCCCTCCGGGCGCTCGATCATGTTGGCCACGGTCGTGTAGACGAAGACGACGGCGATGCCCCCGAAGCCGACGGTCGCCGCGCGCTGGCCCTTCTTGCGCGCCGAGAGGGTCACCGAGATCGCGGCCGACGTGATGAGCACGAGCACGCCGGTGGCGTACGCGCCGCTCTGGGCGTCGACGCTCGCGTCGAAGACGATCGTGATGACGATCGCGCAGGCCGTGAACACCAGCACCATCGGCCGCACGGCGCGCGCCCAGTTCGGCGCCATGCCGTAGCGGGGCAGGTAGCGCGGCACGAGGTTGAGCAGCCCGGCCATCGCCGAGGCGCCGGCGAACCACAGGATCGTGATGGTCGAGAGGTCGTAGACGGTGCCGAGGACCGCGCCGAACTGCTCGTGCGCGAGGTAGGCGAGCGCGCGCCCGTTGGCCTGGCCGGTCGGCCCGAACTGGTCGAGCGGGATGAGCAGCGTCGTGGCGAAGCTCGAGGTCACCAGGAACACGCTCATGATCAGTGCCGCGGTGGTGAGCAGCTTGCGGGCCCCGGCGATGCGACCGGCCGGGTCGCGGTGCGTGTCGCCCGGCGCGCCCCGCACCAGCGGCATGACGGCCACGCCGGTCTCGAAGCCGGACAGGCCCAGCGCCAGCTTCGGGAACACGACGAGGGCGATCGCCACGATGATCACGGGATTGCCGTGCTGGGTGGTCAGCGCCTCGCCCCAGTCGGCGATCCGGACGGGCTCGGTGGCGATGCGGTAGAGCGCCCCGGCGACCACCACGAGGTTGAGCGCGAGGAACACGCCGACCACGACGACGGCGATGCCGACCGCCTCGGCGAACCCCATGAGGAACACCACGCCGAGCAGCACCACCAGCGCGCACGTCAGCGGCACCTCCCAGCCGTGCAGCGCCCCGCCGACCAGCGGGTTCTCGACGATGTGGGCGGTGGCGTCGGCCGTGGAGAGCGTGATCGTGATGAGGAAGTCGGTGACCGCGAAGCCCAGCAGGACCAGCACCAGGAGCTTCGCCCACCAGTACGAGAGCAGGCGTTCGAGCATCGCCACCGAGCCCTCGCCGTGCGGGCTCTCGCGGGCGACGCGGCGGTAGATCGGCAGGGCGCCCGCCAGCGTCACCACGACGAGGACGAGCGTCGCGATCGGGGAGATCACCCCGGCGGCGACGACCGCGACGGCGGGCTGGTAGCCCAGCGTCGAGAAGTAGTCGACGCCGGTGAGGCACATGACGCGCCACCACGGCTTGCCCTCGTTCTCCGGCCGCGGCTTCGCGTGCGGACCCGAGTACTGGGCACCGCGGGCGGTCAGGCCGTCGAGCAGCCAGCGCCGCATCGCCGACGACCGCGGATGCCGGTCGGGCGGCGCGGCGGGCGGTGCGCTCACCGCCGCCAGGACGTCCGTGAACGGATGATCGCGCCGAGCGAGAGGGCGAAGAAGCCGATCGCGAGGGCGATCAGCCAGATGTCCTCCTGCTTGCCCACGTGGTTGCCCCACAGCAAGATCAGCAGGACCGCGGCCACGACGAAGCCGGCCAGGCGGGCGACCTTCGGGTAGTGGCCGTGCCAGCCCCACTCGACCGACGGCTCGTCGTCGGACGACACGCCGTTGACGACCACCGCGGGCGCGTGGTGATCGTCGTGGTGCGCGACTCCGCCGCCGTGCTCCTGCCGGGCCGGGCTGTTCGTGGCCACGAGGGGCTCCTGGGGTCGGTGGTTCCGGGGCGCGCCCAACCTACCGTGCGCCTGACTACCGCGCGTGGCAGCCGCCGGTGATGATGAGGCGCGATGAGCACACCGCGCCGGATCGTCGTCCTGGGCTCGACCGGGTCGATCGGCACCCAGGCCCTCGACCTCGTCCGCGCCCACCCGGACCGCTTCGTCGTCACCGGCCTCGCCGCGGGCGGCGGGCGGCCCGACCTGCTCGCGGCCCAGGCCGCCGAGTTCGGCGTGCCGGCCGTCGCGGTCGCCGAGCCGGCGGCCGCGGAGGATCTCCGGACGCGGGTCGGGGCGGGCGTGACCGTCACGGCCGGCCCCGACGCCGCCGCCGAACTGGCCGGCAGCGGCGCCGACACGGTGCTCAACGCCATGGACGGCTCGCGGGGCCTGGCGCCGACGCTGGCGGCGCTGGCCGCGGGCTCGACGCTGGCCCTGGCCAACAAGGAGTCGCTGGTGGCCGGCGGGCCGCTGGTGACGCGGGCGGCTGCGCCCGGGCAGATCGTCCCCGTGGACTCCGAGCACTCGGCGCTCGCGCAGTGCCTGCGCGGGGGCGCGCCGGACGAGGTCGCGCGGCTCGTGCTCACCGCGTCGGGCGGCCCGTTCCGCGGCCGGACACGCGACGAGCTCAGCGGCGTCACCGTCGACCAGGCGCTGGCCCACCCGACCTGGGCGATGGGCCCGGTGGTGACGCTGAACTCGTCGACACTGGTCAACAAGGGTCTGGAGCTCATCGAGGCGCACCTGCTGTTCGGCGTGCCCTACGCGCGGATCGACGTGGTCGTGCACCCCCAGTCGATGATCCACTCGATGGTCACGTTCACCGACGGCGCGACGATCGCCCAGGTCAGCCCGCCCGACATGCACATGCCCATCGCCCTCGCGCTGGCGTGGCCCGACCGGCTGGCCGGCGCGAGCCGTCCCGAGACGTTCGCCGACCCGACGAGCTGGACCTTCGAGCCCGTCGACACCGCGGCGTTCCCCGCGCTCGACCTGGCCCGGGCGGCCGGCGCCGCGGGCGGGTGCCAGCCCGCGGTGTTCAACGCCGCCAACGAGGAGGCCGTGGCGGCGTTCCTCGCGGGGCGCTGCGCGTGGACGGGCATCGACGGGACCCTCGCCGCGGTCCTCGCCGACGCCGGGGAGTGGGCCGCCGAGCCCCGCGACGTCGACGACGTGCACGCCGCCGAGGCCTGGGCGCGCCGCCGGGCGGGAGAGCTGCTGGCCGTCGCGGTGGCGTGACGAAGACCCGAGGAGACCACCCCACGCAGGGCACACCACCGGCGCGTCTACCGTGGGCCGCCGTGATGCTCGTCCTCGGGATCGTGCTCTTCGCGCTGGGCCTGTTGCTCTCCATCGCGTGGCACGAGCTCGGCCACTACTCCACCGCCCGCCTCTTCGGCATCCGCGTGCCCGAGTTCATGGTCGGCTTCGGCCCGACGGTGATCTCGGTCAAGAAGGGCGAGACGCGGTTCGGGTTCAAGGCGATCCCGCTCGGCGGCTACATCCGCATGATCGGGATGATCCCGCCGGCGCCCGGCGAGCGGATCGGGCGCAGCCGCCGGTCGGGCCCGTTCCAGGGCATGGTCGACGACGTCCGCGCCGACTCCGTGCGCGATTTCGAGCCCGGCGACGAGGACCGCCAGTTCTGGACCCGCAAGCCCTGGCAGCGGATCATCGTCATGCTCGCGGGCCCGTTCATGAACCTGGTCCTGGCGGTGGTCCTCTTCGCCGTCGTCCTCATGGGCTTCGGCATCGCCACCCCGCAGCCGGTGGTCAATGCCGTCAGCGAGTGCGTGGTCCCCGCCTCGCAGGCCGGTCCCGGCTGCCCGCCGGGGGCGCCGCGCACCCCGGCCGCGGAGGCCGGTTTCCTGCCCGGCGACCGCATCGTGAGCTTCGACGGGCAGAGCTACCCGGACTGGGAGAGCCTCCAGCGCGCCATCCGGGACGCCCGCGGCACCGTGCCCGTGGTCGTCGACCGCGGCGGGCAGCAGCTGACGCTCTACCCGACGCTGATCGAGAACCAGGTGCCCGACCTGGACCGGCCGCTCGGCTCCGACACCCGCTTCGTGACGGCGTCGTTCCTCGGCCTCGAGCCCATCCAGCCGGTGACCCGGCAGAGCGTGGGGCAGGTCACCGACCGCATCGGGGAGATGCTCGAGGGCTCGGTGTACGCGATCGGGCGCCTGCCGCAGAAGGTGCCGGCGCTGTTCGGGGCGGTGTTCCTGGGGGAGGAGCGCGAGGCCAACGGGCCGGTGAGCCTGGTCGGCGTGTCGGTGATGGGCGGCCAGGTGCTCGAGCAGGAGCGCCCCGTGGCGGTCGAGGTCTCGATCTTCCTCAACCTGCTCGCCGCGGTGAACCTGTCGTTGTGCCTGCTCAACCTGCTGCCGATCCTGCCGCTGGACGGCGGGCACGTGCTGCCGGCGCTGTGGGAGGCGGTCAAGAAGCGGATCGCCCGGCTGCGCGGTCGCCCCGACCCCGGGCCGGTGGACCTGGCCCGTCTCATGCCGATCGGTGTCGGCTTCGCGGCGGTGATCATGGCCTACGGCCTGCTCGTGATCGTGGCGGACATCGTCAACCCGATCGACCTGGGCCTTTAGCCCCGCTGTAAGACTCGCCACCGGCGAGCGTCGCGACGCTGTAGGACACTGGAGAACGTCAGGTCCTCCAGTACGGGAGAGAGATGACCATCGATCTCGGCCTGCCCGAAGCACCCGCCGTGCTCGCGCCGCGCCGCCGGACCCGCCAGCTCGACGTGGGCGGTGTCGGAGTCGGCAGCGACCACCCCGTGTCCGTGCAGTCGATGACCACCACGCTGACCGCGGACATCAACTCGACGCTCCAGCAGATCGCGGAGCTCACCGCGGCCGGCTGCGACATCGTTCGCGTCGCCGTCCCGTCGGCCGACGACGCCGAGGCGCTGCCGGCGATCGCGAAGAAGTCCGGCATCCCCGTGATCGCCGACATCCACTTCCAGCCGAAGTACGTGTTCGCCGCGATCGACGCCGGGTGCGCCGCGGTCCGCGTCAACCCCGGCAACATCAAGAAGTTCGACGACAAGGTCGGCGAGATCGCCCGGGCCGCGAAGGACGCGGGGACCCCGATCCGCATCGGCGTCAACGCGGGCTCGCTGGAGCCGGGGATCATGGCCAAGCACGGCAAGGCCACGCCGGAGGCGCTGGTCGAGTCGGCGCTCTGGGAGGCCTCGCTCTTCGCCGAGCACGACTTCCACGACATCAAGATCTCGGTGAAGCACCACGACCCGGTGACGATGGTGCGCGCCTACGAGCAGCTCGCGGAGCAGTGCGACTACCCGCTGCACCTCGGCGTCACCGAGGCCGGGCCGACGTTCCAGGGCACGATCAAGTCGGCGACCGCCTTCGGGGCCCTCCTGAGCCGCGGCATCGGCGACACCATCCGCGTGTCGCTCTCGGCGCCGCCGATCGAGGAGGTCCGCGTCGGGCTCTCGATCCTCGAGTCGCTGAACCTGCGCCCGCGCAAGCTCGAGATCGTGTCCTGCCCGTCCTGCGGGCGGGCCCAGGTCGACGTCTACAAGCTCGCCGACGAGGTGACTGCCGGGCTCGAGGGCATGGAGGTCCCGCTGCGCGTGGCCGTCATGGGCTGCGTCGTCAACGGCCCGGGCGAGGCGCGCGACGCCGACCTCGGCGTCGCCTCCGGCAACGGCAAGGGCCAGATCTTCGTCAAGGGTGAGGTCATCAAGACCGTGCCCGAGGCGCAGATCGTGGAGACCCTCATCGAGGAGGCCCTGCGCCTCGCCGAGGACTCCGGCGACGACGAGCTCGCCGGCGGCCAGGCGGGCGGCGCCCCGACGGTGACCGTCGGCTGAGGTTTGTCAGCGAAGTGCCCCTATCGGCGTGCTCCCCTCGATGACACTCAGCGTCCGTATCGGTACTTCGATCACTCACGTCGGGTGTGCGCGCGTCATGATCGACAGGTCCGGGCGGTCCGGCTCGCACGCGTCGCGTGTGATGCTCGGGCCGGTGCACGATGGACGAATCGTCATCGAGCCGTGACGTGATCATGGGCTGAGGACCCCGGGCGCTGTCGGGGGGTGGTCCTAGCGTCGGGGTCGTGGAGAAGAGCGGGTGGGACGAGGGCGGCGACCTGCCGCCGCTCGTGCTGCGGCGGGCGATCGCCGACACGCTCGTCCGTCGCCTGCCCCTCGCCGCCGACGCCGTGCTCGAGGGCTCGCTCGACGCCGACCAGCTGTTCGCCCTCGAGGGGGGCGTTCAGCAGCTCGTCCGCGACGGGTACGGCGCCGACCTCGTGGTCGCGCTGGAACGCCGGCTCGTCGACCTCGCCCGCGCCCGTCGCGGCGTCGACCTCGCCCCGGCCGTCGCCGGATTCCTCGCCGCGTGCGTCTCGGCTGGCATGGTCCCTGCTGATGGGGTCCCTGCGGACGTGGTCCCGGCCGACGAGTTGGGGGTCGACGGCGACGCGCACGAGGCCGAAGCGGTCGATCCCGCCGGTACGGCCGGCGTCGACCCGCTCGACGCCAGACCGCCCGAGCCCGCGGACGCGGGGCCCGAGCGGCGGGCCGGTCCGGTCTGCGGCGTCCGGCTCCCCGGTTCTGGCCCCGGTTCTGGCCCCGGTTCTGGCCCCGGTTCTGGCCCCGGTTCTGGCCCCGGCCGCGGCTCGGGTCCGGTGGCGCTCGCCGACGGCCTCGCGCTCGCTTCCACGATCGCCTGCCGTCGTCGGCCGCGCGCGGTCAGCTGTGTGTCCCGCCGCGGGTGCGCCTCCCGGAGGTCGGTCCGCCCGAGGGATGAGACCACCGATCCGATCCCGGGAGTCCGCGAGCGGTGGCGGACGGATGCTAGCCGGGACCGCCCGAACGACGCGGGGCCGAGGAGGGGCGTCGCGGCGCGCGGTCCGCCGCGCGGACATGCTTCGTCCTCCCTGCAGGAGTCGAGCTCCCTGGCTGGTCGTTCGAGGTGACGGCCGCCGGCGTCGAGTCGTGTGCGGGTGGGTTCCTCCGGGGTCAGGCACCCGTGCACGCTCCCGTCGTGGCGCGCTGCGCCGGCGTCGGCTCCCGCGGTCACCGGGTTCCGCACGGTGCCAAGCGACGCGCGTGCGGGACGGTCGGACGTCGTGGTCGGATGGGGGCGTGAGCACGTTCGACGACCTCGACGCCTTCGTCGCCGCCCGCCGTTGCGCCGGGCTCGCGCTGTCCCCGGAAGGGACGCGCCTCGTCACGACTGTCTCGGAGCTCTCCGCGGACGGCAAGTCCTCCGGCACCTCGCTGTGGGAGATCGACCCCGGTGGCAAGCAGGCGCCGCGGCGGCTGACTCGCTCGTCGGCGGGGGAGTCGTCCGCGGCCTTCACCCCCGCCGGCGACCTCCTGTTCACCTCGCGGCGCCCCGACACCACGGCCGAGAAGCCCGCCGAGGACACGGCGGCCCTGTGGCTCCTGCCCGCCGGCGGGGGCGAGGCGCGCCCGGTCGCCGAGCGGCCCGGCGGGGTCAGCGGGTTCGCGGTCGCGCGCGACGCGGGCACGCTGGCGCTCGTCACCCCGAAGCCGGTCGAGGGCGACGCGGCCGAGCAGAAGGAGGCCCGCGAGTCGGCGGGGGTGTCGGCGCGGCTGCACACCGAGTTCCCGGTCCGCTTCTGGGACCACGACCTGGGCCCGGGCCGCGCCCACCTGCAGCGGTGCGCCCCGCCCGACCCCGACGACCCGGACGCGACCTACGGCGAGCCCGAGCACGTCGCGCCCCACGCCGGCGAGCGGTTCGGGGGCAGCGCGATCAGCCCCGACGGGCGCACGGTCGCCGTCGTCGCCGACGTCCCCGACCCCGACGACCCGGCCTCCTGGCGGCGCCGGCTCACGCTCCACGGCCCCGACGGGACGACGGCGGTCGGTGACGAACCGGGCGCCGACCACGAGTCCCCGGTGATCACACCGGACGGGCGCTGGCTGCTGTGGGTCCGCGAGCGCCACCCGCGGCCCGGGCGGGGCATGGCGCACACGCTGCGGGCGCGGTCGCTGGACGACGGCCACGAGGTCGACGTGCTGCCCGAGGGCGCCCGCCAGGTCCGCGGGATCACCGCCGCGCCCACCGGCGACGCCGTCCACGTCGTCGTCGACGAGGCCGGGCACGGGCCGGTGCTGCGGGTGTCGATCACCGACGGCACCGTGACCCGCCTGACCCGCAGCGGGACCTACACCGACGTCGTGGCCGCGGCCGACGGCACGGCGCTCTACGCGCTGCGGGCCGCGGTGGACGCGCCGCCGACGCCGGTGCGTCTCGACCCCGAGGCGCCCGACCAGGAGCCGGCCCCGCTGCGGGGCGTCACCGAGATCGACCCGCTGCCGGGCGCGCTGACCGAGGTGCACGCCACCGCCGCCGACGGCACGCCGCTGCGCGCCTGGCTCGTCCTGCCCGGCGGGGCGTCGGCGTCGTCACCCGCACCGCTCGTGCTCTGGATCCACGGCGGGCCCCTGTCCAGCTGGAACGCCTGGTCGTGGCGCTGGAACCCGTGGCTCATGGCCGCCCGCGGTTGGGCGGTCCTGCTGCCCGACCCGCGGCTGTCCACGGGCTACGGGCAGGAGTTCCTCGACCCGGCCACCGGGGCGTGGGGGGAGCTGCCCTACACCGACCTCATGACGGTCACCGACGCGACGACCGCCCGCGACGACATCGACGCGACGAAGGTCGCGGCGATGGGCGGCTCGTTCGGCGGCTACATGGCCAACTGGGTCGCCGGGCACACCGACCGCTTCGCCGCGATCGTGACCCACGCCAGCATCTGGCACCTCGACGGCTTCGTCGGCACCACGGACGCGTCGTTCCACTGGCGGCGCGAGTGGGGCGACCCGCTCGACGACC
The DNA here is from genome assembly GCF_030269665.1 of Actinomycetospora sp. NBRC 106375. Classification (GTDB taxonomy): domain Bacteria; phylum Actinomycetota; class Actinomycetes; order Mycobacteriales; family Pseudonocardiaceae; genus Actinomycetospora. The sequence continues at coordinate 91,988 of NZ_BSTS01000003.1, forward strand.
GCGAGCGCTACGACGCCCACTCGCCGCACCGCCACGTGCGCGCCATCCGCACACCGATGCTGGTGATCCACGGCGACAAGGACTACCGCGTCCCGATCTCCGAGGGCCTGCGGCTCTGGTACGACCTGCAGCGCTGCGGAGTGACGTCCCAGTTCCTCTACTTCCCCGACGAGAACCACTGGGTGCTCGCCCCCGGTGACGCGAAGCTCTGGTACCGCACGGTCTGGGCCTTCCTCGATCACCACGTCCTCGGTCAGGCCTACGAACGGCCCGCGCTCGTGTGACGCGCGGGAGGGGGGACACGGGTCGGCGGGCGGGCGACCGGACTGGGTGTTCCGGCCCCGGACGTGGCAGGCTGATGGAGTGCTCCGTACCGCCGGTGCGCGGCTGCTCGACGACCGGGACCGGTCCAAGGTGCGGAGCGCCCTCGACGCCGACCCCGTCGCCACGTGCATGGTCGCGTCGCGGGTCGAGACGGTCGGGGTCGAGCCCTGGCGCCTCGGCGGTGAGCTGTGGGGCGTGGGCGGACGTCTCGACGGTCTGTGCTTCTCCGGGGCCAATCTCGTGCCCCTGCGCGGCGACCGGGCGGAGGTGCGCCAGTTCGCCGAGCGGGCCCGCCGCCAGCGCCGCGCGTGCTCGTCGCTGGTCGGTCGGCGCGAGCTCGTGCTCCCGCTGTGGGAGGAGCTGCGGGAGCACTGGGACACCGCGCGGGAGGTCCGTCCCGACCAGCCGCTGATGGCCACGGCAGGTGCGCCGCTGGTCACCCCGGACCCGGCGGTGCGCCAGACCCGGCCCGACGAGCTCGAGCGCTACCTGCCGGCGGCGATCGCGATGTTCCTCGAGGAGGTCGGCGTCGACCCGCGCCTCGGCGACGGCGGCGCCGGCTACCGGGCCCGCGTCGCCGAGCTGATCGGCGCCGGGCGCGCGTTCGTGCGCTTCGAGCAGGGCGAGGTCGTGTTCAAGGCCGAGATCGGCGCGCTCTCCTCGCGGGTCGGCCAGATCCAGGGCGTGTGGGTGCACCCCGAGTGGCGCGGCCGGGGCCTCGGCCAGTCCGGCACCGCCGCGGTCGTCGCGCACCTCGTGCGGGCCCGGCGCGTCGCGAGCCTCTACGTCAACGCGTTCAACACCCCGGCCCGCCGCGCCTACGAGCGCATCGGGTTCGAGCAGGTCGGGGCGTTCGCGACGGTGCTGTTCTAGTGACCACCACGGCACCGCCCACCCGGCGGGCGGGCTGGATCGTCCTCGACGCCGTCGCGGTCGTCGCCTTCGCCGCGCTCGGCCGGGCCAGCCACGCCGAGGACCTCGCCGGCACCCTGCTCACCGCCGCGCCCTTCGTCGCCGGCGCCGCGGTCGGGACGCTGGCGGGGCGCACGTGGCGCGACCCGCTCGCCTGGGGCTCGGGCCTCGTGGTCTGGGCGGGTGCGGTCGTCGTCGGCCTGCCCCTGCGCGCGGCGTTCACCGGCCGGCTGCCGGTGTCCTTCGCGATCGTGGCGACCGTCTCGCTCGGGGTGCTGCTCCTCGGGTGGCGGGCGATCGCACGCGTCGTGCGTTCACGCCGGGCCTGATCCGTAGGACGCGGCCCGGACGGGGAACCCTCCGCGGCCTCGGCGTCGTGTCCCCCGATGTCGGTGGGTGGTGGCACGATCCCGGCATGGACTTCCGTGACCTCGCAACATTGGGTGCCGAACCGACGCCCCGGCATCTCGGTCAGTTCATCGTCCAGTATCTCGAGTCCCATGGCCCGAGCAAGCGTGGCGATTTCATCAATGCCGCGGAGACCGAGTGGCGCGCCGTGAGTGGCCGACGCCTCTCCGTCAATCTGACCTCAGCGGTGAAGAAAGCGCTCTCGGATCTGACGAAGCAAGACATCGTCAGGCCGAGCGGCGTTCACGGCATCTGGGTGCTGACGCGTGACCAGCACGAGACGGGTGCCGATGATCGGGACATGGAGCTGCCCGGCGGTGACGGAAGCGACGCACCGCAGGCGGACTGCGGCGATCCGGGCTCGCTGACTGTCGTCGTGGAGAAGGAGCTCGGAGTCGGCTCTCATCTCGTCTACTCGTTCTATCTCGACACCTACCGAGTGGCTGCGGAGGCGAAGAGTGAGAATCGTTGGCCTATCAAGATCGGGATGACCACCGGGCAGCTCGACAAGCGAATGGAGACTCACCGGACTGCGCTCCCCGAGGTTCCTCGCATTCCACTCGTGATCAGGCACGAGAACGCGGCGCTGCTCGAGCGTGTGGTGTACGGCGCGTTGATGCTCCGGGGCAGAGGACTCGACGGCGTCGTCGGTAGCGAATGGTTCCTGACCACTCCGGAGGAGATCGAGGAGATCTATCGGTCGGTCGCAGGCTGAGGACTCGACGCAGCTGATACCGCCCCGGGGTCTGTGATGTGATCGCCTCCCGGACCCGCCCCGGCTCGGCAGGGGCGCCTACGCTGGGCTGCATGCCGGTCCGCGCTCCGCTGCGGCCGGGGCAGCAGACGCCGCTGCGCCCGGTCCCTGCCCAGATCCCCCGCCCCGAGTACGTCGGCAAGCCGGCGCCCACCCGCAGCACCGACCCGTGGGTGCAGCCGCCCGAGATCATCGAAGCGATGCGAGTGGCCGGGAAGGTCGGCGCGCGGGCGCTGCAGGTCGGCGGCGACGCGGTGAAGCCCGGCGTCACCACCGACGAGGTCGACCGCGCGGTGCACGAGTTCCTCGTCGACCAGGGTGCCTACCCCTCGACGCTGGAGTACCGCGGCTTCCCGAAGTCGTGCTGCGTCTCGCTGAACGAGGTCATCTGCCACGGCATCCCGGACTCGACCGTGATCGAGGACGGCGACATCGTGAACATCGACGTCACCGCCTTCATCGGCGGTGTCCACGGCGACACCAACGCCACGTTCCTCGCCGGTGACGTCGACGAGGAGGACCGCCTGCTCGTCGAGCGCACCCACGAGGCGACCATGCGGGCGATCCGGGCGGTGAAGCCCGGCCGTGAGCTCAACGTCGTCGGCCGCGTCATCGAGTCCTACGCCAACCGCTTCGGCTACGGCGTCGTCCGCGACTTCACCGGGCACGGGATCGGGCGCGCGTTCCACTCCGGGCTCGTCGTCGTGCACTACGACGACCCCGCGCGCCAGGAGATGCTCGAGCCCGGGATGACGTTCACGATCGAGCCGATGATCACCCGCGGCGCGATCGACTACGACGTCTGGGACGACGGGTGGACGGTGACGACCAAGGACAAGTCGCACACCGCCCAGTTCGAGCACACGATCCTCGTCACCGACACCGGCAGCGAGATCCTCACGCTCCCGTGAGACGCGCCCGGCGGTGCGAGCGATGCGGCTTTCCTGGCGTCACACGCCAGGATCGCCACATGCTCGCGACGACGACACGCCGATGACGCGCCCATGACGCGGCCGCACGTGCTCGCCTCGGCGGCGGTGTCGATCGATGGTTTCCTCGACGACGCCTCCCCGCAGCGGCTCGTGCTCTCGGGTCCCGCCGACCTCGACCGTGTCGACGCCGAGCGGGCCGGGGTCGACGCGATCCTCGTCGGCGCCGGCACGGTGCGCGCCGACGACCCGCGCCTGCTCGTCCGCTCGCCCGACCGGCGCGCCGATCGCGTCGACCGGGGCCTCGGGCCCTCGCCCCTGCGGGTGGTGCTCTCCGCGTCACCCGTCGACCCCGGGGCCCGCGTCCTCACCGAGGGCCGCGATCTCGCTGACACCGTCGTGCTCGCCGGCGACCCGCACCACGTGCTCGACGAGCTCGCCGCCCACGGCGTCCTGCGGCTCATGGTCGAGGGCGGCGCCGACGTGCACCGGGAGTTCCTCGCCGCCGGTGCCGTCGACGAGCTCCAGCTGGTGGTGGCCCCTCGGCTCGTCGGCGACGGCCCACGCTTCACCGGGGCACCGACCGTGGCGCACCTCGTCGAGACCCGCCCCGTTGGGCAGGACGTGCTGCTGCGCTACCGCTTCGGCGACACCGACGCCCGCTGGCTCGCCGAGGCGTGCACGCTCGCGGAGCGCTGCCCGCCGTCGGCGTCGGCGTTCTCGGTGGGCTGCGTCGTCGTCGCCGCCGACGGCACCGTGCTGGCGACGGGCCACAGCCGCCGCGACGACGTCCTCGACCACGCCGAGGAGGTCGCGCTGCGGGACGTCGACCGCCACGACCCGCGCCTGCCCGGCGCCACGATCTACACGTCGCTGGAGCCCTGCGGGCAGCGCGCCTCGCGCCCGGTCACCTGCGCCCAGCACATCCTCGACGCGGGCATCGGCCGGGTGGTCATGGCGTGGCGGGAGCCGCCGTTGTTCGTCGGGACGCCGTCGGGCGCGGCGCGGCTGGCGGGGGCCGGCGTCGAGGTCGTCGAGTGCCCGGCGTTCGAGGCCCTCGCCCGCCGGCCCAACCGGCATCGCTGAGCCCGACAGGACGATCACCGCGCGGTCGGTCATCGTGGGGGCCGTGCGCTCGCTGCCGATCCTGCTGCCCGCCGCGGTGATCCGTGCCCGCGCCTGCCCGCTCGCGTCCATCCGGCAGATCCGGACGTGGCGCCTGCGCTTCGTCGAGCACGACGCCCCGGACGTCGCCCGGCCCGCGGGCTGGTCCGACGTGGTCGACGCCCACGCCGCACCTCGCCCCGGCCCCGACGGGCCCACCGACCTCACCGGCGACGGCTTCCGTGCCGTGTGGGACGCCCCGCGCCGCGTCGAGGGGCCCGTGCGGCTGCGCGGCGACCTCGTCGTCGACCCGCTCGACGGCCACCCCACGACGGGCCGCATCCACCGGGTCCGCCTGCTCACCGAGACGGTCCGGGAGGACGCGGCGGGCGAGCGGGTCGTCGCCCTGACGGCCCGCGACCTCTCCGCGGTCCCGAAGGTCGTCGACGACGGGTCGCCCGGTGAGCACGAGCGGGGGACGACGGCCCTCGACGTCCGCACCCGCGACCGGGGCGTCCTGCTGGACCTCGAGCTCGGGGTCACCTGAATCACCCGTGCACCCCGCGGCGCGGCGTGCGAGATTGCCGGGCATGGCGAAGGTCTACGAGCGCATCGAGCCGCGCCTGGCCCGGTGGATCGGCGAGCAGCCGGTGTTCTTCGTCGGCACCGCCCCACTGGCCGGCGACGGGCTGGTCAATGTCTCGCCCAAGGGGCTGCGGGGGACGTTCGGGGTACTCGACGACCACACGTTCGCCTACGTCGACATGACCGCCAGCGGCATCGAGACCACGGCCCACCTGCGCGAGAACGGGCGCATCTGCGTCATGTTCTGCTCCTTCGACGGCACGCCGAACGTCGTGCGCCTGCACGGGCACGGCCGCGTCGTCACCCACGGGGAGCCCGGGTTCGACGCGGCGCTGGAGCCGTTCGCGATGGGTCTCGCGTCGCGACGCACCGAAGCGCGCGGCGTCGTCACCGTCGACGTCTCCCGCGTCGCCGACGCCTGCGGGTACGCCGTGCCGCGCATGACCCTGGACAGCGACCGCGAGCTGCTCGACTCCTGGGCCGAGCGTCGCAGCCCGGAGTGGCTGCGGAACTACCGCGGCGAGAAGAACGAGTACTCCCTCGACGGCCTGCCCGGTCTCGCCGGACTCCCCGACTGGTGAGGGGTTCTCTGCTCGTCGCCGGGACGACGTCCGACGCGGGCAAGAGCGTCCTCGTCGCCGGCCTCTGCCGGTGGCTGCACCGCCGCGGCGTCGACGTGGCGCCGTTCAAGGCGCAGAACATGTCGAACAACAGCGTGGTGTGCGCCGACGGCGGGGAGATCGGGCGCGCGCAGGCGCTGCAGGCCGCGGCCTGCGGGCTCGCGCCCAGCGTCCGGTTCAACCCGGTCCTGCTCAAGCCGGGCAGCGACCGCAGCGCGCAGGTCGTCGTGCGCGGGGTCGTCGACGGGACGGTGTCGGCGGCGAGCTACCGGGAGCGCAAGGCCGCGCTGCTCGAGGTCGTCACCGCGACCCTCGCCGACCTGCGCCGCGACCACGACGTCGTGATCTGCGAGGGCGCCGGGTCCCCGGCCGAGATCAACCTGCGCGCCACCGACATCGCCAACATGGGCCTCGCGCGCGCCGCCGACCTGCCGGTGATCGTGGTCGGCGACATCGACCGCGGCGGCGTGCTGGCGCACCTGTTCGGCACGCTCGCGGTGCTCGAGCCCGCCGACCAGGCGCTGGTCGCGGGCTGGGTGGTCAACAAGTTCCGCGGCGACCCGGCGCTGCTCGCCCCCGGCCTCGACCAGTTGCGGGACCTCACCGGGCGCCCGACGCTCGGCGTGCTGCCGTGGAGCCCGGAGCTGTGGATCGACGCCGAGGACTCGCTCGGCCACGTCGCCGACGGCGTCGTCGGACGGCCCGCGCCACCCGCCGGCCGGGACTGGCTGCGGGTCGCGGTCGTGCGCCTGCCGCGGGTGTCCAACGGCACCGACGTCGACGCCCTGAGCTCCGAGCCCGGGGTGGCCGTGCGCTGGGTCACCGAGCCCTCGCGCCTGGCCGACGCCGACCTCGTGGTCATGCCCGGCTCGAAGACGACCGTCGCGGACCTCGCCTGGCTGCGCTCCACCGGCCTCGCCGACGCGGTGGCGGCGCACGCCCGCGAGGGCAAGCCCGTCCTCGGCGTCTGCGGCGGCTACCAGATGCTGGGCCGGCGCATCCACGACCCGCACGGCGTCGAGACCACGCCCGGCACCGTCGACGGGCTGGGCCTCCTCGACCTCGAGGTCACCTTCGACGTCGCCAAGCACCTCGGCACCCCGGCGGGCGTCGCGCTCGGCGAGCCGGTCACGTTCTACGAGATCCACCACGGGCGGGAGCTGCGGTCCGGCGCCGCCGCCCCGCTGGTGACGCTCGCCGACGGCGCTCCCGAGGGCGTCGACGCCGGCCACGTGCTCGGCACCCACGCCCACGGGCTGCTCGAGAACGACGCCCTGCGCCGCCGTCTGCTCGCCCGCGTCGCCGCCGCGGCCGGGCGGGACTTCGCCCCGGCGCCGGACACGTCCTACGCGGTCGTGCGAGCCGCCCAGCTCGACCTGCTCGGCGACCTCGTCGCCGACCACCTCGACACCGCCGCCCTCGAGCAGCTGATCAGCGGGGGAGCCCCGCCCGGTCTGCGGGTCGTCCGGGCGGGCTAGGCCAACGGCTCGGTCGGGAGCCCGAGGGTCTCGGCGATCGTCGCGCAGGCGGCGCCGAGAGCGACCGTCCGCTCGGGGCCCAGCGGGTCGACGACGAGACGCCGCACCGTCTCGACGTGTCCCGGCGCCGCCGCGGTGAGCGTCGCCCGGCCCTCCTCGGTGAGGGTGGCGACGGTGTAGCGCCGCCCGGTGCCCGGGCACACGGTGCGCCGGATCCAGCCGCGCTGCTCGAGCCGGGTGACCGCGTGGGACGTGCGCGAGAGCGAGCCGTTCGCCATCTCGGCGAGCGCGGAGATCGGCAGCGTCTCCTCGGGGCTCACCGACAGCCGCGCCAGGATCATGTAGCCGAACAGGGTCAGGTCGGCGTCGCGCACCAGCTGGCTCTCCAACGCGCCGGGCAGCACGAGCAGCACCTTGCACAGCAGCACCCAGGCCGCGCGCTCGTCGTCGTCGAGCCAGCGGGTGTCGGCGGCGTCGGTCACCCGCCCATCGTGCCACCAAATACTTGACGTGAACACGCAACCCGGAGGAGAGTCAAAGTCGTTGGGTTGAACACGCAACCCAAGGCCCGGGAAGGCTCCGCCATGACCTCCATCGCCACCCCGCCGGCGGGCGCCGTCCCCGCCGCCGCCCCGACACCGCGCCTCGTCGGCGGGATCGCCGTCGCCGCCCTCGGCGCGGTCGTCGTCAACGCGCTGCTCGCGCTGGCGCTGTCCGCGCTGCTCACCGGACCGGCCGTCGGGCTCGAGCCCGCCATGGCCTGGATCAGCATGAGCATCGTCGGCGTGCTGATCGGCACGGCCGGGTGGGTCGCGGTCCGTCGCCTCGCCGCGCGGCCGGCGGCGCTGCTGCGGGTGCTGGTCCCCGTCGCGCTCGTGGTCTCGTGGATCCCCGACGCCGTCGTGCTCGCCGGTGGCGCGGGCGTGCTCAACGTCGTCGGGCTCGCCCTGATGCACGCCGTCGTCGCGGCGGCCTGTGTCGCGGTCCTGCCGCGCGTGCTCCCCGTGCGGTGAGGGTCAGGCGGGCGCGACGTCGTAGACGTGCCCCGCCGTGCGCAGGCGCTCGACCAGCGCCGGGCCCATCGCCGTGGCCGGGGTCAGCGAGCCGGTGCGGTTCGGCAGCCGGTCGCCGTCGAGGGCGAGGCACAGCGCGCTCTCGCCGAGCATCACCGCGGTCGCGGCGTAGCCCGGGTCGCCCGAGCCGGAGACGCGGGCGGTGTAGCGGGCGCCGGTGGTGGTGGTCGCGTCGACGTCGTGGCGGAACCAGCCGGTCTCCTGCGTCTTCTCGCTCGGGCCGGTGCCCGGCTTCGGCAGGACCCGGTCGAGCACCTGGCGCACGCCCGGCGTCGAGAGTCCCGCGAGCAGCCCGCCGAGCCCCGCGGTCACCGCGCCGGCGGCGACGGCGCCGACGGGTCCCTTGCCGACGCCCATGACCTCGCCGTAGCGCAGGCCCTTGCCGTACGAGTAGCCGGCGATGGCGTTCGAGCGCCGCACGATGCGGGTGTTGTACGAGGCCATGACGAACGGGGCCACCCAGCGGCCGTGCAGCCGGTGCGGCGTGGGGGTGTCGCTGGGCTGGCGGGTCTCGGGCTCGGCGTCGCGCTCGGGGCTCAGGCCGAAGGGGTCGCGCAGCAGCCTGAACACCGAGCGGTCGGCCTTCGCCGCGTCGGCGAGCCCGCGCATCGAGTCCACGGTGCCGCCGGAGACGCCGCCGCGGATGCGGGCGACGGCGGTGACGTCGGTGAGCTCGCCCTCGCCGTCGGCCTGGACGCGGCTGTGCAGCAGGAGGACCGCGAGGTCGGAGGGGATCGAGTCGTAGCCGCAGGAGTGGACGATCCGGGCGCCGGTGCTGCGCGCGACCTCGTCGAAGCGGTCGATCGCCTCGCGGGCGAACTGGACCTCGCCGGTGAGGTCGGCGTAGTGGGTGCCCGCGGTGGCGCAGGCCTCGACCACCGGCATCCCGTACTTCGCGTAGGGGCCGACGGTCGTGGCGACGACATCGGTGGCGGCCGCCATCCGGGCCAGCGCCTCGGTGTCGGAGGTGTCGGCGACGACCAGCGGCCAGTCTCCGCCCGGGGCGGGCAGCCGGTCGCGTGCGGCCTCGAGGCGCTGCCGGGAGCGCCCGGCCAGCGCGATCCGCGTGCCAGCCGGGGCGTGGCGGGCCAGGTAGGCGGCGGTCAGCTCCCCGACGAAGCTCGTCGCGCCGAACAGGACCAGCTCGTGCTCACGATCACCGGACATGGCGGAACGATAGCGGCGCACCCCAGGTGCAGCAGGGCGCGCCGCCGCCGCTCACCGAGGGCTCAGTGCCGGATCGGGGCTTCGGTCACCGGGAGCCCGACGGCGCGGGCGAGGCCGAGCATGCCCAGCAGCTCGGCACAGTCCTCGACCCCGGTCGCCCGGGAGGCGACGACGCGGGCCGCGCTGAGCTGGTCCTGCTCGTGGGCGGCGAGCGCGGACTCGTGGGCTCCCGTCACGCGGTTCGCCACCGGGTCGGCCTTGGGGCGGGCCTTCACGGCGCGCCCCCCTGGCTGCGCGGGCTGCGGGCGTTGCGGGTGGCCGCGGCGAAGGCGCCGTCGTCGCCGGCGTCCTTCCTGGCCTTCTTGATGGCCCGCTTCTCCTTGATGGACTTGCCGGACTTCTTGCTCGCGGTCTGGCGCGGCGACTTGTCGGACACGGGGTCTCCCCGAGGAGGCCGTCGCGGCGGCCCGTGGCAGGCCGGGCGTGACGGTGGTTGACCGGCACGGGCCGCGCCGAGGAGCGCGCTTCCCTTCGCTCATCCCACAGGCGACGTCCGGAGCTCCGCTCCGGGCCGGTACGTGGTCCACGTTACCCGGTGCGCCCGCTCAGCGGGCCGTGCTCGCTCATCGCGGTGTGATCGCGAAGACCGGGTGGCGGTCGGCGATCGCCGCGAGCTCGGCGTCGCTCGCGTCGGCGCCGACGCCGGAGAAGAACGCGCCGACCTCCCACGCCCAGGCGCGCAGGTACGCACGCAGCACCGGCACCTTGTCAGCGTCGGCCAGCTCGACGGCGCGCACGGTCTCGGTGCGGCGCCCGACGTGCAGCTCGGCCTCGCCGGCGACGCGCAGGTTGCGCACCCACTGGGTGTGGCCGCGCGCGGCGACGAGGTAGCGGCGGCCCTCGTACGTCAGCGGGTTGACCGGCGTGGTGCGCACCTCGCCGCTGGTGCGCCCGCGGACCCCGAGCACGGCGGAGCCCGCCAGCGGGACGCCGAGGCGTGTCAGTCCGGCCACGAGGGGGTTCATCACGCGGCGGGTGATGCGGCCGGGGGCCTGGTAGTGGCTGGTGTTCACGGTGTCTCCTCGGGACGTCTTCTGAGAGCGCTGCTCTCGATGAAGAGCAGTGTTCTCGAAAAGTGGCTCCTCGTCAAGAGCACTGCTCTCGATCCGTGGCAGGATGCTGGTCATGCCCCCCGGAGCCCGCGCGCGGGCACGTGCCGAGACGAGCCGCGCGATCCTCGACGAGGCGCGCCGCCAGCTCGCGCGGGAGGGCGCCGCGGCGCTCTCGCTGCGCTCGGTGGCGCGCGAGGTCGGGATGGTGTCGTCGGCGGTCTACCGCTACGTGGCCAGCCGCGACGAGCTCCTCACGCGCCTGATCGTCGAGGCCTACGACGCGATCGGGGAGGCCGCCGAAGGCGCGCGCGACGACGGCGCCGGTCCCCGGGCGCAGTGGCGGGCGGTGTGGCGGGCCGTGCGCGCCTGGGCGCACGAGCACCCGGCCGAGTACGGCCTGATCTACGGCACGCCCGTCCCCGGCTACGCCGCCCCGACCGAGACGATCCCGGCCGCCGGGCGCGTCGGCGTCGTCCTCGCGGGCATCGTCGTCGCCCACGGCGACCCCGGTGCGGTCGGCGGCTGGCCCTCGGTGGTCCGGGACGACGTCCTGCCCGAGCTCGCCCGCCCGGTGGTCGTGCCCGCGGTCGTCGCGTGGACGCAGCTCTTCGGCACGGTGGGCTTCGAGCTCTTCGGCCAGTACGAGAACGTCGTGACCGACCGAGACGCCTACTTCGACGCGGTCGCCGACGCCGCCGCGACGTCCGTGGGGCTCCCCGCGGGCAGGTGACGCCGTCCGGACGCTTGACGCCGTCGTCCCGGCGCCGGACGGTGTGCTTCGCCTGACATCGGCAGGGACGTCGAGAGGGGATGCGATGGCCGAGCACGACCGGTCCGGTGACGAGGAACGCCCGCCGCCGATCCCCGAGGCGATCCGGCGCGAGCGCGAGGCCGAGGAAGCCGCCGATGCCGACAGCGTGACCTCGATCGCGAGCACCGAGAGCCGCGGGCGCCACGCCAAGGGCGACGAGGACTCCCTGCCCGGTGCCGAGGCGCGTGAGCGCGCCGCCGAGGAGTCCGCCGACGCCGAGCAGGCGCAGTCGGACAACCCGTCCATCCCGGGCACCGAGCAGCGGGGCCGCTCCGACTGACGGTCAGCCGCCCGCGCGCGCCGCGGCCCCGGCGCGCAGCCCCGCGATCATGAGGTCGAGACCGTGCCGGAACGGGGCCTCGTGGTCGGCGGCCGTGCCGGTGCGCGCCGCGAGCACGGGCGCGAGCGCCTCGAGGTGCGGGTAGGAGCCCGGGGGACGCGCCGGCGCGCCGGTCTCGCGGTCGCGCTCGGCGTGGTACTCGATCGCCGAGCCGATGACGAGGTTGCCGACGGCCTGGACGGTCGCGAACGCGTCGGCGGGGGAGAAGCCCGCCCGGACGAGGGTGCCGAGTGTCAGCTCCACCACCGGCAACGAGGCCTCGGTCGGACGGTTGCCCGCGACCACCAGGGCGGCGTCGCGGTGCGCGACCAGGGCCCGGAACTGCCGGACGGCGCGCTCGCGCAGCCAGTCCGCCCAGTCCTCGCCCGGCGCGAGCGGCGTGACTTGCCACTGGTCGGCGAGCAGGCGCTCGGCGACGTGGTCGAGCAGGGTCCGTTTGTCGGCGACGTGCCAGTACAGCGTCGGCGCGCTCACCCCGAGCTCGCGGGCGAGCCGGCGCAGCGAGAGCCCCTCGAGGCCGACCTCGGCGAGCAGGTCCACCGCGGCGTCGACGACGTCGTCGCGGGTGAGGGTCTGGCGCGCCACCGCGGAAACCTCCTTGCCGTCTCTAACAGCGTCAGAGTAGCGTCTCTAACACTGTTAGGGGAGGACGCATGGACACCACCACGGGGCCGAGCGGCCCGGCCGTCTCCGTCCGCGGCCTCGTCAAGCGCTACGGCAGCGGCGAGAAGCAGGTCGAGGCGGTCCGCGGGATCGATCTCGAGGTCGCGCGCGGCGAGACCTTCGGCTTCCTCGGCCCGAACGGGGCCGGGAAGTCCACCACGATCAACATCCTGTGCACGCTGGTCGAGCCGACCGCCGGTGACGCCGAGGTCGTCGGGCTCGACGTCGTGCGCGACCGCGCGGCGGTGCGCCGCCGGATCGGCCTGGTCTTCCAGGACCCGACGCTCGACGGCCCGATGTCGGGCGAGCAGAACCTGCGGTTCCACCAGGAGCTCTACGGCGTCGACCGCCGCCGCGCGCCCGGCCGGCGCGAGGAGGTCCTGCGCATGGTGGGGCTCTGGGAGCGGCGGGCCGACGAGGTGCGGACCTACTCCGGCGGCATGCGGCGCCGCCTCGAGATCGCCCGCGGGCTGCTGCACTCGCCGCAGGTGCTCTTCCTCGACGAGCCGACGATCGGGCTCGACCCGCAGACCCGGGGCTCCATCTGGGACTACGTCGCGGAGCTGCACCACACCGAGGAGATCACGGTCTTCGTCACCACCCACTACATGGACGAGGCCGAGCACTGCGACCGGATCGCGATCATGAACGAGGGGCGGATCGTCGCCCTCGACACCCCGGACGCGCTGAAGGCCCAGGTCGGCGCCGACCGCGTCACGATCACCACCGACGACGACGAGGCGGCGCTGCGGGCGCTGCGCACCGAGTTCGGGCTGGAGGGCGCGGTGCGCGAGGGCGTCGTGTCGATCGCCGTGCCCGACGGCGCGGGGTTCGTGCCGCGACTGTTCGACCGGCTGGGCGTCGGCATCCGGTCCGTCACCGTCACCCGGCCCAGCCTCGACGACGTGTTCCTCGCCCACACCGGCACGACGATCCGCGACGCCGAGACCGGGCCGAGCATGCACCCGATGGCCATGCGGATGAGAGGGCGCTGATGACCACCACCCTGACCCCCGAGTCCCTCCACATCCCCGAGAGCAGCCTCGCCACCGAGGCGCGCGCCGCCGTCGTCGTCTGGCAGCGCGAGATGATCCGCTTCGTCAAGGACCGGTCCCGGATCCTGTCGTCGCTCGCGCAGCCGCTGCTGTTCCTCTTCGTGCTCGGCAGCGGCCTGGGCTCGCTGCTGAACAGCAGCGCCGGCGGGTCCGTCCAGTTCACGACGTTCCTGTTCCCGGGCGTCATGGCGATCTCGGTGCTGTTCACCGCGGCGTTCGCGGGCATCTCGATCGTCTGGGACCGCGAGTTCGGGTTCCTGCGCGAGATGCTCGTCGCGCCGGTGTCGACGGCGTCGATCCTCGTCGGCAAGGCCCTGGGCGGGGCCTCGGTCGCCACCCTGCAGTGCCTGGTCCTGCTGGCGCTGGCCGGGCTCGTCGGCGTGCCCTACGACCCGCTGATGCTCCTCGGCATGATCGGTCTGATCTTCCTGATGGCCTTCATGATCACGGCGCTGGGGCTGGTGCTCGCCGCACGTGTGCGGCAGGTGCAGACGGCGATGCCGCTCGTCCAGCTCGTGATCACGCCGCTGATGTTCCTGTCCGGCGCCCTGTTCCCGCTCTCGGGCCTGCCGACCTGGCTCACCGTGCTCACGCACGTCAACCCGATGACCTACGCCGTGGAGCCGCTGCGCTCGCTCGTGTTCGACCACCTCGACGTCGACGCCGCCACCCGCGCGCGCTTCGACCCGGGCATCGTCTGGGGCACCTGGGTCGTGCCGGTGGGCGTGCAGATCCTCATGACGATCGGCTTCTGCGTGCTGCTGCTGGCGCTCGCGGTGTGGCGGTTCCGGCGGACGGAGTGATCACGCCTCGGGATCGAGCGCGAGCCCCAGCAGCGCGTTCTCGATGACCTCCGGCAGCGCCGGGTGGATCCAGTACTGGTGCTCGGCCATCGTGCGCGCGTCGAGCCCGAAGGTGATCGCCTGGATGAGGGGCTGGATGAGCGACGAGGCCTCGGGGCCCATGAGGTGGGCGCCGAGCAGCGTGCCGTCGGTCGGGTCGGCGATGAGCTTGACGACGCCGGTGGTGTCCTCCATCGCCCAGCCGAAGGCGACGTCGCCGTAGCGCTGGACCTTGGTGACGTAGCGGATGCCGCGCTCGCGGCAGTCCTGCTCGCGTAGCCCGATCGTCGCGATCTGCGGGTCGGTGAACACCGCCGAGGGCACGTGGGCGTTGTTGGTCGCGCGCGGGTCGTCGGGGTGCAGCAGGTTGTGCCGCACGACCGCGGCCTCGTGGTTGGCGACGTGCTTGAGCTGGAACGGCGAGCTGACGTCGCCCAGCGCCCACACCCCGGGCACCGAGGTGCGCTGCTGCTCGTCGACGACGATCCGCCCGTCGGGGTGCAGGTCGAGCCCGCCGGCCGCGGCGTCGAGGCGGTCGCCGTTGGGGAGGCGTCCGGTGGCGACGAGCAGGGCGTCGGCCTCGATCTGCCCGTGCTGGCAGTGCACCACGATCGTGCCGTCGGCGCGCTGCTCGGGCGGCGCGGTCGGGGCGGCGTCGACGAGCACGTTCCAGCGGGTCGCCGCCAGCTCGGTGAATCGCGCGGAGATCTCCTCGTCCTGCTCGCGCAGCAGCGCGGGCCCGCGCGTCGCGATGGTGACCTCGCTGCCCAGGGCGGAGAACACGTGCGCGAACTCGGCGGCGATGTAGCCCCCGCCGATGATCGTCAGGCGGCGCGGGACCTCGTCGATGCGCATCACGTCGTCGGACGTGTAGTACGGCACGCCGCTCTCGACGATCTTCTCGGGGATCGCCGGGCGCGCGCCGGCGGCCACGACGAAGCGGTCGCCGGTGACGGCCACCGGCGCGCCGCCGTCGGTCGGGGTGACCTCGAGCGCGCGCTCGCCGGTGAACCGGGCGTGGCCGAGGTAGACGGTGGTGTCGGACTGCTCCTGGCGGTAGCGCCGGCCGCCTGCCGAGATCGGGTCGATGCGGGAGAACACGCGGTCGCGGATGTCGGTCCAGCGGATCTTGTCGATCGACGCGTCGATGCCGTAGGTGCCGGACCGCCGGATGATCTCGGCGACGTCGGCGGCGTAGACGAACATCTTCGTCGGGATGCAGCCCACGTTGAGGCACGTCCCGCCGTAGATCCCGTGCTCGACGATCGCCACGTCGAGGCCGGCGAAGCGCTCGTCCGGGATCGAGTTGCCCGAGCCGGTGCCGATGATGACGAGATCGTGGTGAGGCACGGGCCCCACGGTAGTGCGCGACCGGACCGGCTGCGGTCCCGGCCGACCGCCGGTGTGGGTGGCGGGGCCCACGACGAACGGTCACGACGACCTCCGCTCGGCGATCCGAGCCGACCGCTTGCCGCCGAAGCGCCACCCGTCGGTGTCGTTTACCGACAGAAATCGACCGTTCGTCGTCGCTCGGCGGAGCGAACCTGCCCCGTTCCGTCTTGTCGCCCGCCCTCGGCGGCTGCTGTCGTCTGCGGCCGACGGCGGATGACCGCTCGGCTGATCGGCCTATATGGCCAGAGCCGAACGGACGTGAGCGGAGGGGCGGGACGGATGAGGAACGGCGTGCGCGACGGGGTCACCGCGGTCGGACGGACCCTCGTGCTCGTCGGGATATCCCTCCTGCTGGCGCTGACCGCGGTCGGGACCGCGGCGGCCGCTCCCTCCATCGTGACCGGCGACGACCCGGGCACCGACCCGGGGACGGGCGGTGGTTCCGGCGGCTCCGGCTCCGGGCTCACCGTGGACGCCGGGACGCGGGTCGTCGGCGGGGCGCAGACGACCACCACCGAGGTCCCGTGGGCGGTGTTCCTCACCGACGCCGGCGGCTTCCAGTTCTGCGGCGCGACGCTCGTCGCGCCGACCAAGGTCCTCACCGCGGCGCACTGCATGGCGAGCACCGCCGCCGACCAGGTGCGGGTGGTCGCCGGCCGCGACGACAAGCAGTCGAGCGCGGGGGAGACGCTGAAGGTGGCGTCGGCGTGGGTCAGCCCCGAGTTCGAGGGTGTCGGGAAGGGCACCGACCTCGCGGTGCTCACCCTGGCGACCCCCAGCACCCGTACCCCGCTGCCGCTCGCCGGGCCCGGCGACGAGTCGCTCTACACCGACGGGCGCGCCGCCCAGGTCTACGGCTGGGGCGCGACCGCCGAGAACGCGCCGCCGTCGCGCTACCTGCTGACGGCGACGGTGCCGATGCGCGGCGACACCTACTGCCGCGCCGGCGACGGGACGTTCGACGGACGCAAGCTGACCTGCGCCGGGTTCGACGCGGGCGGCGTCGACTCCTGCCAGGGCGACTCCGGCGGCCCGCTCGTCGCCGGCGGCAAGCTCATCGGGGTCACGTCCTTCGGCGACGGGTGCGCCCGCGCCGGGCGTCCCGGCTACTACGTGCGGGTCGCGGCCGTGAGCACCGCGCTGGCACCGCAGCTCGCCTGAGCTGCGCACCCAGGACGTGCGGACCGGAGGGCAGACCGGTCCGGCGAGACGGGTGCGGGACCCGGACCACCGGCCCCCGGTCCGGGTCCCGCCCCGCGGGCGCCGACGGGTCGTCCTCATCTCAGCGAGCGCTCAGATGTCGTGGGTTAGGGTCGGCCGTCATTCCTCTCCGCTCGACGAAGGACGTTCCTTGGCCTTCCCGTTCTCGGCCGTGGTCGGCCACGAGGACCTGCGCCTGGCCCTCATGCTCACCGCGGTCGACCCGGGCATCGGCGGCGTCCTGGTGCGCGGCGAGAAGGGCACCGCGAAGACGACGATCGTGCGCGCGCTGGCCACGCTGCTGCCGCCGGTCGAGGTCGTCGCCGGCGACCGCTTCTCCGTCGACCCCGACGCCGGCGAGGAGAGCCCCGACGGCCCGTTCCCCGCGGACTCCGACCGTGAGCGGCGCCCGGTGCGGCTGGTCGAGCTGCCGGTCGGGGCGTCCGAGGACCGCGTCATCGGTTCGCTCGACCTCGAGGAGGTTCTCGCCCACGGGCGCGCGACCGTGCGGCCCGGGCTGCTGGCGGCCGCGCACCGGGGCGTGCTCTACGTCGACGAGGTCAACCTCCTGCACGACCACCTCGTCGACCTCCTGCTCGACGCCGCCGCCACCGGCCGCGCGCACGTCGAGCGCGACGGGGTCTCGCTGACCCACCCCGCGGCGTTCCTGCTCGTCGGGACGATGAACCCGGAGGAGGGCGAGCTGCGCCCGCAGCTGCTCGACCGCTTCGGGCTCACGGTGGCGGTCAGCGCGTCCCGCGAGGTCGGCGAGCGCACCGAGGTGGTCCGGCGGCGGCTGGCGCACGACGCCGACCCCGACGCCTTCGCCGCCCGCTTCGCCGGCGACGAGGACGCCCTGCGCGCGCGCCTCGTCGAGGCACGGGCCCGCCTCGGGGCGGTCGTGCTGCCCGATGCGGAGCTCGTGCGGATCGCCGCGCTGTGCGCCGAGGTCGAGGTCGACGGGATGCGCGCCGACGTGGTGCTCGCGCGCACCGCGGTCGCCCACGCCGCCTGGCGGGGCGCCGAGGCGGTCGACGCCTCCGACGTCCGTGCCGCGGCACGGCTCGCCCTGCCGCACCGGCGGCGCCGCGACCCGTTCGACGAGCCCCACCTCGGCGACGACGAGCTGGACGAGGCGATGGAGCGCGCGGACGAGGCGACGTCCGAGGCCGAGTCACCGGAGCCGCCCGAGCCGCCCGAGCCGCCCGAGCCGCCGGAGCCGCCGGAGGGCGGGCCGGACGACGGGGGACCGGACGACGGGGGACCCGACGACGGGGGACCCGACGACTCCGGTCCCGGCGGTGGCCCCGGCGGGGGTGCGCCGCCGCCGACGAACGGTCAGGCTCCGCCGGGGGAGCAGCAGCCGTCGTCGGAGTCGTCGTCGGACCCACCGTCGGAGCAGTCGCCGGAGCCGCCGTCGGAGCCCCGGCCCGAGCCCGTCGGGGTCCCGGTCGGCGCGCCGGCCCGGACGCGTCTGCGGGCGCGCCGGTTCGAGGTGCGCGGGACCGGCGAGGGTGCCCCCGGCCGGCGCTCGCGGGCGCGGGGCCGTCAGGGACGCACGGTCCGGGCCGTGCCCGAGCGCCGCGACGACACGACGCTGCACGTCCCGGCGACCGTCCTCGCCGCCGCCGGGCGCGGGGCTCGGGTGGAGCCCGAGGACCTGCGCCACGCCGTCCGGGAGGGCCGCGAGGGCAACCTCGTGCTGTTCTGCGTCGACGCGTCCGGCTCGATGGCCGCGCGCCGCCGGATGTCCGCGGTGACGGGCGCCGTCGCGGCCCTGCTCCGCGACGCCTACCAGCGCCGCGACCGCGTGGGCGTGGTGACGTTCCGGGGCACCGCGGCGAGCGTGACGCTGCCGCCGACGACGTCGGTGCACACCGCCCACGCCCGCCTGCACGACCTGCGGACCGGCGGGCGCACCCCGCTCGCCGACGGGCTGCGCACGGCCCGGGCGGTCCTGCGCACCGAGCGCACCCGCGACCCCCGCCGGCGCGGCCTGCTCGTGGTGCTCACCGACGGGCGGGCGACGGCGTCGGGCGGGCTCGACGCGGCCCTCGACGCCGCCCGGGGTCTCGCGCGCGACGCCGGGGCCTCGGGTCGCGGGGCGAGCATGAGCACCGTCGTCGTCGACTGCGAGTCCGGTCCGGTGCGCCTGGGGCTCGCCGGGCGCGTGGCCCGCGTCGCCGGCGGCACCGTCGTCACCCTCGACGAGCTGACCGGCGAGTCGGTCGCGGGCGTCGTGGAGCAGTTCCGGGCCTCGTGAGCAGTTGGCGCCCCCATCGGGGCGCCAACTGCTCACGTACCGACGAAGGAGGCAAGCGTGCCGCAGGGGGTTCCCGTGACGGTGCCGCAGGACGGGCTGACGACGCGGCAGCGTCGCCGGCGGCCGCTGCTCGTCGTGCACACCGGGGTCAACAAGGGCAAGTCGACCGCGGCGTTCGGGCTCGCGCTGCGCCAGTGGACCGCCGGCTCGTCGATCGCGGTGTTCCAGTTCGTCAAGTCCGCGAAGTGGCGGGTGGGCGAGGAGACGGCGCTGCGCGCCCTCGGCGACGTGCACCGCGACACCGGCCAGGGCGGGCCGGTGGAGTGGCACAAGATGGGCGAGGGCTGGTCGTGGTCGCGCAAGCAGGGGTCCGAGGAGGACCACGCCGGGGCCGCGCGTGAGGGCTGGGCGGAGATCCGGCGCCGCCTCGAGGCCGGCGCGCACGACTTCTACGTGCTCGACGAGTTCACCTATCCGCTGAAGTGGGGCTGGATCGACACCGACGAGGTCGTCGCGGTGCTGCGCGACCGTCCGGGCCACCAGCACGTCGTCGTCACCGGGCGCGACGCGCCGCCCGCGCTGGTCGAGGCCGCCGACCTCGTCACCGAGATGACGAAGATCAAGCACCCGATGGACGCGGGGCAGAAGGGGCAGAAGGGCATCGAGTGGTGAGCGCGGGGGACGTAATAAGGCGGCGCTCGACCCGATGACACTGCCGCCGCGCGTGGTGGTCGCCGCGCCCTCGTCCGGCAGCGGCAAGACCACCGTCGCCACCGGGCTGCTCGGTGCCCTCGCCGCCCGGGGCGCCGCCGTCGCGCCCTTCAAGATCGGTCCCGACTACGTCGACCCCGGCTACCACGCCCTCGCGGCGGGCCGGCCCGGGCGCAACCTCGACCCTGTGCTCGTCGGCCCGGCGGCGTTGCCCGGGCTCGTCGTCCACGGGGCGCGGGGCGCGGAGCTGGCCGTCGTCGAGGGGGTCATGGGCCTGTTCGACGGGCGGATCGACGCCGACCGGGAGGCCGACGGGTCGACCGCGCACGTCGCCCGCCTGCTGGACGCCCCGGTCGTGCTGGTGGTCGACGCCCGCGGGCAGTCCCGCTCGGTCGCCGCGCTGCTCGCCGGGTTCCGCGACTTCGACCCGCGCCTGCGGCTCGCCGGCGTGATCCTCAACCGGGTCGGGTCACCGCGGCACGAGGAGGTCCTGCGGTCCGCGTGCGCCGAGGTGGGCCTCCCGGTGCTCGGGGTGCTGCCGCGCCACGCCGAGCTGGCCGTGCCGTCACGGCACCTGGGGCTGGTCACCGCCGCAGAGCACGGCGGCGCCGCGCGATCGGCGGTCGACGCGATGGCGGGGCTCGTCGCGGCGCACGTCGACCTCGACGCGGTCAGCGCCCTCGCCCGCTCGGCGCCGGCGACGGCCGCGGCGTCCTGGGACCCGGCGGACGCCGTCGGCCCGCCCGTGGAAGGTCGGCCCGTGGTCGCGGTGGCCGGCGGTGCGGCGTTCACCTTCGGCTACCCCGAGCACGCCGAGCTGCTCGCGGCGGGCGGGGCGCAGGTCGTCACCGTCGACCCGGCCCGCGACGAGTCCCTGCCCGCGGGGACCGCCGGCCTGGTCCTGCCCGGCGGGTTCCCCGAGGAGCACGCCGAGGCCCTCAGCAGCAACACCGCCCTGCGCGAGGACGTGCGCGCGTTCGCGGCGTCCGGCGCGCCGGTGCACGCCGAGTGCGGGGGGCTGCTCTACCTGGCGCGGACGCTCGACGGCCTGCCGATGTGCGGGGTGCTCGACGCCGACGCCGTGATGGGCCCGCGCCTGGCCCTGGGCTACCGGACCGCCACCGCCGGGGCCGACTCCCCGCTCGCGGCCGCCGGGGAGACGGTGACCGGCCACGAGTTCCACCGCACGGTCACCACGCCCCGCGCCGGCGCCTCCCCGGCCTGGCGCTGGGCCGGCGCGGAGCCCGAAGGTTTCGTCGCGGGCGGGGTGCACGCCTCCTACCTGCACACGCACCCGGTGGGCCGTCCGGGTGGCGTCGCGCGATGGCTCGGCCACGTCGGTGGTAGGGCTCGTGGTGACACCGACCCCCGGAGGCCCTCGTGACCGACCGCCGCGTCACCGTCCACGGGCGCGCCGTCGCCCTCGCCGAGCACGGCGACCCGGCCGGCGCCCCGGTGTTCCTCTTCCACGGCACGCCCGACAGCCGGCTCGGCAAGGACTTCACCGACGGACCGGCCCGCGAGCGCGGGCTGCGGATCCTCTGCCCCGACCGCGGCGGCATCGGCGGCTCCGACCCCGTCCCGGGCCGCACGATCGCCGGGTACGCGGCCGAGATCCTCGCGCTCGCCGACGCCCTCGGCATCGACCGCTTCGCGACCGTCGGCTATTCCGCGGGCGGGCCCTTCGCGCTGGCCTGCGCGGCCGGGGCGGACCCGCGCGTCACCGGGACCGCCCTCATGGCCGGCGCGGGACCGATCGACGACCGCCCGGGCGCCCGTGAGGGACTCGCGAAGTCCGACCTCGACATGCTCGACCTCCTCGAGAAGAGCCCGCGGCGAGAGGCGATGTCGCTGCGGGTGCAGAAGTGGGCGACGCAGCTCGTCCCGTCGGCGGCGATCGGCCAGATCTCCGCCGAGCTCACCGCGCCCGACAAGGACTTCCTCGCGCGCCGCTCCGCCAAGGAGGAGATGTCGTTCTTCGTCGAGTCGCTGCGCCAGGGCCCGGCCGGCGTCATGGACGAGTACCGGCTCTGGGCCGGGCCGTGGCACCTCGACTGGGCCGCCGTGACGACGCCGGTGGAGATCTTCCAGGGTGAGGACGACGCGATGGTGCCGATGCACCACGCCGAGGACATCGCGTCCCGCCTCCCGGCCGGCGTCGGCCGTCTCCACCGCCTGCCGGCCACCGGGCACCTGTCGATCCAGGACCACATCGGCGACGTCCTCGACGCCCTGCGCACGCCGTAGATGCTCGTCCTCGGCGTCGGCATCGAGCCGGGCACGCCCCTGGCCCACCTGCAGGAGGCGGTCGACGCGCTCGGGATCGACGGCTACGGCGTGGTCGCGACCATCGACACCCGGGCCGCCGAGCCCGCCGTCGTCGACCTCGCCGCCGGGCGGGTGCTGCGCACGTACCCCGCGGCCGTCCTCGACACCGTCGCGGTGCCCAGCCCGTCCGCGGTCGTGCGGCGGCTGACGGGGACGGGCAGCGTCGCCGAGGCCGCGGCCCTGCTCGCGGCCCGCGAAGCCGGCGCCGGGGAGCTGGTGACGCCCAAGCAGCGGGGCCGTGGGGTCACCGTCGCCGTGGCGCGCTGATCAGGCCGCCGCGTCGAGCAGGACGTCGCGCAGCGCGTCGGGGGCGTCGCGCATGAGGTTGTGGGCGGCGTCGAGCTCGTGGACCTCCCACGACGGGTCGTCGCGCAGGCGCGCGAGCGTCGCGGCGAACGGTGACGCGAGCTCGCCCCACTGCGTCGCGTAGAGATAGACGCGCTTCCGGAAGCCCTCGAGACCCGCGGCCAGCTCGGCCGGTTGCTCCAGCGTGGCGAGCGGGTGGTCGGTCGCGCGGGCGTCGAAGAACGGCATGCGCGGGACGAGGCCGGACGCGCGGGCCTCGTCGTACCAGGCGCGCTCGTGATCGTTGGTCATCGCCCGGGCGGTCTCCCCGTCGCGGGGGACGAAGGCGTCGAGGTAGACCAGCGCGTCGACCGCGGCGGGGCGCCGGTCGGCCGCGACCGTCATCGGGAGCCCGCCGTAGCTGTGCCCGGCGAGCACGACGGGGCCGATCGCCGCGTCGAGGGCACGGACGACGTCGGCGACGTGCGCGGCGAGGTCCACGGCGGGGTCGGGCGGCGTGGTCGGGTCGCCGACCGACGTCAGCGTCACGGCGTCCACCGTGTGGCCGGCGGCGCGCAGCTCGGCGGCGAGGTCGTCGAAGCACCACCCGCCGTGGCACATCCCGGGTACGAGCACGAAGGTCGTCATGGCTCTCAGCCTGGGCGTGGTGGGGGCATACGTCCAAGACATACCAGGACTGCCGTCCATCACCGCTGCTTCTGCGTCGCGGATCGCACCGACGCGCAACGGGCGGGGCTCACGGACCGGGCCGGGACGGGGGAGGATGCGACCATGAGCGAGCAGCCCCGGTACGGCGCGCCGTCGCCCGCCGACGGGCCCACCACCCCCGGCACCGGCGCCGTGTCGCGTGCCGACGTCGCGCCGGCCGCGACCCCGCGGACGGGGCCGCCCTCGGAGCCGGTCACGATCCCCGACGGCGCGGCCGCCGCCCGTCCGCGACTCCAGACCTCGCCGGGCCGCACGCGAATCGGCGGGGCCTGGATCGGGCTGATCCTCGGTGCGGTCGTGCTGGTGTTCCTGCTCGTGTTCATCCTGCAGAACCTCGACCCGGCGCGTGTCGCGTTCCTCGGGCTCGAGGCCACGCTGCCGCTCGGCATCTGGCTGCTGTTCGCCGCGATCGCGGGGGTGCTGCTGCTCGCCATCCCCGGTCTCGGGCGGATGATCCAGTGGAGGCGCGCGGCACGTCGCACGGGGAAGGTGCGCTGATGAGTCCGTCCCTGCGTCTCGCGGGCGACCCGGTCCCGCTGGTCGGGCGGGCCCGCGCCTACGTCTGCGGCATCACCCCGTACGACACGACCCACCTCGGGCACGCGGCGACGTTCGTGTGGGCCGACGTGGCGACCCGCGTGCTGCGGCGGGTCGGGATCGAGGTCGTCAGCTGCCGCAACGTCACCGACGTCGACGACGTCCTCGACGCGGCGGCAGAACGCGCGGGCGCGCGCTTCGACAGCTTCGCGGCCGTCGGCCAGTTCCGCTTCGACCGCGACATGACCGCGCTCGGCGTCCGGCCACCGACCCACGAGCCGCGCGCCCACAACCACGTCGACGGCGTCGTCGCGCTCGCGTCCGCGCTGATCGAGCGCGGGGCGGCGTACGAGCGCGACGGGGCGGTGCTGTTCCGCGCCAACCGGATCCCGGCCCCGTCGTCGTCCCGGAGCCCGTCCCCGGACCCGGACGAGACCTCCACCGAGGCCCCCTGGCCCGGCGCCGACGACCCCGGCGACGCCCTGGTCTGGCGCCCGGCCACGCCGGGCGAGGCCGCCTGGCCGAGCCCGTGGGGCGACGGGCGGCCCGGCTGGCACGCGGAGTGCGCGGCCATGGCGCTCACCGTGCTGGGCCCGGCCGTCGACCTGCACGTCGGCGGCGCGGACCTCCGCCACCCACACCACACCGTCCAGGCCGCGATGGCCGAGGCCCTCACCGGCGTCCACCCCTTCGCCCGGGCGCGCCTCCACGTCGGGACGGTGCGGGTCGAGGGCCGGAAGATGGCGAAGTCGGCGGGCAACCTGGTGCTGGTCGGGGAGCTGCTCGAGACCCACTCGGCCGCGGCGGTGCGCCTCCTGCTGCTCGACCGGGCATGGGCGCAGCCGTGGGACGTCGACACCGGCGCGCTCGACGCCGCCGAGGCCCGGCTGGAGCGGCTCTACGCCGCGGCCGCGCGTCACGTCGAGGGCGACGTCGCGTCGGGCGCGGTGCTCGAGCGGCTCCTCGACGACCTCGACGTGCCGGGCGCGCTGGCCGTCGCGGAGGAGTCCGGTGGTGACGCCGCGCGCACGGCGCTGGCGGTGCTCGGCCTGACCTGACCCGGCCGGGGAGATCCCGACCCACGGCCGTGGCCTGCGCAACTGCTCCCAGCGTGTCGGGCGCGGCACGCCGCGATCCGTCGGGCGTCCCCCTACCGTGGGCCGGGCGCCGGAGGCTTGCCCCGACCCCGGCGGCGGAGGGGAGGTGGCCTCGTGGTGGCGGGCACCCGATGGTGGCGGCGTGACGAGACCGATCCGGACCCCGACGTCTGGGGCGGCCCCGACGAGGTGACCCTCGCGCCCGCTCCGCGCAGCGCACCCGACGACCACGTCGCCCGCGACGCCGCGGAACGTGAGGCGCGGGAGCTGGCGGAGCGGGAAGCGGCGGAGCAGGCCGAACGCGAAGCCGCCGAGCAGGCCGAACGCGAAGCCGCCGAGCAGGCCGAACGCGAAGCCGCCGAGCAGGCCGAACGCGAAGCCGCCGAGCAGGCCGAACGCGAAGCCGCCGAGCAGGCCGAACGCGAAGCCCGCGAGCAGGCCGAGCGGGAAGCCCGCGAGCAGGCCGAACGCGAAGCGCATGAGCAGGCCGAACGCGAAGCGCATGAGCAGGCCGAGCGGGAAGCCGCCGAGCAGGCCGAACGCGAAGCCCGTGAGCAGGCCGAACGCGACGCTCGCGAGCGCGCCGAGCAGGAGCGGGTCTCGACGCTTCCGGGCGCGGAGGCGGTGTCGCCGTCGGTGGCCCGGGAGTCCGCGGCGCGGGAGGCGGCCGCGCGGGAAGCGGCCGCCGCCGACAGGAAGCACCGGCGTCGCCGGGTCCTCGTGGTCTTCGCGGCGGCGGTCGTCGCGGTGGCGGCGGTGTGGATCGTGCCGCGGCTGATCGCCCTGGGCCTGTCGTTCCTCACGGTCCTCGGCGTGGTGTCGCCCGCCGAGACCCCGTCGATCGTGGACGCGACACCGGCGGCGGTCGTCGCCACGGACGGGGCCGCGGCGCCACCGGTGCTCCGGGGGGCCGTGCTCGCGCCCGGCGGGCCGGGATCCCGCGCGGTCCGCGCCGCGACGGCCTGGCCGGACGTCCTGCTCGGCCGCTGAGGAGCATGATCGCTCCAGGTGCTCCTCCGACCCGACGTCATCGGGTGGGAGGAGCACCCGGACGGATCATGGATGCCGCCAGGTCGTCGAGCGCCGCGCCCCGGTCCCACAGCGCCTCGAGCTGTCCGTACCCGAGCACCTCCGGCAGCATCGCCAGGCGATCGGCCAGCCCGGCCCCGCTCGCCGCCAGGATCTCGGGCGCGTCCGGGTCGCCACCGGAGAGCGTCCCGAGCACGACCAGGACACCGCAGACCGCCGACGTCCCGAGCACCCAGCGCACCTCCTCGACCGCGGCCCGCAGCTCCTGGACGTCCGCGCTGCGGTGCCCGTCGAGGTGCACGCCTCCACCGCGGACCTCGACACGGCCGGACCCGTCGCCGAGCGCTCGCACCACCACCCCCGGCGGCCTCGGGCTCCTCGCCACGATCCCGGCGCCGCCCTGCGCAACCCGCTTCGCGACCGTCGTTACGCTCGGAAGATGGCACGAGGGGTCACACGGATGTCCGGGCTGTTCCTGCGCACGCTGCGCGAGGACCCGGCCGACGCCGAGGTGATCAGCCACAAGCTGCTCGTGCGCGCGGGGTACGTGCGCCGCGTCGCGCCCGGCATCTACTCGTGGCTGCCGCTCGGGATGAGGGTCCTCGAGAACATCGAGCGCATCATCCGCGAGGAGATGGCCGCGATCGGCGGCCAGGAGGTGCACTTCCCGGCGCTGCTGCCCCGCGAGCCCTACGAGGCGACGGGCCGCTGGACCGAGTACGGCGACGCGCTCTTCCGGCTCAAGGACCGCAAGCGGGCCGACTACCTCCTCGGGCCGACGCACGAGGAGATGTTCACCCTCATGGTCAAGGGGGAGACCAGCTCCTACCGCGACTTCCCGATCACGCTCTACCAGATCCAGACGAAGTACCGGGACGAGGAGCGGCCGCGCGCCGGCATCCTGCGCGGCCGCGAGTTCACGATGAAGGACTCGTACTCCTTCGACCTCTCCGACGAGGGACTGCAGGCCTCCTACGACGCGCACCGCGTCGCCTACCAGCGGCTGTTCGCCCGCCTCGGCCTCGAGGTGCAGATCGTCTCCGCGATGTCCGGGGCGATGGGCGGGTCGGCGTCCGAGGAGTTCCTCGCGCCCTGCGAGTCCGGCGAGGACACCTACGTCCGCTGCCCGGCCACCGGCTACGCCGCCAACGTCGAGGCCGTCACGACGCCCGCGCCGCCCGAGCAGTCCGTCCACGACAAGCCCGAGGCCGTCGTCCACGACACCCCGGACACCCCGACGATCGAGACGCTCGTCGACCACGTCAACGGTCTCGGCCTGGGCCGGACGTTCACCGCGGACGACACGCTGAAGAACGTCATGGTCAAGACCAAGCTCCCCGGCGCGGTGGAGTGGACGCTGCTCGGGGTCGGCGTGCCCGGTGACCGCGAGGTCGACATGAAGCGCCTCGAGGCGTCGGTATCGCCCGCGGAGGTCGCGCTGCTCGAGGACGCCGACTTCGCCGCGAACCCCTTCCTCACCAAGGGCTACATCGGGCCGGTCGGCCTGGCCAAGAACGGCGTCCGGTACCTCGTCGACCCCCGCATCGTGACGGGCACGGCCTGGGTCACGGGCGCCGACGAGCACGGCCGCCACGTCGTCGACCTCGTCGCCGGCCGCGACTTCACCCCCGACGGGACCATCGAGGCCGCCGAGGTCCGCGAGGGCGACCCCTCGCCCGACGGCGGCGGCCCGCTCGTCGCGGCCCGCGGCATCGAGATGGGCCACATCTTCCAGCTCGGGCGCAAGTACGCCGATGCGCTCGGCCTCACCGCGCTCGGCGCCGACGGCAAGCCCACCACGATCACCATGGGCTCCTACGGCGTCGGCGTCACCCGCGCCGTCGCCGCGATCACGGAGCAGCACGCGGACGCGAAGGGCCTCGTGTGGCCGGCCGAGGTCGCGCCCTACGCCGTCCACATCGTCATCGCCGGCAAGGACCCGGCCCAGGCCGAGGCCGCCACGACGATCGCCGACGGCCTCGCCGCCGCGGGCCTCGAGGTCCTCCTCGACGACCGCAAGGCCTCGCCCGGCGTGAAGTTCGCCGACGCCGAGCTGCTCGGCATGCCCACCACGCTCACCGTGGGGCGCGGGCTCGCGACCGGCGTCGTCGAGGTCACCGACCGGGCCTCCGGCGAGCGCCGCGAGGTGCCGGTCGACGCCGTGGTCGCGGAGCTGTCCGCACGCTGACCGGGATCAGTGGATGAGGAACGACGCCAACAGGGCCACGATCACCGAGTTGTAGACGAAGGTCATCAGGGTGTGCAGGTTGACCACCCGGCGCATCTCGGGGTCACGATGGCCACGTCGGTCGCCCCGAACGTCGTCGCGACGGCGAGGGCGAAGTAGCGGTAGTCGGCGAAGTCGTGGGTGCGCCGGCCCGGGAACTCGAGACCGGGCTCGTCGAGGTCCCGCTGCGCGTAGTGCAGGGCGTACGCGGCGATCGACAGCGCCCAGGAGCTGACCAGGATGCTCAGGGTCACCGGCGCCAGGATCAGGTCGGAGACGACGATCCCGTCGACGTGCGGGAGCACCAGCGCCGCGGCGAGCGCCACGAGCGTGGCCTCCAGGGCGAACGCCGGGGCACCGACGGGCGCTGCGCGCCGCCGCCCGCCGTCCCGGCTCGGGAGGTCGCGCGCCCGCATCCGGGCCCGGAACTCCTCGGGGCCGACGCGCCCGAACGTCCGCAGGGTGAGCACGACGTAGACGAGGGCGAAGAGGTCGAACCCGAGGAGCAGGAGGATCGTGCGGGCGGCCCACACGTGCTCGTCGAGCAGAGCGGTCCCGTTCAGGCTGATGCCGACGGCCAGCGGCAGCAGGACGCCGACGGCCAGGGCGAGGGCGCCCCGACGCCCGTCGCGGCAGAGCGGATGGGTGGACGGGGCCGCCGCCGACGTGGTCATGGGGTGCTCTCTCGGGCCGGGCCTCCCGTGGGGTCGCGATCTCCTCCGACGATCACCCGGCGACGGTGCCACGTCGATCTCACGGAGCGCGACGTCCGCCGGCGGCCCGGAGACGGAAAGACCCCGATCAGCCCAGCGGTCGGCGACGCAGAGGGCTCAGCCGACCCGCTGCCGACGCTCCAGGCCCACCGACACCGCCAGGACGACGAGGCCGACGAGCGGCAGCACGGCCCCCACGGCGGCCGGGGCGTCGTATCCCAGGCCGGCGGCCAGGACCAGGCCGCCGATGGCGGCGCCCACGGCGTTCGCCACGTTGAAGGCCGAGTGGAAGCTCGCGGCGGCCAGGGACGGGCCCTCGGCGGCGAAGTCGATCAGACGCCCCATCAGCGCCGGGCCCGCCGACATGCCGACGAAGCCCAGGGCGAACAGCCCGACCGTCGCGGCGACCGCGTCGTGCGCGGCGAAGACGAACCCCACCAGCACCGCGGAGTAGACGACCAGGGCGATCGCGATCGTCAGGCGCGGGGCCTTCTCGGCGAACCGGCCGCCCGCGATGTTGCCCACGGTCATGCCGATCCCGAGGGCACCGAGCATCAGGGGCACCGTCGTCGCGGAGACCTGGGCCTGGGTGGTGAGGATCGGGTTGATGTAGCTGTAGACCGCGAACAGCCCGCCGAACCCGGCGGCGATGACGCCGAGGGTCAGCCACACCTGCGGGCGCCGCAGCGCGGTGAGCTCGCCGGAGATGCTGCCGCCGCGGTCGCCGGCGGGACTGGGGACGAGGGTCACGACGGCGAGCACCGTGATCAGCGCGATCATCGTCACCGCGACGTAGGCGCTGCGCCAGCCGAACGCCTCGCCCAGCCACGTCGCGGCCGGGACGCCGATGATGTTGGCGATCGTCAGCCCGAGCATGACCGTCGCGAGCGCCCGGGCGCGCTTCTCCGGGGGCACCAGCGCCGCCCCGAGCACCGCCGCGGTGCCGAAGTACGCGCCGTGCGGCACACCCGCGAGGAACCGCAGGCCGACGAAGGGGAGAAACGACGGGGCCAGCGCCGAGAGGGCGTTGGCGACGACGAGGAAGACCGCCAGCGCGACGACGAGCCGCTTGCGCGGCCACCGCGCGCCGATCAGCGCGATGAGCGGGGCGCCGACCACGACGCCCAGCGCGTAGGCGCTGATCGCGGTGCCGGCCGTCGGCACCGAGACGCCGAGGTCGGAGGCGAAGCCGGGGAGCACGCCCATGCTCGCGAACTCGGTGGTGCCGATGGCGAGCCCGCCCAGCGACAGGGCGGCCAGGCTGACGCCCGCCGGGACGCGGGGTCCCCGGGCCGTCCGCGGCGCGGTGGTCTCCGTGCGAGGGGCCGGAGCGGCCTCGGTCGAGGTCGGCGGGGTCATGCGGTCACCTCCTGGGCGATCAGGGTCGGGACGACCTCGTGCAGGGTGCCGATCGGGATGTCGCCGGGGGCGCCGCGCAGGCCGGCGACGGTCGCGCCCGCGGCGCGGCCCGCCGCGACGCCGACGGGCGAGTCCTCGACGACGAGGCAGTCGGTGGGGTCGACGCCGAGGAAGTCGGCGGCCATGAGGTAGCCGTCGGGGGCCGGCTTGCCCTCGGCCACCATGTCGCGGGGGACGAGTACCGGGGCGTCGATGCCCGCGGCACCGAGGCGGGCGCGGGCGAGCCTCGTGTCGGCGCTGGTGACGACGGCCCACGGCGTGTGCGTGGCGTCGAGGTGGGCGACGAGCTCGTGCGCGCCCGGCGCCGCGACGACGTCGGCGAGGTCGGTGCACTCGGCCTCGAGCTGGTCGCGGGTCGCGACGGCGACCAGGGCCTCGTCGAGGTCGGGACGGACCCGGCGCACGGTGGCCTCGGCCGGGGCGCCGTGCATCACGGCGAACACGGCGGCGGGGTCGGCGCCCCAGCGCCGGGCCCAGGTCCGCCAGGAACGCTCGACGGCGGCGTCGGAGTCGACCAGAGTGCCGTCCATGTCCAGGAGCACGGCGGTGAAACCGCAGGTCACCCGACGGGCGGGTGCCTCGGCGTGCAGTGTCACGGCGGGTCCTTCCAACGCAGAGTCGTATATTCTCGTGTTCCGAGGATAATCGGAGCCATGACCGCGTCAACGGAGATCGGACGTGAGCCCGGTCGCGCCCGCGTGGACCGGTGGCGCACGAGTGCGGAGGTGCTCGACGAGGTCCGGCGCACGCCCGGCATCACCCGCGTCGAGCTCGGGCGCCGGCTCGCGCTCTCCAGCGCGTCGGCGACGGAGACCGTCACGCGCCTGCGCGAGGCCGGGTGGCTCTGCGAGCACCGCGCGCCGGTGCAGGGTCGCGGGCGGCCCACCACCACGCTGGGGCCCGCGCCCGACGGCCCCCGCGTCGTCGCCGCGGACGTGCGCCACGAGGACTGGCGCGTGGGGCTGGCCGGGCTCGACGGCGAGGTCACCGGGGTCGTCAGCGCCCGCCACGACCGCGATCCCGCCGCGGTCACCGAGGCCCTCTGCGGGGCCATCGCCCGGGTGGCGGCCGACCACCACGTCGTGGCTGTCGGGCTCGCCGCGCCCGCTCCGGGGAGCGACGACGGGCTCGTGCACGCCACCGAGCTGGCCTGGGACGCCGTCGACCTCGGGTCGGTGACGCGGTGCCTGGGCCCGACGCCGGTGCCGCTGCGGGTGGGCAACGACGCGACGCTCGCCGGCGTCGCCGAGGCGCGCACCGGAGCGGCGGCCGGGGCGAGCACGGCGGTCTTCCTCACGGTCGAGGTCGGTCTCGGGGGCACGCTCCTGCTCGACGGGCGGCCGCACCTCGGCGCACACGGCGCCGCGGGGGAGTACGGCCACCTTCCCTTCGGCGACCCGGCGCGACCCTGTGCGTGCGGCGCCTCCGGCTGCTGGGGCCCGGAGGTCGACGGCCGGGCCCTCGCGCGCCTGCTGGGCGACCCGACGCCGACCGACCCCCGCTCGTACGCCGAGGCCGTCCTGTGCCGGTGCGCCGCCGGGGACGACGCGGCCGTCGGGGCGGTGCGCGCCGCGGGCGTCGTGCTGGCGCGCGGCGTCGCCGGGGTGGTGAACGTGCACGACCCGGACGTCGTCGTGGTCGGCGGCCTCGCCCGTGGCCTGCGCGCGGCGCCGGGCTTCGACGAGGCCTACCGCCGCGGGCTCATGGGCTTCCGGCGGGAGCAGCCGGTGCCCGTGCTCGACGCGGTCCACGGCGACGACGGGGCCCTGCACGGTGCCGCGGCCCTGGCGCTCGACCACGCCACGAGCGCCGAGGGACTCGCGGCGCTCGCCGGCGACCGACCCTGATCCTCGGTGATCGAAGTACCGATACGGACGCTCTGAGTGTCGTCGAGCGGAGCACGCCGATAGGGGCACTTCGCTGACACGACCTCAGCCGCCCAACAGGCTCAGCCGCACCTTCCGGGAGGGGTTGTCGCCGTTGGTGTCGACGAGGCACACGGACTGCCAGGTACCGAGGGCGAGGCGGCCGCCCAGCACCGGGACCGACATCGACGGGGCGACGAGGGCGGGCAGGACGTGGTCGCGGCCGTGGCCCGGCGAGCCGTGGCGGTGCGACCAGCGGCCGTCGGCGGGCAGCAGTTCGCGCAGCTGGGCGAGCAGGTCGTCGTCGCTGCCGGCGCCGGTCTCGATGATCGCGACACCGGCCGTGGCGTGCGGGACGAACACGTGCAGCAGGCCGTCGGGGGCGTCCGCGCCCTGGACGAACCGCGTGCACTCGCCCGTGATGTCGCGGACGGTCTCCCGGGCGCCGGTCCGGACCTCGATCTCCTCGCTGTACACCCGACGGAGGGTAGGGCCCGCGACCGGAGCGCCGGAGGTGCAGGATGCCGCCGTGCAGCAGCCCGGACAGGACTCCAGGAGCGGACGCGTCGCCGTCGCCGTCGTGACCGGCGCCGGCCGGGGCATCGGGGCGGCCCTCGCGGCCGCCCTCTCGGCGCGGGGCCACCACCTCGTCGTCACCGACGTCGACGGCGCGGCGGCGCAGGCGACCGCGGAGTCCCTCGACGGGCCCGCGACCGCCCTGCCCCTCGACGTGCGGGACCCCGCGGCCCACCGCGCCGTGGCGCGCACCGCGGCCGGGCTCGGCGACGTCACGGTGTGGATCAACAACGCCGGGGTCCTGTCGACCGCGCCCGCGTGGGAGGCGACCGACGAGGAGGTCGGCACCACCTTCGAGGTCAACACCCTCGGCGTCGTGCACGGCAGCCGCGCCGCGATCGAGGTGATGCGCCGCGGCGACATCCTCAACGTCGTCTCGCTCTCCGGGCTCGGCCCGACGCCCGGCTTCGCGCTCTACGGCGCCAGCAAGGCCGCGGCGCTGAGCTACTCGCAGGCCCTCGACATCGAGCTGGCCGCCGCCCGCCGCCCCGTGCGCATCCGGGCCCTGTGCCCCGACGTCGTCGACACCTCCCTGGTCAGCAACGTCGCCCACCGGCCCAGCGCCGCCCTGCTGTTCACCGGCACGCGGCTGCTCTCGGTCGACGAGGTCGTCGACGCGGCCATGGGGCTGCTCGGGTCCCGCCGGGCGATGCGTACCGTGCCGGGCTGGCGTGCAGCGTTGCAGCGGACGTCGGCGGCGCTGCCGGCGCTCGCCCGGGTCGCGGTCCCGATCGTGGCGCGGATGGGCGAACGGCGGCGGCTGTCGCGCTGACGGCCCCGCGAGCGGGGCCACACGCCGGGGCCCGGGGGTCGTGATCGGATCGTGACCCCTTCGGCTACGTTGAGCACGGTCCATGTCCCCCGAACGTGGAGGATCGGATGCTGGTCCTGGCCCCCGATCCCCGTCTCGGTATCGCTCCGGAGCGGGTGACGCGGGTGCGCGGCCTGCTCGAGCAGGCCGAGGCGGGAGCGCCCGTCCCGGGCGTCGTCGTGGCGCTGCCGGGCGGCCCCGACGGCGTGCTCGACGCGGTGGTGCTGCGCCCGGACGGCGTCCTCGGCCTCGCCGCGCTGCCCGCGGGCGAGCGCGAGCTGGCGCGCGACGCCTCGCGCGAAGCGGTCGCCGCCGGCGGGGGACGGGCGGGCCTCGCGACCCCGGCGACCGGCCTGCCCCGCGCCCGCTCCGGCGCCCCCGACACCGTGCCGCCCACGGCCCGCGAGTCCGCCGACGAGCTCGACCGCCTGCTCGCCCTGCCCGACCCGGCGTGCGGCGCCCCCCGGCGCGTGCTCGCGACCGTCGGCGACGACGAGGCCGGCGTCGGCGCCACCCGCACGGCGCTCACCGCCCCCGTCGGCTCCTTCCGCGTGCTCGACGTCGAGGACGTGCGCCGCCTGCTCGCGGCCTTCCGGCTCGGCGACCACGTCCCCGACGGGACGAAGCTGGCCGAGGTCGGCTTCCTCGCCCCGGGCACGCCGGCCCTCGAGGCCGGCGCGGTCCCCGAGACCGCCCCGGTGCCCGTCCCGACCTCCCGCAGCAGCGACTCGTCGCCGGGCACCTCGAGCTCGCCGGGCTCCTCGGGCTCCCCGGGCCGCACCCCCCTCCCGGCCACGGGCCGGCTGCCCGCCTCGGCCCCCGAGTCCTCCGGACCGCTGCGGGGCGGGGCCATCGGCGGCATGGTCTCCGCGCCCGGACGCGCCGGGCGCTCCCGGTACGGCGGCAGGCTGCCGGACTGGGTCTGGGGCTGGCGCGGCCTGACCCTCGCCGCCGTCGCCGCGTTCCTCGTCGCGCTCGGGATCGCGTTCCTCGTGGGGCGCGCGGCCACCGGGGGTTCCGCGGAGCCCGACCCCACCGCGACCCGCGTGGTCGACGGCATCACCTTCACCCGCCAGGTCGCGACGTCCGACGCGTCCTGCGACGGCCACGCCTACCGCCAGGCCGCAGCGTTCCTGCGCGAGCGCCCGTGCCGGCACCTGGACCGTTCGCTGTGGTCCGCGACCGCCGACGGCCAGGACATCGTCGTCGCCGTGGCCACCGTGCAGCTGGCCGACACAAACACGGCGGGCGCCTTCCGGTCCCTCGTCGACAGCGACGGCACCGGCAACATCAGCGACCTCCTGCGCGAGCGCCGCGGCTACCCGGGCGCGCCTGACGGCCTCACCGGCCAGGGCTACGCGTCGGCGCAGCTCGGCGACCGCGTCGTCGTGGCCGAGGCCGACGGCATCGACCCCGCCTTCACCGACGGCGACGCCCTCGACCGCATCTCCCGCGCGGGCCTCGCCCTGCGGTAGGGCCCCGCGCCGAGGCGGGTTCAGGTCGCGGTGCCGTCCCCCGGGAACGCGGGGACGAGCGGCGTGCGGCCGGCGAGCTGCCGCCAGGTGACCGAGGTCGTCGCGGCCGCGGTGACCGCGCCGAGCGCGAGGCGGCGCAGCTCGGTGTCGTCGGGCGCCTCGGTGCGCTCGGCGACCGCACGCCAGGCCGCGGCGACGTCGTCCTCGGCGACCGCGGCGAGCGCGGCGGCCGACGCGCCGTCGGTCACCGGCGACGGCGGGCGGTAGGCCGCCGCCGCGGGCGGCGGCGTCACCCCGGCGCGCCCGAGCAGCGCGACGACGGCGTCGCGGCGCTCGCGGTGGGCGAGCGAGGCGGCGGTGAGCGTGGTCCCTGCCGAGGACGGCAGGAACGCCGACGCGAGGCCGTAGACCCACACCGCGGCGTGCTCGGTGCCCAGGGCCGTGACGACGGCGTTCGCGAGGTCGTCGTCGAGCGATCCCGGTCCGGGGGTGGGGGCGGGCGTCGTCATGCCAGCACCGTCGCGTACCCGGCGCAGCTCGCCGCCACCGAGGTGACCAGGCCGCACCGGTAGGACGCCGTCGTCAGCGCGAGGGCACCGGCGGCGTCGCGGGCCGCGCCGAGGGAGCCGCGCAGGGCCGTGACCGCGGCCGCGGCGCTCGCCGGCGGCTGCGCCGGGGCCGGGCGGACGCCCGGGCCGGTCGGGGCGTCGACGGCCTCCGTGCGGTCGGGGCGCGCCCGCCGGATCTCCGCGGCGAGCGCGTCGGCGTGGGCGCTGCGGGCCTCGCGGACCGGGGTGAGCCGGCTCCCCAGCTCCGGGAAGGCGGCCACGGCGGCGGCCGCGGCGGTCGCGTCCGCGCGCGCGGCCGCGAGCGGCGCCTCGAGCTCGTCGGGGCCCTCGTCGCGGGCGCACCCGGCCGCCGCGAGCCCGGTCGCGGCGACCAGCGCCGCGGCGCCCGCGAGCACGGTGCGACGTGACGGCGCGGGACGCGACGGGGGAGGGCCGGCGCCGCGTCCGGCGGCGTCGGCGGTGTCGGCGGCGACCACGGCCGGGCAGTCTGCCAGCCGCGGGCGGACGCCCCGCCCGACGCGCCCGCACCGGCCGGTCCCGCCGGGGGCGAGCGCTACCCTGGACCACTGCGCGCCGGCACCCCGGCGCCATCCGCCTCCACCCGCCCGCGCCGCCCCGAGGCCACCGGAACCGCCACCGGTGCGCCCAGCGCGTCGCCCGCGGCGGGCCCGCCCCGTGAGGAGCCCCGTTGTCCCCAGGGACGTCCCCTGCGCACGCCGGTCGCGACGGCCGTGACGGCACGGCCGCCGAGCGCCTGCGCCCGACCGTCGTCGAGGTCGTCGAGGCCGCCGGTTTCGTGCTCGACGACCTCGAGGTGCGCCCGGCCGGGCGGCGCCAGGTCGTGCGCGTCGTGGTGGACACCGCCGAGGTCCCCGGCCCCCACGACCCGCCGGCGCCCAGCCCCGACCTCGACGCCGTCGCCGGGGTGAGTCGCGAGCTGTCGACGGTCCTCGACGCGATCGACGCCGGAGAGCGGGCGGGCGCCGCCCCCGAGGGCGAGTACACGCTCGAGGTGACGACGCCGGGCACCGACCGGCCGCTGACCCGCCCCCACCACTGGCGGCGGGCGTGGCTGCGCCGGGTGGAGGTCACGCGCACCGACGGCGGCACGCTCACCGCGCGGGTCGGTCCCGTCGGCGCCGCGGAGGACGACGCCGACGCCGGCACCGACGCCGCGGTGACGCTGGCCGAGGGCACGCCGCGCGGCCCGGTGCTGCACCGGGTACCGCTCACGGAGATCCGGCGGGCCGTGGTCGAGGTCGAGTTCAAGCCGGCCCCGCCGGCCGAGGTCGAGGCCCTGGTGGCCGCGGCGACCGGTGACGAGGCCGGGGCGCAGGGACGGGAGGACCGGTCGTGAAGGTCGACATCGCCGCGCTGCGGGCGATCGAGCGGGACAAGGAGATCCCGTTCGAGACCGTGCTCTCCGCGATCGAGACCGCGCTGCTCACCGCCTACAAGCAGAACGGCGGTGAGCACCCGAAGGCGCGGGTCGAGGTCGATCGCAAGACCGGCGAGGTCGCCGTGCTCGTGCCGGAGACGGACGAGGGCGGCGAGGTCCTCGGGGAATACGACGACACCCCCGAGGGTTTCGGACGCATCGCCGCGGCGACGGCTCGCCAGATCGTCGTGCAGCGGCTGCGGGACGCCGAGCACGAGCGCACCTACGGGGAATTCTCCGCCAAGGAGGGCGAGGTCGTCGCCGGCGTCGTCCAGCGCGACGCGCGGGCCAACGCCCGGGGCGTCGTCGTGGTCGAGATCGGGTCGATCGAGGGCGTGCTGCCGGCCGCCGAGCAGGTGCCCGGCGAGCGCTACGAGCACGGGGCCCGGATCCGCTGCTACGTCGTCGGGGTCAACCGCGGTCCGCGCGGGGTCGGCGTGACGCTCTCGCGGACCCACCCGAACCTCGTGCGGCGCCTGTTCGCCTTCGAGGTCCCCGAGATCGCCTCGGGCGCCGTCGAGATCGTCTCGGTGGCCCGCGAGGCCGGGCACCGGTCGAAGATCGCGGTGCGGTCCACCGTCGCCGGGCTCGGCGCCAAGGGCGCCTGCATCGGCCCGATGGGGGCGCGGGTGCGCGGCGTGATGAGCGAGCTCAACGGTGAGAAGATCGACATCATCGACTGGGCGGACGACCCGGCGGAGTACGTCGGCAACGCGCTCTCGCCCTCCAAGGTCGTGTCCGTGACGGTCGTCGACGCGAAGGCCCGCACCGCCCGCGTCGTCGTGCCGGACTTCCAGCTCTCCCTCGCGATCGGCAAGGAGGGCCAGAACGCCCGCCTCGCCGCTCGGCTGACCGGCTGGCGCATCGACATCCGTTCGGACGCCGAGGCGCTGCCCCCGGACGACGAGGAGCCCGAGCCCGACGGTGAGCCGGACGCACAGCCGGACGCGCAGCCGGATGCGCAGCCGGACGGGGAGCCGGCGGAGCGGCCGGAGGCGGAGCGGGTCGAGCAGCCGTCGAGCGGCGCGGTAGAGTGACCGGTGGCCCGAACCCGCGAGCCCAGTCGTGGGGTGGCGCCGGAACGTGATCGTCGGGACGACGGTCGGGGCCCGGTGCGCACCTGCA
The DNA here is from genome assembly GCF_030269665.1 of Actinomycetospora sp. NBRC 106375. Classification (GTDB taxonomy): domain Bacteria; phylum Actinomycetota; class Actinomycetes; order Mycobacteriales; family Pseudonocardiaceae; genus Actinomycetospora. The sequence continues at coordinate 129,954 of NZ_BSTS01000003.1, forward strand.
TCGGCTGCCGTTCACGGGCCTCGGCGTCGGAACTCCTGCGAGTGGTGGCCGCGGACGGGGTCGTCGATCCCGATCCACGACATCGGTTGCCCGGTCGCGGTGCGTGGCTGCACCCCGACGCGGACTGCCTGCATCGCGCGGAGCGCCGGTCGGCGTTCCCCCGGGCACTACGTGTCCCGGGGCCGCTCGACACCGGAGCCCTGCGCGCGCTGCTCGATCCGGACTCCGGCCCCGGGCCAGTCACACGCGACGACCGTCGCGTGAGTACGAGGAAGCAGGTCGACCCCCATGAGCCAGCCGTGAAGCCCTCCCGATGAAGGCGCAGGCGTAGAGGACGAGGTCGCGGGCCCCCCGCTGACCTCGAGAATGAGGAGATCAGTGGCAGGAAAGGCCCGGGTGCACGAGCTCGCGAAGGAGCTCGGCGTCACCAGCAAGCAGGTACTCACGCAGTTGGAGTCCCTCGGCGAGTTCGTCAAGTCGGCGTCCTCGACGGTGGAGGCCCCCGTCGCGCGCAAGCTGCGCGACTCCATGTCCGGCGGCGGCAACGGCTCCGAGCGCAAGCCGCGCCCCGGCGCCTCGTCCGGCGCGCGTCCGGGCGGCGGCGTCCCGCGTCCGGGCCCGTCGTCGAGCCCGTCCGGCTCGTCCGGCGCCCCGCGCCCCGGCCCGCGCCCCGGTGCGGCCCCGTCCGGCGGCGGCAACGGTGCGGGCGGCGCGGGCTCGTCCGGTGGCGCTCCGCGCCCCGGTCCGCGTCCCGGCGCCCGTCCCGGCGACCGGCAGGACCAGTCCGCGCCCGCCGCGGCGTCCGCGTCCGCGCCGGCCGCCCCGTCGGCACCGGCCGAGAGCACGCCCGACACCGGTCAGTCCGGCAGGGCGGCGCCCCAGGCGCCCCGGCCCGGTGGCGACCGTCCCCGCCCCGGCGGCGACCGTCAGCGCTCCGGCGGCATCCCGCGGCCCGGCGGCGATCGTCCCGCCGAGCGCGGTGGCGACCAGCGCCAGGGCGGCCAGGGCGGCCAGGGCGGTGCCCCGCGACCCGGCCCGCAGCAGCGGCCGGCCGCCGCGGCCGACGAGCAGGGCGGCGCGGGCGACGCGACCGTCGCGCCCCGTCCCCAGGCCCCCAAGCCCGGGCCGAAGGCGCCGCGCGTCGGCAACAACCCCTTCGGGGTCGGGTCCGGCGCCCCGCCGCGGCCGCAGCGTCCGCAGCAGCCCGGCCAGGGGCAGGGCGGCGGTCAGGGCGGCCCGCGGCCGCCGCGTGACGGCGAGGCCCCGGCGCCCCGCCCGCCGCGCGACGGCGAGCGTCCGGCCGCGGCGAGCGGTGAGCGCCCGCCGCGCCCCGGCGGCACCGGCGGTGCCTCGCCGGGCAACATGCCCCCGCGTCCCAACCCCGGGATGATGCCGTCCCGCCCGTCCGGCCCGCCCGGACGCGGTGGTCCCGGCGGTCCCGGCGGCGGCCGTGGCGGTCCCGGCGGCGGCCGTGGTGGCCCCGGCGGCGGCCGTGGCGGTCCCGGTGGCGGCGGTCGTCCCGGGGGTCCCCCCGGTGGCGGCGGTGCCCCGGCCGGCGGCGGCTTCCGCGGTGGCGGCGGCCGTCCCGGCGGTCCCGGTGGCCGTGGTCGTGGCGGCGGTGCCGCGGGTGCCTTCGGGCGTCCCGGTGGTCCCGCGCGTCGTGGTCGCAAGTCGAAGCGGCAGAAGCGCCAGGAGTTCGACAACATGCAGGCGCCGTCGGTCGGCGGCGTCCGCCTGCCGAAGGGCAAGGGCGAGACCGTCCGGCTGCCCCGCGGCGCCTCGCTGACCGACTTCGCCGAGAAGATCGACGCGAACCCGGCCTCGCTGGTCCAGGTGCTGTTCCACCTCGGTGAGATGGTCACGGCCACCCAGTCGGTGTCCGACGACGTCCTCGAGCTGCTCGGCGGCGAGATGAACTACGACGTCCAGGTCGTCTCCCCCGAGGAGGAGGACCGCGAGCTGCTCGAGTCGTTCTCGATCAGCTACGGCTCCGACGAGGGCGGCGACGAGGACCTCGAGGCCCGTCCGCCGGTCGTCACGGTCATGGGTCACGTCGACCACGGCAAGACGCGCCTGCTGGACACCATCCGCAAGACGAAGGTGGCCGAGGCCGAGGCCGGCGGCATCACCCAGCACATCGGCGCCTACCAGGTCGACACCGAGCTCGAGGGCGTCGACCGGAAGATCACCTTCATCGACACCCCGGGTCACGAGGCGTTCACCGCCATGCGTGCCCGCGGCGCGAAGTCCACGGACATCGCGGTGATCGTGGTCGCGGCCGACGACGGCGTGATGCCCCAGACGATCGAGGCGATCAACCACGCGCAGGCGGCCGACGTGCCGATCGTGGTGGCGGTCAACAAGATCGACAAGGAGGGCGCCAACCCTCAGAAGATCCGTCAGCAGCTCACCGAGTACGGGCTGGTGGCCGAGGAGTACGGCGGCGAGACCATGTTCGTCGACATCTCGGCCCGCCAGAACATCAACATCGAGGGGCTGCTCGAGGCCGTCCTGCTCACCGCGGACGCCTCCCTGGACCTCCGGGCCAACCCGGACATGGAGGCCCAGGGTGTCGCGATCGAGGCGCACCTCGACCGCGGCCGCGGCCCGGTGGCCACGGTGCTGGTCCAGCGCGGCACGCTGCGCGTCGGCGACTCCGTCGTCGCGGGCGACGCGTCGGGCCGTGTCCGGCGGATGCTCGACGAGTTCGGCGAGGACGTGAAGGAGGCGCTGCCCTCCCGCCCGGTGCAGGTCATCGGCTTCACGTCGGTGCCGGGCGCCGGCGACACCTTCCTCGTCGTCGACGAGGACCGGGTGGCGCGCCAGATCGCCGACCGCCGTCGTGCCCGCGAGCGCAACGCCCAGCTGGCCTCGCGTCGCAAGCGCGTGTCCCTCGAGGACCTCGACGCGGCGCTGAAGGAGACCAACGAGCTCAACCTGATCATCAAGGGTGACAACTCGGGAACCGTCGAGGCTCTCGAGGACGCGCTCATGAAGATCGACGTGGGCGAGGAGGTCCAGCTGCGGGTGCTGCACCGCGGCGTCGGTGCGATCACCGAGGGCGACATCAACCTCGCGATCGCCTCCGACGTCATCGTCCTGGGCTTCAACGTCCGGGCCGAGGGCAAGGCCACGGAGCTGGCCACCCGCGAGGGCATCGACATCCGCTACTACTCGGTGATCTACCAGGCGATCGACGAGATCGAGCAGGCCCTCAAGGGCATGCTCAAGCCGATCTACGAGGAGGTGGAGCTCGGCACCGCGGAGGTGCGCGAGGTCTTCCGCTCCTCGCGCGTCGGCTCGATCGCCGGCTGCCTGGTCACCGACGGGATCATCCGGCGCAACGCCAAGGCGCGCCTGGTCCGCGACGGTGCGGTCGTCGCCGAGAACCTCACGATCAACTCGCTCAAGAGGTTCAAGGACGACGCCACCGAGGTCCGCGACGGCTACGAGTGCGGTCTGACGCTCGGGTCGTTCAACGACATCAAGGTCGACGACAAGATCATGACCTACGAGATGCGGGAGAAGCCCCGCGAGTGACGGTCATGCCCGCCCGGGGGCGCTGACGGATGTACGTCGGCGCCCTCGAGCTCGACCTGCTGCTCGGTGACGTCGGGTCCATCAAGGAGAAGCGCTCCGTGGTGCGGCCCGTCGTCGCCGAGCTGAAGCGGAAGTACGCGGTGTCGGTCGCCGAGGCGGGTCACCGCGACCTGCACCGCCGCGCCCTGATCGGGGTGGCGGCGGTGGCGGCCGACCCCGAGCACGTCACCGACGTGCTCGACCACTGCGAGCGCCTGGTGGCCGCCCACCCCGAGTTCCAGGTGCTCTCCGCGCGGACCCGCTGGCTGGGTCCGCACGACGACTAGACCACCCTTCGACACAGGAGGAACCGCGCCATGGCCGACGCGCCACGGGCCCGCAGGCTCGCCAAGCGGATCTCCCAGATCGTCGCCTCGACGCTCGAGCACGAGGTCAAGGACCCGCGCCTGGCGATGGTGACGATCACCGACACCCGGGTGACCGCCGACCTGCGCGAGGCGACGGTCTACTACACCGTCTACGGCGACGAGGCCGAGCAGGCCGGGTCCGCGGCCGCCCTGGCCAGCGCCCGGGGCGTGCTCCGCACCGCCGTCGGACGCCAGACCGGCGTGCGGTTCACGCCGTCGCTCGCGTTCGTCCCGGACGCGGTGCCGGAGGGCGCCGCGCGGCTCGACGAGCTGCTCGAGGGCGTCCGGCAGGCGGACGCGGAGGTGGCCACCCTCGCCGTCGGCGCCTCCTACGCGGGCGAGGCCGACCCGTACCGCAAGCCGCGCGAGGACGACGACCTCGAGGACCCGGAGGATCTCGACGACGTCCCGGTCGGCGACGAGCACGACGAGCCGGACCCGGGATCCGCGGCGGATCGTGACGGGGTGCGGTCGACGGGCTGACGACGACTCCGTACGGTCACCGTCGAGACGTCGACGCTCTCCCTCGGGGCGCGGACACGAGGGAGCGCAGCAACCATGGTCGCGGCGGAACCGAGACGGGGCGAGACGGGCAGCCGTCCCATCCCGCTCGAGGACGCGGTCGGTCTCCTGACCGACGCCCGGCAGGTGGTGCTGCTCGCACACGTCAACCCCGACGCGGACGCGCTCGGCAGCGCGCTGGCCCTCGGGCTCGCGCTGCACCGGCGGGGCGCGCACGTCCAGGTGTCGTTCGGGGCGCCCGAGCACCCGGCGGAGTCGCTGCGCGACCTCGACGTCGCCGGGCTCGTCGTGCCCCACCACCGGGTCGTGCACGTGCCCGAGCTGCTCGTGGTGCTCGACACCGGCAGCGTCGACCGTCTCGGCCCGCTCGCCGACAGGGCAGACACCGCGGGCACGACGCTGGTGATCGACCACCACATCTCGAACTCGGGCTTCGGCACCTACTACTACGTCGACCCGCGCGCCGAGGCCACCGCGGTGATGGTGCTGCACCTGCTCGACGCCATCGGCGCGCCCGTCGACCTCCCGACCGCCCGCTGCCTCTACGCCGGGCTGGTCACCGACACCCGCAACTTCCGCGCCGCGTCGCCGGACACCCACGCCATGGCCGCGCGCCTGCTCGTCGCCGGCGTCGACGCCGAGGCCGTCACCCGTCCCCTGCTCGACACGCACCCCTTCTCGTGGTTGTCGATGCTCTCGGCGGTGCTGGCCACCGCGCGGCTCGAGGTCGGCGAGGCGCGCGGGCTGGGCCTCGTGCACGCGCTGGTGACCCGCGACCACACCTCGACCGGGCGCCAGGAGGAGATCGAGAGCGTCATCGACGTGCTGCGCACGACCGCCGAGGCGGAGGTGGCGGTCGTCCTCAAGCAGGTGGGCGCGCACCGGTGGACCGCCAACATGCGCTCCAAGGGGCGCCTCGACGTCGCCGCGGCGGCGTCCGCGCTCGGCGGCGGCGGCCACCGCGTGGCGTCCGGGTTCACGCTCGACGGCGACGCCCCCGCGATCCTCGACCGCGTCCGCCGCGCCCTCGCGGACGCGCCCCTGCTGGGGTGAGCGAGTGTCAGCGGTGGGCCACCGCAGACACTGAGCGTCCGTGATGCCACACGCTCGCTCGCGGGACGCGGCGCGCCCGGACGACGAGCCCGGCGCCCGGCGTGTCCTCGCGCTCGCCTCGTCGGCGCTCGTCGTCCTCGTCGCCGAGCCGCTCTACCTGCTCGTCGACACCGCGGTCGTCGGCCACCTCGGCGCGATCCCGTTGGCGGGCCTCGCGGTCGGCGGCATCGTGCTGGCGCAGGTCGCGAGCCTCGGCACGTTCCTCGCCTACGGCACCACCGCCCGCGCGGCCCGGCACCACGGCGCCGGCGACCGGGCGGCCGCCGTCCGCGAGGGCGTGGCCGCGACGTGGATCGCGCTCGGCGTCGGCGCCCTGGTCGTCGTTGCCGGCTGGACGCTCGCGCCGTGGGTCGGCGACGTGCTGGGCGGCGGGGGAGCGGTGGCCGGCGCCGCGACCTCCTGGCTGCGGATCGCGGTGGTGGGCGCGCCCGGGATCCTGGTCGCCCTCGCGGGCCACGGCTGGATGCGCGGGGTGCAGGACACCCGCCGGCCCATCGTCATCGTCCTCGCGGGCAACGGGTTCTCGGCGCTGCTGTGCCCGGCGCTCGTGTACGGCCTGGGCCCGTTCCCGGCCCTCGGCCTCGAGGGCTCGGCGTGGGCGAACGTCGTCGCCCAGGCCACGGTCGGCGTGCTGTTCGTGGGGGCGCTGGCCCGCGAGCGGGTCTCCCTGCGGCCCGTCGTCGCCGACATGCGCGCGCAGTTCGGGCTCGGCCGCGACCTGCTGCTGCGCAGCGCCGCGTTCCAGGCGTGCTTCCTGTCGGCGACGGCGGTCGCCGCCCGGTTCGGCGCGCCCTCGGTGGCCGCGCACCAGATCGTCCTGCAGCTGTGGATGTTCATGGTCACCGTGCTGGACGCCCTCGCGATCGCGGCGCAGTCGCTGGTCGGCGCCGCCCTCGGCGCGGCGTCGGTGGCCACGGCGCGGGGCGTGGCGAGGCGCGTGACGCGCTACGGGCTGGTGCTGGGGTGCTTCGCGGGCGTGGTGTTCGCGGCGACCGCCGGCGTCCTGCCCGGGGTGTTCACGCCCGACCCCGCCGTCCGCGACGTGGTCCCGGAGGCGTGGTGGTTCTTCGTCGCCCTCCAGCCCGTGGCGGCGTACGTCTTCGCCCTCGACGGCGTGCTGCTCGGCGCCGGCGACGCCGCCTACCTACGGCGCATCACGGTCGGGTCCGCGCTGCTCGCCTTCCTGCCCATGATCTGGCTGTCCCTGGTCCTCGGCTGGGGCCTGCTCGGCATCTGGGCCGGCCTGGCGCTGTTCATCCTCGCCCGCGCGGTCGCCGTCGGGGTGCGGGTCCGGGGCGAGGCCTGGGCCGTCACGGGGACGTGAGTTCGGGGTCGCCCTGAGGGGAAACCCTGACGACACCGACGTCGCGGAGCTGTGATCGTCGTCCGCGTGACCGCAACGGAGCCGTGGGTGGCCATCCTGGTGTTCCGCTCGACGAGCGAGGCGCCGGACTACCAGGCCGTGTACCGCGAGGACGTGACCGTGTTCCCGGCCGCGAGCGAGGCCGAGGCCCGCGCCGCGGCCCTCACGCACGCCCGCGCCCGGGAGACGATCGTGGTGAACCACCTCGGCGAGACCGTGGTGACCTCGCTCGTGCGCCTCGTCGACGTCGCCCCCGTGCTCGGGGGCGGCGAGCTCTACCGTCGCCACTTCCGCGACCTCGACGCCTACCGCCGCTTCGAGCCGCTCATGGCGAGCACGTCGTGGTGACGGGGCCGGAGACGGAGCGGTGCAGAGCTCGACCCGGCGAGTCCGAGCTCTGGGAGCTGCGCGTCGGTGTCATCGCCACGGCCGCCGAGGCCGACGCGCTGATGGACCGCATCGCCGGTGTCCTGGACGTCGACGCGGTGCCCTGGTCGCTCGCCCAGATCCCGGGCCGGCACCTCGACGACGACGCCCGCGCGGTGCACGAGTCGCTGCGGGAGTGATCGTTCCCGTCGCGAGCGGCACGGTGCGCATGATCAGGAGCGTTCTCGGGCTGCGGAACGTGCTCCTCGGCGCGTGGCAGGGTGGGTCGATGAGCGAGCCTCTCCCGGCGTGGGCGACGGAGGCGCCGCGGCTCGTCGCGCACGACTCCGCGTGGGCGGCGCGGGCGCGCGAGTACGCCGCCGAGGTCGCGGACCTGTTCGGCGACCGGCTCGCGACCGGGGTCGAGCACGTCGGGTCGACCGCGGTCCCCGGGCTGCGCGCCAAGCCGATCATCGACCTCCAGGCCGTCGCGCACGACCCGGCGGCCGCCGTGGGCGAGGCGCGCGACGCCGCCGCGACGGCCGGCTGGATGCTCGTCCCGCGCGAGCTCGACCGCCGACCGTGGCGGTGGTTCCTCGTGCGGGTCGACGACGCGGCGAGGACCCGGCTGGCGCACCTGCACCTCACGGCGCCGGGTCAGGACCGCTGGGCGGAGCAGCTCGCGTTCCGCGACTGCCTGCGCGCCGACCCCGGGCTCCGCGCCGAGTACGCCGCGGTCAAGGACCGTGCGATCGCCGACCACCCCGCCGACCGCGAGGCCTACGGCGACACCAAGGCGGCGTTCGTCCGGCGCGTCCTGGCGCGGCTCTGAGACGTCGCCGGGCCGGTCGCGACGTCGGCGCGGACGGGAGTGTCGGGGGTCGGTGGTGCCATGGGTGCATGCGGTGGGACGAGCAGGTGCAGGGCTGGCTCGACGGGGTGCTGGGCACCGTCCGGGCGATCGGGCTGGCCGACCTGCTCGAGCGCACGATCGCGCAGGTCTGGGAGCGCAACGTCGACCGGTACGACCCCGCGGTCGCGGGCGACACCGCGACGTCGCTGGGCATCACGGCGTCGGAGAACATCCGCACACTGCTCCTGCGCGAGGACCTCGCCGCCTGGGCCGCGCGCGGCGTGCTCGTGACGTCGGAGCAGCAGGCGTTGGTCCTGCGGCTCGGGACCCTGCGGCTGCTGCTGATGAAGGTGCCCGACCGCGCGCTCGGCCCCGTCGGGCCCGCCGAGCTGGGCTGGGACGCGACGCGGTGGGACACCGCCAGCGACGTGCGCCGTCACGCGGCCCACGAGAACGCCGGCCGCTACGAGCCGGGCCCGGAGCACCAGTGGGGCCAGACGTGGTGGCGCGGCCTGGTCGGCGACGACGGTGACGCCGACCCGGTGCGCCTGCGCCACATCGTGCTGGTCTGGACCGGCGACCCGCGTACGGCGGTCACCACCGGGTGGCTCGCCGTGCCCTACGCCGGTCCGCCGGGCAGCGCGCCGTGGCTCGCGGCAACGGAGGTCTGGCACCACGGTCCCGATCTCGTACCCCGCCCGCGGGAGCCGCTCGTGGCGCTGCCCCGGACGCGGACCCCGCTGCGGATCCGGCCGTGACGTGCTCAGCCCGCGGCCACCGGGGAGCGCAGGTCGGCGGCGGGGAACGGCGGGCGATCGTCGGCGCGCAGCGAGGCGCGACCGGCCACCCGCCAGGCGCGGGCCACGAGGTCGGCGTCCTCGTCGGTCACGAGGTTGCCCATCACCCGCAGGGCCACGGTCATCAGTGCCCGCGAGCGCATGCCGACGGGGCCGGCGATGGGCAGCAGGCGGGGCATCGTCAGCAGCTTCGCCAGACGCCGCGCGATCGAGAACGCCGAGCCGTAGTGCGCCCGCAGCGTGGCCGGCCAGGCGAGCGAGAGGTCGTCGTCCCCGAGCAGCCCGGCGACCGTCCGCCCGCTCTCGAGGCCGTAGTCGATGCCCTCACCGTTCAGCGGGTTCACCAGCCCCGCGGCGTCGCCCACGAGCGCCCAGTTCCGCCCGGCGACGCCGGACACGGCGCCGCCCATCGGCAGCAGTGCGGACGCGACGTCGCGCACCTCGCCGTCGAGCTGCCAGTCGTCGCGGCGCTGCTGCGCGTAGTGCCCGATCAGCGAGCGCAGCCGCACGTTCGCGGGCCGGGCCTCCGTCGCGAGGGTGCCGACGCCGATGTTGACGTGCCCGTCGTGCAGCGGGAACACCCAGCCGTAGCCGGAGAGCACCTCGTCGTCGGTGCCCCGCAGCTCCAGGTGCGACGAGATCCACTCGTCGTCGTGCCGGCCCGAGCGCACGTAGCCGCGGGCGGCGACGCCGTAGGCGGTGTCGCGGTGCCACTCGCGACCGAGCACCCGACCCAGCGTCGAGCGCGCCCCGTCGGCCACGACCAGGCGGCGGCAGGAGATCGTCGCCGCCCCGTCGGGTCCGTCGAACACCACCCCGGAGACCCGGTCGCCGTCGCGCTCGACGTCGACCGCGCGGGCGCCCTCCACCGGCTGTGCGCCCCGCTCGAGCGCCGCGGCCCGGATGCGGTCGTCGAGCTCCGTGCGCGCGACGGCCCCGCCGTGTGCGGGGAGCGACCCGCCCGGCCAGGGCAGCTCCAGCAGCTGGCCGAAGCCCGCGGCGCGCAGGCCGCGGTTCGTGCCCCGCCCGCGGACCCACTCGCCGAGGCCGAGGTGGGTCAGCTCGGCGATGGCGCGCGGGGTCAGCCCGTCACCGCAGGCCTTGTCGCGCGGGAACATCGCGGCGTCGGCGAGGACGACGTCGTGGCCGGCGTCGGCAGCCCAGGCCGCGGCGGCCGAACCGGCGGGGCCGGCGCCCACGACGAGGACGTCGGTGCGCGTCGGGGTGGTCACGCCTCCAGCATGCCTGGCGGGACGGTGACGGGCCGGGTGGCGGTGGCAGGCATCATGGGCGGCCGTGTCCGGACGTGGTCGAGGTGCTCCCGGTGCTCGCCGCGAACGGCGCGAGCCCCCGCCGCCGGGGCTGCTGGTGGTCGACAAGCCCGCCGGGTGGACGTCGCACGACGTCGTCGGGCGCTCCCGCCGCCTCGTCGGCACCCGCAAGGTCGGGCACGCGGGCACGCTCGACCCGATGGCCACCGGGGTGCTCGTGCTCGGGGTGGAGCGGGCGACGAAGCTGCTCGGCCACCTCGCGCTCGACACCAAGAGCTATCTGGCCACGATCCGCCTCGGCCTCGCGACCACCACCGACGACGCCGAGGGCGAACCCGTCGGAGAGCCGGCGGACGCGAGCGGGCTCGGCGAGGAGGCGGTCGCCGGCGGCATCGCGGCGCTGACCGGGGAGATCTCGCAGGTCCCGAGCAGCGTCTCGGCGATCAAGGTCGAGGGCCGCCGCGCCTACGAGCGCGCCCGTGCGGGGGAGGACGTGCAGCTCGAGGCGCGGCCGGTGACGGTCGACCGGTTCGACGTGCTCGCCACCCGGACCGACGGGCCGTTCCGCGACCTCGACGTCCTCGTCGACTGCTCGTCGGGCACGTACGTCCGGGCGCTGGCCCGCGACCTCGGCGCCGCGCTGGGCGTCGGCGGGCACCTGACCGCGCTGCGCCGCACGCGGGTCGGGCCGTTCACGCTCGCCCACGCCCGCACGATCGACACCCTGGCCGCCGAGGAGTCCGAGCACGGCCGCGCGTCGCTCTCGCTCGACCTCGACACCGCCGTCGCCACCGCCTTCCCCCGCCGCGACGCCGACGCCGACGAGGCCGACGGCCTCGCCCACGGGCGTCCGCTGGCCGCCGGCGGCTGCGCGGGGACGATCGGGGTGTTCGGCCCCGACGGGCACGTCATCGGTCTCGTCGCCGACGACCGCGGCGCCGCGCGCCCGCTGCTCGTCCTCGCCCCGGCGTGAGTCGCCCCGCGCCGCGAGGGGCACGGTGCGCATGATCGACGCGGCGTCGGGCCTGCGGAAGGTGCCTCTCGCCCGCAGGGCCGGCGCAGCCACGCGGCGCCCCGGGGCAAGGCCGCACCACCCGTCACGATGCTTCGAGAACCGGAGCACGAGCAGCACCATCGCGACCTCCGGGCGCGCCGGCTCGCGACGTCCAGGTCCGGGGGCGCAGACACGCACGCAGGCGTGGGGCGCCCGGCGACCCGTGACCGGCCGCCGCGACACCCTCGTGTGGCGATCACGACGCCCGGGGTGACGGGCCCCTCCGATCCGGCGTGACCGCGGGCACCGCCCGTAGGCTCCGCGCCGTGCAACGCTGGCGGGGACTCGACGGGGTGCCGTCGGGCTGGGGTCGGTGCGTCGTGACGATCGGCGTGTTCGACGGCGTGCACCGCGGCCACCAGCAGCTGATCGCGCGGGCGGTGGAGCACGGGAAGGTCCTGGGCCTGCCCGTCGTGCTGATCACCTTCGACCCGCACCCGGCCTCGGTGCTGCGCCCCGGCACCTACCCTCCGCGGCTGACGTCGCTGACCCGCCGCGCGGAGCTCGTCGCCGAGCTCGGGATCGACGCCTTCTGGGTGCTGCCCTTCACCCCCGACCTGGCCCGCGTCGCGCCCGACGAGTTCGTGCACACGCTGCTGGTCGACCGCCTGCACGCGGCGATGGTGGTGGTCGGGCGCAACTTCACGTTCGGCTACCGCGCCGCCGGCGACGTCGCCGAGCTCGAGCGGCTCGGGCAGCGGTTCGGGTTCGCCGCCGAGGGTGTCGACCTCGTCGCCGAACCCTCGTCGCCCGCCGGGTCGTCGGTGACCTTCTCCTCGACCTACATCCGCGCCAGCATCGCCGCCGGCGACGTCCGGGCCGCGGCCGAGGCGCTCGGCCGTCCGCACCGCCTCGAGGGAGTGGTGGTGCGCGGCGACCAGCGCGGGCGCGAACTGGGTTACCCGACCGCCAACCTCGAGCTCGGCGAGCACGACGCGATCCCCGCCGACGGGGTGTACGCCTGCTGGTTCCATCACCGGGGGCGCCGGCGGCCCGCGGCGACGTCGGTCGGCACCAACCCGACGTTCTCCGGCCGGGTGCGCACCGTCGAGGCGTTCGTGCTCGACACCGACGAGGACCTCTACGGCGCCCGGGTCGCCGTCGACTTCGTCGAGCGCCTGCGGGGGATGGACCGCTTCGACTCGATCGAGGAGCTCATCGCCGCCATGGACGGCGACGTCGCGCGCACCCGCGAGGTCCTCGGGGTCTGAGGGATCCGGAGGGGCCGACCCCGGCGGATCTCCCGGAACGGCCACCACCGCCGCGACGCCGGTGCCACCATCGCCGCGGGCGGGGGTACCGGGCGGACGGGAGGGCGGCGGTGGGTGACGGCCCGCGGGACGCCGACGCCGTGCGACGCAACCGCGAGCTGCAGCGCCGCTTCTACGGCGAGCCGCTCGGCGACCGTCTGCGCCGGCTGCTCGGCGCCCTCGACATCTCGCAGGCAGTGCTCGCCGAGACGCTGGGGCTGAGCTCGGCGATGCTCTCCCAGCTGATCAGCGCCCGGCGGGTCAAGATCGGGACACCGGCGGTGCTGGGCCGCCTCGTGCTGCTCGAGCAGCGGATCCTCGCCGGCGGGCCGAACGGTCCGGTGGACGTCGGCCGCCTGCTCGCCGAGGTCCGGGCGAGCCAGCCCCGTTCCGGGCCGCCCGCGCCCCGGACGGCGGACTCCTACGATCTCCTGCGCACCGTGGCCGACCCCGACGAGCTCGCGCGGGCCGCCGACACGCTCGACCGCGGGTTCCCGTCGCTGGCGGGGCTGCTGCGCCGGGCCGCTGACCAGGGCTGACGGCCCCGACGGCCCGCCCGAGGCGCTCGCACGCGCACCGGTACACTGGTAGTCGACTCGTCCGGCTGCGGTCCGTGGTGGCCGGACGACGGGTGGATCCGGGCAGGCGAGAACGAGAGCCCGACCCCCGCGAGCGTGCGTCGCCCGACACCGCCGACTTCCGGGTCGCGGTGGATGCCGCCCGATCTCACGGCACCGACGAAGCAGACGAGGAGCACCACCCCCGTGGCACTGACCACCGAGCAGAAGAAGGCGACCCTCGCCGAGTACGGCGTGCACGAGTCCGACACCGGGTCGCCCGAGGCGCAGGTCGCGCTGCTGACGCAGCGCATCGTGCGACTCACCGAACACCTCAAGATGCACAAGCACGACCACCACTCCCGCCGCGGGCTCCTGCTGCTGGTGGGCCGTCGTCGTCGCCTGCTCAAGTACGTCGCCTCCGTCGACGTGGCCCGCTACCGCTCGCTGATCGAGCGGCTGGGGCTGCGTCGCTGACCCAGCTGACGAGGCACCCCTGAACCCCGCGCACGCCCCGCGCCGGTCGGCACAGACGCCGGTCGGCGCGGCGGCGTGCGCACCACCATCCGGCCCCACCTCCGCCGCCCACGCACCCGGGACGCCCGTGCGCCGGCCGGTCCTCGGTAGTGGCCTCCGGACGTCGACACGTCCGTGGGCTTCGATCGAAGACCGCTCGTCGCCAGCAGCGTCGCCGGGGGAGCCGTCGGCGCGCCGCGGGAGGGGCCTCGAGGAGGAACCCTCATGACCGAGACCGACTCGGGCGTCCACGAGACCACCGCGGTCCTGGACAACGGTGCCTACGGCACCCGCACCGTCCGCTTCGAGACGGGCCGGTTGGCCCGCCAGGCGGCCGGCGCCGTCGTCGCCTACCTCGACGACGACACGATGCTCCTCTCCGCCACCACGGCGTCGAAGCGGCCGAAGGACAACTTCGACTTCTTCCCGCTCACCGTGGACGTCGAGGAGCGCATGTACGCCGCGGGCCGCATCCCCGGCTCGTTCTTCCGCCGCGAGGGCCGCCCGTCGACCGACGCGATCCTCACCTGCCGGCTCATCGACCGGCCCCTGCGCCCGACCTTCACCGGTGGGCTGCGCAACGAGGTCCAGGTCGTCATCACGGTCCAGAGCCTGGACCCGAAGGACCCCTACGACGTCCTCGCGATCAACGCCGCCTCGGCGTCCACGCAGATCTCGGGCCTGCCCTTCGACGGCCCGATCGGCGCGACCCGCGTTGCCCTCATCAACGGGCAGTGGGTCGCGTTCCCGACCTGGGAGCAGCTCGAGAGCGCCGTGTTCGACATGGTCATCGCGGGCTCGGTGACCTCCGACGGCTCCGACGTCGCCATCGCCATGGTCGAGGCCGAGGCCACCGACCACGCGTGGAAGCTCGTCGGCGACGGCGCGCAGGCGCCCACCGAGGACATCGTCGCGCAGGGCATGGAGGCGGCCAAGCCGTTCATCCGTTCCCTCTGCGAGGCGCAGAAGGAGCTCTACGCCGCCACCGGCGTGACGACGAAGGACTACCCGACCTTCCCGGCGTACCAGGACGACGTGTACGCGGCGGTCGAGTCCGCGGTCGGCAACGACCTCGACGAGACCTTCAAGATCACGGGCAAGCAGGACCGCGACAACGCCCAGGACGCGATCAAGGACCGACTGGTCTCCGAGCTCGGCGAGAAGTTCGAGGGCCGGGAGAAGGAGATCGGCGAGGCGTTCCGCTCGCTGACCAAGAAGACGGTCCGCCAGCGCATCCTGCGCGACGGTTTCCGCATCGACGGCCGCGGCACCACGGACATCCGTCCGCTGGCCGCCGAGGTCGAGGTGATCCCGCGGGCCCACGGCTCGGCGCTGTTCGAGCGCGGCGAGACCCAGATCCTGGGTGTCACCACGCTGAACATGCTCCGTCTCGAGCAGACGATCGACTCGCTCGGCCCGGAGACCACCAAGCGCTACATGCACCACTACAACTTCCCGCCGTTCTCCACGGGCGAGACCGGCCGCGTCGGGTCGCCGAAGCGCCGCGAGATCGGCCACGGCGCGCTCGCCGAGCGGGCGCTCGTGCCGGTCCTGCCGTCGCGCGAGGAGTTCCCGTACGCGATCCGCCAGGTCTCGGAGGCGCTGGGCTCGAACGGCTCGACGTCGATGGGCTCGGTCTGCGCGTCGACGATGTCGCTGCTCAACGCCGGTGTGCCGCTCAAGGCCCCGGTCGCGGGCATCGCGATGGGCCTGGTCTCCGGCGAGGTCGACGGCAAGGAGACCTTCGTCGCCCTGACCGACATCCTGGGCGCCGAGGACGCGTTCGGCGACATGGACTTCAAGGTCGCCGGCACGAAGGACTTCGTGACCGCGCTGCAGCTCGACACCAAGCTCGACGGCATCCCGTCCGAGGTGCTCGGCAAGGCGCTGACGCAGGCCCGCGGCGCCCGCCTCGCGATCCTCGACGTCATGGCCGAGGCCATCGACGCGCCCGACGAGATGAGCGAGTACGCGCCGCGCATCACCACGGTGAAGGTGCCGGTCGACAAGATCGGCGAGGTCATCGGCCCGAAGGGCAAGATGATCAACTCGATCACCGAGGAGACCGGCGCCGACATCTCCATCGAGGACGACGGCACGATCTACGTCGGTGCCGCCGACGGGCCGAGCGCCCAGGCCGCGATCGACCGGATCAACGCCATCGCCAACCCCCAGCTGCCGAAGATCGGCGAGCGCTTCCTGGGCACGGTGGTCAAGACCGCCGCGTTCGGCGCCTTCGTCTCGCTGCTGCCGGGCCGCGACGGCCTGGTGCACATCTCGAAGCTGGGCGGCGGCAAGCGCATCGGCAAGGTCGAGGACGTCGTCAACGTCGGCGACAAGCTGCGCGTCGAGATCACCGACATCGACAACCGCGGCAAGATCAGCCTGATCCCGGTCAAGGAGGAGGACGCCGCGGCCGCCAACGGCGACGGCTCCGAAGGCTCCGACGGCTCCGACGCCCCGGCCGACGGCGCCGAGTCGACCCCGGCCGCCCCGACCGGACCCGCGGCCACCAGCGGTGCCGTCACCGGTGCCATCGGGGGCTCGTCGCCGGAGTGACGGCACTCTCCAGCACGGGTCACGCGGAGACGCAGCACCCGGCCCCCGGCGTGGCACGCACCGTGCTGCCCGGGGGCCTGCGGGTGGTCACCGAGCACGTCGCCGGCGCCCGGTCCGCCTCGGTCGGACTGTGGGTCGAGGTCGGTTCACGGGACGAGCCGGCGACGGGCGCCGCCACACACGGCGCCGCACACTTCCTCGAGCACCTGCTGTTCAAGGGCACGCGGCGGCGCTCGGCCCGCGCGATCGCGGAGGAGATCGACGCCGTCGGCGGCGACCTCAACGCGTTCACGGGCAAGGAGCACACGTGCTTCTACGCGCACGTGCTCGACCGCGACATGCCGCTCGCCGTCGACGTGCTCGGTGACGTCGTCCTCGACGCCGTCATGGCCGGTGCGGACGTCGAGCTCGAGCGCGACGTCGTGCTCTCCGAGATCGCCGGTCGCGACGAGGACCCCGAGGACCTGCTGGCCGACGACTTCGACGCCCTGCTGTTCGGGGCGCACCCGCTCGGTCTGCCGGTGATCGGCACCGAGGAGACGGTGCGCGGGATGACCCGCGACCGTCTCGCGGACTTCCACGCCCGCCACTACGTCCCCGCGCGCTCGGTGCTGGCCGTCGCCGGCAACGTCGCGCACGACGAGGTGCTCGACGCCGTCGCGGCGGCCTACGGCGGGCGGCTCGAGGGCTCCGCGGAGCCCTGGCACCGGCAGGCGGGCGACCGCCCGGCGGGCCCGGCCGAGCGCCTCGCCGTCCGGGACGAGGACACCGAGCAGGCGCACCTCATGCTCGGCGTGCGCTCGCTGCGCCGCGCCGACGAGCGGTGGCCCGCGCTCCAGGTGCTCGCGACCGTGCTCGGCGGGGGCATGAGCTCGCGGCTCTTCCAGCAGGTCCGCGAGCAGCGCGGGCTCGCGTACTCGGTGTACTCGGCGACCACCGGCTACACCGACTCCGGCACGCTCGCGGTCTACCTCGGGTGCGCGCCCGAGCGCCTCGGCGCCGCCGCGACGGTCGTGCGCGACGAGATCGGCGACCTCGCCGCCCACGGGATCACCGACGCCGAGCTCGCCCGCGCCCGCGGCCAGCTGCGCGGTGAGCTCGTGCTCGGCCTCGAGGAGAGCTCGGCCCGCATGACCCGCCTCGGGCGCCGCGAGCTCGACCACGGCGGCCTGGACCGTGCCACCGACCTCGCCGGCACCCTCGAGCGCATCGACGCCGTCGGTGCCACCGAGGTCGCCGCGCTGGCGTCCGAGCTGCTCACCGGCCCGCGCGCCGCGGCCGTCGTCGGCCCCTACGGTGACGTCGACGAGCTGCCGGACGAGGTGCGGGAGATGATCTCTTGACGAAGGTCGGTGTCCTGGGCGCCGCCGGGCGCATGGGCTCCGAGGCGTGCGCCGCGGTCGAGGGCGCCGACGACCTCGAGCTGGTCGCCCGCGTCGACGTCGGCGACGACCGCGAGGTCCTGCGCGCCGCCGACGTCGTCGTCGACTTCACCCACCCGTCGGCCGTGGCCGACAACCTGCGCTGGTGCGTCGACGCCGGCCTGCACTGCGTGGTCGGCACCAGCGGGGTGGGCGAGGAGCTCCTCGACGACGTCCGCGCCCGCCTGCGGCCGGGCCAGGGCGTGCTCGTCGTGCCGAACTTCGGCATCGGCGCGGTGCTGATGATGCGCTTCGCGGCGCAGGCGGCCCGGTTCTTCGACTCGGTCGAGGTCGTCGAGCTGCACCACCCGCGCAAGGCGGACGCCCCCTCGGGCACCGCGACCCGCACCGCGCAGATGATCGCCGCCGCCCGCGCCGAGGCGGGCCTGGGCCCCGGGCCCGACGCGACGACGCACGACCCCGACGGGGCGCGGGGCGCCACGGTCGACGGCATCCCGGTGCACGCCGTGCGGATGGCCGGGCTCGTCGCGCACCAGGAGGTGCTGCTGGGCTCGGAGGGCGAGACCTTCACGCTGCGCCACGACTCCCTGCACCGCAGCTCGTTCATGCCCGGCGTCCTGCTCGCCTGCCGCACGGTCGCCGACCACCCCGGCCTCACCGTCGGCCTCGACGCCCTCCCGGACCTCGACTAGCCCGACCGGCGCACACAGGTGTGCGAGCGATGCGGCTTTCCTGGCACGACACGCCAGGATCGCCACACGCTCGCTGTGGCGACACGCCGGCGCGCTCAGGGCAGCAGCGGCAGATCCAGGTCGTCGAGCGACGGCGCCGGCCGGAACTCCAAATCGAGGGTGCCCGCGACGCGGATCTCGCGCAGCGGCCGCCCCCCGGCGTCGAGGGTGCGGACGGTGCCGTCGGGGTCCCACCCGGCGCGCTCGAAGAAGCGCCGCGAGGCGGTGTCCCGCTCGGGCACCCACGCGATCCCGCGCACCGCGCCCGCGTCGCGCAGCGCCGCCGCGGCCTCCACCAGCAGACGTCCCGCGTGGCCCCGGCGTCCCCAGCGCGGCTCGACCAGCAGCGCCGCGACGACGGCGACCGACGCCGCGTCGTCCGGCAGCGCCCCCGCCGCGTCGGCGAGGTCGTCGGGCGACGCCGGTCCCGCCGCACAGAAGCCCACGAGCGCCTCGCCCTCCGTCGCCACCCACACCGCGCCCGCCGCGATGGCGTCGGCCCAGCCCGCGGCGACGGCGACCTCGTCGAACCCCTCGACGGCGCCGGGCGGGAGCATGTCCGCGTACGCCGACGTCCAGACCGTGCGCTGGACGTGCGCGATCGCGCCGGCGTCGTCGGCGGTGGCGAGGCGGACGGAGGCGAGCGCCATGGCCGTAGAGCCTAGAGACCACGATCACCGCGGGCCGCAGCCCGGAGCGGGTACGGGACAACCGGACAGCCGCGACACCCCCAGGGAGGACGCATGACCGCGACCGACGAGATGCTGGCCGCGAACGAGAGCTTCGCCGCGGCGTTCGACAGGTCCGGGCTGCCCGGGCCGCCGTCGCGCCACGTGGCCGTCGTCGCGTGCATGGACGCGCGCCTGGACGTCTACCGCGTGCTGGGCCTGGGCGACGGCGAGGCGCACGTCATCCGCAACGCCGGCGGCGTCGTCACCGACGACGTCCTGCGCTCGCTCGCGGTCAGCCAGCGCAAGCTGCAGACGCGCGAGGTCGTGCTGCTCCACCACACGCGGTGCGGCATGGCGACGTTCACCGACGAGGACTTCGTCGCCGAGCTCGAGGCCGAGACCGGCGAGAAGCCGCGGTGGGCGCCCGGGACCTTCCCCGACACCGAGCAGGACGTCCGCGACTCGCTCGCCGCGGTCCGCGGGTGTCCCTTCCTGCTGCACACCGACGCCGCGCGCGGCTTCGTCTACGACGTCGACTCCGGGGCGCTCACCGAGATCGCATGACGGCCCTCGACGTCACTGCCGAGCTCGACGTCCCGCGGCGGCTCAGGGGGATGCCCTGACCAGCAGCGCGGCCTCCGCGCCCATCCCGTCGGCGAGCACGTCGACGTCGGGCACGAGACCCGGGTCGGCGCACAGGCCGAACGACATCACCTCCGCCATCGACGCCGCGGTGACCCGCAGCGCGTGGTGGAAGCCGATCTCGGCCAGCGGCCAGGTCGCGCGGACGCGACGGCCCAGCACCGCGACGGGCGTCCGCGGGCCCGGCACGTTCGAGACGCTGACGGTGAACGCCCGGGCGGTGGCCCGCAGCCGGTCGCAGACCCGGCGCAGCGGCGGCGAGACGTCGGCGACGTGGTGCAGCAGGTCGTCGAGGACCGCCGCGTCGCGGGCGTCCTTGCGGCAGGTCGTGAGCTCGTGGACGGTGCGCAGGCGCTCGAGCGGGTCGGTGACGTGCACCGGCAGCGGGAGGTCGAACGCCGAGTCGCGGTTGCCCTCCGACGGGTCCTCGCGGGGCAGGCTCACCGGCACGCGCACGCGCAGGTCGGTCACGGCGCCCGCGTGGTGGTCGATCCACCGCCGCAGCCCCCCGGCCACCACGGCGAGGAACGCGTCGTTCACGGTCGCCCCGGCCGCGCGGGCGGCGGCGTGCAGGGCCGCGAGGTCGGTGTCGACGAACGCGACGGCCCGCCGCGTCGAGATCTCGCCGTCGAACGGCGACCGTGCCGGGCCGACCGTGAACTCGCGGTGGATCACGCCCAGGAGGTGCGCCCGCCGGCGCCGGTGGTCGGCCGTCACGGTGGCGGGCGGCGAGGCGGACGGACCGGTCACGGGACCGGCGGGCGCCTCGTCGTAGAGCACCGTGTGCGACAGGCGCGTCATCGTCGCGCCGTCGGCGAGGGCGTGGTGGACCCGCCAGAGCAGCGCCGTGCCGCCGTCGGCGAGCGGGGCGACGTCGATCGCCCACAGCGGTCGGGACCGGTCGAGGTGCTCGGCGAACCGGGCGGCCACCAGGGCGCGCAGGCCGGCGTCGTCGTACGGCCCGTCGGGGGCGTCGACCACGTGGCGGTCGAGGTCGAGGTCCGCGTCGGGGATCCACGCCGGACCGTCGATGAGGCGGTAGCGCAGTTCCGGCGCGGCGGGCAGGCGGGCGGCGATCCGTTCGCGCAGCTCGGCGGCGGTCACGGGCGGGCCGGTGAGCATCGTCATGTGCAGCACGTGCCCGACGACCGTGGCGCACTCGAGGTCGAGGATCGCCCGGTCCTCGTCGGAGAGCGGCACGCGGGTCACAGGTACCCCAGGGCCTTCGCCTGCGCCGTGAGCTCGTCGCGGAAGCCCGGGTGGGCGATCGCGATGAGGCGCCGGGTGCGGTCGGCGATCGAGGCGCCCCGCAGCTCGGCGACGCCGTGCTCGGTGACGACGTTGTCGACGATGTTCTTGAACGTCGTGACCGCGGCACCCGGCTGCAGCTGGGGGACGATCCGCGACACCGTGTCGTCGTGCGTGGCCGAGTGCAGGACGATGAACGCCGCACCGTGCTCGGACATGATCGCCCCGCGGGCGAAGTCGGGCTGGCCCCCCGAGGACGAGAAGTACTGGCTGCCCAGGGACTCCGAGGCGCACTGCCCGAGGAAGTCGACCTCGAGGGTCGCGTTGACCGCGCGGAACAGCGGTTCGCGGGCGATGTTCCAGGGGTCGTTGGTGTAGTCGACCGGGTGCAGCTCGACCCCGGCGTTGTCGGCGACGAAGTCGTAGAGAGCCTGGTCGCCGTGCGCCACCGTGGCCACGATCTTGCCGCGGTGGGTGGTCTTGCGGGTGCCGGTGACGGCGCCGCGCTCGACGAGATCGACGACCCCGCTGCTGAGCACCTCGGTGTGCACGCCCAGGCCGTGGTGGTCGCCGAGCTGTGCCAGGACCATGTCGGGCACCGCGCCGAGACCGATCTGGAGCGTGGCCCCGTCGGGGATGCGCTCCGCGACGAGGGCGGCGATCGCGCGGTCGCGCGGTCCGGGCTCGGGATGGGGGAGCGGGGACAGCGGGCGGTCGGCGGTGCACCAGCCGACGACGTCGTCGATGTGGAGCTGGTTGCCGCCGAAGGTGCGCGGCATCTGGGCGTTGACCTCGACGAAGAAGGGCAGCTCGCCGATGAACGCGGCGCTGTAGTCGGCGTTGGTCCCGAGCGAGAAGTAGCCGTGGCGGTCCGGCGGCGCCACCGAGACGACGACGAGGTCGGGGCGGGCCGCGCGGCGCAGCAGCCGGGGCACGTCGCTGAAGTTGTTGGGAACGAGGTCGCAGTGCCCGGCGCGGAACGCCTCGCGGGTCGCGGGGGACAGGAACCACGAGACGTGGCGCAGCCCCGGGACCGCGCCGTCGATCGAGCGCCGCTCCCTCAGCGCCAGCATCTGGTGCAGCCGCACGTCGCGCAGCCGCTCGGCGCCGGCCTCGATCGCGTCGACGACCGTGGCGGGCTCGCCGTTGGCCGCGCCGACCACCACCTCGCTGCCCGGCCCGAGGTGGTCGAGCACGGCCTCGGGAGGCCGGCGGAGCGCCGCGATCGTCTCCTGCACGGAGGTCATGGTGCGCATCCTCGGCGACCACGCCCGCCGGGAACAGACTCCCCGTGACGGAACGGTGCCGAGTTAGGCCGGACGTGGCAACGGGAGCCGCGGCGCCTCGTCGTCGCTCATCCGCACCGTCGCCGCGGGGTGCTCGACGAGCGCGAGCACCCGCGAGGACATGAACCGGGCGGTGCGCACCGGCGTCCCGCCGCGGGTGACCTCGCTGACCTCCACCACGCCACGGCCGTGCGCGATCTCCACGCGCCGCCCGGCCCGGGTGGCCTCCACATCCCACGTCCGCGTCGCGCCACCGGCGTCGACGACGATCTCCACACGGTCCCCGACCATGGGTCCACCTTTCCTCTTTTCCCTGGTCAACGCCGGTGCGAGGTGATTTCTTCCGGCTCCGTCGACGGTCGGGCTCCGCGGCGCTCCGTCCCGCTGTCGGACCCCTGGGGCAGGATCGGCGACGTGGAGACGATGTCGGCGGCGCAGGCGCGACGGGCGGCCGTGGCGGCGCAGGGGTTCGGCGGTCCCGCGCGGCGTGGCCGTGCCACGCGGGCCACGCTCGCGGCCGGGGCCCGGCGCCTCGGGCTGCTGCAGCTCGACTCGGTCAACGTGGCGGTACGGGCGCACTACGCGCCGCTGTTCTCCCGTCTCGGCCCCTACGACCGCGACGCGCTCGACGCGCTGGCCTGGCCGCAGACGCCCGCCGAGCGCCGGCGGCGCACGATGGTCGAGTACTGGGTCCACGAGGCGAGCCTGCTGCCGATCGAGGACTGGCCGCTGTTCCGGTGGCGGATGCGGGACAACGAGGCGCGGGAGAGCCGCTGGCTCGGCGCCGCGCTCGACCACCGGCCCGACGTCCTCCAGGCCGTCCACGACGTGGTGGCCGAGCACGGTCCGCTGGAGGCGGGCGAGGTCGGCGAGGTCCTCGGCGACGCGGGCGACCGGCGGGCGCGCGCCTACGGCGGCTGGTGGCAGCGCTCGGACATCAAGGTCGCCTGCGAGCACCTCTTCGCCACCGGGGTGCTCACCACGGGGACCCGGCGGGGCTTCCGGCGGGCCTACGAGCTCGCCGAGCGTGTGCTCCCGCCCGAGGTCCACGCCCGCGAGCCGGACCGTGACGAGGCCATGCGCACGCTGATCGGCAAGGCCGCGGGTGTCCTCGGCGTCGCGACCGAGCCCGACCTGCGCGACTACTACCGCCTGCCGCCCGCCGAGAGCCAGGCCGCCGTCGCCGAGCTGGTCGACGCCGGGGAGCTGGTGCCGGTCGACGTCGAGGGCTGGTCGGCGCCGGCCTACCGCCCGTCCGACGTGCGCCTCCCGCGGCGGGTCACCGGTCGGGCGCTGCTGGCGCCGTTCGACCCGCTGATCTGGTTCCGCGCGCGCACCCTGCGGATCTTCGACTTCCACTACCGCATCGGCATCTACACCCCGGCCGAGAAGCGCACGCACGGCTACTACGTCTTCCCGTTCCTGCTCGACGGGCGCCTGGTCGCCCGCGTCGACCTCAAGGCCGACCGCGCGGCCGGCGTGCTGCGGGTGCCCGGCGCCTTCCTCGAGCCGGGAGCCCCGGAGGCCCGTGTCGCCGACGAGCTCGCCGGCGAGCTCGCGACGATGGCGGCGTGGCTCGAGCTCGAGGGTGTCGTGGTCGAGGGCGGCGACCACGCGGACGCGCTGCGCCAGGCCGTCAAGGCCCAGGCGGCCACGGCTCAGGCGGTCAGCGCCGGCGGGTGGACGTAGCGCACTCCCGGGGGCAGGTGTCCGGTGCGTGAGGTCCGGGCGAGCACGGCCAGGAGGTCCTCGCGGAAGGCCTGGGCGGCGCGGGTCGGGGCGACGTCGGTGCGGTGGGCCAGCGAGATCGTGCGGTGGCTCCAGGCCCCGCCGTCGAGGCGGGTCGCGCGCAGGGACGGGTGCCCGGCCAGCACGAGGCTCGGCACGATCGCCACGCCCAGGCCGCGCTCGACCATGCGCAGCACCGCGTCCATCTCCCCGCCCTCGACGGCGATCCGCGGGGTGACGCCGGCGGCGGCGCACGCGGCGAGGGTGACCTCGCGCAGCTCGTAGCCGGGGCGGTTGACCACCAGGGGATGGGCGGCGAGCTCGGCCACGCCGATGTGCTCGCCGAGGTCGGGCCGACCACGCCCCGTGACGACGACGAGTTCCTCGCGCAGCACCGGGGTCAGGGCCAGATCGGCCACCGCCTCGGTGCGGTCGATCACGAGCGCGCAGTCGAGCTGGCCGCGCTGGAGGTCGGCGACGAGGTCCTGCGAGCCGCCCTCGGTCACCTGGATCGCGATGCCGGGGTAGCGGCCGTGGAAGACTTCGAGCACGTCAGCGACCACGCTGACGCACAGGCTGGGGGTCGCGCCCAGGCGCAGCCTGCCCTTGCGCAGCCCCGCGAGCTCGGCGATCTCCATCCGTGCCGTCTCGGAGTCGGCGACGATCCGCCGGGCGAGGGGCAGGAGGGCCTCGCCCGCCGGCGTGGGTGTGACGTTGTCGTGACCCCGCGTGACGAGGGTCTCGCCGAGGTCCTCCTCCAGGGCCCGGATCTGTTTGCTCAGCGTGGGCTGCGCGACGCGGCACAGGCCCGCTGCCTGCGTGAATCGGCCGGTGTCCACCACAGCGAGGAAGTAGCTGAGCTGTTTGATGGTCATCGCCATAGCCTCACGCTATGGCATGACGGTCCTGCATGCATTGGCTCTCCGGCGGATGCGGACCTACCGTTTTCACGTGGTCATCACCCCGCAGCGCAACATCGTGTCGAGGACGTGGGGCACCTCGGTCGGCAGGAAGTCGGTCATGGCCGTGACCGGCGTGATCTTCCTGCTGTTCGTCATCGCCCACATGCTCGGCAACCTGAAGATCTTCTTTGGGATCACGGCGTTCGACGAGTACTCCGAGCACCTGCGCACCCTCGGCGCCGAGATCTTCGGCTACTCGGGTGTCCTGTGGATCCTGCGTGTCGTGCTGCTCGCCAGCGTGGTGCTGCACATGTGGGCGGCGATCTCGCTCTGGTACCGGGCCAAGAGGGCCCGCCCCGTCGGCTACCAGCACCGCCCGAGCTGGCAGGGCAGCTACGCGGCCCGCACGATGCGCTGGGGCGGCGTGATCATCGCGCTGTTCGTGGTGTGGCACATCCTCGACCTGACGACCGGCACGGTGAACCCCGCGCCGGCCGGGTCCGGGGCCTACGAGAAGCTCGTCGCGAGCTTCGACCGGCCCGTCGTGGCGATCTTCTACATCCTCGCGATGCTGGCCCTCGGGCTGCACATCCGGCACGGCCTCTGGTCGGCCCTGCAGACGTTCGGCGCGAACAGCGCGCTGAAGCAGAACGCGCTCAAGACCCTGGCCTTCGTCGTCGCCGCGGTGATCACAGTCGGTTTCGTGATCATCCCCGTCTCCGTCATGACCGGTCTGGTGAGGTGACCATGTCCGAACTGCATCAGGAACCCACCGCCACCCAGGGCGAGGGCCGCTACGTGGTCGGCGACCCGATCGCGGACACGCGCGCCCCCGACAGCCCCATCGGCGACCGCTGGAGCGACCGCAAGTTCTCGGCGCGCCTGGTGAACCCGGCCAACCGCCGCAAGATGAGCGTCATCGTCGTCGGCACCGGCCTGGCCGGGGGCGCCGCGGCGGCGACGCTGGGCGAGGCCGGCTACCACGTGAAGTCGTTCTGCTTCCAGGACAGCCCGCGCCGCGCGCACTCGATCGCCGCCCAGGGCGGCATCAACGCCGCCAAGAACTACCGCTACGACGGCGACTCGGTGCACCGCCTGTTCTACGACACGGTCAAGGGCGGCGACTTCCGCTCGCGCGAGTCGAACGTGCACCGCCTCGCCGAGGTCAGCCTCAACATCATCGACCAGTGCGTCGCCCAGGGCGTGCCGTTCGCGCGCGAGTACTCGGGCCTGCTCGACACCCGCTCGTTCGGCGGCACCCAGGTCTCGCGCACCTTCTACGCCCGCGGCCAGACGGGCCAGCAGCTGCTGCTCGGCGCCTACCAGGCCCTCGAGCGCCAGGTCGCGGCCGGCACCGTCGAGATGCACCCGCGCACCGAGATGCTCGACCTCATCGTCGTGGACGGGAAGGCGCGCGGGATCGTCACCCGCAACCTGTTCACCGGGCAGATCGACACCCACCTCGCGGACGTCGTCATCCTCTGCTCGGGCGGCTACGGCAACGTCTACTACCTCTCGACGAACGCCAAGGGGTCGAACGTCACGGCCGCATGGCGGGCGCACAAGCGCGGTGCGCTGTTCGCGAACCCCTGCTACACGCAGATCCACCCGACCTGCATCCCGGTCTCGGGCGACTACCAGTCGAAGCTGACGCTGATGTCGGAGTCGCTGCGCAACGACGGGCGCGTGTGGGTGCCCAAGGAGCGCGGCGACGACCGGCCGCCCAACGAGATCCCCGAGGACGAGCGGGACTACTACCTCGAGCGCCAGTACCCGGCCTTCGGCAACCTCGTGCCCCGCGACATCGCCTCGCGCGCCGCCAAGAACATGTGCGACGCCGAGCACGGCGTCGGGCCCGGCGGCCTGGGCGTCTATCTGGACTTCTCCGACGCCATCGAGCGTCTGGGTCGCCACGCCGTCGAGGCGAAGTACGGGAACCTCTTCGAGATGTACCAGCGCATCACCGGCGACGACCCGTACGAGGTCCCGATGCGCATCTACCCGGCGATCCACTACACGATGGGCGGGCTGTGGGTCGACTACGACCTGCGCTCGACGATCCCGGGCCTGTTCGTCGGCGGCGAGGCGAACTTCTCCGACCACGGGGCCAACCGCCTCGGCGCCTCGGCGCTGATGCAGGGCCTGTCGGACGGCTACTTCGTGCTCCCGACGACCGTGGCGAACTACCTCGCCGACGCGCCGTTCGAGGAGGTCCCCGAGGACCACCCCGATGTCGTCGAGGCCGTCGAGTCCACCCGGGAGCGCATCGACAAGCTGCTCTCGGCCAACGGGCACCGCACGGTCGACTCGTTCCACCGCGAGCTCGGCCAGCTCGTGTGGGACCAGTGCGGCATGGCCCGCAGCAAGGAGGGCCTGGAGAAGGCCCTCGACCGGATCCCCTCGCTGCGCGAGGAGTTCTGGCGCGACGTCAAGATCGTCGGGACCGGGGACGGCTTCAACCAGTCGCTGGAGAAGGCCGGCCGGGTCGCCGACTTCATGGAGCTCGCGGAGCTCATGTGCATCGACGCGCTGCACCGCGAGGAGTCGTGCGGCGGCCACTTCCGCGTCGAGCACCAGACCGAGGACGGCGAGGCCGCGCGCGACGACGAGAACTTCTCGTACGTCGCGGCCTGGGAGTACGGCGGTGACGACCACCGCCCGGTGCTCCACAAGGAGGACCTCGAGTTCTCCTACGTCCACCCGAGCCAGCGGAGCTACAAGTGAGACTCACCCTGCGCATCTGGCGCCAGCCGTCGGCGGACGCCAAGGGCAAGATGAAGAAGTACGTGCTCGACGACGTCGAACCCGACATGTCGTTCCTCGAGATGCTCGACGTGCTCAACGAGAAGCTGATCCTCGACGACGAGGACCCGGTCTCGTTCGACCACGACTGCCGCGAGGGCATCTGCGGCTCGTGCGCGATGGTCATCAACGGGACCCCGCACGGCCCGCAGAAGAACACCACCACCTGCCAGCTCCACATGCGGCACTTCAACGACGGCGACACGATCGACGTCGAGCCGTGGCGGGCGCGGGCGTTCCCGGTGGTCAAGGACCTCGTCACCGACCGCAGCGCCTTCGACGAGATCATCAAGGCCGGCGGCTACATCTCGGTCAACACCGGCTCGGCGCCCGAGGCGCACGCGATCCCGGTGGACAAGGTCTCGGCCGACGACGCCTTCGACGCCGCCACCTGTATCGGCTGCGGCGCCTGCGTCGCGGCGTGCCCGAACGGCAGCTCGATGCTGTTCACCTCGGCCAAGGTCACCCACCTCGGCCTGCTCCCGCAGGGGCAGCCGGAGCGGGCGACGCGGGCGATGAACATGCTCGCGAAGCAGGACGAGCTGGACTTCGGCGGGTGCACCAACGTCGGCGCCTGCCACGAGGTGTGCCCCAAGGGCATCCCGCTGGCCTCGATCGCCCAGCTCAACCACGACGTCCTCGGCGCCACCCTGTCGGGCGCGCGCTCGGACTAGCACCGGGGCGCCCCCACCGGACGCGGCTCAGGACGCCGGCAGCGCCGGGATCCGGGCGGCGGTGACGGTGACGTCGCCGGCCCCGGTGCGGGCGCGCACGCTCAAGGGGCCGCCGTCGGGGTGCTCGGGGCGGTCGGCGCGCACCGGGAGCTCGCTGCGCACCCGCCCGACGGTGGCGTCGAGGCGCACCCGGGCGTCGACGCCGGGGTGGACGCCGACGCGGAGCGACCCGACGCCCGTGCCGAGCTCGACCTCGCCGGTGACGGCGTCGGCGACCTCGACGTCGCCGGCCGCGGCGCGCACCGCCACGTCGGCGCGCACCTCGCCGAGCCGGACCCGCCCGGCGCCGGTGGTGATCTCGGCGGGGGCGAGCACGTGGTCGACGCGCACGCCGCCGGCACCGCCGCTCATGCGCAGCGGGGCGCCGAGGCGCCCGATGCGGACCTCGCCGGCGCCGCAGCGCAGCTCCGTGCGCCCGGCGACCTCGTCCAGGCTCACCTCCCCGGTGCCGGACACGGAGACCTCGCCGGCCCGGCCCTCGACGGCGATCCGCGCGGCGCCGGCCCGCACCCGCAGGTCGGAGTCGGCGGGCGCCTGCACCGTGACCGCGAGCGGCACGCCGCGCAGGCTCCAGTCGCGGGGTCCGCGCACCGTCAGCCGGCGGGCGTCGGCGTCCCAGTCGAGCGTGGTGGCGGCGACCGCGGCCTCGGCGCGCTCGTCGGGCGAGGACGGACCCTCGGACAGGCGCTCCCCGAGGAGCCCGAGCAGGCCCGAGATCCCGCGCAGCCAGCCGGGCGGTGCCTCGGGATCGGCCTCGACGCGGACCCGCACGGCGGCGGTGTCGGTCGCGGTGTCGGTGGTGGCGCCCGACAGGGTCACGCGCACCGTCCCGGCGTCGAGGGCGAGGTCGAGCGTCGCCGGGCCCGGCCCGTCCCCGACGACCTCGCGGGCGGGGGTCATCCCTTCACCCAGCCGGCCACGCCGCCGTCGCCGCCGTCGCCGCCGTCGCCACCGTCGCCACCGTCGTCCTTCTTCTCGGACTCCTCGGACGAGCCGGAGGAACCGGTGGCGCCTCCCGGGGGAGTGGAGGACCCCGGCGCACCCTGGTCCCACCCCTTCTGCCAGTTCTCGTCGCGCTCGGAGGAACGGTCGGCGTCCCAGCCGCCCTCCCACCGGCCGCCCCACGGGCCACCCCGGTGGCCGCCATACTGGCCCTTGAGGGCGCCCTGGACGGCCTGGCCGATCCAGGAGTTCAGTGACATCCCCTGCGCCGCGGCGGCGCGCTCGGCCTGTCCCTTGATCTGGTCGACCAGACGCAGGGTCATCCGCGAGATGTCGCCCATGTCCGGCCCGCCCGGACCGCCGGGCCCGCCGGAGCCCTGGCCGCCGAAGCCCTGACCGAAGCCCTGACCGAAGCCCTGGCCGAAGCCCTGGCCGAAGCCCGGCCCGGGCGGCGGCGGGGGCGTGGGGCCGTGCCCGCCGGGGCCCCCGTTCGGCGCGCCGGCGAACGGCGACGACGACGGGCCGGCGAAGAAGCCGTCCTCGGCCGCGGGGTCGCGATCGACCACGACGTTCACCTCGCGGCCCGACAGGCGCAGGGAGACGGTGCGGTCGCCGAGGGACTCGGAGACCTCACCGGCGAGGTCGGACAGGGCGTTCATGAGCGCCAGCCGGACGGCGGGCTCGAGGGCGGCGGCGAGGGAGGTGCCCGCCCGGGCGGTGGCCTCGTCGCCGACCGCGGCGGCCGCGGCGAGGTCGTCGCGCAGGGCGGCGACGTACGGTGTCAGGTCCATGACACCACTGTGACACCACAACGCCGAAGCCGCCACCATCGTGGTGTCAGTCCGCCGTGGGCGAACGTTGTCGGAGGCGGCTTGTACCGTGACGAGCGTGCCCGAGACCGTGCAGCCCGAGGTCACGCTGATCGCGAAGACGGAGTTCCGCGCGCCGCCCGGGGTGCCGTGGGAGACCGACGCCGACGGCGGGCAGGCGCTCGCCGAGTTCGCCGGCCGGGCGTGCTACCAGTCGTGGAGCAAGCCCAACCCGGCGACGGCGTCCAACGCCGGGTACCTGCGCCACATCCTCGAGGTCGGGCACCTCTCGGTGCTCGAGCACGGCACGGTCAGCTTCTACCTCACCGGCATGTCGCGCAGCCTCACCCACGAGCTCATCCGGCACCGGCACTTCTCGTACTCGCAGCTCTCCCAGCGCTACGTCCCGGAGAAGGACGCCGCGATGGTCGAGCCCGACGTCATCGCGGACGACCCGGAGCTGCACCAGCTCTTCGCGGAGGCGAGCGCCGCGGCCCTCGCGTCCTACGAGAAGCTCCTGGCCGGGCTCGAGGAGCGCTTCGCCGACGAGCCCAACCGCACGCTGCGCCGCAAGCAGGCCCGCCAGGCCGCCCGTGCCGTGCTGCCCAACGCCACCGAGACGCGCCTCGTCGTCACGGGCAACTACCGCGCCTGGCGGCACTTCATCGCGATGCGGGCGAGCGAGCACGCGGACGTCGAGATCCGCGATCTCGCCATCGCGTGCCTCAAGGTCCTGCAGGACGAGGTGCCCAACGTGTTCGCCGACTTCGAGATCACCGCCCTGCCCAGCGGCTCGGAGGTCGCGAGCAGCCCGTTCGTCGCCGAGGGCTGAGTGTGCCGAGCCCGGGTGGGCCACCGGCGTGAGCGCGGGTGGGCCACCGGGTAGGAGGACTGCATGAGTGCCGCCCAGATCGCCGACGCCGAGCGTCGCGATCTCGCCGACCTGTTCCTGCGCCTGGGTCCCGACCGACCCACGCTGTGCGGGGATTGGACGACGCGCGATCTCCTGGCGCACCTGATCACGCGTGAGCGGCGGCCCGACGCCGCGCCGGGCATCCTGATCCCGCCGCTGGCCGCATGGACCCAGCACGTGCAGTCCGGCGTGGCGCGCAGTGACTTCGGCGAGCTGGTGGCGACGATGCGCTCGGGCCCGCCGTTCTGGAGCCCGATGGCGCTGCCCCCGCTGCGCGCGGTCGACGTGCAGGAGTTCTTCATCCACCACGAGGACGTACGGCGCGCCCAGGACGGATGGTCGCCGCGGCCGCCGGACGCGGCGCGCGACCGCGTGCTGTGGCGGATGGCCGGCCTCCTCGGCCGGCTGAGCTACCGGTCCAGCCCGGTGGCCGTCACCCTGCGCCGGCCCGACGGCGAGGAGCACGCCGTGCGCTCGGGCCCGCGCACCGTCATCCTCACCGGGGAGCCCGGTGAGCTGCTGCTGCACGCGGCGGGACGCGACGAGTGCGTCGTGCACCCCGAGGGCGAGCCCGCCGACGTCGCCGCCGTGATGGCGCTCGACCGCGGCCTGTAGACGGCCGCACCCACACTTCCCCGCCCCCGGCGGCGACCGCCGCCCCGCACCAGGAGGACCCGATCACCGCACGTCCCACGCTCCCGTCCCCGGGAGCCGCCCGATGAGCCGTTCCACCGCCCGCCGCCAGGACCAGAACAAGGCCGAGCAGGGCTCCCACGACCACGACTGCGCCCGGGGCTCCGGCGTCCCCACGCAGTCGGTCCCCGGCTCCGAGGGCACGCCGCCGCCGACGCCCGAGGGCGCCCTGCGCGTCGTCGCGCTCGGCGGCATCGGCGAGATCGGCCGGAACATGACCGTGCTCGAGTACGGCGGCCGGCTGCTGATCGTCGACTGCGGCGTGCTCTTCCCGTCCGAGGACTCGCCCGGCGTCGACCTGATCCTGCCCGACTTCCGGGCCGTCGAGGACCGTCTCGACGACGTCGACGCGCTGGTGCTCACCCACGGGCACGAGGACCACATCGGCGCCGTGCCGTTCCTGCTGCGCCAGCGTCCCGACCTCCTGGTCGTGGGCTCGAGGTTCACGCTCGCGCTGGTCGAGGCCAAGTGCCGGGAGCACCGGCTCACCCCGCACCTGCTCGAGGTCCGCGAGGGCGAGCGCAACCACCACGGCACGTTCGACTGCGAGTTCTTCGCGGTCAACCACTCGATCCCCGACGCGCTCGCCGTGGCCGTGCGCACGCCCGGGGGCACCGTGCTGCACACCGGCGACATCAAGCTCGACCAGCTCCCGCTCGACGGGCGCCTCACCGACCTCGCGGGCTTCTCGCGCCTCGGCGACGAAGGTGTCGACCTGCTGCTCGTCGACTCGACCAACGCCGAGGTCCCGGGCTTCGTCACCCCGGAGCGCGACATCGCGCCGGTGATCGACGACGTGTTCCGCAAGGCACCGAGCCGCCTGATCGTCGCGTGCTTCGCGAGCCACGTGCACCGCGTCCAGCAGGTGCTCGACGCGGCGGCGAAGCACGGCCGCAAGGTGTGCTTCACCGGGCGCTCGATGGTGCGGAACATGGGCATCGCGACCGACCTCGGCCTCCTGCACGTGCCCGAGGGCCTGCTCGTCGAGCTCGACGACGCCCTCGCGATGCCCGAGAAGGACGTCGTGCTCGTCTCGACGGGATCGCAGGGTGAACCGCTGTCCGCCCTGGGGCGCATGGCGCGCGGCGACCACCGCCAGATCACGATCACCCCGGGCGACACCGTCGTCCTGCTCTCGAGCCTCATCCCCGGCAACGAGACCGCCGTGTTCGCGGTGATCAACGGCCTGACGCGGCTCGGCGCCGACGTGGTGCACTCCGGGGTCGCCAAGGTCCACGTCTCGGGCCATGCGAGCGCCGGCGAGCTGATGTTCCTCTACAACGCGCTGCGGCCCCGCAACGTCATGCCGGTGCACGGCGAATGGCGCCACCTGCGGGCCAACGCCGAGATCGCCCGGCGCACCGGGGTGGAGAACGTGGTGATCGCCGAGGACGGCGTCGTCGTCGACCTCGTCGAGCGCCGGGCCGCGATCTCCGGGCGCGTCGAGGTCGGCCACGTCTACGTCGACGGCAACCAGGTCGGTGACGTCGGCGAGTCGACGCTCTCGGATCGCACGGTCCTCGGGGAGGGCGGCTTCATCGCGATCACCGTCGCCGTCGAGGCCGCGACGGGCCGCGCGCTGTCCGCGCCGCGGATCTCCGGGCGCGGGTTCTCCGACGATCCCAAGGCGCTCGAGGACGTGGTCTCGCTCGTCGAGATGGAGCTCTCGCGCACCGAGGCCGAGGGCATCACCGATACCCACCGGATCGCCCAGGCGGTGCGCCGCGTGGTCGGCAAGTGGGTGGGCGAGACCTACCGCCGCCGTCCGATGATCGTCCCGACGGTCCTGCCCGTGTAGGGGCGGCGGGCTCAGCGGCGCCGGATCGTCTTCTCGAGGTGGAGACGCACCGGCGCCCACAGGTTCGGCAGCACCATGTCGACCTGGTCGTGGAGGTACCAGCCGGCGCGCACGCTGTCCGGGATCTCCTCCGGGTCGACCTCGTGCACCGGCCGTGCGGCGACGTAGATGGTCGCGATGCCGTCGTGGTTGAAGCGCCCGAGCTGGCGGCCCGCGCGGATCTCGACGCCCGTCTCCTCGCGGCACCCGCGCTCCGCGGTCGCGCCGGGCGACTCGCGGGCCTGCGGGCGCCCGCCGGGGAGCACGGCCGGCGGGATCTCCCCCGGCCGGTGGACGAGCAGGAGCCGACCCGGCGGCGCCGTCACCACGGCCAGCACCAGCTGCGCGTCCCGGCTCATCCGTCCCTCCCTGCGCTCGGCCGCTTAGGCTACGGCGGGTGACCACCACCCAGGGCGCACAGGTGACCACACCGGCCGGCCGTGTCGCCGCCCGCATCACGACGGTCACTTCGCCGACGCTGCTGCTCGCGGTGCTCTACCCGGTGGTGGGCGCGCTCGCGGCGGGGCCGGTGGGGGTCGCGTGGTCACTGATCGGGATGCTGTTCACCGTGGCGGTCCCGGCCTTCATCGTCGACCGTGGCGTGCGCACGGGGCGCTACACCGACCACCACCTGCGCGAACGCGAGCAGCGGGCGGTCCCGCTCGGGCTGGCGGCGCTCTCGGTCGCGATCGGGGTCGTGGTGCTGTTCGTCCTGGGCGCGCCGCGGGCGATCACGGCGCTGCAGCTCGCCGTGCTGGTCACGGTCGCGGTCGCCACCGGCATCACGCTGGTCTGGAAGGTCAGCTTCCACACCGCGGTCGTCGCCGCCGCGGCCGCCGTCCTCACGCTGCTGGGCGGACCCTGGTGGGCGCTCGCATGGCTCGCCGTCCCCGCCGTCGGGTGGGCCCGGCTCGTGCTGCGGGCGCACACCCTCGCCCAGGTGCTCGCCGGGCTCGTCGTCGGCGCGGGCGTGAGCACGGCGGTGCTGCTGCTCGCCGGGGTGCCGTGAGAACCGGACGAGGCCTGCGCCGCGTCGATCGGACCGACCGCACACCGCGGTGGGCGCTGGTCGCCCGGTACACCGGGCTGCGGCGCCGGCTCACGGGTCCCGCCACGGTCGCCCTCACCGCGGCCGGCGTCGACCACGCCGCGAGCTGCCGGGGGAGCGGGACGGGCTCCCGGGTCACCACTGGGCCTCCTGACCACGGCGGACGAGCCTGTCCAGCGGGGTCACCTGCTGCGGCTGTGCGAGTGACGCGACCCACTTTCCCCAAGAGAATCGAGGGGTCAGCCCGCCACGGCGGCTCTCGACAGGGCCGTCAGGGCCAGCGCGACGTTCACCGAGGAGCGCCCATGAAGGCCGTCGCCTACATCGAACCCATGAAGGTCGAGATCCAGGACATCGAGTACCCGGGCCTCGAGCTCAAGGACGGGCCGGGGGTGAACCCCGCCAACATCGGACGGAAGTGTCCCCACGGGGTGATCCTCAAGCTGGTCGCCACCAACATCTGCGGCTCCGACCAGCACATGGTGCGCGGCCGGACCACCGCGCCGCCCGGCCTGATCCTCGGCCACGAGATCACCGGCGAGGTCGTCGAGGTCGGGCGCGACGTCGAGTTCATCGCCCAGGGCGACCTGGTCTCGACGCCGTTCAACATCGCCTGCGGCCGCTGCCGGATGTGCAAGGAGGGGCACACCGGCGTCTGCCTCAACGTCAACCCCGACCGCCCCGGCTCGGCGTACGGCTACGTCGACATGGGCGGCTGGCAGGGCGGCCAGGCGGAGTACGTGATGGTGCCCTACGCCGACTGGAACCTGCTGCGCTTCCCCGACCGCGAGCAGGCGATGGAGAAGATCCTCGACCTGACGATGCTGTCGGACATCTTCCCGACCGGGTACCACGGCTGCGTCACGGCCGGCGTGACCACGGGCTCGACGGTCTATGTCGCGGGCGCCGGTCCGGTCGGCCTGGCCGCGGCCGCCTCGGCGCGCCTCCTCGGTGCCTCGGCGGTGATCGTCGGCGACATGAACAAGGAGCGCCTCGAGCACGCCAGGAACGCCATCGGGGCCGAGACCATCGACCTCGCGGAGGAGGGATCGCTGCCCGACAAGATCGAGCAGATCGTCGGCGAGCCGGTCGTGGACGCGGCCGTCGACGCGGTCGGCTTCGAGGCCCGCGGCCACGGCGCCGACGCGGCCCACGAACAGCCGGCGACGGTCCTGAACTCGATCATGGAGGTCACGCGCGCGGCAGGGCGGCTGGGCATCCCGGGCCTCTACGTCACCGGTGACCCCGGCGCGGCCGACGAGGCCGCCAAGGAGGGCAGCCTGTCGATCCGGATCGGGCTCGGCTGGGCGAAGTCGCACGCGTTCACCACGGGGCAGTGCCCGGTCATGCGGTACCACCGGCAGCTGATGAACGCGATCCTGCGCGACCGGATCCAAATCGGGAAGGCGGTCAACGCGACCGTCATCTCGCTCGACGACGCCCCGCAGGGCTACGCCCAGTTCGACTCGGGCGTGGCGAAGAAGTTCGTCATCGACCCGCACGGGTCGATCGCGGCCTGACCCGCTCGGTGCGGTCCCGGTCGTCAGCCGTCGACCGGGACCGCACCGAAGGCCACGAGGCTGACGACGAAGTACGCGGCGTAGAGGGCGAGCAGCACGATCCCGTGCCAGCGGCGCACGCGTCCCGTCGCCAGGAACCCCGCCGCGGTCGCCGTCATGAGCACGAGCGCCGGCAGGTGCCAGCCCACCACGTCCGGGGTGACCACGATCGCGCCGCCGACGAGCAGGATGATCCCGAGCTTGCCGGTCACCGAGAACACGACGCTGCCGACGATGTTCGCGACGGCGATCTCCGGTGCCCCGCGTCGCTGGGGCTCGACCGTGAGGAAGATGTCCTCGAGCGAGAGGGCGAGCGTCGCGATCGTGACGCCGAAGACGGTGCCCGAGAGGGCGAACTCCCGGAGGATGCCGTCGGTGCCCTGCCCGGCGACGAGCGCGCCGGCGATCAGTCCGGCGAGCGCGAGCACCGCGAGGGCGACGGTCACCCCGGGCGTGTGCTGGCGGGCCCGCAGGAAGCCCTGGTCGACGCGCAGGTCCGGGGGCAGGTCGAAGCGCCCGCTCCCGCCGTCGGGCGGCGTCCGCCCCACCCCGGTCCCGGTCGCGCCCCGCCCCACGGTCACGTGGTCGATCTGCTCGTAGAGCTCGGCGTGGCGCCACACCGGGCGCCGCGAGGTGTACTCGCGGAAGCCGATCCAGCCGACGAACGCCACGAACAGCACGAGGAGCACCAGGCCGGCGGCGACCGTCAGCGCCCCGGTGAGCGCGAGGGCGTACACGACGACGGGGCCGGCGACGAAGAGGCCGAGGTAGTCCTTCGGGACGTCGACGCGGCACGGCGCGATGAGCGC
The DNA here is from genome assembly GCF_030269665.1 of Actinomycetospora sp. NBRC 106375. Classification (GTDB taxonomy): domain Bacteria; phylum Actinomycetota; class Actinomycetes; order Mycobacteriales; family Pseudonocardiaceae; genus Actinomycetospora. Next base: position 166,858 of record NZ_BSTS01000003.1, read on the forward strand.
GGCCAGCGCGAGCACGAGGCCGGTCAGCGCCACGGTCGTCCCGATGACCGTGCCCAGCGCGACCTCGCTCAGGTCCTCGACGTTGAGCACGATGCCGAACGCGAGGTCGTCGAACTCGATGCCGGTGAACACGACCGCGACGAGGAACAACGAGATCGCCCACCGGCTCGCGACGCCGACGAGGTAACCGATCAGCTTCTCGGCGCTGTAGACGAGGACCGCGATGCCCAGCGCGAACTCGATGATCGGGACCACTGAGCGCTCCCCCTCAGCCGCGGATGGCGTCGATCGCGCTGATGACGGCCAGCACGATCATGATGGCGCCGGCGATCCGGGTCACCCAGCGCACCGGCACGAAGCGGCGCAGGCGGTTGCCCCCGTACACCGCGAGGGCGGACACGGCCCACAGCCCCAGGACGGCCCCGATGGCGACCAGCAGCGGCTCGCCGTAGCGCGCGGTGAGGGCGGCGGCCAGGATCTGCGACGGGTCGGCGAACTCCGAGAGCGCGGTGACGCCGAAGGCCATGGCGACCACCCCCCACCGCGACCGGGGCGCTTCCCGCTCCTCGTCGTCGTCATCGTCGTCGTCGTCGTCCTCCTCGCCCTCGCGGATCAGCAGCACCGCGCCGACGAGGAGCACCACGGCGAGGACGGCCTCGAGCGCGCGTTCCGGGAGCAGGCCCAGCAGGCTCCCGGCCGCGATCGCGACGCCGACGTGCACGAGCATCCCGGCGCAGACGCCGAGGAGCACCCAGCGGGCCGGGAAGCGGGTGGCCAGCACGAGCGTGACCAGGCCGCTCGTGTCCGCGATCTCCGCCAGCGCGACGACGACGAAGGTGATGGCGATCACGGACACGGGGCATGGTGACCGGTCGCGCGCCGCGACCGCAACCGCCGGGAGGGTCGGGTGATCAGTCCGCGCGGTGCGGGCGGGGCACGAGCTCCGGCACCGGCACGAGCACGGGCTCGCGCGCCGACCGGCCCGGCGACGACGGCGCGTCGGGGGCGTTGGCGGCCGCCACCGCCTCGTCGACGAGGTGCCGGTCGGGGGACAGGACGCAGACCGGGTCGGTGCGCCCCATGTCGCCGGTGAGCTGGAACGCCTGGCAGCGGCAGCCGCCGAGGTCGACCTCGCGGCGATCGCAGCTCGCGCAGGGGTCGGGCATCCAGTCGGTGCCGCGGAACGCGGAGAACAGCGGCGAGGACTCCCAGATCCACGCGAGCTCGTGCTCGCGGACGCTCGCCCGGGGCAGCGGCAGCTCGTGCGCCGCGAGGCAGGGGAACGCGTTGCCCTCGGGGCCGACCACGAGCTGGCGCGCACCCCAGCCGCCCATGCAGGGCTTCGGGTACTCCGCGTAGTAGTCCGGGATGACGTAGATGACCTCGGTCCGGCCCCGGAGCCGCTCGCGCCACTCGCGGGTGACCTGCTCCGCGTGCGCCAGCTGCTCGCGGCTCGGCAGCAGCGCCGACCGGTTGCGCAGCGCCCAGCCGTAGTACTGGGTGTTGGCCAGCTCGACCCGGTCCGCGCCGAGGTCCTCGACCCAGCCGAGGATCGCCTCGATCCGGTCGATGTTCTGGCGGTGCAGCACCACGTTGAGCGTCAGGGGCCAGTCCAGCTCCTTGACCAGCCGCGCCGCCTCGATCTTCTTCTGGAACGACGAGATGCCGGCCAGCCGGTCGGAGAGCACCGGTTCGTCGGCCTGGATGCTGACCTGCACGTGGTCGAGCCCGGCCTCGCGCAGCGCCTCGGCGCGGGTGCGGGAGAGCCCGATCGCGCTGGTCACGAGGTTCGTGTACATCCCGAGCCCGCTCGCGTGGGCCACGAGGTCGACGACATCGCGGCGCAGCAGCGGCTCGCCGCCGGAGAAGTGGCCCTGCAGCACGCCGAGGTCGGCCGCCTGGTCGAGCACGCGGCGCCAGTCGTCGGTCTCCAGCTCCTCGGAGCGCTTCGTGAGCTCGAGGGGGTTCGAGCAGTACGAGCACGCGAGCGGGCACGCGTGGGTGAGCTCGGCGAGGAGTCCGAGGGGCCCGTCAGTCATGGTCGATCTCCACCCAGCGTCGTGCGACGAGCTTGGCGAGGAACGCCTCGACCTCGTCGTCGACCACGCGGTCGTACCGGCGCCCGAGCTCGTCGACGATCTCGGCGACGCTGTGCCGGCCGTCGCAGAGCGCGAGGATGTCCGCGCCGGTGGGGTTGAGCACCACGACGGTCTCCGGCCCGAGCAGCACCTGGCGCTCACGGGCCTTGTCGTAGCGCGTCTTGACGAACCGGGCGAGCCGTGGCCGCCCGGTGCGAGGAACGGTGCTGGTCACGAGGGGTACGCCCGATCAATCGCGTCCATCATGCTCCAGAGCACGTCGTTCTTGAACGCGAGCGAGGCCACCGCGGCGTCCTGCTGCTCGGCGGTGCGGCACCGGTCCTTGACGATCTCCAGCGCGTGCTCGGAGTCGCGCGGCGCCTGGTGCAGGCGGTTGCGGAAGTAGTCGAGGCCGTCCTGGTCGATCCAGGTGTAGTGCTTCTCGAACGCCGCGAGGCGCTCGGCCATGAGGCCCGGCGCGAAGAGCTCGGTGAGCGACGACGCGACGGCCTCCACCCAGGGTCGGGTGCGCGCGAAGGTGACGTAGGCGTCGACCGCGAAGCGGACGCCCGGGACGATGTGGCGCCCGTCCTCCATCTCGGCGCGGGGGACCCCGCACGCCTCGCCGAGGCGCAGCCAGGCCTCGATCCCGCCCTCGGTGGTGTCGGTGCCGTCGTGGTCGGTGATCCGCCGGATCCAGCGCTTCCGGATCTCGCGGTCGGGGCAGTTGCCCAGGATGGCGGCGTCCTTGCGCGGGATCGCCTCCTGGTAGCAGAAGCGGTTGGCGACCCAGCCCCGGATCTGGTCGGGGGAGAGGTCGCCGGCGTTCATGCGCACGTGGAAGTCGTGCTCGCTGTGGTAGCGGTGGGCCTGGGACCGCAGCCGCTCGACGAGCGCGTCGGGACCGACGGCCTCGCCCGTGCCGTGGGTGCCGTTGGTCGCGTGGGTGACCGTCATGCCGCTGTCAGACCTCCACCTCGAGCCCGTCGGGCGCGATCTCCACGCCCCGGGCGATGACCTCGGCGTGCTCGGGGGTGTCCTCGAGCAGCATCGGGTTCGTGTTGTTGATGTGCACGTAGATCCGGCGCTCGGCCGGCAGGTCGGCCAGCACCGCGAGGCTGCCGCCCGGGCCGCCGACGGCCAGGTGGCCCATGTCGCGCGCGGTCTTCGACGCCAGGCCCATGGTGATCATCTCGTCGTCGGTCCACGTGGTGCCGTCGACGAGCACGACGTCGGCGCCGGCCAGCTCCTCGTGCACCGCCGGGGTGATCTCCTGGACGCCCGGCAGGTACACAGCGGTCCGCCCGCTCGCGGTGTCGGTGAACCGGTAGCCCACGACGCGTCCCTCGTCCTCGACTCCGCCGAACCGGGCCTTCTTCACCGTCGGGACGTCGAAGGCTCGGTAGCTCAGGTGCTCGTGCAGGGCGACCGTCGCGCCCGGCACGACGCGGTGGCGCTCGACCTGCGTGTAGCGCTCGAGCGTCGGCAGGAAGCCCGTGCCGTCGCGCAGCGTCTCGAACGACGCGTCCGTGGCGTGCAGCGCGATGCCGGGCCCCTCGCGGAGCAGGAGCAGGCCCATCGTGTGGTCGAGCTCGGCGTCGGTGAGCAGCACGGCGGCGATCGGGCTGTCACGGCCCGTGCGCGGGTGGAGGTCCTGGTCGGCGTCGATCTGGGCGCGCAGGTCGGGGGAGGCGTTGACCAGGAACCAGGTGCGGCGGTCGGCGCTCACGGCGATCGAGGACTGGGTGCGCGGGGTGGCCGGCCGGGACCCGTCCCGCACGGCGCGGCAGCCCGGGCAGCCGCAGTTCCACTGGGGGAAGCCGCCGCCCGCACCGGCGCCGAGCACCCGCAGCCACATCGCCGTCTCCTCCTCGCGCACATCGTGGGCCCCCGACGGCGACAGGGGCGCCGGAACTGCGCCCAAGAAACGGCACGGTCCAGCGCCCCTGTCGCGATCGTCGTCAATCGTCGAGCGCAGCGACGTACATGGTCACCTCGGGGGCGACACCGATCTCCTCGAACTCCGGGGTCTCCCAGACGGAGAGCGACTCCATGATTCTCGCACCTCCTCTCGATCGACGAAGGTCAACATACCTGCCGCGGGGTCACGCGGCAGTAGGCCGAGTGGTCACCAGAACTTGATGCCGACGGACTTGAGCCGGCGCTGGTGGAGATGCTCCACGTGCGCGATGTCGTCCTGGGCGATGAGGTCGCCCCATGCCGACGCGGCCTTGGTGCCCTGCGTCAGCAGTTCCTCCATCTGGTCGTCGACGACGTCGGCGCTCTGGATCACCCGGGACCCGAAGCCGATGTGCCAGCGCTCGTCGCGCAGCACCAGCTCCATTCCCTTGACGACCCCGGGCATCTTCACCGACAGGCCCTTGAGGGTCTCGAGCAGCGCGTGCTGACCCGCCGTGAGCACGACGCCCTCGAGGATCATGTGGTAGAGCCCGACGGCGGCGGTGAGCTGCTGGGGGTCCTCGGCCACCTGCGCCGCGATGGCGGGGAGGCGCTCCTCGAACAGCTCGACGAGGTCGGGGCCGACGCGGTCGCGCAGGTGGTCGACGCGCTCGGTCATGCTCGCGCCCGGCACCCCCGCGACCTCGCGCACCACCCGGTCGAAGAACCGGGCGTGACGTGCCTCGTCGCGTGCCTGGGCCTCGAAGACCCGGCCCATCATGTCGTCGTCGGTCGCCGCGCCGCGGAACGACGTGAGGTGCGTGGCCACCGAGGTCTCACCGATGCAGAAGCCGGCGAGCAGCCCGAGGACCTGGTCGTACTCGTCCTGGTCGAGCTTCGGAAAGGCCTCGATGTCGGCCGTGAGGTCGATGGTCGTCTCGTCCCACTGCAGCGACTCGGCGAGCTGGACGAAGTGGCCGTACCCGGTGATCATTCTTGCTGCAACCTCACATCTCCGGGAACTCACCCGGTTCCAGCTCGCGGAAGTCCGCCTTCTCGGCGCCGCAGATCGGGCACATCCAGTCGTCGGGAATGTCCTCGAAGGGCGTGCCCGGCGGGATGCCGCTGTCGGGATCGCCCTCCTCAGGATCATAGATGAACCCGCACATTTCGCAGAGCCAGCGAGCGGCCGCGGGGGGCGCCTCGGTCTGCTCGACGGTCATGTCCTCTCCTCCGCGGGATCTCCCACCGGGTCCGTGCCGAAACGCCGCGAAGGGGCGCCGGAACGGATCCGGCGCCCCTTCGCGATCTGTCTGTCAGTCGTCCATCTGGGCGACGTACATCGTCACCTCAGGCGCGACACCGATCTCCTCGAATTCGGGGGTCTCCCACACGTGGAGCTCCATGTCCTTCTCCTCTCTGCCGGCGGCTGCCGGCGTACATGTCGCCGCGGAGCGGCAGGTCAGCTCTCGGGCAGGGCGAAGACGAACAGCGCGTCGCCGGCGGCGGCGCCGAGCAGGCCGGGCAGGAAGCCCTCGACCCAGCCGCCCCAGCCGGTGGGCGCCGCGACGTACTGGCGGCCGTTCACCTCGTACGTCGACGGGCTCGAGTGGTGCCCGCTGCCGCACTGGAACGACCACAGCTTCTCGCCGGTGTCGGCGTCCAGGGCGACGAACTCGCCGGTGGGCGTGCCCTGGAAGACCAGCCCGCCCGACGTGCTCAGCGTGGAGGCGCACATCGGGTACTCGTTGTTCCAGCGCCACTTCTCCTCGCCCGACACCGGGTCGATGGCGGCCACGTAGCCGTAGAAGTCGTCGAGGTCGACGGCCACGCCGGCGCCCCAGTAGGGGATGCTCTCCTTGAACTCGCGGCGGCGGCGGGTGGCCGTCGCCCCGACCTCCTGGACGGGCACGTAGATCAACCCCGTGCTGGGGTTGAAGCACATGTGCGTCCACTCCTTGCCACCGGCCGGGCCGGGCCAGAAGTGGACGGGGACGCCCTCCTCGTCCGGGTACACCTTCGGGGTGACCTTGCCGTCGGGCGTGATCTCGCCCCACGTGATGCGGTCGACGAAGGGGAACACGCGGACGAGCTCGCCGTTGGTGCGGTCGATGACGAAGAAGTAGCCGTTCTTGTCCGCGTGGGCGAGCAGCTTGCGCCCGTCCGGAGCGTCGAAGAGCAGGTTCTCCATCGTGGAGTCGTAGTCCCACAGGTCGTGCGGCGTGAACTGGTAGTGCCACTGGATGGTGCCGGTGTTCACGTCGACCGCGATGACGCTGTCGGTGTAGAGGTTGTCGCCCTCACGCACGCCGCCGTCGAAGTCGGGCGCCGGGTTGCCGGTGCCCTGGTAGAGCAGCTCGAGGTCCGGGTCGTACGTGCAGGTGACCCAGCAGTTCGCGCCGCCGCGCTGCCACGCCTCGCCGTCGTCCGGCCACGTCTCCGCGCCGGGCTCGCCCGGCTTCGGGATCGTGTAGTTGCGCCAGCGCCGCTCACCGCTCTGGGCGTCGAACGCGTCCATGTGGCCGCGGAGGCCGAACTCGCCGCCGGAGCTCCCGACGACGACCATGTCCTTGACGAGCAGCGGGGCGACGGTGCCGCTCTCGCCGGCGCGCACGTCGCCGTTGACGACGTCCCAGACCAGGTCGCCGGTCTGGGCGTCGAGCGCGATGAGGTGCGCGTTGAGGGTGTACATGTAGACCTTGCCGTGGCCGACGGCCACGCCGCGGTTGACGTTGCCGCAGCACAGCGACACGTCGTAGGGCGACGCGTACTTGTACCGCCACAGCTCCTCGCCGGTGACCGCGTCGATCGCCCAGACCTTGCCGTCGGGGCCGGAGACGTACATGACGCCCTCGACGACGAGCGGCGAAGCCTCGAACGAGTAGGTCGACGCGCCGGAGTGCAGCCCGTTCATGCCGGCCTGGAACACCCACGCCGGCGTCAGGCGCTTGACGGTGTCCTTGTTGATCTGGTCCAGCCCGCTGTGGCGCTGGCCGTCGTAGGTGCCGTAGTAGGTCAGCCAGTTCTGCGGCTCCGAGCGCGCGTTCCGGATGCGCTCGTAGTTGACCTCGCTGGTCGCGGGGGCCTGGCCCCTGGTGGCGCTGAGGGTCTTGTGCGGGACGGCCTCGCCGGCGTCCACGTAGTCGGTCATCGGTTTCCTCTCCGGTCTCTACGCGCTGGGATCTACGGACGCGGCTGCGGCGGGCGGTCCTGCTTCGCGTGGTCGGGGACCTCCCCGCCGAACACGAGCGCACCCGTCAGGCCGCGGCCCTCGTCGTTGCCGGTGGTGGAGCCGTAGTAGTAGGTGCCGGGCCCGGAGAGCGAGAGCCGAGCCGTGCCCTTGGAGTGGTTGACCAGCCAGATGATCTTGGGGTCACCGTTGTGGGGCAGCACCGCGCAGTGGGTGTTCTTGTCGTCGTTGATGAGCGTGAGCTCGACCTCGCCGCCCTCCGGGAACACGAGGATCGAGGGCTCCCAGATCAGCTCGTCCTCCGGGATGCGGACCGTGGCCCGCATGACGCCGTCGGAGCCCTTCTCGGCGTGCCCGATGCTGCCGGTGCCGAGCAGGCGACCGAGTGCCGTCTTGTTCTGCCCGTCCAGGCCGGCAGCGGCCAGGTCGGCGGATCGATCTGTGGACGTCATGCGACGTACCTCCTCATGGGTGCCCTTCTCGTCTTCGCTGACGACCCCCGGGGTTCGGCAACCGGGTCTCGCCGGGCATGGCCCATCGCGGCGGACGATGCGTGGGTGAGGAGGGCTCCGCCGCCTCGGTCGCACGACCGTCCGGCCGACGATGTCGACCGCTGGGCGGCAGGACACACGCAGCAGGACGGCGACCGGATGACGACGGCCGCCGAGCGGTGTGTGCTGAGCCACAGGGGACAGTAGGGAGGCTGTCCTGGCTCGGCAAGGGGCAGCGCGGGGGTTTCGGATCTCGATCTTGCTCCGGAGGCTTGATCACGCGGGTGGCCTGGGTCGATCACGGGAAGTAGTTGCCGGCCACTGTTCCGATGTGCGGAACACTCGGTCGGCGCGGCGGAATGCGTGGCGCACCCTGGCCATCCGGCCAGGTTCGGCGGCCCGAGGTGTCGTGGATCACCGACCGCAGTTATCGTCGGCACCGGGCGAGCCGCCGACGGGGCTGCCGGAGCGCCTGGTGGGAGGTCGGTCGCAGGTGGGCAGGTTCGGGTCGACCGAGGCGCTCGCGTGGCTCGCCACCCACGGCGTCCACGCCGACAGCGTCGAGCTGAAGACGCTGCTCGTGCCTCCGGCCGGAGCCGCCGCCGAGGCACTGACGGGGCGGCGCGGCCCCCCGTGGAGCGTCCGCCAGACCTACCTGCTCGACACCGAGGAGCTGGACTTCCTGCAGGCCGGCGTCGAGATCCGGCTGCGGCGCCGGGCGCGCGGCAAGTTCGACCTCGCGGTTTCCGCGCGCCGCCGGGGCACCGAGCTCGGCTGCTACCGGCCCCGCGGGGCGCGCGTCGAGTACGACGTCGTCCCCGCCGGCGTGTGGAAGGACATCGAGGTGCGCCGGGACATCGACTCGGCGGCCGCCGCCGCGGTGATCGCGGGCTCCGCGAAGGCGCGCGAGCTGCTCTCGGGGACCCAGGGCACCTGGGCGTGCGAGGGCGGGAGCGAGGTCGTCGACGACGCCCGGCTCTCCGAGCTGAAGGTGCACGGGCCGCTGGTGGTCCGGCGCGTCAAGGTGGCGGCGACCGGGATGGGGCTCGCGCGCGTCGACCTCGAGCATTTCCGTTTCCCGAGCGGGCGCGAGCTCGTCGAGCTGTCGACCCGCTGCTGCCCGCCGGACGTGCAGCCGACCGCCTCGGGGTTCGAGCAGCTGCTCGACGAGCGCGACGTCGTCGTGGCGCCGGAGTACTGCACCAAGACCTCGGTGTGGCACGACGAGATCGCGCGCCGGGGTCAGAGCTGACACACGTCCCGGGGTGAGGTCCGTCCGGGGCGCGTGTGGTTACCGGGACGCGTGGGGCCCGCGGGCTACCGTGGGCGCATGGCCGGCCGGACCGAGACAGACCAGCGCGCGGACCGCAGTCGCCCGCTCACGGGCGGGCGGACGCCGCGGCAGCGGGGTGCCGGCCCGGCCGCGTCGACCCGCTCGCCGCAGCCGCGGCCGCCCGCCAAGCGCCGGCCCGCGGGCTCGTCGACGAAGAAGCGCCCGCCGGCCCGGCGGCGCACCGGGCCCGGCCCGATCGTGCGGGCGCTGCGCGGGGGCTGGGTGCTCACCGCCCGCGGGCTCGGCTCGCTCGTCCGCACGCTGGGGCGGGCCCGCGACGTCGACGCCGCGCACCGCCGTGACGGGGTGGCGCTGGCGCTGGTCGTGCTCGCGGTGCTCACAGCGGCGGGGGTCTGGTGGGGCGCCGGCGGCCCGGTCGGCACCGGCCTGGACGTCGGGCTGCGGACCGTCATCGGCGCGGCCGCGCTCGTGCTGCCCGTCGTGCTGCTCGGGGTCGCCGTGATCCTGCTGCGCACCGACCCGCAGCCCGAGACCCGCCCGCGCACGGTCGTCGGCGCGCTCCTGTTCGGCCTCGCTGTCCTCGCCGTCTGGCACCTCGTCGTCGGCGCGCCGCGCGAGCTGGACGGGCGCCGCACGGCGGGCGGCGTCCTCGGCGCCGTGATCGCGGACCCGCTCGCCCGGGGCGTGACGACGTGGATCGCCGGGGTCGTGCTGGTGCTCGTGGGCCTCTACGGCCTGCTGGTGCTCACGGGCACGCCGGTGCGCGAGATCGGCCAGCGCCTGCGCCTGCTCGTCACCGGCGAGCACCCCGACGGCGACTGGGGCGGCCCGGACGACGTGGACGTCGACGCCGACGGCGTGCCCCTCGACGACCCGGATGGCACGGCGCCCACGACGGCGATCCGGCGCCGCGGTCGCACGGGCGCCGCGTCGGACGAGGCGGGTGCCGACGGGTCCGGCGGAACCGACGGTTCCGACGGCTCCGACGGGGACGCCGCCCGCCACCCCGCGCGGCACCGCGACCGCAACGCCGCGGCCGTCCCCGACCTGACCAGCCCGCCGCCGGACGAGGCCCCGGCCCCGCCGCGGCCGAAGAAGAAGCCCGCTCCCGCCGCACCGGCGGCCGTTGCCGAGCCCCCGGAGGAGACCGAGCCCGACCCGCAGGCGGCGGCCTCGTTCAGCTCCCACCGCGACGTCACCGACGGCGACTACCGCCTCCCGCCGCCCGACCTGCTCACGGCCGGCGAGCCGCCCAAGGCCCGCAGCGCCGCGAACGACGCCATGATCGAGGCGATCACCGGCGTGCTCGAGCAGTTCAAGGTGGACGCCGAGGTCACGGGGTTCACCCGGGGCCCGACGGTCACGCGCTACGAGGTCGAGCTCGGGCACGGCGTGAAGGTCGAGAAGATCACCGCGCTGCACCGCAACCTCGCCTACGCCGCGGCCACGGACCGCGTGCTGCTGCTCGCGCCCATCCCGGGGAAGTCGGCCGTGGGCATCGAGGTGCCCAACACCGACCGGGAGATGGTGCGCCTGGGCGACGTGCTGACGTCGTCGACGGCGCGGGCCGAGACCCACCCGATGGTCATCGGGCTCGGCAAGGACATCGAGGGCCGGATGGTGACGGCCAACCTCGCGAAGATGCCGCACCTGCTGGTCGCCGGCTCCACCGGTTCCGGTAAGTCGAGCTTCGTCAACTCGATGCTCGTCTCGCTGCTGCAGCGCTCGACACCGGACGAGGTCCGGATGATCCTCATCGACCCCAAGATGGTCGAGCTGACGCCCTACGAGGGCATCCCGCACCTGATCACGCCGATCATCACCTCGCCGAAGAAGGCGGCCACGGCGCTGCAGTGGCTGGTGGAGGAGATGGAGCAGCGCTACTCGGACATGCAGGCCAACCGCGTGCGGCACATCGACACGTTCAACGAGAAGGTGCGCAGTGGAGCGATCCAGGCGCCGCTCGGCTCCGAGCGCGTCTACCGCCCGTACCCGTACATCATGTGCATCGTCGACGAGCTCGCCGACCTCATGATGACCGCGCCGCGCGACGTCGAGGACGCGATCGTGCGGATCACGCAGAAGGCCCGCGCGGCCGGCATCCACCTCGTGCTCGCCACACAGCGCCCGTCCGTCGACGTGGTCACCGGTCTGATCAAGACGAACGTGCCGTCGCGGCTCGCGTTCGCGACGAGCTCGCTCACCGACTCGCGCGTCATCCTCGACCAGCCCGGCGCCGAGAAGCTCATCGGCATGGGCGACGCGCTCTTCCTGCCGATGGGCGCCGGGAAGACGAACCGCCTGCAGGGCGCGTTCATCTCCGACGACGAGATCTCGGCGATCGTCGAGCACTGCAAGGAGCAGGCCGACCCCGACTACACCGAGGGCGTCACCACCGAGGCCGCCGGCTCGACGAAGGAGATCGACCCGGACATCGGCGACGACCTCGAGCTCGTGGTCGCGGCCGCCGAGCTGATCGTCACCAGCCAGTTCGGCTCGACCTCGATGCTGCAGCGCAAGCTCCGCGTGGGGTTCGCCAAGGCCGGGCGGCTCATGGACCTGCTCGAGACCCGCGGCGTCGTGGGCCCGTCGGAGGGTTCCAAGGCCCGCGACGTGCTGTTCAAGCCCGACGAGCTGCCCGACCTGCTGGCGTCCCTGCGCGGCGAACCGGCCCCGGCGCCGGCCGCCGACCCCGACTCGGACATCCCGCCGCCGAGCGAGGACTGACTGTGACCCGGACGTCGTCCGTCGCTCCTAGAAGGGCGGCGGATCGTCGGGGCCGGACGTGGCGGCCGTCGTCGGCGGGGTGGGTGCGGCCCGGGCCTGCGAGCGCTGGGCGGCGAGCTTCGGGGCGATCTTCTCGAGCCACTGCGGGTCGAGCTCGTCGTGCTCGCGGTCGGGGTAGCCGTCGTCGGGGAGGGGCCGGGGCGTGGCGGCGGGGCTCGGGGCGGGGAGTGGTCGGAGAATCTTCTTCGGCCCGGTGGTGTGGGTGACCCCGGCCCGGGTGCGCATGACGAACCAACCCGGCAGGGGCTGCCGCACGTGCCAGCCGCCGAGGTGTTTGAGGCGGTGGTCGTGGGTGCACCACGCCCCGAGGTTCCAGGTGACGGTCGGCCCGCCCCAGGCGTGCTCGCGGGTGTGGTCGATCTCGGCGCGGTGGGCGGGCTGCCGACACCAGGGGATGACGCAGTGCCGGTCGCGGGCGCGGGTCCAACGCTCGGCCTCGGCGCCGGGACGGCGGCGTAGCCAGTCGTCGGGGCCGCTCGCGGCGTCGGGCGGGTGCCCGAGGGTGCCGGTCCGGCGCAGGTCGGTGAGCCGGGTCTGGAGCTCGCGCAGTAGCGGCGCCCAGTCGGGGTGGTCGTCGGGGTGCAGGGCAGCGAGCACTGTCGTCGGAACCTGGAGTTCGACGATCGCGCCGGTCCGGGCCGGACCCGGTGCCTGCCCCCGCGCCCGGTGACGGCCGCGGGGGCTCGCTGGTCGGGTGGGTCGACGGCGGGCGAGCAGGACGTGGTGGAGGTGGCCGTCGGGGTCGGTGAGGACGACGCGCCACTCGCCGTGGTGTCGGGCGGCGATCAGGTCGCGGGCCACCTGGGCGGTGACGGCGCCGACGCCGGGGACGGTGGCGGGGTACTGGTCGACTCCGAGCGCGGTGGTCAGCCGCAGCCGAATCTCGACGGTGCCGCGGCGCAGCCGTCCGGCGCGCGACTCCACGGGCGCCGTGGGTTCGGGCTCACCGGTGTCGTCGTCCCCGACGGGGAGGCCGGGAAGGTCGAGGGCGCCCTGCTCGGCGGGTGACCGCGGCGCGGGCTGCTCCGGAGCGTCCTCGCCGGGGTCGTCCTCGCGCCGACCATCGGAACGGCCGCCGCTGGGGCCCTCGTCGCCGCGGTCCTCGTCGCGGTCCTCGTCGTCGCGGTCCTCGTCGTCGGGGCCCTCGTCGTCGGGGCCGCCGCCAGCGGGTCCACCATGAGGGCCGCCGGGCCCGCTGTCGTCCGGACCCGGATCGGGATCGGGACCGCCGCCGGGGCCGCCGTCGTCCGGCTTGTCGTCGTCGGGTTCGTCGGAGGCGCCGGCGGCGTGATACTCGGCGGCGAGGAGGCGGGCGATGTCGTCGTCAGGCATGCCCGCGGTGGACCCGTCGAGCAGCCGCGTGCCGACCTGCCGGCGCAGCAGCTGGATCGGGGTGAGCACCCCGAGCCCGCGGACCGCGGCGGCCAGCGCCTCGATCCGCGCCATCGACGCGATCCCGTCGCTCGCGGGAGCGTCGACCAGCGCCAGGTTCGCGGTGCCCGACGGGTTCATCGACAGCTCCACCCGCCCCCGCGACTCGGCCCGCTTGCGGCGCCGCTCGGCCCACTCCGGGTCCAGGGCGAGCACGATCTCCTCGAGCCGTTCCCGCAGCGCCGCGACCGGCAGCTCGGCGGCTTCGGGCAGCACCTCGGCCACCGCCTGCTGCGCGTGGTCAGCGGACAGGTCGGTGGTCAGCTCGCTGATCGTGCGGACCTTGGGTTCGTCGAGGCGCCCCTGCCACAGCGCTGTGCCGAGCGCGGGCAGGCGGGAGAAGAGATCGTCGGCGAGCTGCAGCCGCCGCGAGGCCATCGTGCGCGAGCAGCCCAGCACCGCCGCGACCTCGTCGCCGGAGAACTCGTCGGTGCTCGGGAGCCGACCGGTGTGCCCGTCCTGCGCGGTGCCCAGCTCCCGGAGCCCGGCCAGCAGCATCGCCTCGGCGCGGTTGTGGACCTGCCACCGCGCTCGCACGTACGCCGCCAGGTCCTCCCCGGTCAGCGTGCGCGGGTCTGTCCCATCGAGCTCGGCCACCAGGTCGGCATCCGGCTCACGACCCGCCAGTGCGGCCGCGAGGCCACACCCCAGATCGTGGTCGATGCTCATACCCGGAACACTAGGACCGACCCCCGACAGTCCCGTCCCGGGAAGCCCAGGTCAGGCCCGACCGGCAGGTCACAGAACGGCAACGATCCCCGCGCGGGAGACCTCGGGCAGGAACACCGCGCGCGGCCGCCGGAACGGGCGGTCGCCTCGTCGTGGACGCGCCGCCTCATCACGACACGATGCTGTCCCGGGTCGGGGCCAGGAGGGCGGCCGCCGCCCCGGCGCGGACGAGCTCGGTCTCGGCGGGGTCGAGGCCCGCGGCCGTGAGACGGTCGAGGGGGTCGGTGACGCCCATGTCGAAGGGGTGGTCCGTCCCGAGGCACACGCGGTCGGCGCCCGCCACGGCGACGAGGTGGCGCAGCGCCTCGGGGGTGTAGACCAGCGCGTCGAACCACAGGCGGCGCAGCGCGCGGCTCGGGGGAGCGGCCGCCACTCGGTCGCCGGGGCGGGCGTGCCAGGCGTGGTCCTGGCGGGCCGTGCCGAGCGGGAAGAACCCGCCGCCGTGGGCGGCGAGGACACGGACGCCGTCGGGCAGGGCGCCGGACGCGACGAGCCGTGAGAGCGCGACGGTCGTCTCGACGGGGTTGCCGACGCTGTTGGACAGGTAGCCGACGTCGAGCCGCTCGCCGAGCGTGCAGCCCCACGGATGGATGAACACGACGGCCTCGAGCTCGGCGGCGGCCGCCCAGAACCCGCGCAGCGCAGGGTCGTCGAGCTCGCGGCGCACCCCGTCGGGCCCGGTGACGAACGTGCCGATCTCCACACCGCGCAGGCCGTCCGCGACCGCGGTGCGCAGGACCTCGACCGCGAGGTCGGGGTGCTGCAGGGGTGTCGTCCCGAGGCCGACGAGCCGGTCGGGGGTGCCGGCGCAGTGCCCGAGCACACCCTCGTTGACCGCGGCCGCGTAGCGGGCCGCGAGATCGCGGTCGGCCCAGGTGTGGTGGATCGGCATCGGGCTCACGAGCTGGACCTCGATGCCGGCGGCGTCCATCGCCGCGAGCCGGACGCCGCGGTCGGTCAGCGCCGGACCGAGGGCCCCGATCTGCTCGCGGTTGACCCGGGACGACGCCGGCCCGGCGGCGCGCGCCTCGGCGGCCCGGGCCTCGGCCAGGGCGGCCTCGTCGGCGACGAGCGCCTCGGCGGCCGGGACGAGGACGTGCGCGTGGACGTCGACGGTGGGGTTCACGGTGTCTCCTCCATGATCGAAGTCCCGTTGCGGACGCTGAGCGTCAGCGACGGCACTTCGCTGACACGGGTCACCGGGCGACGCGATCGGTCGGGCGGGTGCGGGGGCGGGAACGAGGACGCGGGCGGGCGCCGGGGATCGAGACCGGGTCGGCGCCGGCGACCACCCGCGAGGTCAGCGTCCCGATGCCCTCGACGGTCAGCGAGACCTCGGAGCCCGGCGCGAGCGGGGGCAGGTCCTCGTGCGAGGCGCCACGACCCCAGAGCTCGCCGAGGCAGCCGCCGTGGCCGCAGGTGCCGGTGCCGAGGACGTCGCCGGGGCGGACCTCGGTGCCCCGCGAGGCGTACGCCACGAGGTCGCCGAGAGGCCAGCCCATGTTCGAGAGGAGATCCTCGCCGACGACGCGGCCGTCGACCGACGCCGTCATCGCGAGGTCGAGGAAGCCCTCGGCGTCCGGGGTGAACTCGTCGGCGGTGACGAGCCACGGTCCGAGCGTCGTCGCGGTGTCCTTGCCCTTGGCGGGGCCGAGGCCGACCTGCATCTCGCGCGACTGGATGTCCCGGGCGGACCAGTCGTTGAGGACCGTCAGCCCGGCGACGTGGCCCCACCCGTCGTCGGGAGCGACGTCGCGGCCGGACCGCCCGATGACGACGCCGACCTCGAGCTCGAAGTCGAGCACGGAGCACCCGGGCGGCACCGGGACGTCGTCGGCCGGGCCGAGCGTCGCGTAGGGGTTGGAGAAGTAGAACGTCGGCGCGTCGTACCAGGCCTCGGGGATGCCGTTGCCGCCCCGCATCCCCTCCACGTGCTCCTCGAACGCGACGAAGTCGCGCACGGTCGGCGGCTGGAGCGGAGCGAGCAGCCGGACCGCGTCCAGCGCCACGGCCGGCGCCGACAGGGCATCGCGGCCCGCCTCCGGCAGCGTCCCGGCGCGCAGCAGGTCCAGCATCGTGACCGCGGTGTCCAGCAGGTGCACGTGGTCGTCGACCACGATCCCGACCCGGGCCGTCCCGTCGGCCAGGACCGTCGCGAGGCGCATCAGACGGGCGGCGCGACGAAGACGCCGCGGTCGGGGTCGTTGAACGACTTCGTGGCGACGAACTCGCTCATCGGGTTCGCGGTGCCCCACTGGTCGGAGACCATCGGGTCGGTGAAGTCGTGCAGCGACGGGTGCCAGGTGTCCTCGTCGAGGCACTCGAGCTCGGTCGTGTACTCGACGGTGTTGCCCTGCGGGTCGAGGAAGTAGGAGAAAGTGTTGTTCCCGGCCAGGTGCCGCCCCGGGCCCCACACCTTCTCGACCCCGGCGCGCAGCAGCCGCCCGGTGCCGCGCATGTACTCGTCGATGCCACGCAGCTCGAAGCTCGCGTGGTGCAGCGACACGTGCGGGCAGCGGGCGATCGCCAGGGAGTGGTGCTGCGGGTTGCAGCGCAGGAACCACATCATCTCGCCCATGTGCGGGGAGAACAGCGTGTCGGAGAGCCTGAAGTCGAGGTGACGGTCGTACCAGGCGACCAGCGCCTCGGGCTGCGGCGAGTTGATCACGACGTGGGAGAGCCTCACGGGCACCGACTCGCCCTCCTCGACGCGGCGGTGCGCGCGGGTGGCGACGTCGGCGGACACCTCGATCGTGCGGCCCTCGAGGTCGAAGAACCGGAAGCCGTAGCCGCCGCCCGGGGTCGCCAGCTTGTCGGGCGTGCTGACCAGCGTGACGCCCTCCCGGCCGAGCTTCTCGGCGAGCGCGTCGACGTCCGCCGGGGTCGCGGCGCCGAAGGCGATGAGGTCGACGCGCTTGTCCGCGTCGGCCCGCAGCCGCACCTGGTACTGCTCGGGCGAGCCCTCGGCGGCGAGGAAGGCGATGCCGGTGTCGGTGGTCTCGGGGGTGAGCTTCCAGAGATCGCGGTAGAACGCGAGCTGGGTGTCGAAGTCGGGCACGGCGAGGTCGACGTGCCGGAGGTGGGTGATCAGGCGGTCCATCGGTGCTCCGGTTCAGGGGCGCTGCGCGAGCAGCGCGGCGGTCCGGGCCATCAGCCCGGGGACGTCGGCGGTGCCGCCCGCCTGCGGCGGGGGCTCGTGGTCGAGCAGCCAGCGGGCGAGCTGCACGGAGCCCGCCACCACCGCGGCGGCCCGATCCCGACGACGGGCGGTGTAGGCCGTGAGCGCGGCGTCGAGGTCGTCGCCGGCCTGCAGCTCCTCGACCAGGACGCTCGCGTCCTCGAGCGCCATCGCGGCGCCCTGGGCCAGGGTGGGCGGGCACGAGTGCGCGGCGTCGCCCGCGAGCACGACCCGCCCGCGGTGCCAGGGCCCGTCGACGAGGTGGTGGGTGAACCAGGTGTAGTTCACCCGGGACGGGTCGGTCATCCGCTCGCGGATCTCGGTCCACGGCCCGCCGTAGTGGGCGGCCAGCTCGCGCATGGTGGCGAGCCGCTCGTCGGGGGACAGGCCGGTCCGGTCGGCCGCGTCCTCGACGAGGTAGGCGTAGAGCGAGTCGTCGCCGGTGGGGCAGTAGCCGGCGATGTGGGCGGCGCCGCCGTAGGTCAGGTCGGTGCGGGTGACCGACGGGGGCCGCGTCGTGAAGACCCGCCAGATGCCCATGCCGATCGGCTCGGGGCGGGTGTCGATCCCGAGCTGCGCCCGGACGCCGGAGTTGAGGCCGTCGGCGCCGACGACGAGGTCGTGGATCGCGCGTGTGCCGTCCGAGCAGACGACCTCCCCGGACTCGCCGACGCTCTCCGCGCGGACCCCGGTGCGGACCTTCACGCCGACCTCGGCGGCCCGCTCGGCGAGCAGGCGGGCCATCTCCCCGCGCGGCATCCCGACGGTCGCGGGCAGGTCCGGCCCGCCGGTGCGCGCGTCGGGGATGACGGCGAGGACGCCGCCGTCGGGGGTGCGCAGGCCGACCTCGTCGAACGCGTAGCCGTGAGCGAGCACGTCGTCGAGCACCCCGAGGTCGCGGAAGACCCGCAGCGCGTTGCCCTGCAGCGTGATCCCGGACCCCGAGCTGCCGATCTCGGGCGTCGCCTCGACGAGGTCGACGGCCACCCCGGCGCGGGCCAGCAGGATCGCGGTGGCGGCGCCGGCGGCACCCCCGCCCACCACCAGTGCGTTCTGGATCATCACTTCACCGCGATCGGGTTGACGGGGGATCCGACGGCACCGGTGATGCGCAAGGGGGCCGCGGTCAGGAAGAAATCGTGGCGGCCGTCGGCCGCGCAGTCGGCGGCGAGGCCGTCGAGGTCCCACATCTCGCCGAGGAACAGCCCGAGGTGCGGGATGGCGACCTGGTGCAGCGGCTGGAAGGCGACCTCGAACTCGTTGGGCCGCACCTCCACCCCCCACGTGTCCGTGGCGATCGCCGCGATGTCGCGGTCGTGCAGCCAGTCCAGCGTGGTGAACGACAGGCCCGGCGCCGGCCCGCCCGCGTAGCCGCCCCAGCCCTCGCGCCGGGTGCGGGCGTACTGGCCGGTGCGCACGCACACGATGTCGCCGGGCCGGACCTCGACGCCGTGGGCGCGGGCGACCTCGTCGAGCTCGTCGGCGGTGATCGGGTACGAGTCCGGCAGCTCGCCCCGGTCGTCGCCGAGCACACGCCCGGCGTCGAGCAGCACCCCGCGCCCGGCGAGGTGGGCGGCGGCGGTCTCGATCCCGGTGAGCCGGTCGCCCTCGACGCGGACCACCGCGGCGGCGTCGCGGCCGTTCCACGCCTTGCCGTGGTCGAAGATGTGACCCAGGCCGTCCCACTGGGTCGAGCACTGCAACGGCATCGCGATGACGTCGTCGGCGCCGCCGATGCCGTGCGGGAACTCGCCGTCGAGGGCCTCGTGGCCGGTGCCGAGCATCGTGTGCACCGGGTTGGTGCGCTTCTTCCAGCCGTTCTGCGGGCCGGTCTCGTCGAAGGGCTGCGACAGCGAGAACGCGGTGCCCGTGCGGACGCACGCCGCGCCCTCGACCCGCTTCGCGGGCGTGAGCAGGTTCAGCGAGCCCAGGACGTCGTCGGGACCCCAGCGGCCCCAGCGCGAGACGCGGGCGACGACGGCGGCGACGGCCTCCTCGGGCTTCGCCGGGTCGTGGCCGGCGGCGACGACGGCGGTGGTGTCGGTCATCGCTCGGCCACCACGCGCGTCGTCTGCGTGCCCAGGCCCGTGATCGAGCCCCTCATGACGTCCCCGTCGCGCAGCAGCCGGCCGCGGGCCATGCCGTTGCCGGCGGGGCTGCCGGTGAGGACGAGGTCGCCCGGGTGCAGCGGCGTGATCTCCGAGGCCGCGGCCACCAGGGCGGCCACGTCGAAGAGCATGTCCTTGGTGGTCTCGTCCTGCATGACTCCGCCGTCAGGACCGTCCAGCTCGAGGCGGATGCGCAGGTCGGACGGGTCGACGTCGCTGGCGGCGACGAGCCACGGACCGAGCGGGGTGAAGCCCGGGCCGTTCTTGCCGCGGAACCAGTCGGTGCCGATCTCGGGCATGTCCCGGCGGAACACCTGGTCGCGGGCGGTGAGGTCGTTGGCGATCGTGTAGGCAGCGACGTGGTCGAGGGCGCGGGCCCGGTCGACGCGGAACGCCTCGCGGCCGATCACCGCGGCCAGCTCGAGCTCCCAGTCGAACTGCTGTGTCCACGACGGGATGACGACGTCGTCGGCCGGGCCGGTGACGGCCGACGGCAGGCCGATGAACAGGTAGGGCGTGCCCTCGGCGGCGCGCCGGTCCATCATCGCCGCGACCTCGGCCCGGATCTCCGCGTCCGGGCGGGTGCCGCGCTCCGCGTGGTGGGCGGCGGCGAGGTCGATGACGTGGGTGCGGTAGTTCGCGCCGGACTGGAGGATCTGTCCGGGCTCGACCGGGGCGAGGACCTCGAGACCGTCGAGCGGCACCCCGTCGCCGGCGGCCAGGGCGTCCAGCCGCGGCAGCGCGCGGTCCCAGTCGGCGAGCAGCTCCCGCGTGGTCGCGCCGACCTCGCTGGCGTCGACGACGCTCCCCGCGTCCGTCACGAGCCCGGGGAACCGGTGCCCGCCGGCCCCGGCGAACGTGCCCAGCCTGATCGCCCCCATGGGCGTGCCCTCCGCATCGAGAGTCCGTGTGGTCGCGACCACGATGCGGTCGGGGCGCAGCAGCCCGGAAGCCCGAACCGCTGATGCCGGGCATCGGCGGGATGGATGCCCCGGTTGAAGCGCGCGCGGCGGGCCCGGTATCCCTACGGGATGGACGAGGACGCGGCACCGCGGCCGCTCCGGCTCGCCAACCTCGACCTCAACCTGCTGCTCTCCCTGCGTGCCCTGCTCGCCGAGCGGAACGTGACCCGGGCGGCCGCCGCGCTCGGCCTGTCACAGCCCGCGGTCAGCGCGGCCCTGGCCCGGCTGCGGCGGCACTTCGGCGACGAGCTGCTGGTCCGTGTCGGCAACCGCTACGAGCTGACACCGCTGGCGGCCGGTCTCGTGGACCGGGTGCAGGGCGCGGTCGCGGGCGTCGAGCGGGTGTTCTCCGCCGCCCCCGACTTCGACGCCACCGACAGCACGCGGGAGTTCACGCTCCTCGTCTCCGACTACGCGACGAGCGTGCTCGGCCCGCCGCTCGCGGCCGCCTTCGCCCGCTCCGCACCGAACGCCCGGCTGCGCCTGTGCCCGCACCGCCCCGAGGACGTCACCGGTGCCGCCGAACGCCTCCGTGGCGTGGACGGGCTGCTGCTGCCCCACGGTTTCGTCGACGACCTGCCTTTCATCGACCTCTACGAGGACCACTGGGTCGTCCTGGTCGCGACCGCCAACGAGCGGGTCGGGGCGGAGATCACCCTCGACGATCTCGCCACGTTGCCGTGGGTCACCGTCTACCACCGCCCGACGGCGTTCACCCCGGCCGCCCAGCAGCTGCGGGCCCACGGCATCGAGCCCCGGGCGCAGGTCGTGGTGGAGTCCTTCCTGCCGATCCCGGACCTCGTCGCCGGCACCGACCGGGTGGCCCTCGTCCAGGCCCGCCTCGCGGCGCGCCTGCGGCCCGGCGGCGGTGTGCGGGCGCTGCCCTGCCCCTTCACGGTGACGCCGCTGGTGGAGGCGATGTGGTGGCACCCGACGTACGACACGGACGCGGCCCACCGGTGGCTGCGCGGCCTGATCACCGAGGTCAGCGCGGTCCTCCCGACCATCAGCGCGACCGATGGTGGGTCCCAAGAGGAATGATTTCCTCTGCTGTGACCCGCGCCTCGACACTCGCCGTCACCACCACAGCGGGGACGGGACGGAGGGCGTCGTGACGGTGATCGGCCAGGACGAGGACCAGGGCAGGGCGGCCCGGTCACGCGGAGCGATCGGGCAGGGCGCGATCCTGCTGGCGGGCAGCTGCCTGCCGATCCTCGGATCGGTGCTGCTCGCCCCGGTGCTGCCCCGGATGATGGACGCCTTCGCGGGGACGGCGGGCGTCGAGGCGCTGGTGCCGATCGTGCTCACCGCGCCGGCGCTGGTGATCGGCCTGCTGGCCCCGGTCGCGGGGCGGATCGTCGACGCGGCCGGCCGCAAGCGGGTGTTGGTCGCCGCCCTCGTGGTCTACGCGCTCTTCGGGACGGCGCCGCTGTACCTGAGCTCGCTGGGCGCGATCGTCGCCAGCCGCGTCGGGGTCGGGATCTGCGAGGCCGCGATCATGACCGCCTGCACGACGCTGCTCGCCGACCTCTTCGACGGCACGGCCCGCGACCGGTGGTTCGGCCGGCAGACGATCGCGACGACCCTCGCGGCGACCGTGTTCTTCGCCCTCGGCGGGGCCCTCGGCGCGGTGAGCTGGCGGGCGCCGTTCGTCCTGTACCTCTCCAGCCTGGTGATCGCCGTCCTGGTCGCGGTGTTCGTGCGCAGCACGGGCCGCACACCGGCCGCGGCGCTCCCGCCGGTGCCCTGGCGCCTCATCGCCGTGCCGTGCCTGGTCACCCTCTTCGGCGGCGTCGTCTTCTACACGCCGATCGCCGAGCTCTCCCTGGTGCTCGCGTCGGTCGGGGTGACCTCGACGGCCACCATCGGCCTGGTCAGCGCCGTCGCCTCGCTCGCCACCGCGGCGGGCGGGTTCACCTTCGGCCGGGTCTCCCGGCGCGGGACGCGCGTGCTGCTCCCGGTCGCCCTCGGGCTCGCGGCGGTGGGGCTCGTGGTCGTCGGGGCGTCGTCGGCGGTGCCGGTCATCGCCGTCGGCGCGGTGATCGCCAGCGCGGGCACCGGCCTCCTGCTGCCGACGCTGTTGACGTGGGCGCTGTCCGGGCTGTGCTTCGCCGAGCGCGGCCGGGGGACGGGCTTCTGGACCGCGGCGATGTTCATCGGCCAGTTCTTCTGCCCGCTCGTGCTGCTCGCGGTCGCCGGGCCGCTGGGCGGGCTGTCGGGGTCGATCCTGGCCCTCGGCGTGCTGACCGCGGTGGTCGCCGCCGTCGCCCCGGTGATCGTGCGGGCGGCCGGTCAGCGGTCGAGCCGGGCGGTCACGACGCCCGTCTCGTAGGCCAGGACGACGGCCTGGACGCGGTCGCGCAGGTCGAGCTTGGTGAGGATGCGCCCGACGTGGGTCTTGACCGTCTGCTCGGCGAGCACGAGGTGCTCGGCGATCTCGAGGTTCGACAGCCCCCGCGCCACGAGCCCGAGCACCTCGCGCTCGCGGGCGGTCAGGACGTCGAGGCGCGGGGAGACCGCCCGGGCGGGCACGGCGCGCGAGGCGAACTCGGCGACCAGCCGGCGCGTGACCGACGGGGCGAGCAGCGCGTCGCCGGCGGCGACGACCCGGACCGCGCGCACGAGCTCCTCGGCCGGCGCGTCCTTGAGCAGGAAGCCGCTCGCCCCGGCGCGCAGGGCCTCGTAGACGTACTCGTCGACGTCGAACGTCGTCAGCACGAGCACCCGGACCTCCGGGTGGCGGGCCACGATCCTCCGGGTCGCCGCGAGCCCGTCGAGCCGCGGCATCCGCACGTCCATGAGGACGACGTCGGGGGCGTGCGCCTCGACCGCGGCGATCGCCTCCTCGCCGTCGGCGGCGTGCCCGACCACCTCGAGGCCGGGCTGCGCGGCCAGGAGGGCGCCGAAGCCCTCGCGGACCATCGCCTGGTCGTCGGCGACGAGCACCCGCGTCACGCGCTCCTCCCCGCGACGGCCCGCCCGCTCGGCAGCCGCGCCTCCACGGCGTACCCGCCCTCGGCGGTCGGCCCGATGGTCAGCTCGCCGCCGACCGCCGCGGCGCGCTCGCGCATCCCGGGCAGCCCGAGCCCCGAGCCCGGGCCGGTGGCCTCGCGGCCCGGGCCGTTGACCACCCGGACGCGGACGGCGTCGTCGGCGTGGTCGACGGTGACGGTGACCGGGGCGTCGGCGGCGTGGCGGGAGGCGTTGGCGAGCGCCTCGGCGAGGATCCGGTAGAGCGAGACCGTCGCCGCGGCCCCGAGCGCCGCCGGGTCCCCGGTGGTCCTGACGGTGAGGTCGACGCCCGCGCGGGTGGTCGCGGCGAGGAGGTCGTCGACGTCGGCCGCGGTCGGCTGCGGCCGCCGCTCGCCGCCCTCCTCGGTGCGCAGGACCTGCAGGACCCCGCGCAGCTCGCCGAGCGCCTGCCGCGCCGCGTCGCCGATCGCGGTGAACTCGCCGGCGGACGCCTCGTCGACGTCGGGGAGGCGGTAGCGGGCGGTCTCGGCGCGCACCACGACCATCGACATCGCGTGCGCGACGACGTCGTGCAGGTCGCGGGCGACGCGGGCGCGCTCCTGCAGCACCGCGCGCCGCGACTCCTCGTCGGCCCGCTGCTCCTCGACCACGGCGATCTCGCGACGCTGGGAGACGACCCGGCGCACGAGCAACGCCACCGCGAGCAGGACCAGGGTCCAGAAGACGGCCAGGCCGAGGCCCTCCACCGAGACGGTGGCCGCGGAGACCACGACCGGCACGCCGACCGCGGCCACCGCCACCGCCCACCACGCGCACCGGACCGCCACCAGCGCCGTGAGCCCGCCCAGCACCACCAGGTGCACGACCTGCACGCCGAGCCCGTGACCGGGCGCCGGCCCGACGAGCCACGCGATCAGCAGGGCCCCGAGGGCGGAGGCGATCCACGCCCGCCACGGGTGCTCCGGTGCCAGGAGCACCGGCAGGCACACGACGAGCGCGACCGGCAGCGCCGTCGGCGGGCCGACCGCGAGCTCCTGCAGCGCGGTCGGCCACGCGATCGCCAGCAGCACGCCGACCAGCACGATCCGGCCCGCCCACGACCAGCGCCGGGCGCGCGGCGTGATCCGTCCCCGAGCCATGGTGAAGGAGGTTAGGAGGCCCCTACCGCGCTGTCGTCACACCAGGGTCCTCACCCCCCGGTATGACGCCGAGGCGGTGATGGCACCGTGGTCCTGCTCCCACGACGGCTCCCCAGCCCGACGCCCGCCGAGGCCCTCGGTGGCGAGCGTTCCCCCATGACCTGCACCGACACCCGTGCTCCCTCGCTGCCCCGGGTGACGTGGCCCCGGCGCACGCGCTTCCTGCGCCGGCCGGCGACCGCGACGCTGCTCGTCGTCCTCGCCGTGATCGCCGGGCTCGTGCTCGCCACCGGCACCGGGCAGGCGACGGTGCCGGCGCGCGGCGCCGAGGACCCGGACGCGGCCCGCGCGGTGGCCGACCTCACCGGTGAGAACCCCGGACCCGGCCGCGTCGGCTCCCGGCTGCCCGTCGCCTACCTCGCCGCCACCGCGGGCACGTCGCGCCACCCGGCCGTCGTCGACGGGATGCTGCTCGACCCCGGTGGGGGGTGCTCGTCCCCGATCGCCCTGCCCGCGGCGTTCGACGACGCCTGCCGCGCGCACGACCTCGGCTACGACCTGCTGCGCTACGCCAACCGGCGCGGGGCTCCGCTCGGGGGATGGGCGCGCGCCGCCCTCGACCGCCAGCTGGCCCGCGACCTCGCTGCCGCGTGCACCGAGACCTTCGCGACA
The DNA here is from genome assembly GCF_030269665.1 of Actinomycetospora sp. NBRC 106375. Lineage (GTDB taxonomy): Bacteria > Actinomycetota > Actinomycetes > Mycobacteriales > Pseudonocardiaceae > Actinomycetospora. Next base: position 191,789 of record NZ_BSTS01000003.1, read on the forward strand.
CGGGGCGTCGTCGACCTCACGCGCTGCCACGTCGTCGCCGGGCTCGCCGACGTCGTCGTCGCCGCCAACTCGTGGCGGCAGGGCTGGAGCGTGCCGGTCGTCGAGCACGGTCCCTTCGAGCGGGACCCGGCGTGACCCCGGTCGTCGGCCCGCCCGCGGCCGGCGACCCCGCCCCCCGATCCACGACCCGCTCGGCGCTCCCGGCCGCGCTGCTCCTGACCGTGTCGACGTTCCCGCCGATGCTGCCGCGCGGCGTCGTGACGCAGCTCGTGGAGTCGGCCGTGCTCGCGGGGCTGGGCTGGTGGCCGGGCGGGTGCGTGCGGTGGCGGCTCGGCGCCGGTGGCGCGGTGGCCACCGCCGTGTGGGTCGCGGTCACGCTCGGGGTGCAGGACGTGCAGCGGGCGGACCTGGGGCTCCCGGTGGTCGGCTGGGCGCTGCTGGTCGCGGTCGCGACGGCGGTCGTGCTCGTCCCGCGTCGGGCCGTGCCGTCCCGGCGCTGTGGCGGCGCGAGCGCCCGATCGGCGCGCTGGTCGTGTTCGCGGCCTCCGTGCCGCCGGTCTGGGCGCTGGCGGCCTCGCCCGCGACGTGGACGTGGGCGGTGCTCGTGTTCGGTGTCGTCCGGCGGTCCCGCCCGGTGCCCGGCGGGGTGGCGCTCGTCGCGACGACGGTGCTGGCCCCGGTGCTCGCCGGGTTCGCCGACCGCCCCTCCGACCCGGCCACGGCCCTCGGGATCGCGGTGGGGCTGCTCCTGAACGTGGGCCTCGTCCTGGTCGCGGCGGCCGCCGTCGCGGTGGTCGCCCGGGGGCGCGCCGCACGGATCGCGGCGCGGCGCCGGCAGGAGGAGCGTGACCGTCTCGCCGACGCCCTCGCCGCCCAGCGTGACCGGCTCGCCGGCGACCTCCGCGACCTCGTCGCCGTCCGCGTCGAGCGGGTCGTCGCCGGTGTCCGCGCCCTGCCGGCGGCCGCGACGGACCGCGACGCCCGGCTCACCGACGTGGCCGCGGACGCCCGGGCCGCCCTCGCGGGGATGCGCCGGGCCCTGCACCTGCTGCGTGACCCCGGGACGGCTGCTCCGCAGCCCGGCCCGGCGCCCGGCCCACCGGCCGCGCCGCCCTCCCGGTGGCTCCCGACCCGGGGCGGGCTGGCGCTCGCCGCCGTGGCGGCGGGCCTCGTCGCGGCCTCGGCCGCGGTGGCGGCGGTCGCGATCCCGCACGCCCGCCCGGGCCCGCTGGCGGACACGCTCGCGCTGGTCGACGTCGACCTCGCCCGGCCGCTCGGGCTGCTGCCGCTGCTGGTCCAGGTCGGCGCCCTCGCGTGGTGGCCGCTCGCGCCGCTACCGGCGCTGTGGTGGCGACGGCGGGATCGACGGCGGCCGCGCTGCTGCACAGCACGCACCTGGTCACCGAGGCGTCCTGGAGCATCCTCGTCTTCGGCGCCGGGCTGGGCGCGGGGACGGTCGCGTCCGCCCTCACCGTCGCGGCGTGCTCGGCCGTGGTGCTCGTGACGACCCTGACCACGGACGTCCCGGCGGCGATCGACCAGGGCCAGGCCACCTGGGTGCTGTCGTACGTGCTGGTCCCCGCGATCTGGGGTCTCGGCGTGCTGCAGCGCCGGGCCGCGGCCGCCGAGGCCCGGCGCGCCGCCGACCGGGCCGCGGAGCGCGCCCTGCGGGAGGTCCGCGCGCAGCGGCTCGGCCTGGCCCGCGACCTGCACGACGTCCTCGCCCACGAGCTGTCGGCGCTCGTCGTGACCCTGCACGCCGCGCGCCTCGACCCCGACCCGGCCACTCTCGCCGCGATCGACGAGGCCGGCGAGCGGATCGCCGCGGCGCTGGCGACCCTGCTGGAGGGCGCTCCGGGCGCCGCGCGCCCCGTCCTCGACGCCGACGCCCTCGAGGCGCTCGCCGGGCCCGCGCGCGGCGCCGGGCTGCCGGTGACGGTCGAGGTCGTCGGCACCGCGCCTGCGGACCGTCCGGAGGCGGACGTGCTCGCCGCGCGGATCGTCACCGAGGCGCTCACCAACGCACTGCGCCACGCCGGGCCGACGCCGACGCGGGTGTCCGTCCGCCATGGCGACGACGTCGTGACGGCCGAGGTGGTCGACGACGGCGTGCGGCCCGGCCACCGCCCGGCGCGCGAGGGCTCGGGCCTGGGGATGATGGGGATGCGCGAGCGCGCCGCCCTCGTCGGCGGGACCGTCGAGGCGGGACCGTGCGGGCCGGGCTGGCGCGTCCTCGCGCACCTGCCGCGCCGTCCGGCGGGGCTGCTCGACGCGGAGCCCGACGCCGGATCCGTCGAGCCCGCCGGGTCCAGATCGCCGTCCCGGTGACGAACCCGCTCGCATCTGACACCGATCGTCACCCGGATCGCGATCACCCTCTCCTCCTCGAGGAGGAGGCGCCCGGCCAGGGATCCGCACCGCGACGGACGATCACCGGCCCCGGGGCTCCCTAGCGTCGACAACGTCCGACACCCGAGGAGGAGACGTCGTGTCGACACCCACGCAGCCCGCTGCGCCCGAGCCCGCCGACCCGCACCCCGTCCCGCCCGGTCCGACCGACCCGGGCCCCGCGTCCGGCACCCCGGGGCGTCCCCGTCCGGGGTGGACCGAGATCGCGGTCGGCGCCGTCGCCTACCTCGCCCTCACCGCCCTGGCCGCGATCCTGCTCGGCGGGCTGCTCCGCCCGGGGAGCGCGACGCTCGCCGTCGTCGCGATCGGGATCTCCGGGGCGGCGGCGCTCGGCGCGGCGCTGCTCGCCGTCGCCGTGCGGGTGCGGTCGCTGCGGGCCGTCGGCGTGCGCGCCGCGTCGTGGCGGTGGCTGCTCGTCGGCGTCGCGGGCGGCGTCGTCGCCTTCGCCGTCAACCGTCTGATCATCCTCTCCTACGTCCTCGCGACCGGGGACATGTCGAACCCCCAGGCCGGGTTCCTCCCGGGGCTGACCGGCGACCTGCCCACGTTCGCCCTGATGATGCTGCTCGGCGCGGTCCTCGTGCCGGTGGGGGAGGAGCTGCTCTTCCGGGGCGTCGTCACCACGGCGCTGGGCCGCCACGGCGCGTGGGTCGCGGTGCTCGCGAGCGCGCTGGTCTTCGCGCTCGCGCACGGCGTCTCGATCGTGCTCCCCGCCGCGTTCGTGCTCGGGGTGATCAACGCCCTGCTGCTGCGGCGCAGCGGGTCGGTCTGGCCCGGCGTGCTGGCCCACGGGGTCAACAACGCCCTCGTCTTCGGTCTGGCGGCGCTGGTCCTGTAGTCAGAGCTCCAGGAGCATGCGGGTGTTGCCGAGGGTGTTCGGCTTGACGTACGCGAGGTCGAGGAACTCCGCGACGCCCTCGTCGGCCGACTGCATCATCTCGGCGTAGACCTCGGGCGTCACCGGCGAGCCCTCGATCTCGCGGAAGCCGTGCCGGGCGAAGAACTCCACCTCGAACGTCAGCACGAAGACGCTGCGCAGGCCGAGCGCCCGGGCCTGGGCGATCAGCTCGTGGACCAGCCCGTGCCCGATGCCCGCCCCCCGCATCCCCGGACCGACGGCGATGGTGCGGATCTCGGCGAGGTCCTCCCAGAGCACGTGCAGCGCGCCGCAGCCGACGACGTCGCGGCCCCGCACGGCGACCCGGAACTCCTGGACCGTCTCGTAGAGGGTGACCAGCGGCTTGCGCAGCAGGATGTTGTCGTCGGCGAACGAGTCCACGAGGGCCTTGATGCCCCGCACGTCGGCGGTGCGTGCGCGCCGCAGGAGCACCGGGGCGGCGGTCTCGGGGGCGGTCTCGGCAGCAGGGGTCACCGGGCGCTCACCACCAGCGGAGGGTAGGCCAGGGGTCGGGCCGATAGGCTGGGCAGGTGGTCGAGCGCTCCCCGGAACCCCGTGAGTCATCGAGCCGCCGTCCTCGTGCTGCGCTCGTGACCCTCGGGTGTGCGCGCAACGACGTCGACTCCGAGGAACTGGCCGGGCGGCTGGCCGCCGAGGGGTGGGACGTCGCGGCCGACGACGCCGGGGACGCGGACGTCGTCGTGGTCAACACCTGCACGTTCGTCGAGCAGGCCAAGAAGGACTCCATCGACGCCGTGCTCGCCGCCAGCGGGGGTGACGCCAAGGTCGTCGCGGTCGGCTGCATGGCCGAGCGGTACGGCGCCGAGCTCGCCGACGCCCTGCCCGAGGCGTCCGCCGTGCTCGGCTTCGACCACTACGGCGACCTGCCGTCCCGGCTCGACGACGTGCTCGCCGGGCGCCCGCTCGCGTCGCACACGCCCTCCGACCGCCGCACGCTCCTGCCGATCAGCCCGGTGAAGCGCCCCGAGGCGGTCCGCGAGGGCTCGATCCCCGGTCACGAGTGGCTGCCCCGCGGCACGCAGCGCAGCGGAGCTGACGCATCGGAGCACGCGCCGCGGCAGCGCCTCGACGACGCCCCGGTGGCCCCGCTCAAGCTGGCCTCGGGGTGCGACCGCCGCTGCAGCTTCTGCGCGATCCCCTCGTTCCGGGGGGCCTTCGTGTCCCGCGACCCGCGCGACGTCGTCGCAGAGGGCGCCTGGCTCGCCGACCACGGCGCGGCCGAGGTGATGCTCGTCAGCGAGAACTCCACGTCATACGGGAAGGACATCGACGCCCGGGGCGCCGCGGGCGGGGCGCTCGAGCGCCTGCTCGGCGAGCTCGCGGCCGTGCCGGGGCTGCGCCGGGTCCGCGTCTCCTACCTGCAGCCCGCCGAGGTCCGGCCGCCGCTGCTGCGCGCGATTGCGGAGACCCCGCGCGTCGCGTCCTACTTCGACCTCTCCTTCCAGCACGCGAGCGCCCCGGTGCTGCGCCGGATGCGGCGCTTCGGCTCCCGCGAGACCTTCCTCGCGCTCTGCCGCGAGATCCGCGCGCTCGACCCCGAGGCCGGCATCCGCTCCAACGTCATCGTCGGCTTCCCCGGCGAGACCGAGGACGACCTCGCCGAGCTCGAGGCATTCCTGTCCGAGGCCGAGCTGGACGCCGTCGGGGTGTTCGGCTACTCCGACGAGGACGGCACCGAGGCGCTCGACCTGCCCGGCAAGGTCGACCCGACCGAGATCGCGGCCCGCGTGGAGCGCGTCACCCGCCTCGCCGAGCACGTCGCCGAGGACCGCGCGACACGGCGGGTCGGGACGACGGTCGAGGTGCTCGCCGAACGCTGGGAGCCCGACGAGGAGTCGTGGATCGGCCGGGCCGCGCACCAGGGTCCCGACGTCGACGGCGAGTGCCGGCTGGTCGGGGACGAGGACCTGCTCGACGCGCTCGCGCCAGGCGACGTCGTCACCGGCCGGGTCGTCGACGCCGAGGGTCTGGACCTCGTGGTCGAGGCGCTCGCGCTCACCGAGGAGCGGTCGGACGAGACCGCCGCCGGCGTCCCGGCCGGCGCCGGGGCCCGGTGACCTCCCCGCGGCCGGGCTCCACGCCCGGTGCCCCGTCCCCGACCGCGTCGGCCACCACGGCCGGCGGCGTCGTCGCGCCCCCGGTGCCCCTGGTGAACATCGCGAACGCGCTCACCGTCGTGCGCCTCGTGCTCGTGCCCGTGTTCCTCGTCGTCCTGTTCGTCGACGGGGGACAGAGCGCGGCGTGGCGGTGGGCGGCGTTCGCGGTGTTCGCGATCGCGTCGCTGACCGACACCTTCGACGGTGACCTCGCGCGCCGCTGGGGTCTCGTCACCGACTTCGGCAAGATCGCCGACCCGATCGCCGACAAGGCGCTCACCGGGTCCGCGCTGGTCGGGCTGTCGCTGCTGGGCGAGCTCGGGTGGTGGGTGACGGTCACGATCGCCGCCCGTGAGGTCGGGGTGACCCTGCTGCGGTTCTGGGTGCTGCGCCACGGCGTGATCCCCGCCAGCCGCGGCGGCAAGATCAAGACGGTGCTGCAGACGGTGGCGCTCGGGCTCGCGATCATGCCGCTGCCCACCTGGCTCGACCCGGCCGTGGCGGTGCTCATGGTCGCCGCCGTGGTGGTCACCGTCGTCACGGGCGTCGACTACCTCGTCCGCGCGCTGCGCCTGCGGGCGCGCGGCCGGGCGACCTGACCGACCTGTTCGCTCTCGACGAACAGCGCGGGGCCCGCGTCACCGTCCCGGCGGCGTCGATCTCGGTACGGTGGACGGACACGGTCGTCGAGCCCGGTCGGGCAGGTCCAGGTCCTGCCCAGGGGTCCCCACGGCCGGCGCTGGGAGGTGTGGCATGTCGCTGCTGTTGCGCGAGGCCATCGGCGGATCGATCCGTCAGGCCCGCACCGAGCGGGGCCGCACGCTGCGCGACGTCTCGAAGGAGGCGCGCGTGAGCCTGGGCTACCTGTCCGAGATCGAGCGGGGCCGCAAGGAGCCGTCCAGCGAGCTCCTCGCGGCGATCTGCGAAGCGCTCGGCCTGCCGCTGCCGGAGCTGCTCGACGAGGTCGCCGACGCGCTGCGTCCGGTCCGCCGTCGGGTGCCGGCCGGGGTCGGCGCCGCGGGGGCGATCGACGAGCAGCCCGTCGACGAGGCCCTGCGCACCGCGGTGGAGGAGGCCTTCGAGGCGGGCAACGAGCCCACGGGCGGCGCGGCCGCGTCGGCGAGCATGTCGGCCACGCTGCCGACGCCGCCCGAGCCCGCGGACCCGCCGCTGCCGCAGACCGTCGCGCTGCCGGAGCCCGAGGGCCTGCCCGGCACCGGCGAGGAGGTCGTGGCGCCGGTCGAGGGCGGCACCACGGTCCGGCTCGTCGGCCTCGCCGGCGGGTCCGGCGCGTCGGGGCCCGGACGGTCCACACCGGTGGTGCGCGTCGCGGCATGACGCCCGCGTGATCTCCCCGTGAGGTCACGCGAGATCCGCGCGAGCTCGGCAGCGGGTGATCGGTGGGTCGGTGGAAGCCTCCGCGAGGAGGTGAGACGATGGGGTCAGACCAGGCGCGGATGTCGCCCGCCTGAGCCGGATCGACGTCACGAGTTGGGCGGGAGCAGATGGCCAACCCCTTCGTCAAGGCCTGGCGGTACTTCCTGGCCGCGTTCTCCTCGAAGATCGACGAGCACGCGGACCCGAAGGTCCAGATCCAGCAGGCCATCGAGGACGCGCAGCGTCAGCACCAGGCGCTGTCGCAGCAGGCGGCGTCGGTGATCGGCAACCAGCGCCAGCTGGAGATGAAGCTGAACCGTCAGCTCTCCGACATCGAGAAGCTGCAGGCGTCGGCGCGTCAGGCCCTGGTGATGGCCGACGAGGCGCGCGCCCGCGGCGACGAGGAGGGCGCGCAGCGCTACGAGCAGAGCGCCGAGCAGTTCGCCTCGCAGCTGGTCACGGCCGAGCAGAACGTCGAGGACCTCAAGACGCTGCACGACCAGTCGATCGGCGCGGCGCAGCAGGCCAAGCAGGCCGTCGAGCGCAACGCGCAGGTCCTCCAGACCAAGATCGCCGAGCGCACCAAGCTCCTCAGCCAGCTCGAGCAGGCGAAGATGCAGGAGCAGGTCTCGGCGTCGCTGCGCTCGATGAGCGAGGTCGCTGCGCCGGGCAACACCCCGTCCCTCGACGAGGTGCGCGACAAGATCGAGCGGCGCTACTCGACGGCCCTGGGGCAGGCCGAGCTCGCACAGAACAGCGTGCAGGGCCGGATGCTCGAGGTCGAGCAGGCCACGCGCGACTACGCGGGCAAGAGCCGCCTCGACCAGATCCGGGCCTCCATGGGCCAGGGCGGCTCGCAGATCCCGGCCGGTCAGTCCGCCGCCCAGCCGCAGGTGCAGCCGGCCCAGCCCGCGCAGCCCCAGCAGCAGCCCACCCAGCAGCAGCAGGCGCCGCGCCAGTAGGAGGCGGGCCTCTCACCTCCGGGCGAAGCGTCCGGGGGTGGTGCCCGTGACGCGGCGGAAGTGCCGCGTCAGGTGCGCCTGGTCGTGGAAGCCCGCCGCGGTCGCGACGTCGGCGGCGGGCATGCCGCCGAGCACCAGGCGTCTCGCCAGGTCGACCCGGCGACCCGTCAGGTAGCGGTGGGGCGGCAGCCCGAACTCCGCGCCGAAGGCCCGCACGAGGTGGGTCGGGTGGGCGTGCAGCACGCGGGCGGCCTCGTCGAGCCCGAGACCCCGAGGCGTGCGGGCGTCGAGGAGGTCCCGCAGCCGGTGCGCGAGGGTCGGGTCCCGGCCGCTCACCGCGGGCACCTCCCCGAGGTGGGCCGCCAGCCGCTCGGCGATGAGCGCGAGCCGGGTCTGCGCGGCCAGCTCCTCGCCCGGGGCGTCGAGCACGCGGTGGAGCTGGTCGACGCGACGGCGCAGCAGGGGGTCGTCGAACGCCGGGCGGTCGACGGCCCGACCCGCGAGCGCCGGCCCGTCGGGGGCGCGCAGCACGGCGTCGTCGAGGTACACCACGCGCTTGCGGAAGCCACCGGGCCGAGCCGAGCGCCCGTCGTGCGCGACGTGCGGCGGCAGCAGGGTCACCGAGGCGGGCAGCGCCCCGTGCTCGTGGCGGTCGAGGTCGTAGCGCACGGCGCCGTCGTCGACGATCAGCAGCGTCCACGCCTCGTGGGTGTGCGACGGGTAGGCGTGGTCGACGAAGCGCGCGTGGAAGACCTCGGTGATCCCCGGGACGGCCGGGCGCCAGGCCCGGACGTCCTCGCGCATGCCAGGAACGTACAAGACCTGGCGGGCCTCGCCGCGTGATCGTGGGCGCCATGAGCAGCGCCTTCGAGACCAAGATCGCCGTCGTGCTGCGCGACGACCTGGCGGGCTGGCAGGCCCTCAACGTCACCGCGTTCCTCACCAGCGGGATCACCGCCGCGACCCCCGAGCTGGTCGGCGAGCCCTACGCCGACGCCGACGGCACCGCCTACCTGCCGATGCTCGGGCAGCCGGTGATGGTGTTCACCGGGGACGCCGCCGTGCTGCGCACCGCCCACCGCCGCGCCCTCGACCGGGGCCTGCGCATCGCCGTGTTCACCGCCGACCTCTTCGCGACCGGCAACGACGAGGACAACCGCGCCGCGGTCGCGAAGATCGGCCGCGACGACCTCGACCTCGTCGGGATCGCGGTGCACGGGCCCCGGAACGCCGTCGACAAGATCGTCAAGGGCGCGCGGATGCATCCGTGAGCGGCACGTCGGCGCCGCCCACAGCCCAGCGTTCGACGCGGTCCGGCGGCGAGACCAGGGCGGGGTCCTCGCCCGCGGCGGGATCGGTCGCCTCGACCGCCGCCCGGGCCGCGTCGAGCGGGCGCGCGTCGGTGGCCAGGTGCAGCCCGCGCATCGACCGGGAGAGGTGGTCCCACAGGAACAGCCCCCGGACGGTGCCGGGCAGGGCGCGCAGGGCCGGGATGACGTGCCGGCGATGGATCCGGTCCATGGCGGCGCGCCCGGCGTCGCTGAAGGGGCCGTCGAACGCGGCCACGGCGGCGATCGTCGCGTCGGCCCCGGCGTCGGGTCCGGCTTCGTCCTCGACGACCTCGTAGACGACGTCCTCGTCGATGGTCACCGGCGGCGGTGTGCCGTCGTACGCGGCGCGGGTGCGGTCCGAGGCGGCGCGGGCGTCCTCCTCGGTGGCCCACAGCGTCAGCAGGGCCCGCACAGCGGTCGGTCCGGAGACCATGAAGTAGGCCCCGCTGTAGCCGGCCTGCCGGCGCAGGATGTCCGTGAGCTCGCGGCGGCGGGCGTCGGGGTCGTCGGTGGGTGGCAGGGACCTGACGGTCTGGAGTCGGGCGAACACGGCGTCCACGTCCTCTCGGTGTGCTGGTGGATGCCGTCGAGCGTGGGACGCGGCGCCGGAGGAGGACCTCCGTGGTGGCACGGAGATCCCGGTACGCAGGCCGGCTACAGGGCCTCGGCCGCCCACGCCGCGAGCTGCGTGCGGTTGTGCAGGCCCAGCTTCGCCAGCGCGTTGCGGACGTGGCTCTCGACGGTGCGCTCGCTGATCACGAGGCGGGCCGCGACCTCCCGGTTGGCCAGCCCGGTGACGACGAGGGCGACGGTCTCGCGCTCGCGGGCGGTCAGGGACGCGGCACCCGGCCCGAGACCCGTGAGCTCGGCGAGCAGCGCCGACGCCCCGTCGCGCGTCGGGCGCAGCCCCAGGCGGCGGGCCAGGGTCCGGGACTCGCCGAGGACCTTCCGGGCACGGTCCCGGTCGGCTGCGCCGCCCCGCGCCGCGAGCGCCTGGCCCAGCTCCAGGCTCGACCGGGCGAGCCCCGGCACCGCGCCGAGGCGCCGGTCCGAGGTCACGGCCTGGTCGGCGAGCCGGACGGCCTCGTCGTGCTCGTCGAGCCCGCGGGCGGCCGCGGCGGCGAAGCGCGCGATGGGGCCGGGGCAGCCGGTGCTGCTGTCGGTGCGCAACGCCGTGTGCGGGAGCAGCTGGGTGAAGGTTGACCGCACGACCTCGGTGTCGCCGAACGCGACGGCCAGCTCGCTCCCGCAGCACAGGACGGGCCGCCACCGGTTCCCGGGCGGCACGGCGAACAGGTGCGGCCGCAGCTCGTCGTAGAGCGTGCGGGCGAGGTCGGCGTCGCCGCGGCCGAGGAACGCGACGCCCGCGGTGGCCCAGAACACCGGGAGGCGGCGGGTGCGCGCGATGGCGTCCTCGTCGGGCCGCCACGTCGCGAGGGTGCCGAGGTCGCGGTGGAGCAGGCTCAGGAACGCCTGGTACATCGACTCCGCCGTCGGGTCCTGGCTGCGGCGGCCCAGCTCGCGGAACCGGTCGGCCAGGGCGAAGGCCTCGTCGTACCGTCCGACGAGGTGGGCGCGGGCGGCGCGCGCTCGCAGCTCGTGCCACCGGGCGAGGGTGCCGCCGAGCTGGTCGGCCACCTCGGCGAGGGCCTCGATCCCGGCGTCGACGACGTCGGGCGCGCCCAGCTCGAAGGCGTCCTCGATCCGCCACACGTGGCCCCAGACGAGGGCCTCCGAGCGGCGCGCCGTGGTGCCGAGGGCGATGGTCCGCCGTCCGACGGCGAGCCGTTCGGCGACGTGGGCCGGCCCGCCGCACAGCTCGTAGCGCGCGTGCAGGGCGTGCAGGACCGCGTCGGCGCCGTCGGGTTCGTCGGCGTGCCGATCGGCCATCGCGAGCGCCCGGGCGGAGACGGCCGCCGCCTCCTCGGACCACCCGCGGACGCCCGCGACCATCGCCTGTTGCGCCAGCACGCGCGCCCGCCGGGCCGAGTCCTCGCCCGCGAGCAGCGTGCCGGCGCGCACCACGAGCCGCTCGACCCGCCCCGCGACCAGGTCCGGGCCGACCCCGCGCACGACCACCGCCGCGGCGGCCGCGAGATCGGCGCGGACTGCGACCTCGGCCACGTCGAGGACCGCGGTCGCTGCGTCGAGGGCGTCCGCGGTGCGGTCTGCGCGGACGAAGGCCCGGGCCAGCGCCAGCCGCGTCTCGGCGGCGTCCACGGTGTCGTCGGTGACCTCCAGCGCGCGCCGGCACCAGTCGGCGGCCTCGTCGGGCGCCCGCCGGGCGATCGCGTCGTCCGCCGCGACACGGCACGCCGCGGCGGCCGTGGCCCGCGCCGCCGGCGAGTCGGCGGCGGGGAGCCGGTGTCCCGCGACCTCGCCCGCCCGGGCCGGCGGCAGGGCGTCGGCGAGCCGGCGGTGCTCCTCCCGGCGCCGTGCCGGCGCGAGCCCGTCACGGCATGCGGCACGCACCAGCCCGTGCGACCAGCGCACCCGCCCGGCGTCCTGCGGGTCGTCGATCAGGAGGTGTGCCGCGAGCGCCTCGGCGAGCGCGGTGGACCCGTGTGCGCCGAGGACGTCGAGCTCGACGTCCTCGCCGGCGACGGCGGCGGTGGCCAGCAGGTCCTGGGCGGCGGGGGAGAGCCCGGCGACGCGGCGACGCACCAGCGGAGCGACCGCCTCCGCGTGCACCTCGGGCGCGTGCAGCAGCTCGCGCAGGTGCAGCGGGTGCCCCGCGCTCACCCGGAGCAGGGTGTCGACGACGGCGTCGTCGGGCGTGCCGCCGTCGCGGCGTCGCAGCAGCTCGCGCACGGGGTCGCGGCCGAGCCGGCCCGGGCGCAGCACGATCGGGACGGCCGCGTCGAGGCCCTCGGGCGCCGGCTCCCGCGACGTCGCCACGAGCAGCAGGGCCGGGCCGCGGGTCGCCACGACCTCGCCGACCAGGTGGTGCAGCAGGGCCAGGGACGCCGGGTCGGCGGCGTGGACGTCCTCGAGAGCCACCACGAGCCCGTCGCGGGCGGCGGCAGCGAGGGCGTCGGCGGTGTCGGCCATCGCGCGGAAGCGGGCACGGGCGTCGCTGACCTCCGGGCCGTCCCCGGCGCCGTCGAGCACCCCGGGGTCGAGGCCACGCTGCCGTGCGGCGGGGCTGCCCAGCAGGCGCAACCACGGCCAGAGCACAGGGGCGCCGAGGTCGGCGCCGGTCCGGCCGAGGAGCGCGGGCACGCCCCGCCTCTCCGCCGTGTCGAGCAGCGCGGAGAGCAGGGTCGACTTGCCGATCCCGGCCTCGCCCACGACGAGCACCGCGGTGCCGCGTCCCGCGCACGCGTCCTCCAGCGCCGAGACGAGCACGGCCGTCTCGTGCTCGCGGCCGGGTGGGGCGGTGTCCACGACGGGCAGTGTGGCGCGGTCCGGCCTCCGCCCCTAGTACCGCGCCTGCCGCCCCGACTGCTGCTGGGGGCGCCGGCCGCGGCGGCGTTCGAGCGGCGGGTGGGGTCCGGGCTGGCAGGTGGGGCAGAAGTAGGCGATCCGGTCCTCGCGGTCCGGGCTGCCGTCGTCCTGGCCGGCGGTGCGCACCACGTCCCGGCAGCGCCGGCACCCGCGCCCGCCCCGCTCGAACACCCAGTGCTGGGCGTTCCCGCCGAGGTCACCCGTGGTCGACTGCTCGGGGCGCCAGGCGTTGCGCGACAGCAGCGTGTGGGACCGCGCGACGACGTCGCGGACCTGGGCGTCGGTGAGGGCGCCGACCGTCGTCCACGGCGAGACACCCACGAGGAAGCACACCTCGGCCTTGTAGAGGTTGCCGACGCCGCAGGCGACCCGCTGGTCGAGCAGGGCGGCGCCGAGCTCACGGTCGGGGTCGGCGCGCAGGCGCCGCTCGACCTCCGTGGCCGCCTCCGGGCCCCAGCCGTCGCCGAGGAGGTCGGGGCCGAGGTGCCCGACCCAGGTGTCCTCGCGCTCGGTCGGCAGCAGGTCGAGATCGTGCAGGCGGTAGCCGACGGCGACGCGGTCGGGCACCTCGAGGATGGCGCGGATCTGGTGGTCGCCGCCGCCCCGCCACGGCCGGCCGGGACGGTAGAGGTGCCACGTGCCGTCCATGCGGAAGTGGCTGTGCAGGCTGGTGCCGTCGTCGAAGCGCGTGAACAGGTGCTTGCCGACGCTGACGACCTCGAGCACCGTGCGCCCCGCGAGGTCGTGCTGCACGAGACGCGGGTGCCGCAGTTCGCCGCGCGTCAGCTCCTGGCCGGCCAGCGCGTCGTGGAGGCGCCGGCCGGCGAGGAAGACGGTGTCACCCTCGGGCACCGGGCCATGGTCCCACTGGTGCGGATCAGTCGTCGGGCGTGTGGGGCCGGACGGTGCCGGCCTCCTGGAGCTCGTCGCGCGGGTCGCCGACGAGCCCGCTCGGCACGAGCGCGCCCGCGAGGCGCTCCCGCAGCGTGGCGAGGTCGTGGGTGTGGGGGTCGCGCGGGTCGGTCGTCGCGCGGTCGACGCTCTGGAGCACGTCGACCAGCTGCTCGACGAGGGCCCGCGCCTCGGTGCCGAGCAGCCCGAGGTCCTCGCGGTCGAGCGGCCGCGTCACCGTCCCGGCGCGCAGGGCCGCGATCGCCTGCCGGACCGCCACGACCGGGGTGTCGTCGCTGGACAAGGGTTCCCTCCGGGCCACGCATCGGTGCGTCCTGGGTCGGGGGGAGGAGTGCCACGCGTGGGGTGGGCCACAAACGCGCCCGCGCGACGATCACGAGTGCGCGGTGCACCTCGGCGCCCGCGTCGGGGTGGACGACGCGCCCGTGATCTCCGGGACGGCGGTGCGGCCCCGCGTCCGGGTCGGGGACAGGACGAGGTCGAGCGTGTCCTGGCCGGGAGCGACGTGCACGGCGGCGGGCGCCGCCCCGGCCAGCGCGGCGATGAGCAGCACCGGGCGGTGCGGACCCGGGTCGGCGGCGAACGCGCCGTCCTGGTCCACCGGCGCGACGGCGAGCTGGCGGCCGTCGTTGCCGACCAGCGTGACCCGCGCCCCGGCGGCCGGCCCGCCGTCGTCGTGCAGCACCCGGCCGCGCAGCAGCGCCGGGCGGGCGACGGGCACGGCGTCCTCGGTGACCTCGGCGGGCTGAGCGGGGCCGAACTCCTCGACCTCCTCGGTCGGCTCCGGCAGCGAGGGCACGGCGAAGCTGACGAGCAGGGCGAGGACGGCGCACCCCGCGGCGATGAGCAGGGTCGTCCGGATGGCACCGAGCGAGGGCACGAGGGTGTCGCCGACGGCCACGGTCGAGGCCGAGAGCACGACGGCGGCGACCGCGGAGGCCGCCGAGGTGCCGATCGAGCGCATGAGGGTGTTCAGCCCGTTGGCGGCGGCCGTGCGGGTGGTGGGCACCGCGCGCATGATCAGTGCAGGGAGCGAGCCGTACGACAGCGCCACGCCCGCGCCGATCACGGCGATGACCAGCGACACCTGCCACGCCGCGCCGACCAGGAAGATCCCGGCGAGGTAGGCCACGGCGATGACGACCAGCCCGATCCACAACGACGTCCGGGGCCCAGCGGCGGCCGAGATCCGGGCGGTGACCGGCGACATCGCCATCATCACCAACCCCATGGGGGCGAGCGTGACGCCTGCCGCCAGCAGGCTCATCCCGAGGCCGTGGCCCGACGCGACGGGCGCGGTGAGCAGCTGCGGGAAGACGACCATGCCCGTGAACATGGCGACGCCGACGGGGATCGAGATCAGGTTGGGCAGCAGCACCGCGCGGCGGGCGTTGAGCCGCAGGTCGACGAGCGGGTCGCGCACCCGCAGCTCGTAGAAGCCCCACCCGAGCAGGGCGACGACGGCGATCGCGGCGGACGTCAGCGTCGCCGCGCTCGTCCAGCCCCACTCCGCGCCCTTCGACACGGCCAGCAGCAGGCCGATGAGGCCGATCGAGAGCACCACGGCGCCGCCGGCGTCGAAGCGCCCGCCGGTGCGCGTCGTCGACTCGGGGATGACGAGGGCGACCAGCACGACGCCGACGAGCCCGAGGCCGCCCGCGACCCAGAACAGGGCGTGCCAGTCGGCGAGCTGCACGATGATCGCGGCGAGGGGGAGACCGAGGCCGCCGCCGATGCCGAGCGTGGCGCTCATCAGCGCGATCCCGGAACCGAGGCGCGCGGGCGGCAGCGTGTCGCGCATGAGGCTGATCCCCAGCGGGACGGCGCTGACCGCCACCCCCTGCAGGGAGCGCCCGACGAGGACGGGCACGAGGTCGGCGGTGACCGCGCAGAGCACCGACCCGACGACGAGCAGCCCGAGCGTCGCGAGCAGGACCCGGCGCTTGCCGACCATGTCGCCGAGGCGTCCGGCGATCGGGGTGGCGACGGCGCCCGCGAGCAGCGTCGAGGTGATCACCCAGGACGCCGTGGCCGCCGACGTCTCCAGCAGGCGGGGCAGCTGGGACACGAGCGGCACGACGAGCGTCAGGCACAGCGACGCGACGAGACCCACCGACGAGAGCACGGTGACGACGAGGGCGGGCCGGGGTGCCGTGGGCGCAGGAGACGACGGCACCGACACGGCGGCCTGCGGCACGCGTCCTCCTCGCAGACGTGATCGTTGGCTGTGCCAACCAACAGTAGCCCGATGCGCCCGGTCCGGGGACGTGGTCCTGGTCGCTCCCGACCGCTCGTCCGGCCCGTCGTCACCGGGAGTCCACCGCCGTGCACCGCGCGTCGGTGGCGCTCGGCCGGACGGCCCTGCGCGCTGGTCCCGGGCCCGCGGGCTGGGGAGCGCGACGGCACGCCGGCGTGCCCCTGGTGTCCGGCGATCGCCGCCGGTCCGGTGTGCGGGGCGTCCCGCTCCGTACGGTCCGGGCGGTTCCCGTCACGGCGTCCGGACCCGTGCTCTACGGTGCGTGAGCATGATCACGCCCCGTCGCGGAGCCACGGCGCTCGTGCTGAGCGCCCTCCTCGCCCTCGCGGCCTGCGGCGGGGGCGGCGGCAGCGGGGCCGCGGGTCCCGCGCCGGAGCCGGGCCTGCCCCGGCGGCTGGCCGAGCAGGCCACCGCCGACGGGGCGTTCGCGCACCTCCAGGAGCTGCAGCGCATCGCCGACGCCCACGGTGGCAACCGCGCGTCGGGCACGCCGGGCTTCGACGCGAGCGTGGACTACGTCGCGGGCCGGCTGCGCGAGGCCGGCTATCGCGTGGACACGCCGAGCTTCCCGTTCGACACCTTCGCCGTGGACGCCCAGACGCTGACGGTCGCGGGTGCGCCCGGGCCGGCGGTCACCGCGCTGTCGTACTCCCCGGCGACGCCGCCCGGGGGTGTCACCGCGCCGCTGGTGGCGGCCCCGGACACGCCCGCCGACCCGACGCCGGGCTGCGAGGCCTCCGACTACGCCAACCTCCCGGCCCGGGGCGCCGTCGTCCTCGTGCGCCGCGGGTCCTGCACCTTCACGCAGAAGCAGCAGGTCGCGGCCGAGGCCGGCGCCGCGGCCGTGCTGGTCGGCAACAACGCGCCCGGCCCCCTGGGCGGGACGCTCGGCTCGGTGGCCGAGGGTCGCCTGCCGACCGGCGGGCTCCTGCAGCCCGACTTCGACGGGCTGCTCCCGCGGGTGGGCACGCCGGTCACGCTCGTGCTCGCGACGCGGTCGGCGACGCAGACGACCCGCAACGTGATCGCCCAGACGACGACCGGTCGCCCCGACGAGGTGGTCATGAGCGGGGCCCACCTGGACTCGGTGCCCGAGGGCCCCGGGATCAACGACAACGGGTCCGGGTCGTCGGCGCAGCTCGAGCTGGCGCTGCGCCTCGGCGGCGCGCCGGCGGTGACCAACGCGGTGCGGTTCGCCTGGTGGGGCGCGGAGGAGGAGGGCCTGCTCGGCTCGACCAACTACGTGCAGACCCTGACCCCCGAGGCCCGTCGTGACATCGCGGTGCTCCTCAACTCGGACATGCTCGCCTCGCCGAACCCGGGCTACCTCGTCTACGACGGCGACGACTCCGACCGCGAAGGCGCCCCGCCCGGCCCCGCCGGCTCGGACGCCATCGAGCGCACCCTGACCCAGGCGCTGGGCGCGACGGGCGTGCAGCCGCGTGGCACCGACTTCGACGGACGGTCCGACTACGGGCCCTTCATCGCCGCGGGCGTCCCGTCCGGCGGGCTGTTCACCGGCGCGGAGGAGGTCAAGACCGCGGAGGACGCGGCCCTGTGGGGCGGCCAGGCCGGGGCCCCGTACGACCGCTGCTACCACCAGGCCTGCGACAACCTCGCCAACATCGACCGCGTCGCCCTCGACCGGATGCTCGACACCCTCGCCGTCGGCATCGGCACCTACGCCGTCGATCTCGGCGGGCCGAACGGCGTCCCGACCCGGGAGCAGCGACAGACGCGCTGAGACCGCGTAGGGTTGCGCACTCCGCAACCACATCCGGTGGCGTCCCGACACCGACGGACACCCACCCCCCGGACGGCCCTGCCGGCTCGGAGAGGATGGCCCCCGATGGCTCGTACCGACGGCGACGACGCGCGCACCGGTGGCTCCGACGGCTCCGACCGGTCGGAGCCGTCGCTCGTCCGCTCGGTCGACCGCGCCGTGACGGCCCTCGAGGTGGTCGCGGCGCGCGGCGAGGTCGGCATCACCGAGCTCGCCGAGGAGCTCGGCGTCCACAAGTCGACGGCCTCGCGGCTCGTGGCCGCCCTGACGCGGCGCGGGATGCTCGAGCAGCTCGGCGACCGGGGCCGGGTCGCCCTCGGCTTCGGCGTCGTGCGGCTCGCGGCGTCGGCGACGGGCCGCATGGACATCGCCCGCCTCGGCCAGCCGACGTGCCAGCAGCTCGCGGAGGTCGTGGGGGAGACCGTCAACCTCGCGATCCACGACGGCGAGGCCGCGATCAACGTCGCCCAGGAGTTCGGGAGCGCATCGGTCACGACGCAGAACTGGGTCGGCCGCCGGACACCGCTGCACGCGACCTCGGCCGGCAAGGTCCTGCTAGCGTACATGAGCGACGCCGAGCGCCGGACGTTCCTGCGCCGGCGCCTGCCCCGCTTCACCGACGCGACGATCACCGAGGCCGCGGAGCTGCGCACCGAGCTCGCCCGCGTCGTCGACGAGGGCCACGCGCGGTCGTTCGAGGAGCTCGAGGTCGGGCTGCACGCCGTCGCCGTGCCGGTGCGGGGTGCTGCCGGCGACGTCGTGGCCGCCCTCAGTGCGGCCGGCCCGGCCTACCGCCTGCCGCGCCGCCGGGCCCGCGCGATCGTGCCCGACCTGCGCTCCGCCGCCGAGGACCTCTCCACCCGTCTGGGCTGGCTCGGTAGCCCCACCTGATCGCCCCAAGGGCGCGTGTGGCCCGGGTAAAGGATGTTTGACCGCGCATTTCCCCGGCGTTCGTGACGGTCACCTACGGTCGCGCCGTCCCACCCGGAAGGGGAATGAGCGGTGGACCTCTCCTTGATCGTCATCGTCGTGATCGTCACGGCCCTGGCCTTCGACTTCACCAACGGCTTCCACGACACGGCCAACGCCATGGCCACCTCCATCGCCACCGGGGCACTGAAGCCCAAGGTGGCCGTCCTCATCGCCGGCGTCCTCAACGTGGTCGGCGCGTTCCTGTCCGTCGAGGTGGCCAAGACGATCTCGAGCGGCCTCGTCGACGAGGCCAGGATCTCGCCGGTCGTGATCTTCGCGGGTCTGGTCGGGGCCATCCTCTGGAACCTCCTGACCTGGCTGCTCGGCATGCCGTCGAGCTCGTCGCATGCCCTGTTCGGCGGCCTCATCGGCGCGACGCTCGTCGCCGCGGGTGCCGGGGCCGTGAACTTCGGCGCGGTGCTGTCGAAGGTCGTGCTGCCCGCCGTGATCTCACCGGTCCTCGCCGGGGTCATCGCCCTGGTCGCGACGTACCTCGCCTACCGCACGACCTCGCGCGCCGACGACGGCACGGTCAAGCGAGGCTTCAAGATCGGCCAGATCGGCTCGGCCTCGATGGTCGCGCTCGCACACGGCACGAGCGACGCCCAGAAGACGATGGGCGTCATCACCCTGACGCTGATCACGGCCGGTGTCCTCGCGCCGAACTCCGGCCCGCCCTTCTGGGTGATCCTCGGATCGGGCCTGGCGATCGGCCTGGGCACCTACCTCGGCGGCTGGCGGATCATCCGGACGCTGGGCAAGCGGGTCAGCGAGATCGAGACGCCGCAGGGCTTCGCCGCCGAGGCGAGCACCACCGCGGTCATCCTGACCTCGTCGCACCTCGGCTTCGCGCTGTCGACCACCCAGGTGGCCACCGGCTCGATCTTCGGGGCCGGCGCGGGGCGCCGCCTGGCCGCGGTGCGCTGGAGCGTCGCGGGCCAGATGGCGATCGCCTGGATCCTCACGCTGCCGTCCGCGGCCATCGTCGGGGCCGTCGCGGCCTGGGCGGCCTCGACGGGCGTCGTGGGCACCGTGATCGTGGCCCTCGTCGCGATCGCCGTCGCCGCGGGCATCTACGCCGCCTCGCGTCGCCGTCCGGTCACCGCCGACAACGTCAACGACGTCGACGACGACGCCGCCATCCGCCACGAGCCGGCCGTCCCGGCCTGAGAGGACTCGTCATGAAGATCGACTGGGCCTCGCTGGGCCTCGTCTCCGTGGTCTCGATCGCCGCCGGGGTGGTCGTCGTCGCGCTGTTCTCCCTCGGGCTCATCGGGCTCTCCGCCCGCGTGCCCGAGCGCGTCGGCGGCCCCGACGACGGCGCCCCCACCCTGAGCCCGGCCGCGGGCACGGCGGTCGCGGTGGTGTGCTTCGCCGCCGTCGTCGCGATCGTGCTCTACGGGCTGTACATCATCGCGTTCTGACGCGGGGTTCCCCGGAATCTCCGGCGTTCCCGGGATTCCCGGCGTCCGACGACGAACGAACGGCGACGTCGCTGCTACCGATGCAGCGAGGTCGCCGTTCGTGTCTCGGGGCCCGGCGCGAACGCCGCGTGCGCTGAGCCGTTCAGTCGAGGTCGGGGTGGTCCTTGACCCACCACAGGAACTGGCGGGCGTGGTCGAGGTCGACGAACCGGTTGCCGATCAGCTCGACGAGCAGGTCGTTGCTCCAGTACGCGAGCCGACCGATGGTCTGCGAGGTCGAGTCGGGCGCCGGGAGCTCGACGCCGAACACCCGCCGCGCGATCTCCCGCTTGCCCCCCGACGGGCTGGTGTAGACGAGGATCGGCAGGAACCGCTCGGGTTCGGCGATGCACAGCACGCGGGTGAGCATCGACTCGCGGAAGCCGGCCATCGCGGGCGGGTCGTCGGAGGTGATCAGCTCGGTGAGGCGGTCCTCCGGCGCCGGCGGGTCCTCGCCGCGCAGGAGGTGCTCGATGACCCCGCGGAACGCCTCGGCGGCGCCCTGGCTGCCGAGCGTGCGCCACTCGTCGTTGAACCGGCTCATGTTGCCGGGCCGGGCGACGACCTTGCTGTTCGCGAAGTCCTTGAGCGCGTTCGGGGTGGTGTAGGGCAGCGCGTCGGCCTCGAACGCCTGCCGGTACACGTCGCGGTAGCGCCCGGCCTCCTCGTCGGGGTACGGGAAGTCGGCGAGGAACTCGCGGCGCAGCTCGTCGATCAGCTTCCACCGCGCCGGCGGGAGCTCCGGCGTGGCCGGGAACCGGCGTCGCGCGGTCTCGACATCCTCGGGCCCCCGGCGTTCGCGGGCGGGGCGGGCCGGGGACGCCGGGCGGCTCGTCGAGCGGCTGGGGGAGCGCGGCGCGGTGGAGCGGGAGGTCGCGCTCCGGGCCGGGGTGCTGCGCGACCGCGTGGTCTGACTGACCGCCCGCGGCGAGACCGGCTTCGCGCCGAGCACCCACTCGTGGCCGCAGCTCGTGCAGCGCATCATGTTGCGGCCGTCGTCGGCCATCCCGAGGTACTCCGCGGCGGACTGCTCACACGTGGGGCACGCCAGCGCCATTGCTCTCCCTCGTCGTCGGCTGCTCGGACCGGGGCGGTGCGGGGCGGTTGCCGCCCAGCCTGCCGTGCGCGCCCCACGCCCGCTCCTCGAGGTCCCCTGTGGACGGAACCACACCGCGCCGGGCGCTTTCGGGCCGCGTGCGGAGCAGCGCGCCGGACCGTCCGGTCGCGGCCCGGATCGCCGTGTCCACCGATCGTCCTGAAGCGCACCCGTCGCGGGCGCGACCACCGCACCGTGGCGTCATGACCTCGCGCCACGCACTCCGCATCCCCGCCGGTGACCGGGACCTGACGGTCCGGGTCGTCGGCACCGTCGCCTGCCTCGCGCTGTACCCCCGGAGCGGCGAGCCCGGCGATCACGACGGGACCGACGGGACCAACGAGCCCGACGATCAGGACGGGACCGATGAACCCTCGGAGCCGGTGACCGTCGCCGTGCCGGCGCGCGTGCTCGTCGCCGCGCTGCGGGTCGCCTGGGCCGACGCGCACGACTCGTGCACCTTCGAGCCCTGGCGCGACCGGGACCGCGCCGGCTGGGGCGACGGCGGTGACGCCGGTGGCGACGGCGGACCGTTCGGCCGGTACCGCTGGTACGGACCGGGCGACCTCGGCGGGCGTCGCCGTGTGCGTTGGGGCGACCGGCCCGACGACCAGGTCGGCGACCTCGGCGACGGCGATCCCGACGGGTTCCGGGATCCGACGGTCGTGCCGTTCCCGGTGCCGAACCGGTTCCGGCCGGCGGCGCCACCGCGCAACGGGCTGCCCTGGGAGCCCGAGGAGGAGCTGCGCATCCGGACGGCGTGGCTCGCCGCCGCACCCGACGCCGACCGTCGCGCCCTCCTCGCCGAGATCGCGGGCTCCGTCGAGCGCAAGGTCAGCGGGGTGGTCCTGCGGCTCCGCCAGGTCGGCTGCGACCCCGCGCAGCCGGGCGGCCTCCTCGCGCGACCGTGGGACACGCCGGCCGGTGACGCGCCGACCGGCACCTCGTCAGGCCCGTAGCCGCAGGCCCTTCGGGCTGTGCCGGAAGCCCGCGTCGGTGAGGACCTCGGCCAGCACGCCGTCGAGCGAGCCGGAGCCGTCGGCCTTCTCGACCGCGATGCTGCCGAGCCAGCCCTCGCGCACCGCCGTGGCCAGCGCGGTCGCGGCGGCGGCGAGGGTGTCGTGCTCGGTGGTGAAGCTCAGCAGCGTCTTGCCGCCGCGCTCGACGTAGATCGCGGGCTCGCCGTCGGTGAGCACCACGAGCGCGCCGGCCTTGCGCCCCGGCCGGTGCGAGCTGGTGCCGTCCTGGCTGCCGACGGTGGCCGGCCACTCGAGCGCCGCGCCCCAAGGCTGGGCGGGGTCGGTCGTCGCGAGGACGAGGGCCTGCGCCGCTCCGCCGCCGTCCTCGACCCGGGACTCCGCCCGCAGACGGTCGATCGCGCCGGGCACCGCGAACTGGGCGGCGCCCAGCCCCTCGATCACGTAGCCGCGGCGGGCGCGGCCGGACTCCTCCATCGCCCGGAGCACCGGGTAGATGCCGGCGAACCCGCCGGTGGTGCGCTCGGTGTCGAGGGCGCCGCGGGTGAGGACGCCGTGGCGCTCGAGGAACGCCTCGGTGCGGGCCTGGGCGCGCCGGGTCGGCTCGCCCTCGCGCTCGGGGACCCCCGACCAGCGGCCCGCGGCCGTGGGCGGGCCGGTGCGCGAGGGCATCGGCGCGCGCCCGAGGCGGGCGTAGCGACCCCGCGCGGGTGCCCGGCGCTGGCGGTGCGCCCCACCCCGCGACCCGCCCGAGCCCCGGGACCCGCCGCCGGAGACCAGGGCCCGCACCGGCGCGAGCGTGTCGTTGGTGGCGAGCCCCGCCCACACCAGGTCCCAGAGCGCGGCGACCATTGCGGCGTCGTCGGGCAGGTCGATCTCCCGGGCGGTCTCGGACTCGCCGGCCTCGCGCAGCGCCGCCTGCGTCCGTTCGGTCAGCTGGCGGAAGAACAGCGCGCCGCCGGCCTCCAGCGTGGTGAGCAGCGCCCGGTGCAGCGGGGTGTCGGCGAGGTCGGTCTCGGGGTCGGGCAGCAGGAGGTCGGCGAGGTCGGTGGGCGCGACCGCGAGCCATCCGTCGCCGCCGGCGAGCGTGCCGCAGCCGGTCCACGTGACCTCGCCCGCGCTCGTCAGCTCGTCGAGCAGCGCGGTCGAGTACCCGGGCAGGCGGGCCGGCAGCACCAGGCTCTCCAGGGCGCTCGCCGGGATCGGCGCGCCGGCGAGCTGCTCGACGACCCCCAGCACGTCGTCCGGGCCCGGCGCCCGGCGGACCCGCCCGCCGATGCCGTGCCACGAGGGGAGGAACCGTCCGAGCGCTGCGCGCTCGACCGGCTCGACCTCGGCGCGCAGGCGGGCGAGCGAGCCGCGCCGCAGCCGGCGCAGCACCTCGGCGTCGCACACGTCCGGGCCGGTGGCCGCGAGGTCGGCGGGCGCCCCGGGGACCGGCGGCGACCCCTCCGGGCGCAGCTCGCCCCGCACCAGCCGCCCCGAGGAGACCAGGCGGTCGACCACGCCGCCGACGACCGCGACACCGAGCCCGAAGCGGTGCGCCGCGGCCGCGACCGGGAACGGCCCGCGGGTGCGGGCGAAGCGGGCCAGGAGGTCGCCGAGCGGGTCGGCCACCGGCTCGGTGAACGCCTCGGGCACGCCGACCGGGAGGCCGGCGCCCAGGGCGTCACGGAACCGCCCGGCGTCCTCGATCGCGATCCAGCGCTCCTGTCCGGACACCCGCACACGGATCGCGCGGCGGGCCGACTCCAGCTCGGTGAGCCACTCCTCGCGGACCCCGCGGGCCTCGGCCTCGGCGGTGGTGAGGTCGCCGACGAAGCGCAGGAGGTCGGCCGTGCCCTCGGCGTCGCGGACATGGCGCTCCGGGTCGGTGCGCTGCAGCTGGCCCTCGATCTCGGCGAGCACCTCGGCGTCGAGCAGCTCGCGGATCGCCTCCGACCCGAGCAGCTCGGCGAGCAGCGTGGAGTCCAACGAGAGGGCGGCGGCGCGGCGCTCGGCCAGCGGGGCGTCCAGCTCGTAGAGGAACATCCCCACGTAGCCGAACATCAGCGTGCGGGCGAACGGCGAGGCGCTGGCGGTGGCGACGTCGACCACCTGCACCCCGCGCGAGCGCACGTCGCGCATCAGCTCGGCGAGCCCGGGCACGTCGTAGACGTCCTGCAGGACCTCCCGCATCGTCTCGAGCACGACCGGGAACTGCTCGAAGCGGCTGGCGATCGAGAGCAGCTGCGCGGCGCGCTGGCGCTGCTGCCACAGCGGGGTGCGGCGGGTGGGGTCGCGGCGCGGCAGCAGCAGCGACCGGGCCGCGCACTCGCGGAACCGCGCGGCGAACAGCGCGGAGTTGCTGACCTCGCCGGTGACCACCTGCTCGACCTCGTCCGGGTCGAGCAGCACGTCCTCGGCCGAGGGCAGGATCTCCTCGCCGGCGTCGTCGAGGGCGTCGGGCAGGCGCAGGACGATGCCGTCGTCCGCGCTCGCGGCGGACACCTCCAGGCCGCGCTGCTCGCGGAACCGGGCGGCGATGGCGAGCGCCCACGGCGCGTTGACCTGGGCACCGAAGGGGGAGTGGACCACGAGGCGCCAGTCGCCGAGCTCGTCGCGGAAGCGCTCGACGACGATCGTGCGGTCGCTCGGGACGTGGCGCGTGGACTCCTTCTGCTCGCGCAGGTAGGAGAGCAGGTTGGTGGTGGCCCACGCGTCGAGGCCTGCGGCCTGCGCCCGGGCGGTCGCCGCCTCGTCGTCGGCGGCGGCGACCTCGCGCACGAAGGCCCCGAGCGCCCGGCCGAGCTCGAGAGGACGACCCGGGGCGTCGCCCTTCCAGAACGGCATCCGGGCCGGCACCCCGGGCGCGGGCTCGGCGACGACGCGGTCGCGGGTGATGTCGAGGACGCGCCAGCTGGTGGAGCCGAGCAGGAAGGTGTCGCCGACCCGTGACTCGTAGACCATCTCCTCGTCCAGCTCGCCGACCCGCGACCCGCCGGTGCCGCCGCTGCGTCCATTCTCTGGCCCGGAGCCGGGCGTCACCACCGTGTACAGCCCGCGGTCGGGGATCGTGCCGCCGCTGGTGACGGCCAGGCGCTGGGCTCCGGGTCGCCCGGAGAGCTGGTCGGTGACGCGGTCCCACGTGATGCGCGGGCGGAGCTCGCCGAAGTCGTCGCTGGGGTAGCGCCCGGCGAGCATGTCGAGCACCGCGGCCAGCGCGGAGTCGGGCAGGCCGGCGAAGGGCGCGGCCCGGCGCGCGAGCGCCGCGAGGTCGGAGACCGTCCACGGCTCCATCGCCGTCATGGCCACGACGTGCTGGGCGAGCACGTCGAGCGGGTTGCGCGGGAAGCGCATCGCCTCGATGGCGCCGCCGGCCATGCGCTCGGCGACGACGGCGCACGACACGAGGTCGCCGCGGTACTTCGGGAACACCACGCCCTCGGACACCGCGCCCACCTGGTGGCCGGCGCGGCCGACGCGCTGCAGCCCGCTGGCCACCGACGGCGGCGCCTCCACCTGCACCACGAGGTCGACCGCGCCCATGTCGATGCCCAGCTCGAGGCTCGAGGTGGCCACCACGCAGGGCAGCTGCCCGGACTTGAGCGCCTCCTCGACCTGGGTGCGCTGCGTGCGGCTCATCGAACCGTGGTGGGCCCGCGCGACGATCACCTCGGCGGGCTCGGCCGTGCCCGACTGGCCGACCGCTCCCGCGGGGAACCGCCCGATCACCGGGGCGAGCTCCTCGGCCTCGTCGTCGGTGTCGGCGCCGGGCTCGTCCGTCCCGTCGTCGTCCAGCTCCACCGGCTCGCGCTCGGCCGCCGCGGCCTGCGCCCGCTCCGTGGCGAGCTCGTTGATCCGCGCGGTGAGACGTTCGGCGAGACGGCGGGAGTTGGCGAAGACGATGGTCGAGCGGTGCGCCTCGACCAGCTCGAGCACCCGCTCCTGCACGGCGGGCCAGATCGAGGCGCGCTGCGCGGCACCGGCCGCGGAGCCCTCGACCTCCTCCTCCACGCCCGGCCCGGAGCTGTTGTCGCCCTGGCCGTCGAGCGCCGCCATGTCCTCGACGGGCACCTCGACGCGGACCTGCACCGTCTTCGCCGACTCCGGCGCGACGACGCGCACTGGGCGGCCGCCGCCGAGGAACGCCGACACCTCGTCGATCGGCCGGACGGTCGCCGAGAGGCCGATGCGCTGAGCCGGCGCGTCGAGCAGGGCGTCGAGACGCTCGAGGCTCAGCGCGAGGTGCGCCCCGCGCTTCGAGGCCAGCACGGCGTGCACCTCGTCGACGATCACCGTGTCGACGCCGCGCAACGACTCGCGCGCCGCGGACGTCAGCAGCAGGAACAGCGACTCCGGCGTCGTGACGAGGATGTCGGGCGGCGTGCGGGCGAAGCTGCGGCGCTCGTCGGCGGGGGTGTCGCCGGTGCGCGACCCCACGGTGACGTCCGGGCGGGGCAGCCCGAGGCGCTGCGCCGCCTGCCCGAGCCCGGCCAGCGGGGAGCGCAGGTTGCGCTGCACGTCGACCGTCAGCGCCTTCATCGGCGAGACGTAGAGGACCCGGCAGCGGCGGGTGGGCTCCTCGGGCGGCGACGTCGTCGCCAACCGGTCGAGCGCCCAGAGGAACGCGGCGAGCGTCTTGCCCGAGCCGGTGGGCGCGACGACCAGCGCGTGCTGCCCGTCGGCGACCGCCTCCCAGGCGCCCTCCTGCGCGGGCGTGGCCCCGGCGAACGCGCCGGTGAACCAGTCGCGCGTCGCGGGGGAGAAGCGGTCCATGACGTCCACGGGTCCCATGGTGCCCCCGACCCCCGACAGCGAACCGCCGTCGGCTTCCCGGTGGTCGGGAGGGATCACTAACGTGGCCGGATGCGGATCGCGCTCGCCTTCCAGGGCGGCGGCAGTCACACGGCGTTCACCGCGGGCGTCATGGCCCGGTGGGTCGAGCGCGGTGCCTTCGACGCGCACGACGTCGTGGCCGTCAGCGGCACCTCCGGCGGCGCCATCAACGCCCTGCTGACGTGGTCGGTGCTGCGCCGCGGGGACGTCGACGGGATCCCGGCGGCGCTGGAGGCGTTCTGGGAGGACAACGCCGCGCGGGGTCCGGTCGAGCGCCTCGGCAACGCCGCGCTCGTGGGGGCGGGGCTCGTGCAGAGCCTCGGCCTCCTGCCGCCGCTGAACCCCTACCTCGTGCCGCCGCCGTTCGACGGCCGCGCGGAGTTCCGCCGGCTGCTGCGCCGGCACGTGGACTTCGACGCGCTGACGGTCGACGCCGCCGGCGAGCACCCGCGGCTGGTGCTCGGCGCGGTCGACGTCCGCACCGGGGCCTTCCGCGCCTTCGACAGCCGCCGCGACCGCATCACCCCGGACACCGTGCTGGCCTCGGCGGCGATCCCCACCCTGTTCCGCTCGGTCCACACCGACGGCGGCGCCTACTGGGACGGGCTGTTCTCCCAGAACCCGCCGGTCGCGCCGCTGCTCGACGACGACCCCGACGAGCTGTGGGTCGTCCAGATCAACCCGACCCGGCGGGACGCCGAGCCGCGGACCACCCTCGAGATCGCCGACCGCCGCAACGAGCTCGCGGGCAACCTCTCGCTGTACCAGGAGCTCGCGGCCGTCGAGCGGATCGACCAGCTCCTGGCGGCCGGCACGCTGAGCCCGGCCGGCGGATACCGACAGGTCGCCGTCCGGGTCCTCGAGCTCGCCCGCTCGCCGGTCACCGGCCTGCTCGGCGCCGCGTCCAAGCTGAACCGGGACGTGGCGTTCCTGCGGGACCTGCGCCGGCGCGGCCGCGGGCGGGCCGACGTCTTCCTCGCCGCCCTGCGCCTCGAGGAGGCGTGGGACGCCGGCGACGTCCCCCTCCTCCGTGCCCTGCTCGTCGACGCCGCCGTCGAGGTCGACCCGCCGTTCGCGGGCGACGTCCCCGCACTGCTGGCGGCCGGCGTCGCCCGGGACGCCACCCGCAAGGAGCTGGTCGGCGAGGACGTCGCGTGGCGCGTCCGGGCCGACGACCGGACCGCGGGGCTCCTCACGGCGTCGTACGCGGGGGAGCGGATCGTGGGCCTGCACCTGGGCCCCGCCGACGAGGACGCGACGTGAGCCCCGAGGCCCTGGCGCTGGGGCTGCTCAGCGCCGTGCGCGGCGTCCAGCTCGCGATCGTGTACATCCTGCTGCTCTCCGAGCGCCCGCGCCCGCTGCTCGTCGCCTACCTCGTCGCCGGCATCGCCGTGACCCTCGGCGTGGGCATCGTCGTGGTCACCTGGCTGCACACCGGGGCGCCGACGTCCGAGGGCACGACTGGGCGGCTCGTCGCCGACCTGGTGCTCGGCGTCCTCGCGATGATCTGGTCGGCGCTGCGGCTGGCCGGCCGGGAGCCGCGGCGCCGGCGCCCGGAGCGTCCCCGCAAGCGCAGCACGGTCCTGCCGGAGGCCCTCGACCGCCGCCTGCGACCGCCGACGACCCGCGTGGTGGCCGCGGCCGGGGTCGTCACCAACCTGCCGGGGCTCTACTACCTGGCCGCGCTGGTCGCGATCCTGCAGACGCAGCCGAGCGCCGTGGACGGGATCGTGCAGGTCGCCGTCTACACCGTGCTCCGCTTCGCCGTGCCCCTCGCCGCGCTGGCGCTCGTCGTGGTGCGCCCGGACCGGACCCTGGAGACGGTGCAGGGGGCGCACGCGTGGGGCCGGCGGAACTCGAAGGTGCTCATCGCGGTCGCGGTCGGCCTGGTCGGGATCTACCTCACCGGCAAGGGCCTGGTCGGGCTCCTGGGGTGGTGACTCAGGCCGGGTCGTCCGCGGCCAGCCCCGCGTCGTGGGCGAGCAGGGCGAGCTGCGTGCGGTTCTCCAGGTCGAGCTTCGTCAGCGCGCTCGACAGGTAGGTCTTCACCGTCGAGAGCGAGAGCAGCAGCTCCGAGGCGATGCGCGCGTTGCTCCACCCGCGCCCGACCGCGGCGGCCACCGCCCGCTCCTGCTCGGAGAGCCCGGCGAGCCGGGCGCCGGCGTCGGGCCGTGCGGCGCCGCGGCCGGTGGCCGCCGCGATGAGCCGGCGCGTCACGGTCTCCGACAGGCTCGTGCCCCCGGCCGCCACCCGGCGGATGGCGTCCTCGATCTCGGCGGGCGGGGTGTCCTTGACGAGGTAGCCGGTGGCGCCGGCGCGGAGCGCGGCCAGGACGTCCTGGTCGGAGTCGAAGGTGGTGAGGACGAGGACCGCGGGAGCGTCGGCCCCGCGGAGCAGCTCGGCGGTGGCCCGCACGCCGTCGACGCGGGGCATGCGCAGGTCCATGAGGACGACGTCGGGGCGGTGCTCCGCGACCGCGGCGGGCACCTCGTCGCCGTCGCCCGCCTCGGCGACCACCGTGATGTCCGGCGCCTCGCCCAGCAGGAGGCGCAGGCCCGAGCGCACGAGGGCGTCGTCGTCGACCACCAGGACGCGGACCGGCCCGCTCATCGGGCCTCCGCGGGCGTCGGCCGGTCCGCGAGCGGCTGGGGCACCACGGGCCACGGGACGCGGACGTCCACCCGGAACCGGCCGCCGTCCGGCCCGCGGTGCCGCACCCGCCCGCCCGCGAGGTCGACCCGCTCGGCGATGCCGAGCAGGCCGTTCCCGGGCGGTCGCACCGGCGCCGGCGGGAGGGGGTTGCTGACGTCCAGCTCGGCGTCCGCGCCGGGGGCACCCCGCAGCACGATGTCGACGGGTTGACCCGGGGCGTGGCGCGCGGCGTTGGTGAGCGCCTCCTGGGCGATGCGGTAGAGGGTGCGCCCGCACTCGTCGGGCGGGGTGCCGTCGAGCTCGTCGCGCACCGCGACCGGCGTGCCCGCGGCGCGGACGCCCGCGACGAGGCGGTCCAGGTCGGCCAGCGTGGGCTGCGGTGCGCGCTGCGCGGTGCCCACCTCGTCGGTGTCGTGGTCGTCGGGGTCCGCGTCCGGGTCGCGCAGCACGCCGAGGATGGCGCGCAGGTCGACCAGCGCGTCGCGGGCCCCGGCGCGCACCACCTCGAGCGCCTGGCCTCCGACACCGGCCTCGGCCGAAGGTCGATCCGCGACGGTCCTTTCGTCGACCGGGAGCAGTCGTCGCGCCGTGGCCGCCGGCCCGTGCTCCTGGCGACGATCATCGCCATGACCGTCACGGCACCCGTCCCGACAGCCACCGCACCGGCGCGCCCTGCGCGGCCGCCGTTCGCGTGGTGGCCCGTGGGCGCCGTCGCCGCCGCCGTCGCCGCGGCCCACCTGGCCGTCGCGTGGATCCCCGGCTGGTGGTTCGACGAGGCGCTCATGCTCGCCATCGGGCGTCACCACCTGGCGTTCGGGTCGGTCGACCAGCCGCCGGTGGCCCCGTTGGTCGCGGCCGCCATGGACGCGATCGCGCCCGGGAACGTGCTCGTGCTGCGCCTCCCGGCGATCCTGGCGACGGTCGCGGCCGTCCTTCTCGCCGCGCTGATCGCCCGCGAGCTCGGCGGCGACACGCGGGCCCAGACGCTGACCGCGCTCGCCCAGGGCACCGGCGTCTGGGCCACGATCGGCGGCCACTGGGTCACCCCGTACACCCTCGAGCCCGTCACCTGGCTCGCGCTGGGCTGGCTGCTGGTGCGCTGGTGGCGTGTGCGCGACGACCGGCTGCTGCTCGCGGTCGGCGCCGTGGTCGGGGTCGGCGCCGAGGTGAAGTTCCAGATCCTCCTGTTGGCGGCCGTGCTGGTGCTGGCGGTCGCCGTGCTGGGGCCGCGGGCGCTCCTGACCCGGCCCCTGCTCTGGGCGGGCGCCGGCATCGCGGCCGTGCTCGCCGCGCCGACCCTGGTCTGGCAGGCCGTCAACGGGTGGCCGCAGCTGCAGATGGGGCCGGTCGTCGCCTCCGAGGCGGCCTTCCTCTACGGCGGGCGCCCCGGGATCGTGCTCGGGATGCTCGCCGCGGCCGGCGTGCTGGGCCTGCCGCTCGCGCTGTACGGGGTGTGGCGTCTCGCCACGTACCCGGAGCTGCGCCACCTGGCCCTCACCACCGTCGTCCTCTACGTCGTCTTCGCGGTCACGCTCGGGCGGCCCTACTACCTCGCGGGGCTCTACGGGCTGCTCGCGGCGGCGGGCGCGGTCGGGCTGCAGCGCCGCCGGGAGGCCGGTCACCGGCGGCTGCGCTGGGTCGCCTGGCCCGCGGCCGCGGTGAGCGCGGCGGTCGCGGTCGCGGTGCTGCCGACGTCGGTCGCGATGGCGGCGCCGACCGTCGGCGAGCCGCTCGCCGCCGCGACGGTCCGCGCGTACGACGCCCTGCCGCCCGCGCAGCGCGCGCACGCGGCCGTCATGGCGGAGTCCTACATCTACGCGGCCTACCTCGACGTCCACGCACCCGAGGGCGCGCTGCCCCCGGCGGTGAGCAGCAACCGCAGCTACGGCTGGTTCCCGCCGCCGTCCGACGACGGCGACAC
The DNA here is from genome assembly GCF_030269665.1 of Actinomycetospora sp. NBRC 106375. Taxonomy (GTDB): domain Bacteria; phylum Actinomycetota; class Actinomycetes; order Mycobacteriales; family Pseudonocardiaceae; genus Actinomycetospora. The sequence continues at coordinate 223,181 of NZ_BSTS01000003.1, forward strand.
CGTGCTCTACGTGGGGTCGACCGCCGACGAGCTGCGTCCGTGGTTCGCCGACGTGCGCCCGGTGGGGGAGCCGGTCGGCGACACGCGGCTCTGGCTGGCGACGGGCCGGCTCGTGCCCTGGGACCAGCTGTGGCCGAGCCTGCGGCACCTCGACGTGCAGTAGCTCAGCGGCCGCGGTTCTGGAACCACCAGCGCAGCAGCACCACCAGCGCGCCGACCATGCAGGCCAGGGCGACGATCGACCCCAGCGTGCTCCCGAGCGCCCCGTCCACGGGGTCCAGGCTAGCGGTCCGCGGGCTACTGGCCGGTGCTCCTCGCCAGGTGAGCGACACCGGCCGGTGACCGTGTCGGGCGGGGCGTCGCGGCCCGGCGGCGACGCCCCCACCTAGGGTGGAGCGCGTGCGGCTGACTCACTTCCGGCAGCTGATGGACGACGAGTTCGGGGCGGTGCGGGCCGGGTCGATCGCCCGCGACCACGTCTTCGGCGCGCTCGGTGGGCGCACGGTGGCGCAGGCGCTCGAGGACGGTGAGGAGCCGCGCGACGTGTGGCGGGTGGTGTGCGCCGAGTTCGAGGTGCCCGCCGAGCGCCGGTGACGACCCGGTCGACCTCCCGGCCGGAGGACCGCCCGCCGCACCGGCACCGACGCCCGACACGCCCGGACCGCCACGGGCTCCCGGATCGAACACCTGTTCGTCTACCCTGCTCCGTACGGCCCCTGCGCGGCGTCAGCGTCGCCGGCGTCCGTCCACAACCGTTCCGTCCGTCCCCAGGCCGGCCGGCTCCGGCACCACGCTGTCGGACCCTCCGCCTACCGTCGGCCTCCGAGAGTCGACCCCTGACCCCGAAGGTGACATCCCCATGGCACAGGCACCGGATCGCGACAAGGCGCTCGAGCTCGCCCTCGCCCAGATCGACAAGCAGTTCGGCAAGGGCTCGGTCATGCGGCTCGGGGACGAGGGCCGGGCGCCGGTCAACATCATCCCGACCGGCTCGATCGCCCTCGACGTGGCGCTGGGGGTTGGTGGCCTGCCCCGCGGGCGCGTGGTCGAGATCTACGGCCCGGAGTCCTCGGGCAAGACGACGGTGACGCTGCACGCGGTGGCCAACGCCCAGGCCCAGGGCGGCATCGCGGCGTTCATCGACGCGGAGCACGCGCTCGACCCCGAGTACGCCAAGGCGCTCGGTGTCGACACCGACGCCCTGCTGGTCTCGCAGCCCGACACGGGCGAGCAGGCGCTCGAGATCATGGACATGCTGATCCGCTCGAACGCCCTCGACGTCATCGTGGTCGACTCGGTGGCCGCCCTCGTGCCGCGCGCCGAGATCGAGGGCGACATGGGTGACAGCCACGTCGGTCTCCAGGCCCGGCTGATGAGCCAGGCGCTACGCAAGATCACCGGTGCGCTGCACGCGTCGGGCACCACGGCGATCTTCATCAACCAGCTGCGCGAGAAGGTCGGCGTCATGTTCGGCTCGCCGGAGACCACCACGGGCGGCAAGGCGCTGAAGTTCTACGCCTCGGTCCGGCTCGACATCCGCCGCATCGAGACGCTCAAGGACGGCGCCGACGCGGTCGGCAACCGCACGCGGGTCAAGGTCGTGAAGAACAAGGTGGCCCCGCCGTTCAAGCAGGCCGAGTTCGACATGCTCTACGGCCACGGCATCTCGAAGGAGGGCTCGCTGATCGACATGGGTGTCGAGCAGGCGATCGTCCGCAAGTCGGGAGCCTGGTACACGTACGAGGGCGACCAGCTGGGGCAGGGCAAGGAGAACGCCCGCAAGTTCCTCAAGGAGAACCCGGACGTCGCCCTCGAGATCGAGAAGCGCATCAAGGAGAAGCTCGGCATCGGCCCGAAGCTCGATGCCGAGGAGACCGCGCCCGCCCCCGTCGACTTCTAGTCGCGTGGGGGCCCGCGACGGGGTCGGGCGGCGCCGGTCGTCGCGGGGGCGCGCGCCGGAGCCGCCCGACCCCGACGGCACCGGCAGCACCCACGCGGCCGGCGACGACCCACCGGCCGACCCCGAGTCGGTCGCCCGCACGATCTGCCTGAACCTGCTCACCACGCGCGCCCGCTCCCGTGCCGAGCTGGCCGACGCCCTGGTGCGCAAGGACGTCGAGGACGACGTCGCCCGCCGGGTGCTCGACCGTCTCGCCGCGGCCAAGCTCGTCGACGACGCCGCGTTCGCCGAGCAGTGGGTGTCGTCGCGCCACCGCCACCAGGGCCTGGGCAAGCGGGCACTGGCCGGGGAGCTGCACCGCAAGGGCGTCGACCGCGAGACGGCGACGACGGCGGTCGACGAGATCGACCGCGACGACGAGCGCGCCCGCGCCCGGGCGCTCGTCGACCGGCGCCTGCCCTCCCTCGCCCGCCACGACCACGCGGTGGCCGCGCGCCGCCTCGTCGGGATGCTGGCGCGCAAGGGGTACGACGCCGGGGTCGCGTACGGGGTGGTCCGGGAGGCGCTCGCCGAGCGGCCCGCTCCGGAGGGTGAGCACGACGCGCTCGACGACGTCCTCGCCGGCGCGGATCCGGAGCCCGACGAGCCCGACCACGAGCGCTGATCCGGACGCCGGCGCCCGGGGACGACCGGGCCGCCGACCCCGCCGTGACCGGCGCGGTGATCGCTCTCGATCTCGGACGTGGCCATCGTCACGCCCGGCCACGGGGGTGGCCCGGGCGACATGACGGATTGACGCGTCGTAGTGTGCGGCGCACCACAGAGCGTGGCGTCCGCGGGTTCTCCGCTCCGTCGCCGGCCACGGCCGGGCGCATCGGACGGTGCCGCCACCCGCCGACGCGTGCGCGTCACCGCAGACGAGACCACGCAGACAGGACCGGTGCCGTGACCACCACACACGACTCCGGGACGTACCGGCCGCCGGCGCCGGGACGCCCCGACATCCGACAGCGCACCCTGCGCACCGACCGCTGGTGGCTGCCGCCGCTGGCGAACGCGCTGGGCCTGGCCACCTTCGTCGTGTACGCGACGATCCGGTCGCTCTGGGGCGCCGCGTACTACGTCGACGAGTACCACTACCTCTCGCCGTTCTACTCGCCGTGCGTGAGCGCCTCGTGCGTCCCGGAGGCGAGTCATCTGGGCCAGTGGTTCGGCGAGATGCCGTGGTTCCTGCCCTACGCGCTGGTCTCGCTGCCGTTCCTGCTGCTCTTCCGGCTCACGTGCTACTACTACCGGAAGTCGTACTACCGGGCGTTCTGGTCGTCGCCGCCCGCGTGCGCCGTGGCCGAGCCGCACACGAAGTACACCGGCGAGACACGCTTCCCGCTGATCCTGCAGAACGCGCACCGGTACTTCTTCTACGTGGCTTTCGTGATCTCGCTGCTCAACACCTACGACATGGTGCTGGCTTTCCAGAGCACCGACCCCGCCACGGGGCAGACGTCGTTCGGGCTGGGCCTGGGCACGCTCATCCTGCTGATCAACGTGGTCGGTCTGTGGCTGTACACGCTCTCGTGCCACTCGTGCCGCCACATCACGGGCGGGCGGCTCAAGCACTTCTCCAAGCACCCGGTGCGCTACAGGATCTGGACGGGCGTCTCCAAGCTGAACACCCGCCACATGCTGTTCGCGTGGCTGACGATCGGGACGCTGATCCTGACCGACTTCTACATCATGCTCGTCTCGAGCGGCACCATCTCCGACCTGCGGATCGTGAACTGATGACGGACCCCGGCACCCCCACCGCCTTCGAGGCGGCCGACGCGAGCACCGGCGGCGACACCCCGGTCACCCACCACACGTACGACGTCCTCGTGATCGGGGCGGGCGGCGCGGGTCTGCGTGCCGCGATCGAGGCGCGCCTGCGCGGCAAGCGGGTCGCGATCATCTGCAAGTCGCTGTTCGGCAAGGCCCACACGGTCATGGCCGAGGGCGGGATCGCCGCGTCCATGGGCAACGCGAACCCGCGCGACAACTGGGAGGTCCACTTCCGCGACACCATGCGCGGGGGGAAGTTCCTCAACAACTGGCGCATGGCCGAGCTGCACGCCAAGGAGGCGCCGCAGCGGGTCTGGGAGCTCGAGACCTACGGCGCGCTGTTCGACCGCACGCCCGAGGGCAAGATCAGCCAGCGGAACTTCGGCGGGCACAACTTCCCGCGCCTCGCCCACGTCGGTGACCGCACGGGGCTCGAGCTGATCCGCACCCTGCAACAGAAGATCGTCTCGCTGCAGCAGGAGGACTTCGCCCGCACCGGCGACTACGAGTCCGACCTCGCGGTCTTCCACGAGTACACGATCACCGAGCTGCTCAAGGACGGCGACCGTGTGGCCGGGGCGTTCGGCTACCGCCGTCCGACCGGCGAGCTGGTCTGCTTCCACTCCGCGGCGGTGGTGCTCGCGACCGGCGGCGTCGGCAAGTCGTTCAAGGTCACCAGCAACTCGTGGGAGTACACCGGCGACGGCCACGCGCTCGCGATGCGCGCGGGCGCGAAGCTGCTGAACATGGAGTTCGTCCAGTTCCACCCCACCGGGATGGTCTGGCCGCCCAGCGTGAAGGGCATCCTCGTCACCGAGTCGGTGCGGGGCGACGGCGGCGTCCTCAAGAACTCCGAGGGCAAGCGCTTCATGTTCGACTACATCCCCGAGGTGTTCCGCGAGCAGTACGCGACCAGCGAGGCCGAGGGCGACCGCTGGTACACCGACGCCGACAACAACCGGCGCCCGCCGGAGCTGCTGCCGCGCGACGAGGTCGCCCGCGCGATCAACAACGAGGTCAAGGAGGGCCGTGGCTCCCCGGCCGGCGGTGTCTACCTCGACGTCTCGAGCCGCATGCCTGCCGCGGAGATCACGCGGCGGCTGCCGTCGATGTACCACCAGTTCAAGGAGCTGGCCGACGTCGACATCACCGCCGGGCCGATGGAGGTCGGACCGACCTGTCACTACGTCATGGGCGGCGTCGAGGTCGACCCGGACACCGCGGCGTCCGCGGTGCCGGGGCTCTTCGCGGCCGGCGAGGTCGCGGGCGGCATGCACGGCAGCAACCGCCTCGGCGGCAACTCGCTGTCGGACCTGCTGGTCTTCGGCTGCCGCGCCGGCGCGGGGGCCGCGGCCTACCTCGACGGGCTCGGGAACGTGCCGACGGTCTCCGACGCGTCGGTGACCGCGGCGCGGGAGGACGTCGAGCGCCCGATCGAGAGCTCGGGCGGCGAGAACGCCTACACCGTGCACCAGGAACTGCAGCAGACGATGAACGACCTCGTCGGCATCATCCGCAAGGCCGACGAGATGGAGCTGGCCCTCAAGAAGCTCCACGAGCTCAAGGACCGGGTCCCGCGCGTCGCGGTCGACGGGCGCCGCGCCTACAACCCGGGCTGGCACCTCGCGCTCGACCTGCGCAACATGCTCATGGTCAGCGAGTGCATCGCGAAGGCGGCGCTCGAGCGGCAGGAGAGCCGCGGCGGGCACACCCGCGACGACTACCCGACGATGGACGAGACGTGGCGGCGCGAGCTGCTCGTGTGCTCGCTGCGGGACGGGGAGGTCGTCCTCGAGCACCAGGGCCAGCCCGACATGCGCTCGGACCTGTTCGACCTCTTCGAGCTCGACGAGCTGAAGAAGTACTACACCGGCGACGAGCTGGGTGGCCACCGCAGCGACGCCCCGGTCCGGAAGGACGAGGTCAACGCCGACGACCCCGGTAGCGAGCACACCGGAGGGGGAGCCTAGGCATGGGATACGCAGCGAGCTTCAAGGTCTGGCGCGGCGACGCGGAGGGCGGCGACTTCGTCGACTACACGGTCGACGTCGAGGAGGGCGAGGTCGTCCTCGACATCATGCACCGCCTCCAGGCCACGCAGGCCGGGGACATGGCGGTGCGGTGGAACTGCAAGGCCGGCAAGTGCGGGTCGTGCAGCGCCGAGGTCAACGGGCGCCCGCGCCTGATGTGCATGACGCGCATGTCGACGTTCACCGAGGACGAGACGATCTCGGTGGCGCCCATCCGGACGTTCCCGGTGATCCGCGACCTCGTCACCGACGTCGACTTCAACTACCAGAAGGCCCGTGAGGTCCCGGCCTTCGCCCCGCCGGAGGACCTCGCCCCGGGCGAGTACCGGATGGCGCAGGCGGACGTCGAGCGCTCGCAGGAGTTCCGCAAGTGCATCGAGTGCTACCTGTGCCAGAACGTCTGCCACGTGGTGCGTGACCACGAGGAGAACAAGGAGCCGTTCTCCGGCCCGCGCTACCTCATGCGCTTCGCCGAGCTGGACATGCACCCGCTCGACGTGCGCAACCGCAAGGAGGACGCGCAGGAGGACGCCGGCCTGGGCTTCTGCAACATCACCAAGTGCTGCACCGAGGTCTGCCCGGAGCACATCAAGATCACCGACAACGCGCTCATCCCGATGAAGGAGCGCGTGGTCGACCGGAAGTACGACCCGCTGGTCTGGCTCGGCAAGAAGATCTTCAAGCGTGAGGACCTGGAGGCCGAGCAGCGCGGCGCCACCGGAGCGCGTTCGCTCGAGAACCCGGGGCCGGACAACGGCTCGTCGCTCGACGCCGACCGGATCGGCCCGGTCGGCACGACCTGAGGTCGCCCCGCGGCAGGTCGACCCGCCGCGACGGACCCGTGATCCCCCCGGGACACGGGTCCGTCGTGTGTCGGGAGGGAGTCAGCCGGCGGCGCGCAGCGCGTCCGTCCCGCCGACCGCGGCCCAGAAGCGCTCGTTGGCCTCCCGGTCGCGGTCGAAGGTCTCCAGGCGCGCCCACTGCCCGTCCCGCATCGTGATCACGTAGACGGCCTGGTTGTCGAACACCGCGTCGCCGCGCCGTCCGGTCTCGTGGACGAGCATGACCACGCGGTCGGCGTCGCCGTAGATGCCGAGCGGCTCCTGGGCGAAGGTGCCCTCGAAGAACGCGAGCCACTGCCCGTAGAAGCCGAAGAAGGCGGCCTTGCCGTCGACGACGTGCAGGTCGGCGGGCACGCCGTTGTCGTAGTTGATCATGACGAAGTCGTCGGGGAGCATCGCGTCGAACGGTCCGACGTCACCCTGCTGGGCGGCGAGGAACGCGTCGCGGGTGTGCGTGACGTTCGGGTGCTCGGCGAGGCCGGTGCTGGTCATGATCGTCCCCCGTGCTGGTGATCGGTGTGCTCCGACGCTAGGGACGCCCGGGCACGGGATCGTCTGCCGGACGGCAGACGCCGGGAGTCAGGAGTCCGACCCGCAGGCCGACCCGTGCGGCGGACGGTGGCGGTCGCTACAGCTCGCGGCGCATCGCGAGCCGCGGCTGCCGGTCGAGGCCCCGGGCGGTCTCGGCCGCCCGCACCGCCCGCAGGCCCGGGCCCAGCTCGTCGTCGGCGAGCGGCCGGAACCCGAGGCGCTCGTAGTACGGCCCGTTCCACGGCACGTCGCGATAGGTCGTCAGCGTCACCGCGGCGAACCCGGCCGCCCGGGCGCGGTCGACCAGGTGCTCGACGAGCCGCGCGCCGAGCCCCCGCCGGGCGCCGTCGGGGTGCACCGAGACCTGCTCGAGGTGGGCCTCGCCGTCGACGACGTCGTCCATGAGGTAGGCGAGCGGACGCCCGTCGACCTCCAGGACCCACAACCCGCCCCGGTCCAGCGCGCCGCGCAGGACGACCGCCGACGGCGGGGCCTCGTCGGCGACCGTGCCGAGGCCGACGTCGCGGAACAGCGCTCCCGCGGCCACCTCGATCGCGCGCAGGACCTCGAGCTCGTCCGGGCGAGCGGGCCGGATGGTCACCCGGGCACTATTCCCCGTCCTCCGGGCGGGGCGCGACGGTGCGGACGGCCGGGTTGCGGCGGCTGCGGCGCTCGAGCCAGGTGGCCAGGGCCGAGAGCAGCAGGCACAGGGTGATGTAGACGACGGCGACCACGATCGCGACCGGGATCAGCGGGTAGCCGAGCTCGGCGTTGGACCCGAGCCGCTGGGCCTGGAAGAGCAGCTCCGGGTACGTGATCAGGAAGCCCAGCGCGGAGTCCTTCAGCAGCACGACCAGCTGGCTCACGATCGAGGGCAGCATCGAGCGCACCGCCTGGGGCAGGAGCACGAAGCGCATGACGCCGGACTTGCGCAGCCCCAGCGCGTAGGCGGCTTCGGACTGCCCGCGGGGCACCGCGAGGATTCCGGCCCGGAAGATCTCGCCGAGCACGGCGCCGTTGTAGACGGTGAGCGCCAGGACGATCGCGACGTAGGTGGAGACGGTGACGCCCACCGACGGCATGCCGTAATAGAGCAGGAACATCAGCACGACCACCGGGATCGCCCGGAACGCCTCCAGGACGCCCGACGAGGTCCGCCGCAGCCAGGGGTGGTCGGAGACCCGGCCCAGGGCGAGGACCGCCCCGAAGACCACGGCCAGCACCGCGGCCGAGGCGAAGGCCTGCAGCGTCATGACCAGCCCGTCGAGCACGTCGAGCTGGATCCGCTCGTAGAGGATCCACTCCCACATCCGCGCGTCGAGCTGGCCGGTGGCGGCCAGGCGCCAGACGAGCACCCCGACCAGCGCCACCACGACCGCGAGCGTGACGACCCCGGCGGCGGTGTTGCGCGCCCGCGCCCGCGGGCCGGGGACGTCGAACAGGACCGTCGTCGGCGCGCTCATCGGGCCACGCTCCAGCGCTTCTCGAGGCGGCGTTGCACCGCCGTGAGGGGGACGACGAGGATGACGAAGCCCAGCGCCACCCAGAGCAGGGCGACCAGGGTCGAGCCGCCCTGCTCGTTGACCACGCGGTAGAACCCGCCCGCCTCGACCACCGAGAAGCCGGCGGCGACGGTGGTGTTCTTCAGCAGCGCGATCTGCACGCTGGTCAGCGGGGGCACGACCGAGCGGATGGCCTGAGGCAGGACGATCAGCGAGAGCGTCTGGGTGAAGCCCAGGCCCAGGGCCCGGGCCGCCTCGGACTGACCGGCGGGCACGGTGCTGATGCCGCCGCGCACCGTCTCGCAGACGAACGCCGCGGTGTAGAGCGAGAGCCCGACCACGGCGAGCAGGAAGAACGGCAGGTAGAAGAAGAGCTTGGTGAAGCCGAGCGCGAAGAAGAACAGCACCAGGGTCAGCGGCGTGTTCCGCAGCAAGGTCACGTAGCCGGTGCCGACCGTGCGCATCGCGGGTACCGGGCTGACCCGCATCGCCGCCAGGAGTGTCCCGAGGATCATCGAGGCGACCCCCGAGAGCACGAACAGGCCGAGCGTCACCCCGAAGCGCGACAGGAAGTCGTCGAGGTTGTCGAGCAGGACCGACACGACGGCCCCTCCTTGGTCGGGGCCCGGCGTGGGTCCCCGTGCCGGAGCACGGGGACCCCACGCGCGGGACCGCGGGTCAGTAGCGCTGGATCGGCGGCGGGCTGGCCTGGGTGCCGGAGCGGCCCAGGGTCTCGTTGTAGAGCCGCTGCCAGGTCCCGTCGTTCTCGGCCTGCTGGATCAGGTCGTTGACCTTGTTCCGCAGTGCTGCGTCGTTCAGCGGCAGCCCCACGCCGTAGGGCTCGCTCGAGAACGTCTGACCGACGACGCGCAGCTGGTCGGGCGCCTGGGCGGCGTAGCCGGCGAGGATCGCGTTGTCGGTGGTCACCGCGTCGACCTGACCGCCGCGCAGCGCGTCGACGCACTGCGAGTAGTTCTGGAACTCCACGACGTTGGTCGTCAGGTTCTGGTCCCGGACCCGCTGGATGGGTGTCGACCCCGTGACCGAGCAGACACGCTTGCCCTGCAGCGTCTGGGGCCCGGTGATCGACTGGTCGTCGGCGCGGACCAGGAGGTCCTGGCCGGCGACGAAGTACGGGCCGGCGAACGAGACGCGCTGCTTGCGGCTGTCGTTGATCGTGTAGGTGCCGACGTACATGTCGACGTCGCCGCGCGAGATGGCGTCCTCGCGGGCGGCCGACGGCACGACCTTGTACTCGATCTGCTCGGGCCCGAAACCGAGCCCGGCAGCGATCATGCGGCCGATCTCGATGTCGAAGCCGGTGTACTGCCCGGTCGTCGGGTCCTGGATGCCCAGACCCGGCTGGTCGTTCTTGACCCCGATGACGATCCGGCCGCGCTGCTGCATCGCCGCGAAGGTCGGCGAGCCAGGGACCTGCACGTTCTGGGCCACCGGTACGCCGGCCACCGGCGCGGCACCGCTCGGGCTGCCCTCGCGGCCGCACGCGGCCCCGAGGGCCAGGGCGAGCACCGCGAGCAGGACACCGAGGACCCGGATCGGGACGCGTCGCATGAGCGGCTCCTTCTGCTGTCGGTGGATCAGTGGGTGAGGATCTTGCTGAGGAAGTCGCGGGCCCGATCGGTCGCGGGCCGGGAGAAGAAGCTCTCCGGGGTCGTGTCCTCGACGATCTCGCCGTCGTCCATGAACACCACGCGGTGCGCGGTGCGCCGGGCGAACCCCATCTCGTGGGTCACCACGACCATCGTCATGTCGTCGCGGGCCAGGTCGGCCATCACCTCGACGACCTCCCCGACCATCTCGGGGTCGAGCGCGGAGGTGGGCTCGTCGAAGAGCATGACCTTCGGCGCCATGGCCAGCGCGCGGGCGATCGCGACCCGCTGCTGCTGGCCCCCGGAGAGCTGGGCGGGGTACTTGCCCGACTGCTCCCCGATCCCGACGCGGTCGAGCAGGACCCGTGCCTCGGACTCGGCGTCGGACCGCGAGACCCCGCGCACCCGGATCGGGGCGAGCGTGACGTTGTCCATGATCGTCAGGTGCGAGAACAGGTTGAACTGCTGGAAGACCATGCCGACGTCGGAGCGCAGCGCGGCGAGGTCGCGACCCTCGGCGGGCAGCGGCCGCCCGTCGATCTCGATGCTTCCCTCGTCCACCGGCTCCAGACGGTTGATCGCCCGGCACAGTGTCGACTTGCCCGAGCCGGAGGGGCCGAGCACCACGACGACCTCGCCACGGGCGACCTCGAGGTCGATGTCGCGCAGGACGTGCAGGGCGCCGAAGTGCTTGTTCACCCCAGCCATGCGCACCATCGGTGTCGCGTCGCTCATCGAGGGGTCACCTGTCCGATCGAGATCGCCGTGAGGTGTGACGGACCGTGGCAGGGCTTTGCACGCAACGTCCATTCTCTTGAGGAAGACTTAGGGTTCCCCGAAGACGGAGCCTGCGTAGCTCGACCCGGGAGAGCGGCGTGAGAGTGCTGGTGGTGGAGGACGACGACCGCGTCGCCGCCGCGCTGCGCACGGCGCTCGCCCGATACGGCATGGATGTCGATCGCCTCGCGACCGGGCGCGACGTCCTGGACCATCTGCCCGCCGCGGACGTCGTGCTGCTCGACCTGGGGCTGCCCGACGTCGACGGCCTCGAGGTGTGCCGGTCGATCCGAGAAGCGGGGGAGACGCCCGTCATCGTGGTCAGCGCGCGGGGGCGGGTCGACGAGCGCATCGTCGGGCTGCACCACGGCGCCGACGACTACCTGGTCAAGCCCTACGACGTCGGCGAGCTGGTGGCGCGCATCCACGCGGTGCGCCGCCGGCGGGGCCCGGCGGCGGGCCCGCCGCCGACACCGGCCCGCGACCTCGGTGGCGGGGTCGTGCTCGACCGGGCCCGCCACGTGCTCACCGTCGAGGGCGGGGAGGTCGCCCTCTCCCGCAAGGAGTTCGCGGTGCTGGCGCTGCTCGCCGACGCCGACGGCGCGGTCTGCACGCGGGACCACCTCGTCGCCGAGGTCTGGGGCCGCCGCTGGCCGGGCGCGGACCGCACGCTGGATGTCCATGTCGCCACGCTGCGCACCAAGCTCGGGCGTCCCGGGCTGGTCGCGACGGTCCGCGGGGTGGGCTACCGGCTGGTCCCCGACGGCCGAGAGGGCGGCTGACGGGTGCGCGCCCGGCTGCTCGTGGTGTTCTCGGTGCTGGTCGGGTTGCTGGTCCTCGGGCTCGGGGTGCCCCTGGCCGGGGCGACGGCCGCGGCGGACACCTCGCGGCTGTTCGCCGACCGCCTCGGCGACACGACCCGCTTCGCCGCGCTGGCCCAGCGCGCGGTCACCGACGACGAGACCGGCCCGCTGACCGCCGAGCTCGCCCGCTACGACGAGGTCTACGGGATTCCCGCGATGATCCTCGACCGGGACGGGCGGGTGCTCGCCGCGTCGCGCCCCGCGCCGCTGGATCCCACGGCGGCGCGGGTGCTGCTCGCCCTGGTCGGGCAGCGCTCGGAGCCCCCGGACGTGATCTGGCCCTGGGACACCGCGCCGCTGCTGCTCGCCGAGCCCGTGCTCGTCGGCGGGGAGGTCCGCGGCGCCGCGGTGACCGTGTCGCCGACCTGGCCGGCGCGAGCGGCGACGCTGCGCGGCTGGGCACTGCTCGCCGCGGCCGGGATGGTGGCGCTGGGTCTGGCCGCGGCGGCGGCGCTGCCCCTGGTGCGTTGGATCCTCGCGCCGGTGGAGAGCCTGGACGCGGGCACGGCGCGGGTCGCCGCCGCGGTGCGGGCCGGCCGCGGAGCCGAGCCGGTCGGTGACGGACGCGGCCCGCCCGAGCTGCGACGCCTGCGCCGTCACTTCGACCAGATGGCGGCGGGCGTGACGCACGCGCTGGAGTCGCAGCGCTCCTTCGTGGCCGACGCCGGGCACCAGCTGCGCAATCCGCTGACCGCGTTGCGGCTGCGCCTGCAGAACGTGGGCGCAGCCCTCGCCGAGCCGGGGGCGCGGGTGGACGAGAGCCTGCGCGACGAGCACGCCGCGGCGCTCGAGGAGACCGACCGGCTCACCGAGGTCCTCGACGGGCTGCTCGCCCTCGCCCGGGCCGAGGGCCGGCCGCCGGAGCGGGCTCCGATGCGGGTCGACCCGGTGCTCACCGAGCGCGTCGACGTCTGGGACGTGCTCGCCGGGCACGAGGGCCTGCGCCTGGTCCGGCGCGGCCCCACGGGCCTGGTCGCGCAGGCCGACCTCGACTCGGTGGTCGCGGTGCTCGACGCGGTGCTCGACAACGCCCTGAAGTACGCGCCTCCGGGCACGGAGGTCGAGATCGCGACGGCTCGGGTCGAGGGGGACGTCGAGATCGCCGTGCGCGACCACGGCGTCGGGATCGATCCCGACGAGCTCGCCCGTGCCACCGACCGGTTCTGGCGCTCGCCGACCCAGCGGGGCCGCGACGGATCCGGCCTCGGCCTCGCCATCGCGGCCCGCGCCGCCGAGCGCTGCGGCGGCGAGCTGCGCCTCGATCTGCCCGAGGGCGGGGGGCTGCGGGTCGCCCTGCGTCTGGCCGGCGCCTGAGTGCTACAGACCCTTGAGCCCGCGGTAGGCCGCGACGGCCCCGGGGTGCAGCGGCACCGGCTGGGTGCCGATGGCCGTGCGCGGATCGATGGCGCGCCCGGCGGCGTCGGCGGCCGAGAGCCGTTCGCGGCCCTCGAGGAGGACCCGGGTCAGGGCCTCGGCGCGCGCGTCGGGCATGTCGGCGGTCACCAGCAGGACGTTGCGCACCGACGTCACCGTCACCGGGTCCGGCAGGCCGTAGGTGCGGGCCGGGACGGTCGTGAGGTCGTAGACGGGGTAGCGCGCGCGCAGGACGGCGGTCGGCGCGGCCAGGTCGAGCAGGCGGACCGGGCGCGCCCCCACCAGGCGTTCGACGCCCGCGGTCGGGACGCCGCCGGACCAGAAGAACGCGTCGATCTCCCCGCGCTCGAGCGCCGCCACCGACTCGCCGAGCCCCAGCATCACCGCGGTCATGTCCCGGGCAGGGTTGAGCCCGACGGTAGTGAGCAGCCGCGGGGCGATGACGAGGACGCCGGAGTTGCGCGCGCCCACCGAGACCCGGCGTCCGGCCAGGTCGGCGAGGGTGCGCACCGGTGACTCGGCGGGCACGACCACCTGGATGGCGTCGTCGTGCACCCTCGCCAGCGCCCGCAGCCCGAAGCGCGGACGGGCGCCGTCGACCGCCCCGTCCACGGCGACGTCGGCCGCGCAGAACGCCACCTGTGCCTGCCCCGAGACGAGCATGCCGACGTTGTCGACCGAGCCCTCGCTGCCCACCACCCGGGTGTCGAGACCGAGCTCGGCCGCCCACAGCCCGGCCAGGGCGTCCCCGACACGGCGGTAGACCCCCTGCGGCCCCCCGGTCGCCAGCGCCACCGGGATTCGGTCCCCGGGGCGGGCGCAGGCGGCGACGCCCGCTCCGACGCCCATCGCGAGCGCCGCCGCGGTGCCGCGCAGCACGGTGCGCCGGGGGATCGGGCTCACCGCGGCATCGTGCCAGGCTTCGGGGACCGGCTACTCGTCGCTCGACGACACCGCCGCGGTGAGCTCCCGGCGCTCGCCGGGGTGCATCTCGACGCACTCGCCCGAGCGCCGGGCCACGCGGAACCGGACGACCTCCTCCTTCACCACCGGAGCGAGGATGTAGAGGCCGATGATGTTGACCAGGGCGAGCAGGAAGAGCACCGAGTCGGCGAAGTCGAGCACGGCGCCGAGGGTGAGCACGGAGCCGACGACGATGAAGGCGCAGTACACGCCGTAGTACACCCGCAGGCGCACGGGGCCGCGCCCGAACAGGTAGGTCCAGGCTTTCTGCCCGTAGTACCCCCAGGTCAGCATGGTGGAGACCGCGAACAGGGCGACCGCGAGCGTGAGCACATAGGGGAACCACGGCAGGACCGACTCGAAGGCCGACGACGTGATCGTGACGCCGCCCGGGTCCTCGCCGGTGGCGGCGTAGGTGGCCTGCGCGTCGCGCCACACTGGGGTGTCGGCGATGACGATCGTCAGGGCGGTCATCGTGCAGATCACCACGGTGTCGACGAACGGCTCGAGCAGCGCGACGTAGCCCTCGGTCGCCGGGTGCCGGGTCTTCACCGCGGAGTGGGCGATCGGCGCCGAGCCCAGGCCCGCCTCGTTCGAGAACGCCGCGCGCTGGAAGCCGACGATCAGCGCACCGACGACACCGCCGACGACGCCCGCCCCGGTGAAGGCACCGGAGACGATCGCGCCGACGGCCGCGGGGATCAGGGGGATGTTGACCAGGATGACGATCAGGCAGGCGCTCACGTAGATGATCGCCATCGCCGGGACGAGCCGGCTGGTCGTGCGCCCGAGCGAACGCGCGCCGCCGACCAGGACCCATCCGACGAGCACGGCGAGCACGATGCCGAACACGAGGGCGGCACCGTCGCCGCCGAGCGGGCCGGCATCACCACCGGTCACCTCGGTGAGCTGGGCGAAGGTCTGGTTGGTCTGGAACATGTTCCCGCCGGCGACCCCGAAGAAGAGGATGAACACCGCGGACAGGGCCGCGAGCGTCGCGCCCAGTCGGCGGCCGAACGCCGTCGGCATCCGCTCGGCCACGCCCTTGCGCAGGTAGTGCATCGGCCCGCCGGACACCGTGCCGTCGGGGTGGTGCTCGCGGTAGCGCACGCCCAGCGTGCACTCGACGAACTTCGTGGCCATCCCGAGCAGACCCGCGACGATCATCCACAAGGTCGCGCCCGCGCCGCCGATGGTCACCGCGACCCCGACGCCGGCGATGTTCCCGAGCCCGACGGTGCCGGACACCGCCGAGGTCAGCGCGTGGAAGTGCGGGATCTCGCCGGGCTCGTCGTCGCCGGTGAACCGGCCCCGGGCGATCTTCGTGGCGAGCCGGAAGTTCCGGAACTGCACGAAGCCGAAGGAGACCGTGAAGATGATCGCGGCCAGGATCAGCCAGCCCACGATCCACGGGAAGCCCGTGTCGCCGATGGGGATCTCGGCGAAGACGACGGCGGACAGACCCTCGGACAGTGGCGTGAACACCGCCTCGATGGCGTCCTCGACGGCGGCGAGGACGCCGCTGGACGCACCCTCCGCCGAGGCGAGGACATCCGGTGCGACGGGTGGGAACGCGGCGAGATCGGACATGACCGTGGAGTGAGCACGGAAAGCTCGGACAGGACAAGAAGGACGTCGCGGATCGTCACGCGCTCGTCAGATACCGCGCGCAGACGAGGTCGGGGACTGGACCGAATGGCCCACGCGAGGTGTGGTGGCGTGTGCGGCGCCGGGATGGTCTCGGTGCCCGGCGCGAGCACACGCCCGGCGCCTATCCTGAGCGGCGATGACTGCTGTGTCGCCGGCGACCTTCCACATCCGCACCCACGGGTGCCAGATGAACGTGCACGACTCCGAGCGCCTCGCCGGGGTGCTCGAGGAGGCCGGCTACTCCCACACCGAGGACGCCGACGGCGCCGACCTCGTCGTGTTCAACACCTGCGCGGTGCGCGAGAACGCCGACAACAAGCTCTACGGCCAGCTCGGCCGCCTCGCCCCCGAGAAGGCCCGCCGGCCCGGCATGCAGATCGCCGTCGGCGGGTGCCTCGCGCAGAAGGACCGCGACACCGTCGTCGCGAGGGCGCCGTGGGTCGACGTCGTGTTCGGCACCCACAACACGGGGTCGCTGCCGGCCCTGCTCGAGCGCGCCCGCCACAACGGTGAGGCCCAGGTGGAGATCCTCGAGGCGCTCGAGACGTTCCCGTCCCACCTGCCCGCCCGCCGCGACTCCGCCTACGCGGGCTGGGTGTCGATCTCGGTCGGCTGCAACAACACGTGCACCTTCTGCATCGTCCCGTCGCTGCGCGGCAAGGAGGTCGACCGGCGGCCCGGGGAGATCCTCGCCGAGGTCGAGGCGCTCGTCGCCGAGGGCGTGCTCGAGGTGACGCTGCTGGGACAGAACGTCAACGCCTACGGCGTCTCGTTCGACGACCGCGCGAGCGGGCGCACCGCGTTCGCCGACCTCCTGCGCGCCTGCGGCCGGGTCGACGGGCTCGAGCGGGTGCGGTTCACCAGCCCGCACCCGCGCGACTTCACCTCCGACGTCATCACCGCGATGGCCGAGACGCCGAACGTCTGTCCCCAGCTGCACATGCCGCTGCAGTCCGGCTCCGACCGCGTGCTCAGGGCGATGCGCCGCTCGTACCGCGCGAAGCGCTACCTCGACATCGTCGACGACGTGCGCGCGGCGATGCCGGACGCGGCGCTGACCACCGACATCATCGTCGGCTTCCCCGGCGAGACCGAGGAGGACTTCGCCGAGACGCTGCGGGTCGTCGAGGCGTCGCGGTTCAGCCAGGCCTTCACCTTCCAGTACTCGCCGCGCCCGGGCACGCCGGCCGCGTCGCTGCCCGACCAGGTCCCGAAGGCCGTGGTGCAGGAGCGCTACGACCGCCTCGTCGCGCTCCAGGAGGGGATCTCCCTCGAGCGCAACCGCGAGCAGGTCGGGCGCGAGCTCGAGCTGATCGTCTCCACCGGCGAGGGCCGCAAGGACACCGCGACCCGACGGATGAGCGGGCGCGCCCGCGACGGGCGGCTGGTGCACTTCACGCCGACGGGGACCGCGGAGGAGATCCGGCCCGGCGACGTCGTGACCGTCCGCGCCACCTACGGGGCGCCGCACCACGTCGTCGCCGACGGCGACGTCCTGACCCACCGGCGCACCCGCGCCGGCGACGCCCACGAGGCCGGTCAGCGGCCCACCACGCCGCGCACCACCGGCCTGGGCCTGCCGACCCTCGGCCCGCCCGCCCCCGCGGCCGAGCCCGTCGCGGCCGGGTGCTCGGCGGCCCTGCAGGAGGTCCCGTCATGAGCGAGAACGGCACCGACACCGACGCCCGCGCTCCGGAGCCCTCGGCGGCCGGCGCCCGCGTCGACTTCGGTCCCGGCGCCCTCGTCGCGGCGGTCGCGGTGCTGGTCCTGCTGCTCGCGGCGGTCCTGCCGTGGACGGGTCTCGGGGCCTCGGGCTGGGAGGTCGTCCTCGGCCGTCCCGGCGTCACCGGCCTGCCGCGGCTGTTCGGCACCCTCGCCGTGGTCTTCGGGGTCGTCGGCACCGCGGTGACGCTGTCGACGCGGCGCTGGCCCGCCGTGTTCGTCACCGCGGCCGGCTGCACCATCACGTCGGTCACCGGGCTGTGGGCGATCTGGTCGCAGAACACCAGCGCGGGCGTCGGGCCCGGCGTGGGGCTCTGGCTCGCGCTGCTGGCGATGATCGTGCTCGCGGGACGCTGGGCGTCCTACGCGCTCTCGCGGCGGTAGCGCGCCCTCAGCGCGCCGCCTGCTCGGCCGCGGCGAGCCACTCCCGCCACTGCGCGGCCTGGCGCTCGGCCTCCTGCGCGCGGCGGTGGTCGCCCGCGGCGTGGGCCTTCGCGGCCTGCGCCTCGTACTGCTCGACCCGGCTGCGGAACTGGCCGACGCGCGCCTCGGTCTCCGGGTCGGCGGTCTGCCAGCGGCGGTCGACCGCGGCCCGGACGCGGTCCTCGACCTCCTTGAGACGGGTCGAGAACTCGCGGACCCGCTCGCGCGGCACCTTGCCGATCGCGTCCCAGCGCTCCTGGACGTCGCGCAGGGCGGCGCGCGCGGCGTCGACGTCGGCGAGGTCGATGCGCCCGGCCTCGACGAGGAGCTCCTCCTTGGCGCGCGCGTTGGCGACGAACTCCGCGTCCCGGGCCGAGAACGCCTCCGAGCGACGGGAGAAGAACGTGTCCTGCGCGCCGCGGAACCGCGCCCACAGGGCGTCGTCGGCGTCCTTGCTCGTGCGGCCGGCGGCCTTCCACTCGACCATCAGTTCCTTGTAGCGCCCGGCGGTGGGTCCCCAGTCGTCGGAGTCGACGAGCGACTCGGCCTCGGTGACCAGCTCCTCCTTGCGCGCCTTGGCCGCGGTGCGGGCCCGGTCGAGCTCGGCGAAGTGCGCGCCCCGGCGGCGGGCGAAGGTCTCGCGGGCGCGGGAGAAGCGCTTCCACAGCGCGTCGTCGGTCTTGCGGTCGATCCCCTTGACCGCCTTCCACTCCTCGATCATCGACGAGAAGCGGTCGCCCGCGTGCTTCCAGCGCGTGGTCTCCTCGGCCAGCGCCTCGGCCTCGGCGATCAGGGCTTCCTTGCGCGCGACCGCGTCGTCGCGGGCGCCGGCGCGGGCCGCGCGCTCGGTCTCCTCGGCCTGCTCGGCCGCCGTGACGACGGCGTCCAGGCGCCCGCCGAGGCCGACGACGTCGCCGACCACCGCGGCGTCGGCGAGGCGCTCGCGCAGGGCGGTCGCGCTGCGCAGGGTCGAGCGGGCGTCGCCGCGGCCCGAGCTCAGGCGCCGGACGAGCAGGTCGACCTCGGTGCGCAGGTCGTCGAAGCGCACCGCGAAGTGGGCCAGCCCCTCCTGGGCGTCACCGGCCTGCCAGGAGCCGACGGAACGCTCGCCGTCGGCCGTGCGGACCCAGACCGTGCCGTCGTCGTCGACGCGCCCCCAGCGCCCGGGATCGGTGGCCGCGGACGTGACGGTGGGGAACGACGGCGGGGTCGCGCCGGACGCGCCCGCCGGGGCGGTGTCCTCGCCGCCCGCGACGTCGGGAGCGGGGCCCGGGGTCGTCGGCGTGGTCGGAGGTGGCGAGGTGGACGGAGGTGTCGGGGTCGTCGGGGGTGTCGGGGTCGTCGGGGTCGTCGGGGGCGCGGGAGCGGTCTGAGCAGCCGGGACCGCGGGCGCCGTCGCCTGACCGTCCGGCGCCGACGCGTGGTCGGGCTGGTCGGGCTGGTCGGGCTGGTCGGCCACGGCACCGTCGGCGGCCCCCGCAGCCTGCTCGTCGGTCATCGGCCCCGACACCTCCCGCTCCTACGGTCCGGGCATTCAAGCAGGTCGGCCGACCGTGCAGGAACTCCCTTCCCCCGGTGCGACAGCGGGGAGGCGTGGCGGAGCGCTCGCCCGCATGCCGGTGCGGGCGGCCCCGGATAGCCTCGGTCCAGTGATCCTGACGGCGGCGGTGGTGCCCCATCCGCCCCTGCTCGTGGCCGAGCTCGCGGGCACGGCGGCGGCCGAGACGGCGGCCCTGCGCGCGGCGTGCCGCGGCGTCGCCACCGGTCTCGCGGGCGTCGGCGACCGGTGGCTCGCGGTGGGCGCCGCGCCGGAGGCGTCGACCCACACCCCGGACACCCGGGGCACCTTCGCCGGGTACGGCGCCGACGTCCGCGTCGCGCTCGGGCCGGAGGCCGCGACGCTCGACCCGGAGCTCCCGCTGCCCGTGCTCGTGGCCGGCTGGCTGCGGGCCCAGGCCGGGCCGGCCGGCGAGCGGGTGCGGATCGAGGCCCACGTCCTCGCCGACACGACCGGCCCCGACGACGCCCGGAAGGCGGGGGAGGAGCTCGCGCAGTCCGACGGCGCCGACGTCCTGCTCGTGCTGGGCGACGGCGCGGCGACCCACACCGCCCGGGCGCCGGGGGCGTTCGACGAGCGCGCCGAGGGCTACGACCGCGGCGTCGCCGACGCCCTCGCGACCGGGGACGCCGCCGCGCTCGCCGGCCTGGACCCGGGCCTGTCCGACGAGCTGCTCGCGGCCGGGCGCGTGCCGTGGCAGGTGCTGGCCGGGGCGGTGCCCCACCCGGCGGCGACCCGCCTGGAGCACTCCTCGGCGCCGTACGGGGTCGCGTACCACGTGGCGGTGTGGGAGCTGGGATCCTCCGGGCCATGACCCCAGCCGCTCGCCCGATCGCCCTGCTCGGGCCGACGGCGACCGGCAAGTCCGACCTCGCGCTCGACGTCGCCGCGGAGCTGGGCCGGTTCGGCGTCGGGGCGGAGGTCGTCAACGCCGACGCCATGCAGCTCTACCGCGGGATGGATGTCGGCACCGCCAAGCTCCCGCCCGACGCCCGCCGCGGCGTGGCGCACCACCTGCTCGACGTCCTCGACGTCGCCGACACCGCCACCGTCGCGGCCTACCAGCGCGACGCCCGTGCGGCGGTCGCGGCGATCCGGGAGCGCGGGCGGGTCGCGCTGGTGGTCGGCGGGTCGGGGCTCTACGTGCAGGCCGTGCTCGACGACCTCGACTTCCCCGGCACCGACCCGACCCTGCGCGCCCGCCTCGACGGCGAGCTGGCCGAGGTCGGGCCGGCGGCGATGCACGCCCGCCTCGCCACCCGGGATCCCGACGCCGCCCGCGACATCCTCGCGAGCAACGGGCGGCGCATCGTCCGGGCCCTCGAGGTCGTCGAGCTCACCGGCCGGCCCTTCGCCGCGAGCCTGCCCCGCCCCGGCCGGCCGCGGCACGACGCGGTGCTGATCGGGCTCGACCGCGACACCGCGGTGCTCGACGAGCGGATCGCGCGGCGCGTCGACGGCATGCTCTCCGCCGGGCTGGTGGACGAGGTGCGCGCCCTCGCGGCCCGCGGTCTCCGTGACGGCGCCACGGCGTCACGCGCCGTGGGGTACCGCGAGGTCCTCGAGCACCTCGACGGCGGGATCGACCTCGGGGAGGCACGCCGACGCACGGTCGTCGCCACCCGGCGGCTGGTGCGCCGGCAGCGCTCGTGGTTCCGCCGCGACGATCGCGTGCGCTGGGTCGACGCCGGCGCCGACGACCTCGTCGCGGCGGTGCTGGCGGCGTGGCGAACACCCGTGGGCTGAGCGAAGGGCACCCTCGATCGCAGAGATGGGCGACGGGCGCCCCGGCCGGAATCCAGGGTCGGCGTCCCGGTAACGAGCGAGGGGCACCTCCGGTCGATCCAGCCGACCGAAGGTGCCCCTCGTTCAGGAACGACGTCCGCCCGAGCTACCGCTGCGCGCCCATCGTCACCGTCGGCGCGTCGAGGGCGTGCCGGCAGGTGGTGGGCCGGTCCGCGGGGGCGGGGGTGAGCACGATGTCGCGGTGCTGGGGCCCGGTGGCCCCGCCGAGCGCCTCGACGTGCGGGGTGCCGCGCCACTGGACGACCAGGAGGTGCGGGCTCCCGGCCGCGGCGGCGTACACCGCGTAGCTCCCGTCCCGTCCCGCGACGGCGCGGCCGAGCTGGCGGCCGTCGGCGTCGACCATCGTCAGGACGGCCTTCGCCGCGGGTTCGCCGGCGTGGCGCACGGTCCCGGACAGGATCGGGCGCGCCGCGGGCACGGGCGCGGTGACCAGTCCGGTCTCGGTGTCGTGCACGGTGCTCTCCGCGGCGGGCTCCGCCGGGACCGTCGCCGTCTCCTCGACGTCGATCGTGCGGCGCAGCGGCACCTCGCGCAGGAAGAGGATCGCGACCAGCGCGATGAGCGCCAGCGGCGCCGCCGACAGGAACAGCAGGGCGACGGAGTCGCCGTACGCGTTCTCGATCACCGACCGGATCGGGGCCGGCAGCGTGGCGAGGTTCGGGATCTGGCCGGAGGCCCCCGTCGCCGAGGCCGGGACGCCCAGGGCGGTGAGGCCCTCGCTGATCTTCGTGCTGACCTGCGAACTGAGCAGCGCGCCCAGGGCGGCCACACCGGCGGCGCCGCCGAGCGACCGGAAGAACGCGACGGTCGAGCTGGCCGCGCCCATCTCGCTCATCGCGACCTGGTTCTGCACGGCGAGCACGAGGTTCTGCTGGGTCGACCCGACCCCGATGCCGACCATCGCCATGAACACCGCGAGCAGCCCGTAGGGCACGGTCGCGCTGACGAACAGGCCCTCGCCGAGCAGGCCGAGGGTGAGCAGGATGCCGCCGCCGACGAGGTAGGGCTTCCAGCGGCCGTAGCGGGTGATCAGCTGCCCGACGATCGTCGAGGACAGGAAGAGCCCGGCGATCATCGGCAGGGTCAGCAGGCCGGCCTCGGTGGCCGTGGCGCCGCGGGCGAGCTGGAAGAACTGGCTCAGGTAGACCGTGGAGCCGAACATCGCGACGCCGACGAACAGCCCGGCGACCGTGGCGAGCGCGACGGTCGGGTTGCGGAAGAGGTGCAGCGGCACGATCGGCTCGCGCACCTTCGACTCGACGACCACGGCCGCGACGAGGGCGAGGACGCCGCCGCCGACGATGGCCACGGAGGTCCAGGAGCCCCAGGCGAACTGGTGGCCGGCCAGCGAGGTCCAGATGAGCAGCGCGGAGACGCCCGCGGCGATGAGGATCGCGCCGAGGTAGTCGATGTGCACCTCGCGCTTGACCGTGGGCACCGTCAGCGTGCGCTGCAGCACGACGAGTGCCACGACGGCGATCGGCACGGTGACGTAGAAGCACCAGCGCCAGCCGATGGTGTCGACGATGACGCCGCCGATCAGCGGGCCGCCGACCGTCGCGACGGCCATGATCGCGCCGAGGTAGCCGGAGTACCGGCCGCGCTCGCGCGGCGGGATGATCGCCGCGATCACGACCTGGGCCAGCGCCATCAGCCCGCCCATGCCGAGGCCCTGGATGACGCGGAAGCCGATGAGCTCGGCGGTGCCCGTGGTCAGGCCGCAGAGCATCGACCCGACGATGAACAGCGTGATCGCGATCTGGACGAGCAGCTTCTTCGAGAAGAGGTCGGCGAGCTTGCCCCAGATCGGCGTCGAGGCGGTCATCGCCAGCAGCGAGGCGGTGACGACCCACGTGTACTGCGCCTGGGTCCCGCCGAGGTCGGCGAGGATCCGCGGCAGCGCGTTCGACACGATCGTCGACGACAGGATCGCGACGAACAGGGCCATGAGCAGGCCCGACAGCGCGACGAGCACGTGTCGGGTGGCCGGCGTGGCGTCGGGTGCGGACGTCGCGGGGGCGGACGTCGCGGGTGCGGACATGAGCGTGTTCTCCGGGAGGGGAGCGGCGTGGGTGGTGGGCGGTGCGCGGGACGTGGCCGTCAGGGCGCCCGCGGCGACGCGTGGCCCGGGACCGGCGGGTTCTCCAGACCGTGGGCCAGCAGGTCGAGCGCCTCGTCGAGGCAGGCGGTGAGGTCGGCGCGCCCGTCCGCGGCGAGCCAGCGGGTGGTCGCGGCCCGCGTCGCGGACATGACGGCCGCGGCGGTCACGGCGGGGTAGAGGTCGTGCGCGTCGAGCCCGGTGCGCTCGGCGATGACCTGCGCGAGGTGCAGCTCGATGGTCGCGTAGGCCGCGAGCTGGTGGGGCACGAGCGTCGGGTTGGCGCGCACGAGGCGGACCTGGCGGATCCACTCGCGCTGCCGGTCGCCGGCGCCCGCGACCATCTCGCGCACGACGGCCCGGACCGACGCCAGGACGGGCTCGTCCGCCGGCCGTGCCGCGAGGCGCTCGCCCATGAGGCGGGCGCGCTCGACGTCCGCGGCGACGATCGCCTCCTCCTTGGAGGAGAAGTAGTTGAAGAACGTGCGGGGCGAGACGTCGGCGGCCTCGGCGATCTGCTCGACGGTCACCTCGGCGAGGCCGTGCGCGACCGCCAGCTCGAGGGCGGCCGCGCCGAGCGCGTGCCGCGTCTGCAGCTTCTTGCGCTCGCGCAGTCCCGTGGTCACGCCCTGAACTCTACGCCGATCTTGCAGTGAGTGCATTTTTGCGGAGCGCGTTGTTTTGCAGATCACGCAGGCGGTCGTGCGCGGGCGGGAGGGACGCCGTCGCTACGCTGGGTGGCGTGGAGTTCGTCAAGGGGCACGGCACCGAGAACGACTTCGTCGTGCTCACCGACCCCGACGGCGAGATCGACCTCGGCGAGGACCTGGTGCGCGCGCTGTGCCACCGCCGCCGCGGCATCGGTGCCGACGGCGTGCTGCGTGTGGTGCGCACCGACGCGCCCGCCGCGATCGCCGCCGGGGTGGGCGGCGGCGAGGCCACGTGGTTCATGGACTACCGCAACGCCGACGGGTCACTGGCCGAGATGTGCGGCAACGGCGTGCGGGTCTTCGCCCGTCACCTCGTGGTCGCGGGCCTCGTCGCGCCGGGCACCCATCCCGTCGCCACCCGCGCCGGCACCCGGTGGGTCACCGTCGACCACGAGGGCCCGGTCACCGTCGACATGGGGCCGGCGCTCCTAGGGCCCGCCTCGCGCGCCGTGGTCGACACGCTCGAGATGGCCGGCGTCGCGGTCGACGTCGGGAACCCGCACCTCGCGTGCGTCCTGCCCGCCGACCTCGCCGGCACCCTCGACGACCTCGACCTCGCCCGCCCGCCCCGCCACGACGGGGCGCTGTTCCCGCACGGCGTCAACGTCGAGGTGCTGACGCCCCTGGTCGACGGGGCCGTGCACCTGCGCGTGCACGAGCGCGGCTCGGGCGAGACCCGTTCCTGCGGTACCGGGACCGTGGCGGGCGCCGTCGCCGCGCTGCAGGCCGAGGGCCGGGGCACCGGCACCGTCACGGTCCACACCCCGGGCGGCGTGCTCGTCGTCGGCGTGGACGGCGCCACCACCACGCTCACCGGTCCGGCCGAGCTCGTGGCCCACGGCACGTGGGGCGCGCCCGTCCCCGCGGCGCGCTGAGGCCGGATCGACGGGTCGAGATCCCGCTGCGCGCCGTCTCCCGCGTCGAGGTGGTTTTCGCGTTGCCCGTCGTGGAACCATGGGCGGCAACATGACAGAACCCGCACCGCAGGCCCCCCGCACCGCGACGCCGCACGCCCCCACGGGCCGCCGCGATCGCAGCAGCGACATCCGGCTCGACACCGGAGCGGCCGCGCCCGACGAGTCGGTCGAGCCCACCGGCGGGGCGCTCGACCTCGAGGAGCGCTCGTCGTTGCGGCGCGTCCCGGGTCTCACCGGCTCGTCCACCGAGCTCACCGACGTCACCGAGGTCGAGTACCGGCAGCTGCGCCTCGAGCGCGTCGTGCTCATCGGTGTCTGGACCGAGGGCACGTCGCGGGAGGCGGAGGCCTCGCTCGTCGAGCTCGCGCGCCTGGCCGAGACGGCGGGGTCCGAGGTGCTCGACGGACTCGTCCAGCGCCGGCAGACGCCCGACCCGGGCACGTTCGTCGGCTCGGGCAAGGTCGTCGAGCTCCGCGAGACCGTGCAGGCCACCGGCGCCGACACCGTGATCGCCGACGGTGAGCTCTCGCCCGGGCAGCTGCGCCAGCTCGAGGAGAAGCTCAAGGTCAAGGTCGTCGACCGCACCGCCCTGATCCTCGACATCTTCGCCCAGCACGCCCGCTCCAAGGAGGGCAAGGCCCAGGTCGAGCTCGCGCAGCTGCGCTACTTCCTCCCGCGCCTGCGCGGCTGGGGCGAGTCGCTGTCCCGGCAGGGCGGCGGCGCCGGCGGCGGTGGCGGCGCGGGCGGCGGCGGCGTCGGCACCCGCGGTCCCGGTGAGACCAAGCTCGAGACCGACCGCCGCCGGATCCACCGCCGCATCGCCAAGCTGCGGCGGGAGATCGAGGCGATGTCGACGGTCCGCGAGACCAAGCGGGGGCGCCGCCAGAGCCGCGCCGTCCCGTCGGTCGCGATCGCGGGCTACACCAACGCCGGCAAGTCGAGCCTGCTCAACGCCATCACCGACGCCGGGGTGCTGGTCCAGGACGCGCTGTTCGCGACCCTCGACCCGACCACGCGGCGCTGGGAGACCGAGGACGGGCGCGAGGTCACGCTCACCGACACGGTCGGCTTCGTGCGCCACCTGCCCCACCAGCTCGTCGACGCGTTCCGCTCGACGCTGGAGGAGGTCGCCGACGCCGACCTCCTGCTCCACGTCGTCGACGGCTCCGACCCGTCGGCGCAGGACCAGATCGCCGCGGTCCGCGAGGTGATCGGCGGGCTCGACTCGCCGGCGCCGCAGGAGCTGCTCGTGGTCAACAAGGTCGACGCGGCCGAGCCGATGGCGCTCGCCGAGCTGCGCGGCGCCCTGCCCGGCGCGGTGTTCGTGTCGGCGCGGACCGGTGAGGGGCTGAACCGGCTCCGCGTCCGTCTGGCCGAGCAGCTGCCGCACCCCGACGTCGAGCTCGAGGTGCTCCTGGGCTACACCGACGGCGCCCTCGTCGCCCGCGCCCACGCGGAGGGCGAGGTGCTCGCCGAGCGCCACACCGCCGAGGGCACCGCGCTGCACGCCCGCGTCTCCGAGGAGCTCGCCGCCGCGCTGCGCGCCGCGGCCGTCGACCCCGCGCGCGTGCCCTGAGGCAGGTCGCGCTCGTCCTGCTCGTGCTCGTCGGGGTCCTCGGGCTCCCGGGGGTCGCGGCGGCCGACCCGATGGTGCGGTGTGTGCTGGCCGACGACCGTCTCGCGGAGGCGTCGGGCCTCGTCGCGGACCCGGCGGGCGGCTACGAGGTCGTCAACGACAGCGGCAACCCCAGCACCGTGTACCGGCTCGACGACCGCTGCGCCGTGGTCGGGGAGCGCGCCGTGCCCCACCGGGGCCGCGACGTGGAGGACCTCGCCCGCACTCTCGACGGCACCCTCTGGCTCGCCGACGTCGGCGACAACGGGCGCCGGCGGGACACCGTCGCGGTGCTGCGCCTCGACGGCTCCGGAGCGGAGACCGTCGAGCGCCTGACCTACACCGACGGCCCGCACGACGCCGAGTCGCTGCTCGTGCCGGCCGACGGCCGCCCCGTCGTCGTCACCAAGGACCTCAGCGGGCGCAGCGGGGTCTACGTCGCCGACGGGTCGACCCTGCGGCAGGCGGGCGAGGTCGTCGTGCCCGGGGAGGCGATGACCGCCCTGGGTGCGGGCACCTTCACCGGCGGCGCCCTCTCGGCCGACGGGCGCGTCGTCGCGCTGCGCACCTACACCGACGCCTGGCTCTACCCGGCGCCGCGGGGCACGGGCACCGCGGAGGACGTCGTCGCCGCCCTGCGCACCGCGCCCGTGCGGGTCCCGCTG
This sequence comes from Actinomycetospora sp. NBRC 106375, assembly GCF_030269665.1. Taxonomy (GTDB): domain Bacteria; phylum Actinomycetota; class Actinomycetes; order Mycobacteriales; family Pseudonocardiaceae; genus Actinomycetospora. The sequence continues at coordinate 250,555 of NZ_BSTS01000003.1, forward strand.
CCCGCCGAGGCCCAGGGCGAGGCGCTGGCCTTCGCGCCCGACGGCATGCTGCTGGCGACGGGGGAGACGCCCGCCGGGGAGGCGCCCGCGCCGCTGCACGCGATCCCCGGGGCGACGGCGCTGGTCGACGGCGCGCCGACCGCGGCGACGCCGTCGGCGGGCCCGGCGCCGGCCTCCGACCGCGCGGGGCTGCCCGAACCGCTCGCGAGCATCGGTGTCGTCCTCGCCGCCGCCGTCGCGGTCGCCGCGCTCCTCGCCGTCGTGGTCCTGGTGCGTCGCCGGCGCCGGTAGGTGTCGCAGCGAACCGGCTGCTCGCTGCTTCTCTGCGCGCAAAGTCCCCGCTCGCGGGCGCTCGTCCCCGCGGGAACGGAGATCACGAGCGCTGTGTGCACCCCTCACGTCCCGCGACGGTGCACTGCGCGCTCCTGATCTCGACCCCGGGTGGCTCGTCCTCTTCTGGCTCTGCGTGCGACGTAGCCTCATCGCGTGCGGTACGACGTGCTCGACCTGCGCCTGTTCGGTGCCGTCGTCGCCGAGGGGTCGATCACCGCGGGTGCGGCGCGGCTGCACCTGAGCCTGCCGTCGGCCAGCGCGCGCCTCCGGGCGCTCGAGCACCACGCCGGGGTCGACCTGCTCGTGCGCGGGCGCCGCGGGGTCCGTCCCACGCCGGTCGCCCGCTACCGGGGCCGCGCGGTCGACCTCGGCACCGTCGTCGACCTGGTCGCGGCCGGCGTGGGCCTCGCCGTCGTGCCGCGCCACACCGTCGACCCGGCGCGGGGCCTCGCGGTCTGCGAGCTGGCGGAGCCCTTCGCCCGGCGCACGCTCGTGCTGCGCCGCGGGGCCCGCCCCGGTCCCGGCGTGGACGACCTCGCCGAGCACCTGCGGCAGGCGGCTGCCTCTGTCTGAGCCGAAGGCAGGGTTCCGCGATCGCGCATGGTGCGGGCGGGCCGAGAGGGCGACGCTCGACCGCGTGGAGCGCTCACCCCGGCCCGATGCCCGCCGCGATCCGTCGCCCGCGCTCGGAGTAGCGGTGCGACGGGCCCTGCCGTCGCTGCTCGCCCCGGTCGTGCTCGCCGGCGGGGTGCTGGCCTCGCAGGGCGGGTCGGCGGCGTGGGCGGCGGGCGTCCTCGTCCTGCTGGCGGTGCTCGCCGGTGCGGCCCTGGTGGTGGCGACCGGGGTGCGCGACGCCGTGCGTCAGAGGCGGCGCAGGACCGCGACGACCTTGCCGAGCACCGTGGCGTCCTCGCCCGGGATGGGCTCGTAGTCGGGGTTGTGGGGCAGCAGCCAGACCCGCCCGTCCTTGCGCTTGAACGTCTTGACCGTCGCCTCGCCCTCGATCATCGCGGCGACGATCTCGCCGTTGTCGGCGACCGGCTGCTGGCGCACCACCACCCAGTCGCCGTCGGTGATCGCGGCGTCGACCATCGAGTCGCCGGCGACACGCAGGAGGAACAGCGACCCTTCGCCGACGAGCTCGCGGGGCAGCGGGAAGACCTCCTCGACGGCCTGCTCGGCGAGGATCGGGCCACCGGCGGCGATGCGCCCGACGACCGGCACGAAGGTGGGCGCGGGCCGGTCGGCGCGGAGCTCCTCGGTGTGGTCCGCCGCCTCGGCGCCCTCGAGCTCCTCGGGGAGGCGGACGTCCAGGGCGCGCGGACGGTTGGGGTCGCGCCGCAGGTAGCCCTTCTTCTCGAGGGTGCGCATCTGGTGGGCCACCGACGACGTGGACGTCAGCCCGACCGCGTCCCCGATCTCACGGACGCTCGGCGGGTAGCCGTTGCGCTCGACGTGGTCGCGGATGACCTCGAGGACCTTGCGCTGGCGGGGCGTGAGCCCGGGGGAGGCGTCGGCGTCGGCCGGCTCCGGGAACGGGTGCACCCGGGCGGGGACGACGGCGTCGGCCATCTCGGCCCGGACCCCGGGCTCCTCGGGGCCGTCCGGGCCCTGGGGCGTGCGTGCCATGGCCGTGTGTCCTTCCGACGGTCGTGTCCTTCCGTCCCGGCGGGCGGCACGCCCGCAGGGGTCTCGAGCAGCGAAGTTAGCGCCGCGGACCGACGGGATCAAACACGTGTTCGAACGACACGCCGAGCGATCCGTCGACGTTGTCGGGGGTCGATGCTAGACATCGCACACGCGTTCGATCGAACGCGTGTGCGAGCCGAGGAGGTCGACCATGTCCGTCGGGACGAGCCGCTGCGACGTCGAGGTGCCGGGTCCGCGCGAGGAGGGCCCCTTCGGCGCGACCTCGGCCGGTGCCACGGGCGCCGTCGCGGGGGCCGTCCCAGGCGTCCGTCCCGCGACCCGCCCGCAGCCCGCCGGGTCGCGGCCCGCGCGGCCGGAGGAGACGCGCGGGTCGGTGCGCCCCGCCGGCCGGCGGTCCCCGGCGGCGCTGCCCCCGGTCCGCCCCCGGGTCGCGGGCGGTGGCGCGCACGCCCCGGTCGCCGCGCCCGCGGTCGCGCCGCCGGCGGTGCTGCGGCGCCGTCGTGTCGCCGCCGTCGTGGTCCTCGGGGTCCTGCTGGGGGTGCTGGTCGGGGTGCTCGTCGGCCTCGTCGTGCCCGACGCCGCGGCGCCCACCACTCCCGTGCCGGCGGGCACCTCCGTGGCGGTCGTCGGTGCCGGCGAGTCGCTCGACGACGTGGCCGGCCGTGTCGCCCCGGGTGCCGACACCGAGGCCGTCGTGACTCGGATCCGCGAGCTCAACGGGCTCGAGGGGTCCGCCGTCGTGCCGGGCCGCCCGCTCGTGGTCCCGGGGTCCTCGTCCCTCGCCGGGTGAGGCCCGGGTCCGCCCCGGCCGGCGCCGGAGGCTCGCGGAGATCGCCGATCCGATGACGATCGGCCGCCCCGTCGCGGCATCTCGTCACCCGATCCGTGGTCTCCGACCCCCTCCGCCACGCCGTTCCCGGCGGCCGGCGTCGTGCCCCGCGAGGCGCGCGGCGCCCCCCGCTGTCCGGTCCGCGCCGCTGCCGGTGCTCCGTGTCCACCCACTCGGGCACCGCCCGTCTCCCTGGTCCCCACGGAGATCCGCTGATCCACGGGTGACGTCCGCTCGGCGCCCGGGTGTCCGGCAACGGTCCGGTGGCTTGCGCGGCGTGTCCGCGCGTCGCTACCGTCCCACCCCAACATCTAGTGGTTACACTGGTGTAGTTAGTCCACAGCTTGTGCACACCGGTCGGACGGCTCTCCACAGGGCTTTCCACCGGAACGGCGGTGGTGCTCCACCGGCGGGGGCGCCCGATCCACGGACCGGGCCCGGCGATCCCCAATCCGTCCCCAGGGCGGCGGGGAATCCGGGCACGGTCCACGCGTGGGTGGGGACAACTCCGGTCGGGGCGCCCACGGGGGAGGAGGAGTCCGCATGCGCTGTCCGTTCTGTCGGCACACCGACTCCCGCGTGGTCGACTCGCGCGAGGCCGACGAGGGTCAGGCGATCCGGCGACGCCGGTCGTGCTCGTCGTGCGGGAAGCGGTTCACCACCGTCGAGGAGCCGGTGCTCGCCGTGCTCAAGCGCAGCGGGGTCACCGAGCCGTTCAGCCGCGACAAGGTCGTGCGCGGCGTGGCACGGGCCTGCCAGGGACGCCCGGTCGACCCGGACGCCCTGGCGCAGCTCGCGCACAAGGTCGAGGAGACCGTCCGGGCCGGGGGCACCGCCGAGGTGCCCAGCCAGGAGGTCGGCATGGCGATCCTCGGCCCGCTGCGGGAGCTGGACGAGGTGGCCTACCTGCGCTTCGCGAGCGTCTACCGGAACTTCTCGTGCGTCGCCGACTTCGAGGCCGAGATCGCCGACCTGCGCGGTTCGCGGGACGGCTCGGTCGACGGCGCTGTCGGGGGTGCGGGCGACACTGCGGGAGAACCGGCGGCGGACACCGTCGGGGCACGGGCCGGGGACTGACAGTCGGGGACACGGGTGACGGGTCGGAGCGTGGGGAAGCGCCGCCGGACCGTCGCGGAACGACGAGTAGAGGGATGACACGGATGACGGAGACCGTCGGCACCACGTCCGGGGAGTCGGACACCGCCGCGCCGCGGCGGGGCCTGACCATCGAGCGTGTCCACACCACCCCGGGCGTCCACCCGTACGACGAGGTCGTGTGGGAGCGCCGTGACGTGGTGATGACGAACTGGCGCGACGGTTCGATCAACTTCGAGCAGCGCGGTGTCGAGTTCCCGCAGGCCTGGTCGGTCAACGCCGTCAACATCGTCACCAGCAAGTACTTCCGCGGCGCCCTCGGCACCGAGGCGCGCGAGTCGAGCCTGCGCCAGCTGATCGACCGGGTGGTGGGCACGTACACCGGCTCGGGCACGCACCACGGCTACTTCGCGACGCCCGAGGACGCCGAGGTCTTCTCCCACGAGCTGACCTGGATGCTGCTGCACCAGTACTTCAGCTTCAACTCGCCGGTCTGGTTCAACGTCGGCACGAGCTCGCCGCAGCAGGTCAGCGCCTGCTTCATCCTGTCGGTCGACGACACGATGGAGTCGATCCTCAACTGGTACCGCGAGGAAGGCCTGATCTTCAAGGGCGGCTCCGGCGCCGGTCTCAACCTCTCGCGCATCCGCTCGTCGAAGGAGCTGCTGTCCTCGGGCGGCACCGCCTCGGGCCCGGTGTCGTTCATGCGCGGCGCCGACGCCTCGGCCGGCACCATCAAGTCCGGCGGCGCCACCCGGCGCGCGGCGAAGATGGTCGTCCTCGACGTGGACCACCCCGACGTCGCCGAGTTCGTCGCCACCAAGCGCGACGAGGAGCGCAAGATCCGCGTGCTGCGCGACGCCGGGTTCGACATGGACCTCGGCGGCAGCGACATCGCCTCGGTGCAGTACCAGAACGCCAACAACTCGGTGCGCGTCTCCGACGAGTTCATGCGCGCCGTCCAGTCCGGCTCGGAGTTCGGGCTGCGCGCGCGGATGACGGGCGGGGTCATCGACACCGTCGACGCGAAGCAGCTCTTCCGCAGCATGGCCGAGGCCGCGTGGGAGTGCGCCGACCCGGGGCTGCAGTACGACGACACGATCAACGACTGGCACACGTCGCCGGAGTCCGGGCGCATCACCGCGTCCAACCCGTGCTCGGAGTACCTGCACCTGGACAACTCCAGCTGCAACCTCGCGTCGCTGAACCTCATGAAGTTCCTCGACGACGACAACACCTTCCGGGTCGACGACTTCGTGCGCTCGGTCGAGCTGGTCATCACCGCGATGGACATCTCGATCTGCTTCGCCGACTTCCCCACCGAGGCGATCGGCGACACCACCCGCGCGTTCCGCCAGCTCGGCATCGGCTACGCCAACCTCGGCGCGCTGCTGATGGCCACCGGCCGGGCGTACGACTCCGAGGGCGGCCGCGCCCTCGCGGCGTCGATCACCTCGCTGATGACGGGCACCGCCTACCGCCGCTCCGCGGAGCTCGCCGGCGCCGTCGCGCCGTACGACGGCTACGCCCGCAACGCCGACGCGCACCGCCGGGTCATGCGCAAGCACGCCGCGGCCAACGACGCCATCCGCACGATGCACCGCGAGGACGGCCGCATCCGCGACGCGGCCACGCGGCAGTGGCAGACGGGTCTCGAGATCGGGTCGAAGGACGGCTGGCGCAACGCGCAGGCCAGCGTGCTCGCCCCCACCGGGACGATCGGCTTCATGATGGACTGCGACACCACCGGGGTGGAGCCGGACTTCTCGCTGGTCAAGTTCAAGAAGCTGGTCGGCGGCGGCTCGATGCAGATCGTCAACCAGACCATCCCGCGCGCGCTCGACCTGCTGGGCTACCAGGCCGAGCAGAGCGAGGCGATCGTCGAGTACATCGCCGAGCACGGCCACGTCGTCGACGCCCCGGGCCTGCGCCCCGAGCACTACGAGGTGTTCGACTGCGCGATGGGCCAGCGCTCGATCGCACCGATGGGCCACGTGCGCATGATGGCCGCGGTCCAGCCGTTCATCTCCGGCGCGATCTCCAAGACGGTCAACATGCCCGAGCAGGCGTCCGTCGAGGACGTCGAGGAGATCTACTTCGAGTCCTGGAAGCTGGGGCTCAAGGCGCTCGCGATCTACCGCGACAACTGCAAGGTCGGCCAGCCGCTGTCCACGGGCAAGACCTCGACCGCGGAGAAGACCGCCGAGGCGGCGCCCGCGGTCGTCGAGCAGCGCCCGGTGCGCAAGCGCCTGCCGAAGAAGCGCCCGAGCGAGACGGTGTCGTTCACGGTCGCGGGCGCCGAGGGCTACATGACGGCGGGCTCGTACCCCGACGACGGTCTCGGCGAGATCTTCGTCAAGATGTCGAAGCAGGGCTCGACGCTCGCCGGCGTGATGGACGCCTTCTCGATGTCGATCTCCATCGCGCTGCAGTACGGGGTGCCGCTGGAGACCTACGTCTCGAAGTTCGTCAACATGCGCTTCGAGCCCGCCGGTATGACCGACGACCCCGACGTCCGCATGGCCACCAGCGTCGTCGACTACCTGTTCCGCCGCATCGCGCTCGACCACCTGCCCTACGAGAAGCGGGCCCAGCTCGGCATCTTCTCCGCGGACGAGCGCTCGGCCCAGGTCGCGGCCACCGACTACGGCACGGCGGCCCCCGCGGCGCCGGCGGCCGAGCCGGCGGTCGACGTCGACTCGCTGCGCACCTCGCTGGAGGTGTCGACCTCGGAGACCGAGGAGCGCAGCCCGGCACAGCGCAAGGCCGATGTCTCGGTCGGCAGCTCCACCGAGCTGCTCGAGCTGCAGCAGGGCAAGGCGGCCGACGCGCCGCTGTGCCTGACCTGCGGCACGAAGATGCGTCCGGCCGGCTCCTGCTACGTCTGCGAGGGCTGCGGCTCCACCAGCGGCTGCAGCTGACACACCCCTGATCCGCTCCCCGGCACCGCCGGGGCGCCCGGAGCCCCGTCCGGCTCCGGGCGCCCCCGGTGGTGACAGCGACCGGATCAGGCCGTGGGGACGACCGTCGCCGAGAGCGCCCGGTGGTCCGACAGCGGCGGGCGGTGCACGCGTGGGGCGGAGGCGACGACACCACGGCCCAGCAGGTGGTCGATCTGGCGGCGGGGAGCGTCGGCGGGGAAGGTGCGCCCGCTGACGAGCCCGGTCAGGCCACCGACGAGGCGGGCACGCCGCACGCCGAGGTTGAGGTCGCCGGTGAGCACGAGCGGGTCCTCGGTGCGCAGGCTGCGGGCGAGGTGGCGCAGCTGGACGAGGTTCCAGCCCGGGATGAACGACAGGTGCGTGGTCACCACCGTCACCGGCCCGTGGGGACCGACGACGCGGGCGGCGACGGCCGTGCGGGGCTCGTCGCGCACCACCACGAGGCGGCGGGGATGCCCGAGCACCAGGGGCACGTCGCGGGGCAGCCGCGGCAGTGTCACCACCCGCCAGTCGACGACGGGGAGACGCGAGAGCAGCGCGATGCCGTAGGCCGGCGCGCTCCCTGCCCCGTTCTCCGGCGTCCACGCCTCGGGCACGCCGTGCAGGGTCGGCACGAACCGGTGCTCGACCGCGCCCATCGCCTCGGCGGCGACCGCGGTGAGGTCGAGGCCGCCGGACCGCGGCTGGGCCCGGTCGACCTCCTGGAGCCCGAGGACGTCGACGTCGAGGCCGGCGACCGCGTCGGCGAAGCGGTCGCCGTCGACCGGTCCGTCGGCGGTCGCGGCGCCGTGCAGCACGTTCCAGGTCCCGAGGCGCACGACCCCCAAGGTTGCCCGGTGGGCGACCGGGCAGGATGACCGGGTGTCCGCACTGCGCCGGGTGACCGCCACCCGGTACGTCACCCCGCTCCGTGAGGGCGGTTCGCTCCCGGGGCTCGTCGAGGCCGACGACCTCGGCACGTACGTCGCCAAGTTCACCGGCGCGGGGCAGGGACCGAAGGCGCTGGTCGCCGAGGTCGTCGCCGGGGAGCTGGCCCGGCGGCTCGGGCTGCGGGTGCCCGAGCTGGTGGTGCTCGACCTCGACCCCGTCATCGCCCGCGCGGAGCCGGACTGGGAGGTCCAGGAGCTCCTCGCCCGCAGCGGCGGGGCCAACCTCGGCATGGACTTCCTGCCCGGCGCGATCGGCTTCGACCCGGTCGCGCACGCCGTCGACCCGCTCGAGGCGTCCCGGGTCCTGTGGTTCGACGCCTTCGTCGAGAACGTCGACCGCTCCTGGCGCAACCCCAACCTGTTGCGCTGGCACCGCGAGCTGTGGCTGATCGACCACGGCGCCTGCCTGTACTTCCACCACAGCTGGGCCCGCGCGGCCGCGGTCGTCGCCCGCCCCTACGACCTCGCCGACCACGTGCTGGCCCCGGTCGCGACCGCCCGCGCCGAGGCCGACGGCGAGCTCGCGGCGCGGATCGACCGGGCGCTGCTGACCGAGGTCGTCGCGCTCGTCCCGGACGAGTGGCTCGACGACGGCACCCAGCGCGCCGACTACGTCGAGCACCTCCTGGCCCGGCTCGCCGAGCGAGAGGCGTGGGTGCCGGGATGAGCCGGGAGACGGACCGGGACACCTTCGAGTACGCCCTGCTGCGCGTCGTGCCCGACATCGAGCGCGGCGAGCTGGTCAACGTCGGCGTGCTGCTCTACTGCCGGCACCGCGAGCACGTCGCGGCGCGCATCGCCCTCGACGTCGACCGCGTCCGCGCGCTCGACCCGCACACCGACCTCGACGCTCTCCGGGACGCCCTCGACGCCTGGGAGCGCGCGGTCCAGGGCGAGGGGCCGGCCGCGGTGCTCTCGCCGGGCGAGCGGTTCCGGTGGCTGACCGCGCCGCGCAGCACCGTCCTGCAGCCCGGCCCGGTGCACACGGGTCTCACCGCGGACCCGGAGGCGGAGATCGAACGGCTGGTCACCCGCCTGGTCCGCCCGACCTCCTGAATCGGTCCGCCGTTTCCCCGGTGCACCGCAGCGGGGACTCCGCCCGGTGCTCGGCCGTGCGCAACCGACGTGGCGGGAACGTCGGAGCGTCCGGCCCACGACCGAGGAGGACACGGTGGCGGACGAGGTCCGGTGGCTGGAGTCGGTGGGGTCCGGTGACGTCGAGGAGGTGGGCGGCAAGAACGCCTCGCTCGGCGAGATGATCGGCAACCTCTCCGAGCGGGGCATCCGCGTGCCGGGGGGCTTCGCGACGACCGCGACGGCGTACCGGTCGTTCCTCACGGAGAACGCCCTCGACGAGAAGATCGCCGGCATCCTGTCCGAGCTCTCCGACGGCGAGCGCGAGCTGGCGGACGCCGGGCAGGCGATCCGCGACCTCTTCGACCAGGCCGTGTTCCCGGAGGCGACCGCCGAGGCCATCCGGTCGGCCTACGCCGAGCTGGGCGAGCGCCACGGCACCGAGGACATCGACGTGGCCGTGCGCAGCAGCGCGACGGCCGAGGACCTGCCCGACGCGAGCTTCGCCGGCCAGCAGGACACCTACCTCAACATCACCGGCGCCGAGGCGCTGCTCGCCGCCTGCAAGGACTGCTACGCCTCGCTGTTCACCGACCGGGCGATCAGCTACCGCGTCGAGCAGGGCTTCGAGCACACCGACGTCGCCCTCTCCATCGGCATCCAGACGATGGTGCGCGCCGACCTCGGGTCCGCGGGGGTCATGTTCACGATCGACTCCGACACCGGCTTCCCCGACACCGCGATCATCAACGCCGCCTGGGGCCTCGGCGAGAACGTCGTCGGCGGCGAGGTCACCCCGGACCAGTACACGGTCTACAAGCCGTTCCTCGACCGCGAGGAGCTGCGACCGATCATCGCGCGCACGGTCGGCGCGAAGGAGCGCAAGCTCGTCTACACCGACTCCTCCGAGGAGCCCACCGAGAACGTCGACACCACCGAGGAGGAGCGGCGGTCCCTCGTCCTGGACGACGACGAGATCCTCCAGCTCGCTCGCTGGGGCACGGTCATCGAGGAGCACTACGGGCGCCCGATGGACGTCGAGTGGGCCAAGGACGGGCGCAGCGGCGAGCTCTACGTCGTCCAGGCCCGCCCGGAGACCGTGCAGTCCCGCGCCGGGGCCGGGACGCTGTCGACGTTCCACCTGAACGAATCCGGCGAGGTGATCGTCTCCGGTCTCGCGATCGGGCAGCAGGTCGCGGCCGGTGAGGTCCAGGTGATCGCGTCCGCCGACGACGTCGACCAGTTCACCGACGGCAAGGTCCTGGTCACCGAGATGACCGACCCGGACTGGGTGCCGATCATGCGGCGCGCCGCCGCGATCGTCACCGACCGGGGCGGGCGCACGTCGCACGCGGCGATCGTCAGCCGTGAGCTCGGCGTGCCGGCGATCGTCGGCACCGGCAACGCCACCGAGATCCTCGGTGAAGGCCGCGAGGTGACGATCTCCTGCGTCGAGGGCGACGAGGGCCACGTCTACGAGGGCCTGCTCGACTACGAGGAGCGCGAGCTCGACCTCGGAGGTGTCCCCGAGGCCACGACCCGCGTGATGATGAACATCGGCAGCCCGGCGGCCGCGATGCAGTGGTGGCGCCTGCCCGCGCACGGCATCGGCCTGGCGCGCATGGAGTACCTGGTCAACAACGTCATCCAGGCCCACCCGCTCGCGCTGCTGCACCTCGACGACGTCGAGGACGACGACGCGCGGCGGCAGATCGAGGAGCTGACCGCCGGCTGGGACGACAAGGGCGAGTACTTCGTCGACCACCTCGCCCGCGGCATCGCCACCATCGCCGCCTCCCAGTACCCGGAGCCCGTGGTCGTGCGGCTGTCGGACTTCAAGACCAACGAGTACGCCGGGCTGATCGGCGGGACGCAGTTCGAGCCCGACGAGGAGAACCCGATGCTCGGCTGGCGCGGGGCGTCGCGGTACTACAGCGACGACTACAAGGAGGCGTTCGCGCTCGAGTGCCGCGCGCTGCGCCGCGTCCGCACCGAGATGGGCTTCACCAACGTCATCGTCATGGTCCCGTTCTGCCGCACCCCGGAGGAGGCCGACCGGGTGCTGGAGACGATGGCGGAGTACGGGCTCGAGCGGGGGCAGGACGAGCTGCAGGTCTACGTCATGGCGGAGATCCCGTCGAACATCCTGCAGGCCGACGAGTTCGCCGACCGCTTCGACGGGTTCTCCATCGGCTCCAACGACCTCACCCAGCTGACCCTGGGCATCGGGCGCGACGACGACCGCCTCACCCACCTGTTCGACGAGCGCAGCCCGGCGGTCAAGAAGATGATCACGATGCTGATCGAGGCCGCGCACGCGAAGGGCCGCTACGTCGGCATCTGCGGCCAGGGCCCCAGCGACCACCCCGACCTCGCCGAGTTCCTCGTCGAGCAGGGGATCGACTCGATGTCGCTGAACCCCGACAGCGTCCTCACCGTCATCGAACGCGTCGCCGAGGCCGAGAAGGGGTCGCGCGGGGGCGGCTGAGGTGTGTCAGCGAAGTGCCCCTATCGGCGTGCTCCTCTCATCGACACTCAGAGCGTCCGTATCGGTACTTCGATCACCGAGGAAGCACGCGCCGTTCACCGCGATGCGGCACGGTGGCGGGCATGAGGAGAGCAGCGCTGCTCGGGGTGCTGCTGGCTGCGCTCGCCGCGTGCAGCGGGCCGCCCGCGTCGGCCGTCCCGCCCCTGCCCGAGAAGTGCTCGGAGAGCGTCGCGATCGCCGGGTACTCCGACGTCCTCGACGGCGCGGAGTACGGGGCGCGACGGGTCTGGCCGGTCACCGGGCTCTCGGGGCTCGCGGTCGATCGCAACGGGTCGCTGTTGGCACTGAGCGACCGCTCGGTGCTGTTCACCCTCGACCCGCGCACCCGCCAACCCCTCGGCGTGACACCTCTGGCGGACGAGGCCGGCACCCCGCTCGACGCCGAGGGCCTGGCGGTCGACGCCGACGGGACCCGGCTCGTCACGTCGGAGACCGAGCCGTCGGTCCGCCGGTACGCGCCGGACGGCCGGCTGATCGGGCGGCTCGACCTCCCGCCCGACCTCGCCGGCCGGGCCGCGCCCAACACCTCCCTCGAGGGCGTCGCGGTGAACCCCGGCGGAACCGTCGTCGGCGCTCTGGAGGGCGCGCTCGCCGGTGATGACCCGCAGGTCCGGCGCTTCCCGACGTGGAGCGGCCCGGCACCCGGCCCGACGTACGCCTACCGGCCCGACCCCGGGCTCGACGTCTCCGAGATCGCGGCCGTCGGCGACGGGCGGCTGCTGGTGCTCGAGCGCTCGTACACCGACGGCGTCGGCAACACCGTGCACCTCGCCCTCGCCGACCCCCGCCTCGGCACCGAGCCCGTGGCCCGGACCCTGCTCGCCGACCTCGGCACCTGCCCGACCCTGGGCGCCACCGCGCAGCAGGCGCAGGCCAACCCGCTGCTCGACAACATCGAGGGCATGACGGTCCTCGGCCGCACCCCGGACGGCGCCCTGCGGGTCCTGCTCGTCAGCGACGACAACCAGGACCCCGCGCAGACCACCCGCCTCTACGACCTCGTCGTGCGCGTGCCCGCTGCGTGATCTGCCCGATCCGGCCGTGCGGCGCGGGCCCGGCGGGTGGAAGGTGGCGCGGTGACCGCCGACGCTCCTTCCTCGATCACGCGCGCCCTCGTCCTCGGAGGGGGTGGGCTCGCCGGGATCGCCTGGGAGGTGGGCGTGCTCGTGGGGCTCGCCGAGGGCGGGGTCGACCTGCACCTCGCGGACCGGGTCGTCGGGACCTCGGCCGGCTCCGTCGTCGGGTCGTTGCTGACGACCGGCGTGGATCTTGCCGAGCTGCACCAGCGCCACCTCGCGGGGGAGGCGGGGGACAGCAGCGGACCGCCCGCGAACCTCGACATGGAGGCCCTGGGCGCCGAGCTCGTCGCCGCGATGGACGGCGCCCGCCACGCGGGGGACATGCGGGCCCGGCTGGGTGCCTGGGCGCTGGCCGCCGACACCCCGCCCGAGGCCGAGCGTCGCGAGGTCATCGACGCCCGGCTGCCGGTCAAGGAGTGGCCCCGGACGGACCTGCGGATCTCCGCCGTCGACGCCGAGACCGGCGAGCTCGCCGTCTTCACCCGCGACGCCCGGGTCGGCCTGGTCGACGCCGTCGCCGCGAGCTGCGCCGTGCCGGGGGTCTGGCCGCCGATGACGGTCGGCACACGCCGCTACATCGACGGCGGCGTCGCGTCGGTGGTGCACGTGGCGCGGGCCGACGACGACGGGTTCGAGATCCAGGGCCCGGCCGACCGCGTACTGGTCGTCGCGCCGCTCGACCCGCCGGCCGGCGGGCCGTTCCGGTCCGTGACCCAGGAGATCGAGTACCGCCAGGAGCAGCACCCCGAGACCTCCGCCGCGTCGATCCTCGCCGACGAGACCTCCGTCGCGGCCTTCGGCACGAACGTCCTCGACCCCGCGACGATGCCGGCGTCGGCGAAGGCGGGGCGGGCGCAGGGACGGGCGCGGGCCGAGGAGATCGCGCGGTTCTGGACGTGAGCACGTCCACCACGTCCCCGACGGCGGTCCGTCGCGGCGGCGCGCTGGCCGCATTCGCGGTCCTGCTGCTCGCGGCCAACCTGCGGCCGCCGGTCGTCGGTGTCGCGCCCCTGGTCGACCAGGCCCGCGAGGACCTCGGCGTCTCCAGCGGTGTCGCCGGGCTGCTGACGAGCCTGCCGGTGCTCTGCTTCGGACTCCTGTCGCCGGTGGCGCCGCGGCTCGCGCGCCGGTGGGGCCTCGAGCGTCTGCTCGTCTCCGCCCTGCTCGTGCTCGGCGTGGGCATCGCGCTGCGGCTCGTCGACGCGCTCCTCGTCATCCTCGTCGGCAGCGTGCTGGTGGGGACCGCGATCGCCGTCGGCAACGTGTCGCTGCCGACCCTGGTCAAGCGCGACTTCCCGCACCGCACGGGCGCGATGACCGGCGCCTACTCGATGGTGCTCACCGGTGGGGGCGCCGTAGCCGCCGCCGTCACCGTCCCGCTGCAGCGCATCACCGGGCTCGACTGGCGCTGGACCCTCGGGCTGTGGGGGATCCTGACCGTCCTCACGCTGGTCGTGTGGCTGCCGCGGGCCCGTCGGCGCACGGTGCCGCCGCCTCCGCGGGAGGGTCCGCCGCTGTGGCGGGCGCTGGCCCGCGACCGCCTCGCCTGGCAGGTCACCCTGTTCATGGGCCTGCAGTCGTTGCAGTTCTACGCGATCACGGCCTGGGTCCCGACGATCTTCGTCGACGCCGGCCGCGAGCCCACCGAGGCCGGGCTGCTCCTGTCACTGGCCGGCTTCGTCGGGCTCTTCTTCTCCGCGATGGCGCCGTCCCTCGCGATGCGCCGCCCCTCCCAGGGCTGGCTGATCATGCTGACCTGCGCGTTCTACGTGGTCGGTTACATCGGGCTGATCACCGCGCCCGGGTCGCTGGCCGTGCTCTGGATGATCGTGCTCGGCATCGCGCAGGGCTCGAACATCGCCCTCGGGCTCCTGCTGATCACCCTGCGCTCGCCCGACACCGAGCACACCGCCGAGCTGTCGGCCATGGCGCAGGGCGTGGGCTACACGCTCGCGTCGATCGGGCCGTTCGCGCTCGGCGCGCTGCACGACCTCAGCGGCGGGTGGACGGTGCCGCTCGTGGTGATGCTGGTGCTCGTCGTCCCGACCGTCCTGATGGGCGTGTACGCCGGGCGCGACCGCCACGTGCTCGGCTGAGCGGCGGCGCCCTGATCGTCGAGGGCAGGCCCGGGCGACGTCTCCGAAATGATCTCTCGGAAGTGTCAGCAGCGTGGTCGCGCCCGGCAATCAGCTGATCAGGAGCACGTCATACACCTCGGCGGGTGCACGTCGGTGGATGAGGTGCTCGTGATCTCGACAGCGACGCGGTGTCCGCCCTGACCGGTAGCTGCGGGCTCCGCGGCGCCCGCGGGCCTCGAGCGGGGGGAGCGGCGGCGGTTACTGGCTGGTATCCCTCTCCTGGCGAGGGATACCAGCCAGTAGGCGTGCGCGGGCTCCCGACAGGCGGGCCAGGTCAGTCGACGAGCGCCGCGAGCCCGTCGAGCGTCCGGGCCAGCCCGAAGCGCCAGGCCCGGTCGGGATCGCGCGCGGAGCCCTGCGCCGCACCTGCTGCGGTCCCGACGCGGACGGCGCGGGGGTAGCGCTCGGGGTCGAGGACGCGGGTCAGTACAGGCGCTCGCGCCGCCCACCAGGACCCGGTGTCGTCGCCGGCGGCGCCCTGCTCGACGAGCGCCGCGGCTCGGGTGACGTCGAGCAGGAAGGTCAGCGCGGCGTCCCGGTCGACGTCGTCGAGCCCGGCGAGCTCCGCGAGCTCGTCGAACGCGGCGAGCTCGTGCTCGTACTTGCCGGTCTCCCCGGGACCCAGCACCGGCCGTGAGGGATCGACCCGCGCCGCCCACGGGTGCCGGCGGTGGAGCGCGCGGTTCTCCTCGGCGACCGCGGTGAGGCGCTCCCGCCAGGGGCGGCCCGCCGTGTCGGCCCGGGGCATCGCGGCGTACGCGGCGTCGACGACGAGGTCCGCGAGCTCCTCGCGGCCCGGGACGTAGGTGTAGAGCGTCATCGGCGCGACCCCGAGCTCCTTCGCCAGCGAGCGCACCGTCAGGGTCGTGAGCCCGTCGGGTCCTCCGGCGTCGGCGAGCGCGGTCGCGCGGGCGACGACGTCGTCGAGGTCGAGTCCCCGGCGCGGTCCGCGCGTCCCCGTGGGCTGATCGACGCGCCAGAGCAGGGCGAGCGTGCGAGCGGGGTCGTCGGTCATCGGCGGCATGCTCCCACGAATTCCTGTACAACGTACGATGTACAGCGTACAGAGAAACGAGGAGCTCATGAAGATCACTGCCTCCGCGGTCTCGCTGAACGTCGCCGACTCCGAGGCGTCGGCCGCCTTCCTCGTCCGCCACTTCGGCTTCGCGCAGGCGATGGCCGCCGACGGGTTCGCCTCGCTCGCGCGCGACGACGCCGGGATGTCCGTCGTTTTCCTGCGCACCGGACTGGAGACCCTGCCCGCCGACCAGCGCGACGACCACGCCACGGGGCTGATCCTGGCGTTCGTCGTCGACGACCTCGAGGGCGAGCTCGCACGGCTCGAGGGCGAAGGCGTCGCGATCACCATGCCCCTGACCGTCGAGCCCTGGGGTGAGCGCGCGTTCCAGGTCCGCGATCCGAACGGGGTGATCGTGCAGCTCGTCGACTGGAACGGATGATGGACGTGTGGAGATCGTCCTGGCTGCCGTGCGCCCCGACTCGCCCGACGGGTTGACCGCCCTGCGCGCCTACGCAGGCGAGCTCGCCCGGCGCTGGCCGGAGAAGGCGCCGGAGCCGTCCTGGTCGGAGGACTTCCTCGCCGACGACCCGTTGGCTTTCGCTCCACCGCTGGGCGTCTTCGTCGTCGCGAAGCAGGGCGACCGGGTCGTCGGGTGCGCGGGTCTGCGCTTCGAGGGCGCCGATGTCCCCCCGGGGGCGGGCGAGATCAAGCGGATGTGGGTCGATCCCGGGACGCGGGGCCACGGCGTCGGGCGACGCCTGCTCGCCCATCTCACCGACCTCGCCCGCGAGACGGGCCTGCGCCGTCTGGTCCTCGACACCGCCGACGACCTGACCGAGGCGCGCGCGCTCTACGCCTCAGAGGGCTTCGTCGAGACGGAGCCGTACAACGCCAACCCGTACGCCCACCACTGGTTCAGCCGCGACCTCTGGTGACGAGCGATCACGTCCGACCCCTGTCGTTCGGCCGAGTGAATGCCTACCGTTCGTGCAGGTGCTGGATCGGGGGGTGACCGGGTGCGATCCGAGGGCGACAAGCCCCAGGAGGTGCTCGACCTCCACGGACTGTCCGGTCGTGTCTTCGAGGCGCTGCGCGACGGGTTCGACGTCCCGGCGCGGTTCCCCCTCGCCCTGCACGACGTCGACCACGTCGTCGAGGGCGCATCCTCCGTGGAGGTCGCGGCGTACGCGATGCGCTACCTGCAGATCGTGCGGTACTACGCGGCGCCGAACCAACCGGTCGACACGGAGAGCCTGGTCGGCGTGCTGGTCCTGCTCAGCCCGGTGCTCGAGGATCTCGCCGCACGGTCGAGTGAGCACCGCGCGCTGTTGAACCTCGCCCGCGACCGTCTCTACGAGGCGGCGTGGTCGCTCGTCCGCGACACCGGCGGCCCGCCGAACGGGCTCTTCAGCGTGCGGTAGGGCTCAGCGGGTGTCGTCGTGGGACATCTCTCGCTGGTGCTCGAGTGCCTGGCGCCGCTCCTCGACGGTGAGCCGGCCTTTCTGGCTCCACTCGCGGTCGCCCTCGAGGACCGCCTCCGGCCCGGCGTCGTCGACGACCTTGCGCGCCAGGACGAGAGCCGCCTCGCGCACGAACGCCGACATCGTCTTCCCGGTGTAGTGCGCCACGGCTTCGAGGAGATAGCGCTCCTCCGGGCTCACGCGGAACGTCGCCGGCGACGAGTCGGCGGCCGCCATCAGTCGGTTCCCGGAGTGCGCATCGCCCGACTGTATTACGTAGCACAGACGACAGTCCAGGAAGGTCGGACGTCCGATGCAACAGCGTCTGATCAGGGCGTCTGCACTCAGGTGTACTCAGGCGGGTTCGAGGGTCGACGGGGGAGCTGGCCGCGGGTCCAGGTCGGGGAGTCGCGCCCGCAGGCAGCTGAGCTGGTACGCCATCACCGTGCACCGCTGGTCGTCCGGTCCCAGCTCTTCCTGGCGTCCGAAGGCGCGCATGTTGGCGAGCATCGCCTCGACCCGGCGGCGGAGGTTGAACTCGACTCCCGCGGCTCTCTTCGCCCGCTCGAGCACGTCGCGCGGGCGCTGTGACCGCTGCTCGGGTGCTGTCGTGCCGGGTACGTCGTCGCCTGCTGGAACCGGTGCCATGTGAGTGCCTCCCCCGCGAGGTGGTGCTGGTGCGTGCTCTCCCAACCGTCACTCGTCGTTCGTCGCCTGGGTGGGTCCGGCGTGTCGTGTCTGACCCGGTGCGACCGTCCGCTGACTCGACGCTAAGGTGCGCCGTCGCGGGAATCAACGTTTGAGCAAGGGTCTATCGTGCAAGTTGCACGGCTGAATGCTTGCAGAAGTTGGGGCTTATGAGTCGGCCGGCGCGAGGGGGGGGTCGGTGGCCGAGCGCTCGTTCGGACCGGTCGTCGTCCGCCGTCGTCTGGGCTCCGAGCTGCGCCGCCTGCGCGACCGGGCCGGCATGAGCCTCGACCAGGTCGCCCGCGAGCTCGAGGTCTCGCCGAGCAAGATCAGTCGGCTCGAGAACGGCCAGTCGCCCGCCAAGGTCTGGGACGTCCGCAACCTGCTGACCCTCTACGGCGTCGAGGACGAGGACTACCGCCGCCGTGCGGAACGGTGGGTGAACGAGGGTAAGAGTCAGGGCTGGTGGCACCCGTACTCAGATGCCAGTCCCGCAGACCTGGATCATTACGTATCCCTTGAGGCGGAGGCGGCGGAGCTCCGCTCCTACTGTTCTCCCTACCTGCACGGATTACTTCAGACGCGCGAGTACGCTGGCGCGCTCATCCGGGCGATGATGAGCGATCTCGATGACGCGGCCATTGAGGGTCTGATAACCGTGCGCATCGGTCGGCAGGCAATCCTTGACCAACCGGACCCGCCGGAACTGCACATCGTGGTCGACGAGTCGGTGCTTCAGCGACCTGTGGGTAGCGCCGCCCTCATGCGGGCCCAGTATGAGCACCTCGCTGATATGGCAACGCGTTTCGATGTCCGGGTTCGGTTGCTCGATGCTCCGCCCCACTCGGCGTTGCTCAGCCCGTTCACTGTGTTCCTGCCGCGCGAACGAGAGATCGATCCAACGGTCGTCAACCTCGAGAGCGCTTTCCACGACGCGTACTTCTACGATGCGGACGACGTGAATCCGTTCCTCGCATCCTTCAATGACCTCCAGCTGTCCTCGCTCTCCCCCGAAGAGAGCGCAGGTCTTCTCCGACGGTTGGCCGACCGTGCGGTACACAAGAGAGGTGACGTGTGACCGATTCTGCTCCCCGATTCCTTCGATCGTCTTTCTGCGGTCCGGGTAACTGTGTTGAGGTCGCGTTCAGCGAAGATCGCGTGCTCGTGCGGGACTCGAAGAATCCCGACGGCGGGCAACTCTCATTCACTCACACGGATTGGATGGTTCTCGTCGACTGGGTCAAGGAACGAGCAGATTTCTAGCGGTCACGTGTCACTGACTCTCCCCAGTAGAATCGGGGACTGTCATGATCTGGGCAATCATCGTCGTCGCTGTGGTCGGTCTCTTCTCCTTCTGTTACGCGCTGTTCCTGGCCTTCGTCGGTTGGGTATACAAGCGTGATGGAGTAGACGCCGCCGAGCGGTTCTTCCCGATCTGTCCCTTCTGGTTCATCAGGAGGATCGGAGCCGTCTCGGCCGAAGCATCGAGGTCGGCCGGCGAGTCGCAGACCGAGGGCGAGTCCGAGGGCGAGTCCGAGGTCGTCGAACCGTCCCGTGCGCTACCGAGATGGCTGAGCGGTTGTTGGCCATTCAGAAAGAGGAAGTGAGACAGCCCGCGACAGCCGTGCAACGGCGGCCAGGCGCCGAGTGTGCGTCAGTCATGGTGAACAGACCGAGTCGACCATGACGGCGCACACTCGGTGCCTGCGCAACGCCCTCACCCCACCTGCCGCCAGCAGAACTCGAACACCAACGCCCACTGGAACGCGCGCTGCTCGTTGTCCGCCGCGCCGCCGTGGCCGCCTTCGATGTTCTCGTAGTACTCGACCGCGTGCCCCTGCTCCCGCAGCCGCGCCACGGCTTTCCGAGCATGCCCCGGGTGCACGCGGTCGTCGCGGGTCGACGTCGTGACCAGCACCGGCGGGTACGACGCAGAAGCCGAGAGGTTCTGGTACGGCGAGTACTGCGCGATCCACGCCCACTCCTCGGGCACGTCCGGGTCCCCGTACTCCGCCATCCATGACGCTCCGGCCAGCAGCAGGTGGAACCGGCGCATGTCGAACAGCGGCACCATCACCACGATCGCCCCGAACAGCTCCGGGTAGCGCGTGAGCATCACGCCCATCAGCAGGCCACCGTTGCTGCCGCCGTGGATCGCCAGCTGCGACGGCGTCGTGATGCCGCGTGAGACGAGGTCCCGCGCGACCGCGGCGAAGTCCTCGTAGGCGCGGTGGCGGTGCTCGCCGAGGGCGGCGGTGTGCCAGGTCGGCCCGTACTCGCCACCGCCGCGGATGTTCGCCACGACGTACGTGCCACGGGCGAGCCAGCCGCGCCCGATGATCCCGCTGTAGCCGGGGGTCAGGGCGATCTCGAAGCCCCCGTAGCCGGTCATCAGGGTCGGGCCCGGCACACGAGCCGGGTCGCCCACCACGAAGTACGGGATCCTCGTGCCGTCGGACGAGGTCGCGAAGAACTGCCGCACCTCCAGCCCGGTCGCGTCGAAGCGCGCGGGCGCCGTCCGCAGGACCTCCGGCTCCGGATCGGACTCCGACCCCAGCTCACCGCGCAGGAACGTCGACGGCTGCACGTAGCTGTCGGTGTCCAGGAAGTACTCGTCGCCGCGGTCCGGGTCGACGCCGATGAGGTCCACCGATCCGAGCTCCGGACCCGCGGGGAACTCCCGGCGGGCCCAGTCCTGCGCCGGGGTCAGCACCTCGAGACGCGTCACGACGTCGGCGAGCACGGCCAGCACCAGGTGGTTCTTCGTCCAGGCGTGGTAGCTCAGCGAGCTGCTCGGGGTGGGGGAGAAGAGCAGACGCGCGGTCCGGTCGCCGGCGAGATAGGCCTCGAAGTCGAAGCACAGCAGCGCCCCGGCGGGGTGCTCGACGCCCGCCACCGTCCACGGCGAGCGTGTCCGCACGAGCAGCCACTCGCGCTCGACGTCGGTCTCGGCGTCGGGCGGGACGTCGATGAGCACCTGCGTCCCGTCGGGGCGCAGGAGGAACTCCTCGGTGGTGTGGAAGTCGGGGCTGCGGCCGACGAAGTCGCGCTCGTAGCCGGGGGTGTGGTCGTGGCCGGCGAACGCCGACACGTCGGTCTCGTCGGCCGTGAACACCACCTCGGCGTCGGTGACGTTCTGACCCCGCCGCCACCGCCGCATCACCCGCGGGTAGCCCGAGGTGGTCTGCGATCCCGGCCCGAGGTCGGTGCCGACGAAGACGGTGTCCTCGTCGATCCACCCGACGCGGCTCTTGGCCTCCGGCAGCGTGAACCCGTCGGTGATCCACTCCTTCGTCCCCAGGTCGAACTCCCGCACGACCGTCGCGTCGGCCCCGCCGCGCGAGAGCTGGACGAGCGCGCGCGAGTAGTCGGGGTAGCGCACCGCGGCGCCCGCCCACACCCAGTTCTCGTCCTCGGCCGTCGCGAGGTCGTCGACGTCGAGCAGCAGCTCCCACTCGGGGTCGCCGGTGCGGTAGCTCTCGAGCGTCGTGCGCCGCCAGAGGCCGCGGGTGTGCGTGGCGTCCTGCCAGAAGTTGTAGAGCAGGTCCCCGCGACGGCGGACGTAGGGAATGCGGTCGTCGGCGTCGAGCACCGCGCGCAGGCCGTCGCGGGTCTCGCCGAACCGTTCCGAACCGGTCAGGACCTCGAGCGACTCGGCGTTGCGCTCCCGGACCCACGACAGGGCGTCGTCACCGGTGACGTCCTCGAGCCACAGGTAGGGGTCGTCGGTGTCGGTGGTCGGGGAGCTCGCGGAGGTCACCGAACCATCCTCACCCATCGCGGGACGGCGACGCTCGTGGCCGTGATCTGATGACCACCCGCGGGTCGACGACGGGAGGGGCCAGGGTGACCGACGGGCGCGGTTGGTACACGCACGCGCAGCAGGGCGAGCACGAGTACCTCGACCTGGGCCCGTTCGTGCTGCAGTCGGGGTACACGCTGCCGAACGCCTCGCTGGCCTACCGGACGCACGGCACGTTGAACGCCGCCAAGGACAACGCGGTGCTCTTCCCGCACATGTACTCGGGGTCGCCGTCGTCGCTCGACATGCACATCGGGCCCGGCACGCCGCTGGACCCGGCGCGGTACTTCGTCATCTGCCCCGGACAGATCGGCGGCGGGATGTCGAGCTCGCCGTCCAACACCCCCGCACCGTTCGACCGCGGGCAGTTCCCGCCGGTGGCGATCGCCGACGACGTCGTCGCGCAGCACCGTCTCGTCACCGAGCACTTCGGCATCGAGCGCCTGCACGCCGTGCTCGGGTGGTCGATGGGCGCCCAGCAGACCTACGAGTGGGCGGTGCGCCACCCGGACATGGTGCCGCGGGCGGCGGCGTTCGCCGGCACCGCGAGGACGCCGGCCCACAACCAGATCTTCATCGACCTCCACCTCGAGCTGTTGCCTCCGACCCGGCCTTCGCCGGCGGCTTCTACGCCGACTCCGCCGACGTCCGGCTCGGCCTGGCCCGCCACGCGCTCGCGTTCTCGCTGCTCGGCTTCACCCCCGCGTGGTACCGCGACGAGCACTGGCGCCGGCTCGGCTTCGCGTCGGTCGACGACTTCCGCCAGGGCTTCCTCCGCGGCTACTTCGCGCCGATGGACCCGAACAACCTGGTCACGCAGGCGTCGAAGTGGTGGCGGGCCGACCTCTCGCCGCACGGGAACGGCTCGCTGCACAAGGCGCTCGGGAAGATCCCGGGGCACTTCTTCGTCGTGCCGTTCGGCGGCGACCAGTTCTTCCCCGTCGAGGACTGCGAGGTCGACGCCGGCCACATGCCCCACGGCGAGCTGCGCGTGATCGACACGCCGGCCGGTCACTTCGCGATGTTCGGTCTCCTCGACGAGGACACGCGACGCATCCACGCGGTGATGACGGAGATGCTGGCGAGCTAGCGTCCCCGGCGCAGGAGATCCCGCCACTCCGCGGCGCTCCAGTGCGCGGGCTCGCTGCCGGCGAGGAAGGCGCGCATCGCACCGAGCACCTTCTCCGGGTGCGAGTGGAACGGGAAGTGCCCGGCGCCGTCGAAGACCTCGAGCCTGCTGCCGGGCATGGCGTCGTGCGCCATCTGCGCGTGCTCGACCGGGACGATCATGTCGTCGGAGCCCCACAGCAGCAGCGTCGGCATGCCGGCGGTGAGGTAGCAGCGGTCCAGCATGGTGACGACCTGGCCGCGCCAGTCGACCACCGCGCGCAGCGTGCGCAGGAAGGCGCTGCGGCTGGTGGCGTCCGGGAGGGCGTCGACGAGGCGCACGAGGTCCTCGGCGTCGCGGCCCAGCGGGTGGTCGAGGCGGGTGAGGGCCCACATCACGGCCTCGGTCTGGGTGCGCATGCCGGGCAGGCCGAGCATCCCGAGGACGATCTGCGCGCCGGGCAGCGAGGCCGCCCGCAGCGCGGGGCTCACCGACTGGGAGACCCCGCCGGCGCCGATCAGGATGATCCGCTCGGTGCGTTCGGGGTACTGGTACGCGAACTGCATCGCCACCCCGCCGCCGAGCGAGTGCCCGACGAGCGTGGCCCGGTCGATGTCGAGGACCCCGAGGAGGTCCCGCATCCCGTTGGCGTAGGCGGCGACCGAGTAGTCGCCGCGGGGCTTGTCCGAGCCGCCGTGGCCGAGCAGGTCGGGGGCCAGGACCGTGTGGTCCCGAGCGAGGTCGTCGAGGAGCGGGCCCCACGTCGAGGAGTCGTCGCCGATCCCGTGGATCAGCAGGAGGACGGGTCCGGACCCGGCCATGCGGAAGGCACGGCGGTACCCGTGGACGGTGCGGTACTGCAGGGCCCAGTCCTCGCCCGGAACGTCCCGGAGGACGGGTCCGGGCGAGGGGGGTCCCGACGGGGGTCGGCGCAGGAGCACGGCCGGTCCTCAGGCCTCCTCGATCTCGCGATCAACGAGATCGGAGCCTAGGCCGGGCGTGTGACGTGGTGTCACACGCGTGTTGCCGGCCCGTGACGCTCACCCGGCCGTTCCCGTCTCGTCCCCGTCGTCCTCCGACGGCGCGGCGGTCGCCTCGCCCGCGAGCAGCAGATAGAGGCGACGGCGGGTGTCGTCGAGCAGCCGGACCGCCTCGGCGATCTGCTCCTCGCTGCCGACCTGAGCGACCTGCGCGACGGCGCCCATGAGGGACCGCCCGGACTCGCGCAGACCGGTGAAACCGTCCTCGGCGGCGGCCGTGTTCCAGACGGCGTCGAGCTCCTCGCGGTGCTCGTCGACGTACGTGCGCCCGGCGTCGGTCAGATGGATCACCGACCGGCCCTCGGACTTCTCGGTGCGCACCAGGCCCTCGTCGGCCAGCTGCGACACGGTCGGGTAGACCGAGCCGGGGCTGGGGCGCCACGCGCCGCCGGACCGCTCACCGATCTCCTGGATGATCTGGTAGCCGTGCATCGACTCCTCCGCGAGGAGGGCCAGCACCGCCGTGCGCACGTCACCGCGCGCCCGACGTCCGCGGTGACCGCCGCGCGGGCCGCCGAAGCCGCCCGGGCCGCCGAAACCGCCGGGGCCACCACCTGGGCCGCCGAAGCCACCCGGTCGACCGAACGGGCCGCCCCGCCGGCCACGGCGGAACTTCCCCCGCGGACCGCCGGGGAACTCGCCGCCGAACATCGCCTCCCGGCCGAAACCGCCGTGCCGGTGCGGGCCGTGCCCGCGCCCGTGCTCACGCCCGCCGGGGCCGTCCCCGAACGGGCCGTCTCCGAAGTCCCGGCGTCCGCCGGGAGTCTCGTAGCTCGTCATGTCGCTCCTCCTTCTTCGTTCGTTCGCGACACGTCAACGATATATCGCGACTATCGGCAAGGCAAGCCCTCGTCGACGAGCGAAGGGCCCCGCCGGTCGACTGGTTCGACCGGCGGGGCCCTTCGCTCAGTTCGGCGGGGTCAGTGGTGCGCGGCGCGCTCCACCGTCACGGCGAGGGCGGCCAGGAGCTCGCGGGCCGAGTCGAGGCTCAGCTCGACGGCGACGCGGGCGCCCGGGCCGCGGTCGGGGTTGAGGAAGTCGATGTTGACGGTGTGCTCGTCGGGCGCGTGGACGGGGTGGTCGTAGTAGACCGTCGCCGTCTCGAGCGGGAACCAGCCCTCGGGGCCCTTCCCGCTCGACTTCGCGAGGGCGAGCTTCTCGGTGCTGTAGGTGCACATCTAGTCCCCCAGGTGGCGCGCGAGGAAGTCGCGGATCTTCTCCCACCCGTCGACGGCGGCGGCGACGCGGTAGGCCGGACGGTCGACGGAGAAGAACGCGTGCCCGGCGTCGTCGTAGCGGTGGAACTCGTAGGGCTTGCCGTTCTCCTGCAACAGCTTCTCGAGCTCGTCGACCTGGTCGGGGGAGGGGTAGGAGTCCTCGTTGCCGAACAGGCCGAGCAGGGGCGCCGAGAGCTCGGGGATGCGGTCGGCGAGCGGCTGGACCTGCAGCGGGAAGCCCTCCGGGGGCGTGCCGACGACGAACGCGCCGTAGCAGTCGATCGCGGCCTGGACGTCGACGGCGATGCCGGTGAGCACCGCCTGGCGCCCGCCCGAGCAGAAGCCGATGGCGCCGACCTTGCCGTTGGACGTCGGTAGCGAGCGCAGCCAGCGCGCCGCGCCGGCGGCGTCGCCGACGAACCGCTCGTCGGGCACCCCGCCCTGGGCACGCGCGGTCGCCGCGGCGTCGTCCGGGTCGGCGCCCGGGGCCTCGCGCGTGTAGAGGTTCGGGCAGATCGCGTGGTAGCCCATGGTCGCGAAGCGCCGCGTGATCTCCTTCGTCGCGGCGTCGTAGCCGGGCATGTGGTGGATGACGATCATGCCGCCGCGCGGTGCCCCGTCCATGGGGCGCGCGGTGTAGGCCTCGATCTCGTCGTCGCCGTGCCCGCGGATGCCGATCGTCTCGGCCAGGACCGCGTCGTACTGCATGCTGCGACCTCCGCTCTCGTGCTGGTGTGCTCGATCAGAGCACTCAGGGGCCCGTGCGGCACAGCGGGGGCGAGGTTCGACCGAAGTGTCACCGCCCGCCGGCCCACCGCGCGAGCAGCGCCCAGAGCAGCCGCTGCGGTCGGTCGGGGAGACCGGCCACGGTGAACGAGAAGCCGTGCTCGGCGTTGATGCGGGCGAGCTCGCGCAGCGGCGGGCGGGCCGGCGCGGCGGCCATCGCCCGGAGCTGGGCCTGCAGCGGTCCCGCGGGCGTCTCGACCGTCCGGAGACGGACCGGCTCGTCGAAGGGGTTGGCGAACCCGTGGGTCGTCCCCGGCGGGACGGCGACCGTCTCGCCCGGCTGGACCAGCCGGCGCTCGGGCCCCACCCGCACCACGAGGAGACCGGACTCGACGGTGAACACCTCGCGCTCGTGACGGTGCCGGTGGGCCGGCGGCCCGGCGTGGCGCGGCGGCAGGACCGCGGAGAAGACGAAGTCCGGCCCGGAGGCCTCGACGGTGATCTCCTGGCCGTCGGCGAACGCGATCGTGCTCACGCCACCGAGTCTTCCCCGAGACGGTCCGGGGCGGGTGTCCGGAGCCCGACGGCGGCGACGACGGCGCCGAGCAGGGGAAGGGCGACGACCCCGAGGACGCCGAGACGGATCGCGCTCAGCGCGACGTCGGGCGGGGCCCCGACGGTGCTCCCGCCCAGCGCGCCAGCGACCAGCGCGGCGACGACGGCGAGGCCGAGTCCGCCGCCGACCTGCAGCGCCGTGTTGTTCAGCCCGGCCGCCGCTCCGTGATCGGATGCGTCGACCCCGTCCAGCCCGCCGAGCGTGGCGGCCGGGTAGGCGACGCCCATGCCGAGCCCGAAGGAGACGACGGTGGCGAGGACGGTCACCCACGTCGCCGTGGCGGGCGACAGCGCGAACAGGACGGCGTTGCCGACCGCCACCACCACGAGCGCCGCCGGGTAGACGACGGGCAGGCCGTGGCGCTCGAGCAGCCGCGCGGCGAGGACCTGCCCGACCGCCGCGGAGAGCACCGCGCCGGGCAGCAGCACGAGCGCCGTGGCCCACGGCGAGCGGCCCAGCACCTCCTGCTGGTACACGGTCACGAGGTAGGAGACGCCGAACGGCGCCGCGAGCACGGTCAGCGCCGCGACGTCGCTCGCCATCGCCCGCCGCCGTCGCAGCAGACGGGGCGGCAGCAACGGGTCACGGCGCCGGCGCTCGGCGAGCAGGAAGACCGCGAGCAGCAGCGCGGCGGCCGCGAGGGGCACGCCGACGGTGACCGCGGTCGCCGCGGGCGTCCCGGCCAGCGTGACGCCCAGGACCACGAGGACGCTCACCCCGGTGAGGGCGCCGGCCCCGGTCAGGTCCAGGGCGCGGCGCCCCGCGGGGGTCCACCGGGGGACGACGACGGCCGCGGTGACCAGGACGAGCACGACGACGGGGACCTTGGCGAGGAAGATCCAGCGCCAGGAGAGCCCGTCGGTGAGCACCCCGCCCAGCACCAGGCCCGCCGAGAAGCCGCTCGCGGCCGCGACGGCGAAGGCCGCGAACGCCCGCGTGCGCGCCGGGCCCTCCGCGAAGGACCCCGCGAGCACCGCGACGGCGGCCGGCACCGTCAGGGCGGCGCCGACGCCCTGGACCGCGCGGGCGGTGAGCAGCCACGCCGGCGACGGGGCGATCCCGCAGGCCAGGGACGCGGCACCGAACACCGCGAGGCCGGTCAGCAGCACCCGCCGGGCGCCGAGGACGTCGGTCAGCCGCCCGCCGAGGAGGAGGACACCCCCGTAGGTCACGACGTAGGCGGCGGCGACCCACGGCAGGACGGCGAGGCCGACCTGCAGATCGCGCTGGATGCTGGGCAGGGCGACCTGGGTGATCGAGAGGTCGAGCGCGTCGAAGAAGATCGAGGCGCAGACGACGGCGAGCAGGACGGGGCGGCGCGGCGGCACGCGGCGGACGCTAGGTCCGTGATCGGCGACGACGGAAACACCGATCGCGGCGTGATCCACACGCCCGGCGAGTGAATCCCGGACGTACGGTGCGGTCGTGGAGCTCCGGCACCTCGAGGCCTTCCTCGCCGTCGCGGACACGGCGAGCTTCACCGCCGCGGCCACGCGCCTGCACATGACGCAGCAGAGCCTCTCGCGCCTCGTCGCCCAGCTCGAGCGCGAGCTCGGCGTGCGGGTCTTCGACCGCACCACGCGGTCCGTGGCGCTCACGGCGCCGGGGCGGGCGATGGTCGACCCGGCCCGCCGGTCGGTCGACGCCGCCGCCGAGGCCGCCGCGACGGCGCGCGGGTCGGCGACGGGGCCCGTCGAGGTCCGCGTCGACGTCTCCTCCAGCGGTCTGGACACCGGCGCCCGGATCGTGGCGGCGCTGCGCCGGGCCCACCCCGAGGTGCTCGTGCACGAGGTCGAGGTCGGCGTCGCCGCCGGGGTCCCGATGCTGCGTGATCGTCGGCTCGACCTCCTGTTCGGCCTGGTCACCGACCCCGTCGACGACCTCGCGGAGGAGGTCGTGCGGCGGGAGCCCGTCGTGCTCGGCGTCGGCGCGGAGCACCGTCTGGCGGCCGCCTCGGACGTCCCGGTGGCCGAGCTCGCGGGCGAACGGCTGCTGTTGCCGTCCGACGACGCGGCGGGCGAGTGGGTGCGCTTCGTCGAGCTCTTCTGCCGCCAGGCCGGCGTGACGCCCCGCCGGTGGCCGGGCATCACCCACGGATCGTCGGCGGCCGCCGAGGCCGTCGCGGGCGGCGGCTGCGTCGTCCCGACGCTCGCGTGGCACCGCCCGCCCGGGCACGTGGTGTTCCGGCCGTTGACGGACCCCGAGCCCCTGTTCGCGTGGTCGATGATCTCCCGCCCGCGGGAGCTCGGGCCGTTGCGGGCGACCGTCCGGGGCCTGGCGCGTGCCGAGCGCTGGCTGCCTCAGGAGGGCGCGCGCCGCCAGCGTGCGGGGCCGTCGCGGTAGAGGTCGCCACCGTGGAGGTCGTTGACGACGAGGGCGGGGAAGTCGCGGACCTCGAGCCGGCGCACGGCCTCGGCGCCCAGGTCCTCGTAGGCGATGACCTCGCTGGCGGTGATGCACTGGCTGAGCAGCGCCGCGGTGCCCTCGATCGCGCCGAAGTAGACGCAGCCGTGCTCGAGCATCGACTCCTTGACCGTCTCCGAGCGCCGGCCCTTGCCGATCATCCCGCGCAGCCCGCGCTCGACGAGCAGCGGCGACCACGCGTCCATCCGCGACGCGGTCGTCGGTCCGGCGGCGCCGATCGCGTGGCCGGGCCGTGCGGGCGTCGGGCCCACGAAGTAGAGCGTCTCGCCGGCCGGGTCGAAGGGGAGCCGCTCGCCGCCCTCGACGGCCCGCGCGAACCGCTCGTGGGCCGCGTCCCGCCCGGTCACCAGCGGACCGGACAGGAGCACGGAGTCGCCGCTGTGCAACGCGCGGATGGCCTCGGCGTCGAGGGGCAGGGACAGCTCCGTCACAGGGTCACCGTCCGGACGCGGTGGGAGTGGCAGTCGAGGTTGATCGCCACGGGGAAGGCGGCGATGTGGGTCGGGTAGGCCTCGACGTGCACGGCCACCGTGGTCACCGTGCCGCCGAAGCCCGCGGGGCCGATACCGGTCGCGTCGATGGCGTCGACGAGCTCGGCCTCCAGCTCGGCGAGCTTCGGATCGGGCGACGGGGAGCCGGTGGGCTCGCGGGTCAGCGCCTTCTTGGCGAGCACGGCCGCGCGGTCGAAGGTGCCGCCCATCCCGATGCCGACGGTCACCGGCGGCGACGCGCTCGGCCCGGCGGCCTCGATCGTCTCGACGACGAACTTCCGCATCCCGGCGACGCCCGCCGCCGGCGTGAGCATCCGCAGCGCCGACATGTTATCGCAGCCCGCGCCCTTGACCAGCAGCGTCAGCCGCACGCCGTCGCCCTCGACGAGGTCGTAGTGGACCATCGCCGGGGTGTTGTCGCCGGTGTTGACGCGGTCGACGGGCGAGCGCACGAGCGAGGCGCGCAGGTATCCCTCGCGGTAGCCCTCGGCGACGCCGCGGTCGAGCGCGGCGGCCAGCGAGCCCCCGGTGAAGTGGACGTCCTGGCCGATCTCGAGGAAGCACACCGCGTAGCCGGTGTCCTGGCAGAAGGCGATCCGCTCGCGGGCGGACACCTCCGCGTTCGCGAGCAGGCGGTCGAGCACCTCCTGCCCGATCGGCGATCGCTCGCGGTCCCGGGCCCGTTGCAGCGCCTCGACGTGGTCGCCGCGCAGCTCGTGGTTGGCCTCGACGCAGAGCTTCCGGACGGTGTCGGCGACGTCGTCCACCGCGATCTCCCGCACGCGCCCGTCCTACCGCCTCAGCGGGTCGCGTGCACGAGGTAACCGTCGGGCCCGCCCTCGGGGGTCGCGGGCGCTCGGCCGAACGCCGTGGACACCGCGGTCACGGTGTGCACGTCGCTCGACCATCCGCGCGCGGCGAGCAGCGCGGCCGGGGCGTCGGTCCCGAACACCCACGGCATGCCGAGACGGGCGAAGCGCTCGAGCATCGGGGTCGTCGCGAGCAGGTCGAGCAGTGCCCGGCCGACGACGTCGGTGAGCAGGTGGCTCCCGGGCGACGAGAGCTCGGTGACGCGGTCGAGGACGCACGACCGTGCCGCCGTCCCGGCCGACCCCGCGGCGGCTCGACGCGGCGGAGGACCGGTTGCTCGACGCCCTGGCCCGCGACGGGCGCACGCCCGCGCCGGCGCTCGCGTCGGCGACCGGGTGGTCCGAGTCCTCGGTGCGCCGGCACCTCGACCGCCTGCGTGACGAGGGCGTCCTGCGCTTCGAGGTGGACGTCGAGCCCGGGGCCGTGGGCATGGCCTGCGAGGCGGTGCTGTGGCTCACCGTCGCGCCGTCCCGCGTCCCGGCCGTCGCCACGGCGCTCGACGCGCACCCGGCCGTCGCCTTCGC
Source organism: Actinomycetospora sp. NBRC 106375 (assembly GCF_030269665.1). Taxonomy (GTDB): domain Bacteria; phylum Actinomycetota; class Actinomycetes; order Mycobacteriales; family Pseudonocardiaceae; genus Actinomycetospora. The sequence goes on from NZ_BSTS01000003.1 coordinate 281,158, forward strand.
GGCGTCCACGACGGGCGCCACCAACGTGGTCGCCTTCGTGCTGTGTCCCGACATCGACGCGCTGCACGACCTGCTCGTCGGCGACCTCGGCGCGACCCCGGGGATCGACGGCGTGGACACGGCGCCGGTGACGCGCCACGTCAAGCGCGCCGGGGCCCTGGTCCTCCCACCGCCGGGGCGCACAGGCATGTGCCGCCGGGTGTTCGGGTAGGCGAGGGGCAACCCCGAGACACGACCCCGCGAACACCCGCGGGCCCTGAGGAGGAACACCGGATGGACCTGTCGCGCACGCGTGAGATCTTCGAGCGGCCGGGACCGTTCGCGACGGTCTACCTGGAGGCCGTGCAGGCAGGGGAGAACTCGGCGAAGCAGGTCGAGCTCCGCTGGCGGGACCTGCAGAAGCAGCTGCAGCAGCGGGGCGCCGACGACAAGACGATCGCCGCGCTCGACGAGGAGCTCGGCGACGACCGCGCCGGCTCCCTCACCGAGGTCGGGCGGGTGCTCGTCGCCTCTGCGGACGGCGTGCTGTTCGACGACGAGGTCGAGGCCGTCGGCGCGGCGGGCGACGTCGCGATCTGGAGCCCGCTGCCCGAGCTGGGGCGCTACTACCGCTCGCAGTCGAGCTCGGTGCGCACGCTGCTGGCGATCGTCGACCAGACCGGCGGCGACCTCTACGAGCTCGTCGCCGCGTACGAGACCGGCGCCCGCGAGCTCGACGAGCAGCACATCAGCGGCAGCGCGGTCGAGAACGTGCACAAGGCGCGCGAGGGCGGCAACGCGCACAAGCAGCGCCAGCGCCGCCACGAGAAGGCGACGTACCAGAACGCCGAGGAGGTCGTCGCCGGCCTGCGCAGCGCCGCCTCGTCGTTCCGGCCGCAGGTCCTCGCCCTCGCCGGCGAGGTCCAGGGCCGCCAGGCCGTGCGCTCGAAGCTGCCGACGGAGCTGGCGGAGATCACCGAGGAGCTCGACGCCGGCAGCCGCGCCGCGGGCGCCTCGGAGACCGCGCTCGAGGACGAGTTGCTGCGCGTCGCCGGCACCGTCGCCACCGGCGAGGAGGGCCGCGTCCGCGAGCAGCTCCTGGAGGGCAAGGCGCACGCCAACGCCGTCGAGGGCCTCGAGCCCGTGCTGGAGGCCGCGCGCACCGGCGCCGTCGACACCCTCGTGCTCGTCGACGGGCAGGAGATCCCCGGCGAGCTCTACGTCGGCTCCTCGCCCGAGCAGATCTCGACCGACCCGAAGAACCTCGCACAGCTCTCCGACACCGAGCCCGTCGCCCGCCCGTCCGAGCAGGTGCTCCTGCGCGCGGTCGGCGCCCTCGGCGGCAGCGTGTCGGTCCTCGGCGGCGGCACGTCGCTGCAGGACGGCGTCGGCGCGCTCCTGCGCTTCCCGACCGGGAGCTGATCGGAGCAGCGCCGGGTGACCAGCGAAGTGCCGTCACGGACGCTCAGCGTCCGTGACGGCACTTCGCTGACACCACCACGTACGACGTTCAGCCCAGCAGGGCGCTGAGTTCGCGGGCCGCGGTGCGCGCGTCGTCGAGGGTGACGTAGGGCGCCGCGAAGCCGAACCGCAGCAGGTCCGGCGGCCGGGCGTCGACGACGACGCCGCGCCGGGCCAGTGCCGCGCAGAGCCCCTCGGCATCGGGCACGCGCACCGCGACGTGCCCGCCGCGCCAGTCGTGCTCGCGCGGTGTGACGACGTCCACCGCCGGCAGGGCCGCGAGGAAGGCGTCGCCCAGGGCCAGCGACGCGGCGCGGACGTCGGCGAGGTCGGCGGCGTCGGGGTCGTCGAACACCCCCAGCGCCCCGTCGAGCGCGAGCATCGAGAGCATCGGCGGGGTCCCGACCCGCAGCCGCCCGACGCCCGGCGCCGGGGTCCACGCCTCGGTCATCCCGAACGGGTCGGCGTGGCCGGTCCAGCCGGTCAGCGGCGGGTCGAGGGCGTCGTGGTGGCGCGCGGCGACGTAGGCGAACGCCGGCGCGCCCGGCCCGCCGTTGAGGTACTTGTACGTGCACCCGACGGCGAGGTCGACGCCGAGCGCGTCGAGGGCGACGGGCATCGCGCCGACGGCGTGCGAGAGGTCGGCGACCACGACGGCGCCCGCGGCGTGGGCCCGCTCGACGATCGCGGCGAGGTCCCAGCGCTCCCCGGTGCGGAAGTCGACCGCGGGCACGGCCACGACGGCGGTGTCGGCGTCCGGGACCATCGCCGGCGGCGAGGACGTCACCAGCCGGAGTCCCGTCAGACGCGCCACCGACGACGCCAGGTAGCGGTCGGTGGGGAAGTGGCCGGCGTCGGAGAGCAGCGTCGCGCGCCCCGGACGCAGCCGTCCAGCGGCGACGAGCGCGCCGAAGAGCTGCACCGACGTCGAGTCGCCGACGACGGTCTGCCCCGGCGCGGCCCCGACCAGCGCACCCACCCGGTCGCCGAGCCGCCGGGGCGTCGCCCACCAGCCGCAGTCCTCCCAGCCGGCCACCCCGACGCGAGCCCACTGGTCGTCGACGGCCGCGAGGAGCGCGTCCCGGGCCGCCCGCGGCTGCGCGCCCAACGAGTTGCCGGCGAGGTACACCGCGTCGGACCCGTCGGGCGCGCGGGGCAGGACGAAGCGGTCCCGGGCGAACCCGGGCTCAGGCGAACTGCTCGAGGGCACGGATCTTGTTCGTGGCGTCGAGCGCGGCGACCTTGTAGGCCTCGGAGAGCGTCGGGTAGTTCAGCACCGCGTCGACCAGGTAGTCGACGGTGCCGCCGCACCCCATGATCGCCTGGCCGATGTGCACCAGCTCCGTGGCCGACGTGCCGAAGACGTGCACCCCGAGCAGGGCATGGGTCTCGGGGGAGACCAGGAGCTTGAGCATCCCGTAGTTGTCCCCGACGATCTGGCCGCGCGCGAGCTCGCGGTAGCGCGAGATGCCGACCTCGTAGGGGACGGACTTCTCGGTCAGCTCGGCCTCGGTCGCGCCGCAGTAGCTGACCTCCGGGATCGTGTAGATCCCGTACGGCGACACGTCGGTCATCGAGGCTCTGCCGGCTTCTTTGGGGTGCTCGCCGAACGCGTGGTACGCCGCCTGCCGGCCCTGCTCCATCGAGGTCGCCGCCAGCGCGGGGAAGCCGATGACGTCGCCGACGGCGTAGATGTGCGGCACCGCCGTGCGGTAGTGCTCGTCGACCTTGATGCGCCCCCGCGCGTCGGCCTCGAGACCTGCGCGCTCGACCCGGATCTCGTCGGTGACGCCCTGGCGCCCCGCCGAGTACATGACCGTCTCGGCCGGGATCTTCTTGCCCGACGCCAGCCGCGTCACCGTGCCGCGGTCGGACACGGACACCCCGGCGACCTCCTCGCCGAACCGGAAGGTCACCGCCAGGTCCCGCAGGTGGAACTTCAGCGACTCCACGACCTCGGCGTCGCAGAAGTCGAGCATCTGCGGCCGCTTCTCGACGACGGTGACACGGGTGCCGAGGGCGGCGAACATCGACGCGTACTCGATGCCGATCACGCCGGCGCCGACGACGACCATGCTGGCCGGGATCGTGTCCATCGCGAGGATGCCGTCGGAGTCGACGACGCGGCGGTCGTCGAACTCCACCTCCGGCGGCCGTGCGGGCCGGGTCCCGGTCGCGACGACGATCCGGTCGGCGGTGACCGCCTGGTGCTCGCCGCGACGCTCGCCGACGACCTCGACGGTGTGCTCGTCGACGAACCGCCCCTCCCCGGAGAGCAGGTCGACGCGGTTGCGCTGCAGCTGCGCCCGGATAACCTCGACCTCGCGCCCGATGACGAAGTGGGTGCGCGCGAGGAGGTCCTGGACGGTGATGTCCTGCTTGACGCGGTAGCTCTCGCCGTAGAGCCCGCGCATGGCGTAGCCGGTGAGGTAGAGGACGGCCTCGCGCAGCGTCTTGGACGGGATCGTGCCGGTCTGGGTGCAGACCCCGCCGACCATCCCGCGACGCTCCACGACCGCGACCCGCTTCCCGAGCTTCGCGGCCGCGATGGCCGCCTTCTGCCCGCCGGGGCCCGAGCCCAGGACGAGCAGGTCGTAGTCGCGGCGCGCGGAGGGCACGGTCTCCTCCGCGGCGTCGTCGGGTGAGGGGTCCGTCGCGGGATCCACCGGGTGCACGGGCCCAGCCTCGCCGCCGGGGTGGGCCCCGGCAAGCCGGGCGGGATGACGAGCGCGCGAACTCCGCCCGAGTTGTCCACAGCCGGGAGAAGCGGCGGGATCCGGGGGAACCGGCGCTGCGTCGAACCAGGTGTGAGCACCGACCACCGCCCTCGTCCCCCCGGCCCCACCCGTCCGTCCCGCGCCGGCTCCCCGTCGGCCCGGCTGCGCGTCCACGACCCCGGTGAGCTGATCGCCGCGGTCCCGCACCTCCTCGGCTTCACGCCCGAGGCGTCGATCGTGCTGGTCGCCGTCCACGGGCGGGGGCGTCGCCGCGGGCTCGGCGTCGTGGCCCGCGCCGACCTGCCGGCACCCGGTGACGTCGACGCGCTGGCCGCAGGGTGCGCCACGCCGGTCGCGGCGAGCGGGCCGCAGGAGGTGATGGCGATCGTCGTGGCGGAGCCGGCGCCCGACGGCGAGCCGCCGCGGCCGGACGTCGTCGCGGCCGTCGGGGCGGCGTTCGGCGAGCGCGGGATCCCGGTGCGTTCCCGGCTGTGGGTGCCGCGCATCGCCGCCGGCGTCCGGTGGCGGTGCTACCCGCCGTGCGACTGCGCCGGCTCGGTGGCGTCCCCGGACGACTCGCCCCTCGCGGCCGAGATGGCGTGGCGCGGCCGGATCACCCACGCGTCCCGCGGCGAGATGGAGGGCTCGCTCGCGCCCGCGGTCCCGCCGCGGCTGCCGGAGCTGGTCCGCGCCGAGCACGAGGCGGCCCGGCTCGACCGCGAGCTCGGCGGGCCCGCCGCCGCGCGGCGCGACCTGGCCGCGGTCGTCGCGGCCCGCGACGAGGTCGCCGCCGGCCGCCCGCTCGGCGACGAGGAGCTCGCGCGGCTCGCCGTGGCCCTCGGCGATCCGGGGGTGCGCGACACCGTCATGGGGTGGGCGCTCGATCCGGACGAGGCGGTCGCGGACGCGGCCGAGCGGCTGTGGACGCAGCTGGTCCGCGCGCTGCCGGAGCCCGACGTCGCCGAGCCGGCGATCCTGCTGGCGTGCGCGCTGCTCGTGCGCGGGGGATCGGCGCTGGTCACGGTCGCGCTCGACCGCGCCCTGGCCGCCGATCCGGGTCACCGGCTCACCCGGCTCATCGACTCCCTGCTCGCCTCGGGGATGGGCCCCGACGCGCTGCGGACGCTCGTCCGGGAGTCGAGCGACGAGGCCGCGGCGCAGCTGCGGGGACGCGCCGGATGAGTCCGCTCAGCGGGCGGGGCAGACCGCGGCGAGCTGCTCGAGCAGCTCCCCGAGCGCCGCCGGGGAGTCGACGAGGTGGTCCGCCCCGGCCGCCCGCAGCTCGGCGGCGCCGCCGAAGCCCCAGGTCACGCCGACGGCGGGCAGGTCGTGGGCGTGGGCGCCGTCGACGTCGTGGTGCCGGTCGCCCACGAGCGCCACGACCGGCCCGTCGCAGGTCTGCAGGGCGAGGTCCACGACGGCGGCCTTGCCGGCCAGCGACCCGTCGAGGGTGGCGCCGAAGACGCCGGCGTCGAACGCCGCGTCGAGCCCGACGTGGCGCAGCACCTCGCGGGCGTAGACGTCGGGCTTGCTCGTGGTCAGGGCCGGCCGGTGCCCGGCCTTGGCGAGCCGGGCCAGCATCGCGGGGACGCCGTCGAAGACGGTGACGTCGTAGAGCCCGCCCGCGGCGTACACCTCCCGGTAGGCGTCCATCATCGCCTCGGCGGTGGCGGGGTCGTGGCCGAGGACGTCGACGAACGCCTGCGGGAACGGCGGACCGAGCAGGGCGCGCACTTGGTCGGCGTCGGGGCGTGGCACCCCGGCGCCGTCCGCGGCCGCGGCGAGCGAGGCGGCGATGCCGGGCGACGAGTCGACCAGGGTGCCGTCGAGGTCGAAGAGGACCAGCGCGGTCACGAGGTCCGGGACCGGGCGAACGCCCACGCGTCGGCGACGATGCCGTCGAGGTCGGTATGGGTGGGCTTCCACCCGAGGTCGGCCTGCGCCCGGGCCGAGGACGCCACGAGCACGCCGGGGTCGCCCGCCCGCCGCGGCGCCACCCGCGCCGGGATGGGGTGCCCGGTGACCCGGCGGCAGGCCTCGATCACCTCGAGCACGGAGAACCCGGTGCCGTTGCCGAGGTTGCAGACGAGGTGACCGCCGGCCGGCCCGTCGCCCCGGGCCAGCAGGTCCAGCGCGAGGAGGTGGGCGTCGGCGAGGTCGTCGACGTGGATGTAGTCGCGCACGCAGGTGCCGTCCGCGGTGGGCCAGTCGTCGCCGTAGACCGCGATCTCGTCGCGCTGCCCGAGAGCGACCTGGAGCACCAGCGGGATGAGGTGGGTCTCGACCGTGTGCCGCTCGCCGAGGGCCGGGACGCTGGTGCCGCCCGCGGTGCCGGTGTGGGCGCCGGCGACGTTGAAGTAGCGCAGGCTCACCGCCCGGAACTCCCCGCCCGCGGCCGCCGCGTAGGTGCCGATGGCGTGGTCGACGGCGAGCTTGGTGGCGCCGTAGGTGTTGGTGGGCCGCGTCGGCGCGTCCTCGGTGATGGGCGAGGTCTCGGGCTCGCCGTAGGTCGCCGCGGTCGACGAGAACACCAGGCGGGGCACGCGGTGGCGGCGCAGGGCGTCGAGCAGGGCGATCGTGGTGACGACGTTGCCGTGCCAGTACTTCGCCGGCTTCTCGGTCGACTCGCCGACCAGGGAGCGCGCCGCGCAGTGGATCACGCCGTCGACGTCGCCCCCGCCGAGCACGTCGTCGGCCGTCTCGGCGACGTCGCCCACCACGAGGCGGGCCCCGTCGGGCACGGCGTCACGGTGCCCGGTCGACAGGTCGTCGACGACCACCACGTCGTGCTCCGCGTCCAGCAGGTGCCGCGCGCACACGCTGCCGACGTATCCCGCCCCGCCCGTGACCACCAACGTCATGACCGTCAGTGTGCCGGGCGGAGCCGGGCGCACCCGGTGCGGGGGCTCGTGCGGGAACTACTGCGCGCGCACCAGCACGGCGTGGGCGACGAGCGGGTCGACCGAGGCGTTGGCGCCCTTGTGCCCGACCCCGACGGCGTCGCCGAAGCGGGGGATGGCCACGACGTCGACATCGCTGCCCGGCAGGACGCCGGCGCTCTTGAGGTCGGCCATCAGCCGCTCGTTGAGCTGGATGTGCTCGGCGATCCGGCGCACCTCGACCTTGCCGCCACCGCTGCGGGCGAACTCGTCGAGCCGCACGAGGCCGGCCTCGTCGGGGGTGGGCGTGCGGGCGGGGGCGGTGACCTCGGGGTCGGCCTCGTTGCCGCGCAGGTACGCGAGGCCGGGGATGGGGTTGCCGTACGGGGAGACCGAGGGCTCGCCGAGCAGCGTGAAGAGCTTGCGCTCGACGGCGTCGCTCATGACGTGCTCCCAGCGGCACGCCTCGACGTGGACGTGCTCCCACTCGAGGCCGATGACGTTGACGAGCAGCAGCTCGGCGAGGCGGTGCTTGCGCATGACGGCGACGGCCTTGGCGCGGCCGCCGGGGGTGAGCTCGAGGTGGCGGTCGCCGGCCACGTGGACGAGACCGTCGCGCTCCATCCGCGCGACGGTCTGGCTCACCGTGGGCCCGCTCTGCTCCAGACGCTCGGCGATCCGGGCTCGCAGGGGGACGACCCCTTCCTCCTCGAGCTCGTAGATCGTCCGGAGATACATCTCGGTGGTGTCGATGAGGTCGTTCATGCCCACCCCTTTCCGCCACGCCATCCTACCGACGAGATCGGACACCGGACGGCGGAGACGCCGTGCGGCAGGGCACGATCGCAGCATGGCCACCTCGCCGGGTCCACTACCCACCCCTGTCGTGCCCGTCGCCTGGCTCCGCGACGCCCTGCAGCGTGAGGAGGGGCGCCCGGTGGTGCTCGACGTGCGGTGGACGCTGCGGCCGCCGCCGAAGAACGCCAAGGAGCGCAAGGCGGCGGCGCGGGAGGACCCGCCCGGCCTCGTCGAGCACGACGCAGGCCACGTCCCGGGGGCGGTCTACGTCGACCTCGACACCGAGCTCGCCGGCCCGCCCGGTCCGGCCGGGCGCCACCCGCTGCCCGACCCCGACGTGCTCGAGGAGACGCTCCAGCGCGCCGGCGCCGACCGCGGCGGCGAGGTCGTCGTCTACGACGGCGGCGACGGGATGGCGGCCGCGCGGGCGTGGTGGGTGCTGCGCTGGGCCGGCCTGCCCCACGATCGGGTCGCGGTGCTCGACGGCGGCTTCCCCGCGTGGGTGGCGGCCGGCGGCGAGGTCACCACCACCGGCACCGGTGTCCGCCGGCCGGGCAGCCTGCAGATCACGACCGGCTCGATGCCGGTGCTCACCGCGGAGGACGCCGCGGGCGTCGCCGGGTCGGGGGAGGCCGTCCTGCTCGACGGGCGGGCGCCCGAGCGCTTCCGCGGCGAGACCGAGCCGCTCGACCCGGTCGCGGGCCACGTCCCGGGCGCGGCGAGCGCACCGGCCGCGGCGCTCGTCGCGGACGGGCACTGGCGCGACCCCGAGGGCGCCGCCGAGGTGCTGCGCCCGCTCGTGGACGGGGCGGGCACGGTCGGTGCCTACTGCGGGTCGGGCGTCAGCGCGGCGATGCTCGTGCTCGGGCTCGAGCACGCGGGCCTGCGCCCGCCCGACGACCCCGCGGGGCTCTACGTCGGCAGCTGGTCGCACTGGTGCGGGACGGGGCGCCCGGTCGAGACCGGGGCGTGACCGCGGCCGGTACGGTCGGGGCGTGACGAGCTCCGGGGTGCCGACGGTGGATCCGGCCCGCGTGGCCGTCGTGTGGGACGAGAGCCTGCTCGGCTACAAGCTCTCGGAGGACCACCCGCTGCACCCCGTCCGGCTGGACCTCACGATGCGCCTCGCGCGCACGCTCGGCGTGCTCGAGGGGATCGAGCCGATGGTGCCGACGCCGGCGCCCGACGCGGAGGTCGAGCGCATCCACCTGGCCTCCTACCTGGAGGCCGTCCGGCGGGCGCCCACGAGCGGCGACGATCCGGTCCACCAGCTCGGCACCACCGACAACCCGATCTTCGAGGGCATGCACGAGGCCAGTGCCCTGGTGTGCGGCGGGTCGATCGCCGCCGCCCGGGAGATCGCCGAGGGCCGCGCCGACCGCGCGGTGAACATCGCCGGCGGCCTGCACCACGCGATGGCCGACCACGCCTGGGGCTTCTGCGTCTACAACGACTGCGCCGTCGCGATCTCCTGGCTGCTCGACCACGGCTACGAGCGCATCTGCTACATCGACACCGACGTCCACCACGGCGACGGCGTGCAGAAGGCGTTCTACGACGACGACCGCGTGCTGACGATCTCCATGCACCAGCACCCGCGCACCCTGTGGCCGGGCACCGGGTTCGCCTCGGAGCTGGGTGCGGGCGCCGCGTCCGGGTCCGCGGTCAACCTCGCCCTGCCGCCCGGCACGCGCGACGCCGGTTGGCTGCGGGCCTTCCACGCGGTCGTCCCGGGCCTGCTGCGGGCGTTCCGGCCCCAGATCCTGGTCACCCAGTGCGGCGTGGACACCCACCACGAGGACCCGCTGGCCGAGCTGTCGCTCTCGGTCGACGGCCACCGCGCGATCTACCGGAGCCTGCGGCGGCTCGCGGCCGAGCACAGCGACGGCAAGTGGCTCGCCCTCGGCGGCGGGGGCTACGGCCTCTTCCGGGCCGTGCCGCGCTCGTGGACGCACCTGCTCGCGACGGTCCTCGACCGCGACGTCGAGCCGCACCGGCCGATCCCGGCGGACTGGACCTCCTACGCGACGGAGAAGACCCGCCGGCCGCTGCCGACCTCGATGACCGAGGAGGCCCCGACGGACTTCGAGCCGTGGGGCGGCTTCACCGAGGTCGAGGTCGACCCGTTCCTGCTCGAGACGCGGCGCGCGGTGTTCCCGCTGCACGGTCTCGACCCTGCGGACAGCCGTGACTGACCCGCGGGCACACCGATCCCCCTGGGGCTCTCGATGACCGAGTCGACGACCGAGACCGCCGACCCCGACGCGGCCACCGCGGAGGTCCGCGCGGTCCCCGACGCCCCCTACCCGGCGCATTGGGAGGCCGACGTCGTCGCCTCCGACGGGGCGACCGCGCACCTGCGGCCGATCTCGTCCGCCGACGCCGCCGCGGTCGTCGCCTTCCACGGGCAGCTCTCGGACCGCACCCGCTACTTCCGCTACTTCAGCCCCTACCCGCACATCCCCGAGCGCGACCTCAAGAACTTCGTCGAGGTCGACCACCACGACCGCGTCGCGCTCGTGCTCTGGCTGGGCCGGGAGATCATCGCGATCGGGCGCTACGTGCGGCTCGCGCAGTCGTCGGCCGCCGAGGTCGCGTTCGTCGTCCGCGACGACCACCAGGGCCGCGGCCTGGGTTCGATCCTCCTGGAGCACCTCGCGGCCGCGGCGCGCGAGTGCGGCCTGACGCGCTTCGTCGCCGAGGTGCTCACCGAGAACCACCAGATGGTGCGCGTCTTCCGCGACGCCGGGTTCGAGGTCAGCCGGGCCCTGGAGGGCTCGACGCTGCACCTGGAGTTCGACGTCGCGTCGACCTCGCGGGCCCGGGAGGTCCAGCACGCCCGCGAGCAGCGCGCCGAGGCCCGCAGCGTGGCGAACGTCCTCTCGCCGCGCTCGGTCGCGGTCGTGGGCGCCTCGCCGGACGAGACGAAGATCGGCCACGTCGTCCTGGCGAACCTGCTGCGCGGCCGGTTCACCGGGCCCGTCTACCCGGTGCACCCGGAGGCACGCTCGGTGCGCGGGGTGCGGGCGTACCCGACCGTCACCGACATCCCCGACGACGTCGACCTCGCGGTGCTGGCGGTGCCGCCCGACGAGGTGCCGGGCGTGTTCGACGCCTGCCTCTCGAAGGGCGTGCGCGCGCTCGTCGTCATCACCTCGGGCTTCGGCGAGACCGGCCCGACCGGGCTCGCCGCCCAGCGCGAGCTGGTCACCGACGCCCGCGCGAACGGGATGCGGGTCGTCGGCCCGAGCGCGCTCGGCGTGGTGAACCTCGCCGCGGACGTGTCACTGAACGCCTCCCTGGCGCCGGTGCTGCCCCCGCCGGGGCGGGTCGGGTTCTTCTGCCAGTCCGGCGCGCTCGGTATCCAGATCCTGGCCGCGGCCGCGGACCGCCGACTCGGGCTGTCGTCGTTCGTCTCGGCCGGCAACCGCGCCGACCTGTCGGGCAACGACCTCATGCAGTACTGGGACACCGACCCCGACACCGACGTCGTGCTGCTCTACCTCGAGACCTTCGGCAACCCGCGGAAGTTCGCCCGCGTCGCGCGCCGGCTGGCCCGCCAGAAGCCCGTCGTCGCGGTGAAGAGCGGGCGCCACGTCGCCGCCGCGCCAGGGCTCGCCGCCAGCACCCAGCCGATCGACGAGGCCGCGGTGGCGGCGGTGTTCGACCAGTCGGGGGTCATCCGGGTCGACTCCGTCGACGAGCTCTTCGACGCCGCCCAGCTGCTGGCCCACCAGCCGCTGCCGCCGGGCCCGCGGATCGGGATCGTCGGCAACTCGACCGCGCTCGGGGTGCTCGCCGCCGACGTCGTCCTGGCCCAGGGCCTGTTCCTGGCCCGCGACCCGGTCGACCTGGGCACCGCCAGCGGCGCCGAGGAGCTGCGCGAGGCGGTCACCGACCTGCTCGCCGACGACCAGTGCGACGCGCTCGTCGTCGCCTTCGTCCCGGCGGTCACCACCGACCCGACCGACCACGCGCAGGCCCTCGCCGACGCCGTCCGCGGCGCCGACAAACCGGTGGTCTCGACGTTCCTGGCCTCCGAGGGCGTGCCCGAGGTGCTGACGGTGCGCGCCGAGGAGGACGGCCGGGGCAACGGGCACGGCAACGGGCACGGCAACGGGCACGGCAACGGGCACGGCAGCGGGCACGGCGATGGGCACCGCGACGCCGGCCCGCAGCGGGGCAGCATCCCGTCCTACCCGAGCCCGGAGCGCGCGGTCCTCGCGCTGGCCCGGGCGGTGCGCTACACGCAGTGGCGCTCGCGCCCCGTCGGCGACTTCGTCGTACCCTCCGGCGTCGACGTCGACGCCGCGCGGGCGTTCGTCGACGAGCTGGCGCCCGCGCCGCGCACCGTGCTCTCCGACGAGCAGGCCGACGCCCTGCTGCGCTGCGTCGGCGTCGTCGTCGCCCCGTTCCGCCGCGTGCGCTCGGCCGACGAGGCGGTCGCGGCCGCGCGGGAGCTGGGCGGCGCGGTGGTGCTCAAGACCGCCGACCGCCGGTGGCGCCACCGCACCGACCTGCGCGGGGTGCACGTGGGGCTGACCGAGTCCTCGGCGATCGCGAGCGCCTACGAGCAGCTCGTCGACCTGTCGGGCGCGGACGAGGTCTACGTCCAGGTGCAGGCGCCGCCCGGCATCCCGTGCGTGGTGGAGATCCGCGACGACCCGTCGTTCGGGTCGCTGGTGTCGTTCGGCCTCGCGGGCGTGGTGGGGGAGCTGCTGGGCGACCGCGCCTACCGCGCCACCCCGCTGTCGACGATGGACGCCGCGACGCTGGTCCGCGCGCCCCGCGCCGCGCCGCTGCTCGACGGCTACCGGGGCGCCCGGCGCGCGGACCTGCCGGCGCTCGAGGACCTCGTGCTGCGGATCGGCGTGCTCGCCGACACCGTGCCGGAGATCCGGTCGCTGGTGCTCGACCCGGTGCTGGCCGCCGACCGCGGCGCCCACCCGACCGGCGTCACCGTCACCCTCGGCCCGCCGCCGGGCCCCCGCGACGCCGGTCCCCGCCGCCTGCGCTGAGGAGCCGCACCTCACGAAGGAGTGACCGCGTCGGGGCGGCGGGGTGGCCCGGGGGAGCCCTACGGTCGGACGGACCATGCGCCGCGCACCGATGCTCCCGACGACCCTGCGCCTCGGCCTGCTCGCGGCGATCGTGCTGCTGGCCGCGGGGTGCGGGTCCGGGGGCACACCGGAACCGCCGCCGGAGGCACCGCCCACGATCCCGACCGGCGCACCGCCGCCGTCGAACCGACCGGTGCCGGCGACCCCCGACCCGCTCGTGGCGACGCCGCCCGCCGGGGCCGGCGCGCTGCCCGCCGAGCGCGTCGACGCCGGCGCGCTGCCCGCCGGGCTCCCGACGCTCGTGTGGACGCGGGGCGACCGCGTGGTGGGGGTCTACGGGCGCGCCGGGGGGTGCACCGACGCACGCGCGGAGGTCGTCGAGCAGGGGGCCGACCGGGTGGTGCTGCGCGTGGTGCAGTTCAGCACCGGTCCCGGACCGTGCACGCGCGAGCTCGTGTACCCGCCGCTCGAGGTGACCCTCGATGCGCCGCTGGGGGAGCGCCGGGTCGTCCTCACGGGTGCGGTGCCCTAGGAAAAGCCGGAAGACCGGGCCGGCCCCCGACCGTCCCGGTCTCCCGTCGCCGGCGGGCCGCGTCGCGCGCCGCCTGCCTCGTGGTTGGCCGGACCGGTGCGCTCCACGTGAGTGCGATCACACCCGGCCCGTGTGATTCAGACTGCCGTTACCGGCGAGTCACCGTCAATGCGCACTTCGGGCGGCCGCAACGTGACCGATCCGGTCACGCTGCGTCCCCGGAGATCCCGCTCAGCTGGCCGCGTAGGCCTTCAGGCGGCGCGCCCGGTCGCCGTCGCGGAGCTTGACCATGACCTCGCGCTCGATCTGGCGGACCCGCTCGCGGGAGAGCCCGAACTGGCGCCCGATCTGGTCGAGCGTGCGGGGCTGGCCGTCGTCCAGGCCGTAGCGCAGCCGGATGACGTTCTGCTCGCGCTCGTCCAGCGTCGCGATGACGCGGCGCATGTCGTCGTGGAGCAGCCCCGAGATGACCGTCGACTCGGCGTCGGTGGCCTCGGCGTCCTCGATGAAGTCCCCGAGCGGGGCCTCCTCCTCGGAGCCGACCGGCATGTCCAGGCTGACCGGGTCGCGGCTGTGGTCCAGGAGGTCGGCGACCTTCTCCGGCGTCAGCCCCGACTCCTCGGCCAGCTCCTCGTTGGTCGCCTCGCGACCGAGGGTCTGGTGCATGTCGCGCTTGATGCGGGCCAGCTTGTTGACCTGCTCGACCAGGTGGACGGGCAGGCGGATGGTGCGGGCCTGGTCGGCCATGCCGCGGGTGATGGCCTGGCGGATCCACCACGTCGCGTAGGTCGAGAACTTGAAGCCCTTGGTGTAGTCGAACTTCTCGACCGCGCGGATCAGACCGAGGTTGCCCTCCTGGATGAGGTCCAGCAGCGGCATGCCGCGGCCGGTGTAGCGCTTGGCCAGCGAGACGACCAGGCGCAGGTTGGCCTCGAGCAGGTGGGCACGGGCGCGGCGGCCGTCGCGGGCCACGGCCCGGAGGTCGGCGGCGCGCTGGCCGTCCATGTCCGCGGAGTCCTCGAGCAGGTGCGCGGCGTACACGCCCGCCTCGATGCGCTTGGCGAGCTCCACCTCGTCGGCGGCCGTCAGGAGCGCGGTCTTTCCGATACCGTTGAGGTAGACGCGGACGAGGTCCGCCGCAGGGCCCTGGGCGTCGAGATCGCTCTCAGCAGGCCCGGCGGGCACGGCCGCCTCGGGGCCGGTCTGCGGTGCGAGTGTCGCCGTCATTGCTTCCTCCCTGCGCGGCGCGAAGGTGCTGGGGCGCCGCGTCATCTGGTCGAACGCGTCGGGGGCGGCGTTCGTTCCCGAACTGGGATACAACGGAGGGGTAGCCCGATGTGGCGTGCCTGACGCATGGCACGCGCCACCCGGAGGCAACTCCGTCAGATCTCCACCAGCACGGTGAACGGGCCGTCGTTGACCGACTCAACGCGCATGTCGGCCCGGAACTTCCCGGTGGCGACGCTCGCCCCGCGCGCCCGCAACGCGGCCACGACGGCGTCGACGGCGGCGTGCGCGGCGGCGGGCGGTGCGGCAGCCGACCACGACGGCCGCCGGCCCTTGCGCGTGTCCCCGTAGACGGTGAACTGGCTGACGACGAGCAGCCCCGCGCCGGTCTCGGCGCACGACTCCTCGTCGCGCAGCAGACGCATCTCGTGCAGCTTGCGGGCCATCGTGGCCGGCGCGTCGGGACCGTCGTCGCGGTGCACCCCGAGCAGGACGAGCAGGCCGGGGCGGTCGAGCTCCCCGACGACCTCGCCGTCGACCACCACGCGCGCGGACGTCACGCGGCTCACGACGGCCCTCACGGCGCGGGCACCAGCATCCCGTGGTGCACGAGGTCGCGGACGACGGGCAGCGCGGCCTCCGCGAGCTCGTCGGCGTCGCGGCCGTGCGCGACGGCCAGGAGCCCGACGAGATCGCGCAGCGGCAGGTACCCGCGGCACCCCGCGAGCAGGGCGACGCCGAGCTCGTCGACGTCGTGGCGCCACTGGGGGCCGTCGAGACGCACGAGCGTCGCGGCCACCGGCTCCCACCCCTCGTCGGTGGAGACCAGCCCGCGCTCGAGGGCGACGGTGTCGGGCACGCGCAGGCGCACGTCGAGCAGCGCCTCGCCGGGGTGGCGCGCCAGCCAGGCCGTGCGGTCGAGCCACGC
Source organism: Actinomycetospora sp. NBRC 106375 (assembly GCF_030269665.1). Lineage (GTDB taxonomy): Bacteria > Actinomycetota > Actinomycetes > Mycobacteriales > Pseudonocardiaceae > Actinomycetospora. The sequence continues at coordinate 296,739 of NZ_BSTS01000003.1, forward strand.
CTCGATCTCGGGGCCGAGCGGGTCGTCGTGGGACTGGCGCAGGTCCTCGCACACCACGGTCCCGGGCACGTCCGGCGCGGTCCGGCGCAGCGTGACGAACCCGAAGCCGACGGCGTGGACGCCCTCGGCGGCGAGGAAGTCGAGCCACCGCTCGGAGAGCTCCGTGCCCTCGGGCGAGGCCGGGTCGACGCCCGCGTCGCGCAGCCAGGTGCCCACGTGCAGGGCGGGGTCGGCGACGTCCCGTTGCACCACCCACGCGTCCAGACCGCCGGGCGCGGCCGACCGCGCCGCCTCCGCGAGCCACGCCTGCGGGCGCTCCGTCCAGTCCTCGGACGTGATGAGCCACGACGCGAGCAGCTGCGCGACGCCGCCCTCGGTGAGGTGCGCCGGCAGGGCCCCGACGAGCAGCGCCGACGCCCCGTCCCCGCCCAGCCCCGCGTCGCGGTACACGTGCTCGACCTGCGGCGGGCCCGGCACGAAGGGCGGATTGCTGACGATCTGGTCGAAGCGCCGCCCGGCCACCGGCTCGAGCCACGGGCCCGGGAGCACCTCCGCCCCGATCCCGCTCAGGGCGAACGTCGCCCGCGCCATCGCCAGGGCGCGCTCGGAGACGTCGGTGGCGGTGAGGTGCTCCGCGTGCCCCGACGCGTGCAGGACCTGCACCCCGCACCCCGTCCCGACGTCGAGCAGGGTGCCGACCGGGCGGCGCACGGTCGCCCGGGCCAGCGACAGCGACGCCGCCCCGGTGCCGAGGACGTGCTCCCGGCCCGCGGTGCGCAGGGCGGGGCCGACCTCGAGGTCGGAGAGCACCCACCACGGCGGCGCGGCGGGCAGGGCGGCGTCCCCGTGCGGGCGCAGGTCGAGTGCGGCCGTGACGAGGCCGTCCTCCTCGCTCAGCAGCCCGGCGGTGACGGCGTCGACGACGGCCACCGGCTCGAGGGCGGCGGCGACGTCGGCCCGGGGCAGGGTGTCGCCGAGCAGGAACAGCCGCACGAACGTGCCCGCGTCGCCGGCGTCCCGGACGGCGCGGCGGGCGGGTGTCGTCTCGCCGCGGTCGAGCGCGGCGCGGGCCGTCGACCCCAGCAGGGCGCTGACGCCGTCGACGGTGAAACCTCCCCGGAGCAGCGCGGTGCGTAAGCCACGCCACATTCGGGCATGTGGAGCCACGACACCGTCCGAACGGCGACGTTGTGCGTCGGGGTGGTCGGGTCGGGGCACGGGGAGATCGTCACACTGCCGCCGCAGTCGGTCCTCGCCACCCTGTCCGCGACCCCTCCGAACGCACCGTTGTCACAGGTCGGGGTTGTGCATGACGCTGCGCACACAGCACGGGGCACCACGCGTCCAGACGCTGGGGGGTGCCCGGGACGACGACCGGGAGGCTTACGCGGATGTCGGAACAGACCAGCGAGGGGAAGACCTACCCGCCGGACCCGGAGCTGTCCAGGACGGCCAACGTCCGGCCGGAGATGAAGGAGCAGGACCTCGAGACGTTCTGGGACGAGCAGGCCAAGCAGCGCCTGGACTGGTTCGAGGACTACGACCAGGTCCTGGACTGGCAGCTGCCGTACGCGAAGTGGTTCGTCGGCGGCAAGCTCAACGCCTGCTACAACTGCGTCGACCGGCACGTCGAGGGCGGGAAGGGCGACAAGGTCGCGCTGCACGTCGTGCCCGACGACGGCCCGGACTCGTCCGAGACCCGCGACATCACGTTCTCGCAGCTCCAGCGCGAGGTCGTGAAGATGGCCAACGGCCTCAAGGAGCTCGGCGTCGGCAAGGGCGTGCCGGTCGGGATCTACATGCAGATGATCCCCGAGGCCGTCGTGGCGATGCTCGCCTGCGCCCGGCTCGGCGCGCCCCACACCGTGGTGTTCGGCGGGTTCAGCGGCAAGGCCGTGGCCGAGCGCTGCAACGACCTCGAGTGCAAGGTCCTCATCACCCAGGACGAGGCGATGCGCGGCGGCAAGGCCGGCGCGCAGAAGACCAACGCCGACGAAGGCCTGGACGCCGGCCCCACCACCGTCGAGAAGATCGTCGTGGTGCGGCGCAGCGGCGCCGACATCCCGATGAACGACCGGGACGTCTACCTGCACGACCTCACGGCGAACGTCTCGGACGACCCCGAGAGCTGCCCGTGCGAGCCGATGGAGTCCGAGGACCTGCTCTTCCTCCTCTACACGTCGGGCTCGACCGGCAAGCCCAAGGGCGTCGTGCACACGACGGCCGGCTACCTGCTCGGCGTCACGACGACCCACAACCTCGTCTTCGACGTGAAGGACGACTCGGTCTACTGGTGCGCCGCCGACATCGGCTGGATCACCGGGCACAGCTACATCACGTACGGCCCGCTGGCCAACGCGTGCACCTCGGTGCTCTACGAGGGCGTCCCCGGCTACCCGGACAAGGCCGTGTGGTGGAAGATCATCGAGAAGTACGGTGTCTCGATCCTCTACACCTCGCCCACGGCGATCAAGTCGCACATGAAGGCGGGCGAGCAGCACCTCGAGGGCCACGACCTGTCCTCGATCAAGATCCTGGGCAGCGTCGGCGAGCCGATCAACCCCGACGTGTGGGAGTGGTACCGCGAGCACGTCGGCGGCGGCAAGGCGCCGATCATGGACACCTGGTGGCAGACCGAGACCGGGCACATCCTCATCACGCCGCTGCCCGGCATCACGACGCTCAAGCCCGGCATGGCGCAGCAGCCGTTCCCGGGCGTGCGACCGGAGATCCGCGACGACGAGAGCAACCAGCTCGACGTCGAGCAGACCGGGAACCTCGTGCTCACCCAGCCCTGGCCGGGCATGATGCGCACGCTCTACAAGGACGACGAGCGGTTCAAGGACACGTACTGGTCGAAGTACTCCGACGCGTACTTCGCCGGTGACGGCGCCAAGTACGACGCCGACGGCGACATCCAGCTCATGGGTCGCATCGACGACGTCGTCAACGTCTCGGGCCACCGCCTCTCGACCTTCGAGGTGGAGAGCGCGCTGGTCGAGCACGCCGACGTGGCCGAGGCCGCCGTCGCGGCGCGCAAGGACGACGACACCGGCCAGGCGATCATCGCCTTCGTGTCGCTCAAGGGCGACAAGCAGGGCACCGAGGAGCTGGAGCAGGCGCTGCGCGAGCAGGTGGCCCAGTCGATCGGCAAGCTGGCCCGCCCGGCGTCGGTGATCTTCGCCAACGACCTGCCGAAGACGCGGTCGGGCAAGATCATGCGGCGCCTGCTGAAGAACCTGGCCGAAGGTGAGGAGCTGGGCGACACGTCCACGCTCGTCGACCCCTCCGTCGTCGAGGAGATGCAGAAGCAGATGCAGGGCTAGGTGCGCTCCGCGCAGGTGAGCACTTCGGAGTGCCTGGGCACTCCGAAGTGCTCACGTGCCGGAGGCACGGCGCGGTGCCCTCTGGTCGTTCCGAGGGGTCGCCGCGCCGTGGTGTGCAGCGAACGCGCCCGGGCTTGCAGCGAACGCGCTCGTGGTTGCAGCGAACGCGCTGTTCGCCGCTTCTACGCGCACGAAGTCCCCGTTGATCACGACCAGGCGCGCGCGGGTCGGCTCGTCGAGACCGTGCGGGGCCGGAGATCAAGAGCGCGCTGTGCACCCGGCGCGACGGATGCCGGTGCGTGGCGCGCTCCTGATCTCCGGGACCGGGCCGGTCAGCTCACGGCCGGCGGCTGGAGCTCGGCGGCCGCGTGGTCGGGGTGCTCCGTCTCGTGCGGGGCGGGGCGCTCCGGCGGGTCCTCGCCGCGCAGCACCGCGAGCTGCTCGGTGATCCGGCCCATGATCCGGTCGGTGGCCTCCTGCAGGGCCTTGCGGCCGATGCGGCCCTCGCGCAGGTCGTCGAGGGCGACCGGCGGGCCGGCGAGGACCTGCAACGTGGCGCGCGGGAAGAGCGTCGGTCGCGTCGCCGTCGGCGGGAGGAGCATGTTCGAGCCCCATTGCGCGACGGGGATGACGGGAGCGCCGGTCTCCAGAGCCATCCGCGCGATGCCGGTGCGGGCGGCGCGCGGCCAGCCGTCGGAGTGGTCGGCGAACCCGCCCTCCGGGTAGACCACGACGACCTCGCCGCGCCCGACGGCCTCGACCGCCGCCCGGTAGGCCTCGATCCCGGACTTGCCGCGGTCGACCGGGATGTGCCGACCGCCGCGCAGCGGTGCGCCGACCACCGTCTTGCCCCACAGCTCCTTCATCGCGAGGAACCGCGGCACGCGGCCCTGGGCGAGCGTGTAGGCGACAAGGACGATCGGGTCGACGTGCGAGAGGTGGTTCACCGCGACCAGCGCGCCCCCCGACGTCGGGATCTGGCGGCCGCCGCGGAAGTCCCAGCGCGCCACGGCCATGAGGACCGGCCACAGCACGTCGATCGCGAACCCGTACCAGAAGCCGCGGTCCGTGCGCGGGTAGAGCACCCAGATCGCGAGCTTGCGCCAGAGCCGGATCGCCCGCCCCGAGCGCCGACGGTCGTGGGACTGGGAGATCCGCCGGAGTCGGTCCTGCCGCGCCATGACACAGATCATGTCTGTCCGGCCCGGGTCGTGCATGCGTAGAAGCCCCCGGGTCAGTCGCGCCCGGCCTCGACGATCTTCTCCGCCAGCAGGCCGGGGTTGGTGAACATGACCTCGTGGCTGCCCGGCAGCTGGACGAGCCGGTACATGCCCAGCCGGCTCGACATCCGCGGGTGCCACGCCCACTCGCCCGGCGGCAGCGCGATGTCCTCGGTCGCGTTGATGTAGGAGCGCGGGATCGTGGACTCGTAGAAGCGCGTGAGGGCGAGCTTGTCGCGGAACGGCTGGTACGGCTCGGGGGAGAGCAGCTCGTAGGTCGACTGCGCCAGCTCGAGGGGCGCGTCCTGGATGAACGCCTCCCGCCAGATCGGGAACGGCAGCATGATCGTGTTGTCGCCGCTCGCGCCGGCGAGCTGGGCGAAGAGCTCGCGGTAGTGCGGCGGGGTCTCGTCGTCGAGGCAGTTGCCCGGCGCGGGCACGAAGGCGTTCCAGAAGACCAGGCGCCGGAGCCGCTCGGGGATCTCCTCCGCGACGCGGGCGATGACGGTGCCGCCGAAGCTGTGGCCGAGCAGGACGACGTCGGTGAGGTCGTGTCCGAGGATGTGGTCGACGATCGAGGCGACGCAGTCGTCGTGGTCGACGGCCTTGTCGACGCCCGGGCCGTGCCCGGCGACGGTCGGTGTGTGGACGGTGTGGCCCTGCGCGCGGAGGGGTTCGGCCACCCCCTCCCACAGGCCGCCGTGGTGCCAGGATCCGTGGACCAGGACGTACGTGCTCATCGGGGTGTCCTCCCGGGCGGTCGAGAGCCGTCCTCCCGGCACCGTCGCCGAGGGTGCGACCGATCCTGGCCGGGTCGGCGACCGGGCGGAAGCGGCGAGGATCGGGCCATGATCCGTCCAGGTGCTCCTCTGACCCCATGACATCGGGTCGACGGAGCACCGGGAGCGATCTTGGGGCGCGCCGGGGTCAGCCGATGCCGTAACCGGGGCGGAGGAGGAGCTGCCCGCCGACGATCAAGGCAACGAGTGCAATGAAGATCCAAATGAGCGACCACACGAAATTGGGGATCAGGGTTCTCCCGGCGAGATTGGCGCCGTCCTGAGATGGGGCCCCCAGGAGACTGACGTTCTTGACGAAGCCGCCGATGAGGAGCACCCAGGCGATCCCGACGGCGAAGACAGCCTGGAGGTTGCCAGAACCCGCCAGGAGCAACCATGTGAGCCCGAGGACGACCAGAGTCGGCACGAGGAAGGCGAGGCCGCCCTTGGACAAGGCCACCGCAAGTACTGAAAGGACGATCGAGGCCAGAAGAACCGCCCACGGATTGCCCACGGCAATGAGTGCTGCGGCCGCCAGGCCCAGGAGCGGCGGGGTCGGATAGCCAACGAAGGAGCCGATGTTCTTCCTGATCCAGCCGCCGACATTCTTCGGCATCGTCCCGCCGTCGGCGTTGTCCTCGAGTTCCCAGTAGTCGGTGCCGCGCAAGGTGACGAGGTTGGCGAGCATGTGACCGCCTTCGTGGGCGAGGGTGTTGATGTAGGCGACCAGATATCGAGAGCCCAGAACGAGCAGAAGTGCGATGAAGCCAACCCCGTAGGCGAGCGGCTCTCCCACGATCGGGACGTCGTTGACTCCCAGTCCCACCCCCATGGGGTGAATCCGAGCACAGTTCGTACTCGGATCACCCGAACGACGCGCCGGGGAGACCCGATCGCGACATCCGGTTGTGACGAATGGCCAACCGGTGAACCGATCGCCGGCGCGGTCCGATGGTGCTGCGGTAGCCGACGGAGGGAGAGCACGGTGGATGCAGCACAGCGGGTCGCGGGAGCGGTCGGGGCGTTCCTCGACGGGCCGTTGCCGGTGCGGATCCGGGCGTGGGACGGGAGCGAGGCGGGCCCGGCGCCCGGGCCCGGGGTGCCGACGGTGGTGCTGCGCTCGCGGCGGGCGCTGCGCCGTCTGCTCTGGGAGCCGGGGGAGATGGGGCTCGCGCACGCGTACGTCTCGGGCGACCTCGACGTCGACGGCGATCTCGCCGACGGCCTCTCCACCATGTGGACGCTCATCAACTCCGGAACGATCACGAAGAGGCGACCGGGCGCCCGCGAGCTGCCCGGACTCGCGACGAACGCGGCACGTCTGGGGCTGATCGGCCCCAAGCCCGCCCCGCCGCCCGAAGCCATCACGATCAAGGGACGCCGGCACAGCCGCCGCCGCGACAGCGACGTCATCGCCCACCACTACGACGCCGGCAACGCCTTCTACGCGCTCCTGCTCGACGCGTCGATGGCCTACTCGTCCGGCTACTACACGGCGCCGGAGAACACCCTCGCCCAGGCCCAGCACGACAAGCTCGAGCTGATCTGCCGCAAGCTCGACCTCGCGCCCGGCCGCCGCCTGCTCGACATCGGCTGCGGGTGGGGCTCGCTCGCCGTGCACGCCGCCCGCGAGCACGGCGCCCAGGTCCGCGCCGTGACGATCTCCCGCGAGCAGCGCGACCACGTCAACACCCGCATCCGGGCCGAGGGTCTGGCCGAGAAGGTCCAGGTCGACCTCCTCGACTACCGCGACGTCGCCGAGCGGATCACCGCGACCGACGGTCCGTTCGACGCCGTCAGCGCGATCGAGATGGGCGAGCACGTCGGCGACGAGCACTACCCGACGTTCGCCGCGACGCTGCACGGCGCGCTGCGCCCGGGCGGGCGGGCGCTCGTGCAGCAGATGTCGCGCGGCGCCAACGCCCCGGGCGGCGGCGCGTTCATCGAGACCTACGTGACGCCGGACATGGTCATGCGCCCCGTCGGCGACACCCTGACCTTCCTCCAGCACGCCGGGCTCGAGGTCCGTGACGTCCACGTCATGCGCGAGCACTACGTGCCGACGATCCGGGCCTGGCTCGCGACGCTCGAGGACCGCTTCGACGAGGCCGTCGGGCTCCTCGGCGAGCGGGGCGCCCGGATGTGGCGGCTCTACCTCGCCGGCGGCGCGCTGGCGTTCGAGGAGAACCGGATGGGCGTCGACCAGATCCTCCTCGCCCGCCCGACCGACCGCGGCTGCAGCGGGATGCCTGCCACGCGTGACGACTGGTCGGTGCCGGCGCGCGCGGAGGCGGGTACGCACGAGTCGTGAGCTTCGACCTGGGCGCGTTCGGCCTCCTGCTCGTCGGCGCGGTGGCGACGGTCGTCGTCGCCTTCGCGCTGACGCTCGTCGTCGCGCGGGCGACCGGCCGGCACAGCGTCGTCGACGTGACGTGGGGCCTGGGCTTCGTGGCGGTCGCGGTCGTCGCGTACGTGGTCTCGGGCGTGCTCGGCGTCGGCGACGCGCTGGTGCGCACGGTCGCGCTCGCGCTCGTGGCGGTGTGGGGCCTGCGCCTCGGGCTCTACATCGGCTGGCGCAACCGCGGCAAGGGCGAGGACCCGCGCTACGCGGAGATGCTCGGCGACGACCACCCGCCGGGCGCGGTGACGGCCACGGTGCTGCGGAAGGTCTACCTGCCGCAGGCGGGCGTCATGCTCGTCGTCTCGCTGCCGGTGCTCGCGGCGATGGTGCGGGCGTCGACCGTGCTCGGCGTCGTGGTCGTCGGCGCCCTGCTCTGGCTCGTCGGGTTCGTCTTCGAGAGCGTCGGCGACGCCCAGCTCGCCGCGTTCAAGGCCGACCCGGACAACAAGGGGAAGATCCTCGACAGCGGGCTGTGGCGCTACACCCGGCACCCGAACTACTTCGGCGACGCGTGCGTCTGGTGGGGCGTCTTCGTCGTCGCCGCCGGCCACCCGCTCGCGCTCGTCAGCGTCGTCGGGCCGCTGCTGATGACCTACCTGCTCGTCTCGGTGACGGGCAAGGAGCTGACCGAGAAGTCGATGTCCCAGCGCCCGGGCTACGACGAGTACGTGCGACGGACCTCGGGCTTCCTGCCGCTGCCCCCGGGCTCGCGCCCGGCCCGTGCCACGTGAGCGGGCCCGGGCCGGGACGACCGTCAGGCGCCCTGGCGCGACCGGAGCAGGGCGAGGGCGTCGTCGGCGTGGTTGTCGAACTTCATCTCGCCGCCGATGACGCCGAGCACCGTGCGGTCGGTGTCGATGACGAAGGTCTTCCGCTTGACCGGCAGCGCCGGCAGCCACGACCGCTTCGCCCCGAACTGCTTCGCGACGACGCCGCCAGGGTCGGAGAGCAGGGGATAGTCGAAGGAGTGCTCCGAGGAGAACGCGTGCTGCTTCTCGACCGAGTCCGCGCTGATCCCGACACGCTGCGCGCCGACGGCGGCGAACTCGCCCGCGAGATCGCGGAAGTGGCAGCTCTCCTGGGTGCAGCCGCCCGAGGAGGCCAGCGGGTAGAAGAACAGCACCACCGGGCCGCCGGCGAGGAGCTCCGACAGGGTCCGGCGGGTACCGGTGTCGTCGGCGAGCTCGAAGTCGGGGGCGGTGTCTCCGGCCTGCATGGGGGCTTCCCTCCTCCCGGCCGCGCGCCGGGATGCCTGGTGTCGTCGGTGGGGCGTTCGTCCCGCGGCGGCCGCGGGTTCGATCTCCGGGACGGCGGCCGGTGACGCTCCCGCGCCTCGACCGCGTCCGTCCCGCCACCCGGCGGCCCGTCTCCGCAGCGGTCCTCGTGCTGCACGGCGGCAGCCCGGACAACCGCCGGCCGGCCGACGGCCTGCGGCTGCCGTACCTGCGCATGGTGCCCTTCGCGCGCAGCCTCGCCGCCGCCGGTGCCCGGCGCGGCGTCGACGTCGCCCTGCTGCGCTACCGCTACCGCGGCTGGAACGCCCCCGACCTCGACCCCGTCCAGGACGCCCGCTGGGCGCTGCGCGACGTCCGGGCGCGCCACGGCGACGTGCCGGTCGTCCTCGTCGGGCACTCGATGGGCGGGCGCGCGGCGCTGCGCGTCGGCGGCGACGAGGGCGTCGTCGGGGTGGCCGGCCTCGCGCCCTGGATCGAACGCGGGGAGCCGTACGCCCACCTCGCCGGGCAGGCCGTCCTCATCGCCCACGGCGACCGCGAGCGCATGACCGACCCGCGCGCCTCGCTGCGGTTCGCCCAGCGCGTCGCGACCGTGTCCGACCGCGTGGCACGGTTCGATGTGCACGGCGACGGTCACGCGATGCTGCGCCGGGCGGCGGCGTGGCACGACCTGGTCACACACTTCGCCCTCGGGGCGCTCGGTCTCGAACCGTTCACCGAGGCCGTCGCGAAGGCCATGGCGGCCGGGGACCCCGAGGGGCTCGAGGTCCCGCTGGAGGATCCGTAGAGGGAGTGGTGGCGTGCGCGAGCGGGTCGCGGTCGTCGGTGCGGGCGTCGCGGGTCTGACGGCGGCCTACCTGCTCCAACGTCGCCACGACGTCACCCTCTTCGAGGCCGACGACCGGCTCGGCGGGCACGCCCACACCCACGACGTCGGCCCGCTCGCCGTCGACTCCGGCTTCATCGTCCACAACGACGTGACCTACCCGCACCTACTGCGGCTGTTCGCCGAGCTCGGGGTCTCCACCCAGGACTCCGAGATGAGCATGAGCGTCCGCGACGATGCCACCGGTCTCGAGTACGCGGGCGCCCGCGGGCTCCGCGGGCTGTTCGCCCAGCCGCGCAACGTCGCGTATCCGCGCTACCTGCGGATGCTCGGCGAGGTCCTGCGGTTCCACCGGGAGGCCCGTGCCGTCGTCGACGGCTCGTCGCCGCTGGGGGAGGACGTGACCTTCGGCGCGTTCCTCGACGCGGGCGGCTACTCGCGCTTCTTCGTCGAGACGTTCGCGGTCCCCGTGGTGTCGGCGGTGTGGTCGTCGGGCGCGGAGCTCTCGCGGCAGTACCCGGCGCGGTACCTGTTCGCGTTCCTGGCCAACCACGGGATGCTCTCGGTCGGCGGGTCGCACCAGTGGCGCACGGTCGTCGGCGGCTCGCGCTCGTACGTCGAGCGGGCCGCCAAGGGCCTCTCGGCGGTGGAGGTGTCGACGCCGGTGCGCGCGCTGGTGCGCTCCGGCGACGAGGTGCTCGTGCGGGACGACGCCGACGTCGAGCGCCGGTTCGACCGCGCGGTCGTCGCCGCCCACGCCCCGGACGCCCTGCGGCTGCTGGCCGCGCCGACCGCGGAGCAGCGCGACGTGCTCGGCGCGTTCCGGTACTCGCGCAACGAGACCTGGCTGCACACCGACACCTCGGTGCTCCCGCGCGCCGCCGGGGCGCGGGCGTCGTGGAACCTGCTGCGCGTGCCGGGGGAGGACCGGGTGCTCGTCAGCTACGACATGACCCGGCTCATGCGCCTCGACGGGCCGGACACCCACGTCGTCACCCTCAACGCCGCGGACCGCATCGACCCGTCGACGGTGATCGCGAAGATGACCTACGAGCACCCCGCCTACACGCCGGAGTCCGTGGCGGCCCAGCGCCGGCTGCCCGCGCTCAACGACGACCGCCTCGCCTTCGCCGGCGCGTACCACGGCTGGGGCTTCCACGAGGACGGCTGCGCCGCCGGTGTCCGCGCTGCCGCGTCGCTCGGGGTGACGTGGTGAGACGTCAGCGGTGGGCCACCGCTGCCACCGAGCGTCCGTATCGCCACACGCTCGCGCCCGCGATCTACGAGGCGGAGGTCGGGCACCGGCGTCTGGAACGGCTCGACCACGCCTTCACCCACCGGCTCTACCTGTGGCTCGTCGACCTCGACGACCTCCCGCGCCTGCCCGCCCCGCTGCGCCCGTTCGCACGGTTCGAGGCCGCCGACCACATCGGCGACCCGCGGCGCACGATCCGCGAGAACCTCGACGCGTTCCTCGCGGCCCGCGGGATCGCCCGCCCGGCGCGGGTGCTGATGCTCGCCCACGCCCGCGTCCTCGGGTACGTGTTCAACCCGATCACGCTCTACTGGTGCCGCGACGACTCCGGGGCGCTGGTCGCGGTCGTCGCCGAGGTCCACAACACCTACGGCGGGCGCCACCACTACCTGCTCGACGTCGACGACGACGGTCGCGCCCGGGTCGACAAGGACTTCTACGTCTCGCCGTTCTTCACCGTCGACGGCGAGTACCGCATGCGGGTGCCCGAGCCCGGCGACACGCTCGGCGCCACCGTCGTCCTGCGCCGCGAGGGTGCGACCGCGTTCGTCGCGACGCTGCGCGGGCGCCGCCGTCCCGCGACCCCGCGCGCCGTGCTCACCGCCACCCTGCGGCACCCGCTGGTGACGTTGCGGGTCGCGGCCGCCATCCGCCGCCGCGGCATCGGGCTCTGGGCACGCGGGGTCCCCGTCGTGACGCGCACACCCGCCGACGTCGATCGTGGCGACGACCAGCTCGTGGCGCCGACGACACGGCACACTGGGATCCCGTGACCGCACCGCTGACGATCCGCGTCGCCGAGGCCGCCGACGTGGACTCCCTGCTCGCCCTCGTCCACAGCGCCTACCGCGGGCCGTCCGGCCGTGAGGGCTGGACCTCCGAGGCCGACCTCATCGACGGGCCCCGCACCACGCGCGAGCTGCTGGCCGCCGACGTGGCGAACCCGGCCATCACCGTCCTCGTGGCCGGCAACCTGGTCGGATGCGCCGCGGTCACCCTCGAGCCGGGCGCGGAGACGGCCTCGTTCGGGATGTTCGCGGTGCGGCCCGGCACCCAGCGCGGCGGCATCGGGTCGACGCTGCTGGACGCCGCGGAGGACCATGCCCGCGACCGCGGCGCGACGACGATGGTGATGTGCGTGATCGACCGCCGCGCGGAGCTCATCGCCTGGTACGAGCGCCGCGGCTACGTGCGCACGGGGGAGTCGCGGCCGTTCCCGTACGGGGAGGAAGGGGTCGGCGAGCCGCGCGACGACGACTTCAGGTTCGCCGTCCTGGAGAAGAATCTGCGAGGCTGAGCGGGTGCCCGACCTGACCCTCGCGCAGGACGCCGACGCCGACGCGGTCCTGAGCACCAACCCGCTGGCGCTGCTGATCGGGATGCTGCTCGACCAGCAGTTCCCGATGGAGCGCGCCTTCGCCTCGCCCGCCCTGCTCACCGAGCGCATCGGCGGCCCGATCACGGCCCGGGGCATCGCGGAGTACGACACCGAGGCGCTCGTCGCGGCCTTCACCGGGCCGCCGGCGCTGCACCGGTACCCGCGTTCCATGGCCGAGCGGGTGCAGGCGCTGTGCCGCCTCATCGTGTCCGACTGGGGCGGGGAGGCCGAGCGGCTCTGGGTCGACGCGGGCAGCGGGCGGGAGGTGCTCGCCAACCTGCAGTCGCTGCCGGGCTTCGGCAAGCAGAAGGCGCAGATCTTCACCGCGCTGCTGGGGAAGCAGTGCGGGGTGGAGCCGGAGGGCTGGCGTGAGGCGGCGGGCCACTACGGCGACGACGGCTCGCGGCGCTCGATCGCCGACGTCGTCGACCCCGTGACGCTCGGCGAGGTGCGCGAGTTCAAGCAGGCCCAGAAGAAGGCGGCGAAGGCCGCGAAGGCGGAAGCGAGCTCCTGAGCGACCGTGCTCCCGGTGGCGCCACCCACGACCAGGGTTGAGGGTGGATGCTGTGGGCACCCGCCGGCGAGGGCAGGTGCCGAGGAGGCGACGAGCGTGAACCGACGTCAGGACGACGACGGGCAACCGATCCTGATCACCGAGGCGGCGGTCTCGTACGACGAGGAGTTCGCTGCGCGCAAGAAGCGGTACTCGATCATCATGGCGTGCCGCATCCCGTGCCTGTTGCTCGCGGGCGTCTTCGGGATCGCCTTCCAGCTGCCGTGGGTCGCGGTGGCGTTCATCGTGCTGTCGGTGCCGCTGCCGTGGGTGGCGGTCCTCATCGCGAACGACCGGCCGCCGAAGAAGTCGGAGAAGGCCAACCGCTACCGCAAGAACCACCGCGAGCTGGGGTCGGTGCCCGACGCCCAGATCATCGAGGCGGCCGAGGCCCTCGACCGGCGCGGCCAGCGCACCGAGGCCCCGCGCCAGGCGCGTCAGGACGCGCCCGACCACGAGCCCCCGCACGTCGTCGACACCGAGCCGCCGCCCCGCACCGGCAGCGAGGGATAGCTACCGCGCACCCCGCCCCGCCCGCGATGATCGTGCGGGACGAGGAGCGGGGGAGTGCATGACCGTCACGTTCGAGCGCCTCGGGCGGTGGTTCCTCGCCGGCGCCGCGCTCTGTCTGGTCGCTCTCCCGGTGGCGCTGCCGGTGCTCGAGGACACCGCGCGGTTCGCGACGGCCCTCACGTTCGCCGTGCTCGGCGGGAACCTCCTGGTGCAGGGCGTAGTCTGGATCGTCCTGCAGCGCCGGTGGTTCGGGAGCCCGGCCGCGCTCGAGCGCACCGCCCGGCGGGGCATACCGACAGCCGCGCAGGTGGTGACGGTGACGAGCACGTCGAGCGCGATCGGCACCGAGCCGCTGCCGGTCCTGGACCTCGACGTCGGCGGGCGCCGTGTCCGTCGACGCGTGCGTGTGCCCTTCGCCCACGTCGCCGCGGTCCGCCCCGGTGCGGTGCTGCCGGTCCGGGTCGACCCCGAGGGCACGCCGGCGATCGTGGTCGAGTGGACGAAGGTGCCCTGACCTCGGCGCTCAGGTGCTGCGATCGGCGGGTCCGAGCGGCGCGGCCAGGGGCGGGAGGGGTGCGAGGCCGGGCAGCGGTCCCAGGGTCGACCCGGCGCCCCACGCCCGGAGCGGTCCGGTCCCGGCGTCCGGTGGCGGGAGCGTCGCGGGCAGGGCGCGGGACGCGGGCCCGTCGGCTCCCGGGACGGTGTGGTGCCCGGCCCCGGGTCGGGCGTGGGAGCCGCCGTGCCCGGACGCCGCTGACGGGTGCGAGGAGTGCGCGGTCGCGTGGGTCGCCAGGGCGTGGGCGAAGTTCCGCGACGGCGGCACCTGGTCGGCGGCGTCGGACGACCCGGTGGCCGCGGCGTCCTGCTCGGCGCCCTGGGTGCACCGCCGGGCGGCGTTGATGCACTCCACGCCCTCCTGGGCGCGGCGTTCCGACGACAGGTACTCCAGCAGGGCGTGATCGGTGATCGGGTTGTGCTGCTGTTCCGGGAAGCTGTCGATGGCGAACTGCCGGCCCGGCGGCACGTCGTCGTAGTTCACGGTGACCCGCAGCGCCGGTACCGGGATGAAGTCCTGGGCGCACTCGCCGTCCTCGTCGGGATAGACGATGTGCGAGTGGTGGTCCTCGGAATCGAGGTCCTGGCCGTTCCAGCAGCTGGGGAAGTCGAAGACCCGCTGCAGCGCCGAGCCCTGCGGGCACATGGCGTAGAGGTCGGTCATCCGCCCGCCGGCTCCCGAGCACGTGAACTTCGCGTTGCTGCCCTCGCCGTTCTTCGTGCCGGCCTTGGCCGACCCCGTGACCAGCGTGATGTTCAGCGGCATCGCCTCCGCGCGCCGCGTGCCGTGGCCGTGGAAGGTGTAGTCGACCGACGACGGCTCGACGAACGAGCCGATGTTGCCGTCGAGGCTGCCGCCGTCGGCGCCGACGTCGGGCCCCTGTCCGCGCAGGTCGCGGAGCACGGGCCAGAAGAACGGGTGGCGGTCGCCGTTCGTGCACGTCGTCGAGGACTCCTCGAGCGTCTGGTCCACGGAGGCGAAGTTGGTGCCCTCGTTGCCCGCGTAGTCGTGCGTGTGCTGGGCGCCGTTGCGCACGCCCGGGGCGATGACGAAGTTGTCCGAGTTGTGGTGGCTGCTCATCGCGCACGTGATCGAGTAACTGCCTCCGGAGAACACCCCGCCCTGACCGGGGTTCTGCAGCGACCGGATCTGCTGCATGTCGACGTACTCGTTCACGCACGCCCGCCCGATCTTGTCGCGATTCGGGAACTCCTGGCCGCCGCCCTGCCCGCCGCCGCCCTGCCCGCCGCCGCCACCCGATCCGGAGCCGCCGGCTGAACCGGAGCCGCCGCCCGATCCGCTGTCCGCACCGGACCCCGACGAGCCGGATCCGGAAGCGGAGCCCGAGGAGCCCGAGGAGCCCGAGCCGGAGGAACCGGAACTGCCGGAACTGCCGGAGCCTGACGATCGGGAGTCCGACGAGCCCGAAGCCGAGCCCGAAGAACCCGAGCCCGAAGCCCCCGAGCCAGAACTCGACCCGTTGGAGTTCGATCCGCTGGAGTTCGATCCGCTGGAGTTCGATCCGCTGGAGTTCGATCCGCTGGAGTTCGATCCGCTGGAGTTCGATCCGCCAGAGCTCGACCCGCCGGAGCCGCCGGAGCCGCCGGAGCCGCCGGACGCCGAACCGCCGGACGCCGAACCGCCGGACGCCGAACCGCCGGACGCCGAACCGCCGGACGCCGAACCGCCGGCTCCCGATCCCGAGCCGGCCGACCCCGCACCTCCCGCGCCCGCGTCGCACCGGGACCCGGACGCGGCCGCTTCCCCCGCCGCACCGGACCCGGCGCCCGAGCCCGACGGGGAGCCCGCCCCGGACTCCGCACCCGATCCCGAGCCGCCACCCGACCCCGAACCCTCGTCCTGCCCGCCCGAACCCTCGTCCGAGCGCCCGCCGCCCGAGCCGGATCCCTCGTCGCCGCCCGATCCCTGGTCGTCGGAACCCTGCTCGTCGTCGTCGGCGACCGCCACGACCCCGCCGTGCGAGACGGCCGGCGTCCCGGCGGTCACGGCGACGCCGACGACCAGGACGGCGGCCGCGGCGAGAGCGAGCACGAGCACCGGGAGACGTCGGGGACCGCGGCGCTCGCGGTCGAGCGCGTCCCACGGGCTGTCCGGGGTCGGGGAGGCCGGCGGGCGCGCGCCGGCGCGCCGCCACGAGCCCCCTCCGGACCTGGTCATCGCCCTCCGTCCCCCGCATCCGTCCTCCGCGGCGCGGACGCTAGCCGCGCGCTGCGGCGCCCGGGTGCGGTTTGGGAGAACTCGCGGCCTCTCCTCCGCCATCGCCGAGCCACGGGTCGCGGGCGTCGGTCGGCACGGCTCGCGACCAGGTCGGGAGAGGGCCGGAATGGGGGTTCCCGGCCGACACGGTTCCCGGCGGACGGTCCGTCGCCGAGGCCGGTGCGGCGAGCCGCACAGGACCCGAGTGGCGCTCCCGGACCGGCTCGGGTCCTCGGCCCCGGTCCGGGAGCCGGACGGGACCGGACCGGGGATCGCGCGCGGGCACGGGAGCCGACGGGCGCTTGCCCGCCGAGGCGCGCCAGCCAGCCGGCACCGGACCCGACGGCGAGTCCACCCGCACCGGCCCCGACGGCGAGTCCACCCGCACCGGCCCCGACGGCGAGTTCACCCGCACCGGCCCCGACGGGCGATCCACCGGGACCGGACCCGACGGCCGGTCGAGCCGCACCGGCCCCGACGGTCGCTCGATCGGCACCGGCCCCGACGGCCGGTCGAGACGGACCGGCCCGGACGCCCGCTCGCCCGGGGACGCCGAGCGGGATCGCGCGAACGGGACCGGCCCCGAGACCGGCGAAGCCCGCCGGCCCTCCGGCACGAGCGCCGGACCGGTCGCGGACCGCCCACCGGGGGCGGCGCGCGGCAGCGGTACCGGGCGCTCGACCCGGATCTCGGTGCGCTCGGCGTCGGTCTCCGGCGGCGCGACGAGGGCCGGCGGCCCCCACCGCCCGTCACGGACGGGGCTCCGGACGACCGACACCGGACGTCCCCGGTCGAGCAGCGGCATCCACGGCCAGTGCTGCTCGAGGCGCCGGCACCGCGCACAGCCCAGCCCGAGGACCAGTCCGAAGACGAGGTGCCCGACCAGCGAGAGCGCGACGGTGGCGGGGGTCAGCGTGAACATCTGCTGCTGCCCGCGCGGCGCGAGCGCGACGGTGGCCACGAGCCCCGTCCACACCGGGAAGACCGCGAACACGACGGCGGCCGTGACCGTCGCGCGCTCGCCCCAGCGCCGCAGCCCGGTGGCCGCGACGAGGACGAAGAACGCGACGCCGATGCCGCCGCCGTCGCCGAGGTAGCGCCACGCGTAGCCGACCACGGCGCCGAGGACCGACTGCCCCGCGTCGATGTCGAGGATCCACGTGCCCACCCGCGGGATGAAGTCGCCCCACCACCCGAGCAGGTAGACGGTGTCGAGGCGCACGGCGTCGTACACGAGGGTGGCGAGCACGCCCCACATCGCCCCGGCCAGCACGATCCGCTCCTCGCCGGCGGGCGAGAACACCCCGAGCATCACCGCGAGCAGCGTCAGCGGGACGACGACGAGCCCCGCCGTCACGTTCATCGGGACGAGGCCGAACACGTGCGCCGAGATGGCGAGCAGGGGGAGCGCGGCGACCACGAGGTGCAGCCCGACCCGCAGCAGCCGGGCCCGGTGCTCCGTGACGAACGCGAGCAGGGCCGTGGTGCGCGAGCCGGGATCGTCGGGGACCTCGGCCATGTCCCCGACACGCCGCGGGACCAGCGGCGACGGGAGCGGCCGTGCGGGACCGCGGCCGAGGGTGTGGGCCGGGTGGGTCACGGACGCTCCTCGTCGCCGGGGATCAGGTGCTCGTCACGGTGACAGCGGCGTCGACGGCGTGGGTGCCGTTTCGCGGGATCGGCCCGCCACACACCCCGGGCCGGTGTGAGCCCCGTGTCGGGTCGGTGGGGCATCATGGAGCCATGAGCCAGACCGCGGTGCTTCCCGACACCCGCCCGCAGGGGACCGACCGCACGGGCGACGACGACCCGAAGATGTTCCACTACGTGCGGAAGAACAAGGTCGCCGAATCGGCCGTCACGGGGTCGATGGTCGTGGCCCTCTGCGGGGAGACGTTCCCGGTGACCCGGTCGCCGAAGCCGGGCTCGCCGGTGTGCCCGGCGTGCAAGGAGATCTTCAACAAGATGCCGCGGGGCGGTGACGACGGGGAGTAGCCCACCGGGTAGCTCCCCTGTCCGACGTCCGCCCCGGAGGGCCGTTGACCACCCGCGCGACCGGTAGCCCGACCAGTACCGATCCCTCGGGAGCACGTCCGCTGCGCCAGTGGCAGCGGCGCGCGCTCACCCGCTACCTCACCGACCGTCCCCGCGACTTCCTCGCGGTCGCGACGCCCGGCGCCGGCAAGACGACGTTCGCGCTGCGCGCAGCGTCCGAGCTCCTGGGCGACCGCACGGTCGACACCGTGACGATCGTGTGCCCCACCGAGCACCTCAAGCACCAGTGGGCGGAGGCGGCCCGCCACGCCGGCCTGGCGATCGACCCGGAGTTCTCCAACAGCGTCGGCCGGACCTCCACCGACTTCCGCGGGGTCGCGGTGACGTACGCGCAGGTGGCCGCGCACCCCGTGCTGCACATGAACCGCACCGAGGGCCGCCGGACCCTCGTGATCTTCGACGAGATCCACCACGCGGGCGACGCCAAGTCGTGGGGCGAGGCGACGCGCGAGGCCTTCGCCGGCGCGACACGCCGCCTCGCGCTGACGGGCACGCCGTTCCGGTCCGACGACAGCCCGATCCCGTTCATCACCTACGAGCCCGACGCCGCCGGTGTGCTGCGCTCCCGGCCCGACCACTCCTACGGCTACGCCGACGCGCTGGCGGACGGGGTGGTCCGCCCGGTCGTCTTCCTCGCCTACTCGGGCCAGGCCAGCTGGCGCACGAGCGCCGGCGAGGAGATGACCGCCCGCCTCGGCGAGCCCCTGACCGCCGAGCAGAACGCCCGCGCCTGGAAGACCGCGCTCGACCCCAAAGGCGAGTGGATGCCGGCGGTGCTGCAGGCCGCGGACACGCGCCTCACCCAGCTGCGGTCCAGTGGCGTGCCCGACGCCGGCGGCCTCGTGATCGCCACCGACCACACCACCGCCAAGGCCTACGCCACGCTCCTGCGCCGCATCGGCGGTGAGGAGCCTGTGGTCGTGCTCTCGGACGACCCCAAGGCGTCGGGGCGGATCGCGGAGTTCGCGCGCTCGAACGACCGGTGGCTCGTCGCCGTGCGCATGGTCTCCGAGGGCGTCGACGTCCCGCGCCTGGCCGTCGGCGTCTACGCGACCAGCGCCTCGACGCCGCTCTTCTTCGCGCAGGCCGTCGGGCGTTTCGTCCGGTCGCGGCGCCCCGGCGAGACGGCCAGCGTGTTCCTGCCGAGCGTGCCCTCGCTGCTGACGCTGGCGAGCGAGCTCGAGGTGCAGCGCGACCACGTCCTCGGCGAGCCCCACCGCCCGAAGGAGGGCTGGGACGACGACCTCGTCGAGGCGGCCAACCGCACCGAGGACGAGCCCGGTGAGCAGGAGAAGGCGTTCGAGTCGCTCTCGGCCGAGGCGGAGCTCGACCAGCTGATCTACGACGGGTCCTCGTTCGGCACGGCCGTCGGCACGGGGTCGGCCGAGGAGCAGGACTACCTGGGCCTGCCCGGGCTCCTCGAGCCCGACCAGGTCCGCGCGCTGTTGCGCCGCCGCCAGAGCGAGCAGCTCGACCAGCAGGCCGCGCCGGACGAGACGCCGGCGGCGGTGACGACGGCCGAGCAGCCGGCGCCGGCGCGCGAGTTCCGCCGCGACGTGGGTGTGGCCGAGCGGCTCAAGGATCTGCGGCGCGAGCTCAACGCTCTCGTCGCCGCGCACCACCACCGCACCAACAAGCCGCATGGCCAGATCCACGGTGATCTCCGCAAGCACTGCGGTGGGCCGGCGACGCCGATGGCGACGATCGAGCAGATCGAGGAGCGGATCGCCACCCTGCGGTCCTGGCGCTGATCACTGACGCACGGTGCTCGATCGGTGACGTGTGGTGCACATCACACACGGTGCTGGTCGACGCCTGTCGCCGCCGTCGCGCTCGGACATGGCGGCGTCACGGTGTTCACCAGAGCGTCACGATGGGGGTGATCGCCGGCGCTCGTCCGGAGGCGAACGGCCTGGCCGCCGAACGCAGTAGGGGTCTCAGAGGGCGCCTCATCGCCGACGATCACCGCTCGGCACGGCGAGATCCTCTCGCGGCGGCGGTGTCTGGACACGCGTGATCTCGGCGCCCGGCCCGGTGATCGACACGTGATCACCCCGCGCACGACGACGGGCGAGGACCCTGGGGTCCTCGCCCGTCGTGGACTCGATCTCAGCTTGTGGGTCGTGCTCTCAGAACTCGCTGGTCAGACGGCTGTCATGCGGTCTCTCCGGCCTGCATGTCCACCGACAGCTCCTTCAACTTGGCCTCGTGGGCCCGGGCGTGGTGCCCGCAGAAGAGGAGTTCTCCACCGGAGGGCAGTACGGCGCGCACCTTCGCCGCTGCACCGCAGCGATCGCAGCGGTCCGAGGCGGTGAGTTCTGGCCGGGTCAGGGTGCCGGGCATCGTCATCTCCCTCCGTCGAGGCCCTGGACGAAGTGTCCGAGCCCGCGAGCTCCGGTCGTGCGACCGTCGCCCCTCCACTGTGTCAGACGCTGACCGCGACCGCTCGTGTTCACGCGGTGCTTTGTCGTCCGTCACGAACCGCTCATCGGAGGTGAGGGACCGGTCGTTTCTGGGTACGGCGAGGACCACCCGATCGGGAGTCGATCTCGAGCGACGAGCGGTCCGGGCGCCGGGACCCGCCGTGATGGGCGCGGCACGCCCCGCGCGGTCACGGCGGCGATGTGACCGTCGCCCACTAGCCTGTGCGCCACCATGCCGACGGGTGGAGCGGAGGCGGCCATGGGCGACACGGCGGAGCGGGCGGCGGGGCTCGTCGAGGAACTGCGGAGCGCCGGTGTGGCCGGCGTGACGGTGGTCTGGGCCGACAACAACGGCATCCCGAGATCGCGGACGGTGCCGGTGGCGTCGTTGCCGCAGGTGGCCGGGACGGGGATCGGCGTCAGCACCGTCTTCGCGATCTTCGACACGAACGACGGCATCCAGTACGGCGCGCCCGGACGGGAGACGCCCTCGGGCGACGTGCGCCTCGTCCCCGACCTCGACCGCGTCACCCCGCTGGCGGGCCAGCCCGGCCTCGCGTGGGCGCCGGGCACCCAGGTCGCCGTCGACGGCACGCCGTGGGCGTGGGACCAGCGCTCGCTGCTGACCGGCACCGTCGACGCGCTCGCCGACCGCGGCTACACCGCGCTCGTGGGCTACGAGATGGAGTTCGTGGTCTCCGCGCCGACTCCCGACGGCGGGCTCGTGCCCGCCTACGGCGGTCCCGCGTACAGCCCGCACGGCCTGCTCGAGATCGACGCCTTCGCCACCGACCTGCTGCGTGACGCCGAGGCCAACGGGCTGCGGATCGGCCAGCTCCACCTCGAGTACGGGCCCGGGCAGGTCGAGATCTCCCTCGGTGCCGCCGACCCCGTGCGGGCCGCCGACGACCAGCTCCTCGCGCGGCAGACCGTCCTGGCCGCCGCCGCGCGCCACGGCCTGCGCATCAGCTTCGCGCCGCTGCCGTCGCTGCAGGTCGCGGGCAACGGGTGGCACGTGCACACCTCGCTGTGGCGCGACGGCGTCAACCTCCTCGCCGGCGGCCCCGAGGGACCCGGCACGGCGGGCGGCGGGTACGTCGCCGGGCTGCTGCGCGACCTGCCCGCCCTGGCCGCGGTCACCGCGCCCTCGGTCGGGTCCACGGCCCGGCTGCGGCCGGGGTTCTTCGCGGGCGCCTACGGGTTCTGGGGCGTCGAGAACCGCGAGGCCCCGCTGCGCTACGTCCTGGGCTCGGAGATGCTCGGGGCCGATCACGCGAACGTCGAGCTCAAGGTGTCCGACGCGTCCGCCAACCCCTACCTGGCCCTCACCGCGCTGCTCACGTGCGGTGTCGCCGGTGTCGAGGAGGGCCTCCGGCCCCCCGCGCCGATCGGCGAGGACCCGGGCACCTGGGACGAGGCGGCGCGCGCCGCGGCGGGCGTGGAGGCGCTGCCCACCACCCAGGCCGGCCAGGAGGCGGCGCTCCTCGCGTGCCCCCGGATCACCGACGCCCTGGGGCCCGAGCGCCTCGGCGCCTTCCTCGCCGTGCGCCGCGCGGATGCGACGTGGGCGGCGGAGCGGGACACCGAGGACGTCCTCGCGGCCTGGCGCTGGCGGTACTGACCGGCGTGTCGCGCGAGCGAGGATGTGGCGATCCTGGCGTCACACGCCAGGAAAGCCGCATTCCTCGAACACCCCGGACCCGTCAGCCCAGCAGGACGTCCAGGATCGCGTCGTGCGCCGAGGGGCGGGCGATCAGCAGGTCGGGCGAGTAGGGGTCGTCGGCGCCGAAGGGCAGCGGCGTGCCGTCGAGGCGGGTGACGCGCAGCCCGGCGCCCTCGGCGACGGCGGCGGGCGCGGCGTTGTCCCACTCGTACTGCCCGCCCGAGTGCAGGTAGGCGTCGACGCGCCCGTCGACGACCTCGAGCGTCTTCACCCCCGCCGCGGAGAGCCCGACCGTGCGGACGGGGTAGACGGCGGCGAGGCGCCGGAGCTCCACCGGCGGGCGCGAGCGGCTGACGGTGACCGTGAGCCCGCGCTCGGGGTCGACCGGCGTGTCCGCGACCGGGGCGACGGTGGCCGAGTCGGCCAGCTCGCCGCGGGCGGGCAGCGCCACGGCCCCGGCGACGAGGGCCCCGTCGACGACGAGCGCGACGTGCACGCCCCACTCGTCCCCGCCCCGCCCGTAGCCGCT
Source organism: Actinomycetospora sp. NBRC 106375 (assembly GCF_030269665.1). Lineage (GTDB taxonomy): Bacteria > Actinomycetota > Actinomycetes > Mycobacteriales > Pseudonocardiaceae > Actinomycetospora. The sequence goes on from NZ_BSTS01000003.1 coordinate 319,668, forward strand.
CGAGCCGTCGAGGGGGTCGACGATCCACAGCCGGTGCGCCCCGCGCCGCGGTGCCGGGTCCTGGGTGCCCTCCTCGGAGAGCACGGCGTCGGCGGGTCGGTGGCGCTGCAGCGCACGGACGAGGAACTCGTGGGCCTCGGCGTCGCCGCGGTACTCGCGGTCGCGGCCGGGGCCGGTGTCGTCGCGGAGCTCGAGGAGCAGCGCGCCGGTCGCGTCGGCGAGCTCGCGGGACAGCGCCGCGTCCTCGGCGACGGAGGGTTCTTCGGCGGACACTTCCCTCGCGGCACTCACCCCCCGATCCTGCCCGACGCCCCGCGACCCCTCCGGGCGGGTGGGGTCGGCGTCAGCGGATCTCCGCGGCGGCCAGCACACCCGCCAGCTCGTGCAGCACGGCGGCGCGGGCCTCGTCGAAGCCCGGCGCGGTGTCCTCGCGCTGGTCGAGCAGCAGCCGCGCGAGGCTCGCGAGGCTGACGACCTGCGCGGCGAACTCCTCCGGACCGCCGAGCTCGCCGAGCAGCGTGCCGACGGCGTCGAGGTCGCCGGAGTCCATGCCCTGGATCAGGGCCACCGATCGGCGGTGGACCTCGGCGGCGTCGGGAGCTCCGTCGGCGGGGGCGGTGGGGTCGGGCTGCACGGGCGCCAGCATGGCAGGCGCCGCGACGGTGATCGCTACCCGCGCCGCCTGCGCTTCTTCTCGCGGCGCTCCTCGCGGATCTCCTGCCACGTCTCGTGGGTGGCGTCGAGCACGCCCTTGGTGATGCCCTTCGCGCCGCCGTGCATCGTCTTCTCGGTCAGCTGGCCCGGCAGCTCGGTGAGCCCGGCGCCGCCCTTCTCGTGCAGGTCGAGGCGGTTGGTGGCCTCGGCGAAGCGCAGGTAGGTGTCGACGCTGGCGACCACGATCCGCGCGTCGATCGTGAGGATCTCGATACCGACCAGCGAGACCTTCGCGAACACGTCGATGACCAGGCCCTTGTCGAGGATCAGGTCCAGGACCTCGGCGAGACCACCCTGCGGGGAGCGGCTGACGGTCACGGCGAGGAGTCTAGGAACGCCCCCCGGTGACGACCATCGGCCGGATGGCCGCCGCGAGCGGAACGGCCGCCACGGCGACGACCAGCGGGACGATCCCGGCCCAGCCGACGACCGCGAGGGGCACGACGCCGAGCGCGACGAGCCCGGTCAGGACGGCGGGGCCCGGGTGCGGCAGGCAGGCGGCGGTCAGCAGGGCGGCGCCGCCCACGACGGCGGCGACGGTGGGCACCGGCGCCGCGGCGGCGGCCATCAGCCACTGGCAGCACCCGAGCGCCCCCAGCAGGACCCGGTACCGGTGCGCCGCGACGGCGGTGACCAGCGCGCGCCCGCCGTCGGCGACGACGAGGGCGCCCGCGGCGACGAGCAGGGCCGCGGGCAGCCACGCCAGGACCCCGACGGTGCTCAGGCACAGCAGCCCGGGCCCGGCGAGGCCGAGTGCGACGGCCGCCCGCAGCCCGGGCGGGTCGTCGGGACGCCGCGCCCGGCCGGCGGCCAGCATCGCGAGGGCCGCGAGCGCGACCGTGAGCAGCCCGAGCGGGACGGGTGCCGCCTTGGCGCCGGTCCACGCCGGGACGGCGCGACCGAACGCCACCTGCACGACGCCGGCGACGGCCAGCAGGAGCGCACCCGCGGTCCCCAGACGGGCCGCCCACGCCCGTCTCACGCGACCACCGCCGCGACGGGCCGCCGCGGGGTCGGTCGGGCGGGTCGGACGGGCACGCCCACGCGGAAGACGAGCAGTGGACGTGTGCCGGCCGGCAGCAGGGCGGCGAGGCGCGGACCGAGGTCGGAGGCCGTACCCGTCGTCGCCTCCCGGTCGAGCCGCTCGGTGATCTGGTTCATCGGGTGCAGCGCGATCCCGAGGGACGTGGCGCGCAGGTGCACGCGCTGCAGCAGGCGCCCGGCCTCGAGGTGGGCCGCGCGGTCGTCGGTGTCCGCGGGCGTCGTGACCACCCCGTAGGCGGCGGCCGTCGCGACGTGCACGTCGCGGGTCCGGTCGACCCAGAACCGGTCGCCCTCGGCGCGTGACGAGGGCGGCAGCAGCTTCGCGGCGCCGAGCTGGAGGGGACCGAAGCCCTGCCCGTCGAGCACGAGCCCGTCGCGGTGGCGCTCCTCGTCGTCGTGCGTCGCGCGGAACCACGCGAAGTTGTCGACCGACTGTTCCGTGTCCGCGACGAGCGCCTCGGCCGCGTCGACGAGCAGCCGGCCGAGCGCGGCCCGTGCCGCCGTGTCCACCACCCAGTGGACGGCCGGGTCGGCACCCGAGAGCGCCTCGAGGGTCGCCGGGGCCAGGGGCGTCGCCCGGAACGGGCCGCGGTCGGTGTGCCGGCGGTCGATGACGTCGTACAGGGGGTGCGTGACGGCCGGGCCCGGCGTGAGGGCCACCCGGGCGACCGGGTCGCCGCCGGGCAGCAGCGTCACCGTGGGGGACAGGCCGCGCGGTGGGCACGCGAGGACGAGGTTCTCCAGCGCGCACCCCAGCCCCACGTCGCGCTCGCGGGAGAACGGGTCGACCGATCCGGTGCCGCGGGTGGGGTCGGCGAGCACGTCGATCGCGTCGTCGGCGACCGCGAACCGCCACGGCTGGGTGTTGTGGGGGCTCGCGGCGAGGACGGCCGCGCCGACGGCGCCGAGCGGGCCGGGGACGGCGCGCCAGTCCCGCCACGGCGCGTGCGCGTCGCCGCCCCCGGGGTCGAGCACGGCGGCGTCGTAGGCGCGGTAGCTCAGCAGGCCCGTCGCGGCCACGGCGGCGACCCCCGTCGCGGCGCCCAGGCCACGCAGCACGTGTCGCCGGCTCACGCCCGGCGGTGCCGGCGGCGCCGGTTCGGTCGTCACCACGGCGGTCCTCCCGGGGCCGGGTCGGTCGGGTGGATCGAGCGTGCCGGGGGTACGGGCAGTGCCGCACCACCCCGCGACGAGGTGCACCCGGGGTGCCGTGGAGGTGGCAGACTCCTCGGCCGATCGCCGGCGCACGGAGCGGCCATGACCACCGATGTCCCCTCGCGCAGCCCGCTGCTCACCGTGAAGCGGGTGATCCCGCCGGTCCGGGCGGGCGCCGTGCGCCGCGCACGGCTCGAGGAACGCCTCCGGGACGCCGACACCCGGCTGACGCTCGTCGCCGCCCCGGCGGGCTGGGGCAAGACGAGCCTGCTCAGCGGGTGGGCGTCGGCACCGGGAGCGGACGTCGTCGTGGCGTGGGTGTCGCTGGACGAGGGCGACGACGAGCCGGCGCGGTTCTGGAGCTACGTCCTCACCGCGCTGGGGGAGGCCGCGGACGGTCTCGGCGCCGAGGCGCTGGAGGCGCTGCGGACGCCGGGAGCCGCGCCGGTCGACCACGCACTCCCGGTGCTCCTCAACGAGCTGGCCGCGACGACCCGACGCCACGTGCTGGTGCTCGACGACTACCACCTGCTCGCCGACCGCCGGATCCACGAGGGCCTCGAGTACGTCGTCGGGTACCTGCCGCCGTCGCTGCGGATCGTCGTCGCCGCCCGCCGCGACCCCCCACTGCCGCTCGCCCGGCTGCGGGCCGGGGGCGAGCTGACCGAGCTGCGGGCCGCGGAGCTGCGGTTCTCGGTCGCCGAGGCGGCGCACCTCGTCGCGGCTGTGTCCGGCACCGACGTCGACGAGGACGGGGTGCGGACGCTCTGGGAGCGCACCGAGGGCTGGGCGGCCGGCCTCCAGCTCAGCGGGCTGGGTCTGCGCGGGCGGGGCGGCGACGGCCGGCCCGCCCACCACCGGCACGCGCTCGACTACCTCGCCGCCGAGGTCCTGCCCGACCTGGCGCCGGCGCAGCGCGACCTGCTCGTGGCCACGGCGCCCCTGGCCCGGCTGTCCGGCTCCCTCTGCGACGCCGTCCTCGACCGCACGGGATCCGCGGACGTCCTCGAGGAGCTGGACCGGGCGGACCTGTTCGTCGTCGGACTCGACGAGCACCGCGAGTGGTACCGCTGTCACGGCCTGCTGCAGGACGCGCTGCGCCGCGAGGCGGGTGCCGGCGACGGCGAGGTGCTCCGTCGCGCCGCGGCGTGGTTCGCCGATCGGGGACGGCTCGACGACGCCGCCGAGCACCGCATCCTCGGCGGCGACGCCGAGGGCGCGGCGGCGCTGATGACCGCCGAGTGGATGTGGTTCGTCGAGCGCGGCGTGGCGGCCTCCTACGAGCGGCTCGGCGCCCGCCTGCCCGTCGGGGTCGTGTCACCGACGCTCGCGCTGTGCCTCGCGTACGCCGCCGCGATCGCGGGACGGCCCGACCGCGCGTGGCACTGGCTCGACGTGTGCGACGCCCGGATCACGCCCGCCGACGTCGTCGCGGGCTGGCGCGACGGGCGGGCCGCGGCCCTCATGTGCCGGGCGATGATCGCGACCTCGGACGCGGAGCCGGGGCGGGCGGTCGAGCTCGCCGAGGAGGCGGTCCGGCGCGAGACCGCCGGCGGGGAAACGGCCTCGCCCCCCGCCCTCGCCGCGCTGGGCAGCGCCTACGCCAGGGACGCCCGCTTCGCCGACGCCGTCCCGCTGCTGCGCGAGGCGTGGCGCACGCGGAACGCCGGCGCCTGGACCCGGGACCTGTCGCTGCAGCTCGGGGGCGTGCTCGGTCTCGCCCTCGGGGACACCGACCAGGACGAGGAGCTGGAGCGGCTCGTCCAGCAGGCGGGTCCCCTCGCGGACGCGGTGGAGCGCGCCTGGGGGCCCTCGACGCCCGTCGCGGCCTCGGTGCGGATCGTGGAGGGCCGCCACGCCTATCGCCGCGGCGAGATCGACGCCGCCCGCGCGGTGCTCGCCCGCGCGGTCACCGCGGCGGAGGCGGGCGCCCGGCCGAGCGTGCACGTCGCCGGGCTGGTGTTCCTCGCCGACGCCGAGCTGGCTGCCGGGCGCCGTGCCGCGGCGCGGCGGGCGCTGGCCGTCGCGCGCGACGTCGTCGACGAGGGGGAGCCGGTGCTGCCCCACGAGGTGGAGCGGCTCGTGCGCGCCGAGCAGCGGATCGGCCGGGAGGCGGCCCGGTCCGCGCACGACCGGGGTGCGCTGCCCGAGACGCTCACCGACCGCGAGCTCTCGATCCTGCGGGCGCTGACCGGCACCGCGACGCGTCGGGAGATCGCCGACGCGCTCTTCCTGTCGATCAACACCGTGAAGGCGTACACGCGCAGCCTCTACCGCAAGCTGGGCGTCGCGTCCCGTCCCGACGCGGTGGCCGTGGCACGATCACTCGGGCTCATCTGAGGCGGTCCGGGGGCGGGGTGGACGAGGTCGAGACGCGACGCGCGCGGCTGCTCGCGGCGGCGCCGGCGCTGATCGGGCTCGCGGTGACCGTCCTCCTGCTCGCCGTGTCGGCGCGCTACGGCTTCCACCGCGACGAGTTCTACTACCTCGTCTCCGGACGCCACCCCGCGCTCGGCTACGTCGACAACCCCCCGCTGGTCCCGTGGCTCGCGGCGGCGCAGGCCGTGGTGTTCGGGGTGTCGCCGACGGCACTGCGGGTCGTGCCGGCGCTCGCCCTCGGCCTGTGCGTCGTGATCACGGGCCGGATGGCGCGGGAGCTCGGCGGCGACCGCGTCGCCGCGGCCGTCGCCGCCGGGTGCGCGGCCGGGGCCGCGTTCCCGATCGCCACCGGCCACATGCTCTCCACCAGCACGCTCGACCTGCTCGTCTGGACGACCCTGTCGTGGCTGCTGGTGCGCGCCCTGCGCGACGGCGGCCGGGTGTGGCTCGCCGTCGGCGTCGTCGCCGGGGTCGGGCTGCTGACCAAGTCGCTCGTCGCGGCGTTCCTCGGCGTCGTGGCGCTCGGGGTGCTCGCCGTCGGCCCGCGCCGGGTGTTCCGCGACCCGTGGCTCGGCCTCGCGGCGCTGGTCGCCCTCGCCCTGTGGGCGCCGCACCTGGTATGGCAGGCCACGCACGGCTGGCCGCAGCTGGCTTTCGGGCAGCAGGTCGCGACGGTCGGCAACGGGGGCAGCGAGCCGCGCTGGACGTTCCCGCTCTTCCAGCTCATCGAGGTCAGCCCGTTCCTCGTGCCGATCTGGGTCGCGGGGCTGTGGCGGCTGGTGCGCGACCCGTCCGTCGTGTCCGCCCGGGCGTTCGCCGTCGCCTACGGGCTGCTGTTCGTCCTGCTGCTCGCCGCCGGCGGCAAGCACTACTACCTCGCCGGCCTGTACCCGGTGCTCCTCGCGGCCGGGTCCGTGCCCGTCGTCGCGTGGATGCGCGCCGCCCGCGGCCGTGCCCGCGTCGTCGGCACCGTCCTGACCGTCAACGCGGTGGTGATCGCGGTCCTCATGCTGCCCCTGGTCCCGGCGCGGTGGCTGCCCGGGAGCCCGCAGGTCGCGGTCTCGCCGATCCCGGCCGAGACCGTCGGGTGGCCGGAGTACCTCGACACCGTCGGCCGCGCCTACGCGCTCGTGCCGCCCGCGGAGCGCGCCCGCACCGTGCTGCTGGGCAGCAACTACGGCGAGGCGGGCGCGGTCGACGTCCTGCGCGGCCGGCCCGGCGTGCCCGACCTCCCGCCGGCCTACAGCGGCCAGAACAGCTACGCCGACTGGGGTCCGCCGCCGGAGTCCGCGACCACCGTGGTGGCCGTCGGCTACCCGGAGGCCGCCCTGCGGCGCTGGTTCACCGACCTGCGGCCGGTCGGGCGGATCGACAACGCGGTCGGGGTCGACAACGAGGAACGCGGCGCGCCGGTCTGGATCGCCACCGGCCGCCGGGACACCTGGGCGGCGTTGTGGCCCGGGATCCGCCGGCTGGCCTGACCCGGCTCAGCAGCCCTCGTCCTCGTCGGCCCGCCGGGTCTCCTCCTCCTCCTCCTCGAGCGCCTCGTCGAGGAGGCGCTCGAGGCCCGCGATGCTCCGGTGCGGGCCCTTCCGGTCGAGCACGACGGGCTCGTCGGGCTCGCCCGCCTCGGCCAGTGCCTCCGTGATGTGATGAACTGTGTACAGACTGTGCACCGAGGCGCGGTCGGCGGCGACGTGCCGTGCGGGGGGAACCCACTCACGCGACCGCGGGTCCTCGTCCTCCGGAGTCTCCTCGTGTCTCTCATCCTCAGTCATTGGCACTGCCCGTCGTGCGATGTCGCCGGCCGCGACCAGGACCCCGAGCCGTCCTGCTGGAACTGCGGCGGGGTCCCGGTCGTGACCTCACGGCCCGGGGTGGACGGGGGCGCGCCGCCCACCCCGGCCGCGGGGGGTCCGCCGATCAGCTCGTGACCGCCGACATGCCCCGGTCGGCCCGCGCGGGACCGGACGCCGACGGGCGGATGTCGAAGTCGAAGATGGCGGTCGGCAGGTAGAGCGAGCAGCAGGCGTTCGGGATGTCCACGACGCCGCTGACCCGCCCCTCGATCGGCGCCGAGCCGAGCAGCAGGTACGCCTGCTCGCCGGTGTAGCCGAACTTCTTGAGGTACTCGACCGCGTTGAGGCACGCCCGCCGGTAGGCCAGCGTCGCGTCGAGGTACTCGTTGGTGTCGTCCTCGTCGACCGAGATGCCGATGAACGTCAGGAACTCCGAGTAGCGCGGCTCCACGTTGCCCGGCATGAAGATCGGGTTCGTGGTGACGCCGTAGGCCTCCATGCCGCCCTTGATGAGGTCGACGCCGAAGTCGATGAACCCGCCCATCTCGATCGCGCCGCAGAACGTGATCTCGCCGTCGCCCTGGCTGAAGTGCAGGTCGCCGCCCGAGAGCTTCGCGTCCTTGACGTGCACCGGGTAGTAGACCCGGCTGCCGCGGGTGAAGTTCTTGATGTCGTGGTTCCCGCCGTTCTCGCGGGCAGGCACCGTGCGGGCGCCGTCCCGGGCGATGGCCTCGGCGACCGAGCCGGTGGCCTGGCCCGCGAGCGTGCTCTCGGGCAGCGGCGGGAGCGCGAGCGGGGGCACGCGGTCCGGGTCGCGCGCGATGAGCGCGCGCTCGCGGCGGTTCCACCGCTCGAGGAGCTCGGCCGACGGTGCCGTGCCGAACAGGCCGGGGTGCGTGATGCCGGTGTAGCGCACGCCGGGCAGGTGGCGCGAGGTCGCGACCTGGCCGTGGAAGTCCCAGATCGCCTTGGCCGCGTCGGGGAACGTGTCGGTGAGGAACCCGCCGCCGTTCTCCTTCGCGAAGATGCCCGTGTAGCCCCAGCCCTGGCCGGGCGCGTCCCCGAACTCCTGCGGGGCCTGGCACGGGCCGAGGTCGAGGATGTCGACGACGAGCAGGTCGCCCGGCTCCGCGCCCTCCACCCCGATCGGCCCGGACAGCATGTGCGCGTGGCTGAGGTCGACGTCGCGGACGTCGTTGGCGGAGTCGTTGTTGCCGAGCTGCGAGTCGGTCCACTCCCGGCAGTCCACCCGGAACTCGCTCCCGGGCCGGACCATCGCGGCCAGCGGGATGTCCGGGTGCCACCGGTTGTGGCCGGGCACGGCCTGGTCGCGCATGGACTTGGACTGGTCCACCTCGAACACGGTCTCGGGCACGGTCGGTCACCTTCTCCAGGAACGGGTCGGCGGTCGCCGACCGGGGACTGCGGACGAGGAAGCGATCAGGTGCGGGTGTAGGCCTGGTCGGGCGGGGTCTCGACGGGGGCGGGGCCGCCCTCGCCCGCCGTCGCGGTCTGCCGGCGCGGCCCGCGGAGGGTGGGCAGGAGGACGAGGAACATCACGATGCCGATGGCAGCCAGCACCACGGCGGTGAGGCCCGTCGCCGGCCACTGGCCGGTGAGCAGCAGGAAGCCGGGGATCGCGGCGGTCACCCAGGCCTCGATGAGCGTGACCCAGCCGGTGTAGCGCGTCAGCGACTCCCGCTTGAGCCCGAGCACGAGCCAGAACAGCGTCCACAGCACGGCCCAGTAGAGCCAGATCACGCCGAGCCACGGGGCGCCCGCGAGCGTGAAGTTCGCCCACGAGTAGCCCAGCGCGGCGATGGCGACGAACAGCGAGAACCACCCGACGCCGGTGGTGTCGAGGTCGGCGAGCAGGCCGATCCCGACGTAGAGATAGGTGAAACCGAAGAGGTACAGGCCCGACCCCGTGAGGATCGTCGCCGCGTCACCGTTCGCGGTGAAGATCACGTACGTCGGGGTGACCACCTGGAGCGTGCCGACGAACAGGTTCATGACCCCCGCGGCCTTGGGGTCGATGAAGCCGAGGAGCAGCAGTCCGTTCACGAACAGGACCGCGCCGACGTAGAACAGGCCGGTGGCAACCACTGGGGGTCCTCCCTGGGACGGGCACGGGCGACCGACGGGGCGGCGCCGGGCCGCCTGCTCGCCCGATCAGCGACGCGCGGAGCCCGAGGCGCGCGTGACCACCTCGGGGACGTCGCGGCTGGCTTCCTCCCGCGCGAGGGCCGACCGCAGCGCGGGGTTCATCTGCGCGAGCAGCGGAGCGGTCCACTGTCGCGGCGAGGACGCAGCGCAGCGTGGACACGCCACGCACTCCGGGGCCTCACCCATCGGACGGGTCTGGTCGAACGTGCCGCAAGCGGGGCAGCGGTAGGCGTACGTCGCCATCGCGTCCTCCTCGACACTCGATCCCGCGCGAGTAGGAAATAGTTTCCAAGGAGCGGCATCTGCGAGGCAAGGCGCAATCTGACAGGTCCGGACGGCCGACGTGCCGGCGCGCGGGGCGTGGGCTGTTCGGGTCAGTGCGGGGGTGGCGGGGACTGTTCGGGGCAGGGCGGGGTCGGCGGGGTGCGGGCGGCGTCGGCGGGGTGCTCGGGCCGCGGGCGGGCGCTGTGCGCGCGCTGGGGTTCCCGGGGAGGGCGACGGCCGGGCTGAGGGTTACTGGCTGGTATCGCTCGCCAGGCGAGCGATACCAGCCAGTAACCGTGGCTCCGGAGAGCGGACGTGCCCACCCGTGTCGCGAGGGGCACCTTGCGCATGATCGACAGGCCCGGAGACCTGCCGAACGTGCCCCTCGCCTCCGGGCGGAGCTTCGCCCCGGGTCGCCGTCAAGATCACGGGCGCGTCATCCACCTTGCCTGGCCCGGCCAGGTGCAAGAGGTGCTCCTGATCAGCACCAGCCAGGACAGGACTCCCGCTCGCATCTGCGATCAAGTCCACGCCGCCGTCAACGAGAACGCACGGGCTCCCTGCGTCAGGGCCCGCAGCCGAATCCCGTGGCCGTGTCGCCGACAGGACTCGCAATGTGTCTCACGCGAGGCCTCCCGTTTCAGGAACTGGGCGGCCGGGTGCGGCTGCAGGACCGCGCTGGTGACCTGTTGACGTTCTGGTCCCAATCTTCCGCAGCGATGACGATCACACCGGGCGAGGCGTTCGAGATATCCGGGAAGCGTTCCGACGCCGTAGCTCCGAACCGGGTCGCGAGTGCTCGGGCAGCGCCCTCCTCGCCGGTGTTGGGGCGGTAGTAGACCGTGCTTTCAGGAACTTCGATCGCGTTGTAGTTGCCGACCATGCCAACGCTCCAACCTGCCTCGCGCAGTTGGTCGGCCGCGCGGTCGGCCAGACCGGTTCTTGGAGAGTTGTTGTACACGCGGACCGTGGATCTCTCGGTCTCTAGTTGCTCAAGTGCCCTGTCGAACGCGGGCAGGAGGCCTGGCGTGGAGTCGGAGACTTCGACCGACGCCAGTGCATCGTGAAGGCGTTCTTCGCGCTCTCGACTCCCCGCAACGCCTGGTGATCTGAAGAAGTCATCATCGGACTCGTAATAGAAGACTGGCCTTGCACCACACGGAACGCCAGTAGAAGGAGTCGCCAGGAACTGCCCAAGGTCGATGCCGGGTTGCTGCGGGTCCTGTCCAAGCGTCCAGCCATGCCAGCCGCTCTCCGGCGTGCCCTCTTGCTGATCGCTTACGGCGAAATCGGCAAAGACGAAGAGTTCGACGACTCCTCGCAAGCAGGTGGGCTCGGCAAAGCATAGCGCCTCATCAGGAGGAGCATCTTCGTCGATCGGCTCATTGTTCGCTTCAAGTATGTTCTTGATCGCTCTGCCGAGCAGAGGGGGCGAGGGATTCGCCTTGGCGAAGGCGTTGTTGTAAGCGGGGGGATAGAAAGTCAGTCCGGGTTCGGGGGTCGCCGCTGTGCCGGGCACCGCCGCGATCGCGCCGCCGGGGGCGACCGCGGCGACTGCCCCGCCGGCAGGGACAGATCCGTCGGCAGGCGCCGGTCCGCCAGCAGCGGTCACTCCGCCCGGCGCGGCTGCCCCGCCTGGCGCGACTGTGCCGCCGGGCGCGAGGGCTCCGCCGGGGGTGACCGCACCGCCGGAGGCCACTGCCCCGCCGGTCGCGCCACCCGGGACGATCGGCGCGGCCACGACCGGCCCGCCGCCCGCAGGAGTGCCGCCGGCAGGAGTGCCACCCGCAGGAGTGCCGCCCGCGGGAGCGCCGCCGGCAGGAGTGCCACCCGCAGGAGTGCCACCCGCAGGAGCGCCGGGCACGCCACCGGGCGCGCCGGCCGGCGCGCCGCCGGGAACGGGGCTCGCACCGGGCGGCACGACACCCGGCGCGCCGGGACCCGTTCCCGGCGGCACGGCGCCGGGAGAGCCGGGGACGGACTCCGGCGGCTCGGCACCAGGAACCCCAGGGCCGGGCGGAACGGTCTCCGGGGACGGGCCGGGGAGCGGGCCGGTCGCGGAGGTCGAGCCGGGCGTGCCCGGGGGCGAGGTGGTCGGTGTCGCGACAGGTGTCGTCGAGCTCCCGCCCCCGAGCGCGAGCACGCCCACCAGGACGGCCACGCCGGCGAGAGCGATCAGGACGATGCCCGCGATCCGTAGCTTCGACGCGTCGAAGTTCCCGGGTCCTGTCATCTCCGGCCCCACCCACTACAGGGCCCTCGGGCCCTGCATTCACTCGATCGGATGTTTAGGGCGAGGATGAGACCACGATCGATACCTTCCGCCGAGGCGACGCGCCGGACGGGCAGTCCTCGACACTGAATCGGACGCAACGGTCGACCCCGGACCTCAGGGCGAAGGCTCGGCGCGCCGGGCGACCGCGCTCCTGACACTCCCAAGAGATCGATCTGGAGAGCACCGCACCAAGCCCACACGACGACGGCCCCCGGAGCCGCAGCTCCGGGGGCCGTCGATCGCGGGTGGGCAGCTAGTCCAGGTAGTCGCGCAGGACCTGCGAGCGCGACGGGTGGCGCAGCTTCGACATCGTCTTCGACTCGATCTGGCGGATGCGCTCGCGCGTCACGCCGTAGACCTGGCCGATCTCGTCGAGGGTGCGCGGCTGGCCGTCGGTGAGGCCGAAGCGCAGGCGCACGACGCCCGCCTCGCGCTCGGACAGCGTCGCGAGGACGGACTGCAGCTGGTCCTGCAGCAGCGTGAAGGAGACCGCGTCGACGGCGACGACCGCCTCCGAGTCCTCGATGAAGTCACCGAGCTGGGAGTCGCCCTCGTCGCCGATCGTCTGGTCCAGCGAGATGGGCTCCCGGGCGTACTGCTGGATCTCCAGCACCTTGTCCGGGGTGATGTCCATCTCCTTGGCGAGCTCCTCCGGCGTGGGCTCGCGGCCCAGGTCCTGGAGCAGCTCGCGCTGGATGCGGCCGAGCTTGTTGATGACCTCGACCATGTGCACCGGGATGCGGATGGTGCGGGCCTGGTCGGCCATCGCGCGGGTGATGGCCTGGCGGATCCACCACGTCGCGTAGGTCGAGAACTTGTAGCCCTTGGTGTAGTCGAACTTCTCGACCGCACGGATCAGGCCCAGGTTGCCCTCCTGGATGAGGTCCAGGAACGCCATGCCGCGGCCGGTGTAGCGCTTGGCCAGCGAGACGACCAGGCGGAGGTTCGCCTCGAGCAGGTGGGACTTGGCGCGCTCGCCGTCACGGACGATCCACCGCAGGTCGCGCCGCATCTGCGTCGCGAGCTCCTGCTGGGCCTCGGCGACCTTGCGCAGCCGCTCGGAGGCGTAGAGGCCGGCCTCGATGCGCTTGGCGAGCTCGACCTCCTCCTCGGCGTTGAGCAGCGCCACCTTGCCGATCTGCTTGAGGTAGGCGCGGACCGAGTCGGCGGACGCGGTGAGCTCGGCGTCCTTGCGCGCCTGGCGCAGCGCCTCGGACTCCTCCTCGTCCCAGACGAAGTCGCCGGACTTCTTGTCCTCCTCCGTGGGCTCCTCGGTCTCGACCTCGGCGGCCTCGACCACCTCGGCGCCCAGGACGACGACGTCCTCGGTGAGCTCGGAGGCCGCGGCCTCGAGCTCGGCGCCCTCGAGGCCCTCGAGGTCGGCACCCTCGGGTCCGTCGGCGCCGTCGATCTCCTCGGCGCCCTCGGGCGCGTCGGCGTCGGTCTTCGTCGCGCCGCCGTTCTTCGCGCCCTTGGCGGGGGCCTTCTTGGCACCCTTGGCCGAGCGGCCGGCCGCCTTCTTCGCCGGCGCCGGAGCGTCCTCGGGAGCGGCCACCACACCGACCGGCCCGCCCGTGGTGGTGGCGTCGGTGTCGGCCGCGTCAGCGGCGCGGCGTCGGGTTGCGGACTTTGCGGCTGCCACAGACGACCTTTCGTGACGAACGGCTGCACGGCGATGCTCGGATCGACGAGCCCGGGCCCCCTGGCGGGCGGCCCGGACGCGAGGCCGGCGCGTGAGGGAGCCGGTCTCGACCGGTGCCCCGCCTCGGCTCGCGCTTCATTGTAACGAGCGTGAGCACTCCCCGTCGCACCTCGCGGTCACGACACCGTGGGTACCGGGCCCGGGCGGGGTACCGGGATCGATTCCGACTGCTGCGGAGCGCGATCGTCCGCGCGTCGTCGTGTGGACATCTCCGTGTGGTCGGATGCGCCGGTGGACCCCGTCGACCCGGTCGTTCTGGAGCAGCTGGCGGTCGCGATCGCGCGCGAGACCGCGGCGCTCGCCCTCGCGGTGCGCGACCGTGTCGTGCGCCCCGACCGCCTGGACACCAAGAGCTCGGCCACCGACGTCGTGACCGAGGGCGACACGGCGTGCGAGGCGCTGGTCCGGGAGCGGCTCGCCGCGGCCCGTCCGGGCGACCTCGTGCTCGGCGAGGAGGGCGGCGCGAGCGGCACCCCGGCGCCCGGCCAGGTGCGGTGGGTCGTCGACCCGATCGACGGCACCGTCAACTACACCCACGGCCTGCCGTGGTTCTCGGTGTCGCTGGGTGCCGAGGTGGACGGCGTCGTGGTCGCCGGCGCCGTCGTCGAGCCCGTCTCCGGGCGGGTGTGGCGAGCCGCGCGGGGGCACGGCGCCCACCGCGACGACGAGCCGCTGCGGGCCCCGGAGCAGGACGATCTCGGCCTCGCCGTCGTCGGCACCGGCCTGAACTACGACCCGGCCCGGCGCGGCCGCCAGGCGGCGCTGCTGGCCCGGATCGCGACGCGGATCGGCGACGTGCGCCGCACGGGGTGCGCGTCGCTCGACCTCTGCTCGGTCGCCGCGGGCTGGCTCGACGGCTTCTACGAGCACGGGCTGCACGCGTGGGACGTCGCCGCCGGCGGCCTCGTCGCCGAGGAGGCCGGAGCGGTGGTGCGGCTGCCGGGCGCCGACCCCGAGGGCCTGGGGGAGGACGCGACCCTCGTCGCGGCCCCCGCGCTCGCCGGGCCGCTGACGAAGCTGCTCGTCGCCGAGGGTGCAGGAGAGGTCTAGGAGCTGCAGTCCACCGAGCGCAGCGCGGTGAGGGCCGCGTCGTCGGGCACGCTCGCGGGGTTGCCCGAGCCGTCGGTGGCCGTCTGCCGGGCGAGCGCGCGCAGGGCCTCGGTGACCGGCTGGCCGGGGGAGATGTCGCGGAAGTCGTCGCCCAGCGCGATGTCGACCTCGCTGCCCGAGCGGCCGTCCGAGACCAGCTCGGCACAGGGCACGACCAGGCTGAGCGTGCGCGCGGCCCCCGCGCCGTCGGGCCCGTAGCGGATCTGGCCCACGCAGGAGAGGTCCTGCGACGGGTAGAGCGGGTCGTTGTCGGGCGGGGCGGCCTCGGCGATCCCGAGCTCGCCCAGCTCGGCGGCCGCGAGCTGGGCCTGCCCGCGCTGGCCGGCGCCGTTGAGCACCTTCACCCGGACGTCGCCGGGCGCGGCGGCCTGCTGGTCGTCGAGGGCGTCCGTCGGCTGCGGCGAGCCGGCGCCCGCCACCGGCGAGGTGTTGCAGCTGGTGACCGAACCGGCGGTCGAGCTGGTGAACACGATGGTCCAGGTGACGATGCTCGCCACGGCCAGCACGGCCACGAGCACCGTCGCGGGCCACATGTTGCGCCGCCGGTAGACGTCGCGGACCTTCTCCGTGCCCGCCCTGACCGTGCCGACCAACCGACGTCCTCCCGCCCCGACTCCGCACCCGTCCCCGCGGGTGCGGACCAGGGTAGTGGTGGCCGGCGCCGTGGCGGACTCCTCCGTCGCCGCGGCGCGTCCCCGGGGGTCGGCTGACCGGACGGGCTCCCATGGGTTACCCTCCCGCCGCTCCACAGCCGCGCGGACGTCGCGTCGTCCGTGCCGAGGGACCTCCCAGATGAGATCCGGGTCACTTTCTGGCCCGGCACAAACGGTCGCCGTCCCGCGTTGTGGAGCCGCACGACCGAGATGGAACCGGGCAGGAAACCGGGCAAGACCGAGGGTGGGAACCGCTATGGCGACCGACTACGACGCCCCGCGCCGCAACGAGACCGACGAGATGGGCGAGGACTCCCTCGAGGAGCTCAAGGCCCGCCGCAACGAAGCGCAGTCCGCCGCCGTCGACGTCGACGAGACCGACACCGCCGAGAGCTTCGAGCTCCCCGGCGCCGACCTCTCCGGCGAGGAACTGACGGTCCGTGTGCTGCCGAAGCAGGCTGACGAGTTCACGTGTGGGAGCTGTTTCCTCGTGCACCACCGCAGCCGTCTCGCGGATCAGCGTGGAGGCATGTTCATCTGCCGCGATTGTGCGGCGTGACCCTCATCTGAGGGCGGCGATCAGCCGTTCCGGGTGACGGGTTGACACGACCCAGTACGGGGTGGGGTCGTCCGGGTCGAGGACCTCGATCCGGACGACCGGACCCACCCACGGCCGGTGCAGCACGAAGGCCTGCGGGTCGAGCCGAGGGCCCAGGGCGAGGCGCTTGTCCTCGCCCGTGACGGCGTCGACCCGACCGATCATCGACACCGGCAGGTGCGCCGGGCCGGCCCGCAGCTCCCGCTGCCCACCGGTGCCGCTCACGGCGACGCGCACGCGGCCCATCCACACGAGCAGGGCCACGGCGATCGGGATCAGCAGCACGTAGGGCAGCCAGGCGCGCACGCCCGGGTGCCCCATGTGGAGCTCCGCGGCCAGCAGCACGGCGACCAGCACCGTCGGCGGCCACCACCACCACGGCACGCCGAGGCGCTCGGCGTGGTCGCCGCCGGAGACCGGGCTCGTGCCCGAGCCGGCGTCGGATCCCGGTGAGGGCCGCGGGGAGCTCACGACACCCAGAGTAGTCTCGCCCGCCGTGGTGCCGGTTGACGTCGTCCGCCTCGACCCCGGGCTGCCGCTCCCGTCCCGGGCCCGGCCCGGCGACGCCGGCGCGGATCTGGCCGCGGCTCGCGACGTGACCCTCGCCCCCGGGGAGCGCGCGCTCGTGGGCACGGGGATCGCGCTCGTGCTGCCCGAGGGCTACGCGGCGTTCGTCATGCCGCGCTCCGGGCTCGCGGTGCGCGAGGGCGTCGGGCTGCTGAACTCACCGGGCACCGTGGACGCCGGCTACCGGGGCGAGATCATGGTGTGCCTGGTCAACCACGACCCGGCCCGGACCGTCACGGTGCGGCGCGGTGACCGCGTCGCGCAGCTGGTGGTCCAGCGGGTGGAGCAGGCCGAGTTCCGGGTGCTCGAGGGTGTCGACGACCTCGAGACGCTCGCCACCGTCGCGCCGTCGGCACGGGGGGCGGGCGGCTTCGGTTCGAGCGGGGTCGCCGGCGCAGGGACGGAAGGAGAGCAGCGGTGAGCGAGGGCGTTGGGCGGCACCGGCATCGCGCCGGGCGCGTCGCGCAG
This sequence comes from Actinomycetospora sp. NBRC 106375, assembly GCF_030269665.1. GTDB lineage: Bacteria > Actinomycetota > Actinomycetes > Mycobacteriales > Pseudonocardiaceae > Actinomycetospora. Next base: position 336,562 of record NZ_BSTS01000003.1, read on the forward strand.
GTCTCGGCGGCCGCCGACCCCGCGGGGCGGCGTCACCACCAGCGGCAGGGCCCCTGGGACGCCGAGGACGCCCCGCGCGACGGCCGGCTGCGCCTCGACCTGGGCTCGGTGCAGCTGCCGGTGCCCCGCGGCGCGCGGCTCAAGGCGGAGCCCGACCCGTCAGGGCCGCTGCGGGCGGTGCACGCGATGATCCCCGAGGGCAGGCTGACGGTCAGCGCCTTCGCGGCGCCGCGCACCGGGGGCCTGTGGCCGGAGCTGGCCGAGGAGCTGGCCGCCCAGCTGCAGTCCGAGGGCGCGACGATCCGTCGCGACCGGGGCGAGTGGGGCCGCGAGCTGGTGGCCCGCAACGGCAACACGGTGGCGCGCGTCGTGGGCGTCGAGGGCCCCCGCTGGATGCTGCGCGGGGTCGGGACCGGGCCGGTCGAGCACGCGCTCAAGCTGCACGGGATGCTGCGGGAGATGATCCGCGGCACCGTGGTCGTGCGGTCGTCGGACCCGCTGCCGGTGCGCTCGCTGCTGCCGCTCGAGGTGCCCGAGGACGTGCCGCCGGAGTTCGCGGACTCCCTCGTCGAGTCGATGCCGACCAAGCCCCGCCAGATCACCCGGCCGGAGGGGCCCGTGATCCCGATGATGCTGCCCCAGCGCGACGGCGCGGGGACGTCGCCGGGTCGCAGCTGACGCCCGTTCCGGAGTGTGGGACGGGCATACCGATGGCGCACGATCCGTTTATCCTTCAGTCATCCGCGGCCGAGGGTGCCCGTCCGGGCGCACTGCCGCGGGGACGCACGGGAGCGTTGTGATGACCGCCGAGACCGGATTCCTGCGCCGCATGGTCCGCCGCCTCACCTCTGACGTCGGCGACCTCGACGCCGACGACCTGTCCGCCGAGGCCGTCCGCTCCGGGTGCAACCGGGCGTGCGACTCGAGCACCGGCGAGTCCGTGACCGTCAAGGGCCGCCTCCGCTCGGTGGAGATCTGCCCGCGCGGGTCGGTCGCCACCCTCGAGGCGGAGCTCTTCGACGGCACCGACGGCGTCACCCTCGTGTGGTTGGGACGCCGCCGGATCCCGGGCATCGAGCCGGGTCGTACGGTGCGTGCGAGCGGGCGGGTCGCCGTCCGCGACGGACGCAAGGTCATCTACAACCCCTACTACGAGCTGCAGCGGGCGCCCTGAGCCGAGCAGGGCACACGCCGCCCCGGGAGACCGCCATCCGACCCGACACGCGCAGCGGCGGCCACCACGGCGCCGACCCGAGGCCCGACCGCCCCCGCTCCGCGGCCCCCGACGCCGCCCCTGCCGACGCCGACCCGCCCACGGGACCGGTGCGCGGCCTGCGCGGCTCCCGGACCACCGAGCCGCCGACCGAGGTGCTCGCGACGCCGTCCGCGGACGACGCCGACGACGCGCTCGACGAGCCCGACCGGGCCGACGTCGAGGAGGAGGCCGCCGACCCGACGAAGGCGCCCACGCTGCTCGACCAGATGGGCGGGATCTCCGGGATCGTCGCCTCCGGCGTCCCGGTGGTCGTGTTCGTCGTGGTCCAGGCCGTCGCGGGCAACCTCGTCGCCTCGATCATCGCCGCCGTGGTCTCGGCGGTCGCCGTGGCCGTGTGGCGCCTGGTCCGCGGCGAGGCCGTGCAGCCCGCGCTCTCGGGCCTGCTCGGCGTCGCGGTGTGCGCGTTCGTCGCCTGGCGCACCGGCGAGGCCAAGGGGTTCTTCCTGCTCGGCATCTGGACGAGCCTGGTCTACGGCGGCGTCTTCCTGCTGTCGGTGATCGCCCGGCGCCCGCTGGTCGGGGTGATCTGGCACCTCGTCAACGGCGAGGGCCAGACCTGGCGGCAGGACCCGCGGGTCCTCCGGGCCTTCGACCTCGCGTCGCTCGCCTGGGTCCTCGTGTTCGGTGCGCGGTTCGTGGTCCAGCGCTGGCTCTACGACTCCGCGTACGCCGACACCTGGCTCGGTTGGGTGCGCATCGCCATGGGCGTGCCGCTCGCGGCCCTCGCCGCCCTCGTCACGGTGTGGGCCATCCGGCGCAGCCGCGCGGCGTCCCACGGCGAGCCGGCGCCGGGGCGACGGAGATCAACGCGGCGAACGCGCGCCGAGAAGCAGCGAACGTCCAGCTGAGCACGCCGATAGGGCGTTCGCTGCGACACAGCTCGCACCACAGCTCAGTCCTCGGGCCCGCCCGAGAGGACGCGCTGGATCTCCTCCTCGACGTCCTCGCCGGCGACGAACATCATCTCGTCGCCCGGCTCGAGGGGGTCGTCGGCCTGCGGGACGATGACGCGCCCGCCGCGCAGGATGGCGACGAGGGCGGCCTCGCGGGGCAGGGGCAGCTCGCGGACCGCGCGCCCGGCCAGCGGCGTGGTGGCGGGCAGCGTGACCTCGACGAGGTTGGCCGTGCCCTGGCGCAGCGTCATCAGGCGGACGAGGTCGCCGACGGAGACGGCCTCCTCGACCATCGCGGCGAGCATGCGCGGGGTGGAGACGGCGACGTCGACGCCCCAGGCGTCGGTGAACAGCCACTCGTTGCGCGGGTCGTTGACGCGCGCGACGACGCGGCGCACCGCGAACTCGGTCTTGGCGAGCAGCGAGACGACGAGGTTGACCTTGTCGTCGCCGGTGGCCGCGATGACGACGTCGCAGCCCTGCAGGCGCGCCTCCTCCAGCGAGGCGAGCTCGCAGGCGTCGGCGTGCACCCACTCCGCCTGCGGCACCGCCTCCGGCTCGACGTGGGCGAGGTCACGCTCGATGAGCATGACCTCGTGGTCGGCCTCGACGAGCTCGGCGGCGATCGAGCGGCCCACCGCTCCCGCTCCGGCCACGGTCACACGCATCGGTCGTCCCTCCCCGGCACACGCATCGCCTACTCCGCCCTCTCCGGGGACGTCGCCGCGGCGGCGGTCACGGCGGCGACCGTGCCGCTGACGGCGGCCGCGTACACGACGTCCTCGGCCTGCAGCACCGTGTCGTCCGTGGTGAGCAGGCCGGTGCCGAACCGCACGATGAAGGCCACGCGGCTGCCGGTGGCCTCCTCGAGCTCGGTGACGGGGCGCCCCGACCAGTCCTCGTGGAAGTGCAGCTGCATGATCGCGACGGTGCCCGACGGGTCGCGCCAAGCGGTCGCGACGCCGTCGGGGAGCAGCATCCGCAGCAGCCGGTCGGTGGTCCAGGGCACGGTTGCGACCGTGGGGATGCCGAGACGCTCGTAGACCGCGGCGCGCTTGGCGTCGTAGATACGGGCCACGACCTGGCCGACGCCGAAGGTCTCGCGGGCCACCCGCGCGGCGATGATGTTCGAGTTGTCGCCGGAGGACACCGCGGCGAAGGCCTCGGCGCGGTGGATGCCGGCGGCGGTGAGCACCTCGCGGTCGAACCCGGTGCCGACGACCTCCTGGCCGTGGAAGTCGCTGCCCAGACGCCGGAACGCCTGCGGGTCGCGGTCGACGACGGCCACGTCGTGGCCGAGCCGCTCGAGGGCCAGCGAGACGGACGACCCCACGCGCCCGCAGCCCATCACGACGATGTGCACCGCGTCATCCCTGCCTCCCCGACCGCTGCCTGTGGGCGGTGCGCACCGTATCGCCCGGAGCGTCCGTCCGACCGACCTCCCGACCCTCGGACGTGCCCTTGCGCCGGGTGCGCCGGAGCGCCCCCACGCGCCTACGCTTCCGGTTGTGCCCAAGCTCGCCACGGCGACCAAGCGACTGCTGCTCGGTCTCCCGTTCCGCAGCGACGAACTGCACGGCACCCTGCTGCGCAAGCGCATCGCCCTGCCGGTGTTCGCCTCCGACGCCCTGTCGTCGGTCGCCTACGCCCCGCAGGAGGTGCTGATCACCCTCTCGCTGGCCGGGCTCGGCGCCTACGTGCTCTCGCCGTGGGTCGGGGTGGCCGTCATCGTCGTGCTGGCGACGGTCGTGGTGAGCTACCGCCAGAACGTGCACGCCTACCCGTCGGGCGGCGGCGACTACGAGATCGCGACGGTCAACCTCGGCAAGTACGCCGGGCTCACCGTGGCGAGCGCCCTGCTCGTCGACTACACGCTCACCGTCGCGGTCTCGGTCTCGTCGGCCGCCGACAACCTCGGGGCCCTCATCCCGTTCGTCGGCGACCACAAGGTGTTCTTCGCCGTCGCCGCGATCCTGGTGCTCACGGCGATCAACCTGCGCGGGGTGCGCGAGTCGGGCATCACGTTCGCGATCCCCACCTACTGCTTCATCGTCTGCCTCGCCGGCATGATCGTCGTCGGCGTGCTGCGCGTCGTGTTCGGCGACGGCCTCGTCGCGCCCAGCGCGGGCTTCGGCGTGCTGACCGAGGACGGCGGCTCCTCGACGAGCGACCTCTCCCAGCTCGCCCTCGTCTTCCTCGTGCTCCGGTCGTTCACCCAGGGCTGCGCGGCGCTGACCGGCGTCGAGGCGATCTCCAACGGCGTGCCGGCGTTCCGCAAGCCCAAGTCGCGGAACGCGGCCACGACGCTCGCGATGCTCGGGCTGATCTCGGTGTTCCTGTTCTCGGGGATGATCGCTCTCGCGCGCGCCTCGGGCGTGGTGATGTCGGAGCGCCCCGAGCAGCTCGTCGGCGCCCCGCCCGGCTACCGCCAGGAGACGCTGATCGCGCAGCTGGCGCGCACGGTGTTCGACGGCTTCCCGCCCGGGTTCTGGGCGGTCACGATCTTCACGGCGCTGATCCTGGTGCTCGCCGCCAACACCGCCTTCAACGGCTTCCCGGTGCTCGGCTCGATCCTGGCCCAGGACCGCTACCTGCCGCGCCAGCTGCACACCCGTGGCGACCGGCTCGCGTTCTCCAACGGGATCCTCTTCCTGGCGTTCTTCGCGGTCGTGCTCGTGGTGGGCTTCTCGGCCGAGGTCACCGCGCTGATCCCGCTCTACACCGTGGGCGTGTTCGTCTCGTTCACGCTGTCCCAGACCGGGATGGTGCGGCACTGGACCCGCCTGCTGCGCACCGAGACCGACACGGGGGAGCGGACCCGGCTGACCCGCTCGCGCTGGATCAGCGGTTTCGGCACCGCCATGACCGGCACCGTGCTGCTCGTCGTGCTGGTGACCAAGTTCATGGTCGGAGCCTGGATCGCCATCGTCGCCGGCGTCCTGGCGTTCCTCATGATGCTGTCGATCCGGCGCCACTACGACCGGGTCAGCGAGGAGATCGCCGCCCCGGACGTCATGACGAGCACGCTGCCCAGCCGCAACCACGCGATCGTGCTCGTCTCCCGGCTGCACATGCCGACGCTGCGCGCCGTCGCCTACGCCCGGGCCACCCGCCCGGACGTGCTCGAGGCGCTGACCGTCAACGTCGACGACGCCGACACCCGCTCGCTCGTCGCGGAGTGGGAGGCGCGGGACATCCCGGTGCCGCTCAAGGTCGTCGAGTCGCCCTACCGGGAGATCACGAAGCCGATCCTGCAGTACGTCAAGCGGATCCGGACCGACAACCCGCGCGACGTCGTCACCGTGTTCATCCCCGAGTACGTCCTCGGGCGCTGGTGGGAGCAGCTGCTGCACAACCAGAGCGCGCTGCGCCTCAAGGGCCGCCTGCTGTTCCAGCAGGGTGTCATGGTGGTCAGCGTGCCGTGGCAGCTGGAGTCCTCGAAGCGGGCCGCGGCCCGCCGGCCCCCGGGCGCCCCCGGCTCGGCCCGCCGGGGCTACGAGCCGCCCCCGGGCACGACCGCGGCCGGTGCGCCGCCCGACGCCGCGCCGGCCCCGCCGCCGAGCCCGGCGACGGCAGACCGCGCCCCGTCGGGCCCGTCGCGCCCGGGCGGCCCGCGCGACGAGACGCCGGCCCGCCCGCGATGAGCCCCGCCGGGACCGACGCCGCCGCCGGGACCCTCGACTGGACCGACCGCCTCCTCGAGGTCGACGTCGGTCCCGTGGCGCACGGCGGCCACTGCGTCGCCCGCCACGACGGCCGTGTGGTCTTCGTCCGCCACGCCCTGCCCGGCGAGCGGGTGCGGGTGGTGGTCACCGAGGACGGCGGCGGCTCGTTCTGTCGCGGCGACGCCGTGGCCGTCCTGGCGGCGTCGCCGGACCGGGTCGAGCCGTCGTGCGCCTGGGCCGGCCCCGGCGGGTGCGGGGGCTGCGACTGGCAGCACGCGACCCCCGCGGCCCAGCGCGCGCTCAAGGCGGCGGTGGTGGCCGAGCAGCTCGCCCACCTGGCCGGGGTCGAGCGCGAGGTGGTCGTCGAGGAACTGCCCGGCGGGCCGCTGGACTGGCGCACGCGGATGCGGATGGCGGTCACCGACGACGGACGGCCCGGCCTGCGGGCGCACCGCAGCCACGAGGTGCTGCCGGTCGGCGACTGCCCGATCGCGGCGCCCGGGGCGCTGCTGCCGGTCCTGGAGCGGGAGTGGACACCGACCGCCGAGGTCGAAGTGGTCCGCGACGCCGACGGCGAGGTCCACGCCGCCGAGCTGTTCGAGGGCGAGCGGCACCCCGAGGTCGGCAGCGGCGTCGCGCACGAGCGGGCCGCGGGGCGGGACTGGGCGCTGCCGGCCGAGGCGTTCTGGCAGGTCCACCCGCACGCGGCCGACGCGGTGGTGGACGCGGTCCTCGAGGGCGCCGGCGACCTCGAGGCCGGCGCGTGCGTCTGGGACCTCTACGGCGGTGCGGGCCTGATCGCGGCGCCGCTCGCGGAGCGCGTCGGCCCCGGCGGCCGCGTCGTGCTGGTCGAGAACGATCCCGCGGCGACGGCCGCGGCGGGGGAGTGCCTGGCCGACCTGCCCGCGGTGCAGGTGGTGCGCGGCCGGGTGGAGAAGACGCTCGGCGGCCTGCCGGGCCCGCCGTCGGTGATCGTCGCCGACCCGCCGCGCAAAGGGCTGGGACGGCGCCTGGCCGGCGAGCTCGGCGAGCAGGGTGCCGCGCGCATCGTGCTCGTCGCCTGCGACCCCGCCGCGCTCGCCCGCGACGTCGCGGCGCTGGCCGAGCACGGGTACCGGCTGGAGCACCTGCGGGCGTTCGACGCCTTCCCGATGACCCATCACGTCGAATGCGTCGCAACCCTGCTCGCGACGTGAGGCGCTCCGGTACACAGGACCCGGCGGCGTCGAGGGAGTCACCGGTGAGCGGGAGCCCGAGCGGGAGCCTGGTGAGCGCGGGACTCGTGCCGGCCGGGCCGGTGAACTTCCTCGACGGCGTGCGCCTGGTCGACCACCACTGCCACAGCGTCGTCGACGGCCCGCTCGACCGGGCGGGCTTCGAGGCGCTGCTCACCGAGGGGGCCGCCCCGGCCGCGGGCACGAGCAGCTTCGACTCCGCGCTCGGGTTCTCGGTGCGCCGCTGGTGCGCGCCCGCGCTCGACCTCCCCGCCCACGCGGCCCCGGACGACTACCTCGCCCGCCGCGCCGAGCTCGGGCCCGACGAGGTGAACCGGCGCTTCCTCGGCGGCGCCGGGGTGGGGGCGCTGCTCGTCGACCACGGCTTCGCCGCCGGCGACCTGCTCGCCCCCGCGGCCCTCGGGACCGCGGCGGGCGCCCCGGTCGGCGACGTGGTGCGCCTCGAGGCGGTGGCCGAGGCGGTCGCGGACGCCGGGGTGGACGCCGCGGGCTACGGCGAGGCGCTGCGCGAGGCCGTCGCCGCCCGCACCGACGGCGCAGCCGACCCGGTGCCCGTGGCCACCAAGAGCGTCCTGGCCTACCGCGCCGGGCTCGACGTCGACCCGACCCGCCCCGAGCCCGCGCAGGTCGAGCAGGCCGCCGGCCGCTGGCTGCGCGACCGCGCGGACACCGGCGCGCCGCTGCGCGACCCCGTCCTGCTGCGCCACGGGCTCTGGGCCGGCCTGGACACCGGCCTGCCGCTGCAGCTGCACACCGGCTTCGGCGACCGCGACGAGGACCTGCACCGCGCCAACCCGGCCCTGCTCATCGACCTCGCCCGGCTCGTCGAGCCGCTCGGCGTGCCGCTGATGCTGCTGCACTGCTACCCCTACCACCGGGAGGCGGCGTGGCTCGCCCAGGTGTTCGCGGTGGTGCACGTCGACGTCGGCCTCGCCGTGCCCCACATCGGTGCGCGGGCCGCCACGGTCGTCGCCGAGCTGCTCGAGCTCGCGCCCTACGGCAAGGTCCTCTACTCCTCGGACGCCTTCGGGCTCCCGGAGCTGCACCTGCTGGGGGCGCTGCGGTTCCGGTCGGCGCTGGGTGGTCTATTGGAGCACCTCTGCGCGACCGACGAGCTCGCGCCCGCCGACGCCGAACGGGTGGCCACCATGATCGGGACCGACAACGCGCGCCGCGTCTACGGGCGGATGCCGGGGTGACCGTGCCCGACACCCCCCACACCACCCCGCACGCCGCCGTCCCGCCCCGCGTCGACCCGGGCCTGCGGGCGGCGCTGGACGCCGAGCTGGACGCCGCGGTCGCGCTGCGCCACGCCCTGCACCGCGAGCCGCGGCTCTCCGGCGACGAGGCCGACAGCCGCGACCTGGTGCTCGAGGCCCTGGCCGACGTCCTGCCCGGCACGCCCGACCCGGTCGCCGACACCGGCGCGATGGTGCGGCTCGGCGCCCGGGCCGACGCCGGCGTCCCCGCCGTCGCCGTCCGCGCCGAGCTCGACGCCCTGCCGGTGGTCGAGCGCACCGGCCTGCCCTTCAGCGCCACCGGCCCCGCCGCCCACGTCTGCGGGCACGACGTGCACGTCGCGGCGCTGGTCGCCGTCCTGCGGGCCCTGGCGCGCGCCGGGGCCGACCGGGTCCCGACGCCGGTGCTCGGGGTGTTCCAGCCGCGCGAGGAGAAGGCGCCGTCGGGTGCCGCCGACGTCGCCGCCGACGCGCGCTTCACCGCGCACGGTGCCGGGGCGATGGTCGGCGTCCACGTCCAGCCCGAGCTGCCGCGCGGCACCGTCTCGGTGCGCGGCGGCCCGGTCAACGCGTCGGCGGACGAGATCGAGATCGAGGTGCACGGGCGCGGGGGCCACGGCGGCTACCCGCACCGCACCCGCGACCCCGTGCTGGCGCTGGCCGAGATCGTCAGCGGCGTGCACCACATCGTGTCCCGCCGCGTCGACCCGATGACCGCCGGCGTCATCACGCTCGGGCAGATGGAGGCCGGGTCGGCGCCGAACGTCGTGCCCGAGACCGCCACGGCGCGGGGCACGGTGCGCGCGCTCGACGCCGACCGCGACGAGCTGCTCGCCGCCGTGCGGGCCGTGGTCGAGAACACGGCCCGGGCGTACGGGTGCGAGGCGACGCTCACCGTCGTGCCCAACGAGCCGGCCGTCGTCAACGACGAGGCGCTGGCCCGCACGGTCGCTCGGGCGCTCGGCAGCCGGCGCGCGGACGACCGGGTGAACGGCAGTGGGACGGCCGGTGACGACGGTCCCGAGGTCACGGGTCTCGTGCTCGACACCACCTTCCGTTCCTGCGGCGCCGACGACTTCAGCCACTACGGTGAGCACCTGCCGTCGTTGATGCTGTTCGTGGGCACGGCCGCGGCCGGGACGACCCCGGGCGAGGGACCGGGCCTGCACCACCCCGAGTTCTCGCCCGACGACGCGATGGTCGGCGAGGTCGCCCGCGCGCTCCTCGCCGCCGTCACCGCGACGGGCGCGGCGCTCGCGCCACCCGCCGTCCCCTCGCACCCCGGAGCCGACGAGCCATCGTGACCGAGACCCAGGCGATCCAGGCCTTCGCCCGCGAGTTCCTCCGCGACCCGCTGCACGTCGCGGCGCTCTTCCCGAGCTTCCCGCCGCTGTGCCGCCAGGCCGCCGCGCCCCTGCCCGAGACCGGTGACCCGGTGGTGCTCGACCTCGGCGCCGGCACCGGCCAGGTCACCGACGTCATCCAGGAACGGCTGCACGGGCGCGGCCGGCACATCGCGGTGGAGTTCAACCCCCGGATGGCCGAGGTCCTCGCCGAGCGCCACCCGAAGGTCGAGGTGATCTGCGACGACGCCCACGCGGTGGTCGACCGCCTGCTCGCCGAGGGCGTGCGCGTCGATCTCGCCGTCTCCGGCCTGCCCTGGCTCGCCACGGCGCCGAAGGACCGCTCGATCTTCGCGCCGCTGGCCCGGCTGGCTGCCCCGGGCGGCGCCGTGACGCAGCTCGCGCACGCCTGGATCCGGTTCTTCCCGACCGCGAAGCAGGTGCAGCGCAACCTCGAGGCGAACTTCGAGGAGGTCGTGGTCAGCCGCACGGTGCTGGCGAACGTGCCGCCGGCAGTGGTCTACCTCGCCCGTCGCCCGCGTCACTGAGACCCACGTCGTCGCACGCTGCGGGGCCGCCGCGGCTCCGTAGACTGGCGGGGCCGTAGCCGTCCACCCGCCGAGCCGAGGTGTCCTGTGACGTTGCTGGACCGTGTCCGCACCCCTGCGGACCTGCGAGGGCTCGACGCGGACGAGGTGTCCGCCCTCGCGACGGAGATCCGCACGTTCCTCGTGGACAAGGTGTGCCGCACCGGCGGCCACCTCGGCCCGAACCTCGGTGTGGTGGAGCTGACCCTCGCCCTGCACCGCGTGTTCGACTCGCCGCGCGACGCCCTGGTCTTCGACACGGGCCACCAGAGCTACGTCCACAAGATCCTCACCGGCCGGTCCGGCGACTTCGACGGGCTGCGCCAGCGCGACGGCCTGTCGGGCTACCCGAGCCGCGCCGAGAGCGAGCACGACCTCGTCGAGAACTCCCACGCCTCCACCGCCCTGTCCTGGGCCGACGGGCTGGCGAAGGCCGACGCGCTCACCGGCCGCGACCGGGCGATCGTCGCGGTCGTCGGCGACGGCGCCCTCACCGGCGGGATGTGCTGGGAGGCGCTGAACAACATCGCGGCCGCCCCCGACCGGCCCGTCGTGATCGTCGTCAACGACAACGGCCGGTCGTACTCCCCGACGATCGGCGGGCTCTCGCGAAAGCTCTCCTCGCTGCGCCTGCTGCCCCGCTACGAGCAGGCCCTCGAGCACGGCAAGCGCGCCGTGCAGGGGCTGCCGCTGGTCGGGTCGACGCTCTACTCGGCCCTGCACGCCGCGAAGGCCGGGGTGAAGGACGCGCTGAGCCCCCAGCCGCTATTCGCCGACCTCGGCCTGAAGTACCTCGGGCCGGTCGACGGGCACGACGTCGAGGCCCTCGAGCACGCGCTGCAGAGCGCCCGCGACTTCGGCGGCCCGGTCGTCGTGCACGCCGTCACCGCGAAGGGCCGCGGCTTCGCGCCGGCCGAGGCCGACGAGGCCGACCTCATGCACTCGCCCGGGCCGCTCGACCCGGAGACCGGGCGGCCGGTCGGGCCGAAGCCGCGGGACTGGACCACCGTGTTCACCGAGTCGATGCTCGAGCTGGGCCGGGAGCGCTCCGACGTCGTCGCGATCACCGCGGCGATGGGGGGCCCGACGGGGCTCGCGAAGTTCGGCGAGTCCTACCCCGAGCGCCTCTTCGACGTCGGCATCGCCGAGCAGCACGCGATGACCTCCGCCGCCGGGCTCGCCGCCGGCGGCCTGCACCCCGTCGTCGCCCTGTACTCGACGTTCCTCAACCGGGCGTTCGACCAGATGCTCATGGACGTCGCGCTGCACCGCGCGCCCGTGACGATCGCCCTCGACCGCGCCGGGGTCACCGGCAGCGACGGCGCCAGCCACAACGGCATGTGGGACCTGTCGATCCTCGGGATCGTCCCCGGCCTGCGCGTGGCCGCGCCCCGCGACGCGGTCACGCTGCGGGAGGAGCTCCGCGAGGCCGTCGCCATCGGCGACGGTCCGACCGCCCTGCGCTGGTCCAAGGGCGCGGTCCCGGCCTCGGTGCCCGCGCTGCGCACGCTCGGGGCCGCCGAGGGCCCCGGCCGGGTCGACGTCCTCGCCGAGCCGTCGCGCCCGTCGCGGGTCGCCCCGCGCCCCACGGCCGTCGACCGTCTGCCCGACAGCGCGCTGCCCGAGGTGCCCGACGTGCTGCTCGTGGCGATCGGCGCGTTCGGCGAGCTCGGGGTGCAGGCCGCGGAGCGTCTGACGGCCCAGGGCATCGGCGTCACCGTCGTCGACCCGCGCTGGGTGCAGCCGGTGCCGCGGGCGCTGGCCGACCTCGCCGCCGAGCACCGTCTCGTGGTCACCGTCGAGGACGGCGGGCGCCACGGCGGCGTCGGGTCGGCGCTGGCCGAGGCGCTCTCGGCCGAGGGGATCGACGTCCCGGTGCACCGGCTCGGGCTCGACCAGGCGTTCCTCGCCCACGCCTCGCGCGGGCAGGTGCTCGCCGCCGCGGGCCTCACCGACGCCGACGTCGCCCGCCGGGTCACCGAGTGGGTGTCGCGCCGGGACGCGCTCACCGTCCCGGACGCGGATCTCGCACGCTGAGCTGGGATTCTTCTCAGCGCCTGCTCAGGTGACCTGTGGCACCGTGGAGGACGTGCGAGTACTGATCGTGGAGGACGAGCAGGCCCTGGCGGACGCGCTGGCCCGGGGCCTGCGCCGCGAGGGGATGGCGGTCGACGTCGCATACGACGGCGACGAGGGCAGCGAGAAGGTCGGCATCACCCGCTACGACGTGGTGGTCCTCGACCGCGACCTGCCGGGGATGTCCGGCGACGACCTGTGCGCCGAGATCGTCGGTGGCGTCACGCGCGTCATCATGCTCACCGCCAGCGGCGCGCTGCGCGACAAGATCGAGGGCCTGGCGCTGGGCGCGGACGACTACCTGCCCAAGCCGTTCGACTTCCCGGAGCTCGTCGCCCGCGTGCGCGCCCTCGGCCGTCGCGCCACCCCGGCCGTGCCGCCGGTGCTGCGCGCCGCCGACGTCGTGCTCGACCCGTCGAAGCGCACGGTGACGCGCCACGGCGCCCCCCTCGAGCTCACGCGCAAGGAGTTCGGCGTGCTCGAGGTCCTGCTCTCGGCGAGCGGCGCGGTCGTCAGCTCCGAGGAGCTGCTCGAGCGGGTGTGGGACGAGAACGCCGACCCGTTCACCACCACGGTGCGGGTCACCGTGATGACCCTGCGCAAGAAGCTCGGCGACCCCGGGATCATCGACACCGTCGTCGGCTCCGGCTACCGCGTCCCGGTGCACGCCCCCGCCACGGTCTGAGGTCCCGGCCCGACCGTTCGCGGGGGCCAGACGCGGCGGGTCGTACTGTCCGGACGTGGCAGCCACCCGGGTCGACGCGCCCGCCGAGCTCGAGCGCTCGTCCCACGAGCGCCGGGGCCCCGGGCTGCGCGTCCGCCTGACGCTGCTCGCCACCGGTCTCGTCGCCGTGGTCGCCGTGCTGCTGGTGTGGCTGGGCTGGATGCTGGTCGGCGAGGTCGTCGCCGCCGTGCCTCAGCTGCCGCCCGGGACGCCGGTGCTGGTCGAGGGCGTCCGGGTTCCCGCCGGGGAGCTGGCGGACGCGCTGGGGAAGTCGGCGCGCACCGAGGTGCTGCGCGTCGGGTCGATCGCGTTCGCGATGGTCGTGCTCGCCGCGGGGCTCGTGTCCTGGGTCCTGGTGCGGCGGGTGCTGCGCCCGCTGCACGACGTCACCGCGACGGCCCGGCGCCTGTCCGCCGAGTCGCTCGACGCGCGGATCGGTGTCTCCGGGCCCCGGGACGAGGTCGCCGAGCTCGCCGCGACCTTCGACGCCATGCTCGACCGCCTGCAGGCCGCGTTCGACGCGCAGCGCCGGTTCGTCGCGAACGCGAGCCACGAGCTGCGCACGCCGCTGGCCGTGCTGCGCACCGAGGTCGACGTGACGCTCGCCGACCCGGACGCCGACGCCGCCGAGCTCCGGCGCATGGGCGAGGTGATCCGCGACGCGACCCGCCGCGCGGAGCACCTCGTGGCGGGCCTGCTGCTGCTCGCGCGCACCGAGGCCGCCGACACGGTGCCGTCCGAGCCGGTCGACCTCGCCGAGACCGTGCCCGCCGCCCTCGACGCCCTGCGGGCCGAGGCCCGGGACCGCGCCCTGCGGGTGCGGACGGACCTCGCCCCGGCCGCCGTCACCGGCGACAGCGCGCTGCTGGGGCGGGTGGCCGGCAACCTCGTCGAGAACGCGGTGCGCCACAACGTCGAGGGCGGCTGGCTCACGGTGCGCACCGGCGCCGAGGACGGGCACGCGGTCCTGGCCGTGTCCTCGTCCGGGCCGGTCGTCTCGCCGGCGATGGTGACCGAGCTCTTCGAGCCCTTCCGCCGCGGCGCCGGGCGCACCGGCAGCGGCACCGGACTCGGGCTGTCGATCGTGCGGGCGGTCGCCCGCGCGCACGGCGGGCGGGTCGTCGCCGAGCCGGTCGAGGGCGGCGGCCTCGCGGTGACGGTGGAGCTGCCGCTGCGCGCGGAGGCTCAGGCGCCGTCGGATTCTTGAGCGGAGTCCTCGGCGGCGGGCGGCTCGGCCCGCAGCGCCTCGGCCAGCAGGGGCGCAGCGAGCTCCGCCTGCCAGGGGCGCGCGCCGAGCGCGCGCAGCGCTGCGCCGACGGCGTCCGCGTCGGCCTCGGGCGGTGACCAGCACAGCCTCCGCACGAGGTCGGGCGTCACGAGGTTCTCCACCGGGGTGCCGACGCGCTCGGAGAGCCCGGCGAGCGCCGCGCGGGCGGCGGCGAGGCGGGCGGCCGCGGCCGGGTCCTTGTCGCCCCAGCGGTGCGCGGGCGGCGGGCCGTCGGGCGCCGCCGCACTCGCGGGCAGCTCGGTGCGGGGCAGGGCGCGCGCCTGCTGGATCGCCGACCACCAGCGCTCGGCGAGGCGGCGCTGCGCGCGGCCGCGGAAGACGGGCATGCCCGTGAGGTCGTCGCGGGTCGCGGGCTCGCGCACGGCGGCGTCGACGATCGCGGCGTCGGGCAGCAGGCGCCCGGGCGCGACGTCGCGGGCCGCGGCGAGCTCGTCACGGGAGCGGTACAGGGAGCGCACGACGGCGAGCTGGGCGGGCCGGCGCACCTTGTGCAGGCCGCTGGTGCGACGCCACGGCTCGGCGCGCGGGGGCGGCGGCGGCGCGAGGCGGACGGCCTCGAACTCCTGCTCGGCCCACGCCGTCTTGCCCTGGCGCTCGAGGTCGGCGGCGACGGCGTCGCGCAGGTCGACGAGGAGCTCCACGTCGAGGGCGGCGTAGGTGAGCCAGTCGTCGGGCAGGGGGCGGCGTGACCAGTCGGCCGCGCCGTGGCCCTTCTGCAACCGCACGCCCAGGAGGTGCTCGGTGAGCGGGCCGAGGCCGACGCGCGGATAGCCGACGAGGCGGCCGGCCAGCTCGGTGTCGAAGAGCCTGTCGGGGCGCATGCCGACCTCGTCCAGGCACGCGAGGTCCTGCGAGGCGGCGTGCAGCACCCACTCGACGCCGCGCAGGGCGTCGCCGAGCGCGGTGAGGTCGCCGCCGCACGCGATGGGGTCGACGAGCAGGGTGCCGGTGCCCTCGCGCCGCAGCTGCACCAGGTAGGCGCGCGCCGAGTAGCGGTAGCCCGAGGCCCGCTCGGCGTCGACGGCGACCGGACCGGTGCCCGACGCCAGACGAGCGGCGGCGTCCGCCAGCGCGGTCGCGTCCGCGACGAGTGGCGGTACGCCGTCGGCCGGTTCGAGCAGGTCGACGACGTCCGGGTCGGGTGCCTCCGCCTGCCCGTCCGGTGCGGAATCCGTGTCGGTCGTCACGGAGGAGGAAGTCTGCCCCTCCGCGCCGTCATCCGCCGGAGATCCGGAGCAAGTCGCGGGCGTGTCGGGCCCGGATCTCCCGCGGACGGTCCGGCCACGGACCCCGCCGGCGCCCCCGGCGGGGTCCGTGGACCGCGAGACCTGGGCCGGCCGCCCTGCTTCGGCGGCCGACCCGCGTGCCCTCGCGCTCAGCGGATGACGCCGGCCCGCATGGCCAGCGCGACCATCTGCGCACGGTCACCCGTGCCGAGCTTGCGCCCGATCCGGGAGAGGTGGCTCTTGACCGTCAGCGCCGAGAGGCTCAGCGCGTCGCCGATCTCCTTGTTGGAGCGCCCGTCGGCGACCAGCTGCAGCACCTCGACCTCACGGGCCGAGAGCTCCCGCGGGGTGTTGTCCGTCGCCGGCACGCGGGTGCCCGCCGCGAGCAGCGGAGCGACCGACGGGTCGGCGTACAGGCCACCCTCCAGGACCCGCCGCACGCCGTCGGTGACGACGCCGGGCGAGGCCGACTTGAGGAGGTACGCCTGGGCGCCGGCCTGGAAGGCCGCCCGGACCGCGGACGGGTCGTCCGAGGCCGCCAGCACCACGACACGGTTCCAGCCCTGCGCACGGAGCTCGGCGATCAGGTCCAGGCCGCTGCCGTCGGGCAGCCCCAGGTCCAGGATCGCGAGATCGCACGGCCCGCTGGCCAGCGCCCGGGTGCGGGCCTCGGAGATCGAGGCCGCCTCGTGGACGGTGCCCGCGCCCATCGAGGAGAGCCGCTGGGCGATCGCCTCGCGCAGCAGCGGGTGGTCGTCGACCACCAGGACAGTGAACATCTCTTCCCGCGGATGCGGGACCATGGCCGGCGGCAGCAAGCCGCTCGCGACGCCGCGAAGGGCCATGCCTGGGCCCACGGTTGCCACGTCGAGTACCTCCTAGAAGTCGGTCTTGCCCCCCGACATTCCGCACCGGGCCCTCGAACCATCGACCGCGCCGCCGATCGGACGAGGAAGTGCGTGCGAGAGAAGATATCCCCCCGGGCGAGTTAACGAGAGCATCAGGGCCAACTTCGCTCGGTGGAGTTTCGCGTGTTACGCGGCCGCGGTCACACGTTGGAGTGGACAGACTCCACGAAATCGTCTCTATGTGACACTGCGTGTAGTCGCTGCTACGGAGAGTGCTCGGTGGCGCCGACCGACGCATCCGGGCTGCAACCAACGACGCAGTGCCTGCGCGTGACCGACGCAGCACTCACGGGCTGATCGGACGGCAGCCTGTGCATCCCTGGATGGTGCAGGATGACCTGCAGATGCACGTACAGAATTGCGGAAGCGATACCGCCAGTACCGGGAGAATGTCAGCCGGAACGCCCGGCGCGACGGGCACCGAGCGTCGTCACGCCCTCGGGCGGAAGTCCCGCGGCGATCGCGAGAACGCCCGCGAACGCCTCGCCGTGCGTTGTGAGGATCTCCTCGGTGGGCGTCCACGACGCGCGCAGCTCGAGATCGGTCGCGTGGGTCGGCCCGCTGATGTCGCCGAAGCGCACCGACGACGTCTGCGTGACGGTGCCGCCCAGCGCCGTCCAGCTCGCGCCCGAGTCCTCGAGCGCCCCGGTGAGCCAGGACCAGGCGACCTCGGGCAGCATCGGGTCCCCGGCGTGCTCCGGGTCGAGCTCGGCCCGCACGAAGGTCACCACCCGCAGGGTGCCGTCCCAGGCGTCCTGGCCCTCGGGGTCGTGCAGCAGCACCAGGCGGCCCGTGACCACGACGTCGGCGTCGTCCACCTCGCCCGCGCCCGGCGCCGGCGGGGTCGCGAGCACCTCGGCACTCCAGGCGGCCGAGTACGGGGCCAGCCGCTGGGGCGGGCGCATCGTGCGCAGCTCGATCTCCGGGCGCGTCCGGAGGTCGTCGAGGGACTCGACCGCGCGCCGGAACGCCTCGGGGTGGGTGGTGGGCGCCGTCACCTCGATGACAGTAGGCCGAACGGGTTCTGATCTGTACCTCCCACGCCGGGCCGCCCCAGGCGTCCCACCGGTGACCGTTCGTCCCGCCCGTCACCGGTACCGGCATCCGGAGCACGCGCACGGTGCTCCCGGGGGGTCGTGGGAGGATGGCGGGACCATGAGCGGGGCAGGGGTCGTGAGCACGGGCAGCACGGACGGCATGGGCAGCACGGCGCGGCGGCACCTGCCCGACGCCCCGTTCCTCGCCGCGGCGCGGCGCGAGCGGCCGTCGCGCCGGCCGGTGTGGTTCATGCGCCAGGCCGGGCGCTCGCTGCCCGAGTACCGGGAGGTCCGGCAGGGCACCGGGATGCTCGAGGCCTGCCTGACCCCCGACCTCGCCTGCGAGATCACCCTGCAGCCGGTGCGCCGCTACGGGGTGGACGCCGCGATCCTGTTCTCCGACATCGTCGTGCCCCTCAAGGCCGCGGGTGTCGGCGTCGACATCGTCGCCGGCACCGGCCCGGTCGTCGAGCACCCCGTGCGCACCGCCGCCGACGTCGCGGCGCTGCCGCGGCTCGAGCCCGACGGCGCCGCCCCGGTCGCCGAGGCCGTGCGGCTGCTGATCGGCGAGCTGGGGGAGACGCCGCTGATCGGCTTCGCGGGCGCGCCCTTCACGCTCGCGTCCTACCTCGTCGAGGGCGGGCCGAGCCGCAACCACGAGCGCACCAAGGCGCTGATGCACGCCGAGCCGGACACCTGGCACGCGCTGTGCTCCGCGCTGGCGGACATGACGCTCGGGTTCCTGCGGGCGCAGATCGCCGCGGGGGTCGACGCGGTGCAGCTGTTCGACTCCTGGGCGGGCGCGCTGTCCGAGCGCGACTACCGCGAGCTGGTCATGCCGCACTCGGCCCGGGTGCTGCGCGGGCTGGCCGACGCCGGGGTGCCCCGCATCCACTTCGGGGTGGGCACCGGCGAGCTGCTCGGTGCGATGGGCGAGGCCGGCGCCGACGTCGTCGGCGTCGACTGGCGCGTCCCGCTCGACGTGGCCGCCGCCCGCGTCGGGCCGGGCCGGGCGCTGCAGGGCAACCTCGACCCGGCGCTGCTCTTCGCGGGCCACGACGTCGTCGAGCGCGAGGTCCGCCGGATCCTCGCCGAGGGCTCCGCGGCGGAGGGCCACGTGTTCAACCTGGGCCACGGCGTCCTGCCCGAGACGGACCCGGACGTCCTCGCCCGGGTGGTCGACGTCGTCCACGCCGTCCCGTGACCCGCGTCCTCGTCGCCGGCGGCGGGGTCACCGGTCTCGCCGCCGCACACCGCCTGCGCACGCTGCTCGGGCCCGACGCCGAGATCGTGGTGGCCGAGGCGGCCCGCACGCTCGGCGGCAAGCTCTCCGCGCTCGAGGTCGGCGGGCGCCGCGTCGACGTCGGCGCCGAGGCCTTCCTCGCCCGCCGGCCCGAGGCGGCGGCGCGCGTCGCCGAACTCGGGCTCGGCGACCAGCTGGTGCACCCGGGATCGGCCGCCTCCGCGCTGCGCGTCGGCGGGCGCACGGTGGGCCTGCCGCCGCGCACGGTGATGGGCGTGCCCGGCGACCCCGACGTCGTCGGCGACGCGCTCTCCCCGGCCGGGGTCGCGGCCCTGCGCGCCGACCGCCCGGGGCCCTGGGAGCCCGGCGGCGACGTCGCGGTGGGCGCGCTGGTGCGCGAGCGTCTGGGCGACGAGGTGGCCGACCGCCTCGTCGACCCGCTGCTCGGCGGGGTCTACGCCGGCCACGCCGACGGGCTCTCGGTGCGCGCGACCGTGCCGGCGCTCGCGACCGCCCTCGACGCCGACCCGCGCTCGCTGCTGGCCGCCGCCCGCGCCTGCCTCCCGGCGCCCCCGGTCGAGGGCGCGCCGCCGGTGCCGGTGTTCGGGACCCTGCGCGGGGGCCTCGCCGACCTGCCCGCCACGCTCGCGCTCGCCGCCCGCGCCGAGATCCGCCTCGGGCGCACCGTGACCGCCGTGCGCCGCACCGCCGAGGGGTGGCGCGTGGAGCTCGCGGCGGAGTCGGGGGAGACGGCCGCGCTCGACGTCGACGCCGTCGTGCTGGCCGTGCCGCCCCCCGCCGTGCGGCGCCTGCTCGCCGACCAGGCCCCCGGCGCGGCGCGCGCGGCCGGGGAGATCGAGCTCGCGTCGTCGGCGCTGGTCGTGCTCGCCCTGCCGGCAGCGGCCGCCGCGCCGCTGGCCGGGCGCTCGGGGGTGCTCATCGGGGCGGGGGAGCGGCGTCCCGACGGCTTGCCCTGGACGATCAAGGCGGCCACGTTCAGCGCGGAGAAGTGGCCGCACCTCGCGCCCGACACCGACGACCCCGAGGACACCGCGGTCCTGCGCCTGTCGATCGGGAAGTACGGCGACGCCGCCTCGCTCGACGCCCTGCGCCGCGACGACCCCGACCTCGTCAGCGCCGCGCGCGACGACCTCGCCGCCCTCACCGGGGTCGACGCGGTCCCGGTCGAGTCCGCCGTCGTGCGCTGGCCCGGCGGGCTGCCGCAGTACGGGGTGGGCCACCTCGACCGTGTCGCGGCCATCGAGGACGGCGTCGCCGCCCTGCCCGGGCTGGCCGTCGCCGGGGCGGCCCTGCACGGCGTCGGCGTCCCGGCCTGCCTCGCCACGGCCGACGCCGCGGCCGAGCGCGTCGCCGCCCACCTGGCGGCTGTGGCCCGCGCCTGACGACCGGTCCAGACTCCCGGGTATGGACGATCTCGCCGGGGCGCTCGGGGCCCGGGACGACGAGGAGCGGACGACGGTCATCGTCGAGACGCTCGCCGACGCGTTCGCCGACCTCATGGCGGCCTCGCCGGCGGGCTTCCGCACGAAGTTCCGCAAGATGGCGGCCGACGCGTTCGCGTTCTACCGGGGCAGCGCGTGCCTGTTCTACGCCGACCTCGCCGACCGCGACGACCCGTGGGTCGACGAGCGCACCCGGCGGGTGTGGATCCAGGGCGACCTGCACGCCGAGAACTTCGGCACCTACCTCGACGGCGACGGCGTGCTCGTGTTCGACGTCAACGACTTCGACGAGGCCTACCTCGGGCCCTGGACCTGGGACCTGCGCAGGCTCGTCGCGAGCGTGGCCCTGCTCGGCTGGTCCAAGGCGTTCTCCGACGCCGACATCGACGCGCTGAACGCCGCCTACCTTCGCGCGTACCTCGCCGCCGTGCGCTCGTTCGCCGGCGGCTCCGCCGAGCGCGAGTTCGCCCTGACCAGGCACAACACCGACGGGCCGATCCGCGCGGCGTTGCAGCGCTCGCGGGAGCGCAGCCGGCGCGCCCTGCTCGACGACCTCACCGAGATCGAGGGGGAGGACCGGGTGTTCCGGCTGGGCCCCGGCGTCCGGCGCCTCGACGACGCCGAGCGCGCCGAGGTCGTCGCCGCCTACGAGGCCTACCTCGACACGATCCCTCCGGCGAAGCGCTGGCCCGCGCAGGCCTACACCGTCCACGACGTCGTCGGGCGCAGCGGCTTCGGCATCGGCAGCGCCGGGCTGCCCGCCTACAACGTGCTGATCGAGGGCCCGACCGAGGCGCTCGACAACGACATCGTCCTGTCGATGAAGCAGGCCGTGCGCGCCGCGCCGAGCCGCGCGGTGGACGACCCGGAGATCGCGTCGTCGTTCCGTCACCACGGTCACCGCACCGCGCTGTCCCGGCGGGCGCTGCAGGCCCACGCGGACCGGCTGCTCGGCTGGACCGTGCTCGGCGGCACCGGGTACGTCGTCAGCGAGCTCTCGCCGTACGAGAACGACCTCGACTGGGACGACCTCACCGAGCCCCGCGAGCTGCGCGACGTGCTCGTGCAGCTGGGTCGCGCCACCGCCCGGGCCCACTGCGTCAGCGACGCCGACTCCGAGCAGGCGCTGGTGGCCGGACAGGTCGAGGACGCGGTCCTCGCCGTCGTGGGGGACCGGGAGGACGCGTTCGTCGCCGACCTCGTCGCGTTCGGCCGCGACTACGCCGGGGTGGTCCGCGACGACCACCGCCGCTTCGTCGAGGCGTTCCGCGCCGACCGCGTGCCCGGGGTGTCGAGCGCCGAGGAGTCGCTGTGATCGGCGGGCCACGTGCGCCCGACGACGCCGTCGATCGGTCGAGCTCCGCTGCGCTCCGTCTCCCGGGTGGCACCATGGGGCCGTGGCCCGGCTGAACTACGACGAGCTCAACTCGACCCTGCGCTACGCGATGTGGTCGGTGTTCCGCACCGACCCGGCGCGGCTGCCCGAGGACCGCGCGGCGCTCGGCGACGAGGTCGCCGGGGTGCTCGAGCAGGCCGAGGGCAAGGGCGTCGTGACGCGGGGGATGTACGACCTCGCGGGCATGCGGGCGGACGCCGACTGGATGGTCTGGACCCACGCCCCGGACATCGAGGCCCTGCAGGCCACCTATACCGCGCTGCGCCGCACCGGTCTCGGCCGCGCCTCGACCCCGGTCTGGTCGGGCACGGCGCTGCACCGGCCCGCGGAGTTCAACAAGAGCCACGTCCCGGCGTTCATCGCGGGCGAGGAGCCGAAGGGCTACCTCTGCCTCTACCCGTTCGTCCGGTCGCTGGACTGGTACCTGCTGCCCGACCAGGAGC
The DNA here is from genome assembly GCF_030269665.1 of Actinomycetospora sp. NBRC 106375. Taxonomy (GTDB): domain Bacteria; phylum Actinomycetota; class Actinomycetes; order Mycobacteriales; family Pseudonocardiaceae; genus Actinomycetospora. The sequence goes on from NZ_BSTS01000003.1 coordinate 358,603, forward strand.
GGCGCACCATGCTGGCCGACCACGGCAAGGCCGCCCGCGGCTACGCCGACGTCCGCGCCAACACCGTGCCGGCGTTCGCCCTGGGCGACTACGAGTGGATCCTCGCCTTCGAGGCCGACGAGCTCGATCGCATCGTCGACCTCATGCGCGACCTGCGCGCGACCGAGGCCCGGCGCCACGTCCGGGAGGAGGTCCCGTTCTTCACGGGGCCGCGTGTCACCCCGGGCCAGCTGGTCACGGCACTTCCCTGAGCGCGCTCCCCTGATCGGGTGCCGTCCGCCGTACCGGACGAGCCGTACATCGATCAAGTTGCCCTACCACGCAGCGCGACGTGACATATTCCGTGTGTGGCGACCGTCGGCTTCCTGCACGTGGCGGCGGCCCATGTCCACGCGGCACGCCGGCTGCTGGCCGAGCACGCGCCGGGCGTGACCGACGTCCACGTCGTGGACCGCACGCTGCTCGACCCGACCGGAGACGTCCGCACCCGGATCGCCGCGCGGGTCGGCGAGCTCGTCGGCCGTGACGTCGACGCCGTGGTGTGCACCTGGCCCGCGCTGCTCGGCGACGTCGTCCGCGTGGCCCGTGAGCGCGGGATCGCCGCGGTCGGCATCGAGGAGCTCGCCGCGACCGCCCCCGTGGAGACGCCCGCCCTCACCGCGTGAGGGTCAGTGGTCGATGAGGTGCCAGGTGACGAGGTCGTGGATCTCCGCGGCCTGCTCCTCGCCGCGGCACGCGACCTCGTAGAACGTCCGGCCGATCTGGATCGCGACCGTGCGGGAGAAGATCGGGTCGTCCTCGGTCGAGACGAACGCGACGGTCGTGATGCGGCTGTACGGCGCCGTGATGAGCGCGGCCCGGGCCCCGGGGAACGCGGTGTCGAGCAGGATCACGCGGCGGTTGGTGAGCCCGCACAGCGCGATGGCGCTGTCGCTCGCGTACACGCCGTCGATGTGCTCCTCGGGCATCAGGCTGTCGCGGATGACGTCGTACTGGACGCTCTCGTCGAACCGCGGGAGCCGCGCCGCGAGGGGGTGCGGGCGCCGCGTGTGGTGGGGCGCGGTGCCGGGGCGGGTCGGGTGCGTCATCGACGGCATCGTCCTCTCTCCTTCGAGACGGAGCGGGCTGGCCGTCTCCCGACGGTAACGACCTTGCCCCGACACGCCCCCCGCGGGTGGTCACGGACACCGGCACGCGGCCGGAAAGCCGCATCCCGGGGGCCCGGACTGGGCCGAACGGACCAGAGGGCTGGTCAGCAGTACTCGAGGAGCAGGTGCTGTCCCCAGCGCGCCATCGACAGCGGCCGCACGGTCTCCGGGTGCTCCTCGACCCACTCCCACACCGCGCGGAGCTCGGCGTCGTGGTCGAAGAGGTCGTCGAAGTAGACCAGGGTGCCCGGGCGGAGGTGCGTCTCGAGCCAGTCGAGGACCTCGCGGGTGCTCGAGTACAGGTCACAGTCGACGTTGACGACCAGCTCGTCGTGCTCGGGCAGCTCGCGCCCGGGGAGGGTGTCGGAGAACCATCCGAGCACGACCTCGACCCGCGGGTCGTCGAAGCGCGGGACGATCCCGGTGGCGAAGCTGCCCGCCGGGGCGTCCTGGTGCCAGTCGTTCGGCAGCCCGTCGAAGCTGTCGAACCCGACGAAGCGGGCGCCAGGCGTGGCGAGGTGCTCGCTCCACCACTGCAGGGTCCGGCCCTCGTGGACGCCGAACTCGAGGTAGAGCGGCCGCGGCGAGCGCAGCCGCTCGACGATCTCGGCGAACACGTCGAACCGGTCCCCGCGGTTGGGGACGTGGGCCTCCATCTGCCGGATCCAGTTGCCCTGCTCCAGCGCGCCGAGGGCGGTGCGCAGCCCCGTCAGCTGACGGGTCGAGAGCTGGCGACCGGCCGCGACGAGCAGCCGACGGGGCTGGATCGGGTGCAGGCGGCGGGCGAGACGGCGGCCGAGGTCGCGGGCGAGGCCGCGCGAGATCCGGCGCGGAGGCGCGAGTGCGGTCGTCGATGACATTGACAGGAAACCGTAACGTGCCCGCCCCCGCTGCGGGCGACCCGTCTCAGCCGGTGGGCTCGAGGTGCAGGCTCACCGAGTTCATGCAGTACCGCTGGTCGGTGGGGGTGCCGTAGCCCTCACCGCTGAAGACGTGGCCCAGGTGCGAGTGGCACGTGGCGCACAGCACCTCGACGCGGGTCATGCCCATCGCGCGGTCCTCGCGCAGGATCACGTTGTCGTCGGCCGAGGGCGCGTAGAACGACGGCCACCCGCAGTGCGACGCGAATTTGGTCTCGGAGCGGAAGAGCTCGGCGCCGCACGCCCGGCACGAGTAGACGCCTTCGGTGAAGACCTCGTCGTACTCGCCGGTGAACGGGCGCTCGGTGCCCGCCTGGCGCAGTACCTGGTACTCCTCCGGGGAGAGCTGCTCGCGCCACTCGTCGTCGGACTTGCTGACCTTCGGGGCGCCGATCGAGGAGTCACTGCTCATGCACCCAGGCTAATACGCCGCGCACCCCGTCCGACGGCTCAGAAAGCGGCGCCGAGCACGACCTCGAGCGCCTCGAAGATGACGAAGCCGGTGCCCAGGAGCACCAGGGCCACGAGCACGACCGCGGCGAGCCTGCGCGCCCCACCGGCACGGTTGGCCGACTCGGCGAAGTCGCGGACGCCGGCCAGCTGCCCCTCGACCGTGAACGCCGGCGGGCCGACGCGCTCCATGCGGTCCAGGTGCGCGGCGAAGGCCCGGGCCTCGGGATCGTCCGGGTCCAGACCGACGAGATCCTCGGCGAAGCGCCCCGGCGGACCGGTGTGATCCCCGTCGCGGGGCATATCGGGCGAGGTCATCGCGCCACGGTAACCCGCGGGTCTTCACGGCGGGCCTACCCTGGTGCCATGAGCACGGACACCACGGCGACCACGACGCTCGACGCGCAGTTGTGCTTCGCGCTGCACGACGCGTCGCGGGCGATCGCCGCGTCGTTCCGCAAGGGCCTCGCCCCGCTGGGCCTGACGTACAGCCAGTACGTCGTGCTGCTCGTGCTCTGGGAGCACGGGCCCACCACCATGGGCCGGTTGTGCCGCGAGCTGCACCTCGACAGCGGCACGCTCTCGCCGCTGCTGCAGCGTCTCGAGGAGCGCGGCCGGGTCGTGCGCCGGCGCCGCCCGGAGGACGAGCGCACCGTCGAGGTCACGTGCACCCCGGAGGGCGAGGCGCTGCGTGAGCCGGTGTTCGCGGTCCAGCAACGCGTGCGGGCCGAGACCGGCATGGAGGAGGAGGACCTTGCACGCCTGCGCCGCGAGCTCCAGGCGCTGGCCGACCGGCTGCGCACCGCCGACGAGAGCATCGTGACCGGCGAGGGCTGAGGGCCTAACCTGCCGCCGTGGCGAAGTCCCCGGCCGAGGAGATCGACGTCGACGGCCTGACCGTGCGCGTCACCAACCCCGACAAGATCTACTTCCCGGACCGGGGGATCACGAAGCGGCAGGTGGTCGAGCACTACGTCGCGGTGCGCGAGCCCCTGCTCGCCGTCCTCTACGAGCGCCCGACGCACCTCAAGCGGTTCGTCGACGGCGTCACCGGCGAGTTCTTCTACCAGAAGCGGGTGCCCAAGGGCGCTCCCGAGTGGGTCGACACCGTCGAGGTCCGCTTCCCCAGCGGGCGGCCCGCCACGGAGATCTGCCCGACGCGCACCGCGGTGCCCGCCTGGGCGGCCAACCTCGGCACGTTCGACTTCCACCCGTGGCCGGTGCGCCGCGGGCAGGTCGACCAGCCCGACGAGCTGCGGATCGACCTCGACCCGCAGCCGGGCACCGACTTCGCCGACGCCGTGCGGGTAGCGGGCGTGCTGCGGGAGGTCCTCGACGACGCCGGGCTGCACGGGCGTCCGAAGACCTCGGGCGGGCGCGGGATCCACGTGCTGGTGCCGGTGCGCCCGGAGTGGGACTTCGTCGGCGTGCGCCGCGCGGTGATCGCGCTCGCCCGCGAGGTGTGTCGACGCATCCCCTCGGAGGCGACCGTGGACTGGTGGAAGGAGGAGCGCGGCGAGCGCGTGTTCCTCGACTACAACCAGGCCGCCCGCGACCGCACGATCGCCTCCGCGTGGTCGGTGCGCGGCACCCCGCGGGCCACGGTGTCGATGCCGCTGGCGTGGGACGACCTCGCCGACGTCGACCCCGACGACTTCGACGTCCTCACCGCCGCCGGCGTGCTCGCGGACCGGGGTGACGCGCTGGCGGGACTGCACGACGACCCGGGCAGCCTCGAGACGGTCCTGGAGTGGGTCGAGCGCGACCAGCGCGACCACGACCTGGGCGACCTGCCCTATCCGCCGGAGTACCCGAAGATGCCCGGCGAGCCCAAGCGGGTGCAGCCCAGCCGGTCCCGCGCGGACACGACGGGCAAGACGGTCAGCTGAGCGCGCGAACCACGCGGCTGTAAGTCACCGGAACGGCCAGTCGTCACACGCGACACTCGCCCCCCACGCGTCCCGTACGTGATCGTCGATCTCCAGAGGATCGGGAGGCGCCCGCCGTCCCGTCCGGCGGCGGGAGGCGCGCGGTGTCCGGTGCTGTGGGTCGTCACGTGGTCGGGACGCTCGCGTTCCTCCTCGCCGTGGGCCTCGTGCCCGTGCTCGCCGCGGCGCCGGACGGCGTCCGTGTCACCCTGACGGCGGCCGGCACACCGTCGCCGACGCCTCCCACACCGGACCCCCGGTCGCGGTACGACGAGGGCTTCGAGCCCCCGCCGCCGACCGACCCGACCACGCCCACCACCACGACGCCCACCACGACCACCAGCCCCACCACGACGACCACGCCCGGGGAGCCGACCACGTCGCCCACACCGACCCCGCCGCCCGAGGACCCGGCCACCGCGTACCCGAACGACCGTGGCGGACCGGTGGTCCCGGTCGGTCCGCGCCAGCTCTTCCGGGGCGACTACGAGACCGGCGACTTCAGCCAGTGGGACATCTGCCAGACGGCGACCACCAACTCGCGGTGCGCCGGCTTCGGGCAGGGGGACCGGACGATGCGGATCGTCACCGACGACGTCCGCCAGGGCCGGTACGCCGCGCGGTTCGACGTCGCGCCGGGCGACGTCCCCGACTTCGGCGGCGGCGAGCGGGCCGAGGTGCGCTCGGACGCCGACGGCGTCGTGGTCCACGACGGCGACGAGCGCTGGTACCAGTGGTCGATGAAGTTCCCGGCGGACTTCCCGAACCCGACCGGCGTGTGGTTCATCGTGATGCAGTGGCACGCGGGCTCCGGGTCACCGCCGCTGGCGATCACCGTCAGCAACGACGGTGACGTGCAGATCGGCGGCGACGGGTTGAAGAGCGAGCCGCGCCGCACGCTCGGGCCGGTCCGACGCGGCGAGTGGGTCGACTACACCCTGCACGTGAGGTTCTCCCGCGACCAAGACGCGGGCTTCGTCGAGGGCTGGGAGAACGGCGTCGCCACCGTTCCCCGCGAGGCCCGGGCGACCATGACCAGCGACGAGAACTACCTCAAGCAGGGCGTCTACCGGGACACGGGCCCCGCGACGTGGGTGCTGCTCGACGGGCTGCGCGTCACCGGGCCCTGAGACACCGATTCCTTCCGGTCCCGTCCCGGGTCCACCCAGGAGGGAGGCACGCCCGCCTCCGTTCCCCGGCGACGAAGGGCCCGTGACCATGCGCGCGCTGCAGCAGACCTCCCTCGACGGACCGCAGGACATGCACCTGGTCACCGACGCGCCGACGCCGGTCGCGGGTCCGGGCGAGGTCCTCGTCCGCGTCGTCGCGGCGGGGGTGAACTTCGCGGACGTCGCGAAGGCCCGTGGCACGTTCGGGGACGGCCCCCGTCCCGTGTACACCGCCGGCTTCGAGGCCGCCGGGGTCGTCGTCGCGCGGGGCGAGGGCGTCACCGGTCCGGCGGCGGGGAGCCGCGTCGTCGGTGTCGGCGACGGGGCGTTCGCCGAGTTCGTGGTCCTGCCCGCGGCGGCGGCGATGCCCCTGCCCGAGGGCTGGACCGAGCAGGAGGCACTGGGTCTGGTCGTGAACTGGCCGACCGCGCTGGCCACCCTCGGTCCGCTCGGCGGCCTCACGGCGGGGCAGACGGTGCTGGTCCACGCCGCGGCGGGCGCGACAGGGCAGGCGGCGGTCGTCGCGGCGAAGCACCGTGGAGCGGTCGTCCTCGGGGCCGCCTCGCCGGAGAAGCACGGCGTCGTGCGGGACCTGGGCGCCGACCACGTCCTGGACGCGCGCGGCGCCGACCTCGCCGCCGAGGTCCGGGACCTGACCGCGGGCGCCGGCGTCGACCTGGTGCTCGAGTCGGCGGGCGGTGCGGTGTTCGCCGCGAGCCTGGCCGCGGCGAAGCGGGTGACCGGCCGCGTCGTGGTCACGGGCTCGGCGGGTGGTGAGGCGACGCTGACGACCCGGGACCTGGTCTACCGGCACCCGGTCCACGTCGTCGGGTTCAACCTGGGCGCGCTGATTCGGGCCGCTCCAACGGTCTTCGGCGAGGTCCTGGGCGAGCTCGCCGGGCTCGTCGCCGCCGGCGTCGTGCCGCCCGGCCGGCCCACCGCGTACGACCTGGCTCCTGCGCGACGTCCTGGCGTTCTCCGCGTCCGAGACCGCGGAGGTCCTGGGGACCACCAGCGCGGCGGTCAAGAGTGGCCTGCAACGAGCCCGGGCGCGGCTGGCGGAGGTGGCACCGGATCCCGCGGACCTGCTCGGCCCCGACGACGAGCGCGCCCGCGCGCTGCTCGACGGGTACGTCGCGGCGTTCGAGCGCTCGGACGTCCGCCTGCTGGAGCTGGTGCTGCGCGCCGACGCCACGCTCGAGGCGACCCCGTTCCGCGACTGGCAGTCCGGTCGCGGGACGTGCCTCCACGTGCTCGGGACCTACGTGCTGGGCGCTCCCGGCCGCTGGCGGATGCTCCCGACCCGCGCCAACGGCCACCCCGCCGCCGCGGTGTACCGCCGGCGCGCCGACGACGTGCTCCGCGCGGACGGGGTCGTCGTCCTCGTCCCCACCGCCGCGGGCGTCGCACGCGTCGTCGAGTTCGGGGACCCCGCCCTCGTCGCGGCCTTCGGCTTCCCGGACGTCCTCACGCCCTGAGACGTCTTGACCATGCCGCAGCGGCATGGTGTCGACTGGCCGCATGTCCGAATCGGAGAAGCTGAAGCGCTTCCGCTGGCGGTCCCGGGACTTCACGCCGGAGGAGCTCGAGGAGGCGAGGCAGGCGTGGCGCAAGGCCATGCCGTGGGACCACCCGATGTCGCGCGGCGACAAGGTCCTGGTGTTCGCGACGCTCGGTGTCGTCGTCCTGATGGTCGCGTCGATGCCGTTCCGGCCGTTCCTGCTGGCGTCGCACCCGGTCGCCCTCAGCGCGGTGACCGGCAGCCTCTCCGCGATCGGCTCGGGCGCGGCCTTCGCCAGGATCGGGCAGGGCGACCTCTGGCTGGTGATCGTCGCGGGCGTCGTCGGGATGATCAAGTTCGACTGGCTGTTCTGGCTCGCCGGGCGCCGGTGGGGCACGCGGATCCTCGAGCTGTGGGCGCCCGGCGAGGTCGCGCGGCGCTTCGTGGCGCGGATCCGGTCGGCGCCGCGCTGGGCGATGGCGCTCGCCGTCGTCGGGGCGGCCCTGCCGGGGGTGCCCGCCCCGGCGGTGTTCGCCCTGGCCGGGCTGGGCCGGATGCGGCTGGTCCCGTTCCTGGTGCTCGACGCGGTCGGTGCCGCGCTCGTCGCCGGCCTCGGCTACGGCGTGGGGCAGAGCGGCGTCGACGTGGTGCTCCTGATCGATCAGTACGCCCTGTGGATCACGCTGTCGCTCGTCGCCGTGGTGACGGTCCGGGCGAGCGTCCGGGCCCACCGCGAGAGCAAGGAGCCGCAGCGGGCTCCCGAGGGCGACGAGCCGGAACCCGCTCCGGAGGGCGCCGGCTCCGGGTGAGGACCCGTGTCCCCGGGACACGGGTCCTCGTCAGCCGAGCGAGCCCGTCGCCCCGTCGTCGCGCACGATCGCCCCGCCGTCGTCCGCCCAGGCCCGCAGGCCGCCGCCGAGGCTGACGGCGTCGACGCCCGCCTCGGTGAGCGCGGCCGCGGCGCGCGATCCGCGGCCGCCGCCGCGGCAGGTCGTGATCACGGATCGGTCGCCGAACTCGGCCGGGTCGAGGTCGCCGAGCGGCCGGTGGAGGGAGTCCGGGGCGTGGCCGGCGCCCCACTCGTCGGGCTCGCGGACGTCGACGAGGACGGCCTCGCCGGCGTCGAGACGTCGGCGCGCCTCGGCGGCATCGATCTCGGTCATCGGTCCTCCTCGAGGTGGGTCGCCGTCAGGAACATCCGCTGCCAGGCATCGACCAGGTGCTCGCCGACCGCCGCCGCCGACCAGCCGCGGCCGTGCACCAGCAGCGTCCAGTACTCGGGCCCGTTCATGCTCCAGATGATGTCGGCGACGGCGTCGTCGGTGAGCTCGGGGCGCAGCTCGCCCGTACCGCGGAGGTCGGCGGCGAAGAGGCGCATGTTCGCGGCCCGCCGGTCGCTGATCTCCTGCCAGAGCGCCGCGGAGTCGGCGTCGGCGCCTGCGGCGTCGCGCAGGGCGAGGTACACCGGAGCGAGGCGGACCTGCAGCGCGACCAGCCCGTCGACGTAGGCCTGGATCTTGTCGCGGGCGGTGGTGGCCGTCTGCACGCGGGCGACATAGTCCCGCTGGAGCGCGGGCACGGCGTGGTCGGTGCCGGAGATCGCGCTCTCGAGGACCTCGCGGAGGAGCGCCGGCTTGCGGCCGACGGTGGCGTAGACCGTGTCGACCGCGACGCCGGCCCGGCGGGCGACCTCGGCGACCGCGGTCGCCCGGTAACCGTCGCGGACGAACAGCTCGCGGGCGGCCCCGAGGACGGCACGGCGGGTCGCCGCGGCCTGCTCCTCGCGGCGGGGGGAGTGGTAGCGCCGGGTGGACCGCCGATCCCGGGCGTCGCTGGTCGCCAGCGCCTCGCTCCTTCCTCGATTTCACCCGAACGTACATCGGACGGATTGACAGGAGCAACGCGCCGCGCCAACCTCTGTTCATCCGAACGAGGTTCGGGTCAACACAGGGGGGTCCGATGCCCACGACGAGCACCGCCGACGACCGCGTGGTCGCCCGCGCCGCCGGAACCGGCCCCGCCACCTGGGCGATGGGCATGTTGCTCGAGCGCCTGGTCGGCGGCGAGGACACCGGCGGCCGGCTGTCCGCCTCGGTCGTCAGCCAGCCGCCGGGTCAGGCGAGCCCGCTCCACGTGCACACCCGGGAGGCGGAGGCGTGGTTCGTGCTCGACGGCACGATCACCTACCGGGCGGGCGACGAGCTGACGCGGATGGGTGCGGGCGACTTCATCTACCTGCCGTCCGGGGTGCCCCACGCGTTCCGCATCACGGGAACGGCCCCGGCGCGGTTCCTGGCACTCGCACTGCCCGGGGGACTGCTCGACGTCTACGACGAAGTCGGCCGCCCCGCCACCGAGCGGCGTCTGCCGGACGGCGGGGTGAACCCCGCCGACCTGGAACGCTGGATGGAGGCCGGTCCGCGGTACGGGCTCCAGGTGGTGGGTCCGCCCCTCACCCCGCAGGAGGCCTGACCCGGTCCCATGACCTGCGAGGTCATCGACGCCGTGACCTCGCCGGGGTGTGCTGTGAGCATGGACGGCACACCCGGATTCCGGTACGACGCCACCCTGCGGGCGGTCATCCGGGCCGACGCGTTCCTGTCGGCCGCGGTGGCACTGCTCGGGATGCTCAGCCCGGTGCTGATCGTGCTGCCGGTGCCGCCCACGGCCGTCACCGCGATCGGCGTCGCCGCCATCGCGGCGGCACTCGTGCTGGCGGCGCTGGGCGCCGTCACCGCGGTGTTGCTGGCGGCGCGGATGCGGGCCGGGCACGGGCACGCCCCGCCGGGGCTGCGCCTGCCGTTGCCCGCCGGGATGAGACCGGACCTGGACGGTGTGCCGACGCCCTGACGCCGCTCAGGCCGGGGAGTCCGGCGTCGTCGTGCTGGGCGTCGTCGTGCTGGGTGGCGTGCTCGTGGTGGACGGTGGCGTGGACGGTGGCGCCGACGTGGACGTCGACGTGGGCGGGGTGCTCGAGGAGGTGGAGCCCGCGGACCCAGACGACGTCGACGGATCGGCGGCGAGCGCCTGGAGCTGCTCGGGCGTGCCGTGGAAGACGTCCTGGTCGCCGGGCAGGGGCCCGGAGTCGCTGTACTGCCAGAACGTCTCCTGCTCCCAGCCGGCCGGCAGGGTGCCCACGTCCTCGTCGTAGTGGGCGATGAACAGCGGGTTGTCGCCGAGCGCGTCGGAGTTCCCGGTGCACGCGCTCCACCAGCGCAGGCTGGTGTAGATCGTGGGCAGGCGGTGGGTGCGGGCGGCGACGGTGTCGGAGAACGACCGGATCCACGCCACCATGTTCTCCGGCGACATGCCGTAGCACTGGTCGCCGTAGGGGTCGTCCTCGATGTCGAGCATCGGCGGCAGGGTCCGGCCGTCCCCGCTCGGGGCCCCGCCGTGGTCGAGGAGGTAGGTCGCCTGGGTCGCGGCGTCCGAGCGGTCCGGCAGGGCGAAGTGGTACGCGCCGTGCAGCATCCCCGTGGCCGCCGCCCCGTCGTACGCCGAGGAGAAGTCGTCGTTCTGGAAGTCGGTGCGATCCGATGCCACCTGGGCACCATCGACCACACGGGTCCCACCTGTCACACACGACCCGGCCTCGTCATCCGGACGGGTCGCCACGGTCGTGCGGGACGGGAGACCCGCCGCGCCGCCCGGGCGCGATGGGACCCCCTTTCCCGGCGCGTCTCCTACGCGGCGTTGACCTTCGGCATGATGTCGTTGTTGATCCGCTTGAGGTCGTCGAGCGTCTTCGACACCGGCACGTCGGTGAACGGCGGCCAGATCAGCGGCATGGTCATCCCGGCTTCCTTGTAGGCCTTGAGCCGGTCGGTGAGCTGCTTCTCGGTGCCCACCAGCAGGTTGGACGGCACGCCGTTGTCGGTCTGGTCGGTCTCCGCGTCCGTGATGACCGTCCAGATCATGCTGCAGATCTCGAGGTCCTTCGACCGCTTCGGGCTGCCGATCTCCTCGAACTGCTGGTCGATGGCCTGGATCCACTTCCCGAGGCCCTCGGGCGAGTCCTGGATGCCGATCCAGCCGTCGAGGTCGTACTTCGTGATGCGCTTCGCCGAGCGCAGCGGGTCCTTGAGCCCGCTCATGAAGATCGGCGGGCGGGGCTGCTGGAGCGGCTTCGCGCCGAAGCCGCACCGGTCGAAGTCGGCGAACTCGCCGTGGAACTCGAAGAGGTCGTTCCCCCACACGCCCTGCAGGACCTCGATCGTCTCGCGGACGTGCTTGTGCCGCTTCGGGAAGATGTCCGTCGCGCTCGCGGCGGCGAACTCCTCGGGCATCCACCCGGCCCCGAGGCCGACGTTGAGGCGGCCGTTCGAGAGGTGGTCGATGGTCGCGAGCTCGGCGGCGAGCACGCCCGGCGCACGGAACGGCGTGTCGATGATGCTCTGGCCGATGCGGATCCTCGAGGTCCGCGCGGCGAGCCACGGGAGCAGCGGGTAGCCCTGGAACCACTGCCCGCGGGCGGCGACCGGCAGGGCGTGGGGGAGACCCTCCATCATGCCGAAGGTGTGCTGGAGCTGCTCGTTGTCGGACGCCTCCGGCACGACGATGCGGTCCAGCGTCCACACCGAGTCGAACTCGAGCTCCTCGGCGAGATCGGTGAGATCCTCCAGCTCCTTGATCGTCACCTCGGTGCGGAAGTTCGGCAGGTACAGAGCGAGCTTCATCAGGCTACGGCCTCCTCGCCGGGCGTGTTAGGCGGATCACATTCCGCTGTGAGGACGCTGCCGCACCCGTCGATCCGACGCAAGCGTCGTGCGCAACCGACCCCTGGCCCGGGCAGGACGGCGACCGGCATGATCCTTCGGTGACCACGACCGGCACGCCCGGGACCTTCGCCCACCTCTGGCAGGACGCGGTCGCGCGACACGGCCGCCGCCCCTTCCTCGTGTTCCGCGGCGAGGACGGCCGGGTCGACACGTGGACCTACGACGAGTTCGACCGCGTCGTGCGCGACACGATGGCGCTGCTGATCGCCCACGGTGTGGTCGAGGGCGACGCCGTGCACCTGTGCCTGCGCAACTGCCCGGGGTTCATCGCGCTGTGGCTGGCCTGCGCCGAGCTGGGCGCCTGGATGGTGCCCGTCGACCCGGCGTCGAGCAGCCGCGACATCGAGACCCAGCTGGCCCGCGTCTCGCCGAAGGTCGGCTTCCACGCCGCCGCGCGCGCCGACACGTACCGCGCCGGTGCCGAGGGCTCGAGGGTGCGGGTCCTCGCGCTCGAGGAGACCGCCGTCGACGTCCGGGCGGGCGGGCGGCTGCGGGCCGGCGACGGCCGGACCGTCGACGAGGACCCCGTCGCGCCGGAAGCCCGCCTGGCCGTGATGTTCACGTCGGGCACGACCTCGCAGCCCAAGGGCGTGGTGCTCACCCAGGCCAACTACCGCTACGTCGCCGAGGCCATGGCGGCCGCGGCGGGCCTCGAGGCGGACGACCGGTGGCTGGTGACGCTGCCGCTGTTCCATGCGAACGCCCAGTTCTACTGCTTCGCCTCCGCGATCGCGGTCGGCGCCTCGGTCGCCCTGACCGCGGCGTTCTCGGCGAGCCGGTGGGTCGAGCAGGCGACCGAGCTCGGGGCGTCCCACGCCAGCCTCTTCGCCGCCCCGGTCCGGATGATCCTCGCGCGTACCCCCGAGGGCACCACCTGCCGGCTGCGGCACACCTGGTTCGCGCAGAACCTGGGGCCCGAGCACCACCGCCGGTTCGGCGAGCTCACCGGCGTCCTGCCGCGCCAGCTCTACGGCATGACCGAGACGACCGCGATCGTCACCGCGGACCGCAGCGAGCCGCCCGCCCCCGACCTCATCGGCGAGCCCATCGCCGGGCGCGCGGTGCGCCTCGTCGACCCGGCCACGGGCGAGGAGGCCGGCTCCGGGACGCCGGGGGTGATCACGCTGGCGGGGGAGCGGGGCGTCGACCTGTTCCGCGAGTACCTCGACGACCCGGCGGTCACCGAGCGCTCCTTCACCACCGACGAGCAGGGCGTGACCTGGTTCCGCACCGGCGACCTCGCCGTGGACACCGGGGGCGGGGCGCTGCGCTTCGTCGGGCGGGTCGACGACGTCATCAAGGTCGCCGGCGAGAACGTCAGCCTGACCGAGGTCGAGGCGATCCTCGCCCAGGCCCCGGGCATCTTCGAGGTCGCCGTCCTGGCGAGGGACGACGAGGTCCGCGACCACGTGCCCGTCGCGTACGTCGTCCCCCACGACCCGGCCGACCCACCCGCACTCGACGACCTGGCGGCCTGGGCCGCCGAGCGGCTCGCGCCGTCGGCACGCCCCCGCGAGTGGCACCACATCGAGAGCCTCCCGCGCACCAGCGTCGGCAAGGTGCGCCGGTTCAAGATCGGGACGGACGCGGTCGGCTGAGCCGCGGGTGCTTGCCGACCGGGCCCGCCCGGCGGTCTGATGATCCCCCGACCACGGTGAGGAGCAGCGGATGGACGATCTCGACCGGTATCTCCCGCCGTACACCGCGGACGTCGCGCGGGCGCGGCGCCAGTCGATCGGCTCGCTGCTGGCGCGCACCGCGATCAAGTACCCGGGGAAGACGGCGGTGGTGCACCGCGGGACGCGCAGGACGTTCGCGGAGCTCGACACCGAGGCGAACCGCGTGGCGAACGCGCTGACGGCGCGGGGCGTCGTCCGGAACCAGCGCGTCGCGATCCACTCGCACAACTCCTACGCCTTCGTCGTCGCCTACTTCGCCCTCGCGCGGCTCGGCGCGATCTCGGTGCCGGTGAACTTCAACTTCGTGCCCTCGGAGGCCCGCTACGTCCTGGACGACAGCGGCGCCACGGCCGCGATCGTGGAGGACGCCCTGGTCGAGACCTTCGAGGCGGCCGACGTGCCCGTGGACCTGCGGGTCACGGTGGGCGCGCGCGACGGGTGGACGTCGTTCGACGAGCTGCTGGCGCACGACGACGCGAGCGAGCCGGACGTCGCGATCGGCGACGACGACCCGGTGCAGCTGCTCTACACGAGCGGCACCACCTCGGCGCCCAAGGGCGCGATCATGACCAGTCGCAACCTCATCGCGCAGTACGTCAGCGACATCGTCGACGGCGAGTACCACCGCGACGACGTCGAGCTGCACGCGCTGCCGCTGTACCACTGCGCCGCTCTGCACGACTTCCTCACGCCCGACGTCTACCTGGGCGCCACGAGCGTCGTGGTCGACAGCGCGGACCCGGAGACGATCCTGGCCACCGTCGAGGCCGAGCGGATCACGAAGATGTTCTGCCCGCCCACGGTGTGGATCCGGCTGCTGCGCTCGCCGGCGTTCGACACCCACGACCTGTCCTCGCTGCGCAAGGGCTACTACGGGGCGGCGATCATGCCCGTCGCCGTGCTGGAGGAGCTGGGCCGGCGGCTGCCCGACATCCGGCTGTTCAACTACTACGGGCAGACCGAGCTCGCGCCCAACGCGACGGTGCTGTTCCCGGAGGAGCAGATCACGAAGGCGGGGACGGCCGGGCGCCCGAGCCTCAACGTCGAGACGCGGCTGCACGACGACGAGGACCGGCCGGTGCCGGTGGGCCAGGTCGGCGAGATCGTGCACCGGACCCCGCACGCCATGCGCGGCTACTGGGGCAAGCCGGACGCGACGGCCGAGGTGTTCAAGGACGGCTGGTTCCACAGCGGCGACCTCGGGGTGATGGACGCCGACGGCTACCTCACGATCGTCGACCGCAAGAAGGACATCATCATCACCGGCGGTGAGAACGTCGCCAGCCGCGAGGTCGAGGACGCCATCTACACCCACGCCGCGGTCAGCGAGGTCGCGGTGTTCGGCGTCAAGCACCCCGAGTGGATCGAGGCGGTCGCCGCCGCGGTGGTCCTGCGCGACGGGGAGCGGGCCGAGGCCTCCGAGATCGTCGCGCACGCCCGCGGGCGGCTGGCCGGGTTCAAGGCGCCCAAGTACGTCGTCCTCGTCGACGAGCTGCCGAAGAACCCGAGTGGCAAGATCCTCAAGCGCGAGCTGCGGGACACCTGGGCCGGGCTCGCGCAGGACGGATGAGATGACCACGACGGCGCCCGTGCCGGACCGTGAGGACGACCGGCCGCCGACGGTGGCCGTGCGTGCCCGGCGCGGGCCGGTGCCGCGCGACGACGCCGCCCGCAACGTGCGGCTGGTGGCCGTGGCGTTCGGCGTCACCGTCGTCGTCACCCGGCTCTACCTGGCGCTCACGGGCTACCCGCAGATCGGCGGCGGGGAGTACCACCTGGCCCACGCCCTCTGGGGCGGGCTGCTGCTCCTGGTCGGCGGGCTGGTCGCGCTGCTCTACAGCAACCGGTGGGTGCCGACGGCGACCGCGGTCTGCGTGGGTGTCGGCTCGGGGCTCTTCGTCGACGAGGTCGGCAAGTTCATCACCGCCCGCAACGACTACTTCACCCCGCTCGCCGCCCCGATCATCTACGCGGTGTTCCTGGGTGTGCTCGGCCTCGCGGTCCTCGCGCGGCGGGCCCGGCTCGACCGGCCGCGGGCGCTCGCGTTCTCCGTCGCGGTCCGGTCGCGCTACCTCGCCGACGGCCCGCTGCGCCCGGACGACCGGGCGGCCCTGCTCCGCGACCTCGTCGCGCTCGAGACGGACACCGCGCGGCCGGACCTCGTCGCCTACGCCACCGCGCTGCGCCCCGTCGTCGAGGCGACGCCCGTCGAGGAGCCGCGGCAGCGCGGCCGGCCCGTCGTGGCCGGGCTCCGGCGCGCCGAGGCGGTCCTGCTCCCGCGCTGGGCGCACCGGGTCGTCGTGATCCTCGGTGCGATCGCGCTCGGGCTCGTCTCGCTGGTCGGGCTCGTCGTCCTGCTGGCCCTGTGGAGCAGCGACCCCGACGTCGCGATCGTCCTCGACGACCAGGTGGTCCCGCGGGGCTCGCGGCCCGCGATGCTCGTCGTCGCCTCGGCCGGCGAGGCGGTCGTCGGCGTGCTCCTGCTCGTGGCGGCCGTCGCGCTGGTCCTGCGCCGCGACCACGTGGGCATCCGGCTCTGCCGGGTCGGCCTGCTGGTGGCCCTGGCCGGGGTCAACGTGGCGCTCGGCTACCTCGACGCCGAGCTGGTGGTCGTGGCCGTCGTCGCGGAGCTCGCGCTGCTCGTGCTCGCGGACCGCTACCGGACCCGCTTCATCGACCCGGGTCCCTGAACCGGCGCCCCTCGCCCTCGGCGTGCGCCAGCCGCAGCGTCGTCGACAGCCAGAGCAGCACGTCGTGCAGGCGCAGCCGGGTGGGGCGCGCGTCGCCGATCGCGGTCGCCACCGCGGCCTCGAGCTCGGCGAAGGCGTCGTCGTTGGCCCGCAGGTCGCGCCGCACCACCGCCTCGACGCCGCTGTCGCCCTCCTCGAGGTGGGGGAGCAGCGTGCGGCGGGTGGTGCGGGTCAGGTGCGGCACGAGCGCGGGATGACGGTGGTGCAGCGCCGCGAGCACGTGGGCGGCGTGCGGCCCGGACTCGTGTCCGACCTGGCGCAGCAGCGCGCCGATCGTCCCGGGCTCGCCGAGCACCGAGAGCTCGTCGTCGTCCTGCGCCCAGAGCGGGCTGCCGTCGGCGCGGGCGACGAGGGCGTCGACGAGCGGCGCCGTGCGGTCGAGGGTGTCGTGGACGTCGTGCCACCCGGCGCGGTCGAGGCGCCCGTGCAGGCCCTCGCCGAGCAGGACGTCCGCGTCGAGGCCCGTGCTGGCCGGGCGGGCGTCGAACCGCGTCCAGCCGAACGCCGGGACCTGCGCCCACCGGCCCTCCGGGCTGCCGGGGGACCGGAACCGCAGCCAGCGCGTCGCCCGCGCGTACCCCACGACGGCGTCGAGCGCCCGGTCCAGCCCCATCGGTTCGGGACCGAGGCACGGCAGCCGCAGCACGGCCTTCGTCCGCTGCGCCCCCGCCACCATGCGCCCATGGTGCCGGAGGGGAGCGGCCCGCTACGAGGTGCGCTCCTTGATCTCACCCGCGGCCATGTCCTTCTTGCCGCTGTACTCGAGCTTCTTGTTCTTGGTGGCCTTGCCGGTGACCTCCTTCGCCTTCCCCTTCACCTGCTGCGAACGGTTCTTGACGGTGTCGTCGGCTCCCATGGCGATCGACTTCCCGGCTCGGCGATCTCCAGACGCCCCGGGACCGAAGAGCGGCCGATCGCCCGGAAGGAGGGGCCGTTCGGTCGGTAGCTCGCTCCGCCCGCGGGACGAGCCGGAATGCGACCGGACTGGAGCGGGGTTGTCCGGGCGTGACGGATGAGAAGGCCGAGCTGAGCCCGACCGACTGGGTGCGGGGCCAGACGCAGAAGATCCTGGAGACGGGCACGACCACGGGCGTCGAGGTCCGCGGCGCGCCGATCGTGCTGATGACGTTGCGGGGCGCGAGGTCCGGCAAGCTCCGCTACACGCCGGTGATGCGCGTGGAGCACGACGGCAGCTACGCGGTCGTCGCGTCCAAGGGCGGCGCGCCCGAGCACCCGGTCTGGTACGAGAACCTGCGGGCGCACCCGGAGATCCAGCTCCAGGACGGCGAGACGACGCGGGCCTACCGTGCCCGCGAGGTCTCCGGCGACGAGCGCGCGCAGTGGTGGGACCGCGCGGTCGCGGCGTTCCCGTCCTACGCGGAGTACCAGACGAAGACCGACCGGCAGATCCCCGTCTTCGTGCTCGACCCGCGCTGACGGGTCACGCCGTCCCCACGAGCTGCGCCCGGAGCTCGTCGGGGTCCGCCGAACCCGGCGCCCGTCCCTCGCGGGCGGCGCGGCGGGCGAGCCTCGTGAGCCCGGCGTTGACGGGCGCCGCGCGCCCGAGACGGCGCGCGATCAGCACGATCTCGCCGTTGAGGAAGTCGGTCTCGATGGTGCCGGTGCCGCGCACGAGCGACTGCCAGCTGGAACCGCCCATCACGGGCGGCTCGTCGGGGACGGGGCGGATCGCGACGCGGTCCGGCTCCCAGCCGGGCCACGCCTCGTCGTCGGGCGTGACCGCGATGCCCGCCGCGTCGAGGACCGCGCGGGCCTCGGCCTCGGCCGCCCGCTGGATGTCCGCGGCGCCCGAGGCGTCGCCGAGCAGGGCCTGCAACGCGTTGCCGAGGTTGGTCAGCAGCTTGCGGTACTTCCACGGCATCACCGCGTCCGGGCGCTTGACCAGCAGTCCGGCCGGCGTCCAGTCGCGCTCGAGGGCGTCGAGGACCGTGGCGTCGCCGGCCGGATCGGGGGAGACGCCGTACCGGCCGACGTGGAAGACGCCGCGCTGCGGGGCGGTCCGGACGAGCACCTCGCCGGGCTCGATCATCACGACCGGGAACCAGACGCAGACCGCGACGACGCGCTCGGCGTAGCGCAGCGCGATCTCCTCGCTCGCCACGCCGTTGAGGGCCGTGAGCACCGGCAGGACGTCGGCGGCGCGGCCCGTCACGGCGCCGTCGTCCCCGTGCACCGGGACGTCCGTCCACGCGTCGATCGCCTGCTCGGCCTGGTGGGTCTTGGTGGTCAGGACGAGCACGTCGTCGACGTGGAGCCGGGCCTGCTCCGGAGCGGTCACGACGGGCACGGGCACGGTCACGGTGGTGTCGGGGCACCGCAGGGTCACGCCGCGCTCGGTCATCGCGCGGGCGTGCTCGCCGCGGGCGACGAGCAGCACGTCGCGGCCCGCTCCGGCCAGCAGACCGCCGAGCGCACTGCCGACCGCCCCGGCGCCGACGAAGACGTATCGTGTCACCCCCGAACCCTACGCAGCTCCTCACAGGGCGACGTCGGTCCCGGCGCCGGCCCGTTCCGCCGCCGCGAGGACCGCCGCGGCGGCGGCCGCGTCCTGCACGGCGACACCGACCGACTTGAACACGGTGATCCTCTCGGCGTCCGAGCGGCCCGGGTGGTCACCGGCGACGAGCTCGCCGATCTCGACGACGTCCTCCCGGGCGATCTCGTCGCGCTCGAGGAGCTCGGCGAGGTCGTTGGAGCCCGTCGGGAACGGCGCCAGGGTCGTGGCGCGGTGCTCCACCGCCAGGAGGGCTTCGCGGAGCACGGCGGCGTCGACCTCCCGCCCGTCCGGGATGTAGCCGACCGAGGCGATGTGGGTCCCGGGCCGGACCTCGCCGTCGCGCAGGATCGGCGCGACGGTGCTGGTCGCCGCGCAGACGACGTCGGCCGCCGCGACCGCCTCCGCCAGCGTGGTGGGTCGGGCGGGCAGGTCGAGCTCCCGGGCGAGCGCGGCCGCCTTGTCCGGGTCGCGGCCCGCGACGAGCACCTCGCCGAAGGGATGCACCCGGGCCGCGTAGCGCGCGTGCTCGCGGGCCTGGGGCCCGGTACCGAGCACGGCCAGGACGCGGGCGTCCGGTCGCGCGAGGTGGCGGACGGACAGCGCCGAGCACGCGGCGGTGCGGGCGGCGGTCAGGAGGTCGCCCGCCACGAGGGCGCGCAGCCGGCCGGTCGGCGGATCGAACACCGCGATCGCCGCCTGGTGCACCGGGTGCCCGGCGGCGGCGTTGCCGAGGTAGACCGTCAGGAGCTTGGCCGCGAGCACCCCGGCGGTCGGGCTGTAGGCGGGCATCGTCGCGAGCAGCCCCGCGCCCTCGACCCGCGCGGCGATGCGCGGCGGGAGCGAGGCGCGGCCGTGGCTGAGATCGACCATCGCCGTGGCCACGGCCGACAGGAGGGCGTCCGGATCGAGCAACTCCGCGACCGTCCCGCTGTCGAGCACCCGCACCGGCCGATGGTCGGGCGCGGGTGTCGGGGGGTCAAGCACCGGGGTCACGCGCATGATCGCTCCCGGTGCTCCTGGAGCCCCATGACATCGGGTCAGAGGAGCACCCGGAGCGATCACGGGCCGGGTCAGCCCCGCACCGGCGCCGGACGTCCCGCCGGCGACGCCGCGGACGGCGATGCTCCGGATTCCGCAGCGTCCCGGTCAGGTCCCGCCGACGGCCGCACGAGCACGGCGACGAGGACGGCCGCGGCGAGCGCGGCGACGCCGGCGACGGTGAAGACCGTGTCCAGGCCCGCCGGGAACGCCGCGCCGACCACGGGTCCGAGCGTCGGGTGGCCGGCGAGCACGCCCGGCGCGCCGCCGCCCGCCAGCACCGTCGCCAGCCCGTCGGCGTCGGGGACGCCGCCGCTCGTGAGCGTGGACGCGATCCGTCCCGTGAACACGGTCCCGAGCACCGCGAGGCCGACGGCGAGGCCGAGCTGGCGGAACGTGTTGACCGCCGCACTGCCGACGCCCGCCCGCCACGGCGGTAGGACGGCGAGGGTGGCCGAGACGAACACCGGGGTGGCGAGACCGACCCCGAGGCCGGCCACGACCAGGCCGGGGACGAGGATCCATGGCGCGGAGCCGGCGCCGACCACGGTCATGAGCAGCGCCCCGGTCCCGATGAGCGCCAGGCCACCGGCGACGGGGCGGGCGGGGGAGCCGGAGTGCAGGAAGCGCCCGGCGACCGCCGAGACGGTGAACGACGCGAGCGACAGCGGCAGCGCGACCAGGCCGGCGCGGATCGGGCTCAGACCCAGCACCGACTGCAGCCACAGCGACACGAGCGCGAGGTGCGCGAAGGCGGACGCCGAGAGCACGGCGGCGGCGACCATGAGCGCGGTGAACGACCGGTTCGCGAACAGCGCGAGGTCGAGCATCGGGGCGTCGCTGCGGTGCTCGACGACGACGAACACCGCGAGGGCGACCGCCGCGAGCGCCAGGGCGACGACGGTCGGCGTCGCGCCCCAGCCCCGCTCGCCGGCCGAGACCAGGCCCCACACGAGGGTGCCCGAGGCGAGGGTGAAGCTCGTCGCGCCGGCGACGTCCAGCCGCCCCGTGCCGCCCGACGACGACTCGGTGACGACGGCGAGGGTCAGGGCGACCGCCACCACCGCGACCGGGAGGTTCACGAGGAAGATCGCCCGCCAGCCCCACGCCTCGGTGAGCAGGCCGCCCAGCAGCGGTCCGCAGGCGGCGGCGAGGCCGTTGACCGCGCCCCAGAGGCCGAAGGCGGTTCCGCGCCGCGGGCCGTGGTACGTCGCGGCGATCAGCGCCGCGGTCGTCGCGAACATGGCGGCGCCGCCGCAGCCCTGCGCGACGCGCGCGGCGACGAGGGCGCCGGCGGACGGCGCCAGGCCGCAGGCCAGCGAGGACACCGCGAACACCCCGAGGCCGGCGAGGTAGAGCCGGCGGCGGCCGCAGCGGTCGGCGACGGTACCGGTGATCATGAGCAGCGCGGCCAGCGCCAGCGCGTACCCGTCGATCACCCACTGCAGGGACGAGAACGAGGTGCCGAGCGACGCGGCGATCGGTGGAAGGGCGACGTTCACGATCGTCACGTCGACCAGGAGCATGAAGGTGCCCAGGCAGATCGCCACCAGCGGCCACCACGGACGCATGTGCTTCTCCTCGGGGAGGCTCGACGACCGGACGTCGTCACTGCGACCATCGTCGACATCCGCTGCGGTGACGGACGACGTTCCCGGCCGTTCCCGGCGGCTCTCGACTTCGGAGGCCCTCGTGGCGGTGGAATTCGACGACCTCGACCGGGCCCTCGTGCACGCGCTCCAGGTCGACGGGCGGGCGCCGTTCCGCCGCGTCGCCGAGGTCCTCGGCGTGTCCGACCAGACCGTCGCGCGCCGCTACGCGCGCCTGCGCACGGCCCGGACGCTGAGGATCGTCGGGTTCAGCGACCCCACGGTCGTCGGCGACGAGCAGTGGCACGTGCGGCTGCGCTGCGCGCCCGACGCGTGCGTCGAGATCGCCGAGGCCCTGGCACGCCGCCCGGACACGTCCTGGATCGGACTCATCGCGGGCGGCACCGAGATCGCGTGCTCCCTGCGCGGGCGCAGCGCCACCGCCGACGAGATGCTGCTGCACCGCCTGCCGCGGACGCCGCGCATCCTCGACGTCAGCGCCCACGAGGTCCTGCACGTCTTCTACGGCGGCGCCCGCGAGCCGTTCACCAAGCTGGGCGCGCTGGACGACGAGCAGGTCGCGCGGCTCTCCGAGCACCTCCCGGCCGCGGTGCCGGCACCGCGGCTCGACGACGTCGACCGGCACCTGCTCGACCTGCTCCGGGCCGACGGCCGCGCCCCGGTGGAGGACCTGGCGCGGACGTGCGGGACGTCGGCGTCGACCGTGCGCCGGCGGCTGCACGACCTGCGAGGCAGCGGGCTGCTCTACCTCGACGTCGACGTGGACCCGGAGGTCATGGACCTGCCGCTGCGCACCATGCTCTGGCTGGCCGTCGCCCCGGCGGACCTCGACGCGGCCGGACGGGCGCTCGCGGCCCACCCGGAGGTGCCGTTCGCCGCCGCGATCGCGGGGAAGGCCAACATCTACGCCAGCGTCGCGACCACCGGGGCCGCCGGGCTGTACCGGTACCTGACCACGCGCGTCGCGACCCTGCCCGGCGTCCAGAGCGTCGAGACGGCGCCGGTGATCCGGACCGTCAAGGCGGCGGGGACGC
The DNA here is from genome assembly GCF_030269665.1 of Actinomycetospora sp. NBRC 106375. Classification (GTDB taxonomy): domain Bacteria; phylum Actinomycetota; class Actinomycetes; order Mycobacteriales; family Pseudonocardiaceae; genus Actinomycetospora. Next base: position 381,126 of record NZ_BSTS01000003.1, read on the forward strand.
ACTACCCGGTGCGCTGAGCACCCTCAGATCCCCAGCGCCCTCCGCACCGCCGGCACGTGGCGCCGGGACACCGGGATCCGTTCCTCCGGCGCGGTGCTGATCACGAGCCGGTCGCCGTCGCGGGCGACGTCGCGGATCCGCGCGACGTTGACGAGGTGGCTGCGGTGCACGCGCAGGAAGCCCGCCCCGGCCAGGTCCCGCTCGACCAGGTCGATGCCCCGGCGCGTCGCCCGCCGCGGCCCGTGGTCGGTCGCGAACCAGACGGCGTGCCCGTCGGCGCGTGCCGAGCGGATCTCCCGCGGGTTCAGGACGACGATCTGCCCGCCCGGGCCGACGGCGGGGACGCGCTGCGGGCGGCCGCCGCGACGCGGCGCGGGGACGCGGTCGAGGGGCTCGCCGCACCCGGCGCGGGCGTCGGTGCACGCGAGGAAGGCGATCGGGTCGGCGCCGGCGACGACGGGGATGACGCGGAAGGTCTCGTCCTCGTCGGTGACGGCGGAGCGCAGCGAGACCGTGCCGCGCCAGCCCGGGTCGTCCCGGACCCTCTCGCGGACGTCGGGGGCGACGTGCCCGAGGCTGTGGATGTCGCGGGGCCCGGGGGTGCGCCCGGTCGCGTACTCGCCAGGCACCGCGCCGCGGCGCCGGGCCGCAGTGTTGGCCGCGACGACGCGGCCGGCCAGGTCGAGGGCGAGCAGCGGTCCGGTCGTGCGCCGCTCGAGCTCGGCGAAGGCCGTCGCGATCCGGCGACCGTGGTGGGCGGCGGTGCCCTGCAGCAGGGCCGCGACGGGCGCGGTCGCGACGAGGAGGTCGACGGGCCGGATCGGCACCATCTCCCGCCAGCTCGCCAGGGTGAGCGTGGCGAGCGGGGCGCCGGTGACCGGGTCGGCGAACGCGACGCCGGTGCAGCTCCACTCGTGCAGCGCGGTGCTCCAGTGCTCCGGGCCCCGCACCGAGCAGACCCGGCGCGCCACGAGCGACGTCCCGACGCCGTTGGTGCCGGCGACCGGCTCGGACCAGGCCAGGGCCGGGTCGAGCCCGGCGTCCGGGGCCCGGCGACGCGTCGGCCCGTCGCCCCAGGTCGCGAGGACCGTCCCGTGGCCGTCGGTGACGGTGGCGACGCGGTTGCCGGTCCGGCTCGCGAGCGCGGCCCCGAGCGCACCGAGCCGCGCGAGCACGCCGCCGTGCACCGGGCGGCCGGCGGGATCGGCGGGGTCGGCGGCATCGGGCGCGGGCGCGGGTCGGGCGCGGGTCGGGTCGATCCGGTAGACGTCGCGGCAGCGGTACCAGGACATCGCGATGGCGGGCGGCACGTCGGAGGCGTCACCGTCGCCGGCGGCGAAGCGCTCCCACGCGGCGTAGGTGCGTGCGAAGGCGCGGTCGAAGGAGCGGGCGGGGGCGTCCACGTCTCAGCCGATCTCCGAGATGACGCCGTAGCCCTCCATCGACTTGGTGAAGACCATCGGGTCGCCGTCGACGAAGGTGTCCGGCGAGAACGCCGGGTCGGCCATCACGCCCCACGCCCGGCGCCGCTGCATCGCGAGGTTCCCGGCGTCGTAGAGGGGGAAGACCATCGACTCGCGGTAGTACCGCGCCATCGGGAACTTCCGGTCGAGAGCGTTGACACCGACGATCCGCATGCAGTCGAAGACGACGCCCTGCATGAGGTCGCCGCAGAAGGTCTTGCTCATGGCGCCGAGCGCGTGGCCCTCCCCGCCGCTCGCGTCGAGGTGGTGGGCGGCCTTCCAGCAGAGGTAGCGCCCGGCCTCGATCTTGGCGGCGACCTCGCTGAGCAGGTGCCCCACGGCCTGGTGCTGGATGATCGGGCCCGCGCCGCCGCCGGTGTAGGTCCTGGCCCACTTCAGCGCGAAGTCGTACGCCGCCCGCGCGACGGCCACCGCGGCGATCGCCGCGATCGGGGCCGACCAGGTGAAGTTCCGGTTGACGAGCAGGTCGCCGTCGCCGGGGGCGAGGAGGTTCTCCTCGGGCACACGGGCGCCGCGGAAGGTCATCGTGACGTTCTGGCACGTCCGGTGGGCCATCTTGTCGATCACGGTGTACGAGACGCCGGGCGTGCCGCGCTCGACGAGGATCGCCGACAACGCCTCCTTGCCGCCCGCGCGGCGGTCGGTGCGCACCACGCAGAGGTTCACGTCGGCACCCTCGAGATCCCAGCCGCCCGCGTTGCACGGCCAGTGCTTCTCGCCGTGCAGGACGTACTCGCCGCGGGCCCGGTCGTGGTCGGCGACGAGCTGGATGCCCGCCTGCGGGCTCGGGTGGTCGAAGTTCGCGGTGCCGCCGCGCTCGCTGACGACCCAGCCGGCGAGGAAGTCGCCGCGGACGTCCGTGGCCGCGCGAGGGATCCACCGTTCGCGCTGGGCGTCGGTGCCGTAGCGCAGCAGGGGCATGAGGGCGAGCCCGTTGACCAGCAGCACCGTCGGGAAGCCGGGGTCGACGGCGCAGAGCTCCTCGATGGCGACGAGGAAGTCGACGGTCGAGGCCCCGCCCCCGCCGTACTCGGCCGGCAGGAACATGCTCGTGAAGCCGAGCGCGGCGGCCTGCTCGTAGACGGGCCGCATCGCGCGGAACGCGTCCTGCGGGTCCGGGAGCGCGTCGGCGCGGTCGGCGACGGGGCGCAGCACCTCGCGCGCGAACTCGCGGGCGACGTCCTTGGTCTTGCGCTGCTCGGCGGTCAGGTCGAAGTCGATGGGCACGTCGTGTCCTCCCGGGCGTCCGGCCCGCGGGCGGCCGGAACGGCTACGGCCCGCCGGCCACCAGTCCGAGCGCTCCCTTGAGCCCGAGATCGTTCGCTGCGATGTCCTCGAGGGAGGCCTCGTCGAGCACCGCGAAGTACGCGTCCAGCGCGCGCGAGAAGACGCTGCGGGCGCCGCAGACGCCCGCGACCCGGCAGAACCGCGCCGGCCCCAGGCACTCGACGACCGCGAAGTCGGACTCCATCGCCCGCATCACCTCGCCCACCGTGATCGACCCGGGGTCGCGCACCAGCCGCACCCCGCCGCCGCGACCCCGCGAGGTCTCGACGATGCCGGCGCCGGCGAGCCCCTGGACCACCTTCACGAGGTGGTGCCGCGACACGGCGTGCGACTCGGCCATGGCCGCGACCGACCCCCGCCGCCCCGGCGCCACCCGGAGGTAGAGCAGCACCCGCAGCGCGAAGTCGGCGTGGCTCGTGTGCTTCATGACCTGCTCGTCTCGCTCGGGCCGCGACCATGGTGAGCTTCTCTCGCCGCAAATCGGTATCGCGGATGCTAATTCGCTACCGACGGGTCCGGAAGCCGTTCGTGCCGCGCCGCGCCGCTCGTGACCGATGTCGTGCCGTCCGTGCCGCCGTCCTTCCGCCCGCGGCGCGCGCCGCTCCACGCTCGTCGACGTCGCGTCGGGTGCCGGGCCGATTCCCGCACGGCGCGTACCTCTCATCCCGCTCCGTGGCCGTGGCGGGCACCGCACTGCGAGGAGGACCCATGACCGTCAACTTCACGATGTCGGACGAGCAGAAGAAGCTGCAGTACGAGGTCCGGGCGTTCGCCGAGAACGTCCTCAAGCCCGTGGTGGCCGCGGCCGACGCCGAGCCCGACCCGCTCCAGGGCTTCCGGATGACCAAGCCCGCGTACATCGAGTCCTACAAGGCCGGCATCGCCATGTGCATGCTCCCCGCCGCGTACGGCGGCGGCGGCGTGTCGTGCGTCGACCTGGTGATCGCGGCCGAGGAGATCTGCGTCGTCGACCCGGGCTTCGCGTGCACCGTGCTCTGCAACGGGCTCGGGCTCATGCCGGTGGCCTGGTACGGGTCCGAGGAGCAGAAGGAACGCTTCCTGCGGGCCGCGACGTCCGACCCCACCGGCGAGTACCTCGGCGGGTGGACCGCCAGCGAGCCGCCGGGCCACCCGTCGGGCACCGCGAACTTCGACATCCCGCTGCCGCGCCCCGCGGGCGTCGGGCTCACCGCCGTGCGCGACGGCGACGAGTTCGTCGTCAACGGCCGCAAGTACTGGCCGTCCTCGGCGGGCTGGGACGAGCGCGGCGTCAACGCCGGGACCCTCATCGTGCGCACCGACTCGGAGAAGGGCGGCACCGAGGGCCTCTCGGCGCTGGTCCTCGAGCGCGACACGCCCGGCGTCACCTACCAGCACCTCGACAAGGTCGGGCACCGCCTCGCGTCGAACGCCGAGATCCACTTCGACAACGCGCGCATCCCGGCGGCGAACCTGCTGCCCGGCGCCGAGGGCAACGGCGACCTCGTCATCAACCGCAACTTCGCGTGGTCCGGCCCGGTGGCGGCGATCGCCGCGGTCGGCATGGCCCGCGCGGCCTACGAGATGGCGCTGGAGTTCGCCCGCGGCAACACCGCCGGCGCGCTCCGGCCGATCATCGGCTTCCAGAACGTCGGCTACGTGCTCGGCGACGTCGCGGCGAAGATCGAGATGGGCCGGTACTTCTCCTGGCGCGCCGCGGACTACCTGGACAAGCACGACCAGCACGCCGAGCTCGTCGGTGCGATGAACAAGATCCAGGTCACCGAGATGATGTTCGACTGCGTCTACAAGTGCCTGCAGATCGTGGGCGTCAACAGCCTCGAGACGAAGCACGGCTTCGGGAAGATCCTCCGCGAGGCGGCCGTCCTGCCGATCTACGACGGCGGCAACATGGGCATGCAGCGCCGCCGCGTCCACGGCATCCTCGCCGACCCGTTGTTCAACCCGCGGGCGATCATGGAGGACGACTACGTGAAGTTCGAGAAGCACCACGAGGCGATCGACACGGTCGTCGGCTGACCCCGCGGCCCGGGCCTACTGGCTGGTATCCCTCGCTGTGCGAGTGATACCAGCCAGTAGGCGCATCACCGCGTCAGGCGCCCCCGGTGAGGCGCGCCTCCAGGTTCGCCAGCACCCCGTCGTGGATGCGCTGCAGGCCCTTCGGCGCGAAGAGGCGCTCGAAGAACCCGCCGACACCGGCGGCGCCGTTCCAGCGGGTGTCGACGGCGACGGTCGTCCCGCCGCCGGCGGGCTCGACCGTCCACGTCGTCACCATGCTCGAGTTGCGGTCGCGCTCGACCAGCGCGTGCCCGTCGACCGTGACGTCGACGGTCTGGTCGCGCTTCCGCTTCGAGGTCGCCTGGAGGATCCAGTGCGCGACGGTGCCGGCGCCCCGGCCGCCCTCCTCGACGCGGTAGTCGCGGTAGTGCTCCGTAAGGACGGCGGGCCGGACCTCGCGGTAGTCCGAGATCGCGGCCAGGACGTCCTCGGGCGGGGCCCCGATGGTGCGGTGCGTCGTCGCGGTCACCTGCGGCACGGTGCGGCCTCCTCGGTCGCGGGGTTCTGGGCGGCTGTCACGTTCCTGCCGTGCGTCGCGTCCTGTCGGTGACGGAACGAGACGCACGGGAGGACACCATGACGCCACGCGTCCCCAAGAAGGAGCTCACCGGGGTCACCGGAGCGGTGGTCAAGCTCGTCAGCAGGCGGATGTTCGGGCAGGTCGCCGAACCCGCCGAGGTCGGGTGGCACCACCGCAAGGTGCTCCTGGCGAGCATGGGGTTCGGCCGCAAGGTCCAGAGCTGGGACGCCGTCGAGGCCGGCCTCAAGACGTACGCGCACATGGCGGTGGCCGCCAAGGTCGGGTGCAGCTGGTGCCTCGACCTCGGCTACTTCCAGGCGCAGAACGAGCACCTCGACCTCGCCGTGGCGAGCCAGGTGCCGCGGTGGCGCGAGGCGGACGTGTTCACACCGCTCGAGCGGGACGTCCTGGAGTACGCCGAGGCGATGACCGACACGCCCCCGACGGTGACCGACGCGCTGGCCGCGCGGCTGCTCGACGCCCTCGGCCCGGCCGGGATGACGGAGCTGACGGCGGTGATCGGCTACGCCAACCTCACCACGCGCAGCAACGTCGCCATGGGCGTCGAGTCGCAGGGCTTCTCGGCCTCCTGCGCGGTGCCCCTGGCGCCGGCGCGCACGGGATCGGCTACCTGATGTAGCCGCGGCGAGTCGTATTTCGGACAGAGACTCCGATCGGCGCAGTCATCTTCGCGACTGCTCGTTGACATGTTCACGCAGCGTCATCACGCTCGGATCACCGGCAGACGGATCTCGTCCGTAGGAGGAACGACGTGACCCGAGTGATCGCCCCGTCGAGACCGTTGGCGGACCGCACACGGGCCCGGCGCGGGCTGGCCCTGTTCTTCCCTCTCGTGATCGTGTTCGAGGCGCTGTCGCTGGCGGTCATGGTCGCGACCGGCAACGTCCTGTGGATCTACGCCCTGATGTGGAGCGTCACGCTCGCCTCGGCGATCACGCGGCTCGTCAACCGCGAGGGCTTTCGCGACGTGTCCTTCCGCTGGGGCGGGGGCCGTTCTGTGACCTGGTCCGTCGTGGGCCTGATCGTCCCGCTCGTGGTGGGCGCGCTCGCGTTCGGGACGGCGTGGATGACCGGGCTGGTCCCGTTCGCCCCCGGCCCGGGCGGGTTCTGGATGGGCCTGCTCGGCGCGCTGACCGTCGGCCTCGTGCTCAACATGGTGTGGGCCGCCGGCGAGGAGATCGGCTGGCGCGGCTACATGCTGATCCGCCTCGTCGACGCCGGCGTCCCGCGCCCGGTGCTGGTGCACTCGGTGATCTGGGGCCTGTGGCACCTGCCGCTGATCATCGCCGGGCTGATCTACACGGAGCACCCCGACACGGTCGTCGCGGCGATCGTGTTCATGGTCAGCGTGATCCCGATGGGCTTCGTCCTCGCCCGCATCCGCCTGGGCACCGGCTCGGTCTGGCCGGGCGTCGTCGCGCACGGCGCCTACAACAGCATCATCCAGGGCGCCTTCTGGCCGGCCGCGGCCGCCGGCGGCGCGAGCGCCGCGGTCTGGGTCGGGATGGAGGCGGGGCTCCTCGTCGCCGTGGCCCTCGCCCTCGTCGCCACGGTGCTGTGCGTGGGGACGTGGACCTACCGGCGCACCCCCGACGAGGTCATGGAGGGTGCGCCGCGGCCGTGAGGCCTTAGACGGGCGAGGGGTTGAGCGGCCGCGACGAGACCGACAATGCCGGCGCTGTGAACGACCCCTGGGTGGGCTGCCTCCGTGCGCGAATCCGGGAGAAGTGGCTGCGGTCATTGCTTCCGAGTGTTGGGCAGCAGCACTGCCATCTACGATCGAACTACAATCCGTGTTCGATTGACGGCGCAGTGCATAGGAGCAAGAGGCCTCGTCATTCCCGAACTGGGCCGCTTGGGTGACTTGGCCTTCCTCTATTGCCCCGCCTACTGGTTAATTTGCAAGGCATGGGGGGATCGCTCGCTACTCGTGGCATGTTCGACGAAGCTTGTTGTCTCAGGGTCATCTGCTTGCGCTGCGATACTGAGGTCACACGATGAGCACGAGCGTGGTTCCGGACCCTCGTAGTGAGGGTGAAGGAGACGATCTCGAGCGAGTCGAAGCCAACGATCTTCGACTAAGAGAGATCGTTGCTGCCGAGAGGTCGGCGGACGGTGACGTGGCGGCAGCGGAAGCTCAGCGAGACGCAGCACTTGCCCAACGAGAAGCCGTCATTGCGCAGCGGGAGGCGGCGCAAGCACAGACTGCCGCCACGAACGTGCAGGCGAGGGCTACGAGGGTAGCTGCGATCGCAGCATTCGCGGCAGTACTGGCCGTGATTCTATCGGCGGTCGGCACACTGACGACAATTGCTGAGAACGCTCACCAGGCGAGAGAGGCGAGGCTCTCGAGCGCGTTTGATGCGTTAGGCTCGGAAAGTCCGACCGCCCGGATCTCGGGGCTCACCCTCCTGGTTCGAAATCTTCAAGAGCGGATCGTCGCAACTTCGTATGCCTGGCCCTTCGCCGAAGACGAGGCAAATACGGTTGCGCTCGCGGTGACTACTACCAACACCGTCGAGAACTACCTCAAGTCACAATCCGAGCTGGTGGTCAACGGTCAGGACGGTGCCCCACGCATCGGAGCCGGTCGAACCGCGACGACCCCTTCGGCGCCATACGTTGTCGGTCAGCTACGTGCGCTCATCACGATCGCTCCTCAGCTTATTGCTATGCGCGAGGAGGTGGACGAAGCGGCTGCTGTTCCGAAGCCCGGGTTCGACCTTAGTCGAGCGTATCTCTACCGTGCCAGGCTGGCGGGCTTGGTGTTTCCCCTAGGCATCGACGGGCATAACTTTGCTCGCGCCGACATGCGCGGCTCCGACTTGACCGACTCCTCCTGGGGTGGCGTCTCATTCCAGTCGACGTACTTCCAATGTGCTGTCGCCAACGCAAGAACCAGTTTCGATGATGCAGATCTGAAGAATGCGGACCTGCGAGGCGCCAACCTCGCTGGCGCGAGTTTCAGACGTGCAAACTTGGCTGGCGCGGACCTCCGCGGTGCGAACATCGACGGGATCGATCTCACAGACGCCAACGTTAGTGGCGCGCTTGTCGACGACGCCGTAGGCACACCACGGGCAGGGAGGAACATCAGCCCAGCCGCGGCCGCCGTCTCCTATGACCCGGATCAGCCAAGGTGTCTCGCCCGTCCTGAGTTGTGGCGCGAGCAGGGCGGAGTGTATCCCCAGCCAATGACCGTAACCTCTCCGCGCACCTTCCTGACCTAGCGCGGGCGGCCGAGAGGCACTCTCGGCAGCTCATGTGGTCCTTCGGCATGCCGAAGGTGCCGTTCGTGGGAAGCAACCGCTCCGGCGCCGAACGGCCTCAGTGGTACGGCTTGTGCGGGATCGCGGCGTCGTTGGTCTGCTGCTCGAAGTCGACCCAGATCGCGCCGTCCTCGATCTTGCAGGCGTAGGTCGGGATCGGGTCGACGGCCGGGACGCCGGTGGGGATGCCGGTGTGCAGGTCGAAGCGGGAGTTGTGCGCCGGGCAGATGAGGGAGTCGTCCTCCTGGAGATAGCCCTCGTTGAGCGGCTGCTGCTGGTGGGTGCAGGTGTTGTGCACGGCCACCGCCTCGTCCTCGTACAGCCGGACGACACAGATCGGCTCGCCACCCATGTGGCAGAGCATCATGTCGCCCTCTTCGAGCTGGTCGGTGTCCGCGACCGCTTCCCAGGCCATGGTGGTGGTTCCTCTCAGGAGTTCGACGCTCGTCGCGATCGGGGCGCCGGCGCGGAGCCGCGGACCTCGATCCAGCCGTTGCGCACGCGTGCCGGGAGCACGGGCTGGGGATGGTGGGCGGGCCCGCGCACGATGTGCCCGTCGCGCAGGTCGAACACCGAGAAGTGCAGCGGGCACACCACGGTGCAGTCGTCGATCTCGCCGCGGTGCAGCAGCGCGCCGGCGTGGCTGCAGACGTCGTCGATCGCGTGCACCTCGCCGTCGCTGCGGTGCAGCATCACCCGCCGGCCCTCGACCTCGACGCCGGTGACCGCGCCGTCGGGCAGGTCCTCCTCCGCGACGGCCTTCACCCAGCGCTGCGGGCCGGTGTGCGTCGCGACGCGGTTGACCATGACCGCGCGGCCCTGCACGAGGTGCCCGCCGACGTAGGCCGCGGCCACGGTGACGGAGAGCCCGGCCGCGCCGAGCACCTGGCCGGTCCGCCGGCGGCCCGCGAGCCGCGCGGCGAGGGACATCCCCTGCAGGGTGGTGCCGGCGCCGTTGAGCAGGCCGTGGAACAGCCCGACCCGGCGGTCCTCCGCGTCGCTGACCGTCCAGTCGGCGACCCCGGTGGCCGCGGTGGCCGCCGCTGCCGCGATGCCGGCCGCGTTGAGCGTCGAGGCCGGGTCCAGGCGCGAGCCCTCGGGAGGGACGTCCTGGCCGGCCATGTCCAGCAGCAGGACGGCCGACCAGAACCCGATCGGCAGGTCGGAGAGCGCCGGGTGCAGCGAGTGCCCGAGCCAGCGACCGCCGTGCATCAGTTCGACGGCCGGGTTGGCGCGGAAGCGATCGTAGACCGGGTCGACGGCCTCGGCGACCTGGTCGTTGAGGCGTCGCAACCACGGCCATCGGGTGATCTCTGCCAGGACGCGCTGGTGCCACGCCGCGCCGGGATCGCCGCCGGATTCCGCCATTCGCCGCCCCCGTGGTGGTGTGGGTCGCCGGAGGAGAGCCTGGCACCCGGGCGTGATCCACGCCATAGCTGATCGAATCAGAGGATCTTCTCGCCGAAGAACACGGCGATGTGGTTCTCGTTGTAGGGCGGGATCGACCGGTAGCCGGTCGCGGCGAAGAGCTTGCGGCTGTGCCGCTGCTCGCTGCCCGCGTCGAGGCGCGCCCGCGTGTAGCCGAGCTCGCGCGCGGCCTCCTCGAGGGCGGCGAGCAGCGCGCGGCCCACGCCCCGGGACCGGGCGTGGGGGACGACGTACATCCGCTTGATCTCGCAGACCTCGTCGTCGAGGGGGCGCAGCCCGCCGATCGCGACGGGCTGCCCCTCGGCGTACCCGACGAGGAACCGGCCCCGTGGCGGCGCCATCTCCTCGGGGGTCGTCACCGACCCCGGGCGCACCACGCGCCCGGGGTACTGCGCGTCGAGGAGGGTGTTGAGCTGCGCGAGCAGCTCCCGGCCCGGCGCGCGGTCGGAGCGCTCGGACCGGAACTCGACGCACACCGCCTCAGGACACTCCGAGCCGTTCGGCCGCCATGCGCGTGCCGGCGACCCGGTTGGTGATCTTCTGGAACGCCACGTCACGGGCGAAGTCCGGCGACCCGTGGTTGGGCTTCTCGTCGATCGAGAACGGCGAGAACCCGCAGTCGTCGGTGGACCCGAGCTGCTGGCGGTCGATGAAGTTCGCGGCCCGCTCGAGGCGCCCGGCGACCTCCTCGGCGCTCTCCACCCGCGGGTTGCCCGGGTTGATCACCCCGATGTAGGCCATCTGCGTGACGCCGTCCGCGTCGGTGCGGAGGTTCTTGCCGATCGACTCGTACACCGGGTCCTTGTCGCGCTCGCTCGCGAGCTGGATGAGGAAGTAGCCGGCGTTGATCTTGAACATCTCGGGCAGCAGGTTGTTGTAGGGCACGTCGGCGGAGTGCACCGAGTCCCGGTCGCCACCGGGGCAGGTGTGGATGCCGATCCTCGTGCGCTCGTCGGCGGAGAACCGCGCCATGACGCCGTTGATCAGGTCGATGAAGTGCGGGAGCAGGCCGGCGCCGGTCCACGGGTTGCGCGGGTCCTCACGGGTCGCGAGGCGGCCCTCGGTGAAGTCGACGGAGACGCGCGCGGCGCCGGCGTCGAACGACTGCCGGATGTCCTTCTCGCACTCGTCGATGAGCTTGGCTTCGAAGTCCTCGCGGCTGTAGCCCTCCACCGGGTCCTTCAGCGGGTAGAGCAGCGCCAGCATCGAGGGCGAGATGACCGCCTGCTTCATCGGCTTGTGTGCCAGGGGCAGCGACTTGCGCAGCGTGTCGACGGCGTAGTTCTGGTACTCGAACGGGCCCTTCACCAGCTTCGGCAGCTGGCGGCCGTGGCCGTCGGCGAAGATCGCGAAGAACTGCCCGCCCGGGCCGAGCGAGGGCGCGAGGCCGGTCCCGGCGAGGGTGTCGGTGATCGGGTAGGTCGCGAACGACGACCACCGCTGCTCGCCGTCGGAGATGATCGGCGCGCCCGTGGCCTCGTAGCGGGACAGCGTGTCGGCCACCGCCTCGTCCTGTGCGGCCTCGAGCGTCGCCTTGTCCACCTTGCCCTCGTCGTAGGCCGCGTAGGCCTCCTGCAGCTTCTGGGGCCGTGGCATCGAGCCGACCGGTTCGGTCGGGATGCCGGTGTCCGTACGGGGGTCGTAGTCGACCATGGCAAATGCTCCAGTTCGTCGTCGAATCAGGGGAGCCGCCGGCCCGACGCTAGGGTGTGGTCCAGATCACGTCAACGCCGTGACGACCGTGATCCGGCGAACATGTTCGCCACGAACATGTTCGTTGTAGCGTGGCGAAGAGACATCCCCTCGTCCCCGGGAGACGACCATGACCGCCGCCGGAGCTCCCGTGATCGTCGTCGTCGGCGCGGGCCTCGGTGGCCTCACGCTGGCGGCGGTGCTGGCGCGCCACGGCGTCGAGGTCGTCGTGCTGGACCGGGACGCCGGGCCGTCCGCGCGGACCCAGGGCGGCATGCTGGACATGCACGAGGAGTCGGGGCAGGCGGCGCTGCGGGCGGCCGGTCTGGAGGACGCCTCCCGTGCGGCCGTGCTCCCCGGAGGCGAGGCCCTCCGCGTCCTGGACCGCGAGGGCCGGGTCCTGCACGAGGAGGACGACGACGGCGAGGGCGGGCGTCCGGAGATCCGGCGCGAAACGCTGCGGGAGCTCCTGCTCGGCGCCCTCGCGCCCGGCACCGTCCGGTGGGGCTCCGGGGTCACGTCCGCCCGCCCCCTCGGCGGCGGTCGCCACGCGGTGGAGGTCGGCGCCGGCGAGCCGCTGGTGGCCGACCTGCTCGTCGGCGCCGACGGGGCCTGGTCGCGGGTGCGGCCGCTCGTCTCGGACGCGGTCCCGGTCTACAGCGGGGTCACCTTCGCCGCGGCCCGCCTGCACGACGCCGACGCACGCCACCCGGGACCGGCGGAGGCCGTGGGCGGGGGGCTGCTGTTCGCCCTCGGCGACCGGCGGGGCGTCATCGCCCACCGCGAGCCCGGGGCGACGATCGAGGTCTACGCCGCGGTCCGCACCGACGACCCCGCCGGGCTGGAGCGGGCCCTCGCCGACGGCACGCTGCCCGCCGCATTCGACGGCTGGGCACCCGAGCTCCGGGCGCTGGTCACCGAGGTCGACGAGCCGTTCGCGGTGCGCCCCATCCATGCCCTGCCCGTCGGCCACGCGTGGGAGCACCGCGAGGGGATGACCCTGATCGGCGACGCCGCGCACCTCATGTCGCCCTTCGCCGGCGAGGGCGCGAACCTCGCGATGCAGGACGGCGCCGAGCTGGCGGCCGCCCTGCTCGAGCAGGGCGTGGCCACCGCCGCCGGACGCGAGCGAGCGCTCGCCACGTACGAGGCGGCCATGGTGCCCCGCGCGGCGCAGGCAGCCGCCGAGTCGGCCGCGAACCTCGATCTCTGCTTCGGTCCGGACGGCGCGACGGCGCTGCGCGACGTGTTCCTCGCGCACCGGGCATAGCGTCCGTGGGGTGTCCGAAGCGGCCGGACCGGTGAGCCGGCGGGAGCGCCCGTCGAAGCCCGCGCTCACGCGCGCGGGCGTCGTCGCGACCGCGGCCGCGCTGGTGCGCGACGAGGGCGCCGCGCGGCTGACCATGCGCCGGCTCGCCCAGCGGCTCGACACGGGGCCCGCGTCGCTCTACGTCTACGTCCGCGACACCGCCGAGCTGCAGGCGGCGGTGCTCGGCGAGTTCCTGGCCGCGGTCGACCTCACGCCGGCGGGCGAGCGGGGACCCTGGGACGAACGGCTGCGGCGCGTCGTCGGCTCCTACACCGCCGTGCTGCGCGAGCACCCCAGCCTCGCCCGCGTCGCCGTCGTCACCCGCCCGAGCGGCCCCCACTACCTCGCGCTGGTCGAGACGCTGCTGGCCCTGCTCGCCGAGGGCGGCATGCCCGACGACCGCGCAGCGTGGCTCGTCGACCTGCTCCTGCTCGTGGCGACGGCGTCGGCCGCGGAGCACGGCACCCGCGGCGAGGACGGCACCGAGGGCGCCGCCGACGCCGACCTGGCCGCGACCCTGGGCGCCGCCTCGGCGACGCAGCACCCGCGCGTCGCGGCGCTCGGGGCGGCGCTGGTGTCCGGCGCCCCCGAGGACCGGGAGCGCTGGTTCGTCGACCTGCTGCTCGCCGGGGGGATGGGGACCCCGCGGCCCGACCGCTGACGATCAGTCGGCGGGCCGACCGAGCAACGGGCGGATGAGGGCGCGGATCGCGTCCGAGGGTGCGAGGCCGAGCTCGTCGCGCAGGAGGGTCCGGAAGCTCTCGTACTGGTGGAGCGCCTCCGCGCTGTTGCCCTCGGAGAGGTGGACCTCGATCACGCGGCGGTGCGCGCTCTCGCGCAGCGGCTCCTGGGCGACGGCCTCGAGGCCGGCCCGCAGCGCGTCGGCGAACCGCCCACGACGGCACGCCCGGGCGCAGCGGTCCTCCAGGGCGTGCAGCCGCAGCTGGCGGTGGCGCTCGCGCTCGACCAGCACCCACTCCTCGGTCCACCCGGGGAGGAGCTCGCCGCGGGCGATCGGTGCCTCGGCCGGGACCGCGTCATCGGACGGCTCGGTGGCGTCCTCCAGCGCGTACAGGTCGACCAGCGCGTCCGGGTGGAGCGCGACGGTGGTCGCGTCGGCGGCGAGGAGCGCGGTGCGGTGCGGGGCCGGGACCTTCCAGAGCGCCGAGCGCAGCCGCGTCAGGGCCTGCCGGTCGGTGACGTCGGGCCACAGCGTCCCGGCGAGCTGGTGCCGGCGGACGGGCCGGCGGGCGAGGGCGAGGAACGCCAGCACCCGCTCGGCGGTGGGTGTGAGCCGGACGTCCACGTCACCGACGCGGCACGCGAACCGGCCCACCAGGGAGAGCTCCGCGGCCTGGTGAGGCGCGGACACGTCGATCGACATCGCCACCGTTCCCGCCGGCGCGACCCGGCTGTCGGGGGAGGGGAGAGCGGTCCCGGGAGGACCGGGAGGGCGACGCGGCTGGCGGGCTCAACGCGTGCAGCTGACGGCCGGGTGCCCACCGGAGACGCCGCGGACACGCCATCGGGGCGGGTGACGTGACGGATCGGGGACGCGGGTGGGACGCCGATGGGACGCCGATGGGACGCCGACGGGCACGCCGACGGGCACGCCGACGGGGACGCGCCGGGCGACGTCCGGGGGACGGGCGACCGCGACGGTGGCCGCACCCCCGCTCGGAGTCCGGACATCCGATCCTCCGCCGCGGGCGCACCCGCCCACCGAGAGAGGACCGGACGTGTTCTTCCACGTGCAGCGCATGCTCAACGAGATCGCCCCGGACGAGCCGGACCCGGCGGCCGCGAACGCCCTGCAGGAGGGGCTGGGCGGTCAGTTCGGCGAGATGCGCACGATGATGCAGTACCTGTTCCAGAGCTTCAATTTCCGCGGCCCGGACGGCAAGCCTTTCCGTGACCTGCTCTACGGCATCGGGACCGAGGAGATCGGCCACGTCGAGCTCATCGCGTCGACGATCGCCCAGCTCGTCGACGGCTCGCCCCGCTACCAGGGCAACCCGACCGCCCTCGACGAGCCCGGCGCCGGCGGCGCCACCCCGCTGGACCTCGCGCTCTCCGGCGGCAACATCCACCACTGGCTGGTCGGCGCCCAGGGCGCCCTGCCGGTCGACGCGCAGGGTGACCCGTGGACCGGCAAGTACGTCTACGACTCCGGCAACCTGCCGCTGAACCTGCTCTACAACCTCATGCTCGAGTCGACCGGCCGCCTGCAGAAGTGCCGGCTCTACGAGATGACGGCCAACAAGACCGCGCGCTCCACGATCGCCTACCTCATCGTGCGCGACCAGGCCCACGAGAACTGCTACGCCAAGGCCCTCGAGGCGCTCGGCGTGGAGTGGAACAAGCTGCTGCCGATCCCGAAGACGAACGCGCAGCAGTTCCCCGAGGTCAAGACGCTGACCGACCAGGGGCTGCAGTCCATGCAGTACACCTTCAGCCTCGACCAGCAGTCCGAGGCCGGCAAGATCGTGCAGGGCACCTCGCCGTCCCAGGACGGGACGACGCTGTCGACCGCGCAGGCGCCCGAGGGCGTCGCCTTCCCCGGCATCGCCGTGGAGCGCCCCGAGGAGTTCGGCCCGGGCCTCGACCCCGAGCTGCTCGAGCTCGTGGCGGCCACCGCCGAGATGGAGATGACCGAGACCGCCGCGCCGCTCTGGGGCCCGGCCGGGAGCTGAGCCGGCGCGCCCCGCGGGTGTCCGCCCGACACGCGCGGGGCGCCGCTCGGTCCCGCCCATCCGCCGCAGGAGCAGCCGTGCCCCTCGCCCCGTCCGCCGACGCCCCCTCCGCCGATACCTCCGCCGTGACCGTCGCCGAGGTGGCCGACGGCCGCGTGCCCGCGCGCGGCGGCGGCCGGGTGCGTCGTCTCGCCGCGCTCCTGCTGTCGGGACTGGTCTCCTCCGGGGTCGGCACCCGGGCCGGCCAGGTGATCATGGCCGGCTTCCTGCGCCGCCGGGTGCCGCTGTGGGTGCGGAGGACCGTGACCCTGTGCCCGGCGCTGCTGCTGCTCGGGCTCGGCGCCGACCCCACCGTCGTCCTCGTCGTCTCGGCGCTCTCGTGAGCACGGGGGAGACCGGGGTGATGGTCCTGGCGGCGTGGCGCGAGGACGGCGCGCTGCGCGTGCGCCTGACCGCCGCGGACGACCTCGGCGCGCCGGTCCGGCCCGTCGGCGTCGCGGGGACTGTCGACGACGCGTGCGAGGCGGTGCGCCGATGGCTGGAGGACCGGGCGGGGTGATCAGCCCAGCGCCCGCGCGACGGCCTCGTTGATCCAGGCCCGCTTGCCCCGGCTGTAGACGTCGACGTCGCCGCCGGCCTCGCGGGCGAGGCGGTGCTTAGCGCGACGTACGCGGCGCGGTGCTCCTCGTCGGCGCGCAGCCGGTCGCGGAACGCCAGCAGCTCGCGCCAGACCGGTGAGGCGCGCGGGTGGAGGTGGACGTTGAGGGGCCGTCCGGGGTCGGCGTCGACCGCGACGCGCTGGGGGTGTTCGCGGTCGTGGCGGTCGATCCCGTAGAAGTCCCCGGCGACCGGCACGACGCCGGCGCGGTGCCACGCCGCGGGGCCCAGGCCGTCGACGGTGTCGAGGTCCTCGACGACCACGAGGAGGTCGACGAGGTCCTTGCCCGCCGTGCCCGGCACCGACGTCGACCCGACGTGCTCGACGCGCAGCGCACGCTCCCCGAGCGCCGCCCGCACCCTGGCGCCCCACCGAGCGGCCGCGGCCGGCCACGCCGGGTCGTAGGCCGCGACGGTGACCGTGCGCGCCCGGGGCGCCCGCTGCCCCCGGGCGAGGAGGTGGGCGAACCGCAGCAGCCGCCGGGTCCAGAACGCCTCGGCGGCCGCCGGACCGTCGAGGCAGGCGTCCACGGCGTCGTCGGCACGGCCGTCGACGACGAGGTGGCCGGCGGCGGGGTCGATCGGGTCGGGCACGTCGACGAGCTCGACCCCGGGCGTGGCGGCCGCCCGGGCCCGGAGGTCGGCCACGGTGTCGGCGGCCAGCCACGGAGCGAGCCCGAGCCGCAGCGGCGGCGACGTCGAGAGATCCGTCACGCCGCCCATGTGAGCGGCCCGGTGCGGGGCCGTCAACCCGGGGCCAGGAGCCGGGCGCCCCGCCGAATCCGCCGCTCACGGGGCGGTGCGGGGACACCGCGGCGATCGCCGCACCTGCCCACGTTCTCACGCACCGTGTCCAGTCGAACGCGTCCGGTGCGGGGTGATGGCCACCGCGGTATCAGGGGGCGGGCAGGATGGGTACGGATCCGTCATGACCGGTCCGGAGGGAGCGACGATGCACACCGACGACACGCCCACGAGCGGCGACCAGGGCGGGACCACCGCCGTGGTGCCCGAGCTCGTCGGGATGCCGGCGAGTGAGGCCCACGACCGGGCGCTGGACGCCGGAGTCCTCGCGGTGGGACGCAACGCCGTCCACACCGGTGCCGGCCGTGGTCACGTGGCCGACCAGGAGCCCGCCGCGGGCGAGGAGCTCGCACGGGGCACGGAGGTCGGCATCTGGATCGCCGGCGGCGCCGCGCGCACGCCGACCGGCCCCGACCCCGACGACGGCCCCGAGGGCGGCGGCGGAGGCGGCGGCGTCCGCCCCGAGCCGAGCCCGGTCGGCCCCGCGGGCGGCGGCACGAACTGAGCCGGATCGACCGCACGCCCCCGCCGGACGGTTGTCCGGCGGGGGCGTGATGTGTCCGATGTTGTGCTCGCCGAACCGGTGGTCGACGATTCAATCGTGTACCACGTAGCTCTGAGTTATCCCGGGCGACGCCCGGTCGGGGTGTTCCTCCGGCCCGAGGATTTCCACTACCTCCGTACGCTGCGCTCCGCGGGCCGTCCCGGCTCGGTGACGGCCCTCGACGCCCGGGCGCGCGAGATGGTGGTGCACGTCGAGCGCCTCGCCGCCGACCCGGAGCTCTTGGGCTACGGTGCCGATCCGTTGGGTGAGTGCGCCCGCGAGACCCGGCGGACGCCCGCCCGGGCCTGAGCCCGAGCGAGGCCCCGGAGGTCGCCGTGGACGCCCACCAGGTGCTCGACGGGGTCCGCGGGACCCTCGCCCCGCACGGTGTGCCGGGCGCGATCGTCGGTGTGCGGCACCGGGGCGCACTCAGCATGGCGGCCGCCGGCACGACGAACCCCGACGGTGACGACGCCCTGCGTCCCGACGCCGTCGTCCGCCTGAGCTCGAACACCAAGCCGCTGGTGGCGGCGCTCGCCCTCGTGCTCGTCGCCGACGGCGCGCTCGCCCTCGACGAGCCCGTCGACCGCCTCCTGCCCGAGCTCGCGGGTCACCGCGTCCTGGAGCGCCTCGACGGCACCGACACCGTTCCGGCCGACCGGTCGATCACGGTCGAGGACCTGCTCACGATGCGCATGGGGTTCGGCTGGACCGTCGACGAGGGCCCGTGCCCCACCCTCGAGCGCGCGATGGCGCTCGGACTCGGTTTCGGTCCGCCCGACCCCCTGGGGCCGCCGCCCCCCGACGAGTGGATCGCCCGCCTCGCGGAGCTGCCGTTCCTCGACCAGCCCGGCCGGACCTGGCGCTACGAGCTCTCGTTCGGGGTGCTCGGGGTCCTGCTGGCCCGCGCCGCCGGTCGTCCGCTCGACGTGGTGCTGGCCGACCGGCTGCTCGCCCCGCTCGGCATGGTCGACACCGGGTTCGTCGCGACGGGTGACCGTCTCGTCCCCGCGTTCGTGCGTGGCGACGACGGGAGGCCGGCGCCTTTCGACGGCGTCGCGGACAGCCGCTGGCGCACCCCGCCCGCGTTCCCCGACGCCCAGGGCGGCCTCGTGGGCTCGGCGGCGGACCTGCTGCGCTTCGCGGGGATGCTGCTCGAGGGCGGAGCGGGGCTCCTCGACGGCGATGCGGCGGCGGCGATGACCACCGACCGGCTGACCCCCGACCAGCGCGCCGCCCCGGCGGCTGCGGCGTTCCTCGACGGCGGCGGCTGGGGCTACGGCCTCGGCGTGGTCGACACCCCGGTCGGGCGCCGCCACGGCTGGGCCGGCGGGCTGGGGACCCTCTGGTACTCGTGGCCCGACCACGACCTCGCGGCCGTGCTCGTCACCCAGGTCCTGCCGCCCACCGGGCCGGTGTTCGCGGCCTTCACCAGCACGGTCGAGGACGCGCTGGCTCGCTGATCAGCCCGCCATCGCGGGCACCGGGTTGCGCCACGGCACCGGGTCCGGACGCGCCGGGCGCCAGCCCCACGGGCCGGAGCCGCGCCGCGTCGCGCGGGACGTGCCGTCGCCGCCGTCGCGCGGGACGGGCGAGGGGCGCCGGCGGGCGGGGGTCGCCGCGGCGGGGTCTCCAGTGGGCTCGGGCTCGGGCACGGCCGCGACCTCCGGGGTGGGTTCGGGGATCTCGTCGGGAACCGCGCTGACCGCGGCCTCGGCCGGCCGCAGATCGGCGTGGGGGTCGGCCCGCCGGGGCGCGGGGATCACGGCGTCGGGCACCGGGGCGACCGCGTAGGTCGTCCCGAGCGCGGGACGGCCCGGGACGCTGCGGCGGGCGGGCACGTCGTCGTGGGCGGGGGTCGCGGACGCCGCCGGGGCGGCGGTGGCGGTCTCCACCGTGCGCTCCACCTCGCGCCACCCGCCGGGGACCGAGCCGGCCGCCGAGCGCTGGCGCAGGCGCCGCCGGGTCTCGGCCGCCGACGGCGAGATGATCGCGTCGAGCGCGGCGGCACCGGCGAACACGAGACCGTTCGCCAGTCCGAGGACCAGCAGCCCCAGCCCCATGAACGCGCCGGGCTCGAGCCCGTCGGCGTCGGGGGCCTCGAGCTGGCCGCCGTAGGGCACCGCGGGCCCGATCGTCGTCGTCCCGGGGGCGCCCATCACCGGGCGCTGGGCGAGGGGCTCGGAGACCGCGGCCTCGAAGAGCACGAGCAGCACGCCGACGACGAGGCCGGTGCTCAGCACCCACCCGACGCCACGCAGCACCGATCGACAGTGTGTGAGCACCCGCGTCGTCGGTACGACGTACTGCATCGATCCCCCCTGTGGCGTCGGCCCGGATTGTCTACCCCGCGTGTCCCACCACCGCGACGATCACGTCCGAAGATCACTCCGATGGAGTCAGGGCGTCGGGCGTGTCGCGCTTGCTACACGCCGTGTGCGCCCAGCAGCTCGCGGCACGGGCCCAGCCCGTCGACCGCCGGGGTCCACCCCGGGCGGCGCCACGACGCCGGGGTGAGCCGGCTGCGCAGGAGCACCGCCGCACGGCCGCGCGGACGTGCTGCTCGACGCCGTCGGGCGCGTAGCCGAGGCGCTCGGAGACCCGGCGGGACGCGACGTTGTCGGCGAAGGCGCTGCTGCTCGCGACCCGGGCGCCGAGGTGGTCGAACGCGAGCGCGACGACCGCGTGGCGCATCTCGGTCCCGAGGCCCCGGCCCTGGGCCGAGCGGGTCAGCCACGAGCCGGTCCGGACCTCGCCGAGGACGCCGAAGTCGGTGGCGGCGAGGGTCTGCATCCCGAGCACGCGGCCCGCGGAGCGCACGAGGAAGTTCACCGACCAGCGGTGCGCGCGCAGGTCCGCCCGGCAGCGCCACGCGTACTGCATCACCCCGCGGGCGAAGCCGGGGTCATCCGCCCCGTCGGTCCACGGCTCGAGGAACGGCATCTCGTCGACCGGGTGGACGCCGTCGAGGGCGCGGTCCGCGAGCGCGGCGAGGCCCACGTCGTCGTCGGGGCGCAGCTCGAGCCGCGGCGTCCGCACGACGAGCCCGGCCAGCGGCCAGTGGCGGACGGGGTCCGCGGGGTCGGACGTGTGCACCCGGTCATCGTCCCGTTCCGAACCGTCACGGGGTGTGGTCCTGTGGGGTGGTCATGGAGCTCAGGTGACGAGGTGACCCGTGTCGGTTCCCACCTGGCCCGGTGCCGTCGTCCACGACGCCCTGGGTCTCGCGTTCGGCGCGGACGAGGGTGCCGAGCCGGCCCACGCCCTCGTCGGGCTCGCCCTGCGCCGCAACCCCCGCCGCGCCCACCTGCCCGTCTCGCGGGTGCTCGGCAAGCACCTGCCGACGCGCCCCGGCCGGGTCCGGGCGGCGGGCGAGGCCCTGGCCGCGCGGGTGCGGCCCTGCCTGGACGGGCCCGGCGGAGCGCCCGTCGTGCTGGGCTACGCGGAGAACGCGACGGCGCTCGCGCACCTCGTGGCGGACGCGCTCGACGCCGAGCAGGTCGTGCACACGACCCGGCGGGTCGTGGCGGGCGCGGCGGTGCTGCTCTCGGTCGTCGAGGCCCACAGCCACGCCCCGCGCCACGTCCTGCTGCCCGACGACCCCGGCTCCTGGACGCCCGACCGCCCGGTGGTGCTCGTCGACGACGAGCTGACCACGGGGCGGACCGTTGCGACGACCCTGCACCAGCTCCAGGCGCGCCTCCCGCGCCGGCGCTACGTCGTCGCCGCGCTCGCCGACCTGCGCCGGCGCGACGACGACGCGATCGAGCGGGCCGCCGCCGCGCTCGGCGTCCGGGTCGACGTCGTCGCCCCGGCCCGCGCGGCGCTGACGGCCCCCGTCGACGTCCTCGACCGCGCGGCCCGGCTGCTCGCGACGTGGCCCGACGCCCTGGCGCGCCCGGTCGGCGGCGGGGGCGTCGTGACCACCGTCCACCTCCCGCTCGACGGCGCGGCCGAGGGCGCCCGCCACGGGCTCGACCGGGCCGGGCGAGCCGCGCTGGACACCGCCGTCCCGCCCGCCGCCGGCGCGATCGCCGCGGCCCTCGGACCCCGCCCGGGCCGCGTGCTCGTCCTCGGCTGCGAGGAACTGCACTACCTTCCGCTGCGCCTCGCCGACGCGCTCGCGGCGCGCGGCACCGACGTCGACGTCGCGGCCACCAGCCGCTCGCCGCTCGTCGCCCGTGACGTGCCCGGCTACCCCGTCCGCTCGGCCCTGGCGTTCGCCGCGCACGACGTCGCTCTGGGACACGGGCCGGAGCGCTACGCCTACGGGCTCGGGACCCCGGGGTGGGGCCGGTACGACACCGTCGTCGTGGTCGTCGACGCCGCGGCCCGCACGCCCGGGCTGCGGCGACCGGACGGTCTCCTGGCGCGGCTCGCGACCGTGGCCGGGCGGGTCGTCGAGGCGGTCGTGCCGTGCCGGGGGCCGTCGGGGCGGGCGTTCCGCTCCGCCCCGGCGCGGCGGGGACCGGCGTTCGGCACGTTCGCGCCCGACGAGGTCGGCTGGCTGCTCAGCGACGTGTCCGACGCGCCCCTCGAGACGCCGCGGGCCGAGCGCGAGACGGCCATCGATGCCGGGGTGCACTACGCGGAGACGCTCCCGGAGGAGAGCGCGCCGTCGCCGGCCTACGCGCGGGTCGTCGCCGCGGCGCTCGAGCGATCGTCGGGGTCGGTGGCGACGGCGGTCGGGGTGCTGGCCGAGCGGGTGCTCGCGCTGCGCGGTCCCCGTGCGGTGCTGGTGTCGCTGGCGCGGGCCGGGACGCCGGTCGGGGTGCTGGTGCGCCGGTGGGCCGTCCGCGAGCGCGGGGTGGCGCTGCCGCACTACGCGGTGAGCGTGCTGCGTGGGCGCGGGCTCGACCGTGCCGCGCTCGACGCCCTCGTCGCCGCCCACGACCCGGCCGCCCTGGTGTTCGTCGACGGCTGGACGGGCACGGGCGGGATCCTCGACGAGGTGGCCGCCGACCTCGCGCGCTACGCCGAGGAGACCGGCGTCGTGGTCGACCCGACCGTCGCCGTCCTCGCCGACCCCGCCCACCGGGCCGCGGTCCACGGCACCCGGGACGATCTCCTCGTGCCGCAGGCCTGTCTCGACGCCACGGTCTCGGGCCTCGTGTCGCGGACCGTGGCCCGCGCCGACCTGCTCGCGCCCGGCGCGTACCACGGGGCGAAGTACTACGCCGGGGGTCTCGACCGCACGGCGAGGTTCCTGGACGCGGTGAGCGTCGGCTCCGCGCCCGTGGTCCCGGGTGCCTCGTCGCCGCCCGACGGCCGCGGCCCCCGGTACCTCGCCGCCCTCGGTCGGGAGCTCGGCGGCCGCCGCGCGCGGCCCGGGATCGGGGAGACGACGCGGGCGCTGCTGCGCCGCGACCCGGAGGCGGTCCTGATCGCGCGCGACGCCGACGAGGACCTCGACCCCGTCCGCCACCTGTGCCGCGAGCGCGGTGTGGCGGTGCGCGAGCTGCCCGGGTGCCTCGACGGGATCGCGGCGCCGTACCGGTGCGTCGGCGTGCTGCGCGTCCGGTGACGGTGCTCGCGGCGACCGACCTCGACCGCACCCTCGTGCACTCGGACCGGGTGGCCGGACCGGCCGAGGCGCACGAGGTGATCCGTCTCGAGCGCCGGCGGGGCGTGACCACCGCGTCACTGACCCGGCGCACCGCCGCGTCGCTCGTCGCGCTGGACCGCGTGGCCACCTGGGTCCCGGCGACCACGCGGTCGGTCGACGGGTACCGCCGCCTCGACCTCGCGCGCACCCTCGGCGTCGTCCCGCGGTACGCGGTGTGCGCGAACGGCGCCGTGCTGCTCGTCGACGGCGTGGCGGACGCGAACTGGGCGGCACGGGTCCGGGCGCTGATCGCCCGGGCCGCCCCGCGGCGCGAGGTGGCGCGCCTGCTCACCGGTCACCTCGGCGCTCTGCCGCACGGCAAGGTGCGCACCGCCGACGGTGCTCTGCTCGTCGTGCGGATCCCGGACGTCCCCGACGGCTGGGTCGACGGGCTCGACGCGCTCGTGGCCGACCGGGGCTGGCGGGTGTCCGCGCACGACGAGAAGGTGCACGTCCTGCCCGCCGGGCTGGAGAAGAGCGCGGCGGTGGCGGAGATCGGGCGGCGCGTCGCGGCGTCGCGGGTGCTGGCCGCGGGCGACTCGCCCCTCGACGCCGACCTGCTCCTCGCCGCCGACGCGGGCATCCAGCCCGTCGACGGCCGGCTGCACGCCGCCGGGTGGCACGCCGACCACGTCGCTGTGACGGCCGCGGCCGGTCTGCGGGCGGGGGAGGAGATCGCGGCGTGGCTGCTGGCGCAGGCCGTGGCGTTCAGGCCAGGTGTGTCGTCGGCCGGGGACCGGTGACGCCGTCCACGACCACGTCCACGCGCTCGTCGTAGAACGCGACGAGCCCCGCGATGCGGGCGACGGCCGGGGCCGGGTGGTCGTAGCACCAGGCGAGGTCGTCGTACCGGCCCGCGGGAGTGCGCACCGACCAGTAGCGGCTGGTCACGCCCTTGTACGGGCAGGCGGTCCGCGTGTCGGAGGGCTCGAGGCGCGTCGTGTCGACGGCGGTGAGGTCGAGGTAGGCGCGGGTCGGCAGGCCGGTCTCGAAGAGCAGCACCGGGGCGTCGGACTCGGCGAGGACCACCCCGTCGAGCTCGACCCGCACGTGACGCCGGGAGCGCAGCGCGTCGACCCGCACGTACGGGCTGCGGGGGTGGACGTGGACCGGCTCGTCCTCCTCGAACCAGGCGTCGGCCGCCGACCAGGGCAGTCCCACGGTGCCCGCCGGGGCGCCCGCGGGGTGCTCGACGGCCGCCTGCAGGACCGGGTCGACGTCGCCCGCCGGGAGCACCCAGCGCGGGTACCAGGGGTGCTCCCAGAGGTAGGAGGCGTCGAGGGTGTCGACGACGATCCGGCCGCCGAGCCGTGCCCGCACCCGCCGGGGGCAGGGCTCGACGTGACCGACGGGGACGGCGGGACCCGGGTGGCCGCTCACCGCGCGCCCTGCACGGCGACGGTCGCACCGGGGAAGCGGGCCTCGACGACCTCGCCCGGCCCGAGCGGCACGGCGCGGGTCAGTCCGCCGGTGATCACGAGGTCTCCGGGCCGCAGGGCGCCCCCGATCGCGCCGCGCAGCCAATCGAGGGCGTGGTGCGGGTGGCCCATCGCGGCGTCGCCGCGTCCGGTCGCCTCGAGGTCATCACCCCGCCGGAGTTCCACGGTGAGCGCGGCGAGGTCGCCGTCGAGGACCGGCCCGACGACCACGCCGGCCGCCGACGAGCCGTCGGCGGTGTTGGTCGCCAGCGTGAAGCGGTAGTCGCGCCAGACCGAGTCGACGACCTCCAGCACCGCCCGCGCCTCGGCGGGCCCGCCGTCGGCGCCGACGACGAGGCCGATCTCCGGCTCGACCCGGGGCTGGACGAGTGTCGGGGGCACCGCGCCGCCGGGCTCGACGACCATGGTGTCGAGCAGCGGGCCGAGGTTCGGGGTGTCGACGCCCATCTGCTCGCGCATCACCGCCGACGTGTAGCCGAGCTTCCAGCCGATCCGCCGCGCGCCACGAGCCTCGCGGCGGGCCGTCAGGCGGTCCTGCACCGCGTAGGCGGCGGTGAGGTCGAGGTCGTGCTCGGGCGCGTCGAGCAGACGCCCCTCGCGGTGCGCCGCGTCGATCCACGCGGCCCAGGCGTGGGGATCGACGGGGGCATTCACGGCGGCATCCACGGGGGCATCCCTTCGGGCGTCCATCGGGGCATCGTGGCTCAGGCGGCGCAGCCGTGGGTCTGCGCGAGGGCGGCGAGGTCGTCGGCGGCGACCGCGACCGGCGGCAGCGCGAGCATCGCCCGCTGCGCGCGGCGGATCTCGGCGTGCACGCCGGCGTCGTGGAGGACGGCCGCGCAGGCCGCGGTGACGTCGCCGGCCTCCGGGGCACACCGGCGGCCGAGGCCGAGCGCGGCGACCCGGTCGGCGTTGCCCTCCTGGTCGCCGAACTGCGGCAGGACCACCATCGGCGTCCCGTGGCGGACGGTCTCGCGGATGCTGTTGTAGCCGCCGTGGGTCAGCAGCAGGTCCGCGCAGGACAGCAGCAGCGGCTGCGGCACCCAGTCCAGGACGTGGACGTGCGGGGGCACCGGGGCGCCCTCGGCGATCGCGAGCCCGCCCGTCGCGACGACGGCCTCGCAGTCGAGCTCGGCCAGCCCGTCGACGATCGTTCGCAGCGCCCGCGGCGGGTCCACCGGCGGGCCAGGGCGCGGTCCGTCACCGGTGTCGCGGGACGCCATCATCGGCAGCGCCGTCCCGATGGCCGCAAGGATCAGCGGGCGGCCGGCGGGCAGCTCCCCGATCCACGCCGGGAGGACGTCGCCACGGGCGACCTCGTCGTCCTGGCGGTACGACCACGCCGGCGCCACGCCCTCGGCGGCGAACGACCAGGCGGGCGGGAAGCAGTCGAGACGCCCGTGACGATGGAGCGCGGTCCCCGTCACGGCGAGGCCGAGCTCGCGGCTGCGCTCGCGCAGGGCGCCGTCGACGGCGTCGGGGCGCAGCTGCTGGCCTCCGCCCGACGGCGCGGCGACGTGGGGGATGCCGCGCTCCTCGGCGAGGAGGAGCCCGGCGAGCTCGGTGCCGTCGCGCAGGACCAGGTCCGGGCCGAACCGCTCGGCCACCGGCCGCAGGAGCCGCACCGCCTCGGTGACGTGCGGGCCCGCGAACAGCATCGGGATCACGACGGCCATCTCGGGCGGGCCCTCGAGCTCCGCGAGCCGGGGGCCGAGCGCGGCCACCGCGGCGCTCATCGGGGGCATCACCGCCTCGACACGCAGACCGTCGAAGACGCCGGCGAGCTCCTCGGGGCAGGCCACCACGACCTCGTGCCCGGCGGCGGCCAGGGCACGGGCGAAAGGGAGGACGGCGCGGGCGTGGGAGGGCGAACCGGTGACCGTGGCGAGGACGCGGGTCTGCACGATCTTCGACGCTAGGCGTGCGCGCCCGTCATCGCAGGGCGGTCACCACGGCACCGTCCGCCCGTCGCGGGTGAACGTCCCGGTCGGGCCGTCCGGCGGGAGGTCGACGGCCCACAGGATGCTGTCGACGCCCGCGTCGACCGGACGTCCGCCGGCGCCGCCCATGTCGGTCGCGACCCAGCCGGGGCACACCGCGTTGACGAGCACACCGCGCGGCCGCAGGTCGGCGGCGAGCTTGACGGTGACCATGTCGAGGGCCGCCTTGCTCACCGAGTACGCGGGCACGCCGCCCCCGCCCCGCGTCTCGCCGAAGGACCCCGCGCCGCTGGACACCATGACCACCCGGGCGCCGTGCGGGAGGAGGTCGGCGCAGGCGACGACGGTGCGCCAGGCGCCGAGCGCGTTGACGGCCAGCGCCTCCTCCGCGATCGCGAGGTCGGCGCCGATCGCGGTCTGCCCGGTGTCGTAGTGGACGCCTGCGTTGTTGACGAGGATCTCCAGGGCGCCGTGCTCGGCCCGCACCCAGGCCGCCAGCGCGTCGACGGAGCCCTGGTCGGCGACGTCGAGGGCGCGCACGGTGACGTCGCCGGGGAGGTCCGCGGCCGCGTCGTGGCCCCTGGTGGCGTCCCGGGCGCCGAGCACGACCGGGTGCCCGCGGGCGGCGAGGCGGCGGACGACGCCGAGGCCGAGGCCCCGGTTCGCGCCGGTGACGACGGCGAGCCCGCGCGTCGGGGCCGGGGGACTGGTCACGGACGGCATGCTGGCGTGTGCTGCGACACCCGGCAACGGGAACCGGTTGTGCACGGCCGATCGTGGGAAGGATCCGCCCGTGAGCGCACCGGGGCGCCGATCCGCCCCCGACGACCGACGGCCCGTGATCGACGACGAGGCCGATCGCTGGCTCGTGAGCCGTGCCCGCACGGGCGACCGCAGCGCCTACGAGGAGCTGGTGCGCCGGCACCGCGACCGCATCTACCGGATCGCGCTGCGCATGCTCGGCAGCGCGGCCGACGCCGACGACGTCGCCCAGGAGGTCGTCATCCAGCTCTGGACGGCGATGTCGGGGTTCGCCGGGACGTCGTCGTTCACCACCTGGCTCTACCGCGTCGTCGTCAACCGCTGCCTGAACCACCGCCGCAGCCAGCGGACCCACCAGGAGCTCTCCGACGCCGACCACCCCCGGGTCGCCGGACCCGAGCGGCGGGTGCTGGCGGGCGAGGAGCTGCAGGCCGGGCTCACGGCGATCAGCGGGCTGCCCGAGGAGCAGCGGGTGCCGCTGGTGCTGGTGCAGCTCGAAGGGCTGTCGTACCGCGAGGCGGCGGCGGTGACGAAGACCACGGAGGCCACGGTCCGCGGGCGCCTCGCTCGCGCCCGCGCCACGCTGATGTCCGAGATGAAGGACTGGACATGACCTCTCCTGCGGCCCCGACCGAGGGCCGACTCGCGTGTGGCCGTGAGGCGGACGCCCTCGTCGCGCAGGTGGCCGAGGGGCACGCCGAGCGCCTCGACGACCACCAGCGCGACTGCCCCTACTGCCAGGCGGCGCTCGCCGAGTTCGACCGGCTGTGGGCGCCGGTCCGCGCCGTGTCCGCCCACCGGCCGCAGGCGCCCGACGGTCTGCTCGACGAGGCGCTGCGCAGCATCCGCGGCGTGGCCTCCGACCCCGAGTTCGGCAGCATCACCGACGCCCGCGGGCGCACGCGGATCAGTGCGCGGGTGGTCGAGGCGCTCGCCCGTCACCTGGCCTCCCGTGTGCCCGGCGTGCGCGTGGCGCTGACCCGCCTCGTCGCCGCCGGCGCGGGCCCCGAGACCAGCCTGATCGCCGACCCCGGTCCCGATGTCGTCGCCGGGGTCGCCGGCGGGTCGACGGTCGTCGCGATCACCCTGGCCGCCGACTACGGGGAGGACCTGGTCGACCTCGGCACCCGCATCCGGGCCGCCGTCGCCGACGGGGTGCGGGCGTCGACGGGACTGGAGCCGGTCGCGGTGCTCGTGCACGTCGACGACGTGCTGCTGTAGGGCGTGGCGGGGTGAGCGAGCCGGACCTGCCCCTCTGGGAGATCGTGCAGACCTACCACCCCGTCGCGCGCGGGTTCCACGCCCTGTTCGGGGCCGTCGGGCTGACGCCGAACCAGTTCGGTGTGCTTGCCGTGCTGCGCGACGAGGAGGGGTCGGACCACGCGTCCACCCAGGCCGAGCTCGCCCGCCAGGTGCTCCTGCGGCCGCAGAGCATGGGGGAGCTCGTGGCGTCCCTGGTGGACCGCGGACTGGTGGAACGCGACGGGCCGGGTGGGCGCGGGCGGGCCACGGGGCTGCGGCTCACCGACGCCGGCCGGGCCGCGCTCGACGACGCTCTCCCGCGGGTGCACGACTACAACGCTCCGGCGGCGATCGGCCTGACTCCCGAGGACGCGGCGACGCTCGCGGCGCTGCTGCGGCGTGTCCGCCGGGCGCTGGACGGATCTGAAGGACGCGAGGGCTCGGTCGAGGTGGACGGGTCGGACGCTCCGGGCTGATCGTCGCGCCGGGCTGAGCTGGATCCTGACGGGTCGAGGCGGTCGGGCCGAGGCGGTCGAGCGGGCGCAACGCTGGGGGCGGCGGCGTCGACCACCTCGCGCACCCGAGTGGCCTCGGCTCGCGGTGTCTCATCGCGCCGTGTGGGAAGCGCGAGTCCCTGCGGGTCTCGCTCGGTCGCCATCAGAAGGGCGGCGGGTCCTCGAGGCCGGGGACGAGCGCGGTGGTGCCGGTCGGGGTCGGGGTGGTGGTCGAGCGGCGCAGGAGGTCGCGGGTGCCGGGGCCGCGGGGGGTCGGGACGGTCGGCGGGGTGGTGCGGCGCCGCCGGGGGGCGGTGGGGCCCCGGACGTCGAGGCCGCGCCCGTCGATGCCTCCCTGGTCCCCGGCTCCTTGGTCGCCGTCGGTGGTGGTGCCGTGGTGGTCGAGTTCGTGTTCGGGCAGGGGTCGGGGGGTCGTGGTGGGCAGGGGCGCGGGCAGGGGCCGGATGATCCGGGGTGGGCGGGTCTCGTAGGTCGCCCCGGCGCGGGTGGTGATCAGGAAGCGGCCGGGTTCGGGTTGGGTGACCTGCCAGCCGCCGTGGTGTTTGGCGCGGTGGTGGTGTCGGCACCAGCAGCCCAGGGCGCGGGAGAGGGTGGGTCCGCCCA
>NZ_BSTS01000004.1 GCF_030269665.1 Actinomycetospora sp. NBRC 106375
TTAGAGGGGGACGCGGGGTGGTCCGCCGGGGATGGGGTGGTGGTCGGTGTCGATGTACCAGGGTGGGGTGAACCAGGGCAGGCCGTCGGTGATGGCGACGGTCCAGTGGCCGTGGTGGATGAGTTGGTGGTGGTAGAGACACAGCAGCACCAGGTTGTGGATCTCGGTGGGGCCGCCGTCTTCCCAGTGATCGATGTGGTGGGCGTGGCAGCGGCGGGGGCCGCGGGTGCAGTCGGGGAACGCGCAGCCGCGGTCGCGGATGTTCAGGGCCCGTCGTAGGGCGTCGGTGACGCTGCGTTGGAGCCGTCCCACATCCAAGGGTTCGGAGCGGGTGCCGAGGATGGCGGGGAGGATCTCGGCGTCGCAGGCCAGGCGGCGCAGGGTGCGGATGTGGACCGGGGTGTCGTCGTCGAGGGTGCCGTGCCCGATCGCGTCGCGCAGCCACTGGTGGTCGATGGTCAGGGTGAGCAGCGCCCGCGCCGCCGACACCGGCCGGCGCCGCTTCGGGCCTGACGGCGACCCGGTGGACCCGGCGGTTCCGGCGGACTCGCTCGACTCGGGGCGGCGGGGTTCGGGGATCAGCGCGTCGAGATCGGACTCGGCCTCGGGCTCGGCATCGTGCTCGGCGTCGGCGTCGTCGGTGTCCTCGGTGTCGGTGTCACCCGTGTCGCCGTCGCCGCTGTCCCGGGTGGGCTGGTCGGGCTCGGCGAGCAGGCCGCTGGGGCTCAGGGCGTCGGCGACGAATTCTTTGAGGGCGGCGGCTTGGCGGCGTTCCAGGGGGCGGTCGTCGTGGGGGCCGGCGGGGGCCGAGCCCGCGTCGAACCCGCTCTGGAGGAGGGCGGCGTCGGTGGGATCGTGGATCGCGCCGCGTAGCAGCAGGGTGCCGTCGCGGCGGTGGGTGAGCCGGAGTTCGTCGCGGTGGTCCTCGAGGTCGTCGGGGGCGGTGCCGTCGGGGTCGAGGCGGGCGAGCAGTTCGGCCGCGGCGCGGTCGAGCCCGCCGGGCCCGAGCCGGGCGGCGTGGGCGGCGAGGTAGGCCTCGGCGGCGGCGATGACATCGGGGGTGAGGGTGTCGACCCGCTCCAAACGGCGCATGGTGCGCCGGATGATCCCCACCTGGGCGGGGGTGATGTCCCCGGCCGCGGCGCCGGCGGCGGTGGCGGGATAGCGCGGGGGCAGCGGCTGGCCGAGCAGCGAGGTCCGCGCGGTGAGGTCGTGGGTCTCGGCGACCAGCCGGGTCGCCTCGGCGCGGGTGACCCGCAGCAGCTCGGCGACCAGCCCGCCCAGCGACCGGTGACCGGTGGCGGCCACCACCCCGAGCCGTTCGAGCTCGGCGATCTGCTCCAGCCGCGCGAACCAGTCCCGGCGCCGCGAGCGTTCGGCGACCTGCAGGGCTGCGAGCGCGGCACGTTCCCGCTCCCCCAGGTCGTCGCTCATGTGTTCGAGTGTACCCGACACCGGCGACAAGAGCGACTTCTGGCGACAATCACTTACGTGCGCGACAGCGGCGACGGCGGCAAGCCCGAGCCTGGCGCCTCGGTGATCGTGGTGGGTTTCCTGACGTTGACCGTCAGCGTGGACGCCAAGCTGACGACCCCCGGCACCACGCGCACCGTCCGGGTCAGCCGCGGGGCGTCTTCCGCGTGTTCTGGAAGGCGCTCACGCGCCAGCCGGCGCCGTCGCGGACAAGCACGTAGGACACGACCGACGCGCGGTCGGCGGCCACCTGTGCCTCGCCGGCGGGCAGGATGCCGCCGCTCGCGTTGACGACGTGGACGACACCCGGCGCGATCTCGCGCAGGGTGATCTCCGGCTCCGGGGCGCCCGGTGGCGGCGTGAGGGTCGAGCTCCGGAGCGGACCGTCGAACAGCCACCGGTGCACGTTCTCGACGGCCTCGCGGCCGTGCAGGACGGTGCCGTCGAAGACGACGTAGGTGCAGTCGTCGGTGAGGGGGCGGCGAACGCGGCGGCGTCGCCGGCGTCCCAGGCGGCGGTGACGGCGTCCAGGACGGTCTGGATCTCGGTGGTGGTGGACACGGCGGTCTCCTCGTCGGCATGGAAGGACCCCGGGCGACGCCTAGACTCGGATGTGCAGTATCGCGCCGGGCGCCCTCGCGGGTGGTCGGGGCCGGCCCGGGTGGTGACGTGGCAGCGCCGCCGCCCGGGCCTCCTGCTGTCAGGTCACCGGAGGCACCCCCTCGGGCAGGACGAGCTCGCGCATGTCGGCGGGCCAGGTGAGCACGCCCGCGTCCAGATCGGCGACGAGCCCGTCGACGAAGGCGCGCTCGGCGTCGAGCCGGGCGGTCTCGAACTCGGTCTCGACGAGGAGCACGCGCGGCAGGTGGGGCACCTCGCCGGCTGCCGCGCGGTTCCCGTCGGCGCGGCGGGACAGCTCCTCCGAGCGCGCCCGCAGCGCTGCGGCGGCGTCGGCGACCGGCAGCACGCCGACGAAGGAGAGCGCGGCGGTCAGCAGCGTCGCGTCGGGATCGGGGACGGCGAGCAGGCGGCGAACGCGGTCGCGCAGCGCCTCACGCCCGGCGCCGGTGAGCGCGTAGACCGTGCGCTCCGGGCGCCCCTCCTCGCGCTCGACGCCCGCGACCTCGATGAGCGCGGCCTTCTCGAGCTTCCCCACCGCGTGGTACATCGAGCGCGGCAGCCCGGTGACGAAGTCCTTGTGCGTCACGACCATGAGCCGCTGCATCTCGTAGGTGTGCCGCGGTCCGGTGAGCAGCAGGGCGAGCACGGTCAGCCCCGGCAGGTCCCGGTCCTCGCGGCGCAGTGAGGTCATAGTGCGGCGGACATTACTGCAACCTGCACTATGAACACCAGAGCCCTTCAGCCGGAGGCCAGGTGCGGCCGGGATCATGTCGGCGTGCGAGGGACCGGGCGGGAGGCGACGGGATGACGGCCACGGTCGTCGAGGGCCTGACCGAGGCGCGGGCGCAGGAAGGGGCGCGCGCGGGCCGGGCCAACACGCCGGTCTCGGGCTCCGGCCGGACCACGGCGCGGATCCTGCGGACGACGGTCTTCTCCTTCTACAACAACACGCTGTTCGTCATCGGCATCGCGCTGCTGGTGCTCGGCCGCTACAGCGACGCCCTGGTCAGCGTCGGGCTGGGCATCGTCAACGCGGCCCTCGCGGCCGTCCAGGAGCTGCGGGCCAAGCGCCAGCTCGACCGCCTGCAGCTGCTCGCCCGCGAGCCCGTGACGGTGGTGCGCGACGGCGAGGACCGCACGGTGGCACCGGACGAGGTCGTCGTCGGCGACCTGGTCCGGGTGCGGACCGGCGACCAGATCGTCGTGGACGGACCGGTCGTGCAGGGGCGGGTCGAGGCCGACGAGTCGCTGCTGACCGGCGAGTCCGACCCGGTCGCCAAGGAGGTCGGCGACCCGCTGCTGTCGGGCTCGTCGTGCTCCGGCGGGGAGGCACTGATGCGCGCCGAGGCCGTCGGCGCCGACAGCCACGCCGGCCGGCTCACGCTCGCGGCACGCGCCGACACGACCGCGCTAACCCCGCTGCAGTGGCGCATCGACCTGGTGGTGGCGCCTGCTGATCCTGCTGGTGCTGCTGATGAGCGGCGCGATCCTGGCGCAGGCCGCCCTCGACGGGTCCACGGTGCTGCGCTTCGTGCAGACCTCCGCGGTCCTGTCCGGCCTCGTGCCCTACGGGCTGTTCTTCCTCATCGCGGTGGCCTACCCCGTCGGCGCCGCCCGCATCGCCGGGCGCGGGGCACTGGTCCAGCAGACCAACGCCGTCGAGGCCATCAGCCGCGTCGACGTCGTGTGCACCGACAAGACCGGCACCCTGACCACCGGCCGGCTGAGCCTCACCGAGGTCGTCGCCGAGGACGAGGCCGGTGCCCGGGCCCTGCTGGGCACCTTCGCCCGCTCGGTGAGCAGCACCAACGCCACCACGACGGCGCTGGCCGCGGACACCTCGCTGCCCGGCGAGCGCGCCGGGACCGTCGACGAGGTCGAGTTCCGCTCCGCGCTGCGCTGGTCGGGGATCACGCTGGCCGACGGCACCTCGCTGGTCCTCGGCGCCCCGTCCACCCTGCGGGCCGCGCTCGCCGACCCGGGCGTGGTCAGCGAGGACGCCGTCCGGGCCCGCACCGACCAGGGCCTGCGCGTGCTGGTCCTGGCCCGGGCGGAGGGCCCGCTGCGGGACCACGGCGGCGACGGGGACCGGCCCCGCCTACCCCGCCCCCTGCACGCGGTGGCCCTGGTCGCGCTGGCCGACGAGCTGCGCGAGGGCGTCACCGAGGTCCTGACCGGGCTGACCGACGAGGGCGTCGCCGTGAAGATCATCTCCGGCGACGACCCCGACACCGTCGCCGCCCTCGCCCGCCGCGCCGGGCTCGACGCCCCCGCCGTCCCGGGCCCCCGCCTCGCCGCCCTCGATGGCGCGGACCTCGACGAGGCCGTCGACACCTACGGCGTGTTCGGCCGCATCGCCCCCGAGCAGAAGGAACAGATCGTCGCCTCGCTGCGCCGCCGCGGCCGCCAGGTCGCCATGGTCGGCGACGGCGTCAACGACGCCCGCGCGCTGAAGCAGGCGCAGGTCGGGGTGGCGATGCGCTCGGGCAGCGCGGTCACCCGCGACGTCGCCGACATCGTGCTGCTCGACGACTCCTTCACCACCCTGCCGCCGGCCCGCACCGAGGGCCGCCGCATCATCGCCGGCGTCAGCTCCTCGATGTTCCTGTTCCTGTCCCGGGTCGCGACGCAGATGCTGGTCATCCTGACCGTGACCCTGCTCGGGCTCGGCTTCCCCTACACCCCCACCCAGGTCGGGCTGACCCTCTTCACGGTCGGGCTGCCGACGTTCTTCCTGACGATGTGGGCGCGCCCGGAACCCCCGGCCGAGGACCTGCTCGTGTCGCTGGCCCGCTTCGTCATCCCGGTCGGCGTCCTCACCGCGGGCTTCGCCACCGCGATCTACGCCTTCCTGTACACGCGGATCCTCTCCGGCTTCACGGAGACCCCGGAGCCCCGCGCGATCGCCCTGTTCGAGCAGTACACCGGCCTGACGTACGGGGTCGACGCCGACTTCGCCGAGGCGTCGGCCACGCTCGGCGCCCAGTCGGCCATGTCGGTGTTCGTCTCCGTCATCGCGATGGTCCTGATCCTGCTCCTGGAGCCACCGCACCGGATCTTCACCGCGTGGCGGCCGGTCAGCAGCGACCGGCGCCCGACCTGGCTGGCCCTGGGCCTGTTCGTCGCGTTCGTGATCGTCCTCATCGTGCCGGCGACGCGGGAGTACTTCGGGCTGACGGCGCCGGACCCGCCGGTGGTGGAGTTCCCGGCGATCGGCCTGGTGGTCTGGTTCGTGACGTTGAGCCTCGTGCTGCGCCACCGCGTCCTCGAGCGGATCCTGGGTCTGCGGGATCGGCCTACCGTCGGGGCATGACGACCGCGGCCGACGTCGACGACTGGTTCTGCGAGCACCTCCACCTCGAGGACGACGCCCTGCGTGCCGCGCGCGAGCGCGCGCAGGCCGAGGGACTGCCGGACATCGCGGTGCCGCCGTCCCACGGCGCGCTGCTCGCGACGCTCGCCCGTCTGGCCGGGGCCCGGCGCGTCCTGGAGGTCGGCACGCTCGGCGGCTACTCCACGATCTGGCTCGCCCGGGCCGTCGGCCCCGAGGGCCTCGTCACGACCCTGGAGGTCGACCCGCACCACGCCGAGGTGGCGCGGACCTGCGTCGACGTGGCCGGGGTCGGCGACCGGGTCGAGATCCTCCTCGGGCCGGCGCTGGACAGCCTGCCGACGGTGAGCGGGCCGCTCGACCTGGTCTTCGTCGACGCCGACAAGCAGAACAACGCCGCGTACGTCCGCGCCGCGCTCCCCCTCGCGCGCCCGGGCACCGTGATCGTCGTGGACAACGTCGTGCGGGACGGGCGGGTCGCCGACCCCGAGGACGACTCGGCGGTGGTGCGGGGAGTGCGCGAGGTCGTCGACCTCGTCGACGCCGACCCGCGCCTGGAGCTCGCCACGGCGCTCCAGACGGTGGGGCGGAAGGGGTGGGACGGGTTCCTCGTGGCGGTCGTGGGGACGACCGGCTGACCGGGTGATCCGGCGTGCGCCGATCCGGTGCTGTTTCGGTCCAGACCGCCCACCGATGGCGATGATCTCGTGACCTGGACCACCATCGCCGGTGCCGTGTTCAGTCCGCGAGGCACGGCCGACTCTCCGTGATCGTCGGCGTGGCTTTCCTGGCCCGCGAGCACGGCCCCGGTGGTGGACGAGGAGGTCCCCGCCCATGTGGCACCTGCACTGGCAGGCCGACGCCCGGCGTCGGCCACGCACCGTCGAGCCGCCGCGTCCCCGCGTGGCCGGCGACACGAGGTCGGGGCGGGCCTCGTTCCCGCTCGTCTGGCGCGACACCCCGGCCGGCACGCTCGCCGGCGACGTCCCGGAGTCGGTCCGTGTCCGCGGGCGCTGAGGGCACCCGGGCCGACATCTGCCGGGAGGTCTCGCACGCGCTGGCCCCGTGCTCGCGGTGCGACGGCGGCGTGACGCTCTCGGGCTCGGCGGCGGCCGCGCTCGCCGAGCTCTTCCGGTCGCTGGCCCGCGAGGGGGACGAGGTGCCCGACGCCGCCGTCCGGGCCGCCCGGCGGCTGCTCGCGGATCTCGAGCCCCCGGCCGACGCGGGCGCTCCCGAGCCCCGGGCGCCCGCCGACCGGACCGGGCCGCTGCTGGCGTCCCGCTGAGCGTCACGGAGCGCGATCGACGCCTCGCGGAGAAATCGTCCGTCGAGCAGGAACATCCCCGCCTCGCCGGGTCGTCAGAGAGCCGAACGCCCACCGCACCGGGCACCGAGCCATCCCTGGCACTCACCGAGAGCGAGCACCGATCATGAGCAGCACCGCCGGCGACAGCTACTCCTTCGCCAACGGCTCCGTCTACGACGCGTCCGGTCAGGTGGTCGGGACCTACCACACCGACGCCGCCGGGAACATCGACTCGGTGTCGACCGACGAGGACCACAACGGGTACGTGGACACCGTCATCGCCGACACCGACCACAACGGCTCCTTCGAGTCCGCCGTGGTCGACACGAACGCCGACGGCTACGGCGAGACCGTGCTCGTCGACACCGACAACGACGGTGACTTCGACACCGCGGCGGTCGACACGAACGCCGACGGCACCTACGAGACCACCTCCTACGACCCCGCCGGCTTCTGAGCTATGTGAGCGGAATTCCCGGCTATGACCGGGAATTCCGCTCACATGCGCCGTCAGGTCGAGGAGAACGCGAAGCCCGGGTAGCCGTCGGCGGCCAGCTGGTCGCAGTGCGCCCGGTAGTTCCCGACGCCGCCGATGTAGGCCATGAACACCCGCGGCTTGCCGGGCACGTTCGCGCCCATGTACCAGGAGTCCGCGCGCGGGTAGAGGGTGTACTCGCCGACCTCGCGGACGTGGTCGGTCCAGCCCCGTTCGGCGTCCTCGGTGGACTCGACGACGGTGTCGCCCCGCGCGTGCGCGAACGCCACGGCGTCGGCGACGAAGTCCACGTGCTGCTCGATCGACACCATCATGTTCGACAGCACCGACGGGCTGCCCGGACCGGTGATCATGTAGAGGTTCGGGAACCCGGCGACCTGGAGACCGAGGTGCGACACGGGCCCGTCGGCCCACTTGTCGGCGAGCGGCCGGCCGCCGCGGCCCCGGACGTCCATCGCCAGCAGCGAGCCGGTCATGGCGTCGAAGCCGGTGGCGAACACGAGGTCGTCGACCTCGTACTCCCGCTCGCTCGTGCGCACGCCGTGCTCGGTGACCTCCGTCAGCGGCGTTTTCTTCAGATCGACGAGGTGGACGTTCGGCCGGTTGAAGGTCGCGTAGTACCCGCTGTCGAGGCAGGGGCGCTTGGTGCCGAACGGGTGGTCGCGCGGCGAGAGCGTCTCGGCGGTCTCCGGGTCGTGCACGACCTCGCGGATCTTCTCGCGGACGAACTCCGCCGCGGTCTCGTTGGCGTCGGCGTCGACGATGCTGTCGGTGTAGGAGGCCAGCAGCCCCACCAGGTTGCGGCCCCACACCGACTCGTACTTCGCGTGCCGCTCGTCCGGGTCGACCTCGAGCGCGGACTGCGTCGCCTCCGGCACGGGGACGCCGAATCCCGAGGTGCGGGCGGCCTCCCGGTGCTCGCGGTAGGTCTTCTTGCGCTCCGTCTGCGCCTCGTCGGACAGCGGCGCGTTGTTGGCCGGCATGCTGAAGTTCGCGGTGCGCTGGAACACGGTCAGGTCGCCCGCCTGCTCGGCGATGAGCGGGATGGCCTGGATGCCCGACGACCCGGTGCCGATCACGGCGACCCGTCGGCCGGTGAAGTCGACGGGGTCGTGCGGCCAGTGCGCGGTGTGGAAGGTCCGCCCGGCGAACGTCCCGACGCCGGGGATCTCGGGCAGCTTCGACGTCGACA
This sequence comes from Actinomycetospora sp. NBRC 106375, assembly GCF_030269665.1. Classification (GTDB taxonomy): domain Bacteria; phylum Actinomycetota; class Actinomycetes; order Mycobacteriales; family Pseudonocardiaceae; genus Actinomycetospora. The sequence goes on from NZ_BSTS01000004.1 coordinate 8,420, forward strand.
GGCAGCCCGTGGCCATGACGAGCTGCTCGGTGTCCCAGCGCTCGCCCGCCTCCGTCGTCACCGTCCAGCGGCCGTCCTCGTCGCCGAAGTGCGCGGAGGCCACGCGGGTGCCGAGGCGGACGCCGTCGTGCAGGCCGAACCGGTCGGCGACGTGGTGGACGTAGCGCAGGATCTCCGGCTGCGTCGGGTACTTCTCGGTCCAGTCCCACTCCTGCTCGAGCTCCGGGGAGAACGAGTACGAGTACTCCATGCTCTCGACGTCGCACCGGGCGCCGGGGTAGCGGTTCCAGTACCAGGTGCCGCCGATGTCGCCGCCGGCCTCGAGCACGACGGTCGTCAGACCGAGCTCGCGGAACCGGTGGAGCATGTAGAGCCCGGACAGACCCGCGCCGACGACGAGGGCGTCGACGCGCCGGGTGTCGGACGCGCTGCCGGACGCGGTGCCGGCGGGCTGGGCGAGGGTGTCGGTCATCGTGGTCACCTCCGGGGTGATCTCGGGCCGGTCAGCGCGACGCGAGCGCCTTCGCGATCTCGTCGACGACGAAGTCCATCCCCACGGCGGCGCCGGGCAGCATGAGGAGCGTGAAGAAGCCGTGCATCTGCCCGGGCACGAGCAGCGTCGAGACGCCGGTGCCCGCCTCGGCGAGGCGGTCGGCGTAGGCCTGACCCTCGTCGCGCAGCGGGTCGTGCTCGGCGAGCAGCACCGCGGCGGGCGGCAGGCCGCCGAGGTCGTCGGCACGCAGGGGTGACGCGTCGGGCTGCCCCCGCAGCGAAGGGTCCGGGGCGTAGTGGCCCCAGAACCAGATCATGGCGGCGCGGCTGACGATCAGCTGGTTGTCCGGGTCGACGTACGACGGGCGGTCGACGTTCGCGTCGGTGACGGGGTAGACGAGCACCTGGGCGGCCAGCGCCGGACCCCCCGCGTCCCGCGCGCGGCGGGCCACGATCGCGGCGAGGTTGCCGCCCGCCGAGTCGCCCGCGACGACGATCGGGACGCGGGCGCCGGCGAGCGTCTCCACCTGCTCGTCCACCCAGCGCAGCGCCGTCCACGCGTCCTCGACGGCCGTCGGGTAGCGGTGCTCGGGGGCGAGCCGGTAGTCGACGAGCACCACGACGCACCCGGTGCGCACGGCGAGCGTCCGGCCGAGGTTCTCGAACTCGTCGAGCGCCCCGATCACCCACCCGCCGCCGTGGTAGTAGACGACGACGCCGCGCGGGGTGCCCGCGGGCACGATCACCCGGACCGGCACGGGGGCGTCCGGGGGCTCCGCGACGAGCTCGACGTCGGGGCCGGGCCCGTACATCTCGGCCAGCGCCGGGCCCAGGCCCCGCGCCTGCTCCGGGGTCATGTCGCTGATCGGCGGCAGCCCGCTCTCCCCGAGCTGGGTCAGCAGCGCCGTGCTCGCCTCGTCGAGAGCCATGGACCCGCCTCGTCACGTCGGCTACCAAACGACCGGTAGTTTAACGACGACGTGGCCGTGATCACAATGATCTCCACGGACCCGGCGGACCCCACTCGGCGCGGCCGGTCACGGCGTCCCGCCCGTCGGCGTGCCGGAGCGCGAAGGTGCCGTCGTCGCCGGCCGCGGGCGTGACGACGTCGCCGGCCACGACGGTGGCCCGGAACCGCGCCTCGAACGCCGTGAGCGTCGCGTCCGGGCGCCGCGCGGTGAGGAAGGTCAGCGCGTACGCGAGGTTGGCGGGCCCCTGGTTGACGCACGCGCGGCCGTACCCGACCGCGGCCGCGGCGTCGGGGTCGAGGTGGATCGGGTTCGGGTCGCGCAGCAGCAGGGCCATCAGCTTCATCTCGTCGGCGCGGACGGTGAGCGACGGGCCCCGGTGCGGAAGGTGGGGGAGGTGCTCCCGGGGCGTGCCCACGGACGGGGCCGACGGCTCCGACGGCGCCGCGACCCCCCGCCGGGGCAGGAGGAAGCCATAGGTGGCCGTGAGCACCGGCACGCCGTCACGCTGCAGGTCGAGCACCATCTCGACGTCGTCGAACGTCCCCAGCACGCGGCCGTGGCGACGCCGGACCGTCGTGATCCCGCCGTGCACCTCGTGCTCGGCGTCGAGCACCAGGGGACCCGCGAACCGCGCACCGAACCGCCCCAGCAGCGGCCCGGCCTCGAGCGGGCAGCCGAAGCTCGCGAACAGCTCCCCCAGCGACGGGCCCATCCCCCGCTGCGGCGCGAGGAACGCCCAGATCGGGTGCGGTGCCGGCGCGCGGGGCGAACGTACCGCGTCGTGCATCAGCAGGCTCTCGTAGCCCTCGACACGGGACGTGCCGCCGGGCAGGCGCCGACCCGCGAGCTCGTCGGGGGCGGGCGCCGTCACGCGCCCACCCGGGGCGCCTCGGTGACGCCGGCCGCCGCGAGCTCCTCGGCGATCCGCGCCCGCAGCTCCACCTTGCGGATCTTCGTCCCGGACATGGGCCACTGCTCGACGAACCGCACGTAGCGCGGCACGCGGAAGCTCGCGATCCGCCCGACGCAGTGGGCGATCAGCTCCTCGGCGGTGACGCTCGCCCCCGGCGCGAGCTGCACGAAGGCCGCCGGCACCTCGACGTACCGGGCGTCGGGCGCGGCGACCACCGCGACCACGCCGACCGCGGGGTGCGTCAGGAGGTGGTTCTCGATCTCGGCGGCGGAGACGTTCTCCCCGCCGACCTTGAGCATGTCCTTGAGCCTCGTGCGGAACGTGACCCGCCGGTCGGCGTCGACGGTGACGACGTCGCCGGTGTGCACCCAGCCGTGCGCGTCGATGGTCGCCGCCGTGGCCTCGGGGTCGCGGAAGTAGCCGTCGAACGCCGTGGGGCCGCGGAAGAGGAGCTCGCCGGGGACGTCGGGCGGCAGGTCGGCGCCGGTCTCCGGGTCGACCACCCGCACGCTCATCCCCGGCATCGGGTGCCCGCCGGTGGTCAGCCGGGCCTCGAGCGGGTCGTCGAGACGACCGAGCGCGAGGAACGCCGACGACTCCGTCATCGCCACGCACGAGACGTGCACGGCCTGCGGCACCCGGTCGGCCATCGCGCGCAGCCGCTCGGGGACGCCGACCGCCATGACCAGCCGGATCGCCGACCAGTCCCGGTCCGGCCGGTCGGGGCGGTCGAGCACCGGCATCCAGATCGTCTCGAACGCCGCGAGCGCCACCGTGATCCGCTCGGACTCGAGCAGCGCCGGCGTCGTCGCGGGGTCGAAGAAGCCGGGGTGGACGAACGTGGCGCGGGCGGTGAGCGCACTGAGCGCGAACGTGATGCCGCCGCCGTGGAACAGCGGGATGGCGGTCCAGATCCGGTCGACGGACGTCAGCGCCATCCGCTCCGCGATCCCGGCCGCGAGCCGGACGAGCGCCTCGTGGGAGAGCAGCGCGCCCTTCGGCGCGGCGGTGGTGCCGGACGTGTAGACGAGCACGGCGGCGTCGCGGACGCGGGTGCCGGCCTGCACATCGGCGACGGCGGCCGGGTCCCCGCCGCGCAGCTCGTCGAGCGTCACCAGCGCGCGCAGCTCCGGCGTCGGGCCGGCGTCCACGGCCTGTCGGGCCAGCTCGGCGAGGTCGGGGGCGCCCGGGGTGCTCGGCGGCGCCGTGACCACGACCGCGGCCCCGGAGTGCACGACGACGTGGCGCACCTCGTCGGGCCGGTAGCGGGCGTTGACGGGCACCGCGACCGCCCCCACCCGCGTCACGGCGAGCAGCAGCGCGACGAGGTCGGCCGAGGCGGGCAGGAGCAGCGCGACGCGATCGCCCGGCGCGACGCCGAGCGCGAGCAGGGCGGCGGCGTGGCGGACGGAGCGGTCGACCAGCCCGCCGACCGTGAGCCGCTCGCCGTCGGCGAAGACCAGCGCCTCCGCGTCGGGGTCGGCGGAGGCGGACTCGTCGACGAGCTCGAACAGGGTGGTGACCCGGGGCCTCACGACCGGCTCCCCACCGCGTGCCCGTCGTGCACCACCGGCAGCGACGTCTGGGCCCGCGAGGCGATCGTCGGGAGGTACTCCGGGTCCCCCGCCACCCGCAGCCCCGGCAGCCGCCGCAGCAGCGTCCCGACGGCGATCCGGGTCTCGATCCGCGCGAGCTGCGCCCCGATGCAGGCGTGGATCCCCCGCCCGAACGCGACGTGCGTGGCCCGTTCGCGGGCGAGGTCGACGGTGTCCGGGTGCGGGAAGCGCTCCGGGTCCCGGTTGGCGCCGGGCAGCAGCAGGTAGACGCGCTCGCCCTCGCGGATCGTGCGTCCGCGCAGCTCGTGGTCGGCGACGACCCAGCGCACCAGCACCTTGATCGGCCCCACCAGCCGCAGGGACTCCTCCACGGCGGGGTTGACCAGCGCCGGGTCGTCGCGGAGGCGGTCGCGCAGCCCGGGGTCGGCCGTGAGCAGGCGGATCGCGTTGGCGATCGCGTTCGTCGTCGTCTCGTGCCCGGCGAACAGCAGCAGCGCGCACATGCCGACGAGCTCGTCGTCGGACAGGGCGTCTCCCTGCGAGCCCTCGGAGCCGCCGGCGATCATCGCCGAGAGCATGTCGCCCCCGGGGTCACGGCGGCGCCGGCCGACCAGCTCGCGGAAGTATGCCGCCATCTCCTCGAGCCCCCGCAGCGCCCGGGCGTGGCGGTCGGGCCGGGCGTCGCCGCCGGCGCCGAAGGCCACGAGCGCGAGCTCGTCGGACCACTCCCGGAACCGGTCGCGGTCGGCGGGCGGCGCACCGAGCATCTCGGCGATGACGATCGCGGGCAGCGGGTAGGCGACGCCGGCGACCAGGTCGGTGCCCCGCTCGGCGAGGAACGCGTCGACCAGCTCGTCGACCAGCGCCTGGATGCGCTCCTCCATCGCCGCGATCTGCTGCTGCTTGAACGCCGCCCCGGACAGGCGCCGCAGCCGGGTGTGTGCGGGCGGGTCGGTGACCACCATCCAGTCGCTGATCAGCCCGAGGATGCGCTGCGACGGGTCGTCGGACGGGCCCTTCTCCATCACCGGCCGCACCCGGTCCGACGAGAGCGCCGGGTTGCGGAACGCGGCGACCACGTCGTCGTAGCGCGTCACGAGCCAGGCGCGGTGTCGCGGGCTCCAGTGCACGGGGTCGTGGGTGCGCAGCACCGCCGCGGCCGCGTCGGGGTCCGCGATCGCCGCGGGGGCCAGCAGGTCGTCGGGGAGCTCGTCGGTCACGACACACCTCGGGCGGGGACGGGCTGGGGGGTCGATCCGGCGAGGCCGGGCCGCAGGACGTCGGTGACGAGCTCGAGGTGGCGCTCGACGACGTCGTCGGGCAGCCCGCCGAGATCGGCGAAGCAGAAGACGTCGGTGACGGGGAAGCCGCGCAGCTCGTCGAGCTGGGCCCGGACCGCGGCCACCGCGTCCTCACCGGTCTGCACCCGGAGCTTCGGGAACGTGGTGTCGCCCGGGGTCCTGGCCTGCTCGTCGTTGCCCCGGTAGGACTCCCGGTTGCGGCGGGCCGCGGTGCGCACCTCGGCCTTCGCCGCGTCCGGGTCGTCGGCGAGCAGCACGTTGACGAGCCCGCCGAGGCGACCCCGCGCGGCCGGCCACCCGCCGGCGGCGAGGCCCTCGGCGTACGGGGCGAGCAGCGCGGGGTCGAGCCAGAGCAGCCCGGCCCCGGCGCGCCCGGCGAGCCGCGCCCCGCGGGGTCCGCGGGCACCGACCCACGTCGGCAGCGGGTCCTGGACCGGCGCCGGGGTGACGGTGCCGTCGGCCCACAGCGCGGGCAGGCGGCGCAGCTGGTGCTCCAGGATCGTGTAGCGCTCCCGGTGCTCGACGCCGGCCCGGGCGAGCTCCTCGGCCCGCCAGCCCGCGCCGACCCCGAGCTCGAGGCGCCCGCCGGAGACGAGGTCGACCACGGCGGCCTGCTCCGCGAGCGTCTCGGCGGGCAGCATCGGCCCGATCACGACCGCCGTGCCGACCCGCAGCGTGCGGGTGCGGGCGGCGATCGCGGCGGCGGCGGTCAGCGGGGCTGGCAGGTAGCCGTCGGCGAACCCGTGGTGCTCGGTGACCCACGCGGCCTCGAGCCCGCGGTCCTCCGCCGCGGCGACGCGGTCGAGGGTGCGCGCGTAGACGTCGGCGCCGCGGGAGCCCGGCGGGAGGCGCAGGTCGAGGTAGAGGCCCACCCGCGGGTGGTGGTCGCCGCTCATGCCCGTGCCCCGGCCGACGTCAGGGCCTTCGCGAGGCCGAGGCGGTCGCGGACGACCTGCCCGCTCACGACGCGGCCGCCGGTGACGGTGACCAGCGCGGCGGCGTGCAGCGTCGCGGGTGCGCCGACGTGGTCGTCGGTGCCGGGACCGAGCCCCCCGCGGAACCGGCCGCGCACGGTCACGTGGAGCGCGGCCCGGTCGCCGGCGGTGAACAGGTCGTCGACCACGACCTCGTCGGCGTCGACGAGGTCGCCGGGCACGCGCCCGTCGTCCATGACCACGTCGTTCACGGCCGGGGCGCCCTGGGCGGCCCAGGCGGCCGCGACCGCCTCGACCCCGCTGTCGGGCTCCCGCGCCACGGTGTCCCACGGCGCGAGCGCGGGCGGCGGCACCGCGTCGGGGACGCCGTCGGCGAGCTGGCGGCGGCGGGCGAGGTAATCCTGCTCGACGCGGTTGGCGGTCAGCCGGCTGCCGTTCCACGCGTAGAGCCCGAGGCCGCGCCAGGCGGCCAGGGCACCGTCGTGACGCACCGAGGCGCCGTGCTCGGAGAAGAGGAGGGCGAGGCGCTCGCCGTTGGTCACGACGTCGTGGACGGTGAGCCCGAGGCCCGGGAACTGGTCGAGCTGGCGGCGCGTCGCGGGCTTGTAGGCCTCGTCGCGGCCGGCGACCTCGTGCGGGCCCATGACCAGGACGTAGTCGGGTTCCATGATCTCGTCGCAGACGGCGAGGTCGTGGGAGTTCGTGTAGTCGACGACGTAGCGGCGCATGAGCGCGACGAAGGGCTCCGGCTGTGTCGATGGTCGAGCTCCGGCAGGCTCCGTCTCCCTCACCGCCCCTCGAACCGCGGCGGCCGCTTCTCGGCGAACGCCGCGATCCCCTCGGCGGTGTCGGCGGTGTCCTGCAGCATCGTCACCGCCTCGAGCGAGTAGCCGGTCTCGCCGCGGTCGACGCCGCGGTTGATCATCTGCTTGCCGACGCGCACGGCCAGCGGCGCCGCGCGGGCGATGCGCTCACCCAGCGCCACGGCCTCGTCGAGCAGGGCGTCGTGCGCCACCACCTTCTGCACGAGCCCGACGCGCTCGGCCGTCGCGGCGTCGAGGCGCTCGCCGGCGAGCACCATCCACTTCGTCCAGTGCCGGCCCATCACGGCCGGGCCGCGCAGCACCCCGAACCCGGGGACCAGGCCGATCGCGCTCTCGGGCATCGCGAACTCCGCCCGCTCCGAGGCGATCACGAGGTCGCACGCGAGCGCCAGCTCGCAGCCGCCGCCGAAGGCGTAGCCGTTGACCGCGGCGATCACCGGCAGCGGGGACTCCTCGAGCGCGGCGAACGTCCGGAGGCACTCGGCCTGGAACGCGCGCTTGGCCGCGGTGCCGTCGAGCTCGCCGAAGCCCGCGATGTCGCCGCCCGCGGAGAACGCCTTCTCCCCGGCGCCGGTCAGCACGACGGCACGCGCCGTGCCGCAGGCCTCGAGACGGGAGAGCGCGTCGCGCATCTGCGGCCAGAAGGCCGCGGTGAGCGCGTTGAGCTTCTCCGGCCGGTCGAGGTGGATCACGGCGACCGGGCCGTCGTCCTTGATTGTGATCTCGGTGTACTCGGTGTGCTCGGTCATCCCGGGGCCCCCGTTCGCTGCGGCCGCTCGCCCCAGGCGATCTCGATGCTGGTGGCGATGACGTGGCGGGTCGCCGCGGGCGCGATGACGTCGTCGAGCGAGAGATGCGCCGCGGCCTCCCACGGCTCGGACTCGGCGACCCACTCCGCGGTGAGCTCGGCGGCGCGCGCGTCGCGGGCCTCCGGACCGTCGGACTCGAGGAGGCGGTCGAGCGCGCGCCGGTGCACCGTGCGGATACCGGTCTCCGGGGCCATGAACCCCATCTCGGCGGTGGGCCAGGCGTAGAGGAAGTCGGGCCGGGTGGGGCGCCCGCCCATCGCGAAGTGCCCGCCGCCGTACGCCTTGCGCAGCACCACGCCGACCCGGGGCACCGCGGCCCGGGCGATGCGCGCGACCGTGCGCTCGTAGGCGTGCAGGATGCCGGCGCGCTCCGCCTGGCTGCCGATCATCAGGCCCGGCACGTCGTGGAGGAACACGAGCGGCAGGCCGAAGGTGTCGCAGAGGTCGACGAAGTCGTGCTCCTTGGCCAGCGACTCCGGGTCGAGCGCGCCGGCACGCACCAGGGGCTGGTTGGCGACGATCCCGACCGGCGCGCCCTCGACGCGGGCGAGCGCGCAGAGCAGGCTCGGGCCCCAGCCGTCCGCCCACGGCAGCACCGAGTCCGCGTCGGCGACGGCCGCGAGCACGTCGCGCATGTCGTAGCCCGCGCGGGCGCCGGTCGGCACCACATCGGCGAGCGCCGCGGGGTCGCGGGCGGGGCCCCGCGGCGCGGCGACCGGGGCGGGCAGCGCGGCGTTCGAGGGCAGGTAGGACAGGAACGCGCCGAGCGCGTCGAGGGCGTCGGCCTCCGTGTCGACGACGAGGTGCGCGTTGCCGGCGGCCGTCGCGGCCTCGGGACCGCCCAGCTCGTCGTCGGTGAGCCGCTCGCCGATCGCGGGCTCGACCACCGACGGCCCGGACAGCGCGACCGAGGACCCGCGCGTCATCACGACGTAGTGGGCGGTAGCGGCGTGCAGGGCGGAGTCGCCGTAGCTCGGGCCGAGCACGGCCGCCGCGCGGGGCACGGCCGGGGCGCCGTCTCCTGCGCCGAGGAAGCTCGTGAAGTCCAGCGGCAGGCCCGAGAAGCGCCAGCCCATGACGTCGGGCATCCGCCCGCCGTCGGCGTCGCAGAGCAGCACGAGCGGGAAGCCGCCGCGCTGGGCGTGCTCGATGAGCCGGCCCTGCTTGCGCATGCTGATCGGCGCGGTCGTGCCGGCCACGGCGGTCGCGTCGATGCCGATGACCCCGACGCGGCGCCCGTCGAGCGTCCCGAACCCCGTCACCACCGCGTCGCCGGGCACCGGCTTCTCGCGCCGGATCTCGGGCTCGGCGAGCGCGCCGATCTCGAACCAGGTGCCGGGGTCGACGAGCGCCGCGACCCGCTCGCGCACCGGCATGCGTCCGGACGCGCGGTGCTTCGCGATCGCGTCGTCGCCGCCCATGGCCTCGGCGGCGGCGCGACGGCGGTCGAGCTCGGCGAGGGCCTCGTCCCTTCCCGCGCGGGGGGCGTCGTCGTCGGTCGTGGGCGGCTCGTGCCCTCCGGCGTGCTCGACCGGCACGGTGCCTCCCGCATGACGTGACGTGGCTCTCGCGGCGACGGTAATCTACCATCCGGCCGTTTGGTAGATGAGCCCTCCAGGGAGGTCGCGGTGGACGGACCCGTGCTCGTCGCCAACCGGGGCGAGGTCGCCGTCCGCATCGTGCGGGCCTGCCGCGAGCTGGGCCTGCGCACGGTCGCGATCCACACCGACGCCGACGGCGGGTCGCTCGTGACGCGGCGCGCCGACGAGAGCGTCCGGGTCGATTCCTACCTCGACGTCGACGCGGTCGTCGGGGCGGCGACGGCGTGCGGGGCGACGGCCGTGCACCCGGGGTACGGCCTGCTCGCCGAGGACGCCGGCTTCGCGCGGGCGGTCGTCGGCGCGGGCCTCGTGTTCGTCGGTCCCCCGGCCGACGTGGTGGCCGCGATGGGCGACAAGGTGCGGGCGCGGGCGCTGGCCGTCCGGAGCGGCGTGCCGGTGCTGGACGGGACCGACGGCCCCGTGGACCTGGACGCCGCCCGTGTCGCGGCCGAGCGGATCGGGTTCCCGCTGCTGGTCAAGGCCGCGCACGGCGGGGGCGGGCGGGGCATGCGGGTCGTCGCGGGCGCCGTGGGGCTCGCCGACGCGCTGGCCGCCGCCGGGCGTGAGGCCGCCGCCGCGTTCGGCCGGGGCGAGGTGTTCCTCGAACGCCACGTCGCCCGGGCGCGCCACGTCGAGGTGCAGGTGCTGGCCGACCACCACGGCGCGGTGGCCGTGCTCGGCGACCGCGACTGCACCGTGCAGCGGCGCCACCAGAAGCTGCTCGAGGAGGCGCCGGCGCCCGACCTGCCCTCCGCCGTCCGGTCGGAGCTGCACGACGCGTCCCGGCGGCTCGCCGCGGCCGTCGGGTACCGCGGCGCCGGGACCGTCGAGTTCCTGCTCGACCGGGACACCGGCGCCGCCGCGTTCCTCGAGATGAACACCCGCCTGCAGGTCGAGCACGGGGTCACCGAGATGGTCACGGGCGTCGACCTGGTCGTCGCGCAGCTCCGCCTCGCGGCCGGGGAGGCGCTGTCCTCGGTCGTCGGTGCGGTCGAGGTCCGGGGCCACGCCGTCCAGGCCCGGATCGCGGCCGAGGACCCGGGGCAGGGCTTCCGGCCCGCGCCCGGGTGCGTCACGGCGCTCACGGTGCCGAGCGGCCCCTGGGTGCGCGCCGACCTCGGCGTGGAGGCCGGCGACACCGTGCCCGGCGCCTACGACTCCCTGCTCGGCAAGGTCCTCGCCTGGGGCCCCGACCGCGCGACGGCCTCGGCGCGCCTTGGCGCGGCGCTCGACGAGCTCGCCGTCGAGGGCGTGCCGACGACGGCGTCCTACCTGCGCACGGTCCTCGACCGCCCCGCGTACCGCGCGATGACCCACGACACCGGCAGCGTCGAACGAGACTGGCCGCCGACCCCGACGGTCGCCCCCACGGCCGCACCGCCGCCGGTGACCGTGGCCGAGCGCACCGTCCGGCTCACCACCGACCGCGGCCCCATCGCGCTGCGGGTCCCGCGGCACCGGGCGGACGGCGCGCGCCGGGCCGACGCGTCCGCCGGGGGGTCCGCCGAGGGGTCCGGCGAGAGGGCGGCGACCCCCGGCTCCCCGGGCACCGGCGATCCGGTCGCCCCGATGGACGCCACGGTGGTGGACGTCCCGGTGCACGCGGGCGAGGACGTCGCCGCCGGGGCGGTGCTCGTCGTGCTCGAGGCGATGAAGATGGAGCTCCCGGTGCGGGCGCCGCAGGCGGGACGCGTCGACGCCGTGCACGTCGGTCCGGGCGACCGCGTCACCGCCGGGAGCGCGCTGGTGGTGCTGTCGTGAGTCTCCCCGATCGACGTCGTCGCCATCGGCACGGGCGGCTTTCGTGGAGCTGCGCGCCGGTGGATGACGCACTGGCCGCCGAGGCGGCGGGCGTAACAACGGACACGGAGATCACGGGCGCCTCATCGACCTCGCGGCGGCCCCGACGGGGGACAACGCGCTCCTGATCTCCCCCCTTCGGTCGGCAATCGCCGCGGCCCTGGAGATCAGGAGCACCTCATCGACCCCGGTGCGACGACCGCCAGCGTGCACCACGCGCCCCTGATCACCGGGCGCCCGCTCGCGCCGGGGTGATCAACGGGGACTTCGGGCGCGTAGAAGCAGCGAGATACCCGTTCGCTGCGACCTCTCAGGCGCCGACGGTCGCGCCCCGGGCGGCGAGGGCGTCGGCCGTCGCGACGCCGTGCACCGCCATCGCGGCGAGCTGCGCGCCGATCTCCTCGGGAGTCGAGGGGCCGTCGGCGCGGAACCAGCGGTAGACCCAGTTCGTCGAGCCGAGGATCGACAGGCCCGCGACGCGCGGGTCGACGTCGGCGCGGGTCAGCCCCGCGCGCTGGGCCTCGGCGACGAGGTCCCGGAAGACGCCCTGGTAGGCGTGGCCGGAGCCGAGAATCTCCTCGCGCCGGGCGGTGGGCAGGGACTCGAGCTCGTGGAGGAACACCGCGGTGGGCACGAGGTTGCGGCACGCGTGCTCGACGTGGGCGCGGATGGTGCGCTCGAGGCGGTCGAGCGGGTCGCCCGGCCCGCCGGCGGCGGAGGACACGACGGCGAAGCCCTCGCGGTGGACCTCGCTGATCACCTCGAAGAGCAGGTCCTCCTTGGACTGGATGTAGTAGTACAGGCTGCCCTTGAGCATGCCGAGGCGGTCGGCGATGTCCTGGAGGGAGGCGCCGTCGTAGCCCTTCTCGTAGAACATCTGGGTGGCGACCTCGAGCAGCTGCGCCCAGCGTTCCTCGCGGGGTTTGCGCTCCCCGGCGGCCCGGCGCTCGCTGCGCCCCGCAGGCCGGCGGTCCTGTGCCATGTGCTCTGCTCCCGTGGTCGAGGCGCTCGTGACGGCGCCCCGGTGCGCCCCGACCACCATACGGTCGGTAGGTGTCGTCCGCGCGGGTCACCCCGCCGTCAGGTGACGGCGCGACAGCCGCGGGGCCTCGGTGATCCCGCGCGCGGCGAGGTCGGCGGCGATCCGCTCGCGCAGCACCCCCTTCTGGACCTTCGTGCCGGACATCGGCCACGCGTCGACGAACTCCACCCAGCGCGGGGCCTTGAACGTCGCGAGCGCCGCCAGGCAGTGGTCGACGAGCTCGCGCCCGAGGGCCTCGCGGTCGGCGTCCCGGAAGGCCGGCGTCAGCTCCACGAACGCCGCGGCCACCTCGCCGAGCCGGGCGTCCGGCGCGGACACCACCGCCACGACGCCGACGGCGGGGTGCTCCGCCAGCCGTCCCTCGACCTCGGCGGCCGCGACGTTCTCCCCGCCGACCTTGAGCATGTCCTTGAGGCGGCTGACGAACGTGAACCGGCCCGCGCCGTCGCGGCGCACCAGGTCGCCGGTGTGGAACCAGCCCTCGGCGTCGATCCGCTCGGCCGTGGTCTCCGGGTCGCCGTGGTAGTAGGCCATGCGCGACACCCCCCGGTGCAGGAACTCCCCGACCTCGCCGGGCCCGCACTCCCGGCCGGTCGCCGGGTCGCGGACGGTCGCCTCCATGTCGCGCAGCGGCACCCCGCTCGTCCCGGCGCGGGCCTCCGGCGGGTCGTCGAGCGACCCGACGCAGCAGAAACCCGCGGACTCGGTCCCGCCCAGGCAGGAGATCTGGGTCGTCCCGGGCATCCGCGCCTGCATCGCCGCCATCCGCTCCGCCGGCCCGACGTTGATGACCGTGCGGAGGTCCGGGACGAGCGCCGGGTCGTAGGCGGGGTGGTCCAGCACCGGCAGCCAGATCGTGTCGAACGCCGGGAACGCCACGCTCGCGCGCTCCTCGACCAGCTGGCGCCACGCGACGTCGGGGGTGAACGCCCCGACGTGCACGAGCGTGCAGCCCGCGGCGAGCGAGCCCGTGAGCAGGTCGATCCCGCCGCAGTGGTGCAGGGGCAGCGGGGTCCAGAACCGGTCGTCGGGGGTGAGCCGGAGGCGCTCGACGAGGTTCTCACCCAGCGCGGCGTACGCGCCGTGGGTGTGCACGCAGCCGCGCGGGCGCGACGTCGTGCCCGAGGTGTAGAGCAGGATCATGGGGTCGTCAGGGGCGACGGCGACCTCGGGGGCATCACCCGCGTCCGAGACCACCTCGTCCGGCGTGACCGCCCCCGGCCCCGCGAGGGAGAGCAGCTCCGGGGACGCCACCACGGCCGCCGGGTCGGCGTCACCGCGCAGCCACGCGGTCTCGTCCGGGGTGCCGCGAGGGTTCAGCGGTGTCGGGATCGCACCCAGCATCGACGCACCCACGATGCCGGCGACGGCGTCGAGCCCGCTCGGGAGGACGAGCAGGACCCGGTCGCCCGGGCCGACCCCGCGCGCGTGCAGCCCGGCCGCCCACGACCGCGCGGCGTCCCGCACCGCGGGCCACGTCGCCCGCTCGAACGGGAACGCGACCTCCCGCGCCGGCGACCGGGCCACCGCGTCGTCGAGCAGCCCGGGCAGGGTGCGGAGCACCCTCACGCCGACACCTCCTGCCCCGGCATCGTCACCGTGCCGCCGAGGGCCTCGACCAGCGTGATCGGGTCGAAGTACTCGGCGAACCACGTGATCGCGCCGCCGCGCACCTGGAACCGCGAGATGTAGGTGTTCCGGTACGGCCGGTCGGTGGCGAGGATGCGGGCGTCGCTCGCGTACTGCGCCACGATCGATCCCGGGTCGTCGGCGACGGCGTCGATCCGGTAGTCGTGGAAGCGCAGCGGGGTGATCATCTCGGGCATCGCGGCGAAGAACCCCGTCACGCCCTCGCGGCCCTCCACCCGCCGCGGGAAGCCGGGCGGGGCGTAGGGCAGGTCCATGACGACCTCGGGAGCGAACGTGTCCGCGAGCGCGTCGAGGTCGAGGGCGCCGACGGCGTCGAGATATCGGCGGACGACGGTGTCCGGATCGCTCATGCCTCGAACCCCTCCATCTCCGGAGCGGTCAGCGGCGAGATGACCCGGCTGGCGATCTTCCAGCCGCCCGCCGTGCGCTGGTAGGTGTCGACGTTGAGCGCGGCCGCCTTGATCGACGCGCCGGTCGTCGTCTTCCCCTCGGCCAGGACGTAGTTCGTGCCGTGCGCGTGGTCGTCGTCGTCGAACTCGACGACGTGGTTGGTCATGATGTGGAACTGCTCGGACATCGAGCCGGCGTCGCGCTCGAAGAACGCCAGGACCTGCTCGCGGCCCTCGTAGCGGTCGAGCCCGACGCCGGTCGCGTCCCAGACGGCGTCGTCGGTGTAGGCGGAGAGCGCTTCCTTCGGGTCGAAGCGGTCGAGCCCCCGGGCGTAGAGGTAGGTGGCCTGGATGATCTCGGCGCGGTCGTTCGCATCGGGCATGTCAGGTCCGTCCCTCAGTCGTAGATGATCACGCCACGCACGTTCTTGCCGTCGTGCATGTCGCGGAACGCCTGGTTGATGTCGTCGAGCGAGTACGTGCGCGTGATCAGCTCGTCGAGCTTGAGCTCGCCGCGCAGGTAGAGGTCGGCGAGCAGCGGCACGTCGGTCCGGCTCGTCGTCGTGCCGTAGAGGGAGCCCTGCAGCCGCTTGCCCGACATCGCGAACGTGAACAGGTCGAACGGCACGTCGCGCTGCAGCACCGGGGCGGCGCCGGTGAGCACCATCGTGCCGCCGCGGCGCGTCATCTCCTGGGCCGGGTTCATGAGGTCGCCGGTCACGACGCCGACCGTGATGATCACGCGGTCGGCCCCCTGGCCGTTCGTCAGGCCCTCGACGATCTGCCCGGCCTCCTCGTAGTCCTTCGCGACGTGCGTCGCGCCGAACTCGACGGCCTTCTCGCGCTTGAACGGCGCCGGGTCGACGGCGACGACGTGGCGGGCACCCTTGTGCCGCGCGCCCTGCAGGGCGTTCATGCCGACCCCGCCGGTGCCGACCACGACGACGGTGTCGCCGAGCTCGATCTCCGCCGCGTACACCGACGAGCCCCACCCGGTCGGCACGCCGCAGCCGATGAGCGCGGCCTTGTCCAGCGGCATGTCCGCGGGGATCGGGATCACGGCGTCCAGCGGCGCGACGACGTAGGGCGCGAACGTCCCGAGGTAGGACATGCACCCGACGCCCTGGCCCTGGGCGTGCACGCGGTGCGTGCCGTCGGGGGCGACGCCGGCGAGCACGCCCGCGCCCAGGTCGCACATGTTCGACTTCCCCTGCACGCACATCCGGCAGCGCCCGCACGACGGCAGGAACGACAGGACGACGTGGTCGCCGGGCGCCACCGCCGTGACGCCGGGGCCGACCTCCTCGACGACGCCGGCGCCCTCGTGGCCGCCGAGCACCGGCGACCAGGGCAGCGGGATGTCGCCGGTGTCCAGGTGGTCGTCGGAGTGGCACACCCCCGAGGCGGCGAGCTTGATCAGCGCCTCGTTCGCCTTCGGCGGGTCGAGCTCGATCTCCTCGACGCTCCACCCCGATCGCGTGCCGGGCTCCCAGAGCAGGGCTCCTCGTGTCTTCACGTCTCCACCAATCGGTTGTCGGGTAGTGGGGCGCACCGGATGCCGTCGGGTCGGGTGGCGCTACTTGATCGCGGCGCCCGCATCGACGGGCAGCGTCGCGCCGGTGATGTAGCGGGCCTCGTCGGAGAGCAGGAAGAGCACGGCGTTGGCGACGTCGACCGACTCGATCCACGGGATCGCGAGCGCGTTCAGCGACGTGAAGCCCGGGATCGCCTTCTCCTGCGTGGGCTCCGGGTCACCCGGGGCGAACATGCCCCAGGTGCCCGGGTTCTGGATCATGTGCGTGTCGACGTTCGTCGGGTGCACCGTGTTGACGCGGATGCGGTAGGGCGCCAGCTCGTTGGCGAGGTTGCGCATCAGCCCGACCACGCCGTGCTTGGCCGAGACGTAGTGGCCGACCTGCGCGATGCCCTTGAACCCGCCGATCGAGCTGGTGAACACCATCGCGCCGCCGTCGTCCATCATCCGGGGGATGGCCGCCTTCGCGGTGTGCCAGACGCCGGTGAGGTTGACGTCGAGCATGTCCTGCCAGGTGGCGTCGTCCAGCTCCCAGGCGCGCCCGTAGCTCGCGATGCCGGCGTTGGCCACGACGCCGTCCAGCCGGCCGAGCTCGGCGATCCCGTCGGCCACGGCGCCGTCGAGCGCGGCCTGGTCGCGGACGTCGGCGACGCGCGCGACCACCCGGCGGTCGAGCTTCTCCACCTCGACGACCGTCTGGTCGAGGTCCTCGCGGGTGGCGGGCGGGTACTTGCCGACGACGGTGTCGATCCCCGCGCAGAGGTCGACCGCGATGACGTCGGCCCCCTCCTGGGCGAGGCGCACCGCGTGGCTGCGGCCCTGCCCGCGCGCGGCCCCGGTGACGAGGACGACCTTGCCCTCCATGCGTCCGGCCATGCGTGCTCCTCGTGGTTGGACGGGCTAGACCGAGCGCCCCTGCTCGCTCCAGTACGGAGCGCGCAGGTCACGCTTGAGGATCTTGCCGGTGGGCGCCTTCGGCAGGGCGTCGACGAACTCCACCGAGCGCGGCTTCTGGTACGACGCGAGGTGCGCGCGGGCCGTCTCGACGATGTCGGCCTCGGTCGCGCTCGTGTCCGGCTTGAGCACGACGAACGCCTTGACGCTCTCGCCCCACTCCTCGTCCGGCACGCCGATCACGGCGCACTCGAGCACGGCGGGGTGGTGGTTGACGGCCTCCTCGACCTGGACCGAGTAGATGTTCTCGCCGCCCGAGATGATCATGTCCTTGGCGCGGTCGACGATGAACACGTAGCGGTCGGCGTCCCAGGTCGCGAGGTCGCCGGTCCACATCCAGCCGTCGCGCAGGGTGTCGGCGGTGAGGTCGGGCCGGTTCCAGTAGCCCGCCATGTTGGCCTCGGAACGGATGACGATCTGCCCGACCGTGCTCCCGTCGGTCGGCACCGGGTTGCCGTCGACGTCGACGATGCGCACCGACGTCACGAACCCCTCGCGCCCGCACGACTGCAGCCGCTCGGGGTGGATCCCGTTGACCGCCGCGTGGTGGTCCTCCTGGGACAGGAAGCACATCGTCGTGCCCTCGGTCTGCCCGTAGCCCTGGATGAGCGTGCACGGGAAGGCCTGCAGCGCGTTCTTGACCACCGCCGAGGGCATCGGCCCGCCGCCGTACTGGATGTTGCGCAGGCTGGCGATGTCGTACGAGCCGAAGCCCGGGACCGCCATCATCCAGTTGAGCATCGTGGTGATCCCGAGGAACGCCGAGACGCGCTCCGCCTCGATGATCTCCAGCGACCGCTTCGCCTCGAAGTTCATCAGCACCAGCGGGCAGCCGTGGCGCATGTAGTTCATCGAGAGCACCACCGGGATGTGGTACATCTGCCCGGTCAGCATGTAGACGTCGGTCGGCACGATGCGCTCGGCGACGGTCTGGTTGAGCATCCCGAACGACGCGCTGCGGTGGGTGTGCAGCGCGCCCTTCGACGCCCCGGTCGTGCCGCCCGTGTAGAGGATGAAGAACGGGTCGTCGTCGCCGACGCTCGCGCTGTCGGCGGGCTCGGCGTCCGACGCGGCGGCCAGGAGGTCCTCGTAGCTGCCGTCGCCGCCCTCGCCGTACGCGAGCCAGTGCTCGACGTCGACCTGGCCGGCCAGCTCGCGCCCGAGCTCGGCCCACTCCCCCGCGACGACGATCGCGCGCGGCGCGCCGTCGGCGACGATGCGCGCCAGCTCGCCGACCCCGAGCCGCCAGTTCAGCGGCTGCACGACGAGCCCCGCCCGCCCGGCGGCGTAGTAGATCTCCTGGAACTCGGTGGAGTTCTTGGCCAGCACGGCGACGCGGTCGCCGCGCTGCAGCGCGAGCCCGTCCGGGCGCGGGCCGCGCAGCCCGTTGGCGAGCCGGCGCACGCGCTCGTCGAGCTCGGCCCAGCTGGTGCGCCGCTCGGTGGTGGTGTCGACGACGGCGTCCCCGCGCGGGGTCAGGGCCGCCCACTTCTCGGGGATGCGACCGATGTTGACCATGGTCAGTACGGGAGGTCGAGGTAGACGTAGCGGTCGGCGATGAGCCAGGTGCCGTTCTGCTGCACCAGCTGGTCGCGGTACCAGCCGCTGGAGAGCACCCGCACCGCGCCGTCCTCGATCGAGAGCAGCGTCAGGTTCGTGACGGCGACGGCCTCGTCGTCGCTCTCCTTCTCGAACCAGAGGTTGGAGAGGTTGTGCCGCCGCTGGTCGGTCTGGGCGGCCATGGAGTCGGCGTGCAGCTTGCGGATGGCGTCGCGCCCCTCGAACGGCCCGATCAGCTGACCGTCGCGGCCGATCCGCAGGCTCATCTGGGCGTCCTCGGTGAAGCAGGACGCGATGAGGTCGGGATCGGCCTCGTCGTAGCCCCAGGAGGCCTTGCCGAGGAGGTTCTCGATGTGGGGGCGGACGGGCACGGGGTCCTCCTAGCTGGGAGTGAACTCGAGGAGCAGCTGACCGGGGGCCCGGGTGAACACCCCGGTCTCGGGCGGCGCCTCGCCGCCCGCGAAGCGGATGTCGGCCATCGCGTCGAGGAGGTCGTTCATCCCGACCTCGATCTCGAACAGCGAGAGCAGTGCGCCGACGCAGAAGTGCCGGCCGAGGCAGAAGGCGAGGTGGTCGGCGGCGGCGGAGAAGGCGCGCGAGTGGTCGAGGTCGGCGCGCAGGACGTCGAACGTGTCGGGCCGGTCGAACCGCCGCTCGTCGCGGTTGGCGGCGCCGATGAGGCAGGTGACCGTGCGCCCGGCCTCGACGACCCCGCCGGAGAGCTCCACGTCCTCGGACGGCTGTCGCATGATCATGTGGACGGGCGGGGACCAGCGCAGCGTCTCGGCGAACGCGGCGGGGATGAGCGCGCGGTCCTGTCGGACCGCCGCGAGCTGCTCCGGGTGCGCGACGAGGTCGGCCATCAGGCTCGTGATCGCCTTGTCCGTGGTCTCGCCGCCCGCGGTCAGCAGCAGGCTGCAGAACGCCTTGATCTCCTCGTCGGTCATCGACTCGCCGTCGATCTCGGCGGCGCAGAGCGTCGAGAGGAGGTCGTCACCCGGGTTCTCGCGGCGCTCCCGGATGCGCGGGATCATGTAGGCCTCGAACTCGGCCTTCGTGCGCAGGCCCTCGGCCATCACGGCCTCGTCGCCCGCGAGGTTCCCGAGGAACCCCATGATCGACGTGTACCAGCCGTGGAAGAGGTCGTGGTCGGTGCGCGGCAGCCCGAGCATGTCGACGATGACGTTGATCGGGAACCGCGTCGCGTAGGCGTCGACCAGGTCCACCCGGCCGTCGGCCCGGAACGCGTCGATCAGCTCGCGGGAGTTGCGCCGGATCGTCGGCCCGAAGTGCTCCTGCAGCGCCTTGCCGCGGAACGCCGGCGCCACCAGCGCGCGGTGGGTGGAGTGCTCGCGGCCCTCCATCTGCAGGATCGTGCGTCCGTGCACCGGCTCGAGCTGCCAGGCGTAGTTCTCGCTCGTGAACACCGGGTCCTTGAACGCCCGCTGCACGTCGTCGTAGCGACTGATCACGTACGTCTGCATGGCCTCGTGCCACACCAGCGGGAACTCGTCGCGCAGCAGCCGGTAGGCGCTGTACGGGTCGCGGGCGAACTCCGGCGACAGGATGTCCGGCGGCTCGAGCCGTTGAATCGGAGCCGTCATGGGTCCCCCGACCTGGGCAGACGTCGATGTCGGCGTACCTACCGATCGTTTGGTACGCGGGGCGAGACTAGCATCACACCGGGGCCGGTCAAGGCCTCCGCGTCGCCTCCGGGGCGCGTGGAGAGCGGCGGGCGGGTGCAGGGATCGCGGGCGGGCCGAGCAGAGATCACGGGCACCTCGCCCTCACTCGCCGCTCGGGCAGTAAGGGTCGCCGGCGGGGCAGAGATCACGAGCACTTCATGCACGTGCCTCGGCCGTCGGACGTGGACAGCGCACTCCTGATCTCCGGCGCGTGGTGGAGCGTTCACGACTCCTCCCCGACCTCTGGAGATCAAGAGCACCTCATCCACGTGCGTCGGCCGTCGGACGTGGACAGCGCACTCCTGATCACCGGGACCGTCCGGCCATCTCGCGCCGCCGGGCGTCGACCGCGGCCCGCATGCGCCGGACGAACTCGGCCGGCCGCCGGAACACGTCGTCCGAGGTGATCGGGATGATCGACCAGCCGCACGACGTGAAGTCGGCAGTGCGGGCGGCGTCGCGGAGCCACTGCTCGCGGTCGGCGCGGTGCTGATCACCCTGGTACTCGGCCCCGAGCCGGCAGTCCTCCCACGCGAAGTCGAGGCGGCCGACGAACACGCCCCAGATGTCCCGGACCTCGAGCTGCGGTGTCGGCGTCAGCCCGGCCCGGCGCATGGTCAGGCGGGCGAGGGTCTCCGGCCGCGACTCGGCCCGGGTGTCGGCGTCGGCGACCACGGCGGCGAGCCGGCGTCCGCCACGCGGGTTGTCCCGTGCGGCCGGGTAGCTCAGCAGCGACTCCGGGGCGATCCGGAACCGGCGACCGAGTCCGTCGACGACGGCGACCGCCTCGTCGTGGTCCACCGTGCACGCCAGGTCGAACATCGTGCGCCGCGGCGAGGTCACCGTGACGCCGTCGAACGGCATCGTCTCGCCCTCGGCGAGGACGTCCTGTCGGAGTCGCACGCCCTCGCGGGCACGCAGGCGGCGCCGTCCCACGACGAGCTCGACGGTCGCGTCCCGCGGCG
Source organism: Actinomycetospora sp. NBRC 106375 (assembly GCF_030269665.1). GTDB lineage: Bacteria > Actinomycetota > Actinomycetes > Mycobacteriales > Pseudonocardiaceae > Actinomycetospora. The sequence goes on from NZ_BSTS01000004.1 coordinate 29,401, forward strand.
CGCAGTCGGCACCGAGGATGTCGGCGGCCGCGTAGCCGCCGACGACGGCGCCGGGAACGGCGAGCGCCGCCGCCGTCGCGCGGCCCCGCAGATCGAGCACGGTGCCGGCGGCGACGTAGGTGTCGTAGCCCAGGCGATCGAAGGCGGGGCCGTCGAGCCGGCGCCACGTGGTGGCCCCGGCGCGGACGGCGACGCTGCCACGGAAGGGTTGCGAGAGGTCCATACCGGGTTGGAGGGCCGCGGCGGCCGCACGGTTCCCTCCCCCTGCACGGCCCTCGCCTGCCGGTGATCAGGAGAGCGTCATCGACCTCGACCACCTGTCGGAGGTGGATGGCGCGCTCGTGATCTCCGGACCGCGCGACCCGCCGCGGGGCACTCGGAGATCAGGAGCGCGCCATCCACCCGGCGGGCCCCGCCGAGGTGGACCAGGTGCTCCTGATCTCTCGACGCCACCCGCGCGCCCGAGCCCGCCGGCGCGGGCCCCGCGAGGCCCAGCGAGGCAGGCCCGTTCCACGGGGCGGACAGCGCCCGGGTCAGGCCCGCAACGGCGCGATGACCTGCTCCGCGAAGCGCAGCACCGGTTCCGTCGACGACGGGTTGCCGAAGTCCACGACGAAGTGGTCGACGCCGAGCTCGACCTTCGCCGCGAGCTCGTCGACGAGCCGCGAGGAGTCCTCGTCGTTCTCCGGCAGCGCGCGCTCGAGGGTCGTCGAGACCTCGATCGCGTCCGGGTCGCGACCGGCGTCCTCGGCGGACCGCCGCACGATGTCGTAGCGCCGCGTGAACTCCGACGGCTCGCCGCGGGACGGGCCGTTCCACATGTCGGCGAGCCGCCCGACGAGCGGCAGCCCGATCTGCTCGCCGGCGGCGCCGATGCACACGCGCGGCGGCGGGTCGGTCAGCGGCGGGGCCGCGGCGCCGTCGATGCGCCAGTACCGGCCCTCGAACGACGGCTCGGCCTGGGTCCACATCAGCCGGCAGATCGTGATCGCTTCCTCGAGCTGGGCGAAGCGCACCGCGGGGCGGGGGAAGTCGTAGCCGTAGGCCTCGTACTCGTGGTCGCGCCAGCCGGCGCCGATCCCGAGCACGAAGCGGCCGCCGGACAGGTACTGCAGCGTCGCGGCCATCTTCGCCAGCAGCGGGGGGTGGCGGTAGCCGACGCCCAGGACGTGGTGGCACAGCTCGACGTCCGGGTGGCGCGCGGCGAGCCACGTCAGCGTCGTCCAGGCCTCGAGGAACGGGTCGGTCTTCTGGTCGAAGCCGTAGAAGTGGTCGGCGATCCAGAGCGAGTCGAAGTGCGGCAGGGCCGTCGGGAGGATCGCGGTGTCCTGGTCGGCGGCGATGGGGCGGTGATCGCTCCATCGGTTCCCGATCACGGGGGAGAGCCAGCCGAACTTGGGGGTGGTCGCCACCCGGGCATCATGCCAAGCGGCTTGACCCCGGCGGGCACCCTTGCCACTCTGTCGAACGGTCGTTTGGTAGACGGGAGGCCCGGGTGGCGAAGTACGACGTCGTGGTCATCGGAGCCGGCGCGGCGGGGCTGACGGCGGCGTCGCTGCTCGCCGTCGAGGGCAAGCGCGTCTGCCTGCTCGAGCGCTCGCCCTACCTCGGCGGGCGGGGCATGGCGGTGCCCGACGAGGGGTTCACGGTCAACGTCGGCGGCCACCTCATCGAGGACCCGGGGTCCGGGCTGACCAAGGTCTTCGAGCACGTCGGCAAGACGCTGCAGCACGGCGAGGTCTCCGCGGAGATGCCCGTCTGGGACCACGAGAACGACCGCTGGGGCTCGATCCGCGACCGCTACGCGGGCAGCAAGGGCGAGCTGAAGAAGGTCATCAAGGCGCTGCTGGACACCGAGTGGGACGAGCTCGACAACTGGGACGACCGCCCGCTGCGCCAGTGGCTCCACCAGCACACCGACGACCAGGGCGTGATCGACCTCTTCGAGTTCATCACCGTCCTCGAGTGCATGACCGACAACTGGTGGGACCACTCCGCCAGCGACAACCTCTTCCCCCGCAAGATGCACTTCAGCGAGCGGAACACCGCCGCCTACTCGTGCTGGCCCGGGCAGGGCTGGGACGGCATGTGGGCCGACCTCGCCGACGCGTTCACGACGGCCGGGGGCGACCTGCGCCTGTCCACCCCCGTCGAACGCGTCGTCATCGAGGACGACGTCACGAAGGGCGTCGCCATCGCCCGGCAGCCCCGCGTGCTGCCCAACGAGTTCTTCGAGGAGGAGATCCTCGAGGCCGACCACGTCATCTGCACCCTGCCGGTCTGGCACGTGCTGAACGTCGTCGACGAGAGCGACCTACCGGACTGGTACGCCGAGCAGATCAAGTTCCTCGCCCAGGATAAGTTCCGCATCGCCTGGCTCGGGCTCTACCTCGCGACCGAGGAGCCCGTGCACCAGTACGACCCGCGCGAGCTCTCGACCTGGCTGAAGACGCCGAACACCGAGCTCGGCGGCTTCATGTTCAACCAGACCGCAATGGACCCGACGTGCTCGCCCGAGGGCACCCAGCTGCACGTCATGGGCGGGGTGTTCCCCGGCGAGAAGGGCCGCGACCGCGCCTGGCTGCGCCGCGAGATGGAGCGCTTCGAGGCCGACGTCGTGACGATGTGGCCCGGGTTCGCCAAGACGGTGTGGCGCCGCCGCCACCTCGTCTTTGAGCCCAGCTTCGGTGTCATCCAGAAGCCCGGGCTGGTCGGGCGATACCGGCCGCACTGGCGCCCGCCGCGCCCCGAGGGGCTGTGGTTCGCCGGCGAGACGTTCCGCAGCCGCGGGGTCGGCACCGACCGGGCCGCGCGCGCCGCGCTCACCGTCGTCGAGGAGTACCTGGGCCGGCGCCTCGCGACGTTCGGGGACGGGTGGCGCTACTGATGCCGATCGAACTGGGCGTGCCCGGCCAGATCATGCCGCCGGCCGCGGCGGCGGTGAAGTTCGCCAAGCGCAGCGAGGACGAGGGTTTCGACGCCGTGTGGTGGCCCGACCACCTCATGGGCTGGCACCCCGACACCATGTGGACGCCGGACCTCACCCCGCTCGCGGAGCACCAGGCCAACCCGCACGTCTACTTCGACCCCGCCGTGATGATGGGCGTCGTCGGCGCGGCCACCGAGCGGATCAAGGTCGGCGTCTGCGTCACCGACCTCATCCGCCGCCACCCCGCGATGGCCGCCCAGACTGCGCTCACGCTCGACCACGTGACGCAGGGCCGCGCGATCATCGGGCTCGGCAGCGGCGAGCAGCTCAACGCGACCCCCTACGGAATGCCGTTCGACAAGCCGGTCGCGCGGCTCGAGGAGGGCATCGACGTGATGCGCCTGCTCATGACCGCCGACGGCCCCGTCGACCACGAGGGCCGCTTCCACCGCCTCGACAGGGCCGTCCTCGGCCTGCGGCCCTACGGGGAGCGGCCGCCCGAGATCTGGACCGCCGCCCACGGCCCGCGGATGCTGCGCCTGACCGGGCGCAAGGCCGACGGCTGGCTGCCGACCAAGCTCGGCCCGGCGGAGTACGGCGACGCGCTGCAGACGATCCGCACGGCCGCCGAGCAGGAGGATCGGGACCCCGACGCCATCACCCCCGGCATGCTCGGCTACGTCCTCATGGGTCCCGACGCCGAGACCGTGCAGCGGCTCACCGAGGCCCCGCTCGTGCGCGCGCTCTGCGTGCTTCTGCCGGCGCAGGTGTTCCGCGACCTCGGGGTGGACGGCCCCTACCCGGACGGCTCCGGCTTCCACGACTTCATCCCCACGGCCATCGACCGCGCCGAGTCGCTGCGCATCATCGACGCGATCCCGCCCGCCGTGGTGCGCCACTACGCCTTCTGCGGCACGCCCGACGAGGTCGCCGAGCAGGTCGAGGAGTACGGGGCACAGGGCCTGCGCCACCTCGTCATGTGGAACATCACGGCGTTCGGCGACCCGAGCCTCGCCCGCTGGTCGTTCGGCGCGATGTCCGAGCTGCGCAAGCGGCTGAGCGCATGAGCGCTCCGCCGGCGGTCGCGCGCTACTTCGCCGCGGTCAACGCCGAGGACTGGGCGACGATCACCGACGTGTTCGCGCCCGACGCCGCGCTGGTCAGCGTCGGCGCTCCGACGAGGAACGGACGCGACGAGATCGCCGCCCACTTCCCGAAGGTGCTCGCCGCCCTGCCCGTCCACCACGACGAGCCCACCCGCGTCGTCGTCGCCGGGACGACGGTCCTGGTCGAGATCGCGTTCGCCGGACGGACCACCGACGACCGGCCGGTGGCGTTCGACGCCGTCGACGTCTTCGACCTCACCGAGGACGGGACGACGATCACCAGGCTCTCCACCTGGTACGACACGGCCGCGGTGGCGAAGCAGATCCGCGCCGCATGACCGTCCTCACCGGTCTCGGCGTCACCCTCCCCGTCGACGAGGGCCTGTCGGCCGGGCAGTACCTCGACCTCGCGCGCCTCGCGGAGGACGCCGGGTGCACCGACGTGCTCGTCGGCGAGGTCGCCGGTCCCGAGGTCTTCGCGATGCTCGGCATGATCGCCGCCTCGACCAGCCGCATCCGCCTCGGCAGCGGGATCGTCGGCGTCTACCCGCGCACCGCGGTGCTCACCGCGATGGGCTTCACGACGCTCGCGTCGCTCGCCCCGGGACGGGTGCTCGCCGGCCTCGGCGCCTCGAGCCCGATCATCGTCGAGCAGTGGCACGGGCTGGGGTTCGACGCCCCGCGCGCGCGCATCGAGGAGTACGTCGCGGCCCTGCGCAGCGTCTTCCGCGGGGAGCGCACCGACCTCGACGGCGCCCACGTGCGCTCGCACGGCTTCCGCGCGGCGATGGCGCCCGTCGACGTCCCGATCCTCGTCGCGGCGATGAACCCGCGGATGCTGCGTGTGGCCGGGGCGGTCGCCGACGTCGCGTTCCTGACCTGGACCCCGCCCGAGGAGTACGGACCCAAGATCGCGCTGGTGCGCGAGGGCGCGGCGGCCGCGGGCCGGGACCCGGACGAGGTCGGCATCGCGGCGTCGTTCTGGGCCTACGCCGGCGACCGTGTCGAGGAGGCCCGCGAGCGCCTGCGCCGCTTCGTGCTCCAGTACGCGATGGTGCCGACGCACCGGCCCTCGTTCCGCGCGAGCTTCGCCGGCCTCGACGCGGCCGCCGAGGCCTGGGCCGCGGGCGACCGCAAGGCCGCGCTGGGCCTCGTCGACGACGACGCCGTCGACGCCATGTGCGCCCTCGGCTCCGGCGAGGACGTCGCCCACCGTGTCGACGCGTTGAGAGCCGCGGGCGTCGACCTGCCGATCGCCCTGACGCCGGGCGCCGTGCCCGGCGACCCCGAGGGCCCGGCGCAGACGATCACCCGCATGGCCACGACAGGAGTGCCGCGATGAGCGAGCTGCCGCAGGTCGACACGACGGTGGCGGAGCTCCCCCCGGACGCGGGCGTGCTGCGGATGGACCACGTCGCCGTGGCCGTCCGCGACCCGCGCGAGGGGGTGGCGCTGTTCGCGACCGCGCTCGGCGGGCGGTTCCTCTACGGCGGCGACGACGACCGCCAGGGGATCCGCGTCGTGCAGTTCGCCCTGCCCGGCGGCATGAAGATCGAGCTGATCTCCCCGCTGCGCGACGACGCCGCCGTCGCCCGGTTCCTGGAGCGCCGCGGCCCCGGCGTCCACCACCTCACGCTGCTGGTGGCGGACGTCGAGGTGGCCGTGGCGCGCCTGACCGGCCTCGGCTACGAGGTCGTCGATGTCGACCTCGCGAGCCCGTACTGGCGCGAGGCCTTCGTCCGGCCGCGCTCGGGCTGCGGCACGCTGCTCCAGCTCGCCGACACCACCATCCGCTGGGACACCCCGGCGGGGTCGGGCATCACGCTCGAGGACGTGCTGGCCGGGCGGGTCGTGTTCACCGACGAGGAGCGCGCGGTGCTCCGGGAGGGCTGAGGGCTACTCCCAGGTCTGGCGCCGCTTGTACTGGGCGATGATCTCGGGTGGGAGCGGGCCGTTGGTCGGCACGGGCAGGCCCTGCTGGCGCGCCCACATGCGTGCGGACTCGAGGAGACCGTGGACCTGGCCGTTGCGCGCCGGCTCGTCGGCGTCGTGCCGCTCCCGGGGAGCGGTCGGCTCGTTCGTCGCGTCGGACATCGAGACACCTCCGATGGCGTCGCCGTGGGTGGCGACGACCTCCCGACGTTACCCCCGTCACACTGCCCGCGTACCGCCCAACGGACCAGTGCCCGGATCTCGAACGGGACCACGAACCGGACCACAGACCGGACCACAGACCGGACCGGACCCTGGCCCACCGGGGCCGCCAGGGCGCACGATGCCTTCTCGAGAAGGGGGTGGCCCGTGGACGTGGTCGTCATCGGTGGCAGCGCGGGCGGGCTGGCCACGGCACTGGTGCTCGCCCGGGCCGGGCACCGGGTGACCGTGCTCGAGCGCGAGGACCTCACCCCCGCCGCGGCCCTCGAGACGGCGGCCGCGGAGGCCCTGCGCCCCACCGCGCCCCAGATCGTGCAGCCCCACGTCCTGCTCCCGGGTACGCGGGTGCTGCTGGCGCGGCTGCTGCCCGACGTGCTCGAGGAGCTGCGCGCGGCCGGCGCCCGCGACGCGCCCCTCGAGTCCCAGATGGCCGCCACCCTCACCGACCGCGATCCCGTCCCCGGTGACGACGAGCTGCGCCCGATCATGAGCAGGCGCGCCACGGTGGACTGGGTCCTGGGGCGCGCCGCCGCGGTCGAGCCCGGCGTGACGATCCGCCACGGCGTCACGGTGACCGGGCTGCTCGCCGACCCCGGCGACCCGCCGCACGTCCACGGGGTGCGCACCGACGCCGGCGACGTGACCGCCGACGTCGTCGTCGACGCCGCGGGCCGCCGCACGGCGATCGACCGGTGGCTCGACGACATCGGCGCCCACCGCAGCGTCGTCGAGACCGCCCCGTGCGGGCTGGCCTACTACGGCCGGCAGTACCGGATGCCCGACGGCGTGCCGCTGCCCGGCCCGGACACCGCCCGCGTCGTCATGGGCCTCGACGAGTTCACCGTCGGGTTCTGGGCCGGCGACAACCGCACCGCGCAGATCGCACTCGCCCCGATGGCCGCCGACAAGCGCTTCCGGACCGCCCGCGACCCCGCCGTCTTCGACGCGACCGTGCGCACGGTGCCGTACTACGCCGCCTGGCTCGACGTCCTGGAGCCGATCTCCGACGTGTTCGTCATGGGCGGGCTGCACAACACCTTCCGCCGCCTCGTCGCCGACGGGCACCCGGTCGCGACGGGGCTGCTCGCCGTCGGCGACGCGGTGTGCACCACCAACCCGACGTTCGGCCGCGGGATCGGCGTGGCCCTGCGGACGATCGCCGACCTCGCCGACGTCCTCGCGACCCACCCCGAGGATCCCGACGCCGCGAGCCTGGCCATGGACCGCGCGATCCTGGAGCACGTCCGCCCCTGGTACGCCGACCAGGCCGCCACCGACGCCGGCCGGCTCGCCGCGCTGCGGCACACGGTCCTCGGCGAACCCGCCCCGCCGGCGCCGCCCCTCGCCGACGACCGCGTGACGTTCGCCCAGCTCCGACGGGCCTCGCTCACCGACCCGCTCGCGTTCCGGGCCGTCGCGCGGATCATGGGCATGGTCGGCGACGCGGAGAAGCTCTACGCCGACCCGGACGTGGTCGCCGCGACCCGCGCCGCCCTCGGGCGTGACGGCGTCGCGCTGCCGCAGCCCACCCGTGCCGAGCTCGAGGCGGCGCTGACCGGCTGAGCGCCGATGACTTCCCCGCCCGCGGTCCGTCACACCGGGAGACGGACCGGAGGAGGAGACGTGATCGACCTGACCCCCGCCTGCCGCGAGCTCGCGACGCTCGTCGCCGGCATCGACGACGCCCGCCGGCCCGACCCCACGCCGTGCCCGGACATGACCGTCGGCGACGTGCTCGACCACCTCGAGGACGTCGCCGCGGGCTTCACCGCGATCGCCACCGGCCGCGAGCAGCCCCGCCGCCCCGACCTGCCGGCCGCCCTCGACGCCCTGGCCGCCGCGTGGGCGGACCCGGCGGCGTGGGAGGGCGAGACGGCCGGGCCCGGCGTCGCCCTGCCCGCCGCGACGTGGGGGCGCATCGCGCTCACCGAGGTCGTCGTGCACGGCTGGGACCTGGCCCGCGCCACCGGCCGGCCGTTCGCCCCGCCGGACGCGACGCTGGAGGCGTGCCTCGCGCATGTGCGGGACTTCGTCCCGCGCGCGCCGCTGCCGGAGCTGTGGGGCACGCCGGTGGCGCTGCCCGACGACGCCCCGCTGCTCGACCGCGTCGTGGCCGGCACCGGACGGCGGCCCGGCTAGATCTCCAGGCCCTTCGGCGGGCCCGCCAGCGCCTCCTTGATCGCGCGGCTGGGGGCGTCGGCGAGGACCTCCTCCTCGCCGGCGGCGACCGCGTCGAGGATGCGCTCGGCCACGGTGGCCGCGTCGATCTTCGGCACGTCGAGGTGGGCGACCATCTCGGTGTCCATGAAGCCGAGGTGCACCCCGACCACCTGGGTGCCCTGGTCGCGCAGCTCGGCACGGGCGGTGTTGGTGAACGACCAGGCGGCGGCCTTCGTCGCCGAGTACGCGCCCGCCCCCGGCATCGCCGCCCAGGACAGCGCCGAGAGCACGGTGACGGCCGCGCCGCCGCCGTTGCGGGCGAGCACCGGGGCGAACGCCCGCAGCATCGCGACCGGGCCCCAGAGGTTCGTCTCCATCTCGGCGCGGGCGCGCTCGGGGTCGGCCGTGAGCAGCGAGCCCGCGCCGCTCACACCGGCGTTGTTGATCAGGAGGTCGACGTCGCCTGCCCGTTCGGCGACCTCGTGGACCTGGCGCAGGTCGGTGACGTCCAGTCGCAGCGGGACGACCCGGGGGTCCTTGTGCGTCGCGGTGCGCGGGTCGCGCGCCGCGGCGTAGACGGTGCCCGCGCCGTGGGCCAGCAGGCCCTCGACGAGCGCGGCGCCGAGACCGCGGCTCGCGCCGGTGACGAGCGCGTTCGCACCCGAGATGATCATCGGACGGTCCTCTCCACGATGGTGGCGGCGGCCCCACACATCCCCTGCGATGAGGGACCGATTGGTCCGGGACCGACTGGTCCGAATACTGCGCCGCGCCCTCCCGACCGTCAACGCCGGGTGCCGCAGGTCACCGGCGCCCGGTGGACCGGCGGAGCAGGATGGGGTCATGGCAGACGAGAGCGCCGAGGTCCGCGTCGACCTCGCCGCGGACACGGCCGTCCTGCACGTGGACGGCGTCGAGGCGGGCCACGCCGACCTGCACCACCGCCACGGCGGCCACGATGCGCCGGCGGCGATCGTCCTGGTGCACACCGAGGTCGACGACGCGTACGCCGGGCGGGGCCTCGGCGGACGCCTGGTGCGCGCGGTGTTCGACGCGGCGCGCGCCGACGGCCTGCCCGTCGTCCCGCGCTGCCCCTACGCGCAGCGCTGGCTGCGCTCCCACCCCGAGTACCTGGCCGACGTGGCGCCACGCGACCGCGAGGAGCTCGGGCTGGACACTCTCGACACCACCGAGGAGGCGTCATGAGCGACACCGAGATCGACCCGCAGGCCGCGCCGTCGGGCACCGGGTGCCTGGAGTGCGACGCGAGCGGCGGATGGTGGTTCCACCTGCGTCGCTGCGCCGCGTGCGGCCACATCGGGTGCTGCGACTCGTCACCGAGCCAGCACGCGACGAAGCACGCCCGCGAGCAGGGGCACCCGATCCTCACGAGCTTCGAGCCCGGCGAGGACTGGTTCTTCGACGACCGCGACGGCAGCGTCGGCCGGGGCCCGGTGCTCGCCGGTCCGCAGAACCACCCCGAGGACCAGACCGTCCCCGGCCCGGCGGATCGCGTGCCGTCCGACTGGATGCAGCACATCCACTAGGGCCGGCCGCTAGCCGGTGGGGCCGAAGCGCTCCACGCGAATCGTGCCGGCGGGCTGGCCGGCGTCGACGAGCAGCGTCTCCATCGCGCCGGTGAAGCGCGCGGAGCCGCAGAGGTAGACGGTCACCTCCGGGTCGACGAGCCCGGCGATCACCGAGGCGTCGAGCCGCCCGCCCCCGGGCTCCCGCGTCAGCGCGATGTGCGCCCCGGCGGCCTCGAGCTCGCCGGCGTAGGGCAGCAGCTCGCGGGTCCGGGCGGTGACCGCGAGGCGCAGCAGCTCGGGCTCCCCGAGGTCGGTCGCGTGGCGCAGCATGCCGACCAGCGGGGCGACGCCGCTGCCGCCGCCGATCGCGACCGCCGGGCTGCCCCCGCTCCACACGAACCAGCGCCCGATCGGGCCGCGCACCTCGAGGTCGTCGCCCGGCTCGACGACGTCGGCGAGGAACCCCGAGACCTCGCCGTCGGGGATCCGCTCCACGAACAGCTCGACCAGGTCGTCGCCGGGGGCCGAGGCCACCGAGTACGACCGCTGGGCGGTGTAGCCGTCGGGGGCGCGCAGGCGCACCACGTAGTGCTGGCCCGGGTGGTGCTGCACGCGCTCGGGCACGGCCAGGCGCAGCATGACGGCGTCGACCGACGGGTGCGCGACCTCGACGACCCGCGCGTCGCGCCACTTGGCCGCGGCCCGCCGGTCGTTCGGCCCCCCGGCCCGGTCGTCGGGAACGACGTACCCGGTGTCCTCAGTCCCCGTCGAAGCGCTGCTCACGCCAGGGGTCGCCTCGCTCGTGATAGCCGTTCACCTCCCAGAAGCCGGGCTCGTCGTGGTCGAGCAGGGTGATCCGCTCGATCCACTTCGCGGACTTCCAGAAGTACAGGTGGGGCACGATCATGCGCACCGGCCCGCCGTGCTCGCGGCTCAGCGGCGAGCCCTCGTGCTCCCAGACGATCCACGCCTTGCCGCCGCGCACGTCCTCCAGCGGCAGGTTGGTGGTGTAGCCGGTGGTCGAGCGCTCGACGACGAAGCTCGCCTCCGGCTGCACGCCGACCGCGTCGAGCAGCGTGTCCAGCGAGATGCCGGTGAAGTTGGTGTCGAGCTTCGACCAGGTCGTCACGCAGTGGATGTCGCCCGCGTACACCGACGGCGGCAGCGCCCGCAGCTCGCGCAGCGTCCACGTCGTCGGCGTGTCGACCAGCCCGTCGACCGTGATGCTCCAGCGGTCCGCGTCCACGCGCGGCGTGGCCTCCGCGGTGAGCACCGGCCACCCCGCCCCGACGTCGTACTGCCCCGGAGGCAGGCGCGGATCGCGCTCCCCCCGCCGCCGCCCCAGGAACCCGCGCGTGGTCGCCACGATCGATCACTCCGTCCTCACGTCACTGCGCGTCGACAGTACGGGGCGCCGCTCCCGATGACGCCCCTCGAACAGAGCAGTTCTGTGTGACCTCTGCGCGACGACCGACGTTCAGCGGCCCACGGGCACGGACGGCTCCGGCGTCGGCGGCGGGACGGGTCCGCGCCCCGCGCCGCTGGTCGGGCAGGCCACGGCGTGGTCGGCGGCCACGGCCACCTGCAGGTCCGGCAGCCCCGACAGCGACAGCGTCACCTGCTGGCCGGCGATGATCTCGCCGACACCGGCCGGGGTGCCGGTGGACAGGACGTCGCCGGGGCGCAGCGGATAGCACGACGACGCGTAGGCGACGAGGGCCGCCACGCTCCAGATGAGGTCGCGGGTGCTCGCGCGCTGGCGCACGTGCCCGTCGACGGCGCAGACGAGGTCGACGTCGGTGGGGTCGACCTCGTCGGCGGTGACGAGCCACGGCCCGAGCGGAGTGAAGGTCGCGAACGACTTGCGCAGGGACCGGTCCTCGCCGCCGCGCATGGTGATGTCGAAGCATCCGGTGTAGCCGAGGACGTGGTCGAGCGCGTCGGCCTCCGTCACGTGCCGGGCCTCCCGCCCGATCACCACCGCGAGCTCGCCCTCCTGGTCGAAGCGCCGGTCGGTGTAGGGCAGCTGGACCGTGCCGCCGTGCGCGAGCACCGACGCGGGCGCCTTGAGGAACACCCCCAGCGCGCCGACGTGGCTCGTCTGGCTCATCTCGACCATGTGGTCGTGGTAGTTGACGGGCGCGGCGAGCACCGTGCCCGGGTCCGGCACGACGGGCGCGAGCGCGAGGTCCCGCAGGGCGAGCCGCGGGCCGGCGTCGGGGGTCAGCGCGCCGCGCAGGGCGTCCCAGGCCCCCGCGAGGGCGCGGATCGGGGACAGGCCGGCCGCGTCGGTGCGCGCCCGGACCAGGTCGGTGAGGTCGGTGACGGACGCACCGTCGGGGTCGACGAGCCCGACCCGGTCGGCGCCGCCGGCGGTGAACGAGACGAGACGCATCGCGGGCCTCCTCAGGCCTGTGGGTCGACGACGACGTGGCGGTCGAGCCGCAGCGCCTCGAGCACCGGGGCGTCGGACAGCACGAAGACGTCGGCGGGCCCCGCGTCGTCGGCGCGGTGGTCCACGGCCGCCCACGAGGGGACGGTGATCATGTCGCCCGGGCCCCAGGCGAACCTCACGCCGTCGACCGTGGTCGTGCCGTGCCCGGAGAACGCGACGCGCACCGAGGAGCCGGCCGTGCGCGTGGTCGCGGTCCGCGCTCCCGGCCGCAGGCGCTCCATGCGGCAGCGCAGGGTCGGCAGCACGTCCCGCCCGGTGGCCGGGTCGGTGAACGTCACCCCGACGCTCGGCTCGGCGGCCCGCAGCGCGAGGAGGTCGGTCAGCGCCGCGTCGGTGTGGGCGCGGCGGTAGACCGACAGCGGCGAGTGCCCCGCCGGGGCCGGCACGCCGTCGGGCCGCAGGCCGGGGTGCCCGTGCAGCGCCTCGCCCGGTGAGCGGTCGGGCGCGGCGGTGTTCGGGGCCTCGTCCTCGCGGGTCTCGAAGAACACGGCGTCGAGGGCGGCCACCATCGGCAGGTCCAGCCCGTCGAACCAGATCATGGTGTCGTCGCCGGGGTTGTGGTGCTCGTGCCACGTGCCGCCCGGAGTGAGCACGAGGTCGCCGGGGCTCATCGGGCACGGGTCGCCGTCGACCGCGGTCCACACCCCCTCGCCCTGCAGCACGAACCGCACCGCGCCCGGGGAGTGCCGGTGGGCCGGCGCGGTCTCGTGCGGGCCGAGGAACTGCACCGCGGCCCAGAGCGTGGACGTCGCGAACGGCAGCCCGCCCAGGCCCGGGTTGGCCAGCGCGAGCACCCGCCGCTCGCCCCCGCGCTCGATCGGGATGAGATCGCCCGAGCGGTGCGCGAGTGCGGACAGGGTGTGCCACGGCCACCGGTGCCCGCGGGTGCCGCCGCGCGGCGTGGGCGTCATGAGGTCGCGGGTCTGGGTCCACAGCGGCTGCAGCCCGGCCGCGGCGACGTCGCCGTAGAACCGCTCGAGGGCGGCGGTCTCGGACTCGAGGGTGGTCATCGATGTCTCCCCTGGGTGGACGTGTCACGAGGCCGCGGCGTCGAGCGGGCGCCCGATGCCCTGTTCGGCGACGGCGGTGAGCAGCGACGCCCGGCGCAGCCAGACGCGGGCGGCGGCGGGGTCGGCGGCGGTGGCGCGCAGCGCGGCCTGGTTCTCGGCGCGCACCGCCGGGTCGCGCTCGGCCATCATCTGGGTGTTGCGGTGGGTGTCGGCGCGGACGTAGTCCAGGGCGACCCCCCGCCGCACCGTGTCGTAGGCGGCGAGCTCGCCGCGCAGGTCTCCGGCCCCTCCGCCCGCACCGGCCGCGCGGACCAGCCGGCGGCCGAGGTCGACGGCGTCGTGGATGCCGGCGTTGAGGCCCATCCCGCCCATCGGGGAGTTGATGTGCGCGGCGTCCCCGGCGAGGACGACCCGGCCGTCGTGGAAGCGGTCGGCCACGCGCTGGTGCACGGCGTAGATCTGCCGGTCGAGGATGCCGTAGTCGCGGCCGATGTCGGCGAAGCCGCGCAACCGGCGCTGCAGGGCCGTCGGGTCGAGCGCCTCGGCCGGGTCCTCCTCGGGCGGGATCGGGAACAGCACCCGCCACGACTCGGGGGTGCGGAGCACGAAGACGAACTCGTCGGGGTCGGCGATGTAGCTGACCTCGGCGAGGTCGGCGTGCACGTCGGGCACCTCGGCCCGCAGGTCCTCGGCCACCGAGATGATGAGGAACCGCTGCGGGTAGGTGACCCCCTCGAAGCTCGCCCCGAGCAGCTTGCGCACCGCGGAGGCCGCGCCGTCGGCGCCCACGACGAGCGACGAGGGGTACGAGGCGCCGTCGTCGGTCGTCACGGTGGCGCCCTGCGCGTCCTGGTCGAGCCCGGCGGCCCGGGCCGAGAAGTGCTGCGCCACGCCGAGCTCCTGCAGGCGCCGCAGGAGGATCTCCACGAGGCGCTGCTGGTTGAGCTGCAGGCGGAAGGGGAAGCGCGTCTCGTCCGCCAGCAGGCCGAGATCGAACTCCGCGACGAGCCCGCGCCGGCGGTCCCGGTAGTGGTAGCGCGGCACCCGCAGGCCGCGCGCGAGCATCTCGTCCGCGACGACGCCGCCGTCGATGCCGGCGAGCAGCTCCATCGTCGCGGCGTGGAAGGTCGAGGCCCGCCAGTCGGTCCGGTTGACCGTGTCGGCCTCGAGGACGCGCACGGGCAGGCCGGCGTCGGCCAGCGACCAGGCGGTGACGAGCCCGACCGGGCCCGCCCCCACGACGGTGACCGGACGGTCGGCGGACGCGGCGAGCGACATCGGGTGGTGGTCCTCTCTCTCGGTCCCGGTCCGGGACGCTAAGCGCGCTGTCCGCCCTACGGGACGAATGGTGGGATGTGTTCTGTGGAGCGGAACCCGGACACGACGGCGGAGGACCAGGCGCTGCCGACGTACGCCATCGAGTCGGTCGACAAGGCCCTGCAGATCCTCGTGATGCTCCGCGAGCGGCGGCGGGTACGGGTGGTCGACGTCGGCGAGGAGCTCGGCGTCGCCCGGTCCACCGCCCACCGCCTGCTCGCGACGCTCGCCCACCGCGGGTTCGTGGTGCGCGACCCCCGCGACCGCAGCTACCGCGGCGGGCCCGAGCTGCTCGGCCTCGGGGCGGTCGGCGAGGTCGATCTCCGCGCCGCCGCGGGCGAGCACGTCCGCGCGCTGTCGGCCCGGCTGCGCGAGACCGTCAACGTCATGGTGCTCGAGGGCGCGTCGTGCCGGTTCCTCGACGGGGTCGCCGGCGAGCGCCCGCTCGGCACCCGCGTGCGCACCGGCGCGGTGCTGCCCGCCCACATCGTCTCCGGCGGGAAGGCCCTGCTCGCCGAGCTCCCGCCGCGCGAGGTGGACGCGCTGTTCGGCTCGTCCCTGCGCCGGATCACGCCGGCGACGATCGTCGACGTCGACGCGCTGCACGCCGAGCTCCGGCGGATCCGCGAGCAGGGGTACGCCGTGAACCGCGAGGAGAGCGAGCCGGGGCTCTCGGCCGTCGCCGTCGTGGTCCGGGCCGGCACCCGGGCCGTGGGTGCGGTCGCGGTCTCCGCCCCGACCCAACGGCTCGACGACGACGGTCTCGCGACCGCGCTCGAGGAGCTGCACAGAACCACCGCGGCCATCGGCGCCGAGCTCGGCTGACCCGACCTCACGCGGTCGCCGACACCGGCGCCGCGGCCGCCTCGTCCGCCGCGGGCGAGCGCGCCGCGAGGCGCCACACCGCCAGCCCGGAGATCAGCGACAGCAGGCCGATGTAGGCGGCGATCGCCTGCGAGGTGCCGGTGGCGGCGAGGATCGTGGCCGCGAGCAGCGGGGTCACGCCGCCGCCGAGCACCGCCCCGAACTGGTAGGACAGCGAGGCCCCGGAGTAGCGCACCGCCGTCGGGAAGGCACCCGACACGATGATCGCCTGCACCGCGGCGAGCATCCCCAGCACCAGGCCCATGAGCAGCATGGCCACGGCCACCGCGGGCGTGGCGCCCGTGTCCATCAGCCCGAACACCGCGAAGGGCACGACCACGCCGAGACCCGAGGCGAGCAGGAAGATCCGCACCGGGCCGACCCGGTCGCACAGGGCGCCCGCGGTGATCGTGACGGCGAGGTAGAGCACGGAGCCGCCGATGATCGTCAGCAGCATCGTCTGCTGGGGCAGCTTGACGGTGCCCGTGCCGTACGAGAGCAGGTACACCGAGAGCAGGTAGCCGAACGACGACGGCGCGAGGGTGATGCCCATGCCCAGGACCACGTTCCGCGGGCTGGTGCGCAGGACCTCGAGCACGGGCAGGCGCCGCACGCCCTCGGTGCGCTGGGTGGCGCGGAACTCGGGGCTCTCGGTGAGGCGCAGGCGGATCACGAGGGCCACGACGACGAGCAGGGCGCTGAGCACGAACGGGATGCGCCACCCCCAGGCCGCGAAGCCCTCGCGGCCGAAGGCGAGCGACGACACGAGGAAGACCACCAGCGCGGAGAGCGATCCGGCGGGCAGCCCCATCTGCGGGAACGACGAGAACCAGCCGCGACGGCCCGGCGGGGCGTGCTCCATCGCCATGAGCACCGCGCCGCCCCACTCGCCGCCGACCCCGAGCCCCTGCACGAAGCGCAGCGCGACGAGCAGGATCGGGGCGGCGATGCCGATCGCGGAGTACGTGGGCAGCACGGCGATGAGGAACGTGCCGATGCCCATGAGCAGCAACGAGGCGACCAGCGTCTGCTTGCGGCCGAGCCGGTCGCCGAAGTGACCGAAGACGATCCCGCCGACCGGGCGCGCGATGAAACCGACCGCGAAGGTGCCGAAGGCGGCGAGCGTCGCCGCGGCCGGCGAGAAGTTCGGGAAGAACTGCGGCGCGAAGATCAGGGCGGCGGCCGCGCCGTAGATGTTGAAGTCGTACCACTCGATCGCGGTCCCGATGAACGTCGCGCGGGCGACGCGCCGGGCGTGCGCCGGCGTGGGGTCGCCCGCGTCGGTGCGGGGCGGGGCTGTCGACACGGGGACTCCCTGGTCGGTGGTGGTCGGTGGTGGTCGGTGCTGGCCGGTGCTGGTCGGTGCTGGCCGGGCGGGCAGGAGGTGGTCCGGGACGCTAGGAGCGGGCGCGCAGGGTGCGACGCGTCACGCCGAGGTGTTCTGCTGGCCAGAACGGCGAGGGTGGAACGCGTACTCGGCGAGGTCCGGCTCGCGGACCATCCGCCAGTAGTCGATGAGCGGGAACGGCCAGACCTGGGACACCCGCCCGGTCGCGTTGCGGTACCAGCTGTTCACGGTCGCGGCGCCCCAGGCCATGCGCGCGCTGCCGGCGTCGACGCGGGTGTTGTAGGCGTCGTGGGCCTCGGGCCGAACCTCGACGGCGGCCGCGTCACGATCGAGGAGCTCGCGCAGGAGACCGAGGACGTGGTGCACCGCGATCTCGGAGAACAGCAGGATGCTCCCGTTGATCACCAGGCCGGTGTTGGGCCCGAAGACGCAGAACAGGTTGGGGAAGCCGGGCACGTGCACGCCGAGGTGGGCGCGGGCGTCACCGGCCCACTGGGCGTGCAGGTCGCGACCGTCGCGCCCGCGGACGGCGATCGGCGCGAGGAAGTCCTCGGCGTGGAAGCCGGTCGCGTAGACGACGACGTCGACCTCGTGCTCGGTGCCGTCGGCCGTGCGGAGGCCGGACGGGGTGATCTCGGTGATGCCCTCGGTCACCAGCGCGACGTGCTCGCGGTGCAGGGCCGCGGCCCAGACCCCGTTGTCGCGCATCATCCGCTTGGCCCCGGGCGGGTAGTCGGGCACGACCTTGGCGAGCAGGTCGGGCCGGTCGCCGAAGCGTGCCTCGAGGTTGGCCACCAGCGCCTGCCGCAGCGCCTCGTTGCGCGCCGACACCGACACCGGGTGCTCCCACTCCGGGTCCACCTCCATGAACGGACGGCGCCCGTCCACGGAGGTCCAGAACTGGAGGAACCGCAACCAGCGGGGATAGTGCGGCAGCGCGCGGGCCAGCGCGCGGGCGGGCTCCGCGATCGGCTCGTGGTAGGTCGGGGTCGGGGCCATCCACGGGGGCGTGCGCTGGAAGACCGTCAGCGACGCGACGCGGTCGACGATCGAGGGCACCACCTGGTAGGCGCTGGCGCCGGTGCCCACCACCGCGACCCGGCGGCCGGCGAGGTCGACGTCGTGACGCCAGCGCGCGGTGTGGAACGCCGGCCCGGCGAAGGTGTCGCGGCCCGGAACGTCCGGGAGCTTGGGCCGGTTGAGCTGCCCGGTCGCGCTGATCACCGCGTCGGCGACGAGGGTGAGCTCTCCCCCGTCGCGGTCGCGGGCCGTCACCGTCCACCGCGCGGTGTCCCCGTCGTACACGGCGGCGGTGACCTCGTGGCCGAAGCGCACGAGCCGGCGCAGGTCGAGGTCCTCGGCGACGGAGCGGAAGTAGGCGTGGACGTCGTCGCGCGCCGAGAACTGGTGGGGCCAGTCGGGGCGCTGGGCGAAGGAGTAGCTGTAGGCGAAGTTGGCCGTGTCCAGGCGGGCGCCGGGGTAGCCGTTCTCGAGCCACACGCCGCCGACGTCGTCGTTGCGCTCGAGCACCGTGACGCCCACGCCGGCCTGCGTGAGCCGGTGCGCGGTGACGAGGCCGGACATGCCCGCGCCGATGACGACGACGTCGAGGGTGCGCCCGGGGGCGACCTCGTCCACGGTCCACGTCGGCGCGCCGACGTCGTCGGGCAGGCCGAGCTCGTGCGCCATGAGCGGCAGGTACTCGTCGCCGACGTCGCCCGCGACGAACCGCATGAGCCGCCGCAGGGTCGCGGTGTCCGGCTCGGGGGCCACCGGCATCCCGGCGTCGCGGAACGCGCGCAACGCCGCCACCGCCCGCGCCCGGGCCTGCTCGACGACCTCGGCGGACATACCGCCCTGGGGCTCGACGCGGTCGGGCAGCAGGCGCAGCGGGGGCCGCAGCGCGTCGTCGACGAGGTCGAGGTCCCCGGTGAGGTGGGCGAGCGCGGGCAGCAGAGCGGGCATCTCGGCCGCGTGCACGGCCGCGACGAGCGCCGCGTCGTCGGCGAGCAGGCGCGCCGGCTCGTCGGTGACGGCGGTCGGTGCGGGGGTGACCGTCGGGGTCGCCATGGACTGCCTCTCGTTCGCCGGTGCTGGCCGGTCCACGATGCGGTCGGGCCGCCGACGTGGGGAAATGGCGAACCGGACGGCGGTGATTCCGCGCGGGAATGACCGGGGTCACAGGAGACGGAGGTGCCCGTGGAGCTGCGTCACCTGCGCTCGTTCGTGGTGGTCGCCGAGGAGCTCCACTTCGGCCGCGCCGCCGCGCGCCTGTACGTCGTCCAGCCGGCCCTGAGCAAGCAGATCGCCGCGCTCGAGCGCGAGCTCGACGTCGTGCTCCTCGAGCGCGACCGCCACGGCGTCGCCCTGACGACGGCCGGGCGGGCCCTCCTGGAGGACGCGCGGCGCGTGCTCGCCCAGGCCGACGCCGCGGTCGGGCGGGCGCAGGCGGTGGGCCGGGGCTCGACGGGGACCCTGCGCCTCGGCTTCATCGCCCCCGTCCTCTACGACCTGCTCCCCGGCCTGCTGCGTCCCTTCCGCGCGCGCTACCCGGACGTGCGCCTGGTGCTCGAGGAGATGCACAACCGCGAGGCCGTGCAGGGCGTGCTGGGCGGCCGGGTGCAGGTGGCGTTCGTGCGCCTGCCCGTGTCGCCGGAGCCGGACCTGCGGGTGCGCCCGGTGCGCAGCGAGGGGCTCGCGGTGGCGGTGCCCGCCGGGAACGCGCTCGCCGGCGACGACGGGCCGCTGTCCGTCGAGGACCTCGCCGACCAGGACCTCGTCCTCATCGGGCGCGCGCAGGAGCCCGAGCTCCACGACTCCTACCTCGCCCTGTGTGCCGCGCACGGCTTCAGCCCGCGCGTCGCCCACGAGGTCGACCGCACGCACGTCGCCGTCGGCCTCGTCGCCTGCGGGCTCGGGGTGGCGCTGGTGCCGCGGTCCGCACTGCGGGTCGCCCACCCCGACGTCGTGTACCGCCCGCTCGAGGAGCCGACCGCGCGACTGACCGTCGGCGTCGCCTGGCGCGGCCCCGACGAGGATCCCGTCGTGGCCAACTTCCTCGCGCTCTGCCCGGCGCCGGAGGGTTCCTGACGCCGGTCGGTCCTTAGCGGTCGGGGACGTGGCGGCGCTGCGGTGGGTCGGCGCCCTCGGCGACGGCGACCCGGGTGCGCGCCGCGTGGGCGATCCACGCCGGGTCGCTCGACGCGACGAACCGCCCCTCCTCGACGGCCACGAGGGCGGCGTCCGCGGCGACGGACGGGTCGACCCCCTCGGTGATCCCGCGGGCGAGCATGTCCACCGTGGCCGCGGCGACGGCGTCGTCGCGCCGCGGTGGAGGCGGCCCGAGGCGGTCGGGCCAGTGGTGGCGCTCGTTGAAGGTGGTCGCGACGGCGCCGGGGCACAGCACCGTCACCCCGACCGCGCTCCCCGTGCCGGCGAGGTCGCGGTGCAGCGACTCCGCCAGGGCGAGCAGCGCGTGCTTCGTCGCCGCGTACGGCGCCATCGCCGCCCCCGCCGACCACGACGCGATCGACCCCGTCACGAGCACGTGCCCGCGATCCCGGGCGACCAGGCCGGGCACCGCCGCGTGCAGCAGGTGCACCACGCCCCAGAGGTTGACGTCGACCACCCAGCGCCAGTCCGCGAGCGGGGTCTCCCACAGCCGCGCCGGGTGGCCGGGGACGCCGGCGTTGGCGGCCACGAGGTCCACCCGCCCGTGGCGCTCCTCGGTGTCGGCGACGACCTGCGCGACGGCGTCGGCGTCGGTGACGTCGAGCGGCACGGCGGTCGCGGCCCCTCCCAGCGCGTCGCGCGCGCCGCGCAGGGCGGCGGCGTCCCGGTCGGTGAGCACGACGTGCAGGCCGCGCCGTCCGAGGCCCGCGGCGAGCGCGCGCCCGATCCCGCTCGCCGCACCCGTCACGATCGCGACGTCACCCGCCCGCAGCTCCATGCGGCGATGCTCCCCCGGGGAACACCGCCGCGCCGGGTGTCGTTGCCTCCACGAGACCGCCTCCCGGAGGAGCTGCCGTGCCCACGCCTGACGTCCCGCTCGAGAAGCTGGGGTTCCTCACCCTCGGAACCTTCGACGGCGACGACCCCGGCCCCGGGATGGAGTCGACGCTGCAGGTCGCGGAGCTGGGCGAGGAGCTCGGGTTCGACAGCGTCTACCTGCGCCACCGGCACTTCCAGACCGGCATCTCCTCTCCCATCGCGATCATGGCGGCGCTCTCCCAGCGCACCTCCCGGATCGCCATGGGCACGGCGGTCACGCCGCTGGGCTGGGAGAACCCCCTGCGCATGGCCGAGGACCTGGCGACGGTCGACATCCTGTCCGGCGGACGGCTCGAGCCCGGCTTCAGCGTGGGCCCGCCGATCCACTGGGACGACGTCAAGGCCGCGCTCTACCCCGACACCGCCGACGCCGAGGACCTCACCTACGAGCGCGTGGCCCGGCTCCTGCGCATGATCCGCGGCGAGGCCGTCAGCACGTTCTCCGGCACCGCCGGGTTCGAGGAGTTCTCGGCGCGGGTCGAGCCGCACTCCCCCGGTCTCGGCGACCGCATCTGGTACGGCGCGGGCAGCAAGCGGTCGACGCAGTGGGCCGCCGAGCAGGGCCTCAACCTGCTCACCAGCAACATCATCAAGCCCGAGGACAGCGACCTCGAGACCGACGGGAAGTGGGACTTCGCCGCCATCCAGCAGCGCCAGATCGCGCTGTTCAAGGCCCACCACCCCGACGGCGACGCCGCCCGCGTCTCGCAGGGGCTGGTCGTGATCCCGACCGACTCGGCCACGCCCGAGCAGCGCGCCAAGTACGAGGCCTACGTCGAGAAGCGCACGCCCCGGACGTCCGCCCCGATGGGTCCGCCCGGGCCGGGCCTGCTCGCCGCGCCCGACGTGCTGGGGACGTCGGACGAGGTCGCCGAGAAGCTCTACGCCGACGCCGCCTTCCGCGAGGTCCGCGAGGTCGTGTTCGCGCTGCCGTTCACCTTCGAGCACGAGGACTACGTGCAGATCCTCACCGACATGGCGACGAAGCTCGGCCCGGCGCTGGGCTGGAAGGCCGCCGCGTAGATGGGCGAGCACGCCGACCGGACCGGTCTGGGCCCGCTGCTCGCGGAGCTGACGGCGCCGGGCGGGGAGTTCGCGATGCTCCCCACCGTCGTCGACGGCGTCCCGATGCGCGTGCACGAGCGCGGACCGCACACCCTGCGCGAGCTCTACCTCGCGACGCCCGCGCCCGACGACCGCGTGGCCACCGTCTACGGCTCCGAGCACGTCACCTACGACGAGCACCGGCGGCGGGTCGCCGCCCTCGCCCGGTGGCTGACCCGCGAGCAAGGGCTCGCGCCGGGCGACCGGGTGGCCGTCGCGATGCGCAACGTCCCCGAGTGGACCGTGGCGTTCTGGGCGGCGATCGTCTCGGGCCTCGTGGTCGTGCCGCTCAACGCCTGGTGGACAGGCGAGCAGCTGGCCGGCGCGGTCGGGCACGCGGACGCCCGGGTGATCGTCGCCGATCCCGAGCGGGTCGCGGCGCTCGCGGGCCGGGCGGACCTGCCGCCGATCGTGCGGGTCCGCGGCGAGGGCCGGGCGCCGGACGGGGTGCTGGCGTGGGAGGACGTCGTCCGCGCCGCCGACGAGCTCCCGCTGCCCGCCGTGGAGCCGGCCCCCGACGACATCGCGACGCTGATCTACACCTCGGGCACCACCGGGGCGCCCAAGGGCGTCGTGAGCACCCACCGCAACCACGTGGCGAACGCCCTCAACGTCGCCTGCCTGGGCCGGGCGGTCGCGCTGGCCGCGGCGCGGCGCGGCGACCCGGTGGCCGCCCCGGCCCGCCCCGGGACGCTGCTGGCGTACCCGATGTTCCACATCGCCGGGCTCAACGGCCTGTACGGCGCCGTGCTCTCCGGCGCGACGCTCGCGCTGATGCACCACTGGGACCCCGACGAGGCGCTGCGCCTCATCGCGACCGAGCGGCTGACGAACGCCTCGGGCGTGCCGGCGGTGCTGCGCGACGTCGTCGAGCTGGCCGTCGAGCACCCCGCCGAGACCGCCTCGCTGACCCGCGTCGCGATGGGCGGCGCACCGATCCCGCCGTCGCTGGTCCAGCGGGTCGCCACCGAGCTCGCGGGGCGCGCGTCGGCCGCCAACGGGTACGGCGCCACCGAGACGACGTCCGCGGTCTGCGCCAACACCGGGGCCGACTACGCCGCCCACCCGGACAGCGTCGGGCGGCCCGTCCCCGGCACGGAGCTGCGGATCGTCGACCCGGCGACCGGCTCCGTCGACGCCGAGGTGGGAGACGGCGAGGTCGGCGAGCTGTGCTTCCGCGGCCCGCAGATCATGCGTGGCTACTGGCGCGACCCCGAGGCCACCGCCGCCGTCCTGCACGACGGCTGGCTGCGCAGCGGCGACCTCGGCCTGCGCCGCGACGGCTGGGTGCACGTGGTCGACCGCGCGAAGGACGTCGTGGTCCGCGGCGGGGAGAACGTCTACTGCGGGGAGGTCGAGGCCGCCCTGCTCGCACAGCCGGGCGTCCACGAGGCGGCCGTCGTCGGCGTCCCCCACCCGCGGCTCGGCGAGGACGTGGCGGCCGTGGTCGTCGCCACCCCGGGCGTCACGGGGGACTCAGACGCCCTGCGGGCCGCCCTGGGGGCGACACTGCCCCCGTTCGCGGTGCCGGCCACGGTGCTCTGGCGCGACGAGCCGCTGCCGCGCACGGCGACCGGGAAGATCCTCAAGGACACGCTGCGGCGGGACCTGGCCGGCTGATCAGACCAGGGGCCGCCCGAGCGCGCGACGCACGCGCAGGTCGGTGAGCGTCGTCGAGTACGGCGCCTGCCGCACGGGGGCCGGCAGTGGGTGCAGCACGGTCCCCAGCCGCCGCAGGTGCGTCTCGAACCGCCGCTGGTCGTCGCGCGACCACTCCAGGCCGAGCAGCGACCGGAACGGCTCGTGCAGGAACCCGGTCGTGACGAACGACCGCGTCGACGCCGTGGCCCGGCGCACGGGCTCCGGGAGGAAGTCGCCGCGGAGCAGGCACCCGAAGTACGCCCGCACCGCGTCGTCGATCCGGACGTGGGCGAGCCCGTCGTCCCACGCGTCGTCGAACGCGGCCCGGTCGGCGGGCCATTGCTCGGAGCGCATCTGCAGCGTCGTCCCGAGCACCGCGCACTCCCGGTAGACGTCGTCCGGCAGCCGCATCCCGGGCTCGCCGGCGAGCAGGCCCCAGGTGTCCTCGAAGGCCCGGTACAGGCACAGGGCCACCCACCGCTGCAGCTCCGGGTCGAACGCGTCGTAGTCCACCGGGCTGCCCGCCGTCGCGTGGACGTGGGCGTGCGAGCGGCCCACCGCCCGCCGGTAGTCGCGGCGCTCGTCGACCGTGCCCAGCAGCGCGACGGCGAGGTAGGCGTTGGTCGTCCGGAAGCGGTGCAGCGGGTGGAGCATGACGTTGCCGGAGTCGACCCGGCTCTCGGCGACCCCGTGGCCCACGCCCGGCCACGACAGCTCCATGATCACGTTGGCGGTCGCCGAGAGCACCACGGGCCCGAGGACGAGGTCCCGGGCCGTGTCCGGCAGGCGCGTCACAGGCCGTAGGACTTGCCGATGATGTCGCGCTGGATCTCGCTGGTGCCGCCGTAGACGGTTGACACCACGCTCTGGCGCAGCAGGCGCTCCATGCCGTACTCGGTGGCGTAGCCGTAGCCGCCGAGCATCTGCATGCCCTCGAGCGAGAGGTGCTTGGCCAGCTCGGTGGCCTTGAGCTTGGCCATCGACGCCTCGCGGGGGAACAGCGCGCCGGGGTTCGCGTCGATGGTGCGGGCGGTGTCGTGCACGAGCAGCTTCGTGGCCGCGAGCTCGGTGGCGTTGTCGGCGATGCGGTGGCGCAGCGCCTGGAAGCTGCCGACGGGCCGGCCGAACTGGTGGCGCTCCTTGACGTAGGCGACGGTGTCGTCGAACGCCCGCCGCGCCAGGCCGAGCATGAGCCCGGCGAGGATCATGCGCTCGAGGTTCAGCCCGGCCATGAGCTGGCGCCAGCCCTGCCCCTCGGTGCCGACGACGGCGTCGGCCGGCAGGTGGCAGTCGGTGAAGTAGAGATCGTTGACCTCCTTGCCGCCCATCGTCTCGATGCCGTGCATCTCGAGGCCGTCGGCGTCGGTGGGCACCATGAACATCGTCAGCCCGTCGTGCTTGCCGCCCTCGGTGGACGTGCGCGCCACCAGCAGGATGTGCTGCGAGATGTGGGCGTTGGAGCACCACGTCTTCTGGCCGTTGACCACCCAGCCGTTCTCGGTCTTCTCGGCCTTGCACGTCAGGCCGCCGACGTCGGACCCGGCACCGGGCTCGGACATCGAGATGGCCAGCAGCTCACCGTTGACGACGTCGCCCAGCAGCTGCTGCTTCTGCTCCTCGGAGCCGCTGCGCTCCAGGGCCGCCGCGGTGATGATCGTGGTGCCGAAGCCGCCGATGGGGATCTGGTGGTACGAGGTCTCCTCGAGGAAGACCAGCAGGTCGGTCATCGACCCGCCGGAGCCGCCGTAGGCCTCGGGCAGCGCGATGCCCAGCCAGCCCTGGTCGGCCATCTTGCGGTAGATCTCCATCGAGTGCGGGCCCTCGGCGGTGAGCTCGTCGCGGCGCGCCTTGTCGGGCACCTCGCGGCGGGCGAACTCGCCGATCGCGCTCGCGAGCGCCTGCTGCTCCTCGGTCAGGGTGACGGGCATCCTCGGCCTCCTCCTGCTCAGCGTGTCTCGTCCCAGAAGCCGACCGCCTCGAGGTGGGCGACGAGCAGGTCGCGTCCGTCGAGGACGTGCCCCTCCATCGCCGCCCGGGCGGTGTCGGCGTCGCCCGACGCGAGCGCGTCGAGCAGGTCGCGGTGCGCCGCGACGGTCGCGGTGCGCCAGGCCTGCCGGTCGGTGTAGAAGCGCGGCGGCAGGTAGTGCGCGGCCCGGCCGACGAGCCAGGCGAGCTTGCGGGCGCCGGCCGCGCGGTTGAGCGCGGCGTGGAAGCGGTGCTCGGCCTCGGCCAGCGCGAGGTCGCCGGGCTCGCCGCCCTCGATGATCGCGTCGACCTCGTCGGCCAGCGCGCGCAGCCCGGCCACGCCGTCGGCGTCCAGGACGGACGCCGCCCGGGCCGCGAGCTCGCCGGTGAGCTGCGCCTGGACCGCGAACAGGTCGACGACGTCGTCGCGGTCCAGCGGCGCCACCACGAACCCGCGCCGCGGCAGCGCCCGCACCATGTCGTCCGCGCGCAGCGCCTGCAGCGCCTCCCGGACCGGCGTGGGGCTGACGCCGAGCTCGACGGCGAGGCGATCCGGGCGCAGGAACGTCCCCGGGCGCAGGACGCCGGAGAGAATCCGCTCCCGCAGCTGGAGGGCCACCTGCTCGGGCAGCGCAGGCGCGTCCCCGAGCACAGCCTCCGCACCGGTCACGGGCGCGACGATATCCTATGGGATTTGTCG
This sequence comes from Actinomycetospora sp. NBRC 106375, assembly GCF_030269665.1. GTDB lineage: Bacteria > Actinomycetota > Actinomycetes > Mycobacteriales > Pseudonocardiaceae > Actinomycetospora. The sequence continues at coordinate 55,733 of NZ_BSTS01000004.1, forward strand.
CGGCCAGCGGCAGCCCGACGCAATGGCGGGTGGCGGGTTCACGGGAGCTATCCAGGATGATCTCCCGAGAACGTCGTCGACGTGGCCACGCTGCTGACACCGCCGGGCGATCGTTCCGGAGAGCACCCCCGGCCTCCGCACGGCCGCGGGGAGCGAGCGGCGGACGGGCAGAGTTGCGAGATCAGGAGCGCGGGACACACCCGGCACGGCCGCGCGCGGTGCGTGGCGCGCTCCTGATCTCCCTACGTTTCCGGCGCCGGTTCGCGGGTCAGGCGGGCGCAGGCGCCGGGTCCCGCGACCCGGCACGGCGCACCAGCCGGTCCGCGGCCAGCGCGCCGATCCCGGAGAGCACCGTGATCACGACCAGGTACGCCGCCGCGCCGGGCATCCCGAGCGGGGAGGCGAGCAGCAGCGTCGTGAAGATCGGGGCCAGGGCGCCGCCGACGATGGAGCCGAGCTGGTAGCCCACCGAGGCCCCGCTGTAGCGGATCCCGGTCGGGTAGCACTCCGCGGCCAGGGCGGCGGACGGTCCCCACATCGGCGCGGACGCCCAGCGCGCCCCGGCCACGGCGAGCGCGATGAGCAGCAGCGAGCCCGACGCCAGCAGCGGCAGGAACGCGGCGGCGACGACGGCCGTCGCGACGCTGCCGACGACGATCGTGCGGGACAGGCCCCAGCGGTCCGCGCCCGCCGAGACCCACAGGATCAGCGGCACCTCGAGCACGGCGACGACGAGCACGATCGCGATCAGCGGCGCCCGGGGCAGCCCGAGGGCGCTCGTGCCGTACTGGATGACGTAGGTCGCGGCCATGTACCCGATGCCGGTGATGCCCGTGAACATCGCGATCCCGCAGAGCACCTGCGGGAAGTGGTGGCGCAGCACCGAGGCGAGCGGCAGCGCCATCGACGACCCGGTGCGCCGGGCGGCCACGAACTCCGAGCTCTCCTCGATCCGCAGCCGGACCCAGAGGCCGACGAGGACGAGCAGCGCGCTGAGCAGGAAGGGGATCCGCCAGCCCCAGGAACCGAACGCGTCCCGGGGCAGTGCCGCCGCGAGCACGAGGAAGATCGCGTTCGACGCGATGAGCCCGATCGGGACGCCGAGCTGCGGGAAGCTGCCGTAGAAGCCCCGCTTCGACTCCGGGGCGTGCTCCACCGAGATCAGCACCGCGCCGCCCCACTCGCCGCCGACCGCGAAGCCCTGCACGAGACGCAGCACGACGAGCAGGACCGGCGCGAGCGCACCGACGGCGGCGTAGGTCGGCAGCACGCCGATGAGCGTGGTGGCGGCACCCATGGTGACCAGGGTCGTGACGAGGGTGGCCTTGCGGCCGATCCGGTCGCCGAGGTGTCCGAACACCACGCCGCCGATGGGGCGCGCGACGAAGCCGACCGCGAACGTCGCGAACGCGGCGAGCGTGCCCGTCAACGAGGAGACCTGCGGGAAGAACTGCGGCGCGAACACCGTCACGGCCGCCAGGCCGTAGATGTAGAAGTCGTACCACTCGATCGACGTGCCGACGAGGCTCGCCAGCGCGACCTTGCGGACCTCGCGGACCTCGCGGCCCGACCGCGTGCCGGTCATGACCGACCTCCCTGCGGGTTCGTGTGGCGGCGCCGGGGGCGGCCCGCGGCGAGGGCGTGCGAGACGCCGGCGGCGCTGGTCCGCACGAGCGGGGCGAGCACGGACACCGGCGGACGGCCGTGGTGGGCCACCACCGAGAGCGCGGCCACGACCTCGCCGGTGGCGTCGTGGACGGGCGCGGCGACCGAGGTCGCGTCGTCGGTGATCTGGCGCTCGCTGACCGCGTAGCCGCGCACCCGGGTCGCGGCGAGCGCCTGGCGGACCCGCGTGGGATCGGTGAGCGTCCACGGCGTGTGGCGGGTGAACGGCCCGTCGAGGACGCGCTCGACGACGTCGGTCGGGGCGTGCGCGAGGAGCACGAGCCCGACGCCGGTGGCGGTCATGGCCCAGCGCCCGCCGACCCGGGTGAGCACCCCGACCGCCCGGGAACCGGCCAGGCGCTCGACGTAGACGATCTCGTCGTCCTCGCGCACCGCGAGCTGGACGTTCTCCCGGGTCACGGCGCAGAGGTCCTCGAGGTAGGGCAGCGCCCGCTCCCGCAGGCCCGGGCCGCGCGGGGCGAGCGCGCCGACCTCCCAGAGCCGCAGCCCGACCTGGTAGCGGCCGCGCGCGTCGCGCTCGAGCGCACCCCAGGCCTCGAGCTCGGCGACCAGCCGGTGCGCCGTGGACAGGGGCACCCCCGAGCGCCGGGAGATGTCGCTGAGGCTCAGCGTCGGGTGCGCGTCGGAGAACGCCTCGAGCAGGCGCAGCGCCCGGGCCACGACCGGTCCCGTGGACGCCCGCTCGACCCCGTCGACGGGCTGCGTGGCCGTCATGACCCCTCCGGTGGCGTCGGCGGCACGGATCCGCGGAGTGTGCGGTCTGTCACGGGCTGTACCCAACAGTGGTTTCCGGATGCCGGAAGCCGCGTTGGCCCGCGCGAGCCTCCTCAGGCCGCCGTGAGCCGCACGGGCACGCTCGCGAACCCCCGCAGCCAGTTCGAGAGCCGGGGCCGCGACGGGCCCGCGGGCTCGATCCGCGCGACCCGCCGGGCGAGGGCGCCGAGGAGCGCCTCGGCCTCCATCCGCGCGATCACCTGCCCGACGCAGTTGTGCACGCCGGCACCGAAGGCGGTGTGGCCCGCCGCCTTGCGGTGCAGGTCGTAGGAGTCGGGCGCGTCCCACCGGCGCGGGTCGCGGTTCGCGGCGCCGAGCATCATCAGCAGCTTCTCGTCGGCCCGGACGACGGTGTCGCCGATCGCGACCTCGCGGGTCGCCGTCCGCCCGATCACCGGGCTCGGCGTGTGGAGGCGCAGCGCCTCCTCGAACGCCGCCCGCGCGAGGTCGGGGTCGTCGCGCAGCACCGCCCACTGGCCCGGCCGGCGGGCCAGCTCGTGCACCGCCGAGCCGAGCGCGAGGATCGTCGTGTCGATCCCGGCCGAGAGGAACGAGCGCACGAGCAGCGCCGCGTCGTCGGCCCCGATGTCCCCGGCCGCGGCGTGGGCGTAGATGGCCGCGCCGATCCCGTCGTCGGACAGCGCGTCGCGCCGCATCTGCCAGGTCACGTACTCCCGGGCCCCGCCCGCGCGGCGCTCGGCGTCGGCACGCAGCTCGTTGTGGGGGCCCATCGACTCGAAGTTCAGTGCCGCGTAGGGCAGGAGGTGCTCGCGTCCCTCCGGGGCCATGCCGACGGCGTCGGGCAGGACGGTCATCGGGAAGCGCTCGGCGAGGGCGACCGCCGCGTCGACCTCGCCCACCGCCACCGCGTCGTCGACGACCCGCGCGGCGACCTCCGCGAACCGCGCCGCGAGCTCGGCGAGCGCGCGCGGCGCCAGCACGCGGTTCATCACGCGGCGCGCGGCGGTGTGCGCGGGCGGGTCCGCATCGAGGAGCACGCTCGGCGGCCGCCAGCCCTCACCGCGGCGGATGTCGGCGAGCCCCGTGCCGGCCGCCGACGACCACGTCGACCAGTCCCGGAAGACCGCCGCGACGTCGGCGTGCCGTCCGGCGGCCCACACGCCGTGCGCGGGGAGCCACACGACGCGCGCGGCCTCGCGGATCGCCGTGTCGGTCGGCACCGGGTCGGCGAGGACGTCGGGGGCGAACGGGTCCACGTCGAGCTCCACTACCCCTCCTCGTCCTCCGGGGCCACGAGGGCGAGGGCCAGGAGCAGGCGGTCGCGGGCGTCGGCCAGGCAGCGGCCGGTGAGCGACTCGAGACGGGCGAGGCGGTACATGACGGTGTTGCGGTGGCAGTAGAGGACGCCCGCCGCGCGGGAGGGTGAGCCGTCGGCGTCGAGGACCGCGCGCAGGGTGCCGAGCAGGGTGTGGCGCTCCCGGGGCGGCAGGTCGAGCAGGCCGCCGAGCGCGGCGCGGCGCAGCCGGGGCACGAGGTCCGCCGACTCGGCGAGCAGGGCCTCGGGCAGGCGGTCGTCGAGGCTCGCCGCGGCGCCCGTCCCCGCGGGCAGCGTGCGGGCCGCGAGCCGCGCCCAGCGGTGGGCGAGGTCGAGCCGCCCGAGGCCGCGCACCGGGGGTGAGACGCCGACCGGCCCCGCCGCGCGCCGGGCCAGCGCGTCGACCACCGCGGGCAGCGCGACGACCGCGTCCTCGGTGGGCAGGACGATGCCGACGACCTCCGCCGAGCGCGCGTGCCAGATCGACGTCGCGACGCCGGCGAGGGCCTCGGCGGGTGCCGGCAGCGGGTCGTCGTCCCCGTCCCCGCCGTCGGGGGTCGGGGCGACCACGCACAGCACCTCGGCGTCCTCGGGCACGTCGAGCAGGCGGGCGGCGTCCCGGGCCATCGCGGGCTCGCGGCCCCGTCCGCCGAGCAGCCCTTCGAGGACCGCCCAGCGCCGTCCGAGCTCGAGCCCGCGCAGGCGGGACTCCTCGCGGCGGTAGGCGTCGACGAGCCGGTCGGAGCTCGCGTCGAGGATCCGCCACACGTCGTCGGCGACCACCAGCAGCTCGGCGTCGTGGGCCCCGGCGAACCGGGTGCGCGAGACCGCGCGCATCCGTTCCCACACCAGCCGCCCGCACTGCCGGTAGGCGCGCAGCACCACCTCGAGCGGCACGCCCTGGCGGGCACGGCGCCGCCCGGTGTCGACGGTCAGCGCGCCGGCGTCGACGTCGGGCGGCAGGTCACCGGCGAGCTGGGTGAGCAGCCGCTCGAGGCTGGCCCGGCACGTCGCGCGCAGATCGTCGCGGACCGGCACGCCGAGGGCGCCGTAGACGTCCTCCCGCTCGAGGATCCGGGCCGTCAGGCGGTCGGCGAGGTCGTCGACCTCCTCCAGCAGCGCCCGGCAGAGCACCGTGAGGGTGCTGCCGGTGGTGAGCGGGACGGCCACCCCAGCAGCATGCCGTGCCACGCGCTGTGCGGTCCATGTCACATCTTGTGCTCGGCGCCCATAGGAGATCGGGGGACCGCACGACGAAGCTTCCGGGTCATGACGGCCACGGGAGCAGGCGCGCCGGTCGACAGGAGCGCCGTGCGCAGGACCTCGCTGGTGAGCCTGCTCGGCTCGACCATCGAGTGGTACGACTTCTTCATCTACGGGACCGCCGCGGCGCTGGTCCTCAACACCGCCTTCTTCCCGAGCGTCGACCCGTTCATCGGCACGCTCGCGGCGTTCAGCTCGTTCGCCGTCGGGTTCATCGCCCGCCCGGTGGGCGGCATCATCTGGGGCCACTTCGGCGACCGGATCGGGCGCAAGAAGGCGCTGGTGTCGGCGCTGTTCCTCATGGGTGCGTCGACGACGCTCGTGGGCCTGCTGCCGAGCTACGCGACGATCGGCGTCGCGGCGCCGATCCTGCTGTTCGTGCTGCGCATCCTGCAGGGCCTCGCCGTCGGCGGGCAGTGGGGCGGCGCGGTGCTCATCGCCACCGAGTACGCCCCGCCGGACCGGCGCGGGTACTACGGCAGCTTCCCGCAGCTCGGCGTGCCCATCGCGGTGATCGTCTCCAACGGTCTGTTCCTCGCCCTCGAGGCGGGCCTGGGCGAGGAGGCCTTCGAGTCCTGGGGCTGGCGGGTGCCGTTCCTGCTGTCCGTGCTGCTCATCGGCGTCGCCCTCTACGCGCAGCTGCGCCTGGAGGACACGCCCGCCTTCAAGGAGATCCAGGCGCAGGACGCCGGGAAGAAGCGCTCGCCGATCATCGAGGTGCTGCGCTCGCACCCGAAGCAGGTGCTCCTCGCCGCGGGCTCGTTCATCGCGGTCAACGGCGGCTTCTACGTCTTCATCGTCTACGCGCTCTCGTACGGCACGAAGGTGCTCAAGCTGCCCGAGACGACGATGCTCGTCGGCATCCTCGGTTCGAGCGCGGTGAACCTCGCGCTCATCCCGCTGTTCGCACTGCTCTCCGACCGCATCGGCCGGCGCCCGGTCTACCTCGCCGGCGCGATCGGCACGGTGCTCGCCGCGTTCCCGGTGTTCTGGCTGATCGACACGCGCTCGACGTTCCTGATCTTCCTCGGACTGCTCATCGGCGGGATCGCGAACTCGGCGATGTACGGGCCGCAGGCGGCACTGTTCGCGGAGCTGTTCAGCGCCGAGGTGCGCTACTCGGGCGCGTCGCTGGGCTACCAGATCGGCGCGGTCCTCGGCGGCGGGCTCGCCCCGCTCATCGCCGCCTCCCTGTACGAGGCGACGGGCACCTCGGCGTCGGTCTCGGCGTACCTGCTGGTCATGGGCGTGATCACGGCCGTCTGCGCGTACCTGCTGCACGAGACGCACAAGCCCCGCGACCGGGCCACCGTCCACGAGCGTTCGGCGACCGCCGGCGACTAGCGCTTCGGCGGCTCGCCGCGCCACGTGAGCGACCGCGCGTCGAGCTCGCGCGGCAGCGGGTCGCCCTCGGCCAGGAGCCGGGCTACCGCGGCGTGGACCGGATTACTGGCTGGTGTCCCTCGCCAGGTGAGGGATACCAGCCAGTAGCACTTCTACACGAACCCCGGGCGGGGGCACGGTGCACGGGTCGAGCGACGTCGGAACGGGCACGCTCGGAGATGACCGCGACGACGACGGTGCCCGCCCTCCCGCCCACCGAGCCATCGCCGGACCCGGAGCGTGTGCGGCAGAGCGGGCCGGACGGCGTCACGCTGCCGATCCCGTGGCTCGGCACCATCGAGATCTCGAAGCCCGAGCTGGCCTACGTCGGCGGCATCGCCGGCCTCGCCGCGCTCGGCGTCCTCGAGTGGCCCATCGCGCTCGTCATCGCGGGCGGGCACGTCCTCGCCGCCGACCGCTCCAGCAGGACCGTGCGGGACCTCGGCGACGCGATGACGGCGGCGTGACGGGTCTACTGGCTGGTATCCCTCGCCTGGTGAGGGATACCAGCCAGTAGGCCGGGATCGTCGCCGGTCGCGGGCTCACGCGGCGGTGACGGCGTCGGCGGCGAGCATGCGGCGCACCACGTCGACCAGGTAGCCGGGCGTCTCCTGGAGGTCGTACCAGGACACGCGGATCACCCGCCAACCCCCGATGACGACCTCGTTCTGGCGCAGCCCGTCGCGCCGGAAGCGGTCGACGTCGCGGTGGAAGGCCCAGCCGTCGATCTCGATCGCGACGCGGTGCTGCGGGAACGCGATGTCGAGGACGACGCGACCGAAGCCCGGGAGGACCACCGGGAGGTTCGCCGTCCACCCGGTGACGCGAGCCCGCGTGAGGCGGCGGGCGGCATCGCGCTCCGCCTCCGACCGTGCCTCACCCTCGGCGAGCGCGACCAGCCGGCGCGCGAGCACGACGCCGTGTCGCTGCCCCATCTCCTCGAGCGCCTGGCGCAGCGACTCCACCGCCACGCGGTCCTGCTGGAGGGCCCGGTCGAGCAGACGGGCGCCTTCGACCAGCCCGAGCGACGTCGCCGCCTCGAGCGCGGCGGCGGCGCGGTGCGCGACCCACACGCCGTCGACCCTGACCCGGCCGGAGAGACCGATCGCCCGGCGCACCGTGCGGACCCCGGGAGGCGGGCAGTGCCCTCCGGCCGGTCCCACCGCGATCGCGATCGTCTCCACGGGGCGGTCGGTGAGGTTCCACCAGACGGCTGCTGCGTGGCCGATGAGGGTGGCCGCGTCGCCCGCCCAGAGCGCGGCGGCACGCAGGGTGGCGCGAGGGGTCAGGACGTGCGTGGCGGCGAGGTAGACGCGGGGACGGACGGCGAGCCACTCCCCGGACGCGACCCGCCGGTCGATGGCGGCGGGTGACATGCCGAGGTCGCGGGCCTGGTCGTGGCGGATCAAGCCGTCCTGCGTGCGGACGAGATCGAGGAGCTCCATACCGGGTTCGACGCAGCGACCCGGCCGCAGGCTCCATCGGCAGGGCGGGCCGGGAAACGGTCGGCGGTTACTGGCTGGTATCCCTCACTGAGCGAGGGATACCAGCCAGTAACCGCTCAACGCCAGCCGACGCCTCGCAAGCCCTCACGCCGGCGTCGGGACGCCCTCGCCACCCGAGCGGATCTCGGCCCGCAGGCGCTTCGCCGCGTCCGCGAGGGACCGCATCTTCCCGTACGCCGACTCCCGCGGCAGGTACTTCAGGCCGCAGTCGGGCGCGAGGACGAGCTTCTCGGGCGGGATGACGTCGAAGGCCCGCCGCGCCCGGGACGCGACGACGCCCGGGCTCTCGACGGCCGGATCCGAGAGGTCGAGCACGCCCAGGATGATCGTCTTGTCGGTGAGGTCGCTCAGCACGCCGAGGTCGAGGCCGGACTGCGCGGTCTCGATGGAGATCTGCTTGACCGGGCTGCCGGCGAGCTCGGGCAGGAACGAGTAGCCCTCGGGCCGCTCGTGGATGATCGCCGCGTAGCCGAAGCAGATGTGCACCGCGGTGGTGCCCGTGATGCCGTCGAGCGCGGCGTTCAGCGCCTCGAGCCCGTACGCGCGGGCGGCGTCGGGGCGAGCCTGCATGTACGGCTCGTCGATCTGCACGACGTCGGCGCCGGCGGCGAACAGGTCGCGTACCTCGGCGTTGACCGCCGCGGCGTAGGCCATCGCCGCCGCGCCCGGGTCGCCGTAGTGGTCGTCCTGGGCCTGCTGGGACATCGTGAACGGCCCCGGCACGGTCATCTTGATCGTGTGGTCGGTCGCCGACCGCAGGAAGTGCAGGTCGTCGAGCTGGATCGGCACGGAGCGCTCGATCGGCCCGGTGATCCGCGGGACCGGGTTGGGGTGCCCGCTGCGGTCGAGGGCGGTCCCCGGGTTGTCGACGTCGACGCCGCCCAGGGCCGTCGCGAAGTGGTTCGAGTAGCTCTCGCGCCGGATCTCGCCGTCGGTGACGATGTCGAGCCCGGCGCGCTCCTGCGCCCGGATCGCGAGCACGGTCGCGTCGTCCTGGGCCTGCTCGAGGAACTCCGGCGCCGGGCGCCACAGCTCCTTCGCGCGCACCCGGGGCGGGAACCGGTCGGCGAGCCGGGCCCGGTCGATGAGCCAGTCGGGCTGGGCGTAGCTGCCGACGAGCGAGGTCGGCAGGAGCGGGGCCGTCATGCGGGCTGGAGCACGAAGTCGTACCGCGCCTCGCACCAGGGCACGTCGCTGCGTCCGCCGTCGGGTGTCGGACCCGGTTCCCGCTCGACGAACGTGACCACCAGCTCGCGCTTGACGCCGAACACGACGTCGCTGTCGAGGTACTGCGCACCCTCCCGGAACAGGTGGGTGATCAGCGGCTCGTAGCCGGGCACGTTGAGCAGGAAGTGCACGTGCGCGGGCCGGTAGTGGCTGATGTCGGTCTGGTGGATGAGGTGCCCGACCGGCCCGTCCATGGGGATCGCGTAGCCGAGCGGCGCGATCGTGCGCACGCAGTACGTGCCGTCCTCGCGCGAGGTGTACTTGGCCCGCAGGCGCGCCTCGTCGACCGGGAGCTGCGACTCGTACGCGCCGTCGTCGTCGGCCTGCCACACGTCGAGCACCGCGCCGGGCACGGGCGCGCCGTCGAGCGAGCGCACCGTGCCGTGGACGTAGAGCGGCGTGCCCGAGATGCCCTCGGACATGTCGGCGCCGTACCCCAGCTCCGGCGAGCCCTCGATGTGGAACGGGCCGAGCACCGTCGCGGGCGTCGCGCCCTCGGCGAAGCGGTGGTTCTGCTGCACGACGAGCATGGAGAGCCCCAGCACGTCGGAGGCGAGGATGAACTCCTCGCGCTTGTCGTCGCTGATCTGGCCGGTGTCGGTGAGCCAGCGGATGGCCGCCATCCACTCGGCCTCGGTCAGCTGCGTCTCGCGCGCGAACGCGTGCAGGTGGCGGACGAGCGCGCTCATCAGCTCGGCGACCCGCGGGTCGTGTGCCGTTGACCACCGTTCGGCCGCGACGTCGGTGATCGTGTCCTCGGTGACGACGGTGGGGGTGACCGGGTGCGCCATCGCGCCCTCCTTGTTAGAGGCTGTCCTGGCCGACAGGTGGTGGCTCGTAGGGATCAGGATCGACCGGCCGGTTGTTGAGGTCCACCGACAGGAAGATGTCGTTCGCGACGGGGTGGCGCAGCTCCTCGGCGAGCTGGCCGATGAGCCCGGCGGTGCGGGCGAGCAGGGCGAACGCCCGCAGCAGCTCCAGCGGGAGGCCGAGGTCCGCCAGCGCCGCCCCGCACACCCCGGCGCCGTTGAGCGGCAGCGTCTTCCCGAGCACCTCCGGGTGAACCCGCCCGATCGCGGCGAAGAGCGCCAGGTGCGGGCCGGTGATCCCCTCCTCGGCGGCGATCGCCATGAGCCGCGGCGTGCGCGGGTCGCCGTCCTTGTGCACGTGGTGGCCCAGGCCCGGGACGAACTTCTTCGCCTCGCGCTGCCGCCGGACGGTCTCGAGCGCGAGCGCGTCCCAGCCGGCGTCGTCGGTCGGGAGCGCGCCGGCGTCCTCCAGCACGTCGTGCAGGAACCGCCCGCAGTCCTCGGTGACGCCGAGGAACCGCGACCCGCCCGCGAGCAGGCCCGCGGCGAGCGCGCCCTGCACCGAGTCGGGCGCGGAGAGGTGGGCCAGGCGGCTGATGATCGCGGTGGGCGTGTAGCCGTGGTCGGCCAGTGCCGCGAGCACCGCCTCGAACACGCGGGTCTCGCCGGGCGTCGGGCGGCGCTGGGTGGCCAGCCAGAACGCCAGCTCGCCGAAGCCGACCTCGCCCATGACGTCGTTCGCGAGGTCGTGCCCGAGCAGGGTGATCGCGTCCTTGGACGACGCGCCGAGCGCGGTGGGGTACTCAGGCATCGGACCCCAGCCACTTCCGCAGCTCGGCGCCGTGCTCGTCGCGCTCGGGCGGCGGCAGCTCGTAGGTCACCGGGGTGTCCGAGAAGCGGATCGGGTGGCGCGTCGTCGGCACCGCGCGGTCGCCCTCGCCCACCTCCACCACCGGCTCGAGCCCGAAGCGCTCGGCGATCGCGAAGCCGCCCGCGACGGAGTTGATCGGCCCGCACGGCACCCCGGCCGCGACGAGGAGGTCGAACCACTCCTCGGCGCCCTTGGCCGACAGAGCCTCGACGAGGATCGGCTTGAGCTCCTCGCGGTGCTCGGTGCGGTCGGCGTTGCGCAGGAAGCGCGGGTCGTCGGCGAGCTCGGGCAGGCCCAGGACGCCGACGAGCTTGCGGAACAGCCCGTCGTTGGCGGCGGCGATGACCATCGGGTTGTCCGCGGTCGGCAGCGGCTCGTAGGGCACGACGCTGGGGTGGGCGTTGCCCATCCGGGTCGGGACGACGCCTGCCGCGGCGTAGGCCGAGCTCTGGTTGACCATCCCCGACATCGCCGACGCGAGCAGGGAGAGCTCGACGTGCTGCCCCCGGCCGGTCGCGTCGCGGTGGCGCAGCGCCGCGAGGATGCCGATCAGCGCGTCCTTGCCCGCCATCACGTCGAAGATCGAGATGCCGGCGCGGTACGGCGGGCCGTCGGCGTCGCCGGTGAGGCTCATCAGGCCGGAGACGGCCTGGACCATGAGGTCGTAGCCCGGCACGTGCGCGCCCTTGGTCGAGCCGAAGCCGGAGATCGAGGCGTAGACGAGGCCGGGGTTGTCGGCGGCGACCGAGGCGTAGTCGAGGCCGTACTTCGCCATCCCGCCCGGACGGAGGTTCTCGATGAGGACGTCGGCACGGCGCGCGAGCTCCTTGGCGACGGCGACGTCGGCCTCGTCGCGCAGGTCGAGCGCGATCGAGCGCTTCCCGCGGTTGATCCCGAGGTAGTAGGTGGACGTCTCGTCGCGGGTCGGCGGCATCCACGTGCGGGTCTCGTCGCCCTGCGGTGACTCGACCTTCACGACCTCGGCGCCCAGGTCCGCCAGCAGCATCGTCGCGTACGGCCCCGCGAGGACCCGCGAGAAGTCGGCGACCAGCAACCCGGTCAGCGGCCCGCCTCCGGCCTCGGTCATGCACTCTCCTGTTCCGTCATGCGGACGACTGTCCGTCATCCGATCGAAGCCCTCCGTGGCCGTGGGTGTCAACCCGGGTCACGAGGCGGGCACGGTGACCTTCGGCAGCGTCGCCCGCTGCGCGAAGTCGGCGCTGATGTCCCCCGCCGCCTGGAGCAGCAGGGGCAGATGGTGCTCGAGCAGGTGGCCGACGGACGTCTCGGCGGCGTGGCAGTTGACGTTCACGCCGGCGATCACCCGGCCCTCGCCGTCGCGCAGCGGCGCGGCGACCGACCGGATGCCCGGCGCGAGCTGCTCGTCGGTGAGCGCCCACCCGCGGGCGCGGACCTCGCGCAGGGCGGCGTCCCGCTCGTCGCGGGAGGGCTGCCAGCGCGGGGTCAGGCCGGAGCGCGTCGGTTCCGCGAGGACGCGCTCGAGCTCGTCCGGCGGCAGGGCCGCGAGCTGGACCTTGCCGAGCGAGGTGGGCAGCGCCGGGAACCGCGTCCCGATCTGCACGGTCAGCGCGACGATCTTCGGGACGGCCACGCGGGCGACGTAGACGATGTCGGACCCGTCGAGCTGGGCGACCGAGCAGGACTCCCCCGTGCGCGCCACGAGCCGCTCGAGGTGCGGGCGCGCGACCTCCCACAGCCCGAGCGCGTCGACGTACGCGACGCCGAGCTCGAGCACCCGCGGCGTCAGCGTGAAGCCCCGCTCGCCGGCGCGGACGTAGCCGAGCTCGGTGAGCGTGAGCAGGATGCGCCGCGCCGTCGGGCGGGCGAGCCCGGTCGCCGCAGCGACCTCGGCGAGGGTCATCTCGGGGCGGGTGGCGCCGAAGGCCGCGATGACCTCCAGGCCGCGGGCCAGGGACTCGATGAAGTCCGGTCCCGCACCGTCGCGCGGCATCCGCCCACCGCCCTCCTGCACCCGTCGGACGTCCACGGCGTCCGGATCGCCGGGAGCGTAACCGCCGTGACCGCCTGGCGGACAGTTCCGGTCGCACCCGGTCAGCCTGGAGGTACCGACGGTTTCGTTGACAGCTACACCACCGCTGCACGACAGTGACCGCCATCATGTGACCGTCAGCCGGACGGTCGTCCGTACTTCTCTTCGAGGACGAGGAGCGTCTCCATGACCCAGTCCCCGGGCCCCGTCGTCCTGCGCGGCGGCACCGTGCTCACCGTCGACGGCGACCATTCCCTGCTCGAGGGTCACGACGTCCTGGTCGTCGACGGGCGGATCGCCGCCGTCGGCGTCGGCCTCGAGGTCCCGGAGGGCACCGAGGAGATCGACGCCACGGGCGGCGTCGTCATGCCCGGCATGATCGACACCCACCGCCACATGTGGCAGACCGCGCTGCGCGGCTACGGCGCCGACTGGACGCTGACCCAGTACTTCGTCTGGAACTACCTCGAGCACGGGCGGAAGTTCCGGCCCGAGGACATCCACGCCGGCGACCTGCTCGCGGCCCTCGAGGCGGTCGAGGCGGGCGTGACCACCTGCGTCGACTGGTCCCACAACCTGCAGACCCCCGACCACGCGAACGCGGCGATCGACGCCCTCGCCGCCGTGCCCGGCCGCTTCGTGCTGGCCTACGGCAACATCCAGGACGCGCCCGCCAACTGGACCGCCGACCGGGGGTTCCGCGACGTCCTCGAGCAGCGCCGCGGCGACGTCGACGGCTTCCAGCTCGCGTTCGACGTCACCGGCGACCCGACGTTCCCGGAGAAGCCGGCCTTCGAGGTCGCCCGCGAGCTCGGCCTGCCCGTGACCACCCACGCCGGCGTGTGGGGCGCGACGAACGACGACGGCATCCGCCTCATGCACGAGCACGGGTTCATGGGCCCGGAGACGATCTACGTCCACGCCGCGACGCTGTCGGCCGACTCCTACCACCGGATGGCGGCCACCGGCGGCTCGGTGTCGGTGTCGACCGAGAGCGAGCAGAGCGCGGGCCAGGGCTACCCGCCCTCCTGGGTGCTGCGCACGCACGCCATCCCGATGTCGCTGTCGATGGACACCTCGATGTGGTGGAGCGGCGACCTGTTCTCCGCCATGCGGTCCACGCTGTCCGCCGACCGCTCCCGCGAGCACCTCGAGGCCCACGCCAAGGGCGAGACCGTCACCCACCACGCCCTGCGCGCCGAGCACGTCGTCGACATGGCCACGATGGGCGGCGCCCGCGCCCTCGGCCGCGAGGCCGACCTCGGCAGCATCGAGGTGGGCAAGCAGGCCGACCTGGTGCTGATCCGCAACGAGCACTCGCCGGTCGGGTTCCCGGTCCTCAACCCCTACGGCCACGTCGTGTTCCAGGCCCAGCGCGGCGACGTCGAGGCCGTGCTGGTCGGCGGCCGCGTCGTCAAGCGCGACCACCGCCTCGTCGACGTCGACCTCGCCGCCGCCCGCCGCGCCGTCGAGCAGACCGTCGAGCACCTGCGCGGCGAGCTCGGCGAGGAGGCGTGGCAGCAGGGCATGAACCCCGACATCCCCGAGACCAAGGTCCTCGACAACCCGTACACCTACACCGACTACCGCTCCGCCGCGACGCACGGCGCCTGATCCCCCCTCGGCGCGCCGGCGGTTACCGCGGGGTGGAGCGAGGGTCACCTTCGCTGCATGGGACGCAGCCAGGGCGTCCCTCGGTCCAGCATTGTCGGGCGCGCCAGGTGGAGCGAAGGGCGCCTTCACTGCGTGGGACGCAGCCAGGGCGTCCCTCGGTCCGACGCGCTCCGTTGCTCCGTCGCCACGATGTGCGTCTCAGTCGGGGTCGACGCCGGCGTAGGCGTGCGCGAACCAGCGCCGCAGCAGGGGGTCGCGCCGCAGCGACGACACCCAGCCCTCGCGCAGGCCGAGACCGAAACCGTCGCGCTCGCCGTCGCCGCGCGGGGGTGCGCACATGATGTGCAGGAACCAGTCCGAGAACGCCTCCGTGCGCCAGATGGCGGGCAGCCGGGTCGCGCTGTAGTCCGCGACCCGGCTCGGGTCGCCCGCGTGCCGCTCGACGAGACCGTGGGCGAGCTCGAGCGCGTCGGCGATCGCGAGGTTCATCCCCTTGCCGCCCGCCTGCGTGATGAGGTGCGCCGCGTCGCCGACGAGGAACACGCGCCCGTGCTGCATCGGCGTCGTGACCCGCACCCGCAGGTCGATGACGTCGACCTCCGGCAGCTCCACGCCGCCGAGCGCGTCGCCGACGCCGAGCCGACGCCCGACCTCCCCACGCACCCGGGGTGCCGGCCAGTCGGCGGGCGACTCGTCGCGCGGGATCTCGAGGTAGAGCCGCGTGATCTCCGGCAGCCGGCGCATGTGGGCCGCGTAGCCGCGGGGGTGGACGGCGTAGATCGTGTGGTCGACCAGGGGCGGCATCGCCGCGCTGATCACCAGCATGCGCATCGGGTGCTGCCGCTCGTGCCGTGTCACGTGGCCCGCCAGCGATCGCGCGACCGCGCTGCCGGCGCCGTCGCACCCGACGACGACGTCGCCGGTGATCTCCTCCTGGTCGGTGACGACACGCGCACCGTCGGCGTCCTGCTCGACCCCGGTCACCCGCCGCTCGAAGAGCACCGTGCCGCCCGCGTCGCGGTACGAGGCGGCCAGGCGCGCCACCAGCTCGTGCTGGGGAAAGACCCAGTGCGGCCGCCCGCCGGTGATCTCGGCGTAGTCGACGAGCACGGACTCCTCGGCGGTGCGGAACTCGCAGCGCCGGTTGACGGCGGAGAACGGGAGCACCTCCGGCGCCAGCCCCTCGGCGGTGAGCAGCTCGACCGTGCGGTGCTCCACGATCCCGGCCTTCGGCAGCTTCCCCAGCTCCGCCGCCGGTTGCTGCTCGACCACGACCGTGTCGATCCCGGCCCGCTGCAGCAACCAAGCCAGCACCAGCCCCGCCGGCCCGGCACCCACGACGACGATCTCGGTCCGCACGGCCCCAGCTTCACCCGCGGCGAGCCGGGCGCGCAGCGCGGCTCCCGGTCGCCGGGAGACCGGCCGGCAGCGCGGCGCAGCGACCCGAGGAGTTACACGCGGCAACAACGGCGTAGTCCGGAGGCCATCACCCCGCAACGCACCCCGCCCATCGTGAGATCACAGCCGAGGGAGCGGGGAGCGATCATGGAGTTGTCGGGCGGGCACTGGCCGGTCGTCGTCGTGGGGGGCGGCCAGGCGGGGCTGTCGATGAGCCGGTGCCTGGGACGGCGCGGCATCGAGCACGTCGTGCTGGAGCGCTCCGAGGTCGCGCACTCGTGGAAGACCTACCGCTGGGACACGTTCTGCCTGGTCACGCCCAACTGGCAGTGCCAGCTGCCGGACTTCCCCTACGCCGGCGACGACCCGCACGGGTTCATGGTCCGCGACCAGATCGTCGACTACCTCGAGGCGTACCGGGCGTTCGTCGACCCGCCGATCGTCGAGGGCGTCGAGGTCACCCGGCTCACGCGCGACGACCGCGGCACCTACCACCTGCAGACGAGCGCCGGTGACCTCACCGCCGACCAGGTCGTCGTCGCGACCGGCGGATACCACACCCCGATCACGCCGCCGATGTCCGAGCCGCTGCCGGGCGGGATCACGCAGGTGCAGTCGCAGGACTACACGTCCGGCGCGCAGCTGCCGCCGGGCGAGGTGCTGGTGGTCGGGTCGGGGCAGTCCGGCGCCCAGATCGCCGAGGACCTGCACCTCGAGGGCCGCCAGGTCCACCTCGTCGTCGGTGACGCTCCCCGCGTCGCGCGCTTCTACCGTGGTCGGGACGTCACCGACTGGCTCGCCGAGATGGGCTACTACGACATGCCCGTCACCGAGCACCCGCGCCGCGAGGCCGTGCGGGCCCAGGCCAACCACTACGTGACGGGCCGCGACGGCGGCCGCGACATCGACCTGCGCAAGCACGCCGCGGACGGGATGGCGCTCTACGGCCTCATGACGGACCACCGCGACGGCGTGCTGTCGTTCAAGCCGGACCTCACCGAGCGGCTCGACCACGCGGACGAGGTGTCGGAGTCGATCAAGGACACGATCGACAAGTACATCGCCCGGGAGCAGGTCGACGCGCCCGTCGAGGAGCGCTACACGCCCGTGTGGACCCCCGGCGAGGAGACCACCGAGCTGCGCCTGGCCGACACGGGCATCACCTCGGTGGTCTGGTGCATCGGGTTCCGGCAGGACTTCCGCTGGGTCGAGGTCCCGGTGTTCACCGGGCGCGGCGCCCCGACCCACGCCCGCGGCGTCACCAGCGCGCCCGGCCTCTACTTCCTCGGCCTTCCGTGGCTGTGGACCTGGGGCTCGGGGCGCTTCTCCGGCGTCGGCCGCGACGCCGAGTACCTCGCCGAGCGCATCCGCTCCCAGCGCGGCCTCACCGGGACCGGCCCGCGCGGCGACGTCTGCAACGTGCTGGCGCTGGGCTCGTAGGGGCTCAGCCCATCGCCGACGGGTCCATCCAGACGACCTCCCAGACGTGGCCGTCCGGGTCGGCGAAGCTGCCGCCGTACATGAAGCCGTGGTCCTGGGCCGGCTTCCACTCCCGACCGCCGTTCGACAGCGCGGTGGACACCATCTGGTCGACCTCCTCGCGGCTGTCGGCCGAGAGCGCCAGCAGCACCTCGGTGGTCTTCTGTGCGTCCGCGACGTCGCCGACGACGAACTCCGCGAAGTGGTCGGGCGTCGCCAGCAGGACGGAGATGTTGTCGGCGATCGTCACCGCGAGGCTCTGCTCCCCGCTGAACGCCTCGTTGAACGAGAATCCGAGCTTGCCGAAGAAGTCGCGGGAGACGGCGACGTCGGCGACCTGCAGGTTCACGAACAGACTGCGCATGGTGGGTTCCCCCTCGGAAGTGGCGCTCTCTGCGTCCGACAGATACTGTTTACATGAGACACAGTAGAGCGGACAAGAGGGAAGCCCGATGACCCAGGACGGCACCGCCGGCGTCCTCCTCTGGCACCCGGCCCCGCCCCCGGCGCGCGGCCCGCGGCGCGGCGTCAGCCTCGCCGACATCGCCGGGGCCGCCATGGAGGTCGCCGACACCGAGGGCTTCGACGCGGTGTCGATGCAGAAGGTCGCGGCGCGGCTGCACCTGACCAAGATGGCGCTCTACCGGTACGTGTCCGGCAAGCCCGAGCTCACGGCGGTGATGCTCGACGAGGCGGTCGAGGAGCCGCCGGTGCTCACGGGCCCCTGGCGGGCCAGGGCCGAGGAGTTCGCCCGCCGACTGTCGGCCGTGTGGACCCGCCACCCCTGGATCCCGCAGAACACGGTCGGCGACCGGCTGATGGGCCCGCGCGAGGTCGGTTGGGTCGAGGCGGCCGTCGACATCTTCACCGGCACCGGCCTCGAGCCCGCCGAGCGCCTCGACGCGGCGTCGATGCTGTTCGGGCAGATGCGCGTCGTGCACTCCGCCGCCGCGTCCGGCACGCGCCCGTGGACGGTCGACGACGAGCACGACCCGCTCATGCGGCGCCTGCTCGGCGAACGGGCCGACCGCTATCCCGCGATGCTCGCCGCGATGGAGGCGACGCCGGACCGCCCCGCGGGCGACGTGACGACGACCTTCGGCCTGACCTGCCTGCTCGACGGCCTCGAACGCGTCATCGAGGCCCGCGCGGGGCGAGGTCAGCGAAGTGCCGTCACGGACACTCAGCGACAGTGACGGCACTTCGCTGACACACCGGGGAGCCTCTAGGCCGAGGGTGCGCCGGAGGGGTCCGGGTGGCCCGGGGTGTTGGCCGGCGCCGGCGGGGTCTGGGGGGTCTGCGGCGTCTGGTCACCCGTCGACGGCACCGCGCCGCGGTGGCGCGGGAGCCCGAGCGACTGGCGCTTCTGCGACGCCTCGCGCATCTTCTTGGCGGGCAGCGAGAGCCGCCAGATCGAGCGCGTGGCCTGCCAGAACTGCCGCGGGAACGACCCCGTGGTGTAGGGCAGCTCGTACTTCTCGCACAGCGCCCGGACGCGCTCCTGGATCTCCGGGTACCGGTTCGCCGGCAGGTCCGGGTACAGGTGGTGCTCGATCTGGTAGCCCAGGCTGCCGGACATCACGTGCATGAGCCGGTTGCCGGTGAAGTTCGCCGAGCCGAGCAGCTGGCGCAGGTACCACTCGCCCTGCGTCTCGTTCTCCAGCTCCTCCTCGGTGAACACCTCGGCGCCGTCCGGGAAGTGCCCGCAGAAGATGATCGCGTACGACCACACGTTGCGGATGAGGTTCGCGGTGAGGTTCGCGGTGGCCGTCGGCGCGAAGTTCTTGCCGGTCAGCGCCGGGAAGAGGATGTAGTCCTTCCCGACCTGGCGGGCCTGCTTGACCAGGATCCCCCGGAACTTCCGCTTGAACTCCTCCGGGTCCTCGAGCTGCCACTTGACGAGGCCGTCGATGTCGAGGTCGTGGAGCGAGACGCCGTACTCGAATGCCAGCATGAGCATGGCGTTCACGACCGGCTGGGTCAGGTAGTACGGGTGCCACGGCTGATCGGACCGGACGCGCAGGATCTCGTACCCGACGTCCTTGTCCTTGCCGATCACGTTCGTGTAGGTGTGGTGCAGGTAGTTGTGGGAGTGCTTCCACTGGTCGGCCGGGCAGACGTTGTCCCACTCCCACGTCGCCGAGTGGACCTCCGGATCGTTCATCCAGTCCCACTGGCCGTGCATGACGTTGTGGCCGATCTCCATGTTCTCGAGGATCTTGGCCACGGAGAGCGTCAGGGCACCGGCCCACCACAGCTCGCGCCGGTGGCTGCCGAACAGCATCGCCCGCGCGGCGACGTTCAGCCGCCGCTGGATGGTGATGAGGCGCCGGATGTAGGCGGCGTCCTCGTCTCCGAGCTTCTCCTCGAAGTCGGCGCGGATCTGGTCGAACTCGCGTCCGAGGGCCTCCACGTCGGCTTCGCTGAGGTGGGCGAACTCCTTGACGTCCGCGATGGCCATGGGCGTTCCTCCGTTGTCGGATCCGGGGGTCGAGCTGGACGTCGGCTAGACGTCGAGGACGACGTCGCCGGCGGCGGCGCCGATGCATGTCTGGATCTTGATGGCGTCCCAGTCGGCGCCACCGCTGCCGTCGGCCTTGTGCTCGGTGCCGTCGCGCAGGTCGCGCACGACGCCTTCGCGCAGCGGGACGACGCAGGTGTGGCAGATGCCCATCCGGCAGCCGAACGGGAGCTGCAGGCCGGCCTGCTCGCCGGCCTCGAGCAGCGTGGTCGCGCCGTCGATCTCGACCTCGACGTCGGACTGCGCGAAGCGGACCGTGCCGCCCTCGGTCTCGCCGCCGGCGAGGTCGACCGAGAAGCGCTCCAGGTGCAGCTGCTCCTCGAGACCCGCGTCGGTCCAGACGCGCTCGGCCTCGTCGAGCAGGGTGTTCGGCCCGCACACCCAGGCCTGGCGCTCGCGCCAGTCGGGGCAGAGGTCGGTGAGGTTCTCGAGGTCGAGGTGACCGTCGCTGCGGGTGTACTGCTTGTGCAGCCGCAGGTTCTCGTGCTTCTCCGCGAGCCGGTCGAGCTCCTCGCGGAAGATCAGGCTCTCCTCGTCGGGGGCCGAGTGCGCGACGAGGACGTCGGGCATCGTGCCGCGGCGGTCGAGCGTGCGCAGCATCGCCATGATCGGCGTGACGCCGCTGCCGCCGGTGAGGAAGAGGATCTTCTTGGGCGGCGGGTCGGGCAGGACGAACTCGCCGCGGGGCGGCGCCAGCCGGACGATCGTGCCGGGCTCGAGGCCCTCCACGAGGTGCTTCGACAGGAAGCCCTCGGGCATCGCCTTGACCGTCACCGACAGGTGGCCCTGGTCCTTCCGCGGTGGCGAGGTCAGCGAGTAGGACCGCCAGTGGAAGCGGCCGTCCACCGACACCGCGATGCCCACGTACTGCCCGGCCTGGTGGTCGAACGACCAGCCCCAGCCCGGCTTGATGACGAGGGTGACCGCGTCGCCGGTCTCGGGCACGACCTTGACGACCTTGCCCCGCAGCTCCCGCGCCGACCACAGCGGGTTGATCAGCGACAGGTAGTCGTCGGGCAGCAGGGGTGTGGTGAATCGGGAGGCGACCCTGCGCAGACGACGCACCCCACGGGGCAGTCGTCCAGGAGTGGTGCCCTCGGCATCGCTCACGGTGCTCACCTCCACGACACTACACGGAACCGGCAGTACCGGGAACCGTGAGTAACAGCAACGATACTGTCCGGCTCCGGATTGACCCAACGGGGACATCACGAAACACCGCCAGGTGTCATATGTCGCCCGGCGCTGTAACGAGCGTCGGACACTACGGTGGCGGTCCGTGGACACCGGGCACGCGATGACCATCGGGGTGCTCGCCCGGCGGGCGGGCATGACCGTGCGCAATGTCCGCGCGCACGCCGCCCGCGGCCTGCTCCCGCCCCCGCGCCTGCAGGGCCGCACCGGCTACTACGGCCCCGAGCACCTCGCCCGCCTCGACCTGATCACCCAGCTGCAGGACCAGGGCTTCGCGCTCGCGGCGATCGAGCGGCTGGTCGCCTCGACCCCGCGACAGTCGGCCGAGGAGGCGCTCTCGCAGTACCTGCACATGCTCGCGCCGTGGGCACCGGAGCCGGCGTTGGAGATGGGCGCCGCCGAGGTGCCCGGGTGGCTCGGCGTGGAGGTCACCGCACCGACGTGGGACGCCCTGTTCGCGGCGGGCCTGCTCCAGCGGCTCGACACCGATCGCGTGCGCATCCCGAACCCCGGTCTCGTGCGCGCCGGGGCGGAGGCCGTGCGCCTCGGGATGCCCGTGGAGGCGCTCGTGGTGATGCGCGAGGAGCTGACCACCCACGTCGGTGCGATCACGGCCCGGTTCGTCGACCTGTTCCGCCGCACGGTGTGGGCCGAGTACGCCGGCAACGGGTTCCCGGCGGACCGTCACGGTCAGGTCCGCGACGTCGTCGGCGCCCTGCAGCCGGTCGCCGCGCAGGCCCTGCTCGCGACGTTCCGGGAGTCCATGCCGGCGGCGATCTCGCTGTTCCTCGACGAGGTGTCGGACGCGTTCGAGAAGGAGGGACCCGGCCGGGGCGAGGGTCGGGCAGACTCGGACCGGTGAGCGAGACCACGGTCGCCCCCGACGTCGCGGACCTCGCGCGGGCCCGCGACGGCGACGACGCGGCGTTCGGCCGCCTCGTCGCGCCGCTGCGCCGGGAGCTGCACGCCCACTGCTACCGCATGCTCGGCTCGGCCCACGACGCCGACGACGCGCTGCAGGAGACGCTCGTGCGGGCCTGGCGCAAGCTCGCCGGCTTCGAGGGACGCAGCACGCTGCGCACCTGGCTCTACACGGTGGCCACCCGCATGTGCCTCGACCAGGTCGACGCCCGCGGCCGCCGCGCCCTGCCGATGGACCTCGGGCCCGCGAGCGAGCGGCCGGTGACCGGCGACGTCCCGCTCACCGAAGTCGCGTGGCTCGGCCCCTACCCCGACGAGCCCGGCGCCCGGGTCGAGGAGCGCGAGGCCGTCGAGCTCGCGTTCGTCGCGGCGCTGCAGCACCTGCCCGGCAACCAGCGCGCGGCGCTCGTGCTGTTCGAGGTGCTCGGCTTCTCGGCGGCCGAGATCGCCACGACCATGGACACCTCGACGGCGTCGGTGAACTCGGCGCTGCAGCGGGCGCGCAAGCTGGTCAGCGAGAAGGTGCCCGACCCCACCCAGCAGCGCACGCTGCGCGAGATCGACGACGCGCGGCTGCGCGAGGTCGTCGCCGGCTACTCCGCGGCCCTGGAACGGGGGGACGCCGACGCGCTCGTCGCCCTGCTGACCGAGGACGTCACCTGGTCCATGCCGCCGATGGGCCACTGGTACGCCGGGATCGAGCGCGTCGCGGCGTTCGCGCGGGCGGTGCCGCTGTCCGGCGACTGCGGCACGTGGCGCCACCTCGCCGTCACCGCCAACGGCCAGCCCGCCGTCGCCTCCTACCGGCGTCCGCCCGAGGAGCCCGACGACGCCCCGTGCCGGCCGTGGTCGATCGACGTCCTCACGCTGCGCGGCGAGCGGATCGCGGCCGTCACGTCGTTCATCGGCGCCGAGCACCACGCGGCGTTCGGCCTCCCGGACTCCCTGCCGTGACCGCGAACGCCGAGCAGCAGGAGGCCTGGAACGGGGCGACCGGCGCGATCTGGACCTCGTGGGCCGACCGCTTCGACGCGGGCGTCGCCGAGCACCACACCGCCTTCCTGGACGCCGCCGAGATCGCGCCGGCCGAGGCCGTCCTCGACGTCGGCTGCGGGGCCGGGCGCACCTCCCTCGACGCGGCCCGTGCCGCGGTCAACGGCCCGGTGACCGGCGTCGACATCGCCACCGGCCTGCTCACCATCGCCCGGCACCGCGCCGTCGAGGCCGGGGTCGGAAACGTCGTGTTCCGCGAGGCCGACGCCCAGACCCACCCGTTCCCGCCGGGCGACCTCGACGTCGTCGTGAGCCGCCACGGGAGCATGTTCTTCGCCGATCCCGTGGCCGCGTTCGCGAACCTCGCCACCGGCCTGCGCCACGGCGGGCGGCTCTGCCTGCTGACCTGGCAGGGCATCGAGCACCAGGAGTGGATGCGCGCGTTCCTCGCCGCCGCCGGTGTCCGGAACTCCCCGCCGACCGACGCCCCGAGCCCGCTGTCGCTGTCCGACCCCGCCCGCGTGCACCGGGTCCTCGGGGCCGCGGGCTTCGCCGACGTCACGCTCACGGCCCACCGGGCGCCGATGTGGTACGGCGCCGACACCGACGACGCGTTCGCCTTCGTCGCGGACCTGCAGGCGGGCCTGCTGGGCGACCTGCGCGCGGAGGACCGCGAGCGCATCCTCGCCGCGCTGCGCGCCGACGTCGCCGCGCACGAGGGCCCCGACGGCGTCACCTACGACTCCGCGACCTGGATCGTGCGGGCCCGCCGCCCGTGAGCGGCTGTTCGGCCCTCCCGATGACGCCGGACGACGCCTGACGTCTGCTTCGCCCGGCTGTGAGGCTGGACTGTTCCACCGCCGACACCCCGGGGGACGTCCTGATGAGCTCGCCGACCACCGACCCGACCTTCTACCGCTCGCCCGCCGAGGCCGCGGCCGCGCCCCCGGAGGAGCTCGCGTACGTCGCCGCGTTCGACCGGGCCGGCGCGCAGCCCGACGCCATGGCCGTGGTCGACGTGAACGCGCGCTCCGAGCGCTACGGGAGCGTCGTCGGGTGGGCCGAGCTGCCGGCGGGTGCCGAGCTGCACCACTTCGGCTGGAACGCCTGCAGCAGCGCGCTGCAGCACGAGGGTCACGACATGAACGGGCTGTCACGGCGCTACCTGCTGGTCCCGGGCCTGCGGTCGTCGGACGTGCACGTCCTCGACACCCACCCCGACCCGCGCTCGCCCACCCTCGTGAAGACGATCAGCGCGGCCGAGCTTTCCTCGAAGGCCGGCTACTCGCGCCCGCACACCCTGCACTGCGGACCCGACGGCGTGTTCCTGACCTGCGTCGGCGGCCCGCTCGACGACCCCGACGGCCCCGGGGGGATCGCGCTGCTCGACCACGGCACGTTCGACGTCGTCGGCCCGTGGGAGACCGACCGCGGCCCCCAGCACCTCCACTACGACGCCTGGTGGCACCTCAACCAGAACGTGCTCGTCTCCAGCGAGTGGGGCAGCCCGTCGATGATCGAGAACGGGCTGGTCCCGGAGGCCCTCCTCGGCGGGCGGTACGGGCACTGCCTGCACTTCTGGGACCTCGCGAAGGGCGTCCACCAGCAGAGCGTCGACCTCGGCGCCGAGCAGCAGATGGTGCTCGAGATCCGCCCGTCGCACGACCCCGAGGCGACCTGGGGCTACGTCGGGGTGGTCATCTCGACGGCCGACCTCTCGGCGTCCGTGTGGCGGTGGCACCGCGCGGACCCCGCCGGTCCGTGGCAGGTCGACAAGGTCATCACGATCCCCGCCGAGCCCGCGGACGCCTCGCTGCTCCCGCCCGCCCTGCAGCCCTTCGGCGCGGTCCCGCCGCTGGTCACGGACATCGACCTCTCGGTCGACGACCGCTTCCTCTACGTCTCGTGCTGGGGCACCGGGGAGCTCAAGCAGTTCGACGTCAGCGACCCGGCGCACCCCCGCGAGGTCGGCTCGGTGCGCCTCGGCGGGATCGTCGCGCGCCGCCCGCACCCGGCCCGGCCGGACGAGCCCCTGGCCGGCGGCCCGCAGATGGTCGAGGTGAGCCGCGACGGCCGCCGCGTCTTCGTCACGAACTCGCTCTACGGCGCGTGGGACGACCAGTTCTACCCCGACGGCGTGGGCGCCTGGATGGCGAAGCTCGACGTCGGACCGGACGGCGGCCTCACCCCGGACCCCCGGTTCTTCCCGCACGGCGACGAGTTCCGTGGCCGTCGGGTGCACCAGGTGCGGCTCCAGGGCGGGGACGCCTCGTCGGACTCGTACTGCTACCGGTCCTGACCGTCAGCGCACGGTCGTCTCGGGCCGCGCGAGCCCGGTCGACATCGACAGCGTGCCATCGCGTGCATGCCGGCCCGGCGTGCTCGTCGACCCCGCGGATCGTGGGTTCCGGGGGTGTGCCCCGCACCAGTGCGCCGGATGCTTCGGTTCCCGAAGCATTCGCCGGAGGTCACGGGGTGAGCGAGCCGCCCGCCTGTCGGTAGAGCGTCCAGACCAGCCCGCCCGTCGTGTCGTAGTCGCCCATCGCGGGGCTCGACGTCGTGGGGACGGACGGCACGACGGTGGTGACCGTCGAGGTCGGCGCCAGGAGGACGCCGAGGAGCACCAGCGCCCCGCCGACGACGAGGTAGGTCACCGTCCTGAGCAGCGTGCGCGCTTCGGCGGTCGCGGGCCGCGCGACGGCGGCGGCAGGTGCCTGGTGGGGCTGGGCAAGCAGGGTCATCGTTCTCGTCTCCCCCGACGTGGTCCGGTGTCGACCGCTCATCGCCGGGAGATCCCTGTCGTTAGCGCTCGTCACCCGTCCGTGTCCAGCACTCCGGGCGACTGCTCCGGTCTCCGGTGCATCTCCGGCCCACGATCCCGGGGAACGGCGCGCTCCGGCGCGCCCGGCGAGATCAGCGGAAGCCCGCCGTCACCCCGCCGTCGATCGAGATGTTCTGGCCGGTGACCCACACCGACTCGTCGGAGCGTCGGTGCCCATCGCCGGAGTGTGCGCACTTTGACGCGGGACCGTCAATCATCCGGTACACGACGTCGCCGGTGAACGGGCCATTGACACCGGGCTGAACTGTATCCACTGTGGGTACGAACCGCAGGGACACCGACGACCCGGGAGCCGCGGCGTGATCGAGCTGACGGACATCGCCTACGTGCGCTCCGGCGCGCGCGACCTGGCCGGCGCGGTGCGCTTCGCCACCGACGTCGTCGGCCTGGAGCTGGTCGACGGCGGCGAGCCGGGGGTCGCCCACCTGCGCGCCGACGCGCGGCATCACTGCCTGGCCCTCGTCGAGGGCGCGTCCGGCGTCATCGCGTCGGCGTTCACCGTCGCCGACCCGGGGGCGCTCGCCCTCGCCGAGACGGAGCTGGAGACGCGGGGCTTCCGGGTGTGGCGCGGGTCCGCGGCCGACGCCCGCTCGCGTCGGGTGGGCGAGGTCGTCGGGTTCGACGACCCGTTCGGCAACCGCATCGAGCTGGTGTGCGGCCAGCAGGTCCTCGGGCGGCCCGTCACGTACGGGCGGGGCGCGGGGATCACCGAGTTCGGCCACCTCTGCCTCGACGCCCCCGACGTCGCCGAGGCCCACCGGTTCTGGTCGACGACGTTCAACGCCCGCGCCTCGGACTGGATCGGCGACGCGGCGTGCCTCATGCGCATCGACGAGGTCCACCACAAGCTCGCGGTCTTCCGGGGCGACGAGCCGGGCCTGTGCCACATGAACTTCCAGGTCGCCGAGATCGACGACGTCTTCCGCAACTGGCACTTCCTGCAGGCCCGCGACGTCGTCATCGAGATGGGCCCGGGCCGGCACCCGCAGTCCGGCGCGATCTTCCTGTACTTCCTCGGCCCCGAGGGCCTGACCTACGAGTACTCGTACGGCGTCCGGCGCATCACCGACGAGGCCGCGTGGCGGCCGCGCTTCTTCGACCCCGCCGAGCCCGGCTCGATCGACATGTGGCTCGGACCCACGCAGAAGCCGCTGACACAACCTCAGCGCCCCCAGACCCAGGCACCCCAGCCCCAGCTGCTCCCGGAGGGCATCCGCCCATGATCTTCGTGACGCACGCGCTGCCCGTGAACTCCCCGGGCGAGCCGCTGATCACCCGCGACGCCCTGTGGGGTGGGCTCGTACGCAAGGCCGAGAACGCGCTGCCGTTCGTCCCCGCGATCACCGACTGCACCGTGACCGAGCGGTACGGCGACACGGTCTTCGACCGCGACATCGTGCTCCAGGGCGAGCGGTTCACCGAACGGATCACCCTCGAGCACCCGCACCGGGTCGTGTTCACCCGCCTCGCCGGGCCGGTGCTCGGCACGATCGCCAACGAGATCGAGGGCGACACCCCGGACACACTCACCCTGCGCTTCAGCTTCGCGCTGGTCGTCGCCGGCGAGGCCGGCGGGTCGGCCGGCGAGCAGGCCCACGCCGACCGGATGACCGGCATGTACCGCGCCGCGGTCGCGGCCACGCTCGACGCCGTGCGCAAGATCGCCGCCGGCGCTTCCGTCTGACCGATCAGAGGAGCCCCTGTGTCCGACTGGATCACCGACTACTACGCCGACGTCGACGCCCTGCGTCTGGAGCCGTTCGTCGCCCGCCACGCCGAGGACGCGGAAGTGATCTTCGGGAACCAGCCGCCGACCCGGGGCCTCGCCGCCATCCACGACGCCTTCGAGGGCTTCTTCGGGATGATCGGCGGGATGCGCCACGAGGTGCACCACCGGTGGGACGAGAACGAGGGCAACACCGTCATCCTCGAGGTGACGACGCACTACACCACGAAGGGCGGCGCCCACGTGCCGCTGCCGTGCGTGTCCATCCTCGACCGCGACGCCGAGGGCAAGGTGACCTCGCTGCGCATCCACATCGACCTCGCGCCGCTGTTCGCGGCCATGGCGAGCGAGGCACCGGCCGCCTCCGCCGGGGAGCCCGTCACCACGTGACACGGGCCCTCGCCGAGTGCGCAGCGTGACCGGCGTGCATACACTTCCCGGCGTGTCGATCGGCGAGATCCTCGGTGGCCGCGAGGGGCTGCGCATCGCCGACCCCCGCCAGACCAGCGTCAGCGTCCACGCCTACCTGCGGGACCTGATCATCTCGGGCGACCTCCCGCCCGACACGCAGCTCAAGCAGGCCGAGCTCGCCCGCGTGCTGGCGGTCTCCCGCACGCCGCTGCGCGAGGCGTTCCGGATGCTCCAGGAGGAGGGGCTCATCTCGGCCGAGCCCAACCAGCGCAGCCGCGTGCTCGGGCTCGACGCCGAGGCCCTCGACTCGCTCTACGCCGCGCGCGTCACGCTCGAGTCGCTCGGGGCGCGGATCACCGCCGGCGGGCTGAGTCGCGACGAGATGCGCAGCGCGACCGCCGCGTTCCGCGAGATGGAGCGCACCTACCGGGCGGGCGACATGGCGAGCTGGACGGTCGCGCACCGCGGCTTCCACCGATTGATGGTGGGCCACTGCGGCGCGACGGTCCTGCGCACGATCAACTCCTACGCCGAGCAGAGCGAGCGCTACGTGCGCATCGACCAGGCGCAGCACCGCCACGACTTCGCCGCCCGCCAGCGCGAGCACCAGGCGATCTTCGACGCCGTGCGCGACGGCGACGCGCGGGCCGCCGTCACCGAGATGTCCGCCCACCTCGCGGGCACCGCCCGACGCGTGGTCGAGGGCCACGCCCCCGGCCACGGGACGCCGTGCGTCGACGCGGCCCTCGCCCTGCTCGACGGCGCGTAGCGATCAGTGGTCCAGTGACGGCGGGTCGATCGGGCCCCACTGGTTCACGGTCGCCATGTCGACCTCCCAGGTCCGCGGGCCCATCGGGAACTCCTCGTGCCACGGGCGCGGCTCCCAGAAGCCCTTCGCCTCGTCGTGCACGACGTCGATCTGCGTGAACAGCTCGATGACGTTGCCGTCCGGGTCGCGGTGGTAGGTGAACAGGTTGTGCCCCGGCCCGTGACGCCCCGGGCCCCAGTGCAGCCGGTAGTCGTGCTGGGCGAGGTGGTCGAGCATCGAGATCAGGTGGTTCGGGTCGCGCATCTCGTAGGCGATGTGGTGCATTCCCGAGTACTTCTGGCTGGCCATGAAGTTGGCGGCGTGGTGGTCGGCGTTGCAGCGCAGGAACACGAAGAAGTCGCCGACGGTGTCCGACCACTTGAAGCCGAGCAGGTCCTGGTAGAAGGACTGCATCGGGGCCAGCTCCGGGGTGTAGGCCGCGACGTGGCCCAGCTTGGTCGGGCGCAGCGGGGTGAACCCCGCGACGCCGCTGGGGTCCTGGGCCGTGATCAGGTGCAGCGGCACGCCGGTGCCCGGCTCCTCGAGCACGAGCACGTCCGGCGTGCCCGGCCCGATGTCGCTGCGCCGCTGCGTGACGTACCCGGACTCCTTGAGGAGCTCCGCCGCGGTGTCCAGGTCGTCGGAGATCTCGTACCCCACGACCTGCCGGGCCCGCGTCCCGCCCTTCGTCACGACGACGCAGTGGTGGTCGACCCCGGTGGTGAGGAACGCGCCGCGGTCGTCGCCCTCGACGAGCACGAAGTCCAGCACCCGGGTGTAGTACTCCACGAGGCGCTCGACGTCGGGGGTCTCGAAGCCGACGTAGCCGAGCTTCGAGACGTTCACCGCACTCATGACCGGTCCTCTCGTTCGGTGACGGGGTTGCGCAGGGCGCCGACCCCCTCGATCTCGGCGACGACCTCGTCGCCCGGGGCCAGGAAGTCGCCGCGCGGGAAGCCGACCCCCGCGGGCGTGCCGGTGGCGATGACGTCACCGGGTTCGAGAGTGACCGCGCGGCTCGCCCCGGCGATCAGCTCGGCGATCGGGGTGACCATGTCCGCTGCGGTCGAGTCCTGCTTGACGACGCCGTTGACGGTCAGCCGCAGGGCCACCGCCTGCGGGTCGTCGACCAGCCACGAGGGCACGATCCCCGGGCCCAGCGGGCAGAAGGTGTCGCCCGCCTTGGCGCCCACCCAGTCGTGCCCGAACGGCGGCGCGACCGGGTCGGCGCGGTCGAGCAGGTCGCGGGCGGACACGTCGTTGACCACGGTCCACCCGGCGACGACGTCGAGCGCGCGCTCGACCGGGACGTCGACGCACCGGCGCCCGATCACCGCGCCCAGCTCGACCTCCCAGTCGATCTTCCGGCCGGCCCGCCGGGGCAGCACGATCGCCTCGTCCGGCCCGATCACCGAGGTCGTCGGCGGCTTGAAGAAGAAGTACGGCGCCACCGGCCCGGACGGCCGCGGGACCCCCATCTCCGCGAGGTGCGCGTAGTAGTTCGCGCCCGCGCAGAGCACCTTCGGCGGGTACCGCAACGGGGCCAGCACGACGGCCCCCTCGACGGGCGCCAGCCCGCCGGGGTCGAGTCCGCGCAGCAGCGGCGCGAGCGTCCCCCACTCCCCCAGCACCTCGAGCATCGAGCGCCCGGCCAGCTCGTCGGGTGCTCGCCGGACCACGCCGCCGGCGAGTACCCCGACCTCCGCCTTCGCCACGTCACCCTGGTGATGGGTGACCAGCGCCCACTCCGCCTCGCGCACGCGTCCCCGTCCCGTCTCAGTCGGTGGGGAGGGTGAGCACGACCCGCCCCATGTTCTCGTCGGCCTCGAGGAACCGGTGGGCCGCGGCCGCCTCGGCCAGCGGGAAGGACCGGTCGACCACCGGCCGGAACCCCCGCCCGACCTCCTCCCACAGCGCGCGGGCGCTGGCCGCATTGCCCGTGCGGACGCCCAGGACGCGCTGGTTGAGTGTGTACAGCCGTGCGAGGTCCAGCGGCACCCGTCCGCCCAGGAAGGCACCCGAGGAGACGAGCGCGCCGCACGGCGCGAGGACGTCGGTGGTGCGGGCGAAGATGTCCGGCTCGCCGAGGTCGTCGACGGCCACCGCGATCCCCGCACCGCCGGTCAGCGTGCGCACCTCGTCGACGAAGCCCGGGTCGGTCGGGTCCAGGACCGCGTCGAGGCCCCGTTCGGTCAGGCGCTCGCGCTTCCAGGCCGCACGGGACGTGCCGATGACGCGGGCGCCGAGGTGGCGCGCGAGCTCCGCGGTCGTGGCGCCGAGCGCCGAGGCCGCGCCCTGCACCAGCACCCAGTCGCCCGGGCGCAGGCCGGCCTGGCGCAGCTGGTTCATCGCGACCGGTCCCGCGAGGGCCACGCCGGCGGCGGTCGCGGGGTCGAGGTCGCTGCCCGCCGGGATCGGCCAGACCGCGGCCGTGGGCACGACGGTGTACTCGGCGTAGGCGCCGTGGGCGTGCACGCCGGCGATCCGCAGCCGCGCGCAGGCCTCCGACCGACCGACGCCGCAGTGCTCGCACTCCCCGCAGCCGAGCACGGGCCAGACCGCGACGTGCTGGCCGACCTCGATCGCGCTCACGCCCTCGCCGACGGCCGCCACGGTCCCGGCGTGCTCGACGCCGGGGACGTGGGGCAGCGCGGGCTTGACCGGGTGGCGCCCGGCGCGCAGCGCGACGTCGAGGAAGCGCCCGACGCACACCGCGGCGACCCGCACGAGCACCTCACCCGCGCCCGGAACCGGAGTGTCGACGGGCGCCGGGTGCAGCACCTCGGGCGGACCGAACTCGTCGAACACGACCGCGGTCATCGTCCGGGGTGGCGCCGCCGGCACGTCCGGCCACGCGAGAGGGGTGAGGGTCCGCATCGGCGCGCTCCTTCGCAGGTGCCCGGATCAGCGTGAGCACTGGCCCGCATAGTGCACACACTTTGGGGCGCGACGCAATGCGCGCTCAGCGCCGGACGCGGTACCGGAAGTGCGTGACGCGCCGGCCGGGCACGACGAGGTACGGGTCCTCCAGCACGGTCTCCGCGGCGTCCTCGCCGAAGAAGCGCTTGCCGCGCCCGAGCACCACCGGGGCGAGATCGATCTCGACCTCGTCGATCAAACCGGCGGCCAGGGCCTGCCCCCCGATGTCGCCCGCGGTCACGGTGACGTCGCCGTCCCCGGCGAGGTCCTGCGCCGCCGCGACCGCCCGCTCGATGCCCTCGGTGACGAACGTGAAGGGCGCGGTGCCGTAGTGCGCCCAGTCGGTGGGCACGGTGTGGGTCAGGACGACGACGTGGTCCCCGGCCGGCGGGCGGCCCTCCCAGCCGTTCGTGTGGTCGAAGAGGTGGCGCCCGATGACGCCGGACCGGACGCGCCCCCAGTGCTCGCGCATCCAGTCCGCGCTCTCCTTCCCCGTGCGGAAGGGGCGCTGCTCGTCGCCCGCGTGCACGTCGACCTCGCCGGCCGAGAACCAGTCGAAGATCGGTCCCACCGAGTCGTCGGGGCGGGCGATGAAGCCGTCGAGCGACATCGTCGCCACCAGGATCACTGTCATGAAGTGGACGGTATCGCTCTAGGACTCAATATTCAACCGGATAGTTGAACAACCGGAGGGACCGGTCACACGTCCTCGTTTGGTAGACCGGGACACGGCACGGTGTCGTGTCAGGGCTCAGGGACGAGCGTGTGTGAGAGGTAGTGCCAGTGGAGTTCCGGCAGTCGAACAAGCTCCGCGACGTCTGTTACGAGATCCGCGGTCCGGTGGTCGAGCAGGCGAACCTGTTGGAGGAGGCAGGACACAGCGTCCTGCGGCTCAACACCGGCAACCCCGCGCTCTTCGACTTCGAGGCGCCCGAGGAGATCGTCCAGGACATGATCCGGATGCTTCCCCAGGCGCACGGCTACACCGACTCGCGGGGCGTGCTGCCCGCGCGCCGAGCCGTCGCGCAGCGCTACCAGGCGCGGGGGCTCGAGGTCGACGTCGACGACGTCTTCCTCGGCAACGGGGTCTCCGAGCTGATCTCGATGGCCGTGCAGGCGCTGGTCGAGGACGGCGACGAGGTCCTCGTCCCGGCGCCGGACTACCCGCTCTGGACCGCCGTCGCGACGCTCGCCGGCGGGCGCGCCGTGCACTACCGCTGCGACGAGTCGGCCGACTGGTTCCCCGACCTCGACGACGTCGCCGCGAAGATCACCGACCGCACCAAGGCGCTCGTCATCATCAACCCCAACAACCCGACCGGGGCGGTGTACTCGGAGGAGGTCCTCACCGGCCTGCTCGACCTCGCCCGCCGCCACGGGCTGATGGTGATGGCCGACGAGATCTACGACCAGGTCCTCTACGACGACGCCGTGCACCACGACATCGCGTCGCTGGCGCCGGACCTCGTCGTCCTGACCTTCTCGGGGCTCTCGAAGACCCACCGCGTCGCCGGCTTCCGCTCCGGCTGGCTCGTGGTCACCGGCCCGCGCCAGCACGCGCGCGACTACCTCGAGGGCCTCGCGATGCTGGCCTCGATGCGCCTGTGCGCGAACACCCCGGCGCAGTACGCGATCCAGGCCGCGCTCGGCGGGCGCCAGACGATCGGCGACCTCACCGCCCCCGGCGGGCGGCTCTACGAGCAGCGCGACCGCGCCTGGAAGGGGCTCAACGCGATTCCCGGCGTGTCGTGCGTGAAGCCGCGCGGCGCGCTCTACGCCTTCCCGCGCCTCGACCCGGACGTCTACCCGATCAAGGACGACGAGCAGTTCGTGCTCGACCTCCTGCGCGAGGAGAAGATCCAGGTCGTGCAGGGCACCGGCTTCAACTGGCCGACCCCCGACCACTTCCGCATCCTCACCCTCCCCCACGCCGACACCCTCGACGACGCCATCACCCGCATCGGCACCTTCCTCGAGACCTACCGCCAGGGCTGAGGCTCGCCGGGTGTTCGAGCAATGCGGCTTTCCTGGCGTCTGAGGCCAGGATCGCCACATGCTCGCCAGGACGACACGCCGCGGGGTGTCAGCGTGGCGGCCACGCCGGCGTCAGACATCAGGAAAGCAACCACGATCATGGGCGACGAGCTGCCGACCCTCCTCGGGCTGCGGACGCGGCTGCGACCGTGGCGCGCCGAGGACGCGCCGGCGATCGAGGCGGCATGCCAGGACCCCGAGATCCAGCGCTGGACGACGGTCCCGTCGCCCTACGGGCCCGCCGACGCCGAGGAGTTCCTCGCCCACCGCGTCCCGGACGCCCGGGCCCGGGGCGGGGCGGCGTTCGCCGTCGACGACCTCACCACCGGCGAGCTCGCGGGCAGCACGACCCTGCTGCACGTCGAGCGCGGCGTCGGCGAGGTCGGCTACTGGGTCGCCCCGTGGGCCCGGCGGCGCGGCCTCGGCGCCGACGCGCTCGACACCCTCGCGAGCTGGGCGTTCTCCCAGCAGCTCGCCCACCGCCTCGAGCTCCAGATCGAGCCCGACAACGTCGGCAGCCGCGCCCTCGCCGTGCGCGCCGACTTCCTCCCGGAGGGTCTCCTGCGCGGTCGCCTGCTGATCGACGGCGAGCCTCGCGACGCGATGATGCACGCGCGCCTCGCGCCGCCGGGGGTCTGATCGTCCCCGGAAGTCGTGTGGAGGGACCGAGCCCGGACCGGGTGGTCGCGACCGTCACCGGCGGGTCGCCGGGAGCGCGCGCATGGAGATCACGAGCGCGCTGTGCACCTCCGCGCTTCGACGCGGGTGCACAGCGCTCCCGTGATCACGCGACAGGCGCCCCGCGCGCCGCTCCACGCACAGCGCTCCCGTGATCACGCGACGGATGACCGCGCGTCGCTCGAGGTGCCGTTACTGGCTGGTATCCCTCGCCTGGCGAGGGATACCAGCCAGTAACCGCGGGGACAGGGGTCTGCGCGCAGTCGCCCGCCGCTCAGGCCCGCTGAACCCCGCTCAACCCCCCGACCGCGTCGGTACGACCAGCCGGTGGTCCGGGGTGAAGAGCCGCCGCACGACGCCGAGGGAGACGACGGTCGTCGTGGTCGCGGCCGCCGCCAGGACGAGGAACATCACGACCGCCTGGACCAGGACCGCCGAGACGGGGTCGACGCCGGCGAGGATCAGCCCGGTCATGGCGCCGGGGAGGAACACGAGCCCCGTGGCCTTCGTCGTCTCGATCTGCGGGGTCAGCGCCGAGCGCAGGGCCGCCCGCAGGTACGGCCGCGAGGCCTCCGACGACGGCTGGCCCAGCGCGAGCCGCGCCTCGACCTCGTCGCGCTTGTCCTGCAGCTCCCCGACGAGGCGCCGCCCCACGAGGACGGTCGCGGTCATCGCGTTCCCGATGATCAGCCCCGCGATCGGGACGAGCGTGCGCGCCGAGAGCTCGAGCACCCCGAGTCCGAAGATCACCGCCATCGTGA
The DNA here is from genome assembly GCF_030269665.1 of Actinomycetospora sp. NBRC 106375. Classification (GTDB taxonomy): domain Bacteria; phylum Actinomycetota; class Actinomycetes; order Mycobacteriales; family Pseudonocardiaceae; genus Actinomycetospora. Next base: position 90,837 of record NZ_BSTS01000004.1, read on the forward strand.
CCGCGCTCGCGGCGAGGAAGGAGACCGCCGCGACGGGCAGCAGACGGGGCACCTCGGGGGCGCGCTGCCGGGCCGTCCAGCCCGCGTAGGCGATCATCGCCGCCACCCACAGCCACGACCACCACAGCGACCGGCCCGGCGCCAGGAGCAGCACGAGGACCCCGCCGACGAGCAGGAGCTGGACGAGCGCGCGCAGCGCGGCCCAGAGGATCGAGAGCTCGAGACCCAGCCGCCAGGCCAGGGAGACGCCCGCCGCAACGCCGACGAGCAGCAGGGAGACGGCGAGGCCGGGCAGGCTGACGGTCACCGCCGATCACCACCCGGGACCGTCCCCGGCGTCACGGCTCCGCCGGAGACGTCCAGCACGCGGTCGGCGACGCGGCCCACCTGCGCCTCGTCGTGCCCCACCCACACCACGGTGATGCCATCGCGGGCGAGGTCGGTGACCGAGCGCTCGAACACCCGCCGCGGCTCCTCGTCGAGCGCCGAGGTCGGCTCGTCGAGCAGCAGCGCCTCGGGTTCGACGATCAAGGTGCGCGCCAGGCACATCCGCTGCAGCTCGCCGCCGGAGAGCGTCTCGGCGTCGCGGTCGAGCAGGTCGGCGTCGAGGGACACGCGCGCGAGCACCGCCCGGACGGCGTCGTCCCCGGCGTCCGGGGCGGCCACCGCGAGGTTGTCGCGCACGGTGCCGGCGAACGGCGTCGCGCGCTGGAAGACCATGCCGACGCGGCGACGCAGGCGCAGCGGGTCGAGGTCGTCGAGCGGGGTCCCGCCGTAGGAGACGGTGCCCTCGTCGGGGACGTCCAGGCGGTTGAGCAGGCGCAGCAGGGTCGTCTTGCCGGCCCCGGACGGCCCCCACAGCGCCGTGACGCCGTCGGGCGGGATCTCGACGTCCACGCCGTCGAGCACCGCGCGCCCGCCGCGGCGGACGACGACCCCGCGCAGGGTGAAGCTCCGGTCGGTCACGACGGGTCGGGTGCCCAGGCGGCCCACCGCTCACCCTCGCCGGGCGAGGCCGCCGGGGTGCTTCCGAGGAAACGATGCCCAGCGCGCCACCCCACGACGGCGCGGAAGGCGGCCGACATGAGCGAGCCAGGACCCGACACGGGGCCGATCGACTACCTGATCATCGAGTTCCCGCCCGGCACGGCGACGGGCGAGGGGATGCCCCTGCTGATCGACCTGGTGGACCGCGGCCTGATCCGCATCCTCGACCTGGTCTTCGTCGGCAAGGGCGAGGACGGCTCGGTGTCGGGCCTCGAGCTGGCCGACCTCGACGGCGACGGCGCCCTCGACCTCACCGTCTTCCACGGCGCCTCCTCGGGCCTCCTGGGCGACGAGGACGTCGCCGAGGCCGGCACCGTGATCGAGCCGGGCACGACCGCCGCGGTCCTGGTCTACGAGAACGTGTGGGCCGCTCCCCTCGCCGGCGCCCTGCGCCGCAGCGGCGCGCAGCTCGTCGCGGGCGGGCGCATCCCCGTCGACGACGTGGTGGCCTCGCTCGAGAACACGGTCCAGCACACCTGACGGAGGAGTGACATGCCCGGACTGCTGCGAGGCCTCGCCCGCACCGCCCTCGTGGCTGGCACGGCGACCGCCGTGTCGAACCGCGTCTCCCGCCGGCAGGCGGGCCGCTGGGCGGCGGAGGAGGCGCAGTACGCCCCGCCACCGCAGTACGCGCCACCCCCGGAACCCCAGTACGCACCGCCGCCCCAGTACGCGGCCCCACCCCAGGCCCCGCCGCCGGACGACATGATCGACCAGCTCCGGCAGCTCGGCGAGCTCAAGAGCCAGGGCGTCCTGACCCAGGAGGAGTTCGACGAGCAGAAGCGGCGCATCCTCGGCAGCTGACCGCCCCTTCCCGAGGTATCAGGTACGGTCGGTACCTAGTACATCGGAGGAGGTACCCCATGCTCGGCGACATCGCCGGCACCGCGCCCCTGCGCGAGGCCCTGGAGACCACCAACACCCTGCTCGAGCAGGTGCTCGACGAACTGCGGCGTGTGAACGCCGACGGCCTCGTGACGGTCGCGCAAGAGCTGCGCACGATCCAGCAGGCCCTGCCCGCTCCCGAGACGGCCTGACGGGCCCCACCATGGGCCGGTGCCCGCCACGGAGACCGCGCCGCAGCCCGGCGCCGTCGCGCCGGAGCTGCTCGCCGAGTACGGCGACCTCGGCCTCTGGTGGGTGTGCGTCGACGTCGCCCGGCGGTCCGCGGACGCCGGCCGTGACCGGCTGCGACGGCTCTCGGACGACTACCGGCCCCGCGAGGCCCTGACCCCGGGCGGGCGCCCCGCCACGCACGACGCGGCCCGGGCGTTCGCCCGCCAGGTCGGGCTCGACCCGGACGCCACGCTGCTGCGGCCCGACGCCGCGGCACGGGCGGCCGCCATGGCCGGGCGCCTCGTCCCGGCCGGGGCCGTGGCGGACGCGCTGCTCGCCGTGGCCGTGACGAGCGGTGTGACCGTGACCGCGGTGGACGCGGCCCGCGTCGACGGGCCGCCCGTGCTGCGGACCGCCGCGGACGGCGAGCTCCTCGGCCGCGGGCGGCGGGCGCGCGCCGTGAGCCCGGGCACCGTCGTCGTCGCCGATCACCAGCGCGTCCTCGCGCCCCTGTTCGCCGACCCGCCCCGCGCTCTCGACCCGCACCGCGCCCGGCGCGTGCTGGTCTGGGCCGTCGAGGTCCCCGGCGCGCCGCCGCTCGAGACCGAGGAGGCGGTGTGGCACGCGGGGCGGTTCCTCTCGGGCCGGTGAGCTTCTACCGTCGCGGGTCGGGAGGTGCCGCCATGACGATCGCCCACGAACGCCCCGTCACCTCGCCGCGCCCGGTCGCGGCGCCCGACGAGCACGCCGCGCGCGCCCAGCTGCGCGCCCAGATCGCCCGTCTCGAGCACCGCCTGGCCGCCGCCGGGCCCTCGTCGGGCGGGCCGGCGCCCGTGCCCGGGCCCCGCGTCCTCGACCTCGGCGAGCTCGAGCGCGTCCGCGATGACCTCGTCGAGCGCGTCGGCGTCGTCGAGCGGGCCGCCGCCGACCGCACCCGGGCGATCGCCGCCGCGCACGCTCGCCTCGCCGGGATGCTGGCCGACCCGGCCGCCCACCGCGGGGCGGTCGTCACCTCCGCGGATCTCGGCGAGCCGGGCTGCGTCCGATGGGCCGTCCGCCCGGTGCTCGGTCCCGTCGGGCGGCTCGCGGGCTGGTGGCGGGTGCGGATGTCGTCCGGGTGCCCTTGACCGTTCCACGTCACAGCCGAGCAGGAGAGCGTTTCGGGCGTCCGCCCGCGGGGACCCGCTTCCCGGCGCGGCACCTCGCGCCCCGAGACGAAGGGACTCTCCCTGGTGACCGCACTCCTGTTCGGCTCGATCAGCAGCGTCGCTGACACGTCCGAGATCCAGCGCGAGGCCTTCAACACCGCCTTCGCCGAGCACGGGCTGGACTGGCACTGGGACCGCGACGACTACCGGTCCCGCCTGGACAGCGCAGGCGGCGAGGCGCGCATCGCCGAGGAGGCCCGCCGCCGCGGCGAGGACGTCGACGCCGCCGCGGTGCACGCCACGAAGTCGCAGCGCTTCCGCGAGAAGCTGCGCTCGGGCGGGGTGGCGCCCCGTCCCGGCTTCCTGGACACCCTGCAGACCGCCAAGACGAACGGCTGGAAGATGGGCTTCGTGACCACGACGTCGCGCGACAACGTGCTCGCGGTGATCGACGCCCTCGGTCCGGCCGTCAGCGCCGACGACTTCGACGTCGTCGTGGCCGTCGACCAGGTCGAGACGCCCAAGCCCGACCCCGCCGCCTACACCTTCGCCCTGCAGGCCCTCGGCGAGGATCCCGCGAAGGCCGTCGCCGTCGAGGACAACCGCGACGGGGTCCGCGCAGCCGCCGCCGCGGGCGTCACCGTCCTGGCCTTCCCGAACGAGAACACCACCGGCTCCGAGTTTCCCGGCGCCGCCCGCCGCGTCGACGAGCTGACCGCCGACGAGGTCTCCGCCCTGGCCGCCTGACCAGGCCGCCCCCCGCCCCTACCTTCACCAGCCGTCCGGGACACGGCGGCCGGATCCCGCACGCCCGTTCGCGGCGCGTGCTGCTCGCACGCGCCCGGGATTCGGGCGACCAGCCCTGAGACGGGAGACCCATGACCGCCGAGCCGACCCTCACGACGACCGACCACGCGTTCCACGTCGAGGGCTACCAGAAGATCGACTACTCGCTCGTCGTCACCGCCGGGGTGTTCTCCCCCGCGAACACGGGGCTGGCCGACGCCTACCGCCCGTACGGGCGGTGCCTCGCGGTGGTCGACGCGACCGTCGCCGAGCTCCACGGCGACGCGATGCGGGCGTACTTCGACCACCACGGGATCGACCTCACGGTCTTCCCGATCGCGATCGACGAGGCCGACAAGACCATGCGCACCGCGGAGCGCATCATCGACGCCTTCGGTGACTTCGGGCTGGTCCGCACCGAGCCCGTGCTCGTCGTCGGCGGCGGCCTGACCACCGACGTCGCCGGCTTCGCCTGCTCGATCTTCCGGCGCGCGACCAACTACATCCGCATCCCGACCACGCTGATCGGGCTCGTCGACGCGAGCGTCGCGATCAAGGTGGCGGTCAACCACGGGAAGGCGAAGAACCGCCTCGGCGCTTTCCACGCCTCGCAGCAGGTGTTCCTCGACTTCTCCTTCCTCGCGACGCTGCCGATCGAGCAGGTCCGCAACGGGATGGCAGAGCTGATCAAGATCGCGGTCGTCGGCAACGAGGGCATCTTCGAGCTGCTCGAGAAGTACGGCGAGGACCTGCTGGAGACGCGGTTCGGCCACCTCGAGGGCTCCCCGGAGCTGCGCGAGGTCACCGACCGGCTCACGTGGGACGCGATCGAGACGATGCTGCGTCTCGAGGTGCCCAACCTCCAGGAGCTCGACCTCGACCGCGTCATCGCCTTCGGCCACACGTGGAGCCCGACGCTCGAGCTCTCCGGCGACGAGCCGTTCTTCCACGGCCACGCGATCAGCGTCGACATGGCGCTGTCGACCACGCTCGCGCAGCGCCGCGGCTACATCACCGAGGGCGCCCGGGACCGCGTCCTCGGGCTGATGAACCGGCTCGGCCTCTCGCTCGACAGCCCGCTGCTCACCCCCGAACTGCTGGCGAAGGCGACCGACTCGATCCTGCAGACCCGCGACGGGAAGCTCCGCGCCGCGGTCCCCCGGCCGATCGGGACGACCCACTTCGTCAACGACCTCGACGCCGGCGAGCTCGCCGAGACGCTCGACGCCCACCGCGAGCTGTGCCGCGGCTTCACCCGCGAGGGCGCCGGCGTGGACACGTTCCGGCGATGAACGCGCCGCCCCGCCAGACCCCCCGCCCGGTCACCCCCGTCGGCCTCATCGCCCAGGCCCTGGACCGGGTCGCCGACGGGCTCGACGGCGTCGCCGGTGTCCCCGACGGCGTGCGCGACGAGCTGCGCCGGGCCCGCGAGCTCGCGGGCGGGCTCGACCCGTACCTCGAGGACGTCACGACACCCGAGTCCGCCGCGCTGGCCGCGCTCGCCGCGGACACCCGCGCCCACGACTGGTCCGCCCGCGACCCGGACGCCGTGTTCCTCGAGCAGGAGATGCTCTCCGGGCACGTCGAGGGCCAGGCGCTGAAGATGCTGGTGGGAGCCACCGGGGCCCGCCGGGTGCTCGAGATCGGGCTGTTCACCGGCTACTCGGCGCTGGCCATGGCCGAGGCGCTGCCCGCCGACGGTCGGCTCGTCGCCTGCGAGCTCGACCGCGAGGTCGCCGAGCGCGCCCTGCGGTCGTTCGCCGCCTCGCCCGCGGGCGGGCGCATCACCGTCGAGGTCGGCCCGGCCCAGCGCTCCCTCGCCGCGCTCGCCGCGGCCGGGGAGACGTTCGACCTCGTCTTCGTCGACGCCGACAAGGCCGGCTACGCGGGCTACGTCGCGACCCTGCTCGAGGACGGCCTCCTCGCCCCGGGCGGCCTGATCTGCGTCGACAACACCCTGATGCAGGGCGAGCCGTGGCGCACCGACGAGCCGGGGGCGAACGGACGGGCCATCGCGGACTTCAACGCGACGGTGGCCGCCGACCCGCGCGTCGAGCAGGTGGTCGTCCCGCTGCGCGACGGCCTGACCCTGATCCGCCGTGCTGCGTGACCGCCTGCGGCGCGTGGCCGTCCACGCCCCGAAGACCCTGGGAGCGCTGGCGCTGCTCACCGTCCCGCTGCCGGTGACGGCGGCGGTGACGGCGGCGGCACTGGCCCGCTCGGCCGTGGCGCCGCCGCCGCGTGCGCACGCCGCCGAGCCCCGGACCGTCCTGCTCACCGGCGGGAAGATGACCAAGGCGCTCGCGCTGGCGCGGGCGTTCCACGCCGCCGGGCACCGCGTGGTGATGGTGGAGTCCGCGAAGTACCGGTTCACCGGCCACCGGTTCTCCCGCGCCGTCGACGCGTTCCACGTCGTCCCCGAGCCGGGCGCGCCGGGCTACGTCACCGCGCTGCGCGACGTCGTCGTCGCGGAGGGGGTCGACGTCTGGGTGCCGGTGTGCAGCCCCGCCGCCAGCTGGCACGACGCGCAGGCCAAGCCGGTGCTCGCCGAGTTCTGCGAGGTGCTGCACCCCGACCCCCAGGTGCTGCGCATCCTCGACGACAAGGACCGGTTCGCCGAGGCCGCCGACACCCTCGGGCTGCCCGTGCCCGAGACCCACCGGGTCACCGAGCCCACCCAGGTCGAGGACTTCGACTTCGACGCCCACCCCGGCCCGTGGATCCTCAAGAGCGTCCCGTACGACCCGGTCGCGCGCCTCGACCTCACGACGCTGCCGCGCCCCACGGCCACGGCGACCGCCGAGGTCGCCCGGGCGAAGCCGATGTCGGACGACGCGCCGTGGATCCTCCAGGAGCTCGTGCCGGGCCGGGAGTACTGCACGCACGCGACAGTGCGCGAGGGCCGGGTCCAGGTGTGGGCGTGCTGCGAGTCGTCGGCGTTCCAGCTCAACTACGCGATGGTCGACAAGCCGGAGATCGAGGAGTGGGTGCGCCGGTTCGTCGCCGCGCTGCGCGTCACGGGGCAGGTGTCGTTCGACTTCATCGAGACCGCCGACGGGCGCCTGGTCGCGCTCGAGTGCAACCCGCGGACCCACTCCGCGATCACGATGTTCCACCGCGACGCCGAGGCGCTCGCCCGGGCCTACCTGTCCGACGTCGAGGGACCGCCGCTGACGCCGCACCCCGACAGCCGCCCCACGTACTGGCTCTACCACGAGCTGTGGCGGATGCTGTCCCGTCCCTCGACGGCGCGCGAGCGGCTGCGCGTGATCCGCGCGGGCACCGACGCCGTCTTCGACCGCGACGACCCGCTGCCGTTCCTCCTGCTGCACCACCTGCAGATCCCGTCGCTGCTGCTGCGCAACCTCGTCACCGGGCGGCCGTGGATCCGGGTCGACGTCAACATCGGCAAGCTCGTCGAGCCGGCGGGGGACTGACGTGGCGCTCCGCCTGCTGCACCTCGCCGGGTCCGCGGTGAGCGACTTCCACGCCGACCTCTCGCTGACCTACGCCCGCGGCTGCCTGGCCGCGCACACCGACCCCGCGCGGTACGAGCACCACCCCGCCTACGTCTCTCCCGACGGGTGCTGGCGCTTCCCGGCGTCGTTCGCGCCCGACGCGATCGCCGCCGCCGTCGCGGTCGAGCCCGCCGACGCGCTGGCGTACCTCGGCCGGCTCGGCCTCGACGCCGTGCTCCCGCAGATGTTCTGCCTGCCCGGGATGACGTCCTACCGCGCGTTGTTCGACGTGCTCGGCGTGCGCGTGGTCGGGAACCCCGCGGAGGTCATGGCGATCGGGGCGCGCAAGGCGGCGGCGAAGGCCATGGTCGCGGCGGCCGGCGTCGACGTGCCCGCCGGCGAGGTCCTGCACCCCGGGCAACGTCCGACGGTCGCGCCGCCCGCGGTGGTCAAGCCCGAGGACGCCGACAACTCGCTCGGCGTGACGCTCGTGCGCTCGGCCGACGAGTTCGACGCGGCCCTCGACGCGGCGTTCGCCCACGCCGACCGGGTGCTCGTCGAGGAGTTCGTCCCGCTCGGGCGCGAGGTCCGCTGCGGGATCCTGGACCGGGACGGCGAGCTCGTCGGGCTGCCCCTGGAGGAGTACCTCCTCTCCGGGGAACGTCCCGTGCGCGGGTACGCCGACAAGCTGGCGCCGTCCTCCGACGGCGGGCTGCGCCTGGTCGCCAAGGACAACCCCGACGTCGTGGTGGTCGACCCGGACGACCCGGTGACCGCCACGGTCTGGGACGTGGCGAAACGCGCGCACGTCGCGCTGGGCTGCCGGGACTACTCGCTGTTCGACCTGCGCATCGACCCCACCGGGCGTCCGGTGTTCCTCGAGGCCAGCCTCTACTGCTCGTTCTCGCCGGCCAGCGTCCTCGCGGTGATGGCGAAGGCCGGCGGGATCGAGCTGGACGAGCTGCTGGCCGGTGCGCTCCGCGCACGTGAGCAGTTCGGACCGCCATAACAGCCCGAACTGCTCACGTGCGCGCAGCGCACCGATAGGATCAGTCGCCCGTGAGCTCCCCGTCCGCCCGCTTCGACGACGTGCACGCCGGGACGGCGCTGGCGTTCCCGCCGCCGTCCGAGGTGCTGGTGGAGACCACCGTCGCCTCCCTGGCCGTGCGCCTGACGGCGTGTGGTGCACCCCGCCCCTGCCGGCCGGCGCGCTGCCGGGCATCGAGCGGGCGGTGCGGCTCGAGCGCGGCGAGCTCACCGCGCGGACCCTGCACCCCGCCGACCTCCACCGCGCCGAGGGCATCGCCGTCCTCAGCTCGCTGCGCGGGTGGCGTCCCGCGACACTCGTCGGCGACGTCCCGACCAGCGAGCCGGCAGCCGACGAGGCGGCACCTCAGCCGTGCGCCTCCGGGACCACGAGCGACGCCGGCCCGTCCGCCGCCGGCCCGTCCGCCGCCGGCCCGTGGAGAGCGGCGACGAGGTCGGCCCGCGCCCGGGCCACCCGGGAGCGGACCGTCCCGATCGGGCAGTCGAGCACCCGGGCGGTCTCGCGGTAGTCCAGCCCGAGGATCTGGGTGAGGACGAACGCCTCGCGGCGGTCGTGGCCGAGCGTGTCGAGGAGGCGCTGCAGCACGACCCGCTCCGCGTGGTCGCCCGCCTCCGTCACCGTCGCGTCGTCGGCCCGGTCGGGGTCGTCGATCGGGGCGGCGGCGAGCACCGGGCGGCGCCGCGCGCGCCGCAGGTGGTCGGCGGCGACGCGCCGCGCGATGGCCAGCAGCCAGGTCCGCGCCGAGGCCTCGCCGCGGTAGGCCGGGAGCGCCGTGAACGCGCGCTCGTAGGTCTCCTGGGTCAGGTCGTCGGCGGCCGACCGGTCGGACAGGTTGGCGAGGAACCGCCACACCGCCGGCTGGGTCGCGGCGACGAAGGCCCGCGCGGCGTCTCGGTCGCCGGCCCGCGCGTTCAGGGCGTTCCGCGTCAGCTCGTCGGCGTTCTCCGCTGGGCCGGATGCCGGAGGCGGCCCGGCACCGTGGCAGTCGGAGGACACGGTCACGACATGCTTCGTGACCCGGCGCGCCCGGTCAAGGCCGGGATCCCGTCGCCGTGGTCACCCGCCACCGGCCCGACGGAATCGAGGGTCGCGGGAACCAGACCGGGATCGACGGCGACTACCCCCACCGCGCCGACCCCGACGGCGCACCGAGGAGGTCCCGTGTTCCCCGTCGGACTGTCGATCGCGTTCACCATCGTGTTCCTCGCCACCGGCGCCTACTCGCTCGTACGCTTCGCGCGGACGGTCGCCGTCCCCGGCGCCGCGGCCGGCGTCCGGGCGGTCGAGCTGCTGCACCTGCTGATGAGCATGGCCATGATCGCGATGGCGTGGGGGTGGACGGGCGGCCCGGCCACCGGCAGCGGCACCGTGCAGCTCGTCGTGTTCGGCGCGTTCACGCTCGTGCTGGGGACGCAGCTCGCGCGGGACCGGGCCCCCCGGGCGGCCTGCGCGTTCCACACCGTCATGGCGGCCGCCATGGTGTGGATGGTCGCGACCATGCCGCTGCTGATGGGGATGGGCGGTGGCGGCGGCACCGAGGCCGCGGACCATGCCGGCCACAGCGGTCACACCGCCGCCTCCGACGCGACGGCGGGGATGGCGGGGATGGCGGGGATGGCCGGGATGGCGCCCGGGACGGCCATGGCCCCACCCGCCGCGCCGGGCTGGGCGGTCGCCGGGACGTGGGTCGCGGTGGCCCTGCTGGTCCTGACCGCCGCGCCGGCCGCCGTCACCGCGGTCCGGACCGCCCGCGCTCGCCGGAACGCCCCGGCCGCCGGTCCGACCACACCGGTCGCGCCCGATGGTCCGGCCGCCGACGCTCCGGTCGCCGACGGGGCGGGCGCGGTCGCCGTGCTCGCCCGCCCCGCGCCGGCGCCGGACCTCGAGACCGACGCCGACGGCGGGCTCTACCCGGCCGCGTGCCACGCCCTCATGGGCGCCGGCATGGTCGTGATGCTGCTGGCGATGCTCTGAGCCGCTCCGCCCGGTCGCATCGAGAGGAGGACGGATGTCCCAGGTCCTGACCGGCCCGCCGTCCGGCGACGCCGCGCCCGATTCCGAGCTGTCCCGCTCCGAGCCCGCCCGCCCGGGCGGTGCCGACTGGTGGTGGCGAGGCCTGCGCCCGCTGGTGCGCCGGCTGCACTTCTACGTCGGCCTGTTCGTCGGGCCGGTCCTGCTCGTGGCCGCGTTCACCGGGCTGCTGTACACGCTCACGCCGCAGCTCGACCAGATCGTCTACCGCGACGCGTTGCACGTCGCGCAGGTCACCGGGACCCCGCAGAGCCTGCAGACGCAGGTCGCGGCCGCGACGGCGGCCGTCCCGGGCGGCACCGTGACCGAGATCCGGCCGCCGGGCGAGCCCGACGGCACGACCCGCGTGTCGTTCGACGCGCCCGGCGTCCGCGAGGACTTCAGCAGGACCGCGTTCGTCGACCCGTACACCGGGCGGGTCACCGCGGTGCTCGACACCTTCGGCGAGTGGCTGCCGCTGCGGGCGTGGTTCGACGAGCTCCACCGCACGCTGCTCCTCGGCGACGTGGGCCGGGTCTACACCGAGTTCGCGGCCAGCTGGCTCTGGGTGCTGGCGCTGTCAGGGCTGTCGCTGTGGGTCGTGCGCCGCCGCCGCAAGGCTCGCGTGCGCCGCACGCTGCTGCCCGAGACCTCCGCCGCAACCGGCAACCGGCTGCGCTCGTGGCACGGCGCGGTCGGGCTCTGGGCCGCGGTCGGGATGCTGTTCCTCTCGGCCACCGGCCTGACCTGGTCGCAGTTCGCGGGCGACAACGTCTCGTCCCTGCGCGAGAACCTCGACTGGACGACCCCCGAGGTCACCCAGACCCTGCCCCCGGGTCCCACGGCGGCACCGTCCGCTCCGGCCACCGACGTCGGCGCCACCTCCGACCGCGTCCTCGCGGCCACCCGCGCCGCCGGGCTCTCCGACCCGGTCGCGATCACCCCCGGCGACGCGGGCCAGGCGTGGACCGTCGCGCAGGTCCAGCGGTCCTGGCCGGAGAAGCGGGACGCGATGGCCGTCGACCCCGGGACCGGTCAGGTCGTCGACACCGTCCGCTTCGCCGACTGGCCGCTGGCCGCCAAGCTCGCGCGCTGGGGCGTCGACGCGCACATGGGGCTGCTGTTCGGCTGGGTCAGCCAGGTCTTCCTCGCCGCGCTCGCCCTCGGCGTGATGTGCATGGTCGTCTGGGGCTACCGGATGTGGTGGAAGCGCCGCCCCACCCGCGGTGGGCCTGCCGGTCCGCCCGGCGGGAGTCAGCGCCCCGGTGCCGGCGCGGTGATCGTCGTGGGGGTGGTCGCCGTCGTCGTCGGAGTGTTCCTGCCCCTGCTCGGGGTGTCGCTGCTCGCGTTCCTCCTCGTCGACGTCCTGCGCGGCGCGGTTCGCCGCCCGGAGGCGCCGTCCGATGGCCGGGACACGTCCCGATCGGGGAGCATGGCGCCGTGAACTGCCTGCGCTGCCGCCGCCTGACCTCGGCCGAGCTCGACGCCGAGGCCACGACCGACGAGCTGGCCGAGGCCCGTGCCCACCTCGCGGACTGCGCCGCGTGCCGGGAGCACCGCGAGCGCTCCGCGGCGGTGAGCCGGCTCGCCCGCGCGGCGGCGACCGAACCCGCCCCCGACCTCGTCGACGCGATCCTCGACCGGGTGCTGCCCGTACGGGCGGGCTGCGGGTGCCCCTCGACCTGCGGGTGCGGGTGCCAGGCCGGGCGGCCGTGCCAGTGCAGCCCGCAGGTGGCCTGACCCGGAGGGCGATCAGGTCGCCCGCGCGGTCCCAGGGCCTCGACGCAGGCGGTCGCGGAGCGCGAGTGGACCGCGCAGTGCGGGTGGTGGTCGGCGTGGGCGCCGCAGGCCTGGGCGCTCTCACGGCAGGCCGTCGTCGCCGCGTCGAGCGCCGCGGAGACGGCGGGGTCGTCGAGGGCTCCGTGCCGGGCCAGGACGCGCTCGGCCGCGCCGCAGAGGTCGGCGCAGTCGAGGGCGTGCCGGACCTCCTCCGCCATGCCCCCGATGTCGATCATCGATCCCGCGCAGGCGGTGCTCACGCGCCCGCACTCGGCGAGCGCCGCCAGTGCCGTGTCCATAGCGGTGGAGACCTGGGTGCGGTCGGTCGTGTCGGCCATGGTTCGTCGACCCCTTCGTCGGGACGCGTCCACGGGCCCGTGGACGACGAGGAGTGTCCCGCGAGTGTCAAAGTTGCAAGTTCTGGGCAACAACATCACGCTGGCCCTTCAGCGTTGTCTGCACCTGCCGACCCTCGGACGGGAGAACACCCGATGGCGGAGTACACGCTCCCCGACCTGCCCTACGACTACGGCGCTCTCGAGCCGCACATCTCGGGCAAGATCATGGAGCTGCACCACGACAAGCACCACAACACCTACGTCACCGGGCTGAACACGGCCGTCGACGCCCTCGCGGAGGCCCGCGAGCAGGACACGATCGGCACGACGGCCCTGCTGTGGGAGAAGAACCTCGCCTTCAACTACGGCGGGCACATCAACCACTCGATCTTCTGGGTCAACCTCAGCCCGGACGGCGGCGACAAGCCGACCGGCGAGCTGGCGTCGGCGATCGACCGTGACTTCGGCTCGTTCGACCTCTTCGGAAAGCACTTCACCGCGGTCGCCACGACCATCCAGGGCTCGGGCTGGGCGATCCTCGGCGTCGACACCCTCACCGGCAAGCTGCGCATCTTCCAGCTCTACGACCAGCAGGCCAACGTGCCGCTGGGGATCGTCCCCGTGGTCATGCTCGACATGTGGGAGCACGCCTTCTACCTGGACTACCAGAACGTCAAGCCGGACTACGTCAAGGCCTGGTGGAACGTCGTGAACTGGGCCGACGCCGCCCAGCGCTTCGACCACGCGCAGGGGCTCCGCATCGCCTGAGCCCACCCCCGATCTCGCGCGGTGATCGTTCCGACAAGCGTCCGCCGCGCGGCGCACGGCGACCCCTCGACCCTCCTCGGTCGGGGGGTCGTCGTGTGTCTCAGCCCGGGAGGAGCCCCAGCAGCTTCGCGCGGATCTCGGGGCGGCCGGCGGCGACGAGGGTGAATGCCGCCTCGCGGGCCAGCCGCCGGGCCGGGTGCCGGCCGACGATGGCACGGCTCCCGACGGCCACGGTGAGCGAGGCGGCCGCCCGCACGGCCAGCGCGGACGCGGCGGCGCGGGCGGCGGGCATCGCCGTGGCGTCGGCGAGGCCGGCGTCGAGGTCCTTGCGGGCGGCGTCGAGGGCCTCGGTCAGCGCCGCGGCCGCCGCCGGCTCCCCGGCGTCGGACACGAGCGCGGCGCACCGCCCGACCACCCCGAGGGCCAGGCAGCCGTTGACGCGCGCGCTGACGTGCTGCCCGGCCAGGAACGCGGCGCGGGAGCGCAGCGAGACGACCGCGTCGTCGGGCACCATCCAGCCGTCGACGTCGAGACGCACCGTCCGGCTGCCGTTCGCGGCCGCGAGGTCGAGCGGGTGCACGGTGACGCCGGTCGCCGCGTGCGCGGGCACCAGCAGGGCCACCACCTGCGCCTCCTCGTCGCCGGCGTCGACGGTCGCGGCGTCGCGGGCCGAGATCTGCAGCAGGTCGACGATGCCCCAGCCGGTGACCAGCGGGGCGACACCGTCGAGGCGCCAGCCCCCGTCGACGCGGGTGGCCAGGAGCTTCGGCGGCTGCGGGATCGCGCCGGCGAACGCGACACCGCAGCGGGTCTCGCCGCGCACCGCGGCGGCGAGGTGGCGTTCCCGCAGGTCGGCGCGGTCGGTCGACGCCAGCGCGCGGGCGACGCCATGGTGCTGCATCCACGTGAACGTGGTGGTCAGGCAGGCACCGGCCAGGGTCTCGACGGCGCCCAGGAAGTCGTCGAAGGGCACGTCGTCAACGACGGCGAGGCCGTAGAAGCCCGCGTCGGCGAGCGCCCGGAAGTGGCCCTCGGGGATCGTCGCGGTGGCGTCCACCTCGTCCGCGGCCGGCGCGAGCACGTCGGCGGCCAGCTCGCGCGCCCGGTCCAGCACGTCACCCATGGCACCGGAGGATAGCTTCCGGCGACCTCGGAGTAAGGCTGTCCTAACTCATGCGTCGGCGTCCCGGATGTTCACAGGGCCATGTCGCCGCGTCACCGGCCGGTCTCCGCGCGCCGCTACCCTCAGGGTCATGGCCGGGTCCGACGCGCAGCGCACGGCGGCCGTCGACGACTACATCAAGGCGATCTACGCGGTCGACGAGCGCGGCGAGGGCCCGGCGTCGACGACGGCGCTGGCCAAGCGGCTGGGCATCGGCGCGTCGTCGGTGTCGGGGATGCTGCGCAAGCTCGCCGACCAGGGCCTCGTCGAGCACCGGCCCTACGGCGGTGTCCGCCTCACCGACGCCGGCACGCGCGCGGCGCTCGACGTGGTGCGCCGTCACCGGCTGCTCGAGACCTACCTCGTCCACGAGCTCGGCTACGGCTGGGACGAGGTGCACGTCGAGGCCGAGGTGCTGGAGCACGCGGTGTCCCCGACGCTGCTGGACCGGATGGACACCCGGCTCGGCCACCCCCGGTTCGACCCGCACGGCGACCCCATCCCGGCCGCCGACGGCACGGTCGCGCCGTTCGCGGGCCGGCGGCTGGCCACGCTCGAACCCGGCGACCGGGGTCGTCTCGTCCGGGTGGACGACGGGGACCCCGAGATGCTCGCCTGGCTGCGCGACCAGGAGATCGAGCTCGGTGTGTCGATCGGACTGGTGACCCGGCGGCCGTTCGGCGGCCCGTTCCTCGTGCAGCTCACGACGCCGGACGCGCCGCGCGAGATCGACCTCGGCCCGGAGCTCGCCGACGCCCTCTGGCTCGGCGATGTGGTCGAAGGGGTGTTCCGTCGGGGCTCCGCATCGTAGAGTTCGGCCAGCCGAACTTTCGTGCACCGGTGCGACGAACACGGGTGCGGAGCCAGGGGTGGCCCATGACGCTCGACGAGATGCCCCGGGACCGGCGCGGTGTCGTCACCGCGCTGGACACCCGGGGTGCCGAACGCCGCCGCCTGATGGACCTGGGCCTGCTGCCCGGCGCCGCGATCGCGCCCGAGCTCACCAGCCCGCTCGGCGACCCCGTCGCCTACGAGGTCCGCGGCACGCTCGTGGTCCTGCGCGCGCAGCAGGCGCGCACCGTCCACGTCGAGCTCGAGGAGCACTGAGCCGTGGCGGCCCCGCTGCCCTCACCGGGGGTCGGGCCGCCGGACGACGCGCCGCCGGCGGCGGGGCCCTGCGGCTCGTGCGCGCAGGCGAGTCCCGGCCGTCTCCAGCGGCTCGGCCTCGCTCCCGGCCGGCACGACCACGTCGTCGCCCTGGCCGGCAACCCGAACACCGGTAAGAGCACCGTCTTCAACGCCCTGACCGGCCTGCGCCAGCACGTCGGCAACTGGTCGGGCAAGACCGTCTCCCGCGCCGAGGGCGGCTTCACCTACGGCGGGGCGAAATACCGGATCGTCGACCTGCCCGGGACGTACTCGCTGCTCTCGACCAGCACCGACGAGGACGTCGCCCGTGACGCGCTGCTGTTCGGGCGGCCGGACGTCACCGTGGTCGTCGTCGACGCGACGCGCCTCGAGCGCAACCTCCCGCTCGTGCTGCAGGTCCGCCAGATCACCGGCCGCGTCGTCGTCGCCCTCAACCTCGTCGACGAGGCCCGCCGCCACGGCATCACCGTCGACACGCGCCACCTGAGCCGCGAGCTCGGGGTGCCGGTGGTCGCGACGGCCGCGCGGCGCGGCGACGGCCTGCCCGAGCTGCTCGCCGCGATCGCCGGGACGGCGACCACCGACGACCCGCCGGAGCCCCTGGCGCTCGTGCACCACGACCCCCAGCTCGAGGAGGCCGTGGCCGCGCTCGCGGCGCGCGTCGAGGCCCGCTTCCCGGGCGTCCCGAACGCCCGCTGGGTCGCGCTGCGCCTGCTCGAGGGCGACCCGGGGATCGAGGAGGCGGTGCGGGCCGGGACGCTCGGCGAGCTCGCCGGGGCACCGCCGCTGGAGGCCGCGGGAGGCGCAGCATGACCTCCGACCTCCTCGACGACGCCACGCGGCTGCGCGACGGCCTGCCCGAGGACTTCCGCGACCGCGTGGTCGAGTCCCTCTACACCGACGCCGCGCGCATGGCTGCCACCAGCGTCGACCGCGACGGGGTGCGGGCCCGCCTGACCGTCGACCGCGCGCTCGACCGCGTGCTGACCCACCATGTGTGGGGCTTCCTGGCGATGGGCGTGCTGTTCTTCGGGGTCTTCTGGTTCACGATCGCCGGCGCGGCCGTGCCGTCCGAACTGCTCTACGACCTGCTGGTCGACGACGTCCACGGGTGGCTGCTCGAGGTCTTCGCGGCCGTCGGCGCGCCGTGGTGGGTCACCGGGCTGCTCGTCGACGGCGTCTACCTCGCGACGGCCTGGGTCATCGCGGTGATGCTGCCGCCGATGGCGATCTTCTTCCCGCTGTTCACGCTGCTCGAGGACTTCGGCTACCTGCCGCGCGTGGCGTTCAACCTCGACCGGCTCTTCGCCCGCTCCGGCGCCCACGGCAAGCAGGCGCTGACGATGATGATGGGCTACGGCTGCAACGCCGCCGGCGTCACGGCCACGCGGATCATCGACAGCCGCCGCGAGCGCCTGATCGCGATCATCACCAACAACTTCAGCATCTGCAACGGCCGCTGGCCGACGCTGATCCTCATGGGGACGATCTTCGTCGGCGCCGTGGTGCCGCCCTGGCTCGCCGGGTTCGTCGCCGCGGGCAGCGTGATCGCCGTCGTGCTGGTCGGGATCGGCGTCACGCTCGCGGTGTCGTGGCTGCTCTCGCGGACCGTGCTGCGCGGCGAGAGCTCCGTCTACTCCCTCGAGCTGCCGCCCTACCGGCCGCCGCAGGTCTGGCGCACGCTCTACACCAGCATCATCGACCGCACGCTCAAGGTGCTGCGCCGCGCGGTCGTCATGGCCGCCCCGGCCGGCGCCGTGATCTGGCTGATCGGCAACGTCCACCTCGGCGACGCCAGCGTGGCCGCGCACCTCGTGACGGCCCTCGACCCGATCGGCTGGGTGATCGGGCTCAACGGCGTCATCCTGCTCGCCTACCTCGTGGCGGTGCCGGCGAACGAGATCATCATCCCGACCATCGTCATGCTGACCCTGACCCTCGGCGCGAACACCCTGGGCGCCGCCCCGGGGGTGATGCTCGAGCTCGGTGACGACCAGCAGATCGGCTCGGTGCTGGTCACCGCGGGCGGGTGGACGCTGCTCACCGCCGTGAACCTGATGCTGTTCACGCTGCTGCACAACCCGTGCTCGACCACGGTGCTGACGATCTGGAACGAGACCCGCAGCGTGCGCTGGACGGCCGTGGCGACGCTGCTCCCGCTCGGGCTGGGCTTCATCGTCTGCGCCATCACCGCCCTGGTGGCCCGTCTCGTGATGTGAGCAGTTGGCGCCCCTACCGGGGCGCCAACTGCTCACATGGGTCAGGCGGCGGTGACCTCGGGGGTGCGGTCGGAGGACTCGCCGCGGGCGAGACGGCGCTCGACCAGGCCCCCGAACACGAGGCCCAGCACCCCCCACAGCAGCAGCTGGGCGGTGAACGACGCGAGGCGGAAGTCGTAGAGCACGTCCGCGTCGAACCCCGGGTAGATGATCGTGCCGGCCGCGTCGCGCAGCGGCAGCGGCGTCTCGCTGGCCCGCGGGCCGTTCTCGACGACGTTGATCGTCAGCTCGCCGAGCCCCGGCAGCACCGTCATGAGGATCGCCGACAGGGCAACGTAGACGACGCCGCCGACCAGCACCGCGTTCCAGAGCCCGAGACGCTCCCGGACCAGCCGGGTGACCGCGACCGCCGCCGCGAGGAACACCAGCGAGCCCACGACCATCACCAGGTAGAGCGCGGTGCGGTCGCTGATGGTCTCGTCGGAGCCCACCGCGGGCGGGCTGGCGGGGTACTTCACGAACGGCGTGGCGTAGATCGTGAGGAACCCGGCCCCGGCCACGACGAGCGCGAGGACCCGGGGGCGCAGGGCGACCCGGCCGTGCAGGAGCGTGTAGGCGACGGCGAACAGCAGGCCCAACGCGACGCCGATGCCCACCATGCCGACCCCGATGCCGAGGGTGGCCTGCACGCCGCGGCTGACGATCTCCTCCTCGGCGCCGCCCGCCGGCGGCGAGCCGGCCGCCGTCGCCAGGGTGGCCTCGGCCTCGCCGCGGCCCTCCTCGTACGCGATCGCTGCGTCGATCTGCGGCTCGGCGAAGACGAGCGAGAACAGCCAGGCGACGAGGCCGGCGACCGCGCCGGCGAGCACCCCGCGCAGGACGAAGGAGCGGGCTTCCATCAGTGGCAGGGGAAGCCGAGGAAGTGGCGGGCGTCGTGCACGAACTCGTGGATGTAGCTCGTGTCGCCGAACACCGAGACCGCACCCTCGTCGATGCCGATGAAGTAGTACAGCACCAGCCCGACGAACAGGGCGCTGATCAGCCACGGCAGGGTCTGCGAGGCAGGGATGGCAGTGGCCCTGGCGCGGGCGACGGCACCGGCTGTGGTCACGAGGTGTCTCCTGTCCGGAAGGCGCGACGACGTCACCGTCCACGACGGGCGGCGACCGAGGAGAGACGCTAGGTCCGCACCGAGGTGACGTCAACGTCTCAGCACCTGATGAGGTGTCGGGTGTGAGGTGGGCGATCCCGCCCGCCCCGCCGTCGGAGAGGAAGATCGTCCCGTGCGCCTGCACCTGCTCGCCCACGCCGGCACCGACGCCGCGCGTGCCGCGCGGTTCCCGGACGACGAGCCGCTCGACGCGGGCGGGCGGCGCACCGCCGCCGCCCTGGCGGGACGGCTGCCCGACCCCGATCGCCTGTGGTGCGCACCGTCGACCCGCTGCCGGGAGACCCTCGCCCTCGTCCTGCCGGACCGGACCGCCGACGCGGAGGCGCCGTCTGGGCCGGCGTCCGGTGCGTGGGCGGGGCGATCGCCCGCCGACCTCGCCGCCGAGGACCCGGCCGCGCTCCGGGCGTGGATGACCGACCCCGGCGCCGCGCCGCCCGGCGGCGAGTCGGTGAGCGCGTTGCTGACACGCGTCGCCGCGTGGATGGACGGGCTCGACGCCGGGGAGCGCGAGGTGGGCCTGGCCGTCGTCGACCCGCCCGTCGTGCGCGCCGCCGTCGCCCACGTGCTCGGCGCCGGCCCGGCGGGCGCCTGGCGCGTCGACGTCGCCCCCCTGGACCTGTGCACGCTGACCGGCCGGGGCGGCCGCTGGAACCTCCGCGCCCTGGGCCCTCAGCCCGCGCCGTAGCGCAGGCCGTCGACGAGCAGCCCGGTCATCCGCCGCGCGTGGTCCGGGCCGACGTCGTGGGCCGGCCCGCTCAGGTTCGCGACGGCGCGCAGGAGGTCGCCGGACGCGATGTCGCCGCGCACCTCGCCGGCCTCCACCGCGGCGGCGAGCAGCCCGTCGAGGGCGGGCCCGAAGCGCTCGTCGAAGTAGGCGGGCAGCGCGTCGAAGGCGGGGTCACCGGAGTGCAGGGCCGCGGCGAGACCGCGCTTGGTGCCGATGAAGTCGGTGTAGCGCACCAGCCAGCGCTCGAGCGCCTCGCCCGGCGGGTGCGCGGCGGCCAGCGCCGGGGCCTCGTCGGCGCACGCGTCGACGGCGTGCTTGAACACGGCCGCGACGAGGTCGGAGCGCTTCGGGAAGTGCCGGTACACCGTGCCGACGCCGACCCCGGCCTTCGCCGCGATCTCGCGGACCGGGGCGTCGACGCCGGCCGTCGCGAACACCGCGGCGGCCGCCTCGAGCAGGGCGTCGGAGTTGCGGCGCGCGTCGGCGCGGACCCGGCGCGTCGGCACGCTCTCGCTCATCGGGGCCACTCTTCCGGACAGATGTTCCGCTTCGCTGACGGTAGCACCCCGGATCACCCGGCGAGCTGACGACGGACCGCGTCGGTGTCGATCAGCGACCACACCTGGGCGATCCGCCCGTCGGCGAAGCGGTAGAAGACGTGCTCGGCGAAGGAGACCCGCCGACCGTCGACCGGGAGGCCCCGGAACTCGCCGCGCGGCGTGCAGTCGAAGGCCAGCCGGCAGGCGACGTGGTCGCCGCGGACGACGAGCAGGTCGACGACGAACGCGAGGTCGGGGATCGCGGCGACGTCGCCGACGAGGAGGTCGCGGTAGTCGTCACGCGTCATCGGGGCGTCGTTGTAGCGCAGGCTGTCGTGCACGAACCCGTCGAGTGCCTCGAACCGCCGCTCGTTGAGGCACGCCAGATAGGCGCGGTAGGTCTCCTCGAGATCCACTAGTGGCGCCGCACGAGGTAGGTGTCCATGATCCAGCCCTTGCGCTCCCGGTGCTCGGCGCGCGCCGCGAGGATCTCCTCGCGGACATCGGCCACCCGTCCGGCGAGGAGCACCTCGTCCGGCGTGCCGACGTAGGCGCCCCAGTAGACGGTGGCGTCGTCGGGCAGGTGCTCCAGGCCGTGGTGCCTCGATCCGTCGAGCATGACGCAGAGGTCGGCCTCGCCGGAGTCGACGCTGTCGTCGAGCACCCGGCGGGCCGGGGTGATCGTCGCGGCGCGGGCGGTGCGGGTCAGCGTCGTGCGGTGCGCGGCGGCCAGCACCGACGGCGCGCCGAGGCCGGGCACCACCCGCCAGTCGAGGGCGACGCGGCCGCGGGCGTCGAGGCGGTGGAGCATCTCGACGGTGCCGTCGTAGATCGCCGGGTCGCCCCACACGAGCAGCGCGCAGGAGCCGCCGTCGGGGACCTCGTCGAGCAGGGTCTGCTCGTAGAGCGTCGCCCGCTCGTCGCGCCAGCGCTCGGTCGCGCCCTCGTAGTCGGGGGACGTCCGGTCGCGAACGGCGTCGTCGCGCTCGACCACCCGGGCCCGCGGGGCGAAGCGTTCGACGATCTTCGCCCGGATCGCGGTCAGCTCGTCGGCCGGACCCGGCTTGTGCAGCAGCACCACCACGTCCACCCCGCCGAGCGCCTCGACCGCGTCGAGCGTCAGCTGCCCGGGGTCACCCAGACCGATCCCCACCACCTGCACCGTGCGCACGGGGAGGCACGCTCTCACGACCCACGCCCGACACCGGCAGACCGCAGGCCACGTCACACGCCGTAGTCCGGACGCAACGACCCCGCAACAGGTCGTCGCTGTACTCGATCCATGGCCCTCGCCGTCCCCGCCGTCCACGACGCCCACCGCCACCTCGGGGTGCTTCCCGCGTACCCGTTCTACGGGGGCCCGCCGGTGAACCCGGACATCACGGCCCGGGCGACGATCGACGAGCTGCGCGCCGATCTCGACGCCGAGGGCACCGAACTGGCCGTCGCGATCCCGAACTACGGCGTCCCGGACGCGAGCGCCTCGTTCGCCCTCAACGAGCTCTGCCTCGAGGCCGCCCAGAAGGACGCCCGCATCCGCGCCGGCATCTGGGCCTCGCCGCGACCCCAGGACGCCGAGATGACGGCGACGGCCGTGGCCCTCGCCGCCGAGCCGGAGGTCCGCGTCATCAAGATCAGCTTCCTGCTGGGCGGCCGCGCGAGCGATCCCGACTGCCGCCCCCAGCTCGACGCGATCTTCGACGCCGCCCGCGAGCACGGGCGCGTCGTCCACGTGCACACCTCGCCGGGCGCGGCGTCGGACATCGACGAGGTCGGCGAGCTCGTCGAGCGCTACGCCGACGACGTTAAGCTGCACCTCGTGCACCTCGGCGGCGGCATGAGCGGGCACATCAAGCTCATCGGCAGCCGGTTCTTCGACTGGATCGCGGCCGGCAAGCAGGTCTACACCGACACCAGCTGGGCGATCGGCTTCGCGCCGCGCTGGCTCGCCGCCGAGATCGAGCGCCGCGGCGTGGGCCACGACCGCGTGCTGTTCGCCAGCGACGAGCCGTGGGGCGACCGCACCGGCGAGCTCGCGCGCATGGCCGAGGCGATGGGCGACGGCGAGCTGGGGCGGCTCACCCTCGCCGGCAACGCCGAGGCGCTGTACGCCTGACGGTCAGGGGCTCGGCGTCTCCGGGGCCACGTCGAGCGTCACCGGCACGGTGACGACCTGCCAGTCGCGCTGCACCTGCACCCACACCTCGTGGCGACCCGCGCGGGCGAAGGTGTGCTCGAAGGCGACCTCGGGACCGTAGGTGCCGGCGGGTCCGGCGGGGCTCATGTCGTGGACGTGTCCGAACGCCGAGGCCGGGTCGCCCGGGTCGGGGACGCCCGCGGCACCGGGGCCGAGCAGCACGAGGTGGCCCGCCATCCCGAGCCAGCCCTGCAGGTCGGTGACGGGCGCGCCGTTCTCGGTGAAGGTCACGCCGACACGGGTGGGGCGCCCGGCGACCGCCTCGGATGCCGTGACCCCCGCGCGCATCCCGGCCACGTCCCGCCCGCCCGGCCCCGGTGCCGCGACGGCCGTGGACGCGGGACCGGCGACGTCGACGGCCGTGCGCGCCACCTGGTGGCCCCCGTCGCCGGCGCGCTCCATCTCGGCGAACACGCCGTACCGGCCCCCGACCGACGGCGCGAGGCGGACCTCGTAGCGGCCGGGAGCCGTACGGATCGGGTGCACGTGCGCCAGACCGCCGTCCGGGCCGATCACCGCGAGGTGGACCAGGGCGTCGTCGTGGATCGCGAGGTCGTCGACGACCGCGCCGGTCGAGGAGTCGGTGAGGTCCAGCGCGAGATCGAGCGGTACGCCCGCCGTGGCCGGGCCCGCCGTCCGTGCGGTCACGGTGACGGCGCCGGCCGCAGGCATGGTCATGGGCATCGCCGGGAGCATCGGATCGGCCGGGGGCATCGCCATGCCGGCATGTCCGGCGTGTCCACCCGACGCCGCGGGCGGCATCGGAGCGGCGGGTGCGGCGGACGTCGCCGACGTCGCCGGCGGCGCGACCACCGCCGCCGTCACCGCGACCGTCACCCCGACGGCGGCGACCGCGCCGAGCGACACCGCGACACGGGGCCGGTGCCGCAGCGCCAGCGCCGCGATCAGGGCCACGATCCCGAGCACCGCGCCGACCCGCACGGCCCACACCCAGCCGGGCGTCGGAGCCGGGGCGGCGACCGTGACCGGGATGCGGGCAACCTGCGTCCCGTCGGCGACGACCACGTCCCAGACCCCCGGCGTCCCGGCGTCCAGCGCGACCTGGTGCGGCTGCCCCGCCGGCGCGACGGGCACGGTGACGGGGCTCGTCGGGGTCCCGCCCGCGGGCACCGCCGCGAGGGTGACGGCGCCCGGCGGCGCGTCGCCGCGCGGCAGCACGACGACCGGCATCCGGCCGCCACCCTCCGGCGGCGCGGTGATCGTCAGGACGAGCTCGCGCGCGCCGAGCG
Organism: Actinomycetospora sp. NBRC 106375; assembly: GCF_030269665.1. GTDB lineage: Bacteria > Actinomycetota > Actinomycetes > Mycobacteriales > Pseudonocardiaceae > Actinomycetospora. The sequence goes on from NZ_BSTS01000004.1 coordinate 114,689, forward strand.
AGATCTCGATCCGCTGCACCCCGACCGGGGTCGACTCGTGCGCGATCGCCGCCGGGGCCAGGAGCGCCCCGAGGGCGGCGAGCAGCACGACCACCCCGACCCGTCGCCGTCGCCTCTCGGTCACGGGCACACCGTAGGGGCTGCTTCCACGACACCTCATCAGTCGCTGAGATATGTGTGCTCCGTAACGCTCAGCGCGTTCGGCCGATCCTCTCCAGGACATCGAGTGGAGAGGTCGGGGGCCATCGTGACGATCCGGGACGCGGACACCGCGGCACCGCGGGTGGAGGACCCTGCCGGGGTGAGCACCGGCGAGGAGCCCGCGCAGGACGTCCCGGCGGACGACGTCCCGGCGGACGACGCTCCGCCCGAGCCGGTCCCGGCCGCGGACGCGCCCGCCGACGACGCCCCCTCGTACCGCCCGTGGCAGCGCTTCGGGATCTCGGTGCTGATCGTGGCGATCCTGCTGTCGGTGCTGGCGAGCGTCACTCCGGACTCGGCGATCAAGAGCGGTCTCGTCGGCCTGACCCGCCCGTTCATCCTCGTCACGGCGCTCGACCAGCGGTGGGGCGTGTTCGCCCCGAACCCGCGGCTCGAGACGAGCAACGTGGTCGCCCGCGTCGAGCGGACCGACGGCACGGTCGGCGAGTACCCGCTCGAGTCGGCCGCCGGGATCTCGGAGTACTGGAACTACCGCTGGCGCAAGTACGGCGAGCAGCTCTGGACCGACAAGACCGCCGAGGCGGAGCGCACCACCTTCTCCCGCTGGGTCGCCGACCAGGACCGGGCGGCGGGACACCAGCCGATGCGGGTGACGCTGCTGCGTCAGACCCGTCCGAACCTGGCGCCGGGGCCGGGACCGGACGAGGGGCCGTGGACCGAAGTCCCGTTCTCGACGATGCAGGTGAGCGGGCGATGACCGCCCCCTGGACCCGCCTGCGGACGGGCTGGGAGCGCTTCTGGTTCACGCCGCAGTCGACGGCGCCGGTCGAGGTGATCCGGATCGTGTTCGGGGTCGTCGCGACGGCCTGGATGCTCTCGCTCGCCCCCGTGCTCACCCCGTTCTTCGGCCCCGACGCCGCGATCCCGGACCGCCCGCGGCCCGCGCTCGCCTGGACCCTGATGACGCTGGTCGGCGGCACCCCGCTGATCTGGGTCCTGTGGCTGCTCGGCGTCCTCGGCGCCGCGGCGCTGACCGTCGGGTTCCGCACGCGGCTGGCGGCGCTGCTCGTCTTCGTCGTCATGGTGTCGGTGAACCGCCAGGCGCCGCTCGCGTTCAACGCCGGCGACGGGCTGATGCGCGTCATCTCCTTCTACGTCCTGCTGATGCCGGCCGGCTCGGCGGTCTCGGTCGACCGGTGGCTGGCCGACCGCCGGGGCGTCTGGAGCTTCCCCCGCCGCGCGCCGTGGGCGCTGCGGCTCGCGCAGATCCAGCTCAGCGTCATCTACCTCTCCACGGTGTGGGAGAAGTCCGGCGGCACCCTGTGGCGCAACGGCACGGCGGTGTCGTACGCGATGCGCATCGGCGACCTCGAACGCCTCCCGGTGCCGTCCTTCGTCACCGACTCGATCCTGCTCACGCAGCTGGCGACGCTCGGGACGATCGCCGCGGAGCTCGCGATCGGCGTCCTCGTCTGGAACCGGGCCGCCCGGCCCTGGGTGCTCGCCCTCGGCGTGCTGCTGCACTTCTCGATCGAGGTGTCCCTGGCCGTCGGGTTCTTCGGCCTCGGGATGATGACGCTCTACCTCGCCTTCCTCCCGCCCGAGCGCGCCGAACAGGTCCTGCGCTGGGCGCGCGACCACCGTCCCCGCCGGCGCCGCCCGGTCGAGGCACCGGTGGCATGAGCACCGTCGAGCTGGTCGGCGAGCAGACCCCCGCCGCCGAGACACCGACCGAGGACCGGCGCGGCGCGCCCCGGGACCGCGGCTTCGCCGCCGCGGTCGGCATCCCGACCCTCGTGCTCGCGGTGCACAGCGCCTCCTACGGGCCGTGGATCGAGGACGACGCCGGCATCACGTTCGCCTACGCCCGGTCGATCGCGACGGGCGCCGGCCCCGTGCTGCAGCCCGGTGCGGAGGCGGTCGAGGGGTTCTCGAACCCGCTCTGGCTCGCGGTCCTCGTCGTCGGCCACTGGCTGGGGCTGTTCGACCACGGCGCCTGGTTCGGGCTCCCGGACCTCGTGCTCTTCCCGAAGCTCGTCGCCCTGGCCTGCGCCGCCGCGATGTTCGCGGTCCTGTACGGCCTGGCTCGCACCGTCTCCGCCCGTCCGGTCGCGCTCACCGTCGTCGCCGGCACGGTGACGGCGCTCGTGCCGTCGTTCGCGATCTGGACGACGAGCGGTCTCGAGAACGGGCTGTACGCGCTGCTGGTCGTGGCGCTCGGCGCGACCGTCGCGCGGGCCGCGGTCGAGGGCAGGCTCCTGGCCTCGCGCGTCGCGGTGGCGGCCGGGGCGCTGGCCGGCCTCGCGGCCCTGACCCGCCCCGACGGGCTGATCTACCTCGCCGTGTACCCGGTCGTCGCCGTGCTCCTCGCCGGGAGCGGGTGGCGCCGGGTCGTGACGCCGGGCCTCCGGTCCGTCAGCACGGCGCTCGTCCCGGTCGGGCTCTACCTCGTCTGGCGCCTGGTCACCTTCGGCGACTGGCTGCCGACGACCGCCCGAGCCAAGCGCCAGGAGCTCCCGGGGCCCGGCGACCTCGCGCGGCCCGGGGAGCTGGTCAGCTACGCCGGCTGGCTCGCCGTCGTGCTCGCGGTCGCCGCGGTCGCCCTGGCCCTGACGCAGCGCTCCCGGGTGCGGACCGCAGTGGGTGTCCTGCTCGTGCCGCTGACCCTGACGCTGGTCGTGTACGCGGTGCTGGCTGCTGACTGGATGGCGCAGTTCCGGTTCGCGACGCCGCTGTGGCCTCTCGGCGCGTTCGTCGGGGTCCTCGCGTTCGGAGACGTCATGGGCCGGTGCACCTCGCGGCGCGCCAGGGTCCTCGCCCTGCTGGCCGTCGCGCTCGCGGTCCTCGCCTCCGGCTCCGTGTGGCTGGACAACGCCGTCGGCTTCCGTCGCAATCCGACCGCGCCGATGTGTTTCGTCGCCACGAGCGTCGGCGAGCGGATCAACGCCTACGCCGACATCCTGGGAGTTCGCGATGGCACGCTCGCTGCGGTCGACGGCGGCGGCACCGCCCTCACGAGCCGGCTGCGCTTCGTCGATCTCTCCGGGCTGGCCGATGCGCGCTTCGCCGAGTTGTGGCAGCGCAACGACACCCGCGGGGTCCGCGACCTCCTGTTCGACACCGTCCGTCCGACCTTCTTCAAGCTCGACAACGGATGGTCTGGTACCGCGAGTTCTGGGCTGCTCAACGATCCGCGCCTGACTCGTGACTACGTCGTCCTCATCTCCACGCAGGCCGGCAGTGGAACCTGGGTCCGTCGTGACGTCGTGCCCGACGCGGGACACCTCGCTCTGGCGCGGGGGCACGCGACCGCGGGCTTCGCCGACGTCGACGCACCCTTCTTGCGCGGACACCGCAACGCCTGGACGTGCGGCCCGACCCTGCGTACAGGTGAGGTCTCCTGACGACGCTCCGTACTCGCCCGGGCGAGGGGCTCTCGCATTCGACCGTCGGTCGAAGCAGCTGCGGCGGCCTGGAGTAACGCTTTCGTCACGAAGACGAGACCGGGTAACGCCAGACGGGTGAGTCGCGACACGTGATCGTCGGCGGGGCGGCGACCAGGTCCACACAGGGTGGGACGGAGAGAGGGCATGACGGGACAGACCTTGGCGCAGCGGGCACTCGTGCTCGGCGCGGGAGTGGTACTCATGGGATCGCTCGGCGTCGGTAGCGCCTCGGCGTGGTCCTACACGGGCGACACATGCGTGACGGTCGCCAGCACCGGCAACAGCTCGACCTACCTCGGCACCACTAGCAGCACCGACTCCTCGAGCACCCTCACCACCGGGATCACGACCCTCCCGTCCACCGGGATCACCACGCTCCCCTCCACGGGGATCACCACGCTCCCCTCCACGGGGATCACCACGCTCCCCTCCACGGGGATCACCACGCTCCCCTCCACCGGGATCACCACGCTCCCCGCTTCTCTCGACCCGAGTGCCGGGGTGCCGAGCGACCCGGCGTCCGGCGGAGCGGGCGGATCAGCCGTCGAGACGCCCGCCGACAGCGGCGCGAGCGCGATAACGCCCTCGGGCGAGTCGGAGTCGCAGGGACTCCGTGCGGCGGCGGACACGACCACCGGGTCCTCGGACACCACTGGCACGACCACGAGCACGACCAGTTCGACGACCGGCCAGTCGACCACCAGCGTCACGACCGGCACGACGCCGCCGACGTACTCGACGGTCTGCTACTACCACCCGTCGACGGGTCACTACTACTACGACTCCCGGCCGGTCGGCACGATCTACGCGACGCAGGTCCGCCACGTGCCCTCCGGCGGCGTGGACACGGGTAACTGAGCATGACGATCACCGAGGAGAAGAACCGCGAGGAGAAGACCTCCTCCGGTCCGTCGATGACCAACATCTCGATCGCCCTCGTGGTGATCCTGGTGGGGCTGGCCGTGATCGTCGGGATGAACTCGTCGTCCGGGTCCTCGTCGTCGAGCGTGAACTCGCCGGCACCGCTGGCCGCCGCGACGCCGACGCACGTGTCGGTGCCGTCGATCTCGGCGGACTCGAACCTGGTGGCGACCGGGCTGCAGTCCGACGGCAGCCTCGAGGTGCCGCCGGTGTCCCAGCCGATGCAGGCGGCCTGGTTCAACGGGAGCCCGACGCCGGGCGAGGTCGGGCCGGCCGTGATCCTCGGGCATGTCAACGGCGGCGGTCAGCCGGGCATCTTCGCGAAGCTGAACGAGGTCGTCGCCGGGGCCCAGATCCTCGTCGACCGCGCCGACGGCCAGCGCGCCGTGTTCCAGGTGTCGCGGGTCGACACGATCCCGAAGGCGTCGTTCCCGACCGACCAGGTCTACAACGACACGCCCAACTCCCAGCTGCGGCTCATCACCTGCGGCGGGGACTACGACCGCGCCAACCGCAACTACCTGTCGAACGTGATCGTCTACGCCGACCTGGTCGACGTCCAGAGGATCTGATCGGTCCGGCGCCGGCGGACCTGAGTAGTTCCGCCGGTGCCGGACCGCGGGTGCGGTCACGACCCTCGACGGTCATGTCCGACACCGACGTCACCGCCGCGGACGATCCGTGGCTGTCCCTGGTCCGCGCCCACGCCGCGGTCGTGGCGGTCCTGGTCGCCGTCTGGGCCGTGCTCTTCGCGCTCGGCCCGCCGGGCAGCGGCGGGGGCGTGAACTTCGGCGCCGCCTTCGCCTCGATGCCCATCGAGGCCGTCGGCCAGCCGTGGTCCCTCCTCGGCCGTGCGGCCTTCGACCGGTGGGGGCCGACGCGGTCGTTCGCCCACGACCCGGTCGCCGTCACCTTCTACGAGCTGTCGTTCCTCGGCGGGGCGCCCCTCAACCTCGGCCTGCACGCCCTGCTGTTCCGGTGGCGGCGAGGTCGGTGGCCGTGATCCGTCCCGGTGCTCCTCCCACCCCACGACATCGGGGCGAGAGGAGCACCGGGAGCGATCTTGCTCTACCGCGCGTCGCGTGCCGCCTCGACCATCACCCGTGGGGTCGGCTCGACCTCCCCGTCGCGGCGTCGCCGGGTGTCCGCGTGGTCGTGTGCGCGCGGTCACGTCAGGATCGACGCATGCCCGGCGACACCGACCCGACCCGGCTCGTGGCCGCCATGGACCCCGTGCTGCACGCCGAGCGCCACGTCTTCGTCAGCGTCGCGGCGCTCCCGGACGGGCTCGTGCCGGTCGCGACGATCCGTGAGGCCGAGGGCGTCTCGGCGGTGGTGACCTGCACCGACGCCGACGCGCACGGCCTCACCGGGGAGTTCCTCTGCGCCCGGATCACCCTGCGGGTGCCCTCGGCGCTCGAGGCCGTCGGCTTCCTCGCCGTGATCACCCGGGCCCTCGCCGACGCGGGGATCGGGACGAATCCCGTCGCGGGCTTCCACCACGACCACCTGTTCGTGCCGTGGGACCGCCGGGACGACGCGATGGCGGTGCTGCGGGAGCTGGCTCAGACCGGCGGTTCGGGGTCGTACTGGATGCCCCGGCGGACCTGACGGGCGCGCTCGACCCCGACGAGGCGCACGATGAGGTGGAACGCCATGTCGATGCCGGCCGAGACGCCGGCGCTCGAGATGACGTCGCCGGCGTCGACGAAGCGGTCGTCGCGCCGGACCTCGATCGTCGGGTCGAGCTCGGCGAGGGTGTCGAGCTCGTTCCGGTAGCTGGTCGCGGGCTTCCCCGCGAGCAGTCCGGCCGCGGCGTAGACGAGCGAGCCGGTGCAGACGCTGGTCATCAGCGGGACGTCGCGTCGCCACTGCCGGACCCGCTCCAGGTGCTCGGGGTCCACCATCTGCGGGCGCGTCCCCCGGCCGCCCGGGTGCAGGAGCACCTCGAGCGGGCCCACGTCGGCGGCCGAGTGGTCGGGGACGATCGTCATGCCCTTCGCGCAGCGCACCGGGGCGCCGTCGAGCGAGAACGTCGTCGCCGCGTACCCGTCCTCGGGGAAGTTCGCCGTCCACCAGGACAGGACCTCCCACGGGCCCACGGCGTCGAGCTCCTCCACGCCCTCGAACAGCAGGATCCCCAGCCGCTTCGCCTCGGGTGCGCTCACGCCTCCAGCATGCCGCGTCACATCCGGCTGCGGAGCCGTGAAAAACCGCGCGCCACGGCGTCAACGACCCGTCAACGCGGGCCTCGGCGGGGCCTCTCGAGCGGAGTCTCGCGGTCGGCGCGCCGCCGTGGGGGCGGTGCCTCGACCGAAGGGGATCCGGTGCTCGACCTCCTCTCCGCGGGCGTGGTGATCGCGGGCTTCGCGGTCCTCCTGCTCGCCGTGCGCGGGCTGGACCGGCTGTGATCGCGAACGTCGCCGGAGCCGTCATCGCGCTGGGCCTGCTGATCTACCTCGTCGTCGCCCTGTTCCGTCCGGAGAAGTTCTGATGGCCGGCGTCCTGCAGGTCCTCGTCCTGCTCGTCCTCCTGGCGGCCGCCTGGCGCCCGCTCGGGGACTGGATGGCACGCGTCTACACCGAGGAGCGCGACTGGCGCCTCGAGCGCGGCCTCTACCGGCTGGTGCGCGTCGATCCACGCTCCGAGCAGCGGGCGAGCACCTACGCCGTCGCGATCCTCATGTTCTCGTTCGCGGGGATCGTGCTGCTCTACCTGCTCCAGCGGCTGCAGTCGTTCCTGCCGTTCGCCTTCGAGCGGGGTGCGGTCGACCCCGGGATCGCGTTCAACACCGCGATCTCGTTCGTGACCAACACGAACTGGCAGTCGTACGTCCCCGAGACCACCATGGGCCACGCCGTCCAGATGGTCGGTCTGACCGTGCAGAACTTCGCCTCGGCGGCCGTCGGCATGGCGGTCGCGGTGGCGCTGGTGCGCGGGTTCGTCCGCGCGCGCACCGACCGGCTCGGCAACGCGTGGGTCGACATCGTCCGCGGGTGCACCCGCGTCCTGCTGCCGATCGCCGCCGTCGCCGCGGTCGCGCTCGTCGCCACCGGTGTCGTGATGAGCCTGCGGTCGGGCGTGGACGTGATCGGCGCCGACGGACGTCCGTCGACGATCGCCCTCGCCCCGGCGGCGTCCCAGGAGTCGATCAAGGAGCTGGGCACCAACGGCGGGGGCATCGTCAACGCCAACTCGGCGCACCCGTTCGAGAACCCGAACCCCGTCTCGGACATCCTCGAGATCTTCCTGCTGCTCGTGATCCCGGTGTCGCTGACGCGGACGTTCGGGCGTCTCGTGGGGTCGACGCGGCAGGGGGTCTCGCTGCTGGCCGTCATGGCCGGGCTGTGGGGCGCGATGCTCGCGGTGACCTGGACGGCCGAGGCCCGCAGCGCTGCGTTCGCCGGGGCGAACCTCGAGGGCAAGGAGGTCCGCTTCGGCATCCCGGCGTCGGCGCTCTTCGCGACCTCGACCACGGGGACCTCGACCGGCGCGGTGAACTCGCTGCACGACAGCTTCTCGGCGTTCGGTGGCGGCGGGGCGATGCTCACCATGCTGTTCTCGGAGATGACCCCCGGCGGAGTCGGCACCGGCCTCTACTCGATCCTGATCATCGCGGTCGTCGCGGTGTTCCTCGCCGGGCTGATGGTCGGGCGGACCCCCGAGTACCTCGGCAAGCGTCTCGGGCGCCGCGAGGTGACCTGTGCGGTGGTCGTGGTGCTGACGATGCCGGCGCTCGTGCTGCTCGGGACCGGGCTCGCGATCGCGCTGCCGTCGACCGCGGAGGCGATGACCAACTCCGGGCCACACGGTCTGAGCGAGGTGCTGTACGCCTACGCCTCGGCGGCCAACAACAACGGCTCGGCCTTCGGCGGGCTGACGGTCACGAGCAACTTCTTCCAGACCACGCTGGGCGTCGCGATGCTGCTCGGCCGCTTCCTGCCGATCGTCGCCGTCCTCGCCCTGGCCGGGCTGCTCGCGCGGCAGCCACGGGTGTCGCCGGGGCCCGGAACGCTCTCGACCGGCACGCCCCTGTTCTCAGTGCTCGTCGCCGGCACGATCGTGCTGGTCGCGGCGATCACCTTCCTCCCCGCCCTCGCCCTGAGCCCCCTCGCGGAGGGACTCGCATGACCGCCGTCCTCGACCGCCCCCGGACCACCACGCGTCCCATCGGCGCCGGCGCGTTCCGGCCCGCGCAGCTGCTCGAGTCGCTGCCGACCGCGCTGCGCAAGCTCGACCCGCGCCACCAGGTCCGCAACCCGGTCATGTTCGTGGTGTGGGTCGGGTCGCTCGTCGTCACCGTGGCGGCGATCGTCGACCCGAGCGTGTTCGCCTGGCTCATCGCGGTCTGGCTGTGGTTCACCGTCGTCTTCTCGAACCTCGCCGAGGCCGTCGCCGAGGGCCGTGGCCGCGCTCAGGCCGACGCGCTGCGGGCGACGCGGACGGACACGGTGGCCCGCCGCGAGGACGGGTCGAGCGTCCCGGCCACCGACCTGGCGATCGACGACCGCGTCGTCGTCGAGGCCGGGCAGGTCATCCCCGGCGACGGCGAGATCGTCGAGGGCATCGCGACCGTCGACGAGTCGGCGATCACCGGGGAGTCGGCGCCGGTGGTGCGCGAGTCGGGCGGGGACCTGTCCTCGGTCACCGGCGGCACGACGGTGCTCTCCGACCGGATCGTCGTGCGCATCACCGCGAGGCCCGGGGAGTCGTTCGTCGACCGGATGATCGCGCTGGTCGAGGGTGCGCAGCGGCAGAAGACACCGAACGAGATCGCGCTGACGATCCTGCTCTCGGCGCTGACGATCGTGTTCCTGCTGGCCGTGGTGTCGCTGCAGCCGATGGCGGCCTACTCGGGCGGGCCGCAGTCGCTCGTCGTGCTGGTCGCCCTGCTCGTGTGCCTCATCCCGACCACGATCGGCGCGCTGCTCTCGGCGATCGGGATCGCCGGCATGGACCGGCTGGTGCAGCGCAATGTGCTCGCCACGTCCGGTCGCGCGGTCGAGGCGGCGGGTGACGTGGCGACGCTGCTGCTCGACAAGACCGGGACGATCACCTACGGCAACCGGCGCGCGACGGCGTTGCATGCGCTCGACGGGGTGGACGGCGCCGAGCTCGCGGCGGCCGCCCGGCTCTCGAGCCTCGCCGACACGACCCCCGAGGGGCGCTCGATCGTCTCGCTGTGTGCCGAGGAGCACGGGCTGGCGGTCGAGGCGAGCGCACGCGAGGCGGCCGCCGAGTTCGTGCCGTTCAGTGCGACCACCCGCATGTCGGGGGTCGACCTCGACGGCCGGGAGCTGCGCAAGGGCGCGACGTCGGCGGTGCTGGCCTGGCTGGGCCCCGACGTCCCCGACACCGACCGCGCCCGCCTCGAGGAGATCAGCACCGAGATCGCCGAGCGAGGCGCCACCCCGCTGGTGGTCGCCTCCCATGTGAGCAGTTGGCGCCCCGATAAGGGCGCCAACTGCTCACGTACGGGTGCGCTGGGGGTCGTCGAGCTCTCGGACGTCGTGAAGCCGGGGATCGCGGAGCGGTTCGGGGAGCTGCGGGCGATGGGCATCCGGACCGTCATGATCACCGGCGACAACCCCGTGACCGCGCGGGCGATCGCCGCGGAGTCCGGCGTCGACGACGTCCTCGCCGAGGCGACGCCGGAGGACAAGCTCGCGCTCATCCGCCGCGAGCAGGCCGGCGGGCGGATGGTCGCCATGACCGGCGACGGCACCAACGACGCGCCCGCGCTCGCGCAGGCCGACGTCGGCGTCGCCATGAACTCGGGGACCGCGGCGGCCAAGGAGGCCGGCAACATGGTCGACCTCGACTCCGACCCCACCAAGCTCATCGGGGTCGTCGAGGTCGGCAAGCAGATGTTGATCACGCGCGGGGCGCTGACCACGTTCTCGCTGGCCAACGACCTCGCGAAGTACTTCGCGATCCTGCCGGCGATGTTCCTGGCGATCTTCCCGCAGCTCGGCGCGCTCAACGTCATGGCGCTGGCGACGCCGCGGTCCGCGATCCTCTCGGCGGTCGTCTTCAACGCGCTCGTGATCGTCGCGCTGATCCCGCTGGCGCTGCGCGGCGTGCGGTTCCGCCCGTCCTCGGCCGACCGGCTGCTGCGCCGCAACCTGCTCGTCTACGGGCTCGGCGGCATCGCCGTGCCCTTCGTCGGCATCGCCGCCATCGACCTCCTCGTCCGGCTCATCCCGGGGATCGGCTGAACCATGTCCACCGTCATCGACTCCGAGCCGACCGCCACCCGCGAGTCGCCCGTCACCACGGGCCAGCTGCGCCGCCAGCTCGCCGCCGCGGTCCGGGTGCTGCTGGTGCTGACCCTGCTGCTCGGCGTCGTCTACCCCGCCGTCGTCTGGGGCGTGTCCCGCCTCCCGGGCCTGCACGCGAACGCCGAGGGCTCGGTGATGCCGGGGATCGGGGGCTCGAGCCTCATCGGCATCGACCCCGTCCCCGCGAACCCGGCCGCCGACCCCTGGTTCCACCCGCGGCCGACGGCCTCGGCCCCCGACGACGCGGTCGCCGGCCTCGGGCCGGCCGACGCGACGACTTCCGGCGGCTCGAACCTGGGCCCGTCCTCGGAGGACCTCGCGACCGCTGTCGCGGACCGTCGCGCCGCGATCGCCGCGCGCGAGGGCGTCGACCCGGCCGTGATCCCGCCCGACGCCCTCACGGCGTCGGCGTCCGGGCTCGACCCGCAGATCAGCCCGGCCTACGCGGCCCTGCAGGTGCCGCGGGTCGCCCGCGTCACGGGTCTCGGCGAGGACCGGGTCCGCGCGCTGGTCGCCGCGGCCACCGACGGCCGGACGTTCGGCGTGCTGGGCGAGCCGCGGGTGAACGTCCAGGAGCTCGACGCCTCGCTCGCCACGGTCGTGCCCGGGATCCGGTGAGGCGCTCCGGTGCAGGATGAGGAGGTGTCCGAACCTGGTGTGCCGCGCCGGGGTGAGCTGCGCATCCACCTCGGTGCGGCGCCGGGCGTCGGGAAGACCTACGCCGCCCTGAACGAGGCGCACCGGCGCCTCGACCGGGGCACCGACGTCGTCGTCGGGCTGGTGGAGACGCACCGGCGCCCGCGGACCGCGGACCTCCTGGCGGGCCTCGAGGTGCTCGCCCGGAAGACCTACGAGCACCGCGGCGCCGAGCTCGGCGAGCTCGACGTCGACGCCGTGCTCGCCCGCGCGCCGGAGGTGTGCGTGGTCGACGAGCTGGCGCACTCCTGCGCACCCGGCGCGCGCCACGCCAAGCGCTTCGGAGACGTCGAGGAGCTGCTCGCCGCGGGGATCGACGTGATCTCGACGGTGAACGTGCAGCACCTCGAGTCGCTCGGCGACGTCGTCGAGCGGATCACCGGCGTCCGCCAGCGCGAGACGATCCCGGACGCGGTGGTGCGCGCGGCCGACCAGATCGAGCTGGTCGACATCACCCCCGAGGCCCTGCGACGACGCATGGCCCACGGCAACATCTACGCGCCCGAGAAGATCGACGCGTCTCTGGCCAACTACTTCCGCACCGGCAACCTCATCGCGCTGCGCGAGCTGGCCCTGCTCTGGGTCGCCGACCAGGTCGACGTCGCCCTCCAGCGCTACCGCAGCGAGGAGGCCATCTCCGAGGTGTGGGAGGCGCGGGAGCGGGTGGTCGTCGCGGTGACCGGCGGCCCCGAGAGCGCCACCGTGATCCGCCGGGCGGCCCGGATCGCCCGGCGCGCCGGCTCGGCGGACCTGCTGTGCGTGCACATCCTGCGCAGCGACGGCCTGGCCACCACCGGCCCGCGACGCGACGGTCCCGGTCTCCGGCGCCTCGCCGAGGACGTCGGCGCCTCGTTCCACTCCGTGGTCGGCGACGACGTGCCCGCCGCGCTGCTGGAGTTCGCGCGCGCCGCCAACGCCACCCAGCTGGTGCTCGGGACGTCCCGGCGCTCGCGCTGGGCGCGGCTGGTCGACCCGGGGATCGGCGCCCGGACCATCGCGGAATCCGGCACGATCGACGTCCACCTCGTCAGCCACGCGGAGGCCGGCGCGGCCGCGAAGCGTCCGGGGTGGTCGCTCCCGGCCCGCCGGCAGGCGTGGGGCTGGCCGGCGGCGGTCCTGCTCCCGGTGCTCGCGACCGTGGTCGGGGTGCTGCTGCGCGAATCGGTGGACCTGTCCACCGACGTGGTCCTGTTCTTCCTCACCACCGTCGTCACCGCGATGATCGGTGGGCTCGCGCCGGCACTGCTCGCGGCCGTCGGCGGCGGCCTGCTGCTCAACGTCTTCCTGACCCCGCCGCTGTACACCCTCACGGTCGCGCAGCCCGAGAACGCCTTCGCGATCGTCGCGATGGTGATCGTGGCCGTTCTCGTCGCGGCCGTCGTCGACCGGGCCGACCGCCGCGCGGTGCAGGCCGCCCAGGCGCGCACCGAGGCGACGCTGCTCGCGTCGTTCGCCCGGGTCGTGCTCGCGCGGTCCGATCCCCTGCCCAAGTTGCTCGAGCGGGTACGCGAGGCGTTCGGGCTCACCTCCGTGGCGCTGCTCGAACGGCGCGGACCCACCTGGGATGTCACCGCCTGCACCGGCGAGGCCCCGTGCGCCAGGCCCGCCGACGCGGACGCCGACGTCGAGATCGACGAGGGCGTCCACCTCGTCGCGACCGGCCGCACGCTGACCGCGAGCGAGAGCGCGCTGTTCGCCACCGTCAGCGGGCAGGCGCTGCTCGCCCTGCGCAACCGGCGCATGGCGGCCGAGGCGACCGACGCCCAGCGTCGGGCCGACGCGGCCGGGCTGCGCACCGCCCTGCTCTCGGCCGTGGGGCACGACCTGCGGACGCCGCTCACCGCGATCAAGGCGGCCGCGGGGAGCCTGCGCGACCCGACGCTGCGCATGTCCACCGGGGATCGCCAGGAACTGCTCGCGACCGTCGAGGAGTCCGCCGACCGCCTGACCGGCCTCGTCGACAACCTGCTCGACTCCTCGCGCCTGGCCACGGGGGCCGTGAGTCCGATCGTCGCGCCGGTGGGGCTCGACGAGGTCGTCGCCGCGACGCTCGGGGGCGGCCACGTCGACGCGACGCGGGTGACCGTCGACGTCGCCGAGGACCTGCCCGCCGTCCTCGCCGACACCGGGCTCGCGGAGCGGGTGGTCGCGAACCTGGTCGACAACGCCGTGCGGCACGGCGGCGCGGGGCCGGTCGCGGTCCGGGGAAGCGCCCACCGCGACCGCGTGGAGCTGCGCGTCGTCGACACCGGCCCGGGCGTGCCCCGCAAGGAGCGCGACCGCCTGTTCGGGCCGTTCCAGCGCCTCGGCGACCGGCGGGCGGCGACCGGCGTCGGGCTCGGCCTGCACGTCGCGCGCGGGTTCACCGAGGCGATGGGCGGGCGGCTCGACGCCGAGGACACCCCCGGCGGCGGGCTGACCATGGTCCTCTCGCTGCCGGCGGCCCCCCTCGGGGCGGAGGAGCACCGCGTCGCGCCCCCGCTGGACCCGGCGGTGGGGTGAGGTCCGTGAGCCGCGTCCTCGTCGTCGACGACGACCCCCATCTGCGCCGCACCCTGCGGATCAACCTCACCGCGCACGGCCACCACGTCGTGCTCGCCGCCGACGGGTCCGCGGCCCTGCGCGCCGCCGCCGAGCACCCGCCGCCCGACGTCGTCATCCTCGACCTCGGGCTGCCCGACATGCCGGGCCTCGAGGTCCTCGAGGGCCTGCGCGGGTGGACGGCGGTCCCGGTGATCGTGCTGTCGGCGCGCACCGACTCGGCGGACAAGATCGCCGCTCTCGACGCCGGCGCCGACGACTACGTCACCAAGCCCTTCGGCGTCCCCGAGCTGCTCGCCCGCCTGCGCGCCGCGGTCCGTCGCGGGGCGGTGGTCACCCCGGACGGCACGCCGGTGGTCGAGACCGCGAGCTTCACCGTCGACCTCGTCGCGAAGAAGGTCGTGCGCGACGGCGCCGAGGTGCACCTGTCCCCCACCGAGTGGGGCGTCCTCGAACACCTGGCCCGCCATCCCGGGATGCTCGTCACCCAGCAGCAGCTCCTCCGCGAGGTCTGGGGGCCGGCGTACGGCACCGAGGGCCACTACCTGCGCGTCTACCTCGCCCACCTGCGCCGCAAGCTCGAGCCCGACCCGTCGCGGCCGCGCCACCTCGTCACGGAGGCGGGGCGGGGGTACCGGTTCGAGGTGTGAGGATCAGGACCGCGGTGATCACGAGGAGTACCGCGAGCCCGACGAGGACGGCCGTGAGGCTGATGACGCCCAGCAGCAGGCCCACCACGGCCGGCGCGATCACCGCGGCGGTCGCCCCCACCGCGACCACGACCGTCAGCGCCTCGCCGGAGCGGTCCGGGGCGATCTCGGCGGTCCACACCGCGAGGACCGCGGCCCCGCCCATGATCCCGGGCGCGTAGATCGCGGCGGCCACGAGGGCGACGATCCCCGAGCCCGCGCCCGTGCCGAGCACGACGAGCGAGGCACCGAGGAAGAGCAGGCAGGCCGCCGCGACGCGGACGGTGCCGAAGCGCGCGCACCACCCGCCGATGCCCAGCCCGACGAGACCGACCACCCCGACCAGCGCGTAGAGCACCGGCGCCCAGCCCGGCGCGAGGGCGGCACGGCGCAGCATGTCGGCCGCCCAGGTGAAGAAGGTCGTGACGCCGACGTGGAAGGCGATCGAGTACGCGACCGGCACCGCGAGCCCGCGCAGTGCGAGGCGCCCGGCCCGCCCGACCGGGTCGGGCGGCACCCGGGGCGTCCAGCGGAGGTTGAGCAGGCCCGTGAGGGCGGAGGCCAGCCCGATCGCCACCCACAGCAGGCGCCAGCCGGGGACGCCGATCGCCCCCAGCCCGACGATCCCCGACACCACGAGGCCCGCACTCGTCCCGGTGCTGATGACCGCGAGCGTCCGGGGGCGCGCCGGCGCGTCGACGACCACGGCGGCGAGGTCGGAGTACGCCGCCCACACCCAGCCCGCGGCGCTGCCGGCGAGCACCACGCCGACCGCCAGGACGAGCGGCGACCAGGCCCCGGCGGCGAGCAGCCCGCCGACGAGCCCGCACGCGCTCCCGACCGTCGTCGGCGCGCGCCGACCGCACCGCCGGCCGAGGACGGGCGCGAGGAGCAGGCCGGCGAGGTAGCCCGCGAACGACCCGGAGGCGATGAGCCCGAGCACGGCGTCGTCGAGACCGTCCGCCGACAGCGACGGGTCCGCGCGCAGCGAGGGCAGCGTCAGGCCGAACGCGTAGCGGCCCATCCCGTAGGCCACGCCCACCACCGCGGCGCCGGCGACGGTGAGGCGGAGAGCCGCGGTGCGCATCGCCCGATCGTGGATCACAGCACGGCCACAGGTCGACCACACCGCCCGGACAGCGCCGGGGCCGACGCTTCACGTCATGACCGCAGCAACCGACCCCACGCCGACGCCCCGCCCCGCTCCCCCGGCCCGACCCGACGGCTACACCGTCCACCGCGACGCCGACGCCCCGACGATGGTGTCCGCGACGACGACGACCGCGGCACCGGCCCCGCCCGGTCCCGTCGCGACGACCCGCCGCCAGGTCTCCCTGTGGGTCGCGTCCGTGATCGCGATCGTCGCGTTCCTCGTCGGCATGGGCATCTCGATGCTCGTCGGCCCGCTCGGCGGCCCGCCCGACGGCGGCGCCGGCGGCCCCGGCGGGACCCCGCCCGGCGCGTCCACGAGCCAGAGCACCGACACCACGCAGGGCACCTGATCCCGGCGAGGGGCACCTCCCGCCGCCCGCGACCCCCCTCGGGCCTGCCGGACGTGCCCCTCGCCGACCCGGGCGGCCGATCGGGGTCGGCCGCCCGGTGGCTACTGGCTGGTATCGCTCGCGTGGCGAGGGATACCAGCCAGTAGCCGCGCGTCCCGCGCGAGCCGGGTCACCCCGGGTCACCCCGGGGAACTCCGCCGACGGCGTGTCCGTTGTGCCGGATGTCCGCCTCGACCCTGGGGAGCCCATGACCCGCCGTCCGGTCCGCCCGTGACCGAACTGCTCCTGATCCTCGCGGCGGCGGTCCTCGTCGTCGCCTGCGGCGTCTTCGTCGCCGCCGAGTTCGCCTTCGTCGGCGTCGACCGCGCCGCGATCGAGCGGGAGGCCGAGCACGACCGCCGGTCCCGCGGGGTGCTGTCGGCGCTGCGCTCGCTCTCGACCCAGCTCTCCGCCGCCCAGCTCGGCATCACGGTCACGAACCTCGCGATCGGCTTCCTCGCCGAGCCCGCGATCGCGGCCGTGCTGGCCGAGCCCCTGCAGTCGCTCGGGCTGTCCGCGGACGGCGCGTCGGCGGTCTCGCTGATCGTCGCGCTCGTCCTCTCGACGGCCGTCACGATGATCTTCGGCGAGCTCGTGCCCAAGAACCTCGCCATCAGCGCGCCCCGCGGCACCTCCCGCGCCGTGCAGGGCGTGATGCGCGCGTTCACCACGGTCACGCGCCCGCTGGTGGCGCTGCTGAACTCGACGTCCAACGTGCTCGTGCGCGCCGTCGGCGTCGAGCCGACCGAGGAGCTCGCCTCGGCCCGGTCCGCGGAGGAGCTGTTCTCGCTGGTCCGCCGCTCGGCCGACCAGGGCACGCTCTCCGGGGAGACGGCGACGCTGGTCCAGCGCACGCTCGCGTTCACCGAGCGCCACGCCGCGGACGTCATGACCCCGCGCGGCGCGATGGTGACCCTCGCGCCGACCGACACCGTCGCGACGCTGCTCGAGCGCTCCGCCGCCACGGGCCGGTCGCGGTTCCCGGTGCTGGGCGACGGCCACCCCGGCGTCGTCCAGGTCCGCGACGCGCTCGGCGTCGACCACGCGACCCCCGTCGGCGACCTCGCCCGCCCCGTCGGCGCCATCCCCGAGACCCTCGACCTCGACCGCCTGCTGACCCAGCTGCGCGCCGGCGACGTCCAGCTCGCGCTCGTCGTCGACGAGTACGGCGACGTCGCCGGGCTCGTCACCCTCGAGGACCTCGTGGAGGAGCTCGTCGGCGAGGTCCGCGACGAGCACGACCCGGGCACCCCGCCCGGCCGGCGCCTCGACGACACCACGTGGCGCGCCGCCGGCCGCCTGCGCCCGGACGAGGCCTCGACGCTGATCGGCTGGACGCTGCCCACGTCGCCCGAGTACGACACGCTCGCCGGCCTGCTCGCCGAGCACCTGGGGCGCGTGCCGGCGGCGGGCGACACCGTCACCGTCACCGCGACGCGGCCGGGCGAGGATCTCGGCGAGGTCGTCGAGCGGGAGGTCCGACTCACCGTCGAGTCGGTCGACCGGTGGCGGGTCGTGGCGGTGCGCCTGGAGGTGGCCGCGTGAGCGTCGGAGCCGGCATCGCCACCGCCGTCGTCCTGCTGGCGGTCAACGCCTTCTTCGTCGGCGCCGAGTTCGCCCTGATCTCGGCGCGCCGCGCGTCCCTCGAGCCGCGCACCACGACCTCGTGGGCCGCGCGGGTCACCGTGCGCGCCATGGAGAACGTGTCGCTGATGATGGCGGGCGCGCAGCTCGGCATCACGATCTGCTCGCTGGGCCTCGGTGCCCTCGGCGAGCCCGCGGTCGCCGCGGCGATCGAGCCGGTCTTCGCCGCGCTCGGCCTGCCCGAGGCCGCCGTGCACCCCGTGGCGTTCGCGATCGCGCTGCTGATCGTCGTGTTCCTGCACGTCACGGTCGGCGAGATGGTCCCGAAGAACATCGCGCTCGCCGTCCCGGACCGTGCGGCGCTGGTGCTCACCCCGCCGCTGGTGGGGATCGTGACCGTGCTGCGGCCCTTCCTCTGGGTGCTCAACGGCATCGCCAACCTGACGCTGCGGGCGGTGCGGGTCGAGCCCCGCGACGAGATGGCGAGCGCGTTCAGCCGTGACGAGGTCGCCGCGCTGGTGGAGCAGTCGCGCGACCACGGGCTGCTCGACCGCGACGAGGCGGCCCTCGTGCACGGCGCGCTGGGGTTCTCCGACGCCACCCTGGACCTCGTGGCGGTCGACGATGTCGTCACCGCCCGGCCGGACGCGACCGTCGCCGAGCTGGAGGCGGTCGCGCGGGCGCGGGGCTTCTCGCGGCTACCGCTGCGCGACGAGCACGGCTGGCACGGCTACGTCCACGTCAAGGACCTGCTCGGCCCGCCCGCCCCGCCCCGGGACGCGCCGCCGCCGACGGGGATCGTGCGGCCGCTGGCCACGTTCGCCCCCGACACCCCGCTCGCGGACGCGCTCACCCGGATGCGGCGCAGCGGGGCGCACCTGGCGCTCGTGGGCACGGATCGGGTCGTCACCCTCGACGACGTGCTCGCCGCGCTGGTCGGCGACATCCACCACGCCGGGGCGCGCTCCTAGAGACGGTCCTTCACCGCGAGCACGGGCACCGGCGCCTCGAGCAGCAGCCGCTGCGCGACGTCGCCGAGGAACGCCTTGCCCACCGGGCTGCGGCGCCGCACGCCGATGACGAGCAGGTCGACATCGGCGTCGGCCTCCAGGCGCTCGAGCACGGCGTCGCCGTCCTCCACGCCGACCACGCGGTCGACGACGGTGGCGCGCGCGCCGTCGGGCACGGCGAGGGGGCCCGCCCGCAGGTTGAGTGCGACGACCTGGGTGCGGCGGCGGTCGCCCTCGGCCAGCGCGACCTCGAGGGCCGCCGCGCCCGGATCGTCGTCGGTGACCGCCACCAGGATCGTCATCTCGACTCCGTCCCCGGACGTCCCCCGGTGGACGCCGCGGCGAGCCTACGGCCGGCACCGGCCGTCTGCGCGAGCACACTGCGCCACCCGGCCGGGGCAGCACGAAACCGGTCATCCGTCTGTCGTGTGTGATACAGACCGCAAAGGTGATCGAACGGACACTGGGCGTACCCGTACGAACGTTCAGGAGGTCCCGTGAGCGGCTCGCCACCACCGATGCGCCGGATCGCGATCGCGAGCATGACCGGCACCGTGATCGAGTTCTACGACTTCTTCATCTACGGCACCGCCGCCGCCCTCGTGTTCAACAAGGTCTTCTTCCCGTCGCTCGGCGCCGCGGCGGGCACGGCGCTGGCCCTGGCCACGTTCGGCGTCGCGTTCGTCGCCCGGCCCTTCGGCTCCGTGCTGTTCGGCCACTTCGGCGACCGGCTCGGACGCAAGCGCACGCTCGTCACGACGCTGCTGCTCATGGGGCTCTCGACGCTGGCCATCGGCCTGCTGCCCACCACCGGGGCGATCGGCGTCGCCGCCCCGATCATCCTCGTGCTCCTGCGCGTCCTGCAGGGCCTCGCCGTCGGCGGCGAGTGGGCCGGCGCCACGCTGCTCACCGCGGAGAACTCCCCGGCGAAGGCGCGCGGCAAGTTCGCGCTGTTCCCCCAGCTCGGTCCGTCGCTCGCGTTCGCCCTGGCCAGCGCGACGTTCCTGGCGACGGCACTGACGATGTCGAACGAGGCGTTCCTCGCCTGGGGCTGGCGGGTCCCGTTCATCGCGAGCGTCCTCCTGGTCGCGGTCGGTCTCTACGTCCGCCTCGCGATCACCGAGACCGCGGCCTTCTCGTCGCACCGCAAGGCGGGCGTGGTCGACACGACGATGCCCGTGGCCGCGGTCCTGCGGACCCAGACCAAGGAGGTCCTGCTCGGCGCCGGCTCCACGATGGCGGTGTTCGCGTTCTTCTACATCGGCGTCACCTACCTGACGACCTACGGCACCCAGCAGCTGGAGCTGCCGCGCACCACCGTGCTCGCGATGGGCATCGTCGGCGGGCTCGTCTTCGCGGCGACGACCATCGCCGGGGCGATCCTCTCCGACCGGGTCGGGCGCCGACGGATGATCATCATCGGGAACTCGCTCGCCGTCGCCGGCGGGATCGTCGCGTTCCCGATCCTCGACATCGGCACCGGCTGGTCGTTCGGGCTCGGCCTGTCGGTGGTGCTCGGCGTCGTCGGGTTCGCGTACGGGCCGCAGGGTGCCCAGCTGCCCGAGCTCTTCCCGACGCGCTACCGCTACACCGGGGCCGGCATGGCCTACAACCTCGCCGGTGTCCTCGGCGGCGGCGTCGTCCCGCTGATCGCGACCGCCCTCGTGGCCACGTTCGCCTCGAGCTTCGCGATCGGGCTGCTGCTCGCAGGGCTGTCGGTCGTGAGCCTGCTCTGCACCCTCGCCCTGCCCGACACCGGCGCCGAGTCGATCCCGGACGCCGCCCCGGAGGCCGCCCTGGCGTGAGCCGGACCCCGATCACCGCCGGACCGGCGCCCGCTTCATCCCTTTCGACGGGTGCCGGTCCGGCCTACGCTGCGCCCGGTGTCCGGTCCCACGGTCTCGCCGTTCCTTCTCGCGGAGCCCGGCGCGGTCAGCCGCCGGATCGAGGCGCTCGGCATCCCGCGGCTCCTGCGCGCCGGCGAGCACCTCTACCGCCAGGGCGAGGGGGCGTCGTCGTTCCACGTCGTGGCAACGGGACGGGTCCGCATCCACATGCTGCGCCCGGACGGCACCGTCCGCGTCATCTCCTGGGCCGAGCCGGGGGCGAGCCTCGGCGAGGGCGTGTGCTTCGACGGCGGGCCCCACCCGGTCACCGCGACGGCGGCCGGGGCGTGCCGCGTGCTGTCCGTCGGCCGCGACGTGCTCGTCGAGGCCGCGCGCGACGACCCCGAGCTGCTCGTGGAGGTCGTGCGGCGGGTCGCCCACAAGCAGCGGGTGCTCCACCTGCACGTGTTCCTCGACGGCCTGCCCGCCCGCGAGCGCGTAACGGTGCTGCTCGGCCACCTCGTCGAGGCCTACGGCGAGGGCGCGCTCGGGACGGCGGGCACCGGCGGCATCTCGGCCCGGCTCAGCGTCCGGCCCGCCGTGGACGAGCTGGCGCTGATGATCGGGCTGACGCGCGTGACGACGAGCCGCGAGCTCTCCCGGCTCGTCGCCGAGGGCGTCCTGGTGAAGGACGGTCGCAGCATCGTCGTGCGCGACCTCGCGGCCCTGCGGCGGCGGGTGGACGCGGTCGCGGTGTGACGGGTCGCGGTGCGCTCAGCGCCGCAGCGGGCGCACCCGGTAGAGCACCGTGCGCAGCAGCAGCGGCACGCCGACGGGCAGCACCAGGCAGCCCACGGCGCCGACGACGGCCAGCACCACGCTCCCGAGGTGCAGCCCGAGCACGAGCGGGACCGCGCCGAGCAGCACGGTGGCGACCAGGCCCAGCACGAGCGCGAGGTTGCCGGCCCCCATGCGTCCCGGGGCGGGCGCGCTGACCCGGCGGGCGAAGCGCGGGTCCTCCTGCGCCAGCGCGCTCACGATCGCGCCGAAGCGCTCGGCGACGGGGTCGGCGGGTCGGTCGGGAACGGCGGGCCGACCGTGCTCGTCGTGCGGGTCCACCCCACCAGGGTGCGGTACGTCCGGGTTCGCCACACCGTGTCCTCGACCACCGGCGTGACGCGGCGACCAGCGGAAACGGCGACGTCACACGGACGACACACCGTGCCGCCGACGGCGGTCACGGCACCGGTCGGCGACGCGGACGGCGACCCCGCTCACTCCGGCGGGCGAGGCGCCGCTCGTCGCAACAGCTCCTCGGCCGCCGCGCCGAGCTCGGCGCTGCTCTGTCCGACGATCGCCCGGAGGTAGATGCCGTCGCCCAGGGCCGCGACGAGGTCGGCCGCGAGGGCGTCGCCGAGCTCCTCGGCGAGCGCCGTCCGCCACCCCGCCATGCACCGGCGGGTCACCTCGGCGGCCCGCGGCTCGGTGGTCGACAGCTTGATCATCGCGACCGTCGTCCGGTACACCGCGCTGCCCGCCGCGGGGTCGTCGATCGACGTGCGCAGGTAGTAGCGCGCGATGCCCTCGGGCGCCGCGCGGGCCGCCGCGAGATCGGCGTCGGTGAGGGTGCGGCACCGGTCCAGCAGCCCCTCGAGCAGGGCCTCGCGCGAGCCGAAGTGGTAGAGCAGCCCGCCCTTCGAGACGCCCGCGGCCGACGCGACGGCGTCGAGGGTCACCGTCTCGGGTCCGGAGGTCACCACGAGGTCGGTGTAGGCGTCGAGGATGCGGTCGCGCTGTGACGGGCGAGGCACGCCGTTGACAGTAGACCGTCCAGCCGGTGTAGTTTCGATCCTCGTAACTGTACCGTCCGGACGGTAAACCAGGAGGCTCCGATGTCCCGCCGGTCGCCCGGTCTCGCCCTGGCCGCGCTGACGCTGCCGGTGCTGCTGATCAGCATCGACATGACGGTGCTGGGCACCGCGCTGCCCGCCCTCGCCGAGGATCTCGACCCCGGCGCGGCCGAACAGCTCTGGATCGTCGACGCGTACTCGTTCGTGCTCGCCGGGCTGCTGGTCACGATGGGCACGCTCGGCGACCGGATCGGGCGGCGCCGCCTGCTGCTGTGGGGGTCCGCGGCGTTCGGCCTCGCGTCCGTCGCCGCCGCGTTCGCGCCCAGCGCCGGCGCGCTCGTCGCCGCCCGCGCGCTGCTGGGCCTGGGCGGGGCGACGCTGATGCCGTCGACGTTCTCGCTGATCAAGACGACGTTCCCGGAGCCTCGTCGTCGTGCCGTCGCGGTGGCGGTCTGGTCGGCCGCGTTCTCGGGCGGCGCCGCCGCCGGACCGGTGCTGGCGGGCTTCCTGCTCGAGCACTTCTGGTGGGGCTCGGTGTTCCTCGTGAACGTGCCGGTGATCGTGCTGCTGCTCGTCGCCGGCCCGGTCGTGCTGCCCGAGAGCCGCGACCCGCACCCCGGCCCGTTCGACCTGGTCTCCGCGGTGCTCTCGCTCGCCGCGATGGTGCCGGTGGTCGCGGCGGTGAAGACGGTCGCCACCGAGGGCCCGACGCCCACGGCCGCGCTGGCCGCGGCGCTGGGGCTCGGCGCGGGGGCCCTGTTCGTCCACCGTCAGCGGACCGTCGCCCACCCGCTGCTCGACCTGCGGCTGTTCACCCGGCGGTCGTTCTCGGTGTCGGTGGTGACCAACCTGCTCGGGGTGTTCGCCCTGGTCGGGCTGCTCCTGCTGCTGCCGCAGTACCTGCAGCTCGTGCTCGGCCTCGGCCCGCTCTCCGCGGCGCTGTGGATGCTGCCGGGCTCGGCCGCCGGGGTCGCCGGGGCGCTCGTCGCCGCCCGCCTCACCCGGCGCCTCGCGCCGCCCGCCCTCGTCGGCCTGGGCCTCGCGGGCGCGGGGCTCGGGCTGGCGCTCGTCGCGGCGTTCGGCGGGCTCGCGGGTGTGGTCGTCGGGTTCGCCCTGCTCGGGGGCGGGGTCGCGCTCGCCGAGGCCCTGACCAACGACCTCATCCTCGCCGCCGCGCCCACCGACCGGGCCGGGGCGGCATCGGCGATCTCCGAGACGGGCTACGAGCTCGGCGGCGCGCTCGGCACGGCGGTGATCGGGAGCCTCGCCGCGGCCGTCTTCACCGCCCGGACCGGGCAGGAGACGCTCGGCGGCGCGATCACCCACGCCGCGGGGCTCGACCCGGCCGCGGGGTCCGCGCTCGCCGTGGCCGCCCGCGACGCGTTCACCGCCGGGCTGCAGGGCGCGGCGGCGCTCGGCGCCGTGGTCCTGGTGCTCACGGCGGTGGGCGCATGGCGGCAGCTGCGGGCCGGCGCCGCGGACGACCGGGAGCCGGTCGCGGTGTGACGCCGGCGCGGGGAGCGAGGGACGCCCTCGCTGCGTGAGCGCCCGGAACCCGAGGAGCGAGGGACGCCCTCGCTGCGTAGGACGCAGCGAAGGACGCCCTCGCTCCACACACCGCGCCGGTCAGCGGGGCTGGACCTCGCCCATCTCGCCCCAGCCGTCCTGCGGCACGTCCTGCACGTTGATGATCTTCGGCGCGGTGGCCACCCAGTCCGGTGCCTGGGCCACGAACTCCTGGAAGTGGTCGGACTGCACGTGCGCCTCGCCGGCGTCGTCCTGGAACGCCTCGATGAGGACGTAGGTGTTGTCCTCGGAGAGGTGCCGGGCCCACTCGAAGAAGATGTTGCCGGGCTCGCGGCGCACCGCGTCGGTGAACTCCTCGACCAGCGACGGGAACTGCTCGGCGTACTCCGGCTTCACCGTCCACTTGACGTGATCAGGATCACGCTCGTCTCCTCTCGGCCGACGCCCCGCGCCGGATCGACTCCGACGATCATCCTCGCGCGCGGGGCCGCGGGCGGGCCACACTGGCCGGGTGGAGGAGACGACGGACCCCCGCGTGGGGAGCCCGGCCGGCGCCCTGGCCGGCCACGTCACCTAC
Source organism: Actinomycetospora sp. NBRC 106375 (assembly GCF_030269665.1). Lineage (GTDB taxonomy): Bacteria > Actinomycetota > Actinomycetes > Mycobacteriales > Pseudonocardiaceae > Actinomycetospora. Next base: position 139,340 of record NZ_BSTS01000004.1, read on the forward strand.
CACGGCTACGAGATGCACGGCGAGCCCGGCGTGCACCGCGGCCTGCCCTCGCCGTACCTGACGTTCATCGTCACCTTCGGCACGCCGCTGACCATGCGGACCCCCGACGGCGGGCTCGTGGTCCGGCGCACCGCCCTCGGCGGGCTGCACGCCACCCCGGAGACGATCGTCCACGACGGCCGCCAGTCCGGGGTGCACATCTCGCTCGACCCCCTCGCGGCCCGGGCACTGCTCGGGGCCCCGGCCGCGGAGCTCGCGGGGGTCACGGTCGACGCCGACGACGTGCTCGGCACCCTCGCCCTCGAGCTGGCCGACCGCGTGGAGGAGGCCGACGGCTGGGCCGCCCGGTTCGCCGCGCTCGACGACGTCCTGCACCGCTCCCTGCGCGGCGCCTCCCCGGCGACCGCCGCCGGCCGCCCGGTCGCGCCCGAGGTGCGCCGCGCGTGGCGGCGGCTCGTCGCCTCCGGCGGCACCGTCCCGGTGCACGGGCTCGCCGACGAGGTCGGCTGGAGCGAGCGCCACCTCGGCCAGCGCTTCCGCGCCGAGCTCGGGGTCGCACCGAAGGTCGCCGGGCGGATGGCGCGGTTCGACCGCACGCGCCGTCGCCTGGCCGCCCGGGCGCTCGCCGGCGGCCCGCTCGGGCTCGCCGACCTCGCCGCGGACGCGGGCTACGCGGACCAGGCCCACCTCACGCGCGAGTTCGGCGCGCTGGCCGGCTGCTCGCCCACGCGCTGGCTCGCCGAGGAGATCGGGAACATCCAAGACGCGAGCCCGCCGCAGCCGTCACCGTGAACGCCATGAGCACCGACAGCAAGACACCCCCGCCCCAGGTCTGGCCCAGCCTCGCCGCGAACGACGCCCGCGGTCTCATGGCGTTCCTCACCGACGTGCTCGGGTTCGTCGAGACCGTCGCCTACACCGACGACAGCGGCGTCGTGCAGCACGCCGAGCTCGCCTGGCCGGCCGGCGGCGGGATCATGATGGGCCAGCGGCGTCCCGGCACCGACGGCCGCGTCACGGCGTCGGGCGCGTTCAGCGCCTACGTCGTCGTCGCCGAGGCCGGCGACATCGACGCGCTCGCGGCGCGGGTGCGCGACGACGGGCGCGGCACGGTCGTCCGCGAGCCCTACGACACCGACTACGGCTCCCACGACGTCGCCGTCCGCGACCCCGAGGGCAACAACTGGCAGTTCGGCACCTACCCCGGTTCGCCCCGCCCCTGACCACGGTCAGCCCGGCTCCGGGTGGGACAGGTGCTGGTGGACCATCCGCCAGCCCCCGGGCGTGCGCCGGAAGACGCGCGTCCCGCGGGAGCGGTCGGTCGGGCCGCCGGCCGGGGTGATCTCGTCGATGCCCCAGGACACGGCGAGGTCGCCGCCGGCGAGGACGCGCAGGTCGGGGATCGTCCAGTGCACCGGGTCGGGCGAGGCCTCGAGGCCCGCCCGGCAGACCTCGCGGACCTCGTCGACGCCGGCGTGGTCGCCGGCGTGCTCGTAGGACACGACGTCGTCGGCGATGGTGGCCATGAGGCCGTCGAGGTCGCCGGCCGCGGTGTCGTCGGCCCAGCGACGGTGGACCTCGCGGACCGCCTGCTCGTCGTCCTCCCGGATCGGCGTCTCGTCGGCGAACGAGTGGTGCTCGTGGGCCACCACCCACCGGTCCCCCTCGCGGCGCAGCCCGAGCGTCAGCCGCAGGCGCCGCTCGGGGTGGGCGGCGAGCTCGTCCGAGGTGTCGCAGCGCAGCAGGGCGTGGGCGAAGGCGACGTCGTCGCCGGCGGTGACGTCGAGCTCGAGGATCTCGAAGCACGCCCCGCTCGCCTGGAACGCGAAGAACGGCGGCCAGGTCGCCGCGTACGCCGCGATCCCCCGGACCCCGTCGTGGGGTGGCGGGACGTCGAACATGACGATGTCGCCGGCGTGGTCGGCGACGACCGTGTCCAGGTCGCCGGTGTGCACCGCGAGCGCCCACCGCTCGATCAGGGCGCGGATCGCGTCCTCGTGGTCGGCCATCGGGATCCTCCTCGGGTCGGTCCTCCTACCCGGTGGAACTCCCGCGGGCCGCCGGAATCATCGGTCGGCGGCCGACGCGTCGAGGAACGCGGCCGGCGGCAGGGCGCGGGGGTCGCCGGTCGCCCATCCGACCGGGTCGGGGCCGAGGCGGGCCAGCGCGCGCACCTGGTCGGCGCACCACGGCGAGATCCCCGGGTAGGTCCCGGCGAGGACGTCGTCCCGGAACGGTGCCCAGGCCACGGTGCGGACCTCGTCGACCTCGCCCGGATCCGGGTCCCGGGGCGGGCCCGCGCTGCGCGCGGTGAACACCGGGCACATCTCGTTCTCGAGGACGCCGCCCTGCTCGGCGCGGTAGCGGAACCCGGGCAGCACGAGGCGCAGCCCGTCGATGGCGATCCCGAGCTCCTGGCGGGCCCGGCGCCGGACCGCGGCGTCCATCGCCTCGCCCGGGGCGGGGTGGCCGCAGACGGTGTTGGTCCACACCCCCGGGAACGTCGCCTTGCTCCGGGCGCGGCGGGTGAGCAGCAGGTCCCCGCGCCCGTCGAAGACGTAGCAGGAGAACGCGAGGTGCAGCGGCGTGGCGTCGTGGTGCACGTCCGCCTTGGCCGCCGTCCCCGCGGCCGCGCCGGACTCGTCGAGCAGCACGACCCGTTCGATGATCCCCACGGGACCCCAGCTTCCCCGGACCGGACGGAAGCGGCATCTCGGAGCGGAGGAGGTCACCCCGCGGCGGAGGACGCCGAGAAGGACGCCGAGAAGGACGCCGAGGAGTCGCCGCAGGTCAGGCGCGCGAGGTCAGCACGGCACCGTCAGACGTGGTATGCAGGAGAGATCGGTGGGCCCGGGCTCGTCCCTCGAGCCCGGGCCCACCTCTCGCCGCTGCCGCTGGGCGCCACCACAACACCCGCGCAGCGATGAGGCAAGCCTAACCTCAGCTGGCGGCGGAGCGCCAGCCCCCTCACCACCGATCGTGCGGGCCCCGATGACCGCCCGGTCCGTGCCCGTGCCAGCGGCCGCGTCGAGCGTGGCCGAGCACGATGAAGAGCAGCGGGATGATCAGCAGGCCGGCACCCGAGCCGGTCGTGGCCGCGCCGATCGCGAGGGCCGGCATCACGAGCACGAGCACCATCACCAGCGCGAAGACCGGCAGGGCCGCCGCCGGGTGGGGCCGGTGCGGACCCGGGGGCACCGGGCGCGCGCGGACCGCCGCCTCCTCGACGGGCGCGGGCGGGCGCGGCAGCGGCGGGTGCGGCGCGGGCAGGTCGGTGAAGAGGGCCTCGAGATCCGACCGGCGGACCGCGACCGCGGCGCGCTCGGAGCGGTCGCCGAACTCGTCGACGTCGAGCCGGCCGGCGCCGAGATGGACGCCGAGGGCGTCCAGGGCGGCGGTCCGCTCGTCGTCGGAGACCCGCAGGTCCGGCTCCGGGCGCCCGCCCGCCGCGCCCGCGTCGTCACCGTGGTCGTGATCCACCGCGCCTCCTCCCGTCGCACGGACACCCCCACGCAGCGCCCGGCCGGTCACCCCATCGTGCGCCTCCCGGCGCGGAATCGCCGTGAATCCACGGGGCGACCTCCCGACGACCTCCCGACGACCAAGGGCAGGCTCAGCTTTCTGGAATGATTCCAGTCTTCGTGGGACGCTGGAGGCATGGCCGTGAACAGCTCCGACGCGGGCGCGACGGACGGACCCGCGCACCCCGAGCCCCACGGCGGCGAGCTCTCGCAGCGCCTGAACTGGCTGCGTGCCGGGGTGCTCGGCGCCAACGACGGCATCGTCTCGACCGCCGGGATCGTCGTCGGCGTGGCCGGGGCGACGGCCGAGCGCGCCCCGATCGCCACGGCCGGCGTCGCGGGGCTCGTCGCCGGCGCCGTGTCGATGGCCCTCGGCGAGTACGTGTCGGTGTCCAGCCAGCGCGATTCGGAGAAGGCCCAGCTCGCCAAGGAGAAGCGCGAGCTGCGGGAGACGCCGGGCGAGGAGCTCGAGGAGCTCGCCGAGCTCTACGAGGAGAAGGGCCTCCGCCGCGAGACCGCCCGCCAGGTGGCGGTCGAGCTGACCCAGCACGACGCGCTCGCCGCCCACGTCGACGCCGAGCTGCACCTCGACCCCGACGAGCTGACCAGCCCCTGGCGCGCCGCCGCGGCGTCGGCGGTGTCGTTCGTGTCCGGCGCCCTGCTCCCGCTCGTCGCCATCCTCGTGACCCCGACGTCGTGGCGGGTGCCCGTCACGGTCGCGGTCGTGCTCCTGGCGCTCGGGATCGCGGGCTGGATCAGCGCCCGTCTCGGCGGCGCGACCCCGCGCCGCGCGGTGCTGCGGGTGGTCGTCGGCGGCGCGCTGGGCCTGGCCGTCACCTACGGGATCGGCTGGCTCGTCGGCGGCGCGGTCGGCTGAGCCGCGTCCCCGACCGCCCGCGTGTAGCGGGCCGCGACGCGGCGGAACTCCTCGACCAGCGCGTCCGGGGACTCGACCGTGAACTCGGCGTCGAGGCCGGTGAGGATCAGCGCCGCGGACCGCGCGTCGTCGGCCGAGAGCCGCACCCGGCAGGCGTCCGGGCCCAGCTCCTCGACGCGCACCTGGTCGGTCCAGATCGTCGCGCGGACACGCTCGGCGGGGGCCTCGACGCGCACGACGCACGGGAACGGCCGGATGTCGGCGACCCGGTCGGCGACGAAGGTGGCCGGGTCGCCGCCCGGGACCTCCCGCGGCGCGAAGCGCGGGCCGGTGGGCAGCCCGTCCGGAGCGAGCCGCGGCGTCATCCGGTCCACGCGCAGCGTGCGCCAGTCCTCGCGGTCACGGTCCCAGGCCACGAGGTACCAGCGCCGGCCCCACGCCACGAGGTGGATCGGCTCGATCCGCCGGCGGGTCGGCGTGCCGTCGCGCGCGGTGTAGTCGATCTCGAGGACGCGGCGGTCCCGGCAGGCGCCGCCGACGGCGGCCAGCACCGACGGGTCGACCGACGGGGCGACGCGGGGCGCCACCATCGCGACCGGCATCGCCGTGATCCGGTGACGCAGGCGCGCCGGGAGGATGCGCTCGAGCTTGACGAGCGCGGCCAGCGCCGTCTCGCCGGTGCCCGCCACCCCGGAGCCGGCCGCCGTCCGCAGCGTCACCGCCACGGCGACCGCCTCGTCGTCGTCGAGCAGCAGCGGCGGCAGCGCCGCCCCGGACCCGAGCCGGTAGCCGCCGCCGGGGCCGAAGTCGACCTCGACCGGGTAGTCGAGCCCGCGCAGCTTGTCGACGTCGCGGCGCACGGTGCGGGTGGTGACGCCCATGCGCTCCGCGAGCTCGGGACCCGTCCACTCCGGACGCGCCTGCAGGAGCGAGAGGAGCCGCAGCAGGCGGGCGGAGGTCTCGAGCACCCCGTCAGTGTGCCGCCGATGGCGGACCGGACCGGTCCGCGACTCAGCCCCAGGCGCGGCCGGCGGCGTCGAGCGTCGACAGGACCGCGGGGACGTCGGACCAGACGGTGACGAGCGCGAAGCCGTCGGCGGCCCGGGCGGCGGCGTACTCGGCGTGGGTCGCGTGGACGGCCGCCCGCTTCCCGGCCCCGGAGCACGCCGCGAGCACCCGGCGGAAGGCGTCGTGGATCGCGGGCTCCTCGCGGTCCTGGGCCGGACCGAGACCGAGGGCGACGCCGAGGTCGCCGGGGCCGACGAACAGGCCGTCGAGCCCCGGCGCGGCGGCGATCTCGTCGGCCCGCGCCAGCGCGTCCGACGTCTCGATCATCGCGAAGGCCAGCACCTCGTCCGCCGAGCCGATCGGGTCGTCGCCCGGGCGCAGCGCCGTGCGGAGCGGGCCGAAGGAGCGGCGCCCCCGCGGGGGGTAGCGGCAGGCGGCCACGAGCTCGGTCGCGGTGGCCGCGTCGGACACCATCGGGGCGATCACGCCGCGGACGCCGAGGTCCAGGACGAAGCCGATGATCGACTCGTCGACGGCGGGCAGCCGCACGAGCGGGGCGAGACCGTGCGCGGCGATCGCCCGCACCGCGTCGGCGCTGCGGGCGCGGTCGAACAGGCCGTGCTGGAGATCGAGGGTCAGCGCGTCGAGCACGTCGTGGCCCGCGGCGTAGGCCGCGATCACCTCGACGAGATGGGGATCGGGCACGGTCAGCCAGCCGTTGCGCGCGGCACGCCCCGCGGCCCAGGCCCTGCGCACGCTGTCGGTCCCTGCCGCTGTCACCGGATCCGTCACGGTGGCACCGTCGCACGAGACCTCGATCACCTTCCGGTCGGCTGCTCCGTTCGAGGGAGCCGCGGCGGTGATCCGTCCCCGTACGATCAGCGGTGATGTCCGCGCCGCCCCGCACGAAGTCCTCGCCACGCTTCACGTTCGACCGCGACACCGCGTACCGGATCACGGTGCGCGGCGACGCCGGCGAGCGCCAGGAGCTCCTGCTCGACGCCTACCAGGGGTGGCTCCAGGGCCCCGACGGCATCCGCCACCGCTTCGGCGCGCACCGGCGGGCGCGCACCGAGCTGCGCGACGACACCATCCGGACCGTCGTCGGACCCTGAGCTCCTCCGGCCGGCGGCGGTCACTGGCTGGTATCCCTCGCTGAGCGAGCGATACCAGCCAGTAGCCGTCGTCGGCGCCCGCGAGGACATCCTGCCGCCTCCGACCCGGCGGGACGTCCGGCGAGAGCCGGGTTTCGCCTGACGAGCGGGGCGCTCAGGAGACGAGACCGCAGCGGAAGCCCTGGGCCACCGCCTGGGCGCGGTCGGCCGCCGAGAGCTTGCGGAACAGCCGGCGGGCGTGGGTCTTCACCGTGTCCTCGGACAGGTAGAGCTCGCGCCCGATCTGGCCGTTGCTCTTGCCCTGGCTCATGCCGCGCAGGACCTGCATCTCGCGCTCGGTGAGGTTGATGCCCGCCCCCGGCGACGCGGTGCGCTGCATCGGCATCGAGCCGGCCTCGGCGCCGACGGCCGAGTGGGCGAGCGCGGCCACGAGCTCGGGGCGCGAGGCGTCCCAGCGCAGGTAGCCGCGGGCCCCGCCGGCGATCGCGGCGGCGATGCTGCCGGCGTCGTCCGGGGCGCCGAAGACCATGACGTTGGCCTGCGGGTGCGCGGCCATGAGGCGACGGGTCGCCTCGGCGCCCGAGGCGACCGCGCGCTGGGTGCCGACGAACACGACGTCCGCGGTCTGGCGGGCGTAGCGGGTGAGCAGCTCGTCGGCCGTCGACACGCAGTCGATGCGCTGGACGCCGGGCACCGCGGACATGACGCGCGTCAGTCCCTCGCGGACACTGCGCCGGTCGTCGCAGATCAGAACAGTCCTCATACAGACTCCGTCCGGGTGGGGAGACCTCCCACCGTGTCCACGGTGGGCGTTGATCCCCTCATCGGCCGTCCCACCCGTCCGCTTGACCCCCGAATGACACCCACGTCGTTAGGAACCCCCGATGGAGTGGCGCGCGAACCCCCGCCGCGTACTGGTCGTCAACGGCCCGAACCTGGATCTCCTCGGCCGCCGCGAGCCCGAGGTCTACGGCACCGACACCCTCGACGACCTGGTCGAGCGGTGCCGGCGCACGGCCGGTGAGCTGGGGCTCGAGGTCGACGCGCGGCAGAGCAACCACGAGGGCGTGCTCATCGACGTCGTCCACGAGGCGATGACCGGCCATGGCGGAGTGATCATCAATCCGGGCGGCTACACCCACACGTCCGTGGCCCTCCGCGACGCTCTGGCCGCGCTGCCGGTGCCCGTGGTCGAGGTGCACCTGTCGAACGTCCATGCACGGGAGGCGTTCCGCGCCCACTCGTACGTGTCGCCGGTGGCCACGGCCGTGATCGCCGGGGCCGGGGTGACGGGCTACGACCTCGCGCTGCGTTTCCTGGCCGAGCGGGTGCTGCGCCGGGCCTGAGGTGTCCCTCAGAGGTGGGCGCGGCGGGCCAGGACCTCCAGCTCGCCCGCCAGCGCGTCGGGGAACTGCAGCGGCAGGAAGTGCGAGCCGGGCAGGCGGACCAGCCGCGCGTCGGGGAGCGCGGCGGCCAGGGCGGCCATGTCCGCGGGCGGGGCGAGGGTGTCGAAGTCGCCGGACACGACCGTCGTGGGCGCGGTGATCGCGGCGAGCGCGGCGTCGCCGGGAGCGGCGTGGTCCGCGGCGGCGAGCACCATCCGGGAGAACCACGTCCAGTCGTGCCGAGCGAACTGCCGCGCCACCTCGGCGAGCGTGACGAACGGGGCCGAGGTGCCGGTCGGGTCGAGCTGCGCGGGGTCCATCCCCGCGCGGTCGAGGGCGTCCCGGCTCGCGTCCATGCTGCGCGGCAGCAGGTCGATCAGCCCGGACACCGGCGGCCCGACGACCCGCAGCAGCCAGCCCCCGACCTTGGCCGCCCCGCGGTGCACGCCCTCGGGCACGCCGGGGGCGGGCACCGGGAGGCGGGGCAGCACGCGGAAGGCGCCCGTCGCGGCACCCCCCAGCAGCAGGAGGCCCGCGACGCGCTCCGGGGCGCGCCGGGCCGCCTCGATCGCGACCGCCACGCCCACCGACCAGCCGACGACGATCGCCCGCGACATCCCCGCCGCGTCCATGACCGTGAGCAGGTCGTCGACGTGGTCGTCGACGCGGATGTGCGCCTCGTCCTCGGGGCGCGCGGACCCGCCGAGACCGCGGTGGTGCCAGGTCGTCGCGTGGTAGCCGCAGTGCGCCCCGTGCAGGAACGGCCACGCCGCCGGACTCGCGCCGAGGCCGTTCGACACGACGACGGGCACGCCGGCGGCGCCGTTGTCCCAGCGCCGCAGGCGCGTGCCGTCGCGGGCGGTCACGTCCTCGACGTGGCCGTCCCCGTCGCCGGTGCCGCCGTCGGCCGTCACGGTGCCTCCGATGCCGCTCAGGACGCCGAGACGGACCGCTGCTTCATCTCGTCCGCGGAGAGGTAGTCGCGGGTCTCCTCGAACGAGGACGTCTCGCTCTTGCGGCCGGCCAGGAACCCGATGCGGATGAAGTCGTCCCCGCCGAAGAGGTGGAGGATCCAGTTGAAGACCACCCGCGCCCGCGTCCGGGTCAGCGGCAGGGCGTAGAGGTGGTACGCCCGGGTCACGGCCTGGGCCACCATCCCCGTGAGGCGCAGCTTCAGCGGGTGCGCGACGGCCTGGGTGCCGCCGAGGTCGACGACGAGGCCGAGGTCGTGGTGCTTGTACTCGCGCAGGGTCTCGCCGCGCACCGACGCGACGACGTTGTCGGCGGCGACGACGGCCTGGCGGACGGCGTGCTGCGCGGTCGGCGGGCAGATCGACGACCCGGGCGGGCTCGCGGTCAGGTCGGGGATCGCGGCCGAGTCGCCGAGGACGAAGACGTCGTCGTAGCCGTCGAGGCGCAGGTCGGTGCCGGTCTTCACCCGGCCGCGGACCAGCTCGACCCCGAGCATCTTGACCAGCGGGCTCGCGGTGACGCCGGCGGTCCAGACGAGCGTGCGCGTCGGGATGACGCTGCCGTCGGTGAGGGTGACGCTCTCGTCGGTCACCCGCTCGACGCCGGTCTCGAGGCGCACCCCGATCCCGCGGCGGCGCAGCAGGTCGAGCGCCTCCTCGCCGAGACGCTGCCCCAGCTCGGGCATGAGCCGCGGGGCGATGTCGACCAGCGTCCACTTCACCAGCGTCGGGTCGAGGCGCGGGAAGCGCTTCATCGCGCTGTCGGTGAGCAGTTCGAGGCACGCCGCGGTCTCGGTGCCGGCGTAGCCGCCGCCGATGACCACGAAGCTGCAGCGGGCCGCGCGCTCCTCGGGGTCGGTGGAGGCGTTGGCCAGCTCGAGCTGGGACAGGACGTGGTCGCGCAGGTAGGCGGCCTCGCCGAGGTTCTTCATGCCCAGGCCGTGCTCCTCGAGCCCGGGGATGTCGAACTGGCGGGTGACGCTGCCCGCGGCGATGACGAGCCGGTCGTAGGGCAGGTCGACGACGTCCTCGCTGATCTTGCGGACGACGGCGACCTTGCGCTGCAGGTCGAGCCCCACGACCTGGCCGGGCAGCCGCTGGGCCGTCCTGATCGCCCGTGGCAGCGGCACCGTGACCGACTGGGCCGTGATCACCCCGGCCGCGACCTGCGGCAGCAGGGGCAGGTAGAGCATGTAGTCGTGGGGGTTGACCACCACGATCTCCACCTCGCCGCGCGACAGCTCGCCCTTGAGCTCACGTTCGAGGCGCTGGACGCACTTCAAGCCGGCGAACCCGGCGCCGACCACCACGATGCGCTGCGCACTCATGCCCGATGTCCTCCTGTGTTCGGTTCCGCGGAGTCTTCCCCGGGGCCCGCCGGAGCGACACCTCCCCGCGCCGAGGAGTCGGGACCCATGACCGCCCTCACAGGTGGTCCGGGCGCGAACCACCGAGCACGAGCAGGTCGCCCGTGGTCTCCTCCCCCCACCCGACGGGACCTTGAGGAGGCCGCATGCCGCGGACCGTGCTGTTCACCGGCTTCCCCGGATTCCTCGGCACCGCCCTGCTGCCGCGCACGCTGCGCCGCTCCCCCGACGCGACCGCGGTCGCGCTGGTCCAGGAACGCTGGCTCGACCAGGCGCGGCGGACCCTGGCGCGGCTGGAGGAGGCCGAGCCGGCGATCGCGGGGCGGACCCGGCTCGTCGTCGGGGACATCACCCGGCCGGGTCTCGGGCTGGACCCCGGCGAGGCCGACACGCTGCGCCGCGGGCCGCTGGAGATCTTCCACCTCGCCGCGGTCTACGACCTCTCGGTGCCGCCGGAGCTCGCCTGGTCGGTGAACGTCGACGGCACCCGCCACGTCCTCGACCTCGCCCGCACCGCCGGCGAGCTGGTGCGCCTGCAGTACGTGAGCACCTGCTACGTCTCCGGGCGCTACGACGGCATCTTCGCCGAGGACGACCTGGAGCTGGGCCAGCGGTTCTCCAACCCCTACGAGCACACCAAGCACGAGGCCGAGCGCCTCGTCGCCAAGGCGCGCGAGGCCGGGATGCCCGTCACGATCTACCGGCCGTCGGTCGTGGTCGGCGACAGCCGCACCGGCGAGACCCAGAAGTACGACGGGCCGTACTACGCGCTGCAGCTCATCGCCCGCCAGGGACGCACCGCCGTGATGCCGCTGCCCGCCGACCCGTCGCGCGTGCAGTTCAACCTGGTGCCGAGCGACTTCGTCGTCGACGCCATCGCCGCGCTGGCCCCGCACCCCGGCGCGGAGGGCCGCACGGTCGCCCTCGCCGCCCCGGCGCCCCCGACGGTGCTCGAGATGTGCGAGGCGTTCGCCGCGCACACCGGCAAGAAGCTGCGCGTGGTGCCGGTGCCGACCACCCTGTCGCGGTTCTCGATCGACCACCTGCCCGGCGTCGGGCGGGTCTTCAAACTGCCGTCGTCGACGCTGGACTACCTGACCCACCCGACCGTCTACGAGGTCACCGCGACCACGGCGCTGCTCGACGAGGTCGGCGTGCGCTGCCCGCCGTTCGCCGAGCACGTGGGCGCGATGGTCGCCTTCCACCGCGAGCACCCCGACGTCGGCAGCGCGGCGATGGTGTGAGATCGCCCGGGTCCTAGACTCGGCGGTGATGGTCCGGCGAGTGGCACTCCTCGACTCGGGATGCGGCCTGCTGCCCACGGCGGGCTGGCTGCGCCACCTGCGACCGGATCTCGCCCTCGACCTCTACCTCGACCCCGCGGGCATGCCCTGGGGCTCGAAGGCCTCGTCGTGGATCGTCGAGCGGGTGGTCGGCACCGGGCGGCTCGCCGTCGCCCGCGGCGCCGACGCGATCGTCGTGCCCTGCAACACGGCGTCGGTCACCGCGGTCGTCCCGCTGCGCGCCGCCGTGGAGCCCGAGCGCCCGGTGATCGCCACCGTCCCCGCGGTCAAGCCCGCCGGGGCCACCGGGCGGCCCTTCGCCGTGTGGGCCACCGAGCGCACCACCGTCAGCGACTACCAGCGCGACCTGCTCGCGCAGTTCGCCGCGCCCGGCCAGGCGGAGCCCGTCGCGTGCCCCGGCCTCGCCACGGCCGTCGAGCACGCCGACCCGGACGCCGTGCGGGACGCGATCGCGCTCGCGGCCGCGCGCACCCCGGCGCGCTGCCGCTCGGTGGTGCTCGGCTGCACGCACTACCCCCTGGTGGTCGAGGACATCCTCGCCGCGCTGCCGCCGGGCACCGGGCTGCACGACAGCTCGCGGGCCGTCGCCGGCCAGGCCCTGCGCCGGCTCGGGGTGCCCGAGGACCCGTCCGCCGCGCCCGCCGAGGTCCGCGTGCACCTCGGCGGGGACGAGGGCCCGCTGCCGGCCTCGGCCCTCGCCTACCCGATCGGACGCGCGCTGGCCAGGGCCGGGCGGATCGACCGCCACGAGCTGCCGGTCACCGACGAGTCGGCCCACCACACCCGCCCGGACACGGCGGAGCAGCCGGCGCTGCGCGGGGTCTGAGGCCCTAGGGTCCACCGCGTGATCCCCGCCGAGAACATCCGCGACTGGCGCGGCCGTCCCGTCGTCGACCCGGACGAGGCGAAGATCGGGACGCTCGAGGCCGTCTACTACGACACCCTCGGCGACGAGCCGGTCTTCGCGACGGTCAAGGTGTCCGGGCTGCTGGGGCGCAACACCCACCTGGTGTTCGTGCCGCTCGCCGGGGCGGTCGTCACGCCCGACCACCTCAAGGTCGCGGTCGCCCGCGACCTGGCGCGCGAGGCGCCCTCGATCGCGCCCGACGGCGAGCTCGCCGCCCACGACGAGCCGGCGGTGTTCTCCCACTACGGGATCGAGTACCGCACGGGGTCGCGCGGCGAGCGGCGGCTGGCGCGGCGCTGAGCCCCGGGGAACCCTGATCGCGATCCCGGTGACGAACGCCGTCATTTCTGACATGCATCGTCACCAGGACGGCGATCGCCGGCTCCCGGACGCCCGGCGGCCCCGTCGCGGGCGGGGTCAGGGGGCCGCCGTCGCCGCGCCCACCGCCTCGCGGCGCACGCGGTCGACGTAGGCGTTCGACCGGTTGTAGGCGAGCACCGCGGTGCGCCAGTCGTCGCCGCGGCGCAGGTCCCGGTCGTCGGCGCAGAGGTAGCGGGCCGCGGCGAGGGCGGCGTCGTCGAGGTCGTCGGGGTCGCTGACCCCGTCGCCGTCGCCGTCGGCCCCGTACTCCGCCCACGTGCCGGGGATGAACTGCAGGGGCCCCACCGCCCGGTCGTAGGTGGTGTCGCCGTCGAGGCGCCCGCCGTCGGTGTCGCGGATCTCGCGGTTGCCGCCCGTCCCGTCGAGCTCCGGCCCACGGATCGGCTCGACCGGCCGGCCCGCATCGTCCAGCGCGGTCCCGCCGAAGCGGCCGTGGTTCGACTCCACCCGGCCCAGGCCCGCGAGCGTCGCCCACGACAGCCCGCAGTCGGGCAGCTCCTCGCGGGCCCCGGCCTCGGCGCCCGCGTAGGCGACGAGCGCCCGCGCGGGCACGCCGGTCGGCCCGGCCGCCGCGTCGGCCCACGCCGCCCGGGCCGCGGGATCGGGCGACACCGGGGCCGTGAGCGGCTGGGCGAACTGCGGCGCGGCGTCCGGACCGCGGCGGACGGCCACGGCGACGCCCGCGATCCCGGCGCCGAGCACCAGCACCAGCACCACGGCGGCGGCGAGCAGGTTCTCGAGCTGCCGGGCGTCCCGGGTCTCCTCGCGCTCCGGCGTGCTCACCCACCCGACGCTACGGACCGCCGCCTCGCCCCCGGTGGACCTCGTCCGGTCGTCACACTCCGGACGGCGATCGCCGGATCACCTTCCGGCCCGCGGAGCAACCGCCCGTCGGGGCGACCGGGAGTGTCGTCGCTGCGACACGCGCATCACCCGCTCGTCCCCGTGCGCGGGTCGCCGGTCACCGACTGGCCCGGATCGATGGGCCGTTCGAGGACGCGTCCGGGGCCGACGGTCGGGCAATCTGTCCTCCTCCCGCCGAGGCAGCCCGGGGGGCGCGGCGTCGAACCAGCGGCGTCCGCGGCACCCGCCTATCGGACACCACCGGCGGGTCCGGGTCGCGGGGAGGGGGCGCCATGGACATCGACGTCCGGCTGCGCATGTTCACGTGGTTCGCCGACTACTCCGGGGCCGTCGCGGTCAGCCGCATGGGCCCCGAGGAGATCACCCGCGCACGGTCGCGGCGCCTCAGCCACAACGTCGTCACCTCGCGGGTCTTCGGGCCGATGCCGCGCGGCGTGTTCGTCACCGATCGCGTGGCGAGCACCGACGCGGGAGCCGTCCCGGTGCGGCTCTACCGCCCGCACACCGCCCGCGCGCTGCCCGTCGTCGTCAACTTCCACGGCGGCGGGGGCACGTTGGGCAACCTCGACCAGTCCGACTGGCTCTGCGCGCACGTCGCGTCCCGTGTCGGTGCGCTCGTGGTGTCGGTCGACTACCGCCTCGCGCCCGAGCACTCCTTTCCCGCCGGCCGCGACGACGGCTACGCCGCCGTGACCTGGGCGGCGCGGGAGGCCGCCGCGCTCGGCGCCCGCCCCGACCGGCTCGCGGTGATGGGCGACAGCGCCGGGGGCAACCTCGCCGCCGTCGTATGCCTGCTCGCGCGCGAGGCGGGACCGGTGATCGACGCGCAGGTCCTGCTCTACCCCGCGCTCGACCTGACCTTCGAGCGGCCCTCGGTCGACCGGTTCGCCGCGGGCCCGGTGCTCACCCGCACCGACATGGAGGTCTTCCGCTCGCACTACCTCGGGCCCGCCGGCGACCCGACCGACCCGCTGGTCTCGCCGCTGCTCGCCCCGGACGTCACGGACCTGCCGCCCGCGCTCGTCGTCACCGCCGCGGTCGACCCGCTGCACGACGACGGCGCGGACTACGCCCGGCGCCTGGACGAGGCCGGTGTGCCCGTGCGGCACACCGACCACGCCCGGGCCGTGCACGGTTTCCTGACCTTCCCCGGCGTGTGCCGGGCGTCGGCCACGGCGCTCGACGACGTGTGCGCCGAGCTCGTCGCCCGCTTGGCCTGACGCCCGGAGCTAGGCGTCCATGTGCAGGCCGCCGTTGACCGAGTACACCTGCCCCGTGATGTAACCGGACTCGGGATCGGCCAGGAACTCGACCGCGCGGGCGATCTCGTCGGGCTGGCCGAGGCGCCGCATCGGGATCCCGGACACGATCTTCTCCAGTGCCTTCTCGGGCACCGCCGCGACCATGTCGGTCTCGACGTAGCCCGGGGCCACGCAGTTGACCGTGACGCCCTTGCGTGCGCCCTCCTGCGCCATCGACATCGTCATGCCGAACAGGCCGGACTTGGTCGCCGCGTAGTTGACCTGGCCGGCGTTGCCCTTCTCGCCGATCACCGAACTGATGTTCACGATGCGGCCCATGCCGCGCTCGGCCATGTGCAGGTAGGCGAGCTGGGACATGTAGAACGTGCCCGAGAGGTTGACCTGGACCACGCGGTCCCAGTCGTCGACCTCCATCTTGGCCACCATCTTGTCCGCGGTGATGCCCGCGTTGTTGACCAGCACGTCGACCCGGCCGTGCGCGGAGATCACCTCGTCGAACACGCGCTCGCAGTCGCCGCGCTGGCCGATGTTGCCCTGGTGGATCGTGATCTGGTCGGGGTAGCGCGACTGCAGCTCCTCCGCGGACGTGGGGTCCGACGAGTAGCCGACGCCCACCTTCATGCCCCGCTTGGCCATCCGCTCGCTGATCGCCCGACCGATGCCCCGGGCGCCGCCGGTCACCAGGGCCACCTGTCCGGTCATGTCTCCCATGCGTGCTCCCTCGCTCGTCGTCCGCGTGGTTCCCAGTACCCACGACGTGGCCCGGGCCACACGACACGATTCCCCAACGATGTCCGGACACGGACCGACCGGACGGGGCAACCCGTCCCCTACCCGTGGGTAGGACGCGTTGCGAAACATCCCAAGCGCCCCGTACGGTCCACGCAGCACCCAGAGCCGGGTGCTGACGAGCGCCCGGTCGCCGGGCGCGAGGAGGTGCGCCATGACGGCTGCCGTCGACTCTTCCGTGGCTGACGAGCACGTGGCTGACGAGCAGGCACTCCCGACCGAGGCCCCCGTCCCGGACCCCGCCGCCTACCTGCGCGGCTACCACGTCACCGCCTACCTGCGGGGCGCGACCGAGATGACCAAGGGCGCCGGCTACGTCCTGGGCCGTGCGCTCAAGCAGACGGCGACGCCCGGGCGCAACACCAGCGACGCGCGCCGGTGGTGGCGGCACGTCCTCACCCGGCGCCGTCCGCAGTGGCACAACGAGCACGAGATCGTCTTCGAGACGCCGATCGCCCGGCTGCGGGACTTCTCGCAGGGCTCCACCGACGACGTGGTGCCTGCCCTGGTGCTCCCGCCGCAGGCCGGGCACGACTCGTGCATCGTCGACTTCCAGCCGCGCCAGTCGCAGATGATGATGATCCGCGACGCCGGCCTGACCCGGGCGTTCACCCTCGACTGGGTCGGCGCCACCCGCGAGACCTCCGGCTCCACGATCTCCGACTACATCGCGGTGGTCGACCGCGCCGTCGAACACTGCGGAGGGCACGTCAACCTGATCGGCGACTGCCAGGGCGGCTGGCTCGCCACGATCTACGCGGCGATCCACCCCGACAAGGTCAACACCCTGACCCTGGCCGGGGCGCCGATCGACTTCCACGCCGGCGAGACCCCCATCGGCGCCTCGTCGCGCGTGATGACGCAGCGCTTCGGGCAGCTTCCCTACCGCGCCATGGTGGCGGCCGGCGGCGGCAACATGCCGGGCTCCTTCGTCCTCGGCGGCTTCATCGCGATCCGGCCCGACGCCGAGATCGCCAAGCACGTCGACCTGCTGCGCAACCTCGACGACGCGGACGCCATCGCGCGCTACGAGGCGTTCGAGGACTGGTTCAAGCACACCCAGGACGTGCCCGGCGCCTTCTACCTGTGGCTCGTCGAGCACCTCTTCGCCGGCAACGAGCTGATCTCGGGCGAGCTCGAGGTCGACGGCAGGCGGGTGGACATGGGCGCGATCTCCTGCCCGCTGTTCCTGCTGGGCGGGGCGACCGACCACATCACCCCGCCGGTGCAGGTGTTCGCGGCCGCGGACCACGTCTCGACGCCGGCGGACCAGGTCACGCGGCGCACCGCTCCCGGCGGCCACCTGGGTCTGTTCATGGGCAACCAGGCGCTGCGCCACGAGTGGCCGCCGCTGATGGAGGCCGTCGCCGGGCACTCGCGCCCGACCCCGTCCTGAGCTGCTTGACCGATCGAGCGGGGTGGTGACGGGGCGCGCGCGACCCTGGGTATCCCACCGGCCCCGCGGGTACCTTCGCCACACCCGGCGGACCGCACGACGGCCGCCCCGTCGGCGGTCACCACCGTGGTGACCACGCCTCAGAGCCCCTGTGACCGCCCATCCCTCGACCAGGAGGACCACCATGCCCGGCTCCGTCATCGTCTCCGGCAAGCGCACCCCGATCGGCAAGCTCTCCGGGGCCTTCGCGGGCCTGTCCGCGGGGGAGCTCGGCACGGTGGCGATCAAGGGCGCCCTCGAGGCCGCCGGCATCTCCGGCGAGCAGGTCGAGTACGTGATCATGGGTCAGGTCATCCAGGCCGGCGCCGGCCAGAACCCCGCCCGCAAGTCGAGCACCGACGCCGGCATCCCGATGTCGACGCCGTCGTTCACCCTCAACAAGGTGTGCCTGTCGGGTCTCGACGCCATCGCTCTGGCCGACCAGATGATCCAGGCCGGCGAGTACGACGTGGTCGTGGCCGGCGGGATGGAGTCGATGACCCAGGGCCCGTACCTGCTCCCGAAGGCCCGCGGGGGCTACAAGTACGGCGGCGGGACGATCCTCGACGCCACCGAGTCGGACGGCCTCACCGACGCCTACGACCACGAGTCGATGGGCGCCTCCACGGAGCGCTTCTCGAAGTCGATCGGCCTCAAGCGCGAGGACATGGACGCCTTTGCCGCGTCCTCGCACCAGCGCGCGGCCGACGCCGCCAAGAACGGCCGCTTCGACGCCGAGATCGTCGGCGTGCCCGTGCCGCAGCGCAAGGGCGACCCGGTCGTCGTCACCGAGGACGAGGGCGTCCGCGGCGACACGACGGCCGAGGGCCTGGGCAAGCTGCGGCCGGCGTTCGACTCCGACGGCGCCATCACCGCGGGCACCTCCTCCCAGATCTCCGACGGTGCCGCGGCGACCGTGGTCATGTCGGAGAAGAAGGCCAAGGAGCTCGGCCTCGGGATCCTCGCCCGCATCGGGCACCACGGCTGGGTCGCCGGCCCGGACAACTCGCTGCTCTCCCAGCCGTCCAACGCCATCCAGAAGGCGCTCAAGCGCGAGGACCTCGACGCCAAGCAGCTCGAGATGCTCGAGCTCAACGAGGCGTTCGCCGCCGTCGCACTGCAGTCGACCACCGAGCTCGGTGTCGACCCGGAGCGTGTGAACCCCGACGGCGGCGCGATCGCCCTCGGCCACCCGGTCGGCGCCTCCGGTGCGCGCATCGCGATCCACATCGCGCACGAGCTGCAGCGCCGTGGCGGCGGCATCGGCGCCGCCGGCCTCTGCGGTGGCGGCGGCCAGGGCTCCGCGCTGGTCCTGCACGTCTGAGCGGTCCCACCGGGGTGTCATCGGTGGGGCACCGCTGACACTGGACGTCAGTAACGCCACCCCGATCATGACGTGCGCGGCGGCCACCTCACGGT
Source organism: Actinomycetospora sp. NBRC 106375 (assembly GCF_030269665.1). Taxonomy (GTDB): domain Bacteria; phylum Actinomycetota; class Actinomycetes; order Mycobacteriales; family Pseudonocardiaceae; genus Actinomycetospora. Next base: position 157,945 of record NZ_BSTS01000004.1, read on the forward strand.
GGCCGCCGCGTCGTCGTGCCCGCCGCCGGGAACCGTGGCGCCGGCCGCTGCGTCGAACCCTCGTGCGGGGCCGCGATCGGCGGGAGGAGCCGGGCGCGGCTCCGCCCCGGCATCCCCCCGACAGGGGAGGCGCGCTCGGTCGTGACCATGCTCGGGTACGCATGCCAAGGTGGTCGTCCGGGCACAGGTGACCGGGAGCACATCCTCAGAACACGGAGGCACACACATGCCGCAGGAGGTCCGGGGCGTCGTGTCCCGGGAGAAGGGCAAGCCGGTGACGGTCGAGACGATCGTCGTCCCCGATCCCGGTCCGGGCGAGGCCGTGGTGAAGGTCCAGGCGTGCGGGGTGTGCCACACCGACCTGCACTACCGCGAGGGCAACATCAACGACGAGTACCCCTTCCTGCTCGGCCACGAGGCCGCGGGGGTGGTCGAGTCGCTCGGCGAGGGCGACGTGCAGGGTCTCGAGGTCGGGGACTTCGTCATCCTCAACTGGCGGGCGGTGTGCGGGGTCTGTCGTGCCTGCCGCAAGGGGCACCACCACCTCTGCTTCGACACGCACAACGCCGCGCAGCCGATGACGCTCAAGGAGACCGGCGAGGCCCTCTCGCCGGCGCTGGGCATCGGGGCGTTCATCGAGAAGACGCTGGTGCACTCGGGCCAGTGCACCAAGGTCAACCCCGACGTCGACCCGGCGGAGGCCGGCCTCATCGGCTGCGGGGTCATGGCGGGCACCGGCGCGGCGATCAACACCGGGCAGGTCCAGCGCGGCGAGACCGTGGCGGTCATCGGCTGCGGCGGCGTCGGCGACGCCGCGATCGCGGGGGCGGCGCTGGCCGGCGCCACCACGATCATCGCGGTCGACACCGAGGACCGGAAGCTCGAGTGGGCCAAGGGCTTCGGCGCCACCCACACGATCAACGCCAAGAACACCGACCCGGTGCAGGGCATCCGCGACCTCACCGGCGGCTTCGGCGCCGACGTGGTCGTCGACGCGGTCGGCATCCCGGCGACCTGGAAGCAGGCGTTCGAGGCCCGCGACCTCGCCGGGCGTCTGGTGCTCGTCGGCGTGCCCTCGCCGGACATGAAGCTCGAGGCCGACTTCCAGCCGTTCTTCTCCCACGGCGGGTCGCTGCGCGCGTCCTGGTACGGCGACTGCCTGCCCAGCCGCGACTTCCCGATGCTGGTCGACCTCGCCCTGCAGGGCCGGTTCCCGCTCGGCAAGTTCGTCACCGAGCGGATCAACCTCGACGACGTGGAGCAGTCCTTCGAGAAGATGCACCACGGTGACGTGCTGCGTTCGGTGGTGATCCTGTGAGCGCCGAGCGCGTCGGCGAGGGCGTCGAGCACATCACGACGTCGGGCAAGTTCGAGATCGACGGCAACTCCTTCGACGTCGACAACAACGTCTGGATCATCGGGGACTCCTCGGAGGTCGTCCTCCTGGACGCCCCGCACGACCCGGAGGCGATCAAGTCCGCCGTCGGCGACCGCAACGTCGTGGCGATCCTGTGCACCCACTCGCACAACGACCACGTCAACGCCGCACCGGCGATCGCGGCGGCGTTCGACGCGCCGATCCTGCTCAACCCGGACGACCGGGTGATCTGGAACATGACCTACCCGGACCGCGAGCCGGACGGCGAGATCACCGACGGCGAGACGTTCACGATCGCCGGGATCGACCTGCGGGCGATCCACACACCGGGGCACTCCCCCGGGTCCACGGTGTTCTACGCGCCCGACATCGGCACGCTGTTCTCGGGCGACACGCTGTTCAACGGCGGGCCCGGGGCGACCGGACCGTCGTACTCCGACTTCGACGTGCTCATCGAGCAGCTGGCGGACAAGGTGTTCTCGCTGCCCGGCGACACCATCGTGCGCACCGGGCACGGCGACACCACGAAGGTCGGCGACGAGGCCGCCCGTCTCGAGGAGTACCGCGAGCGGGGCTACTGAGCCCGAGGGAGACGACGCGCAGCGGGAGCTCGACCATCGAGTCGGGCCCGCATCCGGACGACGAGTACCCGGCCGACCCCTACCCCGGGGTCGCGCCGGGTTTCTCGTATGTGCACCTGGACGCGGCCGCCCACCGGCTCGAGCCCGCGTCGGCGGCGTCCGCCGGGTGGACGGTCGGGGGGCGGGACCTCGACGGGTGGCTCGCCGCGCGCGACGCGGCCCCGATGACCTCCCGGGTGCCGGTGCTGGCGTTCGGTTCCAACCGGTGCCCGTCGAAGCTCACGTGGCTGCGCGAGCACCTCGGCCTGCGCGGGCCCGTGGTCGTGCTGTGGGCCCGGGTCGAGGGGCTCGCCGCGGTCTGGGCCGCCGGGCTGCGGGCACGGGACGGCGCCCGGCCGGCGACGCTGGCCGTGGCGCCCGGCGCCGTCGAGACCCATGCGGTGTGGATGGCGACCCCCGACCAGGTGCGCGTGCTGGACCGGTGCGAGGGGCGCGGGGAGCGCTACGACCTGGTGCGCCTGCGGACCGGGCGTGTGACCACCGAGGACGGGGCGCGTCTCGACGGCGTCTGGACCTACTGGGCGGGGGATCCCGTGCGGGCGCCGCTGCTCGTGGACGGCCTGCCGGTGCCGGTGACCGCCGTCGGCCAGGAGGCCGCCCGTGACCTCGTCGGCGAGGCGGCGCCGCCGGCGCCGGACGCGGTCACCGTCGTGCACGGCGACCCCGATCCCGCGTCGTGGCCCGCGCGCGTCTTCGTCTACGGGACGCTGCTGCCCGGGCGGCGGGCCTGGTCGCTGATGGCGCCTCACGTGACCGGGGAACCGGTCACGGCGTGGATGCCGGGGCGGGTGCACGACACCGGGCGCGGCTACCCGGCCCTGGTCCCCGGCGGTCCCGGCCGGGCGCGGGGGGCGGTGCTCACGCTCGCCGACCCGCCGGCCGCGCTGCCCGTGCTCGACCGCTATGAGGGTCCCGACTACCGGCGTCGGCGGGCGGTCGTCCACGGCGAGCACGACGCCGCCGTCGCGTGGGTCTGGGCGTGGGAGGGCCCGGTGCACGGCGCGCCGCTGACCACCGCGTGGCCCGCCGACTAGCGGCGCACGCGGACCGAGACGAATCCGGGCGCACCCGGAGCCACCGGAGCCGCCGGCGCGGGCCGCGGGGTCGGTGCGGTCTCCCGGACTGGCGGCGCGGCGACCGTCGCGGCGCGCGACTCCTCGGCCCGGCGCCGGACGCGCCCGCCGCGGACGAGCATCGCGACGCCGGTGAGCAGCGCCAGGCCGGCGAGGACCAGGGCGCCCACGGCGACGGGGGTGGGCACGCCGTGGAGGCGCGGGATGCCCGGCACCGCGAGGGGAGCGCAGCCCAGGAAGAGCAGCAGCGTCACCCCGCACACCGTCAGCGTCCGCACGCGCGTCCTCCCGATCACCGTGGATCTCCACTCTGTCCCGTCCGTCGCATCGACCGCCAGCGCTCGTTACGACGTCCGGGATCACGATGTGGTCCCGTTCCGGTGGACGATCATCGTCGCGTCCGACATCCTGGCGCCGGCTCGGACAGGGGGACTCATGCTCGAGATCGACGGGATCTCCAAGCGCTTCGGCTCCACGGTGGCCCTCGACGGGATGACCTTCACGGTCCGTCCGGGCGAGCTCTACGGCTTCGTCGGCGCGAACGGCGCCGGCAAGACGACGACGATGCGCATCGCGCTGGGCGTCCTCGCCGCCGACGCCGGCGAGGTCCGGCTCGAGGGCCGCGCGCTCGACGCCGCGTCCCGGCGGCGGATCGGCTACATGCCCGAGGAGCGCGGGCTCTACCCGCGCATGGCGGTCGGCACCCAGCTGCGCTACCTCGCCGAGCTGCGCGGGCGCTCGGCCGCCGACGCCCGCGAGGCCGCCGACCGCTGGACCGAGCGCCTCGGCATCGCCGATCGTCGCGGCGACGAGGTGCAGCGCCTCAGCCTGGGCAACCAGCAGCGGGTCCAGCTCGCGGCCGCGCTGGTCGCCGAACCGGAGGTCCTGGTGCTCGACGAGCCGTTCTCGGGTCTCGACCCGATGGCCGTCGACGTCATGGGCGAGGTGCTGCGCGAGCGATGCGACGCCGGCGCCCCCGTCGTGTTCTCCAGCCATCAGCTCGAGCTGGTCGAGCGCCTCTGCGACCGGGTCGGCATCGTGCGCGCCGGGCGCCTCGTCGCGGAGGGGACCGTCGACGACCTGCGGTCGGCGTCCGCCACCGAGCTCGTCGTCGCCGCCCCGCACGCCCCGGAGGGCTGGGCGGAGGTACTGCCCGGCGTCGCGGCGACCCGGTCGGCCGAGAGCGGGCTGGTGCTGACGCTCGCCGACGGGTCCGAGGAGACGATCACGGCCGTGCTGGACGCGGCCCGGCGCACCGGGCCGGTCCACGAGTTCCGGCGCCGGCGTCCGGCCCTCGCCGAGATCTACCGGGACACCGTGGCCGACCGGTCCGCGGGCGTGGCGGCGTGATCGGCTCCCTGCGGCCCGTCGGCCTCATCGCGCGCCGCGAATTCGTCGCGCGCGTCCGGGGCCGCGCCTTCCTGCTCAGCACCGTCGCCGTCCTGGTCCTGCTCGGTGTCTACGCCGCCGTGGTCGCCACGATCGCGTCGAGCGAGGACACCGCGCGGGTCGGCGTGGTCGGGCCGGCGACGGCGCTCACGGGGCCGATCCAGCGTGCGGCCCCGACCGAGGGCCTCATGGTGGCGGTGGTGATGCAGCCCGACGTCGCCGCCGGGGAGGCCGCGGTCCGCGCGGGCGATCTCGACGCCCTGGTCAGCGGCGAGCCGACCCGCCCGCGGGTGTACGTGGAGTCCGAGCCCGAGGCGGACCTGGAACGGACGCTGGTCGACGCCACGTCGTCGCTGGCCCGGGACGCGTACCTGACCGGGCAGGGCGTGGACCCGGGGGCGCTCGACGCAGCGGTCGGCGAGTCGGGTCCGGTCGTCATCGCCGCCGAGCCACCGGACCCGCAGGCCGGGGTGCGCCTGGGTCTCGGCCTCGGCGGGGCGTTCCTGCTCTTCTTCTCCATCCAGACCTACGGCGCGATGGTCGCCCAGGGCGTGGTCGAGGAGAAGGCCAGCCGGGTCGTCGAGATCGTCCTGTCGTCGGTGCGACCGTGGCAGCTCCTGCTCGGGAAGGTGCTCGGGCTCGGCGGGGTGGGGCTGCTGCAGCTCGTCGTGCTCGGCGGGGCGGGGCTCGCCGTCGCCGCCGTCGCGGGCGTGCTGACCGCCGGGGCGGGCCTCGTGTCGACGATCGTCTCCGTCGTCGTCTGGTACCTGCTGGGCTTCGCGCTCTACGCGACGGTGTTCGCGGCGGCGGGCTCGCTGGTCTCCCGCCAGGAGGACACGCAGAGCGTGCTGTCGCCGATCACGGTCACGGTGCTGCTCGGCTTCGTCGTCGGGTTCAACCTGCTGACCTCCGACCCGCGCGGCACGGCGATCACCGTCATCTCCCTGCTGCCGCCGTTCAGCCCGCTGTTCATGCCCGCCCGCGTCGCCCTGGGTGTCGCACCGGTGGGCCAGGTGGTGCTGGCCTTCGCCCTCACGCTCGCCTTCACCGCCGTCGTCCTGGCCCTCGGCGGGAAGATCTACGCGAACTCGGTGCTGCGGACCGGGGCGCGGGTGAGCCTGCGCGAGGCGCTGGGGCGCGCGCGGACCTGAGCGGGCCACCCGGAGATCCTCGGACCCGTCAGGGGTCGCCAGCGCCCCAACGTGGTGCAAAGATCACGCAATGCACACACGTACCACCGGCCGGGTGGCCGGCGCGATCATCGTCGTGCTCGCGTTCGTCCTCGCCGGCTGTGGTGGCCTGTCCGGCACCGGGCAGCCCCAGGCCTCGGGCGGCAGCCTCGCCGCGAGCGGCATCAACCTCCAGGGCCAGACCTACACCGTGGGCGGCCAGGAGTTCGACGAGCAGCTCCTGCTGTGCAAGATGAGCGTGGCGGCCCTGCAGTCGGTGGGCGCCACCGTCAACGACCGGTGCAACATCACCGGCTCCGCGGCGGCCCGCCAGGCGCTGCTCTCCGGCGAGATCGACATGGGCTGGTCGTACACCGGCACCGGGTGGATCACGAACCTCCAGAACACCACCCCGATCCCCGACTCCCAGCAGCAGTACGTGGCCGTGCGCGACCAGGACCTGCAGCGCAACCAGATCGTGTGGACCAACCCCACGCCGTTCAACAACACGTACGCGATCGCGACGACGCGGGCGTTCGCCGACCAGAACAACCTGCGCACGACGACGGACTGGGCGAACTTCATCAACAGCGGCAACCCGCAGGCCACCACCTGCGTCGAGGCCGAGTTCGCGAGCCGCAACGACGGCCTGCCGAACCTGCTCAAGGCGTACGGCGTGACGGTGCCCTACAGCTCGCCGCCGGCCCTGACCGTGCTCGACACCGGCGCGATCTACCAGGCGACCGCCAACGGCGACCCCTGCAAGTTCGGCGAGGTGTTCACCACCGACGGCCGCATCCCGGCGCTGAACCTCGTGTCGCTCACCGACGACAAGAACTTCTTCCCGAAGTACAACGCGTCGAACACGATCCGCAAGCAGGTCGTCGACCGGAACCCGCGCGTCGTCGACGTGTTCAACCAGATCTCGCCGGCGCTGACGGACGACGTCATGCTCCAGCTCAATGGCCAGGTCTCGTCCCAGGGCGCCGACCCGGCCCAGGTCGCCACCCAGTTCCTCCAGCAGCGGGGCTTCATCGGGCAGTGACGCCCCCGAGGCGCTCCACCGCTACAACACATTGAAGCGGTCGAGCGCCTCCTGGCGTTCCGCCTTGTGGTCGACGATCGGCTCCGGGTAGTCCGACGGCGGCTCGTCGAGCTTCCACGGCTGGTGCACCTTCTTGCCCTCGACGTCGGTGAGCTCCGGCACCCAGCGCCGCACATAGTCGCCCTGGGGGTCGAAGCGCTCACCCTGGGTCACGGGGTTGAAGACGCGGAAGTAGGGCGCCGCGTCGGTGCCCGACCCGGCGGCCCACTGCCAGCCGTGCTGGTTGGACGGGAGGTCGCCGTCGACGAGCAGGTCCATGAAGTGCGTCGCGCCCCACCACCACGGCAGGTGCAGGTCCTTGACCAGGAACGACGCGACGGCCATGCGCATGCGGTTGTGCATCCACGCCTCGCCGCGCAGCTGGCGCATCGCCGCGTCGATGGCGGGGAAGCCGGTGCGCCCCTCCTGCCAGGAGCGGAACTTCTCGTTCGCCGACTTCCCGGTGTCCATCGTGATCCGGTCGAACTTCGGGTCGAAGTTCTCCCGGGCCGAGCGCGGGAAGAACCACAGCACCGACGCGTAGAAGTCCCGGAAGCACAGCTCGTTGCGGTACGACGTCGGGCCCTTCCCCGAGCCGCCGAGATCGGCGAGCAGCGTGCGCGGGTGGACGACGCCGTACTTGAGGTACACCGACATCCGCGACGTCGCGGGCCGGTCGGGACGGTTGCGCAGATCGTCGTAGTCGGCGAGGTGCTCGTCGACGAACGCCGCCCACTGGTCCAGGGCCGCGCGCTCCCCCGCCGTCGGCAGCTCGGCCTCCGGCGCCTCGTCGTCGGGGACCTTCACCGCCCGCGGCCCGCCGTCCTTCTCCGAGGGGTCCATCCAGGCGACGGTCGAGGCGTCGGTCCCGGCGGGGGCGCGCCAGCCGTGCTGGGCCCAGGCGCGACTGAACGGCGTGTAGACCTTGTAGGGCTCGCCGTCGGACTTGGTGATCCGTCCCGGCGCCACGGCGTATGGCGAGCCGGTGCGCACGAGGTCGACACCGCGGTCGGACAGGGCCTTCTCGACGGCCTCGTCGCGCTCGCGGCCGTAGGGCCCGTAGTCGGCGGCGACGTGCACGCTGCCGGCCTGCACCGCACCCGCGAGCTTCGGGATCGCCTCGCTCGGGTCGCCGCGCACGACCAGCAGCCGCCCGCCGAGGGACTCGTCGAGGTCGCGCAGGCTGCGGTACAAGAACGTCCGCCGCGCCTTCCCGGACGGTCCGAGCAGCTTCTCGTCCAGCACGAACACGGCGAGCGCCTTCGTCGCGCGGGCCGCCGCCTCGGTGAAGATCGGCTGGTCGTGCACCCGGAGGTCGCGGCGGAACCAGACGATGGCCGTGTCCTCGCGGTCGTCGCTGCTCATGACGGACGGCTACCCCGGCCCCACGCGCCTACGCCTGGCCGGGCTCACCACGCCGCGAGCTGCTCCAGGGATGCGGTGACCAGCGCGTCGTCACCGGTGTCGAGCCCGTGGACGACGGCATAGCACGGGGCGACGGCGCGCCAGTCCGACGCGCGCTCCGACAGGTCCGCGCCGTAGGCGGCGGTCACGGCCGCGGCAACGTCCGGCGAGGTCTCGAGCAGCGGCCAGATGAGGTCCTTGGCGGGGTCGCCGGCGCGGGCGTCGGACCAGTCGAGGACGCCGGTGATCCGGCCGCCGTCGACGAGGACGTGCTCGGCGCGCAGGTCACCGTGCACGAGCACCGAGGCCGGGGCGTCGCGCAGGCGGTCCAGGGACGCTCTCGGCCGCCCGGGGTCGGGCAGGCGGGAGCAGGACCTCGGCGCGGCTCGCCCACCAGCAGCTCGTGGCTCACCACGAGCGGGTCTCGCGCGATGACCCGCACGAGAGGCACCGGCAGCGGGACCCGCGCGGCGAGCCACGGCAGGAGCCGCGCCTCCCGGGCGAGCCCCACCTCGGCCGCGGGCCGGCGCGCGGTGCGCTCGACCCGGCGGCCGTCGACGAGCACGGCGTCGCTGTCCCACCCGGAGCCGAGCGGGATCCGGGTGATCAACGGGGACTTCCGACGCCTAGACGCAGCGAGAGTCCGGTTGAGCACGCCGATAGGCCGTTCGCTGCAACCGGGGTCTCGCTAGCGCTGGTCCAGGCCGACGTACGAGCGCTCGGTCGGGCCGGTGTAGACCTGGCGCGGGCGGCCGATGCGGGTGTCCGGGTCGTCGATCATCTCGCGCCAGTGGGCGATCCAGCCCGGCAGGCGCCCGATGGCGAACAGGACCGTGAACATCTCGGTCGGGAAGCCCATCGCCTGGTAGATCAGGCCGGTGTAGAAGTCGACGTTCGGGTAGAGCTTGCGCTCGACGAAGTAGTCGTCGTGGAGCGCGTACTCCTCGAGCTTCATGGCGATGTCGAGCATCTCGTCGCCGCCGCCGAGCTTCTCGATGATCCCGCGCGCGGTGTCGCGGACGATCGCCGCGCGGGGGTCGTAGTTCTTGTACACGCGGTGGCCGAAGCCCATGAGCCGGACGCCCGGCTCCTTGTTCTTGACCTTGCGGACGAACTCGTCGGCGTTGCCCTCGTTGTCGCGGATGCCCTCGAGCATCGTGAGCACCGCGGCGTTGGCGCCGCCGTGCAGCGGGCCGAACAGGGCGTTGATGCCGGCCGAGATCGACGCGAACAGGTTGGCCTGCGACGAGCCGACCATGCGCACCGTCGACGTCGAGCAGTTCTGCTCGTGGTCGGCGTGCAGGATGAACAGCATGTCCAGCGCGCGGGCGACCTCGGGGTCGACCTGGTACTGCTCGGCGGGCAGGCCGAACGTCAGGCGCAGGAAGTTCTCGACGAGGCCGAGGTTGTTGTCCGGGTACAGGAACGGCTGCCCGATGGAGTTCTTGTAGGCATACGCGGCGATCGTCGGGACCTTCGCCAGCAGGCGCACGCTCGAGAGGTCGACGTTCGGCTCGTCGAACGGGTCGAGGGCGCGCTGGTAGAAGGTCGACAGCGCCGACACTGCCGACGACAGCACCGGCATCGGGTGCGCGTCGACGGGGAAGCCGTCGAAGAACTTCTTCAGGTCCTCATGCAGCATCGTGTGCCGCTGGATCTGGTCGGTGAAGGTGTCGAGCTGCTGCTTGTTCGGCAGCTCGCCGTAGATCAGCAGGTAGCTGGTCTCGACGAAGGTCGAGTTCTTCGCGAGATCCTCGATCGGGTAGCCGCGGTACCGCAGGATGCCGGCGTCGCCGTCGATGTAGGTGATGTCCGAGCGGCACGCGCCGGTGTTCACGTAGCCGGGGTCGAGCGTGATCAGCCCGGTCTCGCCGAGCATCTTCCCGAGCGACACCCCGGAGGCGCCCTCGGTCGCCTCCACGATCTCCATCGTGTGCTCGCCGCCCGGGTACGACAGCGTGGCGGTGCGCTTCTCGGTGTCCTCGCTGGCCATCGGCGTCAGTACCTCTCGCGCTCGTTGGCGGGAGGGGCGGCCCGGCCGCCGGGGGGTCTCCCCGCGGCGCGCTCCCGCAGCAGTCGGGGTCGTACGAGCGCGAACCGTAGTCCCCTCGCGGTCCGCGCCGCATCACGAGCGGCGGCGTCGAGCGGGGTGGTGCGTGTCACTGTGTGACAACCACGTTACGAACGGTGGATCGCGTGACCGTCGAGCTCCGCCCGCCAGGGGGGTTCTGCGCCGGCCCGTGACACCGTCCAGGCGGCCGCGCGGGCGGCGAAGCCCAGGGCGTCGGCCCAGGCGTCCGCGTCGAGGCGCGCGACCGCGTCGCGGGACAGGGCGTCGTGGTCGGCGAGCCACCCCAGGAGCGCGGCGTGCACGCTGTCGCCGGCCCCGATGGTGTCCACGAGCGGGCCCACGGAGTCCGCCGGCGTCGACACCACGCCGCCGCCGCGGGTGTACGCGGTCAACCCTTCGCCGCCGCGGGTGAGCACCACCGCGCCCGCCCCGGCGTCGAGCACGTCCGCGGCCGTGCGGCCCCAGCGCTCGGCGTCCTCGTCGGAGAGCTTGACCACGCCGGCCACGGCGGCGATGCGGTCGAGGCGCGCGACGACGGCGTCGGGGTCGTCGACGAGCCCGGGCCGCAGGTTCGGGTCGAGGCTCACGAGCCGGCCCCGCGCGGCCTCCCGCTCGGCGAGCGCGGCGTAGCGGGAGGCGCCCGGCTCGAGCACCAGCGACAGGGTCCCGACCGCCACGGCCGCGGTGTCGTCCGGCAGCTCGCCGGGGTCCTCGACGAGACGGTCGGCGGTGCCCTCGACGTGGAACGTGTAGCGGGCGGCGCCCTCGGCGTCGAGGGTGACGACGGCGAGCGTCGTCGGCTCCGGCCCGCGCCGGAGCAGGGCCGTGTCGACCCCGTTGCCCTCCAGGCGGGCCACGAGCGCGTCGCCGAACGGGTCGGTCGAGAGCCGCGTGAGCATCGTCGTCGGCACCCCGAGGCGCCCCAGCCCGACCGCGGTGTTGAACGGGCCGCCACCGAGCCGCGGGGCCAGCGGGCGCAGGGCGGGATCGCCCTCGTGGGGGTCGGGCGTGGGCACGAGGTCGACGAGGGCCTCGCCGCCCACCACGACGCGGCTCACGGCGCGTCCCGAGCCGTGATCCCCCACCGCACCGTCCACGTCTCCCCCGGCGCGAGGACCCGCAGGTCGGTGCCGGAGTTCGCGGCGTCGGCCGGGCACGTCATGGGTTCGACGGCGACCGCACGACCGCGCCCGGCGAGGTCGTCGGGGGTGAAGACCATGACCCAGCGGATCGACGCGTCGCCCCACAGCGCCGTCGCCCGGCCGTCCGGTGCGGTGAGCACGCCGAGCACGCCGTCGGGACCGGGCGCGGCGGCGAAGCACGTGTCGAGGGCCAGGTCGCCGACGCGGCGGCCGCCGCGCAGGTCCTCGCCGGGCGCCACGGGGCGCACCGCGGTGGGGATCCTTCTCCCGTCGGTGTCGACGATCCGGTCGGCGGCGAGCGCGAGCGTGCAGTCGGCGGGGTCGGCGTCGCCGGCGCGCAGGTAGGGGTGGGTGCCGACGCCCGCGGGCACGTCGTCGGTGCCGGTGTTGGTCAGCGCGTGGGCGACCGCGAGGCCGGTCGGCTCGACGACGTAGGTGGTCTCGACGTGCAGCGGCCCGGGCCAGCCCCACGAGGCCTCGACGTCGGCGGCGAGCGTCACCCGGTCCTCGGCGCGGTCGACGACGTCCCAGGGGCGGCGCCGCAGCAGGCCGTGGATGGCGTTGCCGCGGGCGGCCTCGGTGGCCTCGAGCTCGTAGGTGCGCCCGCGCCAGGTGTAGGCCGCGCCGGCGATCCGGTTCGGCCAGGGCACGAGGACCCCGCCGGCGCCCATCGGCGGCGACGCGTCGGCCTCGAAGCCCTCGACGCGGGCCCGCCCGTCGACCGCGAGGGCCCGCAGGCCGGCGCCCACGCCCGTGACGACCGCGCGCGTCGGGCCGGCGACGAGGTCGATCTGCTCGCCGGTCGGGTGCACGGCGGAACACGCTAGCGGGTGTGACGATCGTTTGACGTCTGCGCGCGTCCGGTTTGGGACGTCCGGCGCAGCGGTCACAGTGACCGACATGACGAGCGAGAGCGCCCGCCCGCCGAAGGTCGTCATCGTCGGCGGGGGGTTCGCCGGCTTCCAGGCGGCCCGGTCCCTGGCGAAGCGCATGGGCGACGACGTCGACATCGTCCTGGTCAGCCCGACCAACTACTTCCTCTACCTGCCCCTGCTGCCGGAGGTCGCCTCCGGGATCCTCGAGCCGCGCCGGATCTCCGTAGCGCTCGCCGCCGCTCTGCCGCCGTGCGTGCGGCACGCCCCCGGGGAGGTCGACGAGCTCGACCTCGACGACCAGCGGATCGGGTGGCTCGACCCCGAGGGCGTCCACCACGCGACCTCCTGGGACCGCCTCGTGATCGCGGCCGGCAGCGTGCACAAGGTGCTGCCGGTGCCCGGGGTCACCGAGTACGCCCAGGGTTTCCGCGGCGTCCCCGAGGCGCTCTACCTGCGCGACCACCTCATCCGCCAGGTCGAGCTCGCCGCCGTGTGCGACGACCCCGACGAGCGGGCGGCGCGGCTGACCACCGTGGTGGTGGGCGGCGGCTACACCGGCACCGAGGTCACCGCCCAGGGCTTCCTGTTCACGCAGGAGCTCGCGCGCAGCCGCGGGCTGTCCGAGGTCCCGCGCTGGGTGCTCGTCAGCCGCGGGGAGATCCTCGCCGGGCTCGCCGGGCACCTCAGCCGCACCGCCGACCGTGTCCTGCGCGATCGCGGGGTCGACGTGCGCACGCACGAGGAGGTCGAGGAGGCCACCGGCGACGGGGTGCGGCTGTCGTCGTCGGGCGAGCACATCCCGACCCGGACGCTGCTGTGGTGCGTCGGCGTGCGCCCGGACCCGTTGATCGACGACCTCGGGGTGGAGGTCGAGCAGGGCCGGATGGTCACCGACACCGAGCTGCGCGTCTCCGGCCACCCGCACGTCTTCGCGTGCGGTGACGCCGCCGCGGTGCCCGACCGGGCGCGTCCCGGCCAGTACACCGCGATGACCGCCCAGCACGCCGAGCGCCAGGGTCGCCTCGCCGGGCGCAACGTCGCCGCCTCGCTCGGGCGGGGACGCGTGCGCAAGTACAAGCACCGCGACCTCGGCTTCGTCGTCGACCTCGGGGGGTTCGACGCCGCCGCCAACCCACTGGGCGTGCGCCTGACGGGCAAGCCCGCCCACGTCGTCGCCCGGGGGTACCACCTCATGGCGATGCCCGGGAACCGCGTGCGCACGGCCGTGGACTGGCTGCTCGACGCCCTGCTACCGCGCCAGACCGCCCAGCTCGGGCTCGTACGATCGCCCTCGGTCCCGCTCGACTCCGCGTCGCCCGAGGTGCCGCAGCACGGGCTCGGCTTCCCGCACGCGGCGCCGCCGGGGGCGTCTCAGTCCTCCCGGGAGCGCCCGGGCGGGTCCGCGGAGGCGGCGTCCCCCGATGCGTCGTCGGGGGACGCGTCGGGGGGCGCCGCGTCCGTCGGGGCGTCCTCCCGCAGGGGTGCCCGGTAGCGCCAGAACACGGGGAAGATCGCGACCACGACGATCGTCAGCACGACCACGCCGACGCCGCCGATGACCGTGGCGGTGCCGGGGCTCGTGGCGTCGGCCACCGGCCCGTGCCACAGGTCGCCGAGACGGGGCCCGCCGGCGACCACGACGGTGAACACGCCCTGCATGCGCCCGCGCATCCGGTCGGTCGCGACCACCTGCAGCATCGTCTGCCGGAACACGGCGCTGACGAGGTCGGCGGCGCCGGCCGCCGCGAGGCACGTGACCGCGAGCCAGAGCATCGAGGTCAGGCCCGACAGCGCGACGCCGACGCCCCAGACGCAGACGGCGACCGTCACCGCCACGCCCTGGCGCCGGATGCCGTGCAGCCGCCCGGAGAACAGGCCGCCGAGCGTCGCCCCGATCGCGATCGAGGCGAACAGCCAGCCGAGCGCGGTGCCACCGCCCGGCGGGTCGCCGAAGACCGTCACGGCCTCCTCGGGGAACACCGCGCGCGGCATGCCGACGGCCATCGCGACGATGTCGACGAGGAACGAGACCAGCAGGACCTGGCTCGTGGCGATGTAGCGGAAGCCGGCGAGCACGTCGGCGAACCCGGCGCTGCGGCGCACCGCCGCCACCGCGCCGCGCAGCCCGCCGGGGCCGTCGCCGACGGGCAGGCGCGGGAGCATGAACGCCGCCCAGATCGACGCGACGAGGCAGACCGTGTCGACGAGGTAGAGGGTGCCGACCGAGGTGAACGTCAGCGCGACGCCGGCCACCAACGGGCCGGCGATGGCGCCGAGCTGGGTGACGGTGAACAGCAGCGTGTTCGCCGCGGGCAGTTCGTCGTTGGGCAGGATCCGGGGCAGCACCGCCGAGCGCGTCGGCTGGTTGATCGCGAGGAACGCGGTCTGGATCGCGAAGAGGGTCAGGACCTCCCACGGCCCACCGAGCCCGGTGATCGCGGCCAGGCCGAGCAGCAGCGACGTCACCGCGATCCCCGCGCCGGTCACCACGAGCAGCACGCGGCGGTCGACCGCGTCGGCGATCGCCCCGCCCCAGAGCCCGAAGACGATCAACGGGACGAGGCCGAACAGGCCGGTGAGTCCGACCCACGCCGACGACCCGGTCAGCTGGTAGAGCTGCGTCGGGACGGCGACGACCGTGAGCTGTGCGCCGACCACCGTGACGATCGCGGCGATCCAGAGCCGCCGGAACGCGGGCGTGCGCAGCGGTGTGGTATCGGCGAAGAGCCCCGATAGTCCTCTGGCCACGGAGCCCGATCCTGCGCCCTCACGGCGCCAGGCGCTCGACCACCCATCCCCGATCGGTGCGGCGGAAGCGCATCCGGTCGTGCATCCGGTGGGTGCGGCCCTGCCAGAACTCGACGTGGGTGGGCCGGATCAGCCAGCCGCCCCAGTGCGGGGGCGGGGGGATCTCGTCGTCGCCGGAGAAGCGTTCGGTGACGGAGGCGAGCAGGTCGTCGAGGGCCGCGCGGTCCCGCACCACCGTCGACTGCGGCGACGCCCAGGCCCCGAGCTGCGACCCGCGCGGACGGGTGCGCCAGTAGGCCGCGGTGTCCTCGCGGGAGAGGCGCTCGACGGTGCCGATCACGGTCGCCTGTCGCTGCAGGGCGATCCACGGAAAGGTCGCGGACACCTGGCGGGTCTGGTCGATCTGGTGGCTCTTCTCCGACGTGTAGTTGGTGAAGAACGTGACCCCGCGCCCGTCGACGTCCTTCGCGAGCACCGTGCGGGTGGTCAGCCGGTGCTCCTCGTCGCCGGTGGCCAGCACCATCGCGTTGGCGTCAGGCAGGCCCGCCTCCCGGGCGGCGCCGATCCACGCGAGCAGCTGCTCGTGCCAGGTGGGGGCGAGGTCGGCGGCGTCGAGGGTCGCCGACCGGTAGTCCTCGCGCATCGCCGGCAGTTCCGTCGTCACCCGGCCTCCTCTCTCCTGTCCGTTTTCCCGCCGCACCGTAGGCATCCCCGGCGTCCCCCGACAGGTCCCGACCTGGGCGTGAGCAGCGACACAGACCCGCGCGTTGTCCGCGGGCGGTCCGCGGAGCACGTTGATGGTGGGCCCCGGATCCCGCCTCACCCCGGCGGGACGCAGGCCCGTCCGGGCAGCGGGGCCCGACCGGGACCCCGCGTCGCGACGAGGAGGTCCCCCGTGAGCATCGCCGCCGTTCCTCCGCCGCCCCCCGGGTTCTCGCCCGGTCTGGAAGGCGTCGTCGCGTTCCGCACCGAGATCGCCGAGCCCGACCGCGACGGCGGGGCGCTGCGCTACCGCGGCGTCGACATCACCGACCTCGTCGGCCACGTGGGGTTCGGCGAGGTGTTCGGGCTGCTCGTCGACGGCGACCTCGGCCGTCCGCTGCCCCGGGAGGAGCCGGACCTCGAGCCGCCGTTCAGCGGCGACGTGCGGGTCGACGCCCAGGCCGGGCTCGCCCTGCTCGGTGCCCGGTGGTCGCTGCCGCCGCTGCTCGACGCGACACCCGAGCGCGCCCGCGACGACCTCGCGCGCAGCGCGGCGGCGGCGCTCGCGCTCGTGGCGCGGTCGGCGCGGGGGTCGGAGGTGGCGGCGGTGCCCACCTCGGCGGTGGACGCGATCGACGACCCGGTCGCGCGGTTCCTCGTCCGCTGGCGCGGCGAGGCCGACCCGACCCACGTGCGGGCGCTGGACGCGTACTGGGTCTCGGCGGCCGAGCACGGGCTCAACGCCTCGACGTTCACCGCTCGCGTCGTCGCGTCGACGGGTGCCGACGCCGCCGCGTCGCTGTCCGCCGCCGTCGGCGCGATGTCGGGGCCGCTGCACGGCGGCGCGCCGGCCCGGGTGCTCCCGATGATCGCGGAGGTCGAGCGCACCGGCGACGCCGACGCGGTCGTGCGCGGCATCCTCGACCGCTCCGAGCGCCTCATGGGCTTCGGCCACCGCGTGTACCGCGCCGAGGATCCGCGGGCGCGCGTGCTGCGTCGTGTGGCGCGCGACCTCGGAGCGCCCCGCTACGAGGCCGCCGCCGCGCTCGAGACCGCGGCGCTGACCGCGCTGCGCGAGCGGCGCCCCGACCGCGCGATCGAGACGAACGTCGAGTTCTGGGCGGCCGTGATGCTCGACCTCGCCGGCGTCCCGGCCGCGATGATGCCGGCGATGTTCACGTGCGCCCGCACCGCGGGCTGGGCCGCCCACGTGCTCGAGCAGCGCCGCACCGGGCGCCTCGTGCGGCCCTCGGCGCAGTACATCGGCCCGGCGCCCCGGCCCGTCGACACGGTGGCGCGCTCGGCCTGAGGTCGCGGCGACCCCGTGGAGATCAGGAGTGCGTCGTCCACCGTGCCGTGCCGTCGGACGTCGATGAGGTGCCCCTGATCACGGACCCAGGGTTCCCCCGCGCAGTGGCCCACACGACAGCACGAGGACACGGTCGCTGGGAGGATGCCCCGGTGACCACGTCGACCGACACGCTGCAGATCCCCGCCGAGCTCCTGCCCAGTGACGGGCGGTTCGGGTGCGGACCGTCGAAGGTGCGCCCCGAGCAGCTCGCCCGTCTCGCCGAGGCCGGCGACGTCATGGGCACGTCGCACCGCCAGAAGCCGGTCAAGTCGATCGTCGGGCGGGTCCGGGCGGGGCTGCGGGACCTGTTCTCGCTGCCCGAGGGCTACGAGGTCGTGCTCGGCGTCGGCGGCACCACCGCCTTCTGGGACGCCGCCGCGTCCGGGCTGGTGCGCGAGCGCAGCCTCCACCTCACCTTCGGCGAGTTCTCCTCGAAGTTCGCCTCGGTGACCACGGGCGCGCCGTTCCTCGCCGACCCGATCGTCGTCTCCGCCGACCCGGGCAGCGCCCCGGAGCCGACCTCCGACCCGAGCGCCGACCTCATCGGCTGGGCGCACAACGAGACCTCGACCGGCGTCGCGGTCCCGGTGACCCGGCCCAGCGGCTCGGGCGACGCGCTCGTCGCGATCGACGCGACCTCCGGCGCGGGCGGGCTGCCGGTGCAGATCAGCGAGTCCGACGTCTACTACTTCGCGCCGCAGAAGTGCTTCGCCGCCGACGGCGGGCTCTGGATCGCGATCATGTCCCCGGCCGCCCTCGAGCGCGTCGAGCAGATCGAGACCGACAAGCCGGGCGGGCGCTGGATCCCCGAGTTCCTCTCGCTGTCCACGGCGCTCGACAACTCCCGCAAGGACCAGACCTACAACACCCCGGCGGTGGCGACGCTGCTGCTGCTCGCCGACCAGATCGAGTGGATGAACGCCGGCGGCGGCCTGGACTGGGCGACCGGGCGCACGAAGGACTCCTCGAGCCGGCTCTACGACTGGGCGGAGTCCTCGGCGTTCGCCACCCCGTTCGTCGCCGACCCGCAGCACCGCTCGCAGGTGGTGGGCACGATCGACTTCACCGACGACGTCGACGCCGCCGCCATCGCCGCGACGCTGCGCGCCAACGGCGTCGTCGACACCGAGCCCTACCGCAAGCTCGGGCGCAACCAGCTGCGCGTCGGGATGTTCCCGGCCATCGAGCCGGACGACGTCACCGCGCTGACCCGCTGCATCGACTGGGTCGTCGAGCGCCAGTCGTGAGCTCGCTGCTCCGAACGGGCTAGATCCCAGGGCCGAGGTGCGCCTCGCCCGTGTCCACCGCCTACCGAGACGGCGGACACGGGCGGCGCGCCTCCCTCGTCCGAGGAGATCCGTGACCTAGCGTCGGTCGGCGAGCACCGAGTCCCACCTGACATGCGGGACGAGGGCCGCGAGCCGACGGGGAGGCCTGATGCGTCAGCTGCGCGTCGTCGGCCTGGGTGACGACCACGAGACGGTGATCCTCGAGGACCCGATCCGCCACGAGCGCTTCGCCGTGTCCGGTGACGAGCGGTTGCGGGCGGCCGCCCGCGGCGACGTCCGCAGGCTCGGGCAGATGGAGATCGAGGTCTCCAGCCCCCTGCGGCCCCGGGACATCCAGGCGCGGGTGCGGGCCGGCGAGTCGGTCGACGAGGTCGCCGAGGCCGCCGGTGTCAGCACCGCGCACGTCGAGCGGTTCGCCTACCCCGTGCTCCTCGAGCGGGCCCGCGTCGCCGAGATCGCCCGTCGGGCCCACCCGGTGCTGCCCACCGACCCGACGCGCACCGACGGGCGCACGCTCGGCGAGATCGTGTCCGCCACGTTCGCCGCCCGGGGGCAGGACCTCGACGACGCCCGCTGGGACGCCCACAAGGGCGACGACTCCCGCTGGGTCGTGACGCTGTCCTGGCAGGCCGGCCGCTCGGACAACACCGCGCGCTGGTGGTTCAAGCCGGGCGCCTCCGGCGGCGTCGTCGACCCGCGCGACGACCCCGCCCGCGAGCTGCTCGGGCAGGACCCCGTCGGCGGGCCGCGTCGTGTCGACGCGCCGGCGCCCACGGTCACCCCCGAGCCCCCCGCCGCGGAACCGGCGGCGGACGAACACCCCGAGACCCTCGAGGAGACGCCCGCCCTGGCCGTCTCCGGCGACACCGCCCCGGCACGCCGTGCCCCGGGATCCCCCCACACCTCCGGACATGCCTCGGGCCACGCGAGCTCGGGGCCGTCGGCGACGCGCCGGGCCGAGCGCGGTTCGGCCCGGCGCGGCGCACGCCCGCCGCGGGGCACCGGGACGTCGCCGACGTCGCCGACGTCGGGCACGGCGCCCGGGACCCCGGACGACCCGGTCCCCGCACCGCGCACCGAGCGTCCCGCCGGTCCGGACACACCGTCCGAGCCGGCCGCCGACACCGGCGCGGCCGGGCCCGCCGAGGGCAGCCGGCGCGGGAAGCGCTCGCACCCGATCGTCCCGTCCTGGGAGGACGTCCTGCTGGGCACGCGGTCGCCGCGCAGCTGACTACCGGAACGCGGCGACCGCCAGGAACACCAGCGCGATGCCGGTGCCGACGAAGGTGCCGTAGACCGCCCAGCGCCAGGTCGGCACGCGGCGGTTGAGCCACAGCGCCGGCACGAGCCCCGCGACCACCGCGGCGTCCACGAGGAGCCCGATCACGCCGAGCCCGATGATCAGCGGGGCGGCGAGGGCGAGGTTCGCCAGCAGGACGACGCCGGCCACGAGCGCGGTGAGCAGGAGGCCCACCCCCCACGGGGTCGGCTCGGCGGCGACCGCGTCCGGGGTCAGGGGGGTGCCGTCGACGGCGACGGCAGGCGTGTCGCCGGTGCCCGCCTCGCCGTTGCGGGCGGGCAGCACGGGCATCGGCGGCGGGTGCGGGGTCCGGGTCACGGCGCGCAGGGCCACGCGGAACCCCGTGACGGGGTCCTGGTAGTCGACGGGCGCGGCGAGCTCCACCGAGAGCCGCGCCGCGAGCCGGCGGCCGCGGCGGCTGACCGCGTCGGTCGCGGGGTCCGGGCCGCCCGCGCCGACCGGGGTGGAGGCCGCGATCCGCGCCCACTCCTGCAGCGCCTCGACCAGATCGGGCGGCAGCCCCCACGTGCGGCCGTCGGTCCCCCCGCCCAGCGGCACCCCGGCGACGATCGCCCGTCCCTGCTCGGCCCGCAGCTCGACGACCTTCACCGCGCACCCCCGCCGGTCGCGTGGAAGGCCACCGCGGCCGCCGTGGCGACGTTGAGCGAGTCGACGTCGCCGGCCATCGGGATGCGCACCCGGACGTCCGCCGCGGCGAGGGCCTCGGCGGAGAGGCCGGGACCCTCCGCGCCGAGTACGAGCGCCAGCCGCTCCGCGTCCGCCGCAGCCGCGAGCGCTCCGTCGTCGCCGGCCGGGGTGAGGGCGGCGAGGGTGAAGCCGGCGTCCCGCAGCGCGGCCACGGCGTCGTCGAGCCCGCAGGTCGCGAACGGCACCCGCAGCACGTGGCCCATGGAGACGCGCACGCTGCGACGGTAGAGCGGGTCGGCGCACCCCGGGCCGACCAGCACCGCGTCGACGCCGAGGGCGGCGGCGTTGCGGAACAGGGCGCCCAGGTTCTCGTGGTCGTTCACGCCCTCGAGCAGCGCGACGCGGCGGGCGCCGGCGAGCAGGTCGGGCAGGTCGGGCGCCGGGGCGCGGTCCGCGCTGGCGAGCACCCCCCGGTTGAGGTGGAATCCCACGACGTGCGCCATCGTGTCCGCATCCGTGACGTATGCGGGCACGTCCGCGCCGGAGAGATCCGCGGCCAGATCCTCGATGCGCCGGGCGACGCCGAGCAGGGCGCGGGGCGGGTAGGGCGAGGCCAGCAGCCGGCGCACGACCACCGTGCCCTCCGCCAGCACGAGCCCGCGGCCACCGGGGCGGTCGGGGCGGCGGTCGGCGCGGGCGAGGTCGCGGAAGTCGGCAAGACGCGGGTCCGCCGCGTCCTCGACCTCCACCACACGCGCCACGTGCGTATCGTTCCAGCCCCCGTGGCGCGCCCCGTGAGCCGGGCGGGACCACGGTGTGGTGTGAGCCTCCCCCCCCGGGGCACCCGGGATCGGGCACCGGGCGGGGAGACTGGCGGACGCCCGTGACAGAGGCGAGGGACCGCGGAACGGAACTCCCCGGAAGGGCCCGGGGACGTGGGAGGCTGGGGCCGTGAGCGAGATGCGGGTGGTCGGCGTGCTGGCCGTGGACGACGCGACGCAGCAGGGCGGCGGATCGTCGGGCACGGGCGAGAGCCGGCACCCCGTCGTGCTGCTGCAGGAGACCGAGGGCAAGCGGTGCCTGCAGATCTGGATCGGGCTGGCCGAGGCCGAGGCGATCGCCCTCGAGCAGCAGGGGCGGCTGCCCGAGCGCCCGCTGACGCACGTGCTGATCTCCGACGTCGTGTCCGCGCTCGGCAGGCGCCTGGAGCGCATCGAGATCACCGAGGTCCGCGGCGGCACCTTCTACGCCGACCTGGTGTTCGACCGCGGCCTGCGCGTCTCCGCACGTCCCAGCGACTCGATCGCCATCGCGCTGCACGCCGACGTGCCCATCCACGCGACCGAGGGCGTGCTCACCGACGCCGGCGTGGTGGTGGAGGACGACGAGACCGAGGAGGCCGCCGCCGGGGGCGGGGCCGCGAGCAACGACGAGGACGAGGTCGACCGGTTCCGGGCGTTCCTCGACAACATCTCGCCGGAGGACTTCGGACGAAGCGGCTGACGCCTCCGCGGATCTCGTGGGTGAGAGGTCACCGCTGGTCGACCAGCGGTCCGCTTCCGTCGTGCCCTACGCTGAACGGACGCTTTCCGCGGGCGGACGGCGTTCGCGGCTGGCGTGTCCCCGCGGGCTGTGTCAGCGTGACCGCTCGTCGGGGTTCGCGGAGGTGCCGTGACGTCGCCCGCGAGGCGCCGCGCGGTGGTCGGGTCGGATCGTGGACGGGAGCCGGTCGGGTAATGGGCCAGCACCTCACCGCGACCCTCTTCACCGCCTCGGACCAGGCCCGGTACCGCCATCGCATCCACCGCTGCCTCGAGGCGTTCGGGCGGATGGTCAGCGAGGGCCGGTTCGCCGGGGCGGAGCCGAGCACCGGCGTCGAGATCGAGCTCGCCCTGGTCGACGAGGACATGCGCCCGGCGATGCTCAACCACGCCGTGCTCGACCGCTCCGCCACCGACGTCCTGACCTCCGAGCTCGGCCGGTGGAACCTCGAGATCAACCTCCCGCCGCGGCTGCTGCCCGGCGCCACCGCCCGCGACCTCGAGCAGGACGTCCTGAACGCCGTCACGACGGCGGCCGACTGCGCCCGTCCGGTCGGGGCGCGCGCGGTGACGATCGGCATCCTGCCCACGCTCGCGGCCGAGCACCTCGCGTCCGACCAGCTCACCGAGGACCCGCGCTACGCCCTGCTGAACCGGCAGATGCTCACCGCGCGCGGCGAGCCGTTCCGCCTCGACATCACCGAGCCGCCGGCGTCGCGCCACGGCCCGGCCGACGGCGCGCCCGCCGAGCACCTCGTCCTCGACGTCGACTCGATCGCCCCCGAGGCCGCCTGCACCTCGCTGCAGCTGCACCTCCAGCTCACCCCCGAGCACTTCCCGGCGTACTGGAACGCCGCCCAGGCCGTGGCGGGCCTTCAGGTCGCGGTCGCGGCGAACTCGCCGTTCCTGCTCGGACGCCGGCTCTGGGCCGAGACCCGGGTGCCGCTGTTCACCCAGGCCGTCGACACCCGCCCCGTCGAGCTGCGCAACCAGGGGGTCCGCCCGCGCGTGTGGTTCGGCGACCGGTGGGCCCAGTCCGCCTACGACCTGTTCGAGGAGAACGTCCGCTACTTCGGCGCCCTCCTCCCCCTGGCCGAGGACGAGGACCCGCTCGCGGAGCTCGACGCCGGCCGCGCCCCGAGCCTGCAGGAGCTGCGGCTGCACAACGGCACGGTGTGGCGCTGGAACCGCCCGGTGTACGACGTCGCCGACGGCGTCGCGCACCTGCGTCTCGAGAACCGCGTGCTGCCCGCCGGGCCGACCGCCGTCGACGCCGTCGCCAACGCGATGTTCTTCTACGGCGTCATCCGGGCCCTCGCCGAGTCCGACCGGCCGCCGTGGCAGCTGATGTCGTTCGACGCCGCCGAGGCCAACTTCACCGCCGGCGCCCGCCACGGGATCGAGGCCGCCCTCTACTGGCCCGGCGTCGGCACCGTGCGCGCCGACGAGCTCGTGCTGCGCCGCATGCTCCCGCTGGCCCAGGAGGGGCTCGCGTCCTGGGGCGTCGACGGCGCCGCGATCGACCGCTACCTGGGGATCATCGAGCAGCGCTGCGTGCGCCGGCGCACGGGCGCCACCTGGCAGGTGCGGGCCGTCGCCGACGCCCAGTCCCGCGGGCTCGACCGGGGCAACGCCGTGATGACGATGATGCGCGGCTACCTCGAGGGCATGGAGGCCAACGAGCCCGTGCACGACTGGCCCGGCATCTAGGGCATCGAGGCGGGCTTCACCGCGCGGTGGAACACCACCCGGCCCAGCCGCCGGGAGCGGTGGGAGACGGCGTCGATGCCCGTGAACCCGGCCTCGGCCAGCATCGTCCTGAGATCCTGGGCGTCGACGAGGTGCGGTGACGCCGCGGCCTCGTGACCGTGCCCGGCACCGTGCCCGTGGTCGTGCCCGTGGTCGTGGCCGTGGTCGTGGTCGTGGGCGTGGTCGTGGCCGGGCGCGTGGCGGGCGAACAGCCCGACCACGCCGGGCTCGGAGGCGTCGGGGTCGGAGAGGTGCAGGCTCCCGCCGGGTGCGAGGACGCGGTGGACCTCGGCGAGCATCGCGCGCTGCTGGTCCGGCGGCAGGTGGTGGAACATGAACGACGACAGCACCCGGTCCACCGAGCCGTCGGGCTGCGGCAGCCGGTCGGCGTACCCGCGCTCGAGGTGCAGCGTGGCACCCTGCCGGGCGGCCTTGCGGGCGGCGAGCTCGAGCACGGCCGGGTCGGGATCGAGGCCCACGAACGTGGCGCCGGGCGCGACGCGCGCGGCGAGCAGGAGGACCTCCCCGGTGCCGACGCCGATCTCCAGCACGGTCTGCCCGGGCGCGAGCCCGGCCTGGGCCACCAGCTGCCAGTGCACCGGCCGGGCGCCGAGGAGGCGGGTGAACGTGTCGTAGAAGGCCACCGGCATGCCGTTGCCGACCGCCGGCAGGAACGGACGCTCGGTGGACGGGGACTCGGTCACGGCGCGGACCTCCTGGGACGAACATCGGTGGACCACTCCACGGTGCTGGTGCGCCGACCAGGCCACAAGGGACGATCCACGGTCGTGATGGGACGGAACGTGGATGCCGCCGCGCGCGTCCCCCTGATCGGGTTCCCGCGCTCGCCCGGGACGCCGCCGGTGACGGTGGAGCGGTGGACCGGGCCGCAGTCCCACCACGGCCCGGCGGCGAGGGGGACGCACGCCCACGACTTCCTCGTGCTGCTCCACGTCGAGCGCGGCCACGGTCCGATGCGCGTGGACGACCGGGCGTTCGACCTCGGTCCGGGCGACGTGCTCCTCATCGCCCCCGGCGCGGTCGTGACCCCACCGGACGCCCGCGTCCCCGACGACGGCGCGACGTGGGCGGTGTTCTTCCCGGTCGACGCCGTGGACCCCGCCGGCGCGGCGCCCCTCGTGTCGTGGCGGGCACACCCCCTGCTCGCGCCCTTCGCGGGCGGGCACGGCGGCGCCCAGAAGCTCACGGTGCCCGCGGACGAGCGTCCCGCCTGGCGGGCGGAGCTCGAGGCCCTCGCCACGGAGCTCGCCGAGCGCCGCGACGGGGCGGGGGACGCCGTGCGGGCGCACCTGACGCTGCTGCTCGTGCGGCTGGGGCGCCTCGAGGTGGACGTGCCCGGCGCGCTGGCCGACCGCCCGGTGCTCGCCGCGGTGTTCGACGTCGTCGAGCGGCGGTTCGCCGAGCCGATCACCCCGCAGGACGTGGCGCGGGAGGTCGGGCTGACGCCCGGGCACCTCACCACGCTCGTCGGCCGGGAGACCGGCCGGACCGTCGGGCAGTGGCTCACCGAGCGACGGATGCGCGAGGCGCGACGCCTGCTGGTGACCACGGACCTCACCGTCGCCGCCGTCGCGGGCCGCGTCGGGTACCGGGACCCGGGCTACTTCGTGCGCCGGTTCCGCCGGGAGCACGGCGTGCCGCCGCAGGGGTGGCGGCGCGGTGCCTGATCGCATGTGAGCAGTTGGGCGCGCTATAGCGCGCCCAACTGCTCACGAGCGCGGGAGCGCACCGCCCAGAGCCCCGCCACCACCGCGGCCAGGGCCGAGAGCGCGCCGCCGAGCCAGAGAGGCGCGCGGCCGCCGAGCTCCTCGGCGAGCCAGCCCAGCGCGGGTCCGCCCAGGGGCGTGCCGCCGAGCATCACGAGCATCCACAGACCCATGACGCGCCCGCGGACCGACTCGTCGACCCCGAGCTGCACCGCGGCGTTGGCCGCGCTGGTGAACAGCAGCTGGGCGGCGCCGGTCGGCACGAGCAGGAGGGCGACCAGCGCGTAGGTGGGCATGAGCCCGGCCGTGACCTCGCAGAGGCCGAAGACGACGCCGGCGACCACGACCGTCCGCAGGCGCGGCCGTCCGACCCGGCGCGCCGCGGTGAAGGCCCCGATCAGGCAGCCGACGGCGAGCGACGAGGTCAGCAGGCCGTAGGACTCCGCGCCGCGCCCGAAGACGTTGCGGGCCATGAGGGCCAGCGTCACGAAGAAGTTGATGCCGAGCGTCGAGACGAAGAAGGTCAGCACCAGCAGGAGCACCACGTCGGGGTGCCGACGCACCTCGCGCAGCCCGGCCCGGACCGCGCCGCGCTCCCGGGGCGCCCGCGCGTAGGCGAACATGTCGGCCGGCCGCATCATCGCGAGGCCGGTCAGCACCGCCGCGAACGTGATCGCGTTGAGCAGGAAGACCCAGCCGGTGCCGACAACGGCGATCACGAGGCCCGCGACGGCAGGTCCGAGGACGCGCGCGGTGTTGAACGTCATCGAGTTCAGGGCGACGGCGTTGGCCAGCGCGCCCGAGCCCACCATCTCGCCCGCGAACGACTGCCGCACCGGCCCGTCGAGGGCGGAGAAGACACCCAGCAGCACGCACAGGACGTAGACCTGCGTGAGCGTGACGGCGCCGGAGACGTCGAGCAGCCCGAGCACGAGGGCGCAGACGCCCATGGCGACCTGCAGCGCCATGAGCAGGCGGCGCTTGTCGTAGCGGTCGGCGATCGCGCCGCCCCACAGCGAGAGCAGCAGCGTCGGGCCGAACTGCAGCGCCGCGGCGACGCCGAGGGCGATCGGGCTGCCGCCGGAGAGCTCGAGGACCAGCCAGTCCTGGGCGACGCGCTGCATCCACGTCCCGACCAGCGAGACGACCTGGCCGGACGCGAAGAGGCGGTAGTTGCGGACCCGCAGGGCGGCGAACATGCCGCCAGGGCGGTCGTCGTCCTCGGGGTGCCGCTGGGTGGGGGCGGTGTCGACCTCGCTCACCGGGGTCCACCGTCGCACGCCACTCTCGTGAGCTTACCTAACGACTTCGTGGCGGGCGGTGTCAGCGAAGTGCCGTCACGGACGCTGAGTGTCCGTAACGGCACTTCGCTGACCACGCCGCGCGCGGTCAGGGCTTCGGTCAGGGCTTGGTGTCCTCGAGGGCGAAGCCGATGTTCAGGGTCACCTGGAAGTGCCCGACCTCACCGTTCTCCACGTGCCCGCGGATCTCGGAGACCTCGAACCAGCTGACCTGGCGCAGGCTCTCCGAGGCCCGGCGCACGGCGCCGCGGATGGCCTCGTCGACGCTCTCGCTGGAGGTCCCGACGACCTCGGTCTTCCGGTAGATGTTGTCCGCCACCCGGGGGCTCCTTCGCTTGGTCGGCGTGCTTCTCCTCGAACCGGTACCCGTTCTCCGGCGGACGCCCACGTGACGCCGCCGGCGCCTCAGGGCGGGCGGACGTGGTCGACGGCGGCACCGAGAGCGAGGCACAGCACGTGGAGATCGCGGTGGAGCCGGGCGAGCATGAGCCCGCCCTGGACGGCGGCGAGCACCGCTACGGCCATGTCGCCGGCGTCACGGGTCGCGTCGACGGTGCCGTCGCGCTGCCCGGCGGCGAGCAGCGCGGCGATGCGGTCCTGCCACCGCGCGAAGGCCGCCGCCTGGTGCTCGCGCCACCGCGGCTCGGCGTCGACCTGTCCGCTGAACACCCCGAGCGGGCAGGCGAAGGGCCCACCCCCGTCGCGGTGCAGCTCGAACAACGACCGGGCCCACGCCCGGACGTCGTCGCCGTCGAGCGCCGGCTGGGCGGCGAGCACCCGCTCGAGCTGGCGGTCGATGACGGCGAGAACGAGGTCGGACTTGCCGCCGAAGTAGTGGTAGAGCTGCGACTTCCCGGTGCCGCTGGCGGCGAGGACGTCCCCGACACCGGTCGCGGCGATCCCGCGCTCGTGCATCAGGTCGGCGGCCGCGTCGACGATCGCGTCGCGCGTCCGGCGGCCGCGCGCCGTCGGCGGCGTGCCCGGACGCGCGTCCTCCGCCGTCACCCGTTCACCCTCCTCGTCACGACGTCGATTGTACCGATAGGTACAGTCTGCGCTAGGGTCGCGCCATGACCGCCGTGGAGCCCACCGACCGGCCCGGACCCGGCACGGGCACGGACGCGGAGGGGGACGCCGCAGACGGGTCCGGGAACCGGCACTACGGCTTCCCGGCGCCCCTCTTCCGGGCCCTGGGCCGGATCCCGGTCCCGCCGCCCGCCGACCCCCGCACCTGGCGCAGCCCCTTGCGCGGTCGCTGGCTGACCTCGGTGCTCGGGCTGGTGCTGCTCGTCGGCCTGCCCGTCGTGATCCTCACGGGCCTGCTGTCCTACATCGCCTACGGGCCGCAGTTCGGCCAGGCGATCCCCGGCGACGTCGGGTACCTGCGCCTGCCGCCCTTCGACTGGCCGACCTCGCCGTCGTGGCTCTACCGCCTCACGCAGGGCCTGCACGTCGGGCTCGGCCTGGTGCTCGTCCCGGTGATCCTGACCAAGCTCTGGTCGGTGGTGCCCAAGCTGTTCGCCTGGCCGCCGGTGCGCAGCCTCGCGCAGCTGCTCGAGCGGATCTCGCTGCTGGCGCTGGTCGGCGGAATCCTGTTCGAGCTGGTCACCGGCATCATGAACATCCAGTACGACTACTCGTTCGGCTTCGACTTCTACACCGCGCACTACTGGGGCGCGTGGGTGTTCATCGCGGGCTTCCTCGCCCACGTCGCGATCAAGCTGCCGACGATGGTCCGCGCGCTGCGCACCGGGGCCCCGGGTCGGTGGCTGCACGACACGACCGCGGAGACCGTGCCGGAGCCGCCCGACGACGAGCCGGGGCACAGCCTGGTCGCGGTGTCGCCGAGCCCGCCGACGATGAGCCGCCGGACCCTGATCGGCGCGGTCGCCGGCGGCAGCGCGCTCGTCGGGGTGCTGACCATCGGGACCACCGTCGACGCGCTCCGCCCGCTGGCCTTCCTCTCGCCGCGCGGGCGGTCGTACGGCACCGGGCCCAGCGACTTCCAGGTCAACCGCACCGCGTTCGCCGCGGGCGTCGGGCCCGGGATCGGCGACGGCTACGCGCTGGCGCTGCGCGGGGGCCCGGCCGGCGAGGTTCGGCTGGACCGGGCGGCGCTGGGCGCGCTGCCCCAGCACACCGCGACGCTGCCGATCGCGTGCGTCGAGGGCTGGTCGGTGACGCGGACGTGGACCGGCGTGCGGCTGCGCGACCTCGCCGCCCTGGCCGGTGTCCCGGCGCCCGCCACCGCGTTCGTCCAGTCCCTGGAGCGGGCCGGGCCGTTCGCCCGCGTGACGCTGCAGGGCAACCAGGTGCTCGACCCCGACGCGCTGCTCGCCCTGCGCGTGGGCGAGGACGCGGGTGCGATGGCCGACCTCTCGCTCGACCACGGCTTCCCGGCGCGCGTGATCGTCCCGGCGCTCCCGGGCGTGCACAACACCAAGTGGGTCGGCGCGATCGACTTCCGGAGCGCGTGATGGGCCGCTTCCGACGCTTCTACGGCGAGCACCCGCTGCACCTGCTCGCGCTGCTCGGCTGCTTCGCGCTGGCCGGGGCCGCGGTGCTCGCGCTCGTGCCGGACCCGAGCGCGGTCACGATCCTCATCTGGTTCGCCGCCGCCGTGATCGGCCACGACCTCGTGCTCTACCCGCTCTACGCCCTCGCCGACCGATCCCTGGTGCTGACGCGGTGGGTGCGCCGGCGCGTCTCGTCCCGGGCGGTGCTGGTGCCCGCGACCAACCACGTCCGCCTGCCCGCGATCGGCGCGGCGCTCGTCGGGCTGATCTGGTTGCCGACGATCTCCGGCAACGGCGCTCCCGTCCTGTTCTTCGCCGCCGGCCTCCCCCCGACCGTCGACTACGTCTCCCGCTGGCTGCTGCTCACCGCCGCGCTCTTCCTCGCCAGCGCCGTCGTCTACGCCGTCCGCCTGGGTCGGGCGGCCGTCCGTGAACGGTCGTCCCGGCCGTAGCCGGGACGACCGCACCGTGGGGTCAGGGCTTGCGGCCCCAGGCCGAGACGAGCGGCGGGTTGGACATGTGGAGGCGCCCGGAGCCGAGCGCGTCGAGGTGGGCCGCGAGGTCGTCCTCGGTCGCCCACCCGGTGGCGACGAGCCCCGCGCCGACCTGGTGCACGTTGGCGGCCTCGAGCCGGGCGACGGCGGGGTCCGCGAGGGGGAAGGTCGCGTCCGCTCCCACGTCGACGAGACCCGCCTCGCCCATCACGCGGGGCAGCGCGCGCCCGTAGCGCAGGTGGACGCCGCGCCGGGCGAGCAGGTCGATGAAGCCCGCCCGGAGGCGGTTGGCGCGCTGGCCGTCGACGTCGCCGCGCTCCTCGGCCTCGAGGCACGGGACCGGCTGGCTCTCGACGTCGTAGTCCTCGACGAGGACCCACCCGCCGGGCCGCAGCGCCCCGATCATCCGCCGCAGCGCCTCGTCGCGCTCGGGCACATGCGTGAGCACCAGCCGGGCGTGCACGAGGTCGAACTCCTTGCCCGGCGGGTCGTCGGCCGCGACGTCGTGGACACGCACCTCGACCCCCGGCGGGACGTCGTCGATCCACCCGACGTCGAGGTCGGTCGCGAGGACCCGGCCCCGTGGTCCGACGAGCCTTGCGAGCATCGCCGGCACCGAGGGACCCCCGGCGCCGACCTCCCAGCACGCGCCGCCCGGGGGCAGCCCGAGGGCTTCCACGTGGCGGGCGGTGACCGGGTCGTAGAGCGCCGAGAGCGCCGCGAAGCGCGCCGCGGCCTCGCTCGCTGCGTTGTCCAGCAGGTAGGTCGATGCGCTCATGTGGCACTCCCGTCGCGATAGGGCGCCCGCCAGTCCGGCGCGTCCCAGGGCGGTCCGCCGTAGATCGTCTCGCGCACGACCCGGCCGTCACGGAACTCGAGGATGCTCACGCCGTGGTGCGGGTCGCCGCCGTCGTAGCGGACCAGGGCCTCGGCGACCCACACGTCCCCGGACCCGACGATCCGGCGCAGGTCGAACGTCACGTCGGCCGGGTAGCGCCGCCGCCACCCGAGGAACGTCCGCCGGCCCGTGAACCGCTCGCCGGACTGCGGGAACTCCAGCATCGCGTCCGCGGCGAAGATCTCGTGGGCGAGGTCGGGATCCCGGCCGCTGAGCTGCACGTAGCGCTCGATCGCCGCCCGCCGGGTCACGTCGTCGCTCACGACGCGGGCCGGTGCGCGACCGCCGCGAACACAGCGATCATGATCTCGGGGCGCTCGGACCGGTCGTCCATGGCCGCGGCCGCGGCGCCCCAGCGGGCGACGTCGCCCGCGTCCGCGATCCCCGAGGCGACCATCGCGTCCCGCGCCGCCCACGCCGGACCACGCACCCCGACGGGCAGCGGCTGGATGTCGAACCAGCCGCGGAAGGCGTCGACCTCGAGCCCCGCCGACCGGGCGAGCGTCGCGAGGCGCCGGCCGACCCGCACGTCGTTGCCGCGCTCGGCGTGCCAGCGCGCGTAGCGCTCCGTCATGTCCTCGATGTCGGGGCTCGAGGGGTCGATGCCCGCGGCGGACGCGTCGACGTCGAGCAGGTACACGTGCCCGCCGGGCCGCACGAGCGACGCGAGGTGGGAGACGATGCGCTGCTCGGCGCCGCCGTTGTGGGCGAGCACGTGGCGCAGGACGGCCACGTCGTACGAGCCCGCGGGCAGGCCGGTGGCGTCGGCGCGGCCCTGCCGCACGCCCGCGCGGTGGATGCCGGCGCCGGCGAGCACGGAGCGGGCCGTCGCCACCGCCTCGGGGTCCCCGTCGACGCCGGCGACCGCGCCGTGCGGTCCGACGCACTCGGCCAGCGCCAGCAGCATCGCCCCGGGCCCGCAGCCGACGTCGACCACCCGCGCCCCGGCCCGCAGCCCGGCCAGCTCCCACAGATCCGCCTCCTGCACGCGGGCCCGCTGCGCCATGAAGCGGTAGCGCTCGAGCTCGTCGGGCGAGAGCCGCAGCGCGTAATGCGCGTCGGGCTCGGTCGCGGTCATCGCGCGACGACCGTGCGGCCGGACGGGTCGGACGGGTCGGCCGGTGTCCCGGCCCGCTCCCCCGCCGGGAGCGCACCCTCGCGGTGCGCGGCGACCAGCACCCGGCGCAGGATCTTCCCCGACGGCGAGACCGGGATGGCCTCGACGAACGCGACCTCGGTGATCCGCTTGTGCGGCGCGACCCGGGCCCCGACGTACGCGAGGATCTCCGCGGCCTCCACCCCGTCGGCGGCCACGACCACGGCCTTCGGGCGCTGCCCGGCGCGGTCGTCGTCCACGGGGATGACCGCGGCGTCGGCGACCCCGGGGTGCTCCCGCAGCACCGCCTCCAGCTCCGCCGGGGCCACCTGGAGGCCCTTGACCTTGATCAGTTCCTTGAGCCGGTCCTCGACGAACAGGTTCCCGTCGGCGTCGAAGCGCGCCAGGTCGCCCGTGTGCAGCCAGCCGTCGTCGTCGATCGTGGCGGCGCTCGCCCCGGCGTTGCCGAGATAGCCCGCCATGAGCTGCGGTCCGCGCACCCACAGCTCGCCGGTCTCGGCCGGGTCCCGGTCGGCACCGGTCTCCGGGTCGACGATGCGCGCCTCCATCCCCGGCAGCAGCCGGCCGCACGACCCGGGCACGACGGGCACCGTGGCGTCGAACAGCGCGATCGCCGCGACCGCCTCGGTCATGCCGTAGCCCTGCCCCAGCGGGCACCCGACCCGGCGCGCGCACTCCTGCTGCAGCTCCGCGCCGAGCGGGGCCGCCCCGCAGCCGAGCAGCCGCAGCGACGAGAGGTCGTGGCGGGCGACGGCGGGGTGGCGCGCCATGGCCAGCACGATCGGCGGCACGACGATCGAGACGGTGACCCGCTGGTCGGCGATCGTCGCGAGGTAGGCCTCGACGTCGAACCGCGGCAGCGTCACGACCGCGCCGCCGGCCCGCAGCGTCACCGCCGCGACCACCGCGAGGCCGACGGCGTGGAAGAACGGGGCCACGGCCATCGAGCGGTCGTCGGGCGTGAGGCCCATGAGCTCCTGGGCCTGCGCGGTGTGCGTGACGATCGCGCGGTGGGTGAGCATCACGCCCTTCGCCAGCCCGGTGGTGCCCGACGAGTAGGGCAGCAGCGCGAGGTCGGTGCCGGGGTCGACGAGCCCGCGCGGCACCACCACGTCGGTGCCGGCGTCCAGGACGTTGCCGTAGGCGATCTCGCCGTCGGGATCGCCGATCACGATGATCCCCACGTCACGGGCCTGCTGGGACACCGCGGCCCGCACCAACGGCAGGAACATCGGCACCGTCACCACGGACCGCGCCCGGCCGTCGCGCAGCTGGGCGGCGATCTCGTCGGACGTGTAGAGCGGGTTGATGCCGGACACCACCCCGCCCGCGGTCATGGTGCCGAAGCAGGAGACGAGCCACTCCGGGCCGTTGGGGGCCACGACGGCGACGACGTCACCCGGCGCGAGGCCCCCGGCCCTCATCCCGGCGGCGAACCGCTGCACGTCCCGGCGCAGCTCGCGGTAGGTCACGACGCGGCCTGTCGGCCCGTCGACGACGGCCGGGGCGTCCGGGCGGGCGGCGTCGTGGTCGAGCAGGTACTCGGGGACGGTCACGTCGGCCACGACCACGGCGGGTCGGGGGCTGCGGACGACACGGTCGTCGGACAGAGCGGTCATCGGGTCCTCCGGATCACGAGGTCCGGGCCAGGACAGCCCCGATCCGGGCTCTCGGCGTCGGGGCGCCACCCCGAGAACTGCGGATGTAGTCACATCTCGTGATGGCGTGAGGCATGTCGCCCCTCCTACGGTGGTCCGACCGGGGGCGATGAGACACGGAGTGTCGTCATGGGGCTGGCGACGACGGGCACGGCTGCGCACGACGCGGCGCTGCTCGAGCGTGAGCACGAGCTCGGGGTGCTCGCGGAGGTCGTCGCGTCGGCCGCGGGCGGCCACGGCGGTCTGGTCTGGATCGAGGGCCCGCCCGGGATCGGCAAGACGCGCCTGCTCAGCGCGGCCCGCGACCGGGACGGCACGGCCACCGTGCTCACGGCCCGGGGCGGCCCGCTGGAACGGGATTTCGCGTTCGGGGTCGTCCGCGACCTGTTCGAGCCGCTCCTCGCCGCCGACGGGGACGAGCTGTTCGCCGGCGCCGCCCGGCTGGCCGCGCCCGCGCTGACCCTCGAGGGACCGCCCGAGGGCGACCCGGCCGGCACCCTGCACGGCCTCTACTGGTTGGTGGCGGGCGTCGCCGAGCGCGGCCCGGTCATGCTGCTGGTCGACGACGCGCACCTCGCGGACGCGGCGTCGCTGCGCGCCCTGGCCTACGTCGCGCGCCGGGTCGCCGAGCTGCCCGTCGCGATCGTGCTCGCCCTCCAGGACCCGGCCGCCCTCCTCGAGCCCGCGGTGGTCGACGCGCTGCGCGAGGCCGACGTCGCCACCGTGCTGCGCCCCGGACCCCTCAGCGAGGCCGCCGTCGGCGCCCTCGTCGACGGCCGCCTCGGGACCGTCCCCACCGCCTTCGTCCGGGCCTGTCACGAGGCCACCGGCGGCAACCCCCTGCTCGTGCGGGCCCTGCTCGGGGCCGTGGCCGAGGCCGGGGACGGGGCGCGGGGGCCCGAGATCGTCGCCGAGCTCGCGCCCACGGTGGTCGCGCGGTTCGTCGCGCGGCGGCTCGGCGAGGCCGGCGGGGACGCCACGGCGGTCGCCGGGGCGGTGGCCGTCCTCGGCGGGACCGCCGAGCTGCGCCACGTCGTGGCGGTCGCCGGGCTCGACCCCGACCGTGCGGCCGTCGGGGCGGAGACGCTCGTGGCCGCCCGGCTGCTGGCCCCGGGGCGGCCCCTGACCTTCGAGCACTCGCTGATCGAGCAGGCGGTCGCCGACCGGCTCGGGCCCGCCGAGCGCCACCGCGGGCACCGCCGCGCCGCCGACGCCCTCGCCGCGGACGGCGCCGGCGCGGAGCTGGTCGCCGCGCAGCTGCTGCACACCGAGGCGTTCGCCGACCCGACCGTCGTGGCGTGGCTGCGGGCGGGTGGCCGGGCGGCCCTGCGCAAGGGCGCGCCGGAGACCGCCCGGGCGTACCTGCAGCGGGCCGCCGCCGAGCCCCCGCCCGCCGAGGAGCGGGCGGCCGTGCTCCACGAGCTAGGCACGGCGACCGCGCGGGTGTCGCACACCGAGGGCGTCGTCCTGCTCGAGGAGGCGTTCGCGACCGCCACCCACCCGCGGCGGCGCGGTCTCGTCGCGCTCGACCTGGCCCGCGAGCTGCAGACGACGCTCGCCTTCCCGCGCGCCCTCGCGGTGCTCGACGAGGCGCGGGCGGGCCTCGACGACGGCAGCGAGGCCGCGATCGAGCTCGCCGCGGCGTCCGCGGGCCTGGCGCGGCGCGATCCGGCCCGGCGGGGCGAGGCCGTCGCGCTCACCCACGCCCTGCGCCGCGAGGGCCGGCTACCCGCGCGCGGCGGGGCGATCCTGCTCGCGACCACCGCCCTCGAGGCACTCCAGACCGACCGTGACACCGGTGCGGTGGACACCGCGGTGGCGATGGCGCGCGAGGCCCTCGACGCGACGCTGCGCGAGCCCGCCCCGGACCCGGCCGTCGTCCTGCCCGCGACGATGGTGCTGGTGGCGATCGACCACCTCGAGCCCGTGCGCGCCGCCGCCGAGGCGATGCTCGCCGGGGCCCGGCGGCGGGGGTCGACCGTCGACTTCGCCGCCGCGAGCGTGCTGCGCACCCAGACCCGCTACCTGCAGGGCGACCTGGTGGAGGCCGAGGCGGACGCCCGGCTCGCCGACGCGCTCGCGGTCGAGCACGGGCTGCACGCCGCGCGGCGCTACACCCTGAGCTGGCTGGTCGTGGTCCTCGTGGAGCGCGGCGCGGTCGACGAGGCCGCGGCGACGCTGGACGCGGCGCAGGGCCACACCGGGTTCGCGTACCTGCTCGCCGCGCGGGGGCGGCTGCGTCTCGCGCAGGGACGGGCGGGCGAGGCGCGCGACGACTTCACGGCGTGCGGCGAGCGCCTGCGCCTGCGCGGGATCAGCCATCCCGGGCTGCTGCCCTGGCGGACCGGGCTCGCGGCCGCCCAGCACCGGCTCGGGGACACGGCGTCGGCGGTGGGGACCGCCGACGACGCGGTCGCGGTCGCCCGCCGGTACGCGACGCCCCGGGCGCTCGCCGACGCGCTGCGGACGCGCGGGCTGGTGGGCGGCACGATCGCGCCGCTGCGCGAGGCGGTGACGCTGCTCGGGCCCACCCCCGCACGCCTGGACCTGGCGCGCGCCCACGTCGACCTCGGCGCGGCGCTGCGGCGCACGAACCAGCGGGCGGCGGCGCGCACGCTGCTCGCCACCGGCCAGGACCTGGCGGTGCGCTGCGGCGCGGACCGTCTCGTCGACCGCGCCCGCGAGGAGCTGCACGCCGCCGGCGCCCGGCCCCGCCGCGTGGCCGTGACCGGCGCCGAGTCGCTGACCGCGGCCGAGCGCCGGGTCGCCGAGCTCGCCGCCGACGGCCTGTCGAACCGCGAGGTCGCCCAGGCGCTGTTCGTCACGACGAAGACGGTCGAGACCCACCTGGGGCACGTGTACCGCAAGCTCGACGTCGCCGGCCGCGACGAGCTCGCCGCGTGCCTGGGATGACCGGGATACGTGAGCGAACTTTGGTGCTATAGCACCAACGTTCGCTCACATGGGGGTCAGGCCTGGGCCAGCGCGGGGGCGGGTTCGGCGTCGGGGAGCTCGGCCTCCTTCTCGCGGATGATCGGCAGGACCTCCTTGCCGAACTGCTCGATCTCCTCCTTCACGTGCAGGAAGCACAGGAGGTTGAGGTCGACGCCGAGCTTCTTGTACTCGATGATCCGGTCGGCGACCTGCTCGGCGGTGCCGATGAGCTGGGTCTTGAAGCCGTCGTTGTACTGCACGAGGTCCTCGAACGACGACTCCGCCCACATGCCCTTGCCGTCGGAGGCCGACGCGCCGGCCTGCTGGACGGCCTGGCGGAAGCCCTCGACCTGGTCCTTGTTGGCCTTGTCGACGATCTCGCGCAGGGTGTCGCGGGCCTCCTTCTCGGAGTCCCGGACGATCATGAAGCCGTTGAGCCCGAAGTTCACCGTGCGGTCGTTCTCCGCGGCCTCGGTGTTGACGTCGTGGAGCTGCTCGACGACACCGTCGAAGTCCTTGCCGTTGGAGAAGTAGAAGTCCGACACGCGGCCGGCCATCTTGCGCGCCGCCGTCGAGTTGCCGCCCTGGAAGATCTCCGGGTGCGGCCGCTCCGGGGTGTTGAGCGGCTTGGGCTTCAGCGAGTAGTCGTGGAACCGGTAGAA
Organism: Actinomycetospora sp. NBRC 106375; assembly: GCF_030269665.1. Lineage (GTDB taxonomy): Bacteria > Actinomycetota > Actinomycetes > Mycobacteriales > Pseudonocardiaceae > Actinomycetospora. The sequence goes on from NZ_BSTS01000004.1 coordinate 194,806, forward strand.
GTCGCCGAGGAACGTGAAGTCGTCCTCCTCCCAGATCCCCTTGAGGCAGCGGATGAACTCCTCGGTGCGCCGGTAGCGCTCGTCGTGCTCGAGCCACGGCTCGCCGAAGGCCTGGAACTCGCCCTTGAACCACCCGGAGACGACGTTGGTGGCGAAGCGGCCGTTCGTCAGGTGGTCGGCGGTGGCGCCGAAGTTGGCGAAGACGCCGGGGTGCCACATGCCGGGGTGCACGGCGGCCATGACCTTGAGGCGCTCGGTCGCCATCATGATCGCCAGCGAGAGCGACGTGGACTCGTGCTGGTACTCGGCCGAGTAGCTGGCCATGTACCGGACCTGGGAGAGCGCGAACTCGAACCCGGCGTTCTCCGCCGCGATGGCGGTCTCGCGGTTGTAGTCCCAGTTCCAGTCGGTGCGCTGCTCGATGGCGCTGGTGACCAGGCCCCCGGAGACGTTGGGGACCCAGTAGGCGAAGCGCAGGGGCTTGGTGGGGGTGCCGACGGACACGGCAGGTGCCTCCTCGTCGAGGGGGATGACGCGCGGGAGCTCCCACGCGGAAACGGGCGAGAGGTGACGAACGGAGCTCAGCGACAGAGAGACGTCGCGAGCTTCCCGTGGTCGACGTGCCGACGGCGCGTCAGTCGTGCCCTACCCATTCCCCGCAACGCTTCCGGTACCGCCGGACCCTGTCAACCGGTGACCAGTCGGCGTCACACCGTGCTCAGGTCCTTGCTCAGGGACGGCGCCACACGTCGCGGGAGTGCAGCAGCTCGATCTGCTTCTCGGTGACCTCGCGCCGGTAGTCGGCGTGATCGTAGGGCTTGCGGTCCAGGTAGAGGTTCTTCGGGTAGATCGGCTCGGCGTAGATCACCCGGTACTGCTCGGTGGTGAGGTCCTTGAGCCAGTTGCCGAACTGGGCGCGGGCCCGGAAGTCGCGCAGGGCCCCGATGTCGACGGTGCCGGCCAGGTACGTGGAGTGCCCCGCGTAGCCGACCTCGCCGACCACCTGGCCCCGGTAGTCGCAGATCATGCTCGGCGAGCCGAACGTGTCGATCGGGACGTCCGAGTCGGTGTGCAGGTAGTACGTGCCGACCTGGTTGGCGACGACGTACATGTTGTTGTCCAGCGCTCGCGCCCGGTTCTGGATCTCGTAGAACCCGTTGCCGGCGTGCGGGTGGGGGTACGGGCCGCGGTAGGCCACCTCGCAGCCGTTCATCGCCAGCCCGCGCGCGTTCTCCGGGTAGGACGCCTCGTTCGCCATCATGATCCCGAGGCGGCCGATGTCGGTGTCGGCCACCGGGTAGAACGCGTCGAGACCGTCGCCGTAGAGCTCGACCCACCGGTCCCACACGTTGTGCGGGGTCACCGAGTGCTCGACCGGTTGCAGCGGCGTGACCTTGTAGTGGGTCAGCACGATCTCCTGCTGCGGCGAGAGCGCGAACCCCACGTTGAAGAACCGGCCCGGGAACTCCGGGTGCCGCGCCTTCGCGGTGGCCATCACGTACGCGTCGTAGGTGGCGGCCAGCCGGCCCAGCGCGTCGGTCTCCGGGCCCGGCACGTCGATGGCGCACTCGCGGGCGAACCACTCGTGGTCGTGGTCGAGGACCTCGTCGTTGAAGCCCTGCAGCGCGCCCTCGGGAATGGTGATCAGCCGGACCGGCAGCGCCATCGCCGAGAGCCACGACGCGGCCTTGGCGAGGTGCTCCAGGTGCTCGAGGTTGACCTTGATCTCGTCGCGGTAGCGGATCCCGCGCATCGTCGGGATCAGGCCGACCACCTGGTAGGGCTCGATCACCCCGGGCTTGACCACACCGGGAAGTACCTCACAGCCCGAAGAGCACCCGCAACGGTGTGACGGCGAAGTAGAGGACGAACGCGACGGCGACGACCCACATCAGCGGGTGGATCTCGCGGACCCGCCCCGTGGCCGAGCGCAGCAGCACCCAGCTGATGAACCCCGCGCCGATGCCGTTGGCGATCGAGTAGGTGAACGGCATGACGACGATGGTCAGGAACACCGGCAGGGCGACCGAGAAGTCCGACCACTCGACGTCGCGGACGCCGCCGATCATGAGCGCGCCGACGATGACGAGCGCCGGCGCGGCGGCCTCGACGGGGACGATCTCGTAGAGCGGGGTGAAGAACATCGCCGCGAGGAAGAGCAGCCCGGTGACGATGTTCGCGAGGCCCGTCCGGGCGCCCTCGGCGATCCCGGACGCCGACTCCACGAACACGGTGTTGGAGCTGGCCGAGGCGGCGCCGCCGGCGATCGCGCCGGAGCCCTCGACGACGAGCGCGCGCCCGATGTTGGGCAGCTGGCCCTTCTCGTCGAGCAGACCCGCCTGGCGCCCGAGCCCGGTCATCGTGCCCATCGCGTCGAAGAAGTTCGCGAGCACGAGCGTGAAGACCAGCAGCGTCACCGCCAGGGCGGGCAGCTCCAGGAACGCGCCGAACGAGACGTCGCCGACCAGCGACAGGTCGGGCAGGGAGACGATCGACGAGGGCAGACCCGGGTAGCCGAGGTTCCAGCCCTTGGGGTTCGTCCCGTTGGACGGGCCGACGGCCACGATGGCCTCGACGAGGATCGCGAGCACCGTCGTGCCGAGCACGCCGAGCAGGATCCCCGCGCGCACACCGCGGGCGACGAGGACGCCGGTGAGCAGCAGACCGACGCAGAACACCGCCGTCGGCCACGACGCGATCGAGCCCTCGATGCCGAGTCCCACCGGGACCGTGGTGTTGGCCGCGTCGGGCAGGCGCCGGACGAACCCGGCGTCGACCAGCCCGATGAACGCGATGAACGCCCCGATCCCGGCCGCGATGGCGATCTTGAGCGGGCCCGGGATCGCGTTGAACACCGCGGTGCGGAACCCGGTCAGACCGAGGATCACGATGATGATGCCGTTGACGACGACCAGGCCCATGGCCTGGGGCCACGTCACCTGCGGGGCGATCGTGACCGCGACCAGGGTGTTGATCCCGAGGCCCGTGGCCATCGCGAACGGGAAGTTGGCGACGAGCCCGAAGACGATCGTCATGACGCCCGCGACCAGGGCGGTCACGGCCGCGACCTGCGGCACGGTCAGCGTCATCCCCAGCACGTCGCGCTTCGCCGACGGCGAGGCCGGGTCGATGCTGCCGAGGATCAGGGGGTTGAGGACGACGATGTAGGCCATCGTCACGAAGGTGACAAGGCCACCGCGGACCTCGCGGGCGACCGTCGTCCCGCGCTCGTTGAGCCGGAAGTAGCGCTGCAGCACGGCGCGCAGGCTAACCGCAACATCACGTCCGTATGTGAGCGGAATTCCCGGCTATAGCCGGGAATTCCGCTCACGTAGGGTGCGGCGCGTGCCCGCCCGGTTCGATCTGCACGCCGAGCCGCCGCCCCTGCCGCGACGGCTCACCGACCCGGTGCCCGTCGTGCTCGTGGGCTCGGGGATCTGGCTCGCCGTCGCGGTCGTGCTCGGGGTGCTCGCGCTGACCGGCGTGCGCCCGCTCGACGTCTGGTTCGCCGCCGCCCTCGTCGGGGTCGCCCTCGGGGCGGTGGGCCTGCTCGTGCTGGGGCTCCAGCGCCGGGCCGTGCGCCGCGGCGTCAAAGGCGCCCAGAAGCTCTAGTCAGCCGGACAGCGCGGCGAGCAGCCCCTTGAGCGGGTCGTCCGCGTGCACCACGCCGTCGGCGACCCAGACCCCTGGCGTGTGCTCCTCGGGCGCGCCGCCGCGCTCGTCGTCGACGACGAGCACGCGCAGCCGCTCGTGGAGCACCAGCTCGCCCTCGGGCACCGCGTGGCCCAGCGCGGCCGCCCAGGCGACGACCGCGGGGATCCGCTCCCACGCCACGGCCCGACCGCCCTCGCGCAGGGACACGCGGACGCGCTCCGAGGCCGGGGCGAGGTCCATCAGGTCGGCCAGCACGGCGGGGTCCCCGGGGCCGGGCAGCACCAGCACCGACGCCGGCAGGACCCCGGCGAGCTGGGCGTGGTCGAGTACCGCGGGCGGGACCTCGCGGCGCCCGCCGGGGTCGGCGTCGCGCACGGTGCCGTCGGCGACGCGGACACGGTCCGGCGGCTCGACGTCGGCGACGGTGACCCGCCCGGCGGCGACGGCCTCGGCGAGGGCGGCGTGCGCCGTCGCGGCGATCGCCGCGGGCACCGCGCGGGCGGGGTCAGCGAGGCGGGCGAGCAGGTCGGTCGCGTCGTCGGCGCCCGCGACGCGCGGCCGGGTGCGGACCCCGACCGCGGCGAGGAAGGCCGGGTCGAGGGCGGCGGCGACGTCGTCGGGCACCGGGTCGTAGAGCCCGGCGACGGCCGCGGCGCCGGGCAGACGCCACGCCGTCGGCGGGCGCCCGCCGAGCCGCCCGTGCCGCCCGAGCCACCACGCGGTGTAGGGCCGTGGCCCGTCGTCACCGGCGGCCTCCACCGGGCGCGCGCCGCCGAGGGCCTCGCGGACCTCGCGGTCGCCGGCGAGCACCGGCCAGGCGGCGTCCCAGCGGTCGTCGGCGACGAGGTCGAGGTCCCGGACGGCGACCAACGGCGCCGGCTCGAGGACCTGCTCGGGATCGGGGTCCATCTCCTCGGCCCACCACAGCTCCTCGTCGTCGAGGTCGTGGTCGGGGCCGGTGGGCGCCTCGTCGCGCAGGACCGCGAACCCGTCCAGGACGCCGAGCGCGGTGAGCGCGTGGCGCGGGTGGGCGGCGGCGACCGACGGGTCGAGCACCCCGAGCGGCCCGTCGGGGTCGACCAGCCCGCGCAGCACGCCGTCGGGCAGCACGAGCTCGTCGGCACGCCGGTACGTGGCCCCGAGATCGGGCAGGGCGAGCGCCCCCAGGTCGCGGTCGGCCTGCGCGCCGCGGGCGACCAGGTCGAGCACCAGGGCCGCGAGCGCGTCCAGGCCCTCGCGGTCCGCGCCCGCCTCGGCGTCGTCGAGCGAGCGGTCGACGGCCTCGCGCAGGGCGGGGTCGGCCAGCAGCGCGGACCCGTCGACGGGGCGGGCGCCGAGCGCGGTGAGCAGGTCGCGGGCGCCCGGGTCGTCGTCGAGGCCGGGCGCGGCGACCCGCAGACCGGGCACCCCGGCGGCCGCGAGGCGGTCGGCGAGCCCGGTGTCGTCGCCGGGCAGCAGCACCCCGCGCGCGGAGTGCACCAGCCGGCCGTCGGCGAGCGGCACCGGCAGCCCCGCCAGCTCCTCGCGGGCGGCGGGCGTCGCCAGCGCGGGCAGCGCGGCCAGCCCGGCGAGCAGGCTGCGCCACCACGCCACGGGCCGGTCGACGCCGGCGAGCGCCTCGACCAGCGTCGCCGGCCCGACGCGCCCGACCCCGACCGCCGCCAGCGCCGCGGCGTGCCGTGGCTCGGCGAGGGCGGCGTCGAGCAGGCCCGGGAGCACCGGCGCGAGCTGCTCGGCCAGCGCGGCGAGCACCGCGGGCGGGCCGGTCGGATCGAGGTCCAGCACCTGCGCCGCGGCCGGGGCGAGATCGTCGCCGGCCACGGCGGGCGGCAGCCACGGTGTCGTGCGCAGCGCCGCGAGCACCCCGTCGCGCAGGGAGGCGTCCACCGCCGACGCCGGGAGTGCGGGGCGCGGGACCAGCGCGGGGCGCTCGACTCCGGGGCGGGCGCGCACGAGGTCGGGATAGCGCGCGGCGGCGGCCGCCAGGACGTGCTCGGTGACCGGCCCGGCCCGCACGTGGCGGCGGTCCGGGTCGAGCGGGACGGTCGCGAGCAGGCGGGCCGGGAGCGTCGTGTGCTCGTCGGTCGGCGTCGGGGCGTGCAGCACGTCGGGGTGCTCGGCGTCGATCACGACCCCGCCGCCCGGCTCGGCCCACGTCACGCGCCAGCCCGGGCGGGCGCGGTCCTCGACGGCGAGGTCGGCGAGCAGCTCGGCCGGGACGGTGCCCTCGGCGTGGGCGACGTGCCACCGGCGGTCGCCGACGACGACGGCGTCGGACTCCTCGACGCGTGCGACGACGCCGTCGGGCAGGTCGACGGCGTGCAGCGCGGGCAGGGCGAGCAGCAGGTCGGGCGCCTGGGCCGCGGCGGTGGCGAGGAGCGCGGCCGGGTCGAGGCCCGGGCGCAGGGGCAGGCGCACCTCGGTGTCGGTGCCCGCCGGGGGCGCCGGCTCGTCGGGCTCGGTGGGCCAGGCGAGCCGCAGGGCCGGCGCGGCGCCGTCGCGGCGGGCGAGCTCCTCGGCGAGCGCCCCGACGCCGGTGTCGGCGATCGCGCGGGCGGTGCGCGCCCGGTCGAACACCACGCCGGCCGTGGCGCCGTCCGCGGTGCGGGTGACGACCCGCGGCGCGTCGCTCACCACGGTGACCGCGGCGAACCCGACCCCGAACCGCCCCACCCCGCCCGTGCCGCGCTTGGCCGACGCGCGCAGCGACGCGAGGCCCGCGACGCCGTCGGCGTCGAGCGGTGCGCCGGACCCGGCGACGCCCAGGACGCCGTCGTCCACCCGCACCCGCAGCACGGTCGTCGTCCCCGCGCGCTCGGCGGCGTCCGCGGCGTTCTGCGCGAGCTCGACGAACCACCGGTCCCGGTAGCCCCCGCGCAGCAGGTCCTCCTCGGCGTTCGCGTCCTCGCGGAAGCGGGCCGGCGAGGCGGTCCAGGCGTCGAGGACCGCGCGGCGCAGTGCCGCGGTGCCGAAGGGGTCCGGGGCCACGTCCGCCGTGTCCCCCTGCGTCATGTCAGCCGTGCGATCCGGCCGGCTCGGGCTCCATCTCGACGCCGTCGTCGTAGACGAGATCGGCGACCGCCACGAGCGACCCGCTGTCGACCTGCAGCTCGGAGTGCCCGCCGCAGCCGTACTCGGCGTGCACGACGTGCCCGTCGGCGGGCACGTTGCCGTTGCCGCACACGCCGAACGCGGCGCGCAGCGACCCGGCCACCGGCAGGTAGAACCCGCAGGTCCCGCAGTGCGCCGAGGCCGACCGGGCCATGTCCGCCCCCGGCCCGAAGTCGCCGTCCGACCAGCGCACCGCGGCGTCCAGACGGCCCTCGCGGCTCATCACGCGCGGGCGGCCCATGCCCAGCTCGTCGCCGACCTCGCGGACGCCGGGCCCCGTCTCGGCGGCCTCGGCGCCCTCCTCGGAGTCGGGGTCGAGGGCCGCGTGCGCGGGGACGAGACGCTCGTCGTCGTCCTCGACCGGCAGCAGGTCGCCCGGCCCGAGGTCCTCGGCGCGCAGCCGGTCGGTCCACGGCACCCAGGCGGGCGCGACCACCGACTCCGGCCCGGGCAGCAGGACGACCTCGCTGACGTTGACGTCGCCCTCCGGCCCGGCGACGGTCACCGCCCAGTACCACCCGCGGTAGCCGGGCTTGTCGGCCGCGAAGTAGTGGGTCGCGGCGTCGGGCACGTCCTCGGCGCGCAGCGCCACGGCGTCACCGACCTGGGCGTCCTCGCCGTCGGCGGTCTCCACCGCCGCGGCGCGCGCGAGATCGGCCGCCGCGGCGAGGTGGGCGGCGACGTTGGTCGGGTCGGCGAGCTCGGGCACCACGGTGTCGATTGTGCCGGTCATCCGGTCGTGCGTGGGAGGCGCCCTGCCCGCCACACCCGGTCGCGCCGCGGTCACCGAGGGTGTCCCGGCCCGGCGGCCCGTCGGTCATCATGGACCCGTGACCGGACCGCACCACCCCTACGGTCCGCCGCCGCGCCGCCGGCCCGGTCGCCTGCCGCCCACCGCCCGCTCCACGCGCCCGTTCCCCGAGGACCCCGCCGGCCCGGGGCGGGACGGCCGGGAGCAGGACACCGAGTACGCGACCCGGTACGACCCCCGGGCGGACACACGGGCCGACCACCGGTACGAGCCCGAGGACGACGACCCGGGCCCCCGCAAGATCACGGTCACGCGGGTGGCCGCGTGGCGGGCGCGGCGCCTGACCGCCCGCGGCGCGCAGGCCTTCCACCGGGCCGCGTCGGCGGACGGCGCCGACCGCTCGGGGCTCACCGCGCTGACCTACGCCTGGATGGCGAACTACGCCTCCGACGCGACGCTCGCCGTCGCGCTGGCCAACACCCTGTTCTTCTCCGCGGCCAGCGCGGAGAGCAAGACCAAGGTCGCGCTCTACCTGCTCATCACCGTGGCCCCGTTCGCGGTGGTGGCCCCGGTGATCGGCCCGGCGCTCGACCGCCTCCAGCAGGGCCGGCGCGCGGCGATGGCGGTCTCGACCGCGGGCCAGGGCGTCCTCGCCGTCGTGCTCGCGCTCTGGATGGACACCTGGGCGCTCTACCCGGCTGCGCTCGGGATCATGGTGCTGTCCAAGTCGTTCGGCGTGCTCAAGGCCGCCGTGACGCCGCGGGTGCTCCCGCCGGGCATCACGCTGGTGACGACGAACTCGCGCCTCACCGTCTTCGGCCTCGTCGCCTCCGGGGTCGCGGGCGGGATCGGGGCGGGCGTGGCCTGGCTGTTCGGCTCGCCCGGAGCCGCCTGGCTCACCGCCGGCATCTGCCTCGCCGGCGTCTGGCTGTGCCTGCGCATCCCGGCCTGGGTGGAGGTCACCGAGGGCGAGGTCCCGACGACGATCCTGCCGGTCCACGGCCGGGACGGGGCGCGGCCGCGGGCGTCGCTGACCCGCGACGTCGTCACCGCCCTGTGGGCCAACGGGACGATCCGCAGCCTGACCGGTTTCCTGACGCTGTTCTCGGCGTTCGTCGTGAAGAACGAGACCGAGGGCGCCCCCGGCGACCAGCTCGTCCTGCTCGGTCTCGTCGGGGCCGCGGCGGGCGCGGGCGGGTTCCTCGGCAACTTCATCGGCGCGCGCCAGCGCTTCGACCGGCCCCGGGTGCTCCTCGTCGTCTGCCTCGCGCTCGCGCTGGCCGCCGTCGTCGTCGCGGCGGTGCTCACCGGGATCGCGTCGGCCGCGGGCGCGGCGCTGGTGGCGGCGACGACGAGCGCGCTGCTCAAGGTCTGCCTCGACGCCGTCGTGCAGCGCGACCTGCCCGAGGCCAGCCGGGCGTCGGCGTTCGGGCGCTCCGAGACGATCCTGCAGCTGTCCTGGGTGTTCGGGGGCGCGCTGGGCGTCCTGCTGCCGCCCACGTGGTGGATCGGGTTCACCGTGATCGGCGTCGTCGTGGCCGTCGGTACCGTGCAGACCGTGCTGATCACACGGGGCAGGTCGATGCTGTGGCGGGCACGCCGGTGAGGACGCTCTCCCGGCGCTCGCTCGTCGTCGGCGGCGCGATCCTGCTCGTGGTCGTCGCCGTGATCGTCGTCCTCGTCGTGCGCGCCAACGCCGGGCCCTCGTCCCCCGGCGACGTCACCTTCGGCGCCGGCGGGGCGCAGGCCGCGGTCGGGGCGAGCCAGTTCTGCGACGTGCAGGTCACCGAGTGCGGCGACGACCCCGACGCGAACGCCGTCCTGCCCGTCCCGCCGAACACCCCCCTGGTCGTGCGCGTGCCGGAGCAGGTGTCGAGCACCCCCTGGCAGCTCGCGTTCCAGTTCCGCGACGCGAACGGTGCCACGCAGCAGGGACGCAGCCCGGTCTTCGCCCCGGGGACCACCCCGACGTACACGCTCGTCCTGCCCGACGCGGCCGACCAGCTCACCAGCGCCGAGGTCCAGCAGTACGGCGCGCGCCTCAGCCAGGGACCCAACGGCCTGGAGTTCGCCACCCGCGCCACGTGGGTGCTCAGCGTCGACGACCGCTGAGGTTTCCCGGGCGAGTGACGCTCCGACGTGTGGCGTTCCCTCGATTCACTCGATCGGACCTTTAGTGTCCGGGCGGGCCCCGCGATCGTTCCGGGGCCACTCGGGGGGAGATCATCACCATGGACACCGCAGGCCGTCCGCCACGCCGCACGTCACGTCTCGTCGCCATCGTCGGCGTGGTGGGGGCCGTGGTCCTCGCCGTCTCCACCGCGCTGTCGGTGGCCGCCCCGCCCAGCGCCGAGGCCGCGACGGTCCTGGGGCAGTTCCGCAACGCGAACGCCCGGTGCCTCGAGAACGCCCGCAACCTCACGACGCTGAACAACCCCACGGCGATCAACACCTGCCAGGCCGCGTCCTACCCGGCCCAGCAGTTCAGCCGCTGGGCCACCGACGAGTCGATCCGCACGCCGGGCGGGCGCTGCCTGGGCACGCTGAACAACGGCACCGCGAACAACACCTCGGTCGTGCTCGTGGCCTGCAACCCGGCGGCGCAGACGCAGCACTGGGTCGTGCGCACCGACGGGCTGGTGGTCAACCGCCAGGCGGTCAAGTGCCTCGCGCCGCTGAACAACAGCACGACGGTCGGCACGCGCGTCGTGATCGCGCCCTGCACCACCGCCGCGGCGATGAAGTGGACGGCCCCGGCCGCCTCCACGCCGACCACCCCGACGACCACGACGACGCCGCCGACCACGACGACGCCCCCGGTCACGACGACGCCGCCGACCACGCCGCCGACCACGCCGCCGACCACCACCACGACCACGACGCCGCCCGCGACGCGCGACCCGCTGCGCCAGCCGTTCGCCTCGAGCTCGATCTGGAACATGCCGATCGGCAGCGGCGCCGTCTTCGCGCCGGCCAACCTGCCCGCCCTGCCCGGGGGCGACACCGGCGCGCGCGTGCCGCAGGTCGACGACGAGCCGCTGGTGCTCACCCCGACCGCCCCGCTGACGCCGATCCTCGCGAGCCCCGGCGGCTGGGGCGGCGACCGCTGCGTCACCCAGAACACGACGCTGGCCACGGTGCCGATCCCGGCGAACTACGTCCTGCCGAGCAACAACAAGAACGAGAGCGCCGCGTTCCTCGCCGCCGACGGGCGCACCGTCGTGCAGACCCAGCCGCTGGCCCGCTGCCGCGCCAACGGGCCGGCGACCAGCTACGTGCGCTTCCCCGACCAGGACATCTACGGCCCCGGCATCGAGGGCTCCCACGGCGGTTCGGGGATGAGCGCGCTGGGCGGCTCGATCCGCATCGGCGAGCTGCGCCCGGGCGACCAGGGCCCGCGCCACGCCCTGAAGATCAACCTGTACGCCAAGGCCGAGCTCGCGCAGTGCGCCACCCGCACCGAGTGCTACCGCTGGCCCGCCGTGAAGCCCGACGGCTACGCGGTCGGCTGGTACGGCACCGTCGGCAACAACCGCAACACCGCCATGCGCATGGGCTCGCTGCTCGCCATCCCGCCGACGGTGAACATCAACAGCCTGGGCCTGACCACCGAGCCCGGCCGTCAGATCGCCTGGACGCTGCAGAACTACGGCGCCTACGTCGTCGACGACACCTACGGCCCGTCGTTCGCGTTCAACGCCGAGAACGGGCCGGCGGGCAACATGCGCACCCAGTTCCGCGCCGACTACGGGCAGGACTTCGAGGTGTTCGCCAACAACACGAACGCCTGGGGCCGCGACGTGCAGCGCCTGCGCCAGGCCCTGCAGGTCGTCAACAACAACGGCCCGGCCAGCGTCGGCGGGGGCGGCACCCCGCGCCAGCCGCTGCTGCCCGAGCTCGTCGCCCCGCTGGTCAGCGTGCCGCCGACCATTCCGACGTCCCCGGCGACGACCGAGACCAGCGGCCCGGTGCCGGCGACCTCCGTTCCGGCGATCCCGGACAACTAGCGCAAAGGAGCCGGTAGGCGTCACCGCTCCGCGTGACATTCACTCGAACAGCGTAGTTACTCCCGCAACGAAGTCACCCTCCGTCGCGATGAAGGAGGTGAGTCATCGGGGGCATCGCTGTATCGGGGGGACGATCGTGAAGAAGTCTGTCAAGGCCGGGAACACCGCCCGAACCCACGAGGCGGCGAGGGCCCGCAAGGCGGCACGAGTCGCGAAAGCACGGCGAGCCGCCGGCACGGCCGTGGCCTCGCGGACCGCGCAGACGACGCTGGCGGCGGCGATCGGGGCGGGGATCCTTCTCCAGGGCGGGCACGGTCCCGGCCCGGCGCCGGTGTCGACGGTGGTCGTCCGCACCGTCGCGGTGGCCGCCGCGGCGGACACGGACGGCGGGACCGACTCCGGCGGCGCGAGCAGCACCGAGGACGGGTCGGGCTCCGCCGGCACCGGCTCCCCGAGCACGACCGACACCGGCGACGGCGGGACCGGCGTGGGTGGGACCGACGGGGACGGCGCCCCGAGCAGCGAGAGCAGCGAGCAGGCCGGCTCGTCGGGGACGACGTCGACCCCGACCTCATCCGACGAGCCCACGGCGTCCTCGGAGCCCACGGCGTCCTCGGAAACCGCGACGTCCTCGGAAACCGCGACGCCCTCGGAAACCGCGGCTTCCGCGGAGCCCGCCGCGCCGACGGCCACTCCGTCCGCGACCGCGACCGCGGCCGCGACCGTCCCGCCGGCCACCGGCAGCACCGTTGCGACCGGTCCCGCGGCCACCGCCCTGGATCCGTCCGCGACGGGGGCACAGCCGGCCCGGATCCCGGCCGTGGCCTCGGCCCTGGTACCCGCGACGGCCCGGGTCGCCCTGCCCACCGGTCACGGCCGCCACGACACGCGGATCACCCGGGCGGCCGGGGACAACCTGCTGACCCGGATCGCGCTGGCCCTGGGCGGCTTCGTGCCCGCCTCGCACGGAGCGCCGGGCGTGCCGGCACCGGCGGCGCCGACGAGCGCGCTGCTGCTCGCCCAGTGGGCGCTGTTCCGGCGCGGCGAGAACCCCCTGTTCAACCGCGCGCCCACCGCCGGGTCGGCTCCGGGCACCCAGACCAGCACGGGGCAGACCATCGGCATCGTGACCGGCACCGATCCCGACGGCGACCACCTCACCTACACCGTCAGCGCCCCGCCCGCCCACGGCACCGTGGTGGTCGACCCCGCGAGCGGGGCCTACTCCTACACCCCGACCCCGGGCTACGCGGGTACCGACACCTTCACCGTGACCGTCCGGGACAACGATCCCGCCGCGCCCGGGCTGGGCGCCCTGACCCCGCTGCTGCACCAGGTGCTCGCGCACTCCCACCCCGCCCTGGCCGATCGGCTCTTCGGCGCCCACACCACCACCGTCCCCGTCACCGTCACCACCGCTCCGACGAGCGCCCCGGTCGACGGGACGGTCGACGCCACGAGCGGCGTGACGCGGGGCGACCTCGGCGTGACCGCGGCGCCGGGTGAACGGCTGGTCTTCACCGTCACCAATCCGCCGGCGCACGGCACGCTGACCATCGACGCCGCGGGCAACTACGTCTACACCCCGACCGCGGCGGCCCGGCTCGCCGCAGCGCGGACCCCCGGGCAGGACACGGACACGTTCACCGTCCGTGTCGACCGCCAGCCCGCCCAGACCCTCGCCCGGGCGCGCTTCGCGCTCCTCGCCGCTGACGAGGAGACCGTGACCCGCACCGTCGCGATCCCGCCGGCACAGGCCGCGACGCCCACGCTCGTCGCCACCATCCCGGTGGGGCCGGCGCCGCAGCACGTCTGGGTGGGCCCCGACGGCCGGTACGTCTACCTCGCGACGCCCGGCGTGGGGATCACCGCCGTCGACACGGTGTCCGGGGCCACGAGCGTCCTGCCCGCGGACGGTTTCCTGCAGTTCAGCCCCGACGGTTCGCGCGTGCTGCTCCTCCAGCAGGGCTACGACGACGCCTCGACGCTGTCGGTCATCGACGCCACGGACAACTCACTCGTGCGGCAGGTGGCGCTCGGGCCGGTGATCCAGGGCGCGGGCTTCAGCCCGGCGGGAGACCGCTTCTACGTCCAGGACGTCAGCAACAACGCGATCACAGTGATCAGCACCGCCACCGGACAGGTGCTGGCGACCCTCCCGGTCGGCACCGACGCCGAGACGAGCTCTTCCGCGGACGGCGGCCGCCTCTACGCCGCCAGCAGCGCGGACGGGACCATCACGGTGATCGACGCCGTGACCGGCACCCAGCTCGCCCTCCTCGAGCCCGGTCCCTCGTCCTTCCTCTCCTCCTTCAGCCCCGGCGGTCGGTACGCGATCGTCGCGAGCTCGGCGGACGGCACGCTCCGCGTGCTCGACACCTCCGGCCTGACCCTCACGGACCCCATCGCCTTCAGCTCCTTCCAGAACCAGAAGTGGAGCCCCGACGGGAGCCGGATCTACGCCTTCCCGGGCGAGGGCGGCACGATGAGCGTGATCGACCCGGTGACCGGCACCGTCACGGCGACGATCCCGATCGACACGCACCCCGACGACCTCTCCTTCACCACGGACGGCGCCCGTGCCTATCTCGACGACTACGGCAGTGGCACGGTCCAGGTCATCGACACCGCCACCGGCACCGTGGTGACGACCCTGACCGTCGGCACCCGGAACCTCGGTGTGCAGGTCCTCGGCGACCGTGCCTACGTCGCGAGCCGGGACACGCAGGGCGTCACGGTCATCGACACCACGACCGACGCCATCGTGCGTCTCGTGCCCGTCGGGCCGACCGTCGGCTTCGGTGCCGTCAACCCGAACAACCACCAGATCTGGTTCTCGAACAATGACGGCGTGCTGACGGTGATCGACACAGAGGACGACACGGTGCGCACCGTCCCCGGGTTCAGCCTCGATCCGACCTTCAGTCTGGACGGCGCCCGGGCGTACCTCACGCGCCCCGACGGGTCGACCTGGGTCTACGACACGGCGACGCTCGACCGCCTGGAGGTCACCGACTACAACTGGGTGGACACCACCAGCCCGGACGGCCGTTTCGTCGACACCTTCGACCGCAACGCCGGCATCGTCGCGTTCTTCGGCACGCTCGACGACTCCGCGCGGGGTTTCGCCGTTCCGCACCCGACGGACCTCGCATACAGCCCCGACGGCCGGTACGCCTACGTCACGAGCGGGGACGGCACCCTCACCCAGATCGCGCTCGTGGACCTCCCGCCCCAGCAGCCGCCCACCCAGACCGGGACCGCGACCGCGGGTGTGCCCGACGCGACCACCTCGGCGGTCGCCGGCGACCTCGGGTTCGGGACCGCTCCCCTGACCTACCGCGTCACGACCGCCCCACAGCACGGCACGGTGACCGTCGACGCCACGGGCCACTACCTCTACAGGCCCAGCGGTGCGGGCCGGCGGGACGCCGCTCTCACGCCGGGACCCGACACCGACAGCTTCACGGTCACGGCCTACAACCGTCCCGGCTCCGGCACGCCGGTCACGGTGACCGTCACGGTCGCCCCGGCCGACGAGCCCCTCGTGGTCGGCACCGTCACCACCGGCGCGTCGCCCGGCTACCTGACGCTGGCACCGGGCGGGAGCCGGGCGGTGCTCACGAACTACGCGGACGGCACCGTCACCCTGATCGACACGGCCGACGGCACCGCGACCACCGTGGCGGTCGGGAACGGTCCCAGCCCCGTGACGTTCAGTCCCGACGGGAGCCGGGGCTACGTCACGAGCTCCCAGGACGGCACCCTGACGGTCTTCGACACCGGGTACGGGGAGGTCCTCGCGACCGTGCCGGTCGGGACGTTCCCCGGCCAGGCCCAGTTCAGCCCGACAGGCGTCCTCTCCGTCGTCAGTACGGGCGGGGAACCGACGGTGACGCTCGTCGATCCGACCACCTACGCGCCCACCACGATCGCCCTCGACGGCGTGCCCGGCGAGCCCCGATTCAGCCCGGACGGCCGGCGCCTGTACATCACCAGCTCGCGCGGGACACTCACCGCGATCGACCCCGTGCACGGCACGGTGCTCGCCGTGACCGACCTCGGCGGCCCGACGTACGACGCCGTGTTCAGCCCGGACAGCAGCCGGGCGGTGTTCACCTCCTACCAGGGCACCGCGATCGTGGTCGACACGTCGGACGACCACGTGATCGGAACGGTCCCGGTGGGCCCCCACTACGCGGCGCCCGCCGTGTTCGACGGGACCGGCACCCGGGCGCTCGTGCTCGACTACGGCACGGACGGCGCGGTCTCGGTGATCGACACGACGACCGGGACCCTGGTGTCCACCGTCCCGCTCGGCGTGGGCCCCGGGCCGCTGCACATCGCCGCGGACGGCGTGCACGCCTGGGTCGCGGGCAGTGACGGGGCCGTGACCGTGATCGACACCCTGAGCGGCGAGGCGATCGCCTCGATCCCGGTCGGCGCCGCCGGAGACGTGACCTTCACCCCGGACGGCCGGCGGGCCATCGCGAGCGACATCGGCGGCGGCACGGTCACGATCATCGACACGGCCACCGACACCGTCGTCGGTCGCGTCGACGTCGGATCGGGTCTCGGGATGGTGGCGACGAGCGCGGACGGCAGCCGCCTCTACGTCCCCGCGCTCGGGGGGAGCACCGTGACGGTGGTCGAGACGGAGAGCGGCTCCACGGTCACCTCGATCCCCGTCGATCCGGGTCCGTTCCAGGTCGCGCTCAGCCCGGACGGGCGCCGCGTCTACGTCACCCACAACCCGTCCGGCAGCCTCACGGTGATCGACACGGCGGACGACCACGTCGTGACGACCGTCGCCGACGCGCACGCGCCCGACGCCCAGGTCCAGTTCACTCCCGACGGGGCCTACGGCTACCTCCGTGGCCCTGGCGAGCTGCTCTTCATCGCGACGGCGGACGACGCGGTGACCATCGTGCCCCTGGCCGAGGCCGGCGAGACCGCGTTCACCCCGGACGGTCGCTACGCGCTCGTCGTCGACCACACGGACGGCACGGTGAGCACGATCTACCTGCCGCCGGGCGGCGCCGTCGCCCGCGCGTGATCGCCGGGCTCGGGCCCCGGGGCGCCTACCCCTCGAGCTCCCGGGCCACGGCGCGGACGACCTCGGCGAGCTGCTTGGTGTGGCGCCGGTCGGGGTAGCGGCCGCGCCGCAGCTCGGGCTGCACGCGGGCCTCGAGAATCTTGATCATGTCGTCGATCAGGCCGTGGAGCTCGTCGGGCGAACGGCGCGCGGTCTCGGCGACCGACGGCAGCGGGTCGACCAGGCGCACCTGGAGGGCCTGCGGCCCGCGCCGGCCCTCGGCGATGCCGAACTCGACGCGCTGGCCGGACTTCAGCGACTCCACCTCGCGCGGCAGCGCCCCCTTGGGGACGTACACGTCGTTCCCGCCCTCCTGGGACAGGAACCCGAAGCCCTTGTCGGCGTCGTACCACTTGACCCTGCCGGTCGGCACCGTCGTCTCCCGACTCTCCGCGTCACCCACGACAAAACGCCCCGGCGACCGGCCGGAGCGCTGACGCCCAGCCTATCCCCGCGACGCCACCCCGAAATCCCCTCCGCGGCGGCGGATCTCATCCGCCGTCGTGCAGATCGGCGTAGGCGCCGAGGAAGAGCGCGGCCTGCAGCTCGGCCCGCCCCGAGACCCCGAACTTCGCCAGCACCGCCTTGACGTGGTCCTGCACGGTCCACTCCGAGAGACCGAGCGCGCGGGCGATCCGGCGGTTGGACCGCCCGAGCGCGAGCTGGGCGAGCACGTCCTGCTCGCGGCCCGACAGGCCGCGGGCGCGCGCCACCAGCTCGGCCAGCCGTCCGGGACGGATCGGGTCGACGACCACGGCGACACGGCCGCCGAGCGCGGTGGCGGTGAAGCTCAGCCACCGCCCGTCGGCGGTCGGGGCGTGCACGGTGCGCGTCGCGGGCGCGGCGCCGCGCCGGCCCGCCACGAGGGCGGCGACCACCGGGGGGAGACGCACGTCCCCGTCCGCGGCGCCGAGCAGGGCGCGGGCCTCGTCGCTGACGTCGAAGACCCGGCCGTCGGACCCGCACAGCACGAGCCCCGAGCCGTCGACCTCCAGCGGCGCCAGCGCCGCGTCGGCCGCCCCGGTCGCACGGGCGCCCAACAGCGCCTCGCGCAGGGCCACCGCGACGGGCCGGCTCACCGCGGCCAGCGCCGCGACCTCCTCGGCGGTGAACACCCCGTCCGCCCGGAGGAGCTCGACCGCTCCCCACGGGGTGCGCCCGTCGTGGAGCACGAGGCGCAGGTGGTCGGTGAACCCGCGCGGCGCGAGGGTCTCGCGGTGCCGGGCGCTGCGCGCCGGGTCACCGTCCGTCGCCCGGTGCACGGTGTCGATCAACGGGCCCGCCAGCAGGTCGCTGAACCGCAGGACCTCGGGCTCCGCGCCGTACTCGTGGGCGAACACCTCGGCCTCGAGGGCCGGGTCGCGGTCGGCGCCGTGCAGGACGCACGAGGTGGTCATGGCCGTCGCGGGATCGACCGTCGCCCAGACCGCGAGGTCGTGGCCCACGACCCGGTCGACCACGCCGGCGGCGGTCCGGCGCAACGTCGCGTGGCCGGCGGACGGGTCCAGCGCGGGCAGGAGACGGTCGGCCAGCGTCGTCACGATCCGTACCCCCCTGGAACTGGGGATCGAGCCCCGTCACCCAGTATTCCTACTGTCGAGGCAGCAGCAACCCCTTCTCGCTGACTCGGAGTACACGATGAACGCTCGGACCGTCGACTCGTTCCCGCTGATGGGCGCCCAGGCCACCGTCCTCGCCGGCGGCGACACCACCGGCGACGCCTGGGAGGCGCTCCAGCTCGACCTCGCCCCGGGAGCACGGTCGCCCCGTCACACGCTGGCCGCCGACAAGCTCTTCGCGGTGGTCGCCGGCACGGTGACGATCGAGGTCGGCGACGAGGTCCGCGACACCGACGGCGGCCCGGTGTGGATCCCCGCCGGGACGCCGCACTGCTATCGGAACGCGTCCGCGGCGCCGGCCCGCATGGTCGTCGTCGTCACGGGGCGCAGCCAGGTCGAGTTCCTGCGCGGGATGAGCCGCCTGACCGCGGACGGACCGCCGGACCCCGCCGCCGTCGCGGAGCACACGACGGCGCACGGGGTCACGATGCTCCCGGCGTGACGGTCAGGCCGTCGGGGCCCCCGAGAGCCCGAGCAGCTCGACGGCCTCGGCCCGCATCTCGACCTTGCGGACCTTGCCGGTGACGGTCATCGGGAACTCGTCGACGACGTGGACGTAGCGCGGGATCTTGTAGTGCGCGAGCTTGCCGGTGGCGAACTCGCGCACGGCCTCCGCGGTCAGCGGCTCGGCGCCGGACTTCATCCGCACCCACGCCATGAGCTCCTCGCCGTACCGCTCGTCGGGCACCCCGATGACCTGGGCGTCGACGATGTCGGGGTGGGTGTAGAGGAACTCCTCGATCTCCCGCGGGTACACGTTCTCGCCACCGCGGATGACCATGTCCTTGATGCGGCCGGTGATGTTGATGTAGCCCTCGTCGTCCATCACCCCGAGGTCGCCGGTGTGCATCCAGCGGGCCCGGTCGATCACCTCGGCCGTCTTGTCGGGCTGCTCCCAGTAGCCGAGCATCACCGAGTAGCCGCGGGTGCACAGCTCGCCGGGGGTGCCGCGCGGCACCGTCAGGCCGGTCTCCGGGTCGACGATCTTCGACTCGAGGTGCGGCATGGTGCGGCCGACCGTCGAGACGCGGCGGTCCAGCGAGTCGTCGACGCGGGTCTGGGTGGACACCGGGCTGGTCTCGGTCATGCCGTAGCTGATGGCCACCTCGCTCATGCCCATCCGCTCGACGACCTGCTTCATCACCTCGATCGGGCACGGCGAGCCGGCCATGATCCCGGTGCGCAGGCTGCCGAGGTCGTAGGACTCGAAGTTCTCCAGCCCCAGCTCGGCGATGAACATCGTCGGCACGCCGTAGAGCGACGTGCAGCGCTCGGCGGCGACGGCCTCGAGCGTCGCCGTCGGGTCGAAGCCGGGCGCCGGAATGACCATCGTCGCCCCGGAGCTGGTGCAGCCGAGGTTGCCCATGACCATGCCGAAGCAGTGGTAGAAGGGCACCGGGATGCACACGCGGTCGGCGTCGGAGTAACCGATGAGCTGCCCGACGAAGAAGCCGTTGTTGAGGATGTTGTGGTGCGACAGGGTCGCGCCCTTCGGGAACCCGGTGGTCCCGCTGGTGTACTGGATGTTGATCGGGTCGTCGGGCGACAGCCCGGCCGACACCTCGCGGACGCGGGCCACGTCGCCCTGGCGGTTGAACAGGGCGGCCCACTCGACCGAGTCGATGATCACGACCCGCTCGAGCGCCGGCCGCTCGGCCCGCACCTCGTCGATCATCGCGACGTAATCGGAGGTCTTGAAGCTGCTCGCGGCCACGAGCAGCGAGATCCCGGCCTGGTCGAGCACGAACGCGAGCTCGTGGGTGCGGTACGCGGGGTTGATGTTGACCAGGATCGCGCCGATCTTGGCCGTCGCGTACTGCAGCAGCGTCCACGGCGCGCAGTTCGGCGCCCAGATCCCGACGCGGTCGCCGACCGCCACCCCGAGGTCGAGCAGGCCCAGCGCCAGCGCGTCGACCTCCGCGATGAACTGCGCCCACGTGTAGCGCTCGCCCCGCGCGCGGTCGACGAGCGCCTCGGCGTCCGGTCGCGCGCCGGCGGTGCGGTCGAGGTTGTCGCCGATGGTGTCGCCGAGCAGCGGGATGTCCGACGTCCCGGACGTGTAGCTGGGGACGTAGGGCTGGGCGGGCGCCGTCACGAGAGGGACCTCCGGGGAAAGCACTGTGGTCGCCGCCACGATGTCACGTCGCCCGGCGATCGTCACCAGCCGAACGGACGTTCGGTGCGATGAGTTCGGCCTTCACGGGCCGTCCCACTCCCGTCGAACCCGACCGAGAGGGGTCAGCCGTGCGATCCGCCCAGCGCCGCTACGTCACCGCGTTCCTCCCCCACGTCGCGGCCGAGCGCCGCGATCTCGCCGACCAGCTCGAAGGCCTCGACGACGCCGCGTGGGCGACGCCCTCGCTGTGCGGGTCGTGGACCGCCCACGACGTGCTCGCCCACCTGACCTTCTCCGTGGAGATCCGCTCGGCGCCGCTGCTGTGGGAGGTGGCACGCGCCCGCGGGGACATCGACGCGGTGTTCGACCGGCACGCGCGGGAGCGGGCGGCGGCGCGGGAGCCCGCCCAGCTGCTGGAGCGCCTGCGCGCCACCGCGGCCGTCCCGCACCGGCTCGGGATCAGCGCTCCCACGGACCCGCTCGACGACGTCCTCGTCCACGGCCAGGACATCGCGCGCCCGCTCGGTCTCGTCCGGCCGATGCCCGTCGAGCGGGTGCTGCTCGTCGTCGACGCCGTGTGCGCCACCGCGATGTACGGCGCGCGGCGGCGGTTCGCGGGCCTGCGGCTCGTCGCGACCGACGCGGACTGGGCGCGCGGCGAGGGGCCCGAGGTCCGTGGCCCGCTCGGGGAGCTCCTGCTCGTCGCCACGGGGCGTCCGGCCGGCCTCGACGCGCTGACGGGTCCGGGCGTCGAGCAGCTCACCGCGCGGATGACACCCGCGGGGGTCGGCTGATCGTCGCCGCGAGGTCGGTGAGGTCGCGGTCGGCTCCCGGGGCCGCGACCACGGACAGCCCGACCGGGGCGCCGTCGACCCGCAGCAGGGGCAGCGAGACGGCCGGCGCCCCCGCGACGCCGGCCAGGCACGTCAGCCCGAGCGTGGCGGCCCGCGCACGCTCGATCTCCGGGGCGCCCGGCGGCGCGGACCGGGGCGGCGCGGGCGAGGAGGCGGCCGGCAGCAGCAGCGCCGTCCCGGGGGCGAGCAGGGCGCGCAGCCGCACGCACGCGTCCGCGAGCGTCGCGCGGGCGGCGGCGCAGGACGCGTCGTCGACCCGCGCGGCCACCGCGAAGCGGGCGGCGACGTCGGGCCCGAGCGCGCCGGGATGGGCGTCGACCCAGGCGCCGTGGGCCGCCCACGCCTCGTGACCCTGGACCGTGCGGAACGCCACCGCCCACGTCGCGAGCACCTCCGCGTCCAGATCGGCCCGGTCGACCGCGGCGAGGCCGAGGCCCGCGACGGCGCCGGAGAACGCGGCCGCGACCGCGGGCTCAGCCAAGTCGACCAGCGCCGGCACCACGACGCCGCGGGTCAGCGGCGCGCGCCGTGCGCCGGGCAGGACGACCTCGGCGACCTGCCCGAGCAGGTCGGCGTCGCGGGCGAGCCAGCCGACGGCGTCGAAGGACGGGGCGAGCGGCAGCACGCCCGCGGTCGACAGCGCGCCGTGGGTCGTCCGCAGCCCGTACAGCCCCTGGTACGAGGCGGGGACGCGGATCGAGCCCGCCGTGTCGGTCCCGAGCCCGATGTCGGCCTCGCCGAGCGCGACGGCGCTCGCCGGGCCGCTCGTCGACCCGCCGGAGATGCGGCCGGGTGCGGCGGGGTTGGGCGGCGTGCCGTGGTGGGCGTTGGTCCCCGCGAGGCTGTAGGCGAACTCGTCGGTCTGCGCGATCCCGGTGAGCTCGGCGCCGGCCCCGACCAGCGCGGCCACCGCGGCGGCGTCGGCGACCCGGGGTTCCTGCGCCGCGAGCCAGGTCGGGTTCCCGGCGCCGAGGAGCTGCCCGCGCACCGCGAGGACGTCCTTCACCGCGACCCGGCGGCCCGCGAGCGGACCCGTCCCGCCGGCGCGCAGCGGCGGCCCGTGCACCCGCCATACCGACGGGTCGGTCACCGGAGGTCGGCCTTGCGGATCGTGCCGTGGACGCCCTTGACGTCGTCGACGACCTGGGACACCGCGTAGTCGGCCGCGGCACTGAGGTATGCGTACGCGTGGCGGCGGTCCATGCCGTAGCGGCCGGTCAGCAGGTCGATCGAGTGCCGGACGCAGACGCGCATCGCCTCGTCGAGGTCGCGGTCGAGCCCGATCGGGATCCACAGCTCGGGGGTCTCGGCGAGGGGGCCGGCGAGCGGGCTCTCGCGCGGGCCGAACTCGTCGCCCGGGGTGAGGTCCAGGCGCAGCGTCGCCCGCAGCGGCGCCTCGAACGCCGTGAGCGCGACCTCGCCGTTGCCCTGCGCGAAGTGTGGGTCGCCGACGTAGACCCCGGCGCCGGGCACGAGGACGGGCAGGTGCAGCGTCGCCCCGACCCCGAGCAGGGGCACGTCGACGTTGCCGCCGTGCGGCCCCGGCGCCACCGAGTGCCGGCGCTCCGGTGCGGCGACGCCCATGACGCCGAGGAAGGGCGCGAGCGGGAAGCGGACGCGGTCGTCCGGGGCGCCCGCGCGCCGGGCGGTCGACCCGCGGCCGTCCTCGACGAGGCAGAACGCGCTGAAGACGGCGTCGTCGCCGATCACCTCGCCTGGCAGCGCGCCCAGCCCGTGCCGGCTGGAGACGATGCCGTAGGGCACCCGCGGGACCAGCTCGCGCACCGTGATCGAGACGACGTCGCCGGGCCGCGCGCCCTCGATCGCGATCGGGCCGGTCACGACGTGCGGGCCGTCGGTGCGCGGGTCGTGCGGCATCCCCGACGCGGCGAGCGCCTGCGCGTCGGCGAGCACCGCGCCGTCCGGGACGCCGAGCCCGCCGAAGAAGGCGACGGGGTCGCGGCCCTGGTCCTCCAGGACACCCTCGTGGCTGATGGTGTCCACCCGGACCTCGGCGCCCGGTGCCACGGTGAGCACCGGCCGGTCGGCGCCGCTCGGCAGCCAGCCCCATGACACCGTGTCCGGCGTCGCCGCGAGCACGCCGTCGGCCCCGGGCGGTACGGGCGGGACGTCGGCGAGGGCCCGCGCGATCCTGTCGGCGATCATTCTCCGGTCCCCTCCGTGGCGAGACGTGTCAGGGCCGCGACGGCGGTGAGGTGGTCGGCCATGGCCCGGCGGGCGGCCTCGCCGTCGCGGGCACGCACGGCGGCGTGGATCGCGCGGTGGCCCTCGATCGACACGCGCCGCGCGCGCCGGGTGGTGTGCGAGCGCCGCCGCACGTCGCCGGTCCAGGAGCACGCCAGGGTGTTCACCGTGGCGAGCAGAGGGTTCTGGCTCGCGCGGGCCAGCGCGGAGTGGAACTCGACGTCGAGGCGTACCGACTCGGCGACCGCGAGCGCCTCGCTCGAGGCGCGCAGGATCTCCTCCATCACCAGCAGGTCCGACGCGGTGGCCCGCAGCGCCGCGAACTCGGCGATCCGCGGCTCGACCACCGCCCGCAGCTCGGCGACGTCGGCCAGCTCCTTCTCGGTCTCGTCCAGCCCGGCGTAGAGCTCGCCCGCGCGGACGGGGGCCGCGGTGACCACCGTGCCCCGGCCCTGGACGCGCTCGACGAGGCTCTTGCTCTCCAGGTGCCCGAGGGCGTCGCGCACCGACCCCCGCGAGACCGCGAACCGCTCCGCCAGCGCGCGCTCCGGGGGGATCCGGGCGCCCGGCGCGAGCTCACCGGTGGCGATGAGGCGTTCGAGGTGCGCGGCGATCTCGACGCCGACCCCCGGGCGCCGGGGCAGGGGTGTGGTCACCGGGCGTCCGCGGGCTCGAGGGCCCGTTCCTCGCGCGGCGCGGTGACCGCGTGCGCGATCAGCGCGTACAGCGGGCCGAGGGCGAGCATCACCAGCACCGAGACCCAGGCGGCCAGGAGGTTCTCCGGCGCGAACCCGAAGCCCCCGAACATGGTCGCGAAGTACGATGCGAACCCCAGGAACATGCCGGGGATCAGGGCGAGCAGCCGTGTGCGCCCGGAGTACATCAGCGCGGTGTTGACCACGAGGATGAGCAGCGCGAGGACCGCGTTCTGGGCGAGCTGCCCGTCGCTCGGCGCCAGGGCCGTGTCGAGCAGGACGATGACCAGCGCGAACGTGGCGCCGGCGGCCATCGTGGGGTAGAGCGCGCGGAACGTGGCGCGCTGCGGGCCGCCGGCGAGGTAGGTCGCCGCCCAGCCGATGAAGATCGCCCACACCGGCAGGTGCAGCGCGTTGCCCCCGATGAACGCCGTCGTGGCGGCGAGGATCGAGGAGAAGATCTCGTTCGGGATGCGGAGTCGCACGGGGATCACCTGTGTCCGTCGGCCGCGCGGTGCAGCCGTCTCGTGTGCTCGGTGGTCGCGACGATGCGACCCCGCTTGATCACCACGCGGCGGTGCGCGCGGTCGAGCAGGGCGTCGGTGGCGGTCGGGGCGGCGAGCACCACGAGATCGGCGTCGGCGCCGACGTGCAGGCCGTACCGGTCGCCGATGCCGACGATGGCGGCGGCGTCCTCGGTCGCCATCCGCACCAGGTCGGCCAGGTCGTCCGGGCGGCCGAGGTGGGCGGTCTGCGCGAGGAACAGCGCGATGTCGAGGACGTCGGCGTTGCCGAACGGGGTGAAGCCGTTGCGGACGTTGTTGGACGACAGCCCGGTCCGGACGCCGGCGTCGAGCAGGTCGCGGACGGGGGCGATCCCGCGGCGGACGTTCCCGTCGTCCGACCGCCCGCCCAGGTGCATGTCGGTCGCGGGGAGCACGACGACGGCGACGCCCGCGTCGGCGAGGTCGGCGATCGCCCGCTTGCGCGCGTCGGCACCCAGGCTCGCCAGCGACGTCACGTGCCCGACGGTCACCCGGCCGGCCATGCCGTGGGCCCGGGTCCGGTCGGCGATGTGCCCGGCGAGGGCGAAGCGGGGGTCGCTCGTGTCGTCGGCGAGGTCGGCGTGGATGTCGACGGGGACCCCGAAGCGCTCGGCGAGGGCGAAGACCCGGTCGACGTGGGCGCGGCACTCCTCGACCGTCGGCTCCATGTAGCTGCAGCCGCCGACCACGTCGGCGCCGGCCCGGAGCGCCTCGACGAGGAGGTCCTCGGTGCCGGGCCGCTGGAGGATGCCCTCCTGCGGGAACGCGACGACCTGCAGGTCGACGAGGTCGGCGTGGGTCGCCCGCAGCTCGAGCATCACCTCGACGCCCAGGAGCCCGACGATCGTGTCCACGTCGGGCTGGGCCCGGATCACCGTCGTGCCGTGCGTGACGGCCTGCTCCAGGACCTGTCCGGCCCGGCGCCGCACCGACTCGTGGGTGAACCCGCGCTTGAGCTCGCCCGTGACCGCGACGGCCCCGGCGAGTGTGCCGTCCGGATTGGGCTTCTCGGCGTCGAGCAGGGCCTTGTCGAGGTGCAGGTGCGGCTCGATCAGCCCGGGGATCACGGCGTCCCCGGCACAGTCGACGACACGGCGCGCGGCGCCCGGGAAGCGATCGCCGATCCACGTGATCCGGCCGTCGTCCACGGCCACGTCGACCGGCGCGTCCCTGCCCGTGACCTGCGCGGACCGCAGCAGCAGATCGGTCATCCGCCCGCTCCCTGGATCGTCCCCCGTGGTTCGAGTGGCCGATTGGTCGAACCACTCACCGCCCGACGCTAGGCAGGCCGCGACGCGGGGCGGAAGGCGTGCAACGTCGTGTTCACAGGACGGTGACGCGGGCCCGCCGTGGCGGTCGCGTCGCGACACACGCCCGTGACGTGCGGTGGACCGTCGACGTCCTCGCCGCCGTCCGGCTGGGACGATGCGGGCATGTCCGGACCCCAGCCCGTCACCGTCGACGGCGGCGCGCTCTCCGCCGAGGATCGCGAGAAGGCCACCGACCAGCTCGTGGAGACGCTCGCCGACGCCGACGAGGCGGGCTGGTACGGCGAGCTCGTGGTCGAGCGCCCCTGGTCGGCGCACAACCCGCGCCTGTCCGGCGAGTTCGCCCGCGCCGCGGCCATCCGCCGCTACCTGTGCCGGGAGCTGGCGTCGCTGCTCGCCGCGGGCGCGCGGATCACGGCCCGCCCCTCGCGCAGCCAACCCCCGTTCGACGACCCCGCCTTCTTCGCCGCCCTCGACGAGGACCGCGTCGACACCCGGTCGAAGAAGCTGTTCCTGTTCTCCCCCGAGCGGATGGCGCTCTCGCTCGACCGCATCGGCCACTACACCGGCACCCCGGCCGCGGCGTTCCAGCGCCACGTGCTGTTCACGAACTACGCGATGCACGTCGAGGCGTTCCTCGAGCGCTTCCCCGACGCCGACCGGCCCGCGCGCGACGGTGCCCAGATGCCCGCGTACCACCACCGCACCGAGGCCGGCGACGGCGTGAGCCTCGTGAACATCGGCGTCGGGCCGGCCAACGCGAAGACCGCCACCGACCACGTGGCGGTCCTGCGCCCCGACACCATGATCATGATCGGGCACTGCGGCGGCCTGCGGAACCACCAGCAGAAGGGCGACTTCGTGCTGGCCACGGGCTACCAGCGCGCCGACCACGTCCTCGACGAGGCGCTGCCGCTCGACGTGCCCGTGATCCCGCACCACCGGCTCAACACGTTCCTGCTCGACGCGCTCGCCGAGGCCGGGCGGCCCTACCGGATGGGCATCGTGCACACCACCGACAACCGCGACTGGGAGTTCACCCAGCAGGCCACGCTCGCGGCGATGCGGGTGAGCCGCAGCGTCGCGGTCGACATGGAGTCGGCGACGATCGCGGCCAACGGGTTCCGCTACCGGATCCCCAACGCGACCCTGCTGTGCGTCTCGGACAAGCCCCTGCACGGCTCGCCCAAGCTCGCCGCCGGCGCCCAGGAGTTCTACGAGGCCTCCAAGCGCCACCACCTCGACATCGCGCTCTCGGCGCTGGACGAGGTGCGTCGCACCCATCCCGAGGGCCTGCCGAGCCAGGAGATCCGCGCCGTCGACGAGCCGTTGTTCGGGGGCCCGCAGGACCTCTAGCGGCTGCGCGGGTGCACCGAGACCTCGGTGGCCTTCACCGCGAACCACAGGTCGTCGCCCGGTTCGACGCCGAGCTCGGCGACCGCGGCCGGGGTGATGTCGGCGGCGAGGCCGTCGGCCCACGGTGGGCCCTGGGGGACGGCCGCGGCGCGCAGGCGCACCACCTGACCCTGCGGCTCCAGGGCGGCCAGGCGCACGGGCAGGACGTTGCGGGGGCTGCCCTCGGGGTGCTCGCGGTGCACGGCGACCGAGGTCGGCGCGAAGACCGCCACGGCGGGCTCGCCGTCGTCGACGGGTTCGGAGGCGGCGCCGAACACGGTGCCGCCGTCGGGGGTGCGCAGGCCGCCGTCGGCCGCGACGCCGGTGACGAGGTCGAGCCCCGCGATCCGGGCGGCGAACGCGGAGCGGGGGCGCGCGAGCACCTCGGCCGTGGGCCCCTGCTCGACGATCCGGCCCTCGGCGAGCACCACGAGGCGGTCGGCGAGCACGACGGCGTCGACGACGTCGTGGGTCACCAGCAGCGTCGTCTGGCCGGTGTCGCGCACGAGGCGGCGCAGGACCGAGCGCACGGCCGGCGCGGCGTCGATGTCGAGGGCGGCGAAGGGCTCGTCGAGCAGCAGGAGCTCCGGCTCGGTCGCGAGCGCCCGCGCGATCGCCACCCGCTGGGCCTGCCCTCCGGAGAGCTCCGCCGGGCGGCGGTCCTCGAGCTCGCCCACCCCGACGTCGTCGAGGCGGCGGCGCGCACCCGCGGCGGCCTCGCGGCGCGGGCGGCCGGCGCAGCGCGGGCCGAAGGCCACGTTGTCGCGGACGCTGAGGTGCGGGAACAGCAGCGCCTGCTGGCTGAGCATGCCGACCCGCCTGCGGTGGGCGGGGACCGCGGTCCCGTCGGCGCTGTCGAGCAGCACCCGGCCGCCGAGGGTGACGCGCGCGTCCTCGGGCGCGTAGAGCCCGGCGAGGGTCCCGAGCAGCGTCGACTTGCCCGACCCGTTCGGCCCGAGCACGGCGACGACCTCGCCGGGCTCGACCCGCAGGTCGACGTCGAGCGTGAACCCGCCCCGCCGCGTCGTCACCCGGGCGGCCAGGCCCGACCCGTCGGAGGCGGCCTCGGGCGGTCGGCGGAGGTAGGACGACAGCGGCTTCACCGGACCCCCGACACATCCCGGGTCCGGGTCGCGACGATGACGAGCACGGCGACCACGACGAGCACGAGCGACATGGCCACGGCGCCGTCGAGGTCGTTCTGCGACTGGATGTAGATCAGCAGCGGCAGCGTCTGGGTGGTGCCCTGGAGGTTGCCGGCGAACGCGATCGTGGCGCCGAACTCGCCCAGCGCCCGCGCGAAGGCGAGCACCGACCCCGAGATCAGGCCGGGGAGCACGACGGGGATCGTCACCCGGCGCAGCGCGGTCAGCGGCGACGCCCCGAGGGTCGCGGCGACGACCTCGTAGCGCTCGCCGGCGGTGCGCAGCGCGCCCTCGAGGCTGACGACGAGGAACGGCATCGCGACGAAGGTCTGGGCGATGACCACGGCCTCGGTGGAGAACGGGACCGTGATCCCGAACCATGCGTTCAGCAGCTGGCCGAGCGGGCCGGTGCGCCCGAGCAGGAAGAGCAGCGTCAGACCGCCGACGACCGGGGGCAGGACGAGCGGGAGCAGCACGACCGAGCGCAGGAACGGCAGGCCGGGGATGTTCGACCGCGCGAGCACGAGCGCCAGCGGCCCACCGAGGACCAGGCACAGTGCGGTCGACGTGAGCCCGGTCTTCAGCGAGAGCCAGAGCGCGTCGAGTGCGGCATCGGTGGTGACCAGCGCCGCGAAGTTCGGCCAGTCCGTCCGGACGATCAGCCCGGCGACCGGCACCGCGATGAGCCCGAAGGCCACCACCGCGGGGACCCACACGGGCCAGGGCAGCGCGAGGGAGACCGTGCTCCCCCGGCTCCCCCGGCCCGTGCGGGTGACGGCGCGCGTCACTTCAGCTGGAAGCCCGCCTGGGTCAGGGCGGCGTCACCCTGCGGCCCGGTGATGAACTGGATCCACTGCTGGCCGAGGTCGGCGTTCTGGCTGCCCGCGACGACGCCGATCGGGTAGGTCTGCCCGGCGCCCTGCGCGCTGGCCTGCGGGAAGTCGACGCCCTGGACCTGGCCGTTGGTGGCCTTGACGTCGGTGACGTAGACGATGCCCGCGTCGACGTTGCGGGTGGTCACGCGCTGGAGCACGGTCCGGACGTCGGGGTCCTGGCTGACCGGGTCGAGCGTGACGCCGGCGGCCCGCTCGGCGGCCTGGGTGGCCTGGCCGCACGGCACGGTGGGCTGGCAGATCGCCTCGGTGACCTGCGGGCCGACCAGCGACTGCAGGTTCGCGATCTGCTTCGGGTTGCCGGGCGCGACGGCGATCTGCAGCGAGTTCGCCGCGTAGGTCACCGGCTGGCCCTCGATGCGGCCGGCCTGCTGGGCGGTCTGCATCGTCTTCGGGCTCGCGGTGGCGAGCACGTCGGTGGGCACGCCCTGGACGACCTGCTGGGCCAGCGTGTCCGACCCGCCGAAGTTGAAGCGGACCGTGGTGCCGGGGTGGGCCTGCTCGAACTGGGGCTTGAGCTGGTTGTAGACGTCGGTCAGCGAGGCGGCGGCGGAGATCGTCAGCGTGCGGGCCGGGGCCGCCTGCTGCTGCTCGCCACCGCTGCTGCCGCAGGCAGCGACGCCGAGCGTGACGGCGGCGGCCAGCGCCGTGAGGACGAGCCTGCGGGCGCTGATCACGCCATACCTCCGGGGGTCTCGACGATGATGTGTGACGCCTTCACGACCGAGACCGCGAGCGACCCGACCTCGAGCCCGAGCTCCTCGACGGCCTCCGTGCTCATCAGGGACACGACGCGGTGCGGGCCGCACTGCATCTCGACCTGCGACATGACCTTGTCGCTGACGATCTCGGTGACCAGGCCGACGAAGCGGTTGCGGGCGGACCGGCCCACCCCCGACGGGTCGGGGGTGGCGTGGGCCGAGGCGCGGGCGAACGATGCGAGGTCGGCGCCCGCGATCACCTTGCGCCCGCTCGCGTCGGTGGAGACCGGCAGCGAGCCGCTGTCGGTCCAGCGCCGCACCGTGTCGTCGCTGACACCGAGCAGGCGGGCTGCCTCGGCGATCCGGAAGTGCGTCACGAGCGGGCAGTGTAGGACCGTTCGTGCGCCTGTACAGGGTCGAGTGCGCCGCATGTCCGGTGATCGACGTCGGCCGCCGGCGCTCGCGCCCCGAACCGGTGCGGTGGGAAGGTGCGGGCGTGGACTTCGCACCCAGTGCCGCGGCGCAGGACTACACCGACCGCATGCGGGCCTTCCTCGACGAGGCCGTGCTGCCCGCCGAGAAGGTCTACGACGCCTGGCGGGAGGAGCGGCGCGGGACGACCGCCGAGCACGACCTGCCGCCTGTGGTCGACGAGCTCAAGGCCGAGGCCCGCCGGCGTGGTCTGTGGAACCTCTTCCTGCCCGACGTCTCGGGGCTGTCCAACCTCGAGTACGCGCCGGTCGCCGAGGTGTCGGGCTGGTCGCCGGTGATCGCCCCCGAGGCGATCAACTGCCAGGCGCCCGACACCGGCAACATGGAGACCTTGCACCTGTTCGGCACCGTCGAGCAGAAGCAGGCCTGGCTCGAGCCCCTGCTCGCCGGGGAGATCCGCTCGGCGTTCGCGATGACCGAGCCGGCCGTCGCGTCGTCGGACGCCACCAACATCACGACCTCGATCACCCGCGACGGTGACGACTACGTGATCACCGGCAAGAAGTGGTGGATCTCCGGCGCCGCGGACCCGCGCTGCCAGATCTTCATCGTCATGGGCAAGACCGACCCGGACGCCCCGACGCACCGCCAGCAGTCGATGGTGCTCGTCCCCCGCGACGCCCCGGGCCTGACGATCACCCGCCCGCTGCCGGTCTTCGGCTACCAGGACCAGCACGGGCACTGCGAGCTCGAGCTCAATGAGGTCCGCGTTCCGGTGACGAACCTCCTCGGCGAGGAGGGCGGCGGCTTCGCCATCGCCCAGGCGCGGCTGGGCCCCGGCCGCATCCACCACTGCATGCGCCTCATCGGGATGGCCGAGCGCGCCGTCGACGCGATGGTGCGGCGGGCCAACGAGCGCGTCGCCTTCGGCAAGACCCTCGGCGAGCAGGGCGTCGTGCGCGAGCAGATCGCCGAGAGCCGCATCGAGATCGAGCAGGCCCGCCTGCTCGTGCTCAAGACGGCGTGGCTGATCGACAACGTCGGCTCCCGCGGTGCGGCCAGCGAGATCGCGGCCATCAAGGTCATCTGCCCGCGGATGGCATGCGACGTCATCGACCGCGCGATCCAGATCCACGGCGGCGGCGGGGTCTCCGACGACTTCCCGCTCGCCTACGCCTACTCCTGGGCCCGCGCCCTGCGCCTCGCCGACGGCCCCGACGAGGTCCACCTGCGCTCCGTCGCCCGTCAGGAGCTCAAGGCCCACGGCTGACCGGCGTACGTGAGCGAACTTCGGGGCTATAGCCCCGAAGTTCGCTCACGTACGGGTCAGACGCCGGCCTTGCGGGTGGTCGGCGCCGGGACGAAGAGCCCGAGGCGCCAGGCGTGGCTGACCGCCTGGGCGCGGTCGCTCGCGCCGAGCTTGCGGAACAGGTGCCCGGTGTGCGACTTCACCGTGTGGTCGGACAGGTAGAGCCGCTTGCCGATGTCGGCGTTGGTCAGCCCGCGGCTCACCCCGATCAGCACCTGCACCTCGCGCACCGACAGCTCCAGGCGACGCTGGGCCTCGAGGTCGACGACGACGTCGCGCAGGCTGCCGTCGACGGCGATGCTCCCGGCGACCGCGTCGCCGGGCAGGGCCGGGCGCGGCAGCAGGTCCTCGCCGGCGGCCGTCGTCGCGACGCTGCGGACGAGGGTGCGGATCATCGCCCGCGGGGCGTCCCAGCGCAGGAACCCCGCGGCGCCCTCGGCGAGCGCCAGCTGGGCGGGCGCGTGGGCCTCCGCCGAGCCCGCCACGAGCACCGCGGTCCCCGGTGCGTCGGCGAGCACCCGGCGCACGACGGCGAGCCCGGTCGGCTCGCTCTCGGCGAGCCCCAGGACCGCCATCGCGCGCGGGGTCGCCCCGAGCCGGTCGAGCAGGTCGTCGGCGTCCTCGGCCGCGGCCACCCCGTCGGTGCCCACGACCGATCCGACGAGCAGCTGCAGCCGTCGTCGCGCCTGAGGACGTTCGTCGTGGACGACGCACGTCGCGGTGGTTCCCCCGCCGTCGATCACTCGACTAGGCGTACCTCATCAGAGTGAAAGAAGGGGCGGCGACGCACCGGCTCCGGATCAAGAAAATCACAGCGTTGTAAGTCCCCCGGCCGTCTATCACCCACATGCGTCTCCCGGCTTTCACTTGTCGACACAGAGTTCCCGACCTTGCATGGGCGCGGGCGTCCTCGACCCGACGAGGACCGGTGCGTGGGGAGCGTCATGCCGGCAGGCCGGGCAGGGGTCCGGGCGGGGACGGGTTCGCGGGTGGGACGGCGGGGGCTCGGGGTCCTCGTCGCGGCCGCGGGGGCACTCCTGGGGGTGCTGGTGGCCGCGCCCCCGGCGGGCGCCGTGCCGACCAGCGAGACCTGGGCCGCCGAGCTCGCCGTGGACGGCGGTGACGACACCAACGTCGTCGCCGGCGACGGCGCCGTCCGCCTGGCCGACCTCGACCCCCGGCAGACCAGTTCCGGCGAGCAGCCGGCCGAGGGGGAGCTCCTGCTCGCCCCGCGGCGCCCGGCGGCCGTGACCGACCGGGTCGCCGCCGACGTGACCGCCGACGTGCCCGCGGGCGCGCAGGTGATCGTCGCGGCGCGCGGTCTGCGCGACGACGGCACGTGGGGGCAGTGGAGCGAGGCCCGCACCGACGAGCCCGCGCGGCTCTCCGAGCCGACGACCGAGGTCCAGATCCGGGTCACCCTCGTCGCCGCCCCGGACGGCTCGGGGCCCGCCGTGGCGCGGCTGTGGCTGACCGCCGACCGCGGACCGGTCGCCTTCGCCGCCCCGGAGACGACGCCGCTGACCTCGCGGGTCTACGCGACCCGGATCGGCCTGGTCGGCAACCGCACCGCCAACGGCCACCAGGTGGCGCCCGACGACCGGTTCGTCGCCCTGCCCTCGCGGCGCAGCCTCGCCCCCCGCGACGTCGGGGACTACACCGTGCGCGTCTGCGCGAGCGCGACCCGCTGCACCTGGGCGCCGGTCTGGGACGTCGGCCCGTGGAACACCAAGGACGACTACTGGAGCCCGGTCGGCCAGCGCCAGGAGTTCAAGGACCTGCCCCGCGGGCGGGCCGAGGCCGACGCCGCGCACAGCGACGGCTACAACGGCGGGCGCGACGCGTCGGGCCGGCAGGTCACCAACCCGGCCGGCATCGACCTCGCCGACGGCACCTTCCGCCAGGACCTCGGCCTCACCGACAACGCGTGGGTCACCGTCACCTACCTCTGGACCGGCACCGGGCCCTCCGGCGGCGCGCTCGACCGCGACGCCCGGCTCGAGGTCCGGTCGGCCCCCGTGGCGGACGCGCCGGTCGTCGGCGTCGTCGCGCCCCGGGCCCGCATGTCCTTCGAGTGCGCGACGAGCACCCCCGGCGGCCGGACCGGTGTCGGTGCCCGATGGATCCGGGTGGGTCCGTCCCAGTTCGTCCCGGCCGATCTGGTGGAGGCCCGCGATGTCCCGTCCTGCTGACGCCGCCCGTTCGCTGCACCGCGGCGCCCTCGCCCTCGCCGCCGGCACGGTCGGTCTCGCCGCGCTGCTGTCGTTCGTCGCGGTGCCCGCCGTCGCGGCCACCCCCTCGCCGGCCCCCGCCGAGAGCTGGGCCGCCGAGCTCGCCGTCGACGGCGGCGACGACCGCGGCGTCGAGCTCGTCGACGGTGCCGTGCGCCTCGCCGCGGCGGGTGACCGGTCCGGCGAGCTGGTGCTGTCGCCGCGGCGGACCCGGGGTGTGATCGACCGGGTCGCCGGCGACGCGACGGCCGACGTCCCCTCCGGCAGCTCCGTCGTCGTCGAGGCGCGCGGGCTGCGCACCGACGGCTCCTGGGGTCCGTGGATCACCCTCCCCCGCGGCGAGACCGCCACCCTCGGCTCGCCCACGACCGAGCTGTCGGTGCGCGTGCTCCTGCGCCGCGCCGCCGACGGCGCGAGCCCCGTCCTGCGCGGGCTGTGGCTGACCACCTCCGCCGCCCCGCCGTCGAGCACCCCCACGAGCACCCGGACGACGACCACACCGAGGACGACCACACCGACGACGTCAGCGCAGCCGACGACCACGACCACCACGGCGCAGCCGACGACCACGACGTCCTCGGTGGAACCGACCACGACGACCACGTCGGCGCAGCCCACGACGACGACCACCACGGCGCGGCCCACCACCACCACCACCACGACCGCGCAGCCCACCACCACGACCACGTCGGCCCGGCCCACCACGACGACCACGGCCGAGCCGGCCACCACCACGGTCGAGCCGACGACGACCACCGAGCCGACGAGCACGACGACGACCACGACGACGACCACCTCGCGTCCCGCGGACCCGACGTGCACCACGACCCCGGGCCGGCGGACCCCGCCGCACCGCGACCCGACCTGCACCACGACACCGACCTCGGCGCCGACGGCGGCGCCCGGACTCCTCCCCGGCGGCCTGGTCCCCGGGCTGCCGCTGCCCTCGCTCCCGCTGCCGACGGCCCGCGCGGTCCCGGACGCCGCGCAGCCGGCGGCCCCGGACTCGTGGTGGGGCTCGCGACTCGTCGACTGGCTCGGCCACGCCTTCTGACCGGCCGTGATCCGTCGTGCTCCGCTCAGCCGGGGACGCCGACCGTCTGCGCGGTGAGCGTGCCGTCGGCGTCCGGCACGCCGAGGACGCTCACGCGCGTCCCGCGGGGCAGGGTCGACACGAGCCCGGGGCGGGGTGCCTGGTCGACGAGGCGGGTGGCCACGGAGGTGCGCACCGGCACCAGCCGCCCGTCGGGGGTCCGGACCGCCAGCAGACCGTCGGACGAGCTCTCGAGGAAGCCCACGAGGGGCACGCCCTCGCCCGCGGGCGGTGCACACGTCGGGCACCCGACGGCGAGGTAGCGGTCGGCGACCACGCCGCCCGCGACGCCGAGCACGAACACGGTGAGCACGCCGAGCGCCGTCACCCAGCGCCGCGGCCGGGGCCGTGGCGGCGGCACGTACCGCGACGGGCTCCGGGACCCGGTGGCGTACCCCCGCGGACCGGTCTCCCCGTCCCCCGCCCCGGTCTCGTACTCGCGCGGACCGGTCTCGCGATCCCGCGAGCCGGTGTCCCGGTCCTGCGGTCCGGTGTCCCAGTCCCGCGGCCCGGTGTCCCAGTCCCGCGGCCCGGTGTCCCAGTCCCGCGGCTCGTCGTCACGGTGGTCGGTCACGGCAGCACCGACGCCACGGGCCGCGCCACGACGACGCGGTCGCCCGCGCGCAGGCCGTCGCGGACCTCGATCGACACCGCGTCGGCGAGGCCGGTGGTGACGGCGACGACGCGGTCCGGGGCGCGGTCGTCCGGCCCGCGGACGAGCACGGTGCCGCGCCCGGGGCCGGTGACGCGGACGGCCTCGGGCGGCACCACGAGCACGCCGACGGCCCGGGACACCTCGATGCGGACGTCGCCGACCTGCCCGACGCGCATCGCGGGCGGCGGGAAGACCGTCGCGACCGTGACGCCGTAGGCACCGTCCGGGCCCGGGGCCGGCTCGACGCCGACGACCTCGCCCTCGACGGCCGGGCCGGCGCCGTCGACCGTCGCGACCGCGGGCTGCCCGGCCGCGACCCGGGCGACGTCGCGGGGTGGCACGGCGGCACGGACGACGAGGGCGCCCAGGTCCGCGAGGCGCACGAACGGGCGGCGGTCGGCGGCGTCGTCCGGGGTCGGTTCGCCGGCCAGCACGCGGTCGCCGACCTGCCCCGCGACGGCGGTGACGGTGCCGTCGCGCGGGGCGCGCAGGACGGTGCCGTCGAGGACGCGGCTCGCCTCGGTGACGTCGGCGCGGTCGCGGGCGGCGGTCGCCTCCAGCCGCCCGAGCAGCGCGGGGTCGGCGGGCACCCGCGCCCGGGCGGCGGTCACCTCGGCGAGGTCGGCCGCGACGGCGCTCTGGGCGGCCGTCAGGCGCGCCTGCGTCGGGCCGTCGTCGAGGGTGGCGAGCACGTCGCCCTGCCGCACGACCGACCCCGGCGCGACCGGGATGCTCTCCACGGTCCCGCTGACCGCGAACGACACCTCCGCCTCGCCGGCGCTGCGGACGGCGCCCGGGGCGGAGATCGCGGCGACGACGTCACCGCGCACGACGGGCACGACCGACGTCCGGGGACCGAGGAGCTGGGGCTCGCGCAGCAGGACGGCGACCCCCGCCGCACCCACGACGAGCACGATCACGAGCACGGTCGGCAGCAGCCAGCCCCGGCGGCGCCGACCGGTGGACATGGTCATCGACGGTAGTGGCGGCCCGGGCCCGGCCCCGGGAACCGCGGACCCGGCGTGTCACCCGTCCGAGGGAGCGCGACGATCAGTCGGCGACCGCGACCAGGTGCCCCACGGCGCCGTCGACGCCGGCCTCGCGCGCGAGCCGGAGCAGCTCGGCCGCGAGGTCGGCACGGGCCACCCGGTGCCCGCGCGCGACGTGGCGGTCGAGGGCGCGGCGGTAGCGGTCGGTGCGGGGCCCGTCGGTGAGCTGCGGCGGACGCACGATCGTCCAGTCCAGGTCGCTCGCCCGGACGATCTCGTCCATGCGCGTCAGGTCGGCGTAGTGGTGACGCAGGATCCGCTGCAGGACCGGCTTCACCAGCCAGCGCAGGGCCGCGTCGTCACCCTCGCCCGGCAGGCCGGACGCGCTGACCACGAGGAGCCGCCGGACCCCGGTGCGCCGCATCGCGGCGATCGCCGCGCCCACGCCGTCGGTGCACACGCTCGTGGGGCCGCGGCCGCGGGTCCCGAGGGCCGACACGACGGCGTCCGCCCCCGCGACCGCCTCCGCCAGCGTCTCGACGTCGCTGATCTCCGCGCGCACCACGGTCGCTCCCGCGGGGACCTCCGAGCCCGCCCGGGCCACGGCGACCACCTCGTCACCGTCGGCGAGGGCCTGCGTCACGACCTCGCGCCCGGTCCCGCCGGACGCTCCCAGCACCACGAGTCGCATGACTCCTCCTGTTGTTAGTGAGTGCTCACCAACCTAGGATGGGACCGTGCCCTCCCACCGGTCAAGCACGACGCGGGAGCGCATGCTCGACGCCGCCCTCGAGGTCATGCGCTCGCGTGGGGTCGCCCGGGCCACGACCAAGGAGATCGCGCGGGAGGCAGGGTTCTCGGAGGCGGCGCTCTACAAGCACTTCGACGACAAGACGGCGCTCTTCGTGGCGGTGCTCGTCGAGCGCGTGCCCTCGCGGCTGGGCGAGGTGCTCGACCGCCTGCCCGAGCGCGTCGGCACGGCCGCCGTCGAGGACGTCCTCGCCGAGGTGGCCGGGGAGGCGCTGGCGTTCTACCGCGAGACCTTCCCCCTGGGCGCGTCGCTGTTCTCGGAGCCGACGGTGTTCGCGGCCCACCGCGCCGCGCTCGACCGCCTGGGCACCGGCCCGCACGTCGCCGTCGACGCCGTCGCGTCCTACCTGGCTGCGGAGGGCGACGCCGGACGTGTCGACGCCGCCGTCGCGCCCCGCGCGGCCGCGCTGCTCCTGCTCGGCGCGTGCCAGATGACCGCGTTCCTCGAGGCGTTCACCGACGGGCCGCGGCCCTCGCCGGACGACGACGCGGCCACGGCCGCCGATCTGGCGCGGGCCGCCGCGCGCAGCCTCGTCAGATGATCGACTCGGCGTCCCGCAGCATCCCTGTCGCGGGGTGACAGCCGACGTACTCGTAGGACTGGTCGGCCGCCTCGACCACCGAGACCTCGTGGTAGAGCCGCAGCAGGGGCAGCCGCCGGGCGCGGCGGACGTAGGCGACGAACAGGCTCAGGTGGGTGGGGTGGGACTCGGCCCAGCGCTCGAGCCGGTCGAGCGAGCGCCAGTGGCTGATCGCGTAGGTCTGGTCGAGCGGGTGGCCGTCGAGGTCGATGTTGCGCACGTAGCGGTTGCTGTAGCAGCCGACGCGCTCGCCGCGGTCGCGCAGGAAGTCCATCGCCTCCCGCAGTTCGGGCTCGACGTCGTGGAGGTAGAGCTCGCGCTCGCCGGGCTCGGTGCGCGACCAGTCCTGCCCGGAGCGGATCAGGGCGACGTTGTCGTGGCCCCGGACCACCACGCGGTCGGGCCGCGCAGGGTCGGGGAGCGCCGTGAGCGTGCCGTCGGGGGCCATCCGGTCGGTCTGCGAGCGCGGCACCCGGTCGCGCATCGACCCCCAGTAGGCGTGCTCGCTGACCTCGCCGCTGACGCCGTCCATGACCGCGCCGACCCCCGGCAGGTCGTCGGCGAACGGGTAGAGCGTCTCGAAGCGGTCGACGCGGGGGGCGACGACCTCGCGGAAGAACCCGAGCCCGTCGATCCGCTCGTCGGACTCCCAGCGGCCGGCCACCTGCGGGTGGTCGCGCCAGCGCCGGTACGCCGCGGGGTCGCGCCAGTAGCCGACGGCGACGAGGTTGTCGTACCCCGCCGCGTCGCGGTGCTCGGTGGTGTCGTGGTGGCCGGGGCCGTCGTCGAGGGCGAAGTCGTCGACGATGCGGCGCAGCGCCTCCAGCGCCTCCCACCGGTGCTCGCCGTCCCGGTACTGCACCCCGACGTAGGCCATGACGACCTGCGTGACGTCCTCGGACGCCCGCGCGACGACGATCGGGAAGGGCGGCCGGTAGTCGTCGGGCGCCCGGCGCGAGAGCGTGCGCGGGCACTGCAGGTGCCGGTCGATCGCGGATTCCACGGCGTCTCCTCCGGTCCCGGACCACGACGGCACGCGGTGCCGGCCGTCGTGGTCCGGACCCTAGCCGGAGTCCGTCCTAGCCCAGCTTGCTCGCCGGGGCGTAGATCGACTTGTACTCGAGGTAGTTGTTGATGCCCTCGGGGCCGAGCTCGCGCCCGATGCCCGAGTCCTTCATGCCGCCGAACGGCGCCCCGAGGTCGATGTCGTAGCGGTTGACGCCGATCGTGCCGGTGCGGATCCGCCGCGCCACGTCGAGCCCGCGGTCCTCGTCGGCCGAGTAGACCGAGCCGCCGAGGCCGTAGTTCGAGTCGTTGGCGATGCGGACCGCATCGTCGTCCGAGTCGAACGGGATCACCGCGAAGACCGGGCCGAAGACCTCCTCGCGGGCCAGCTGGTC
Source organism: Actinomycetospora sp. NBRC 106375 (assembly GCF_030269665.1). Taxonomy (GTDB): domain Bacteria; phylum Actinomycetota; class Actinomycetes; order Mycobacteriales; family Pseudonocardiaceae; genus Actinomycetospora. Next base: position 234,360 of record NZ_BSTS01000004.1, read on the forward strand.
CGAGTTGTCGACGTCGGCGAACACGGTCGGCTCGACGAACCAGCCGCGGTCCTGGTCGCCGCGGCCGCCGCCGGTGACGAGCCGGGCCGAGGAGTTGCGGCCCACGTCGATGTAGCCGAGGACCCGCTCGAGGTGGGTCTGCGACGCCATCGGCCCGACGGTGGTCGCCGGGTCGAGGGGGTTGCCGACGACCTGGTCGCGCGAGAACTGCGCGACGGCGTCCACGACCTCGTCGTAGCGCGAGCGCGGCGCGAGGATGCGCGACGCGGTGGTGCAGGTCTGCGCGTTGTTCATGAACGAGGAGGTCGGCATGGCGCGCAGGAACGTGTCGAGGTCGCCGTCCTCGAGGAAGATCGACGCCGACTTGCCGCCGAGCTCGAGGGTGCAGCGGCGGATCAGGCGGCCGCACTCGGCGCCGATCTCGCGGCCGGCGCGCGTGGAGCCGGTGAAAGCGATCTTGTCGACGCCCGGCGCGGTGACGAGCGACGCCCCGGCCTCGCGCCCGGCGAGGACGATGTTCAGCACGCCCGGCGGGAGCCCGATCTCCTGGGCCACGTCGGCGAAGACGTAGGTGTCGAGCGCGGTCTCGGGCGAGGGCTTGAGCACCATGGTGCAGCCGGCGGCCAGGGCCGGGGGCAGCTTGAACATGGCGAGTGCCTGCTCGGTGCCGCGCGGCTCCACCCACTCGCCGTTGATGAAGAATCGCGTCCGGTCGAGCTCGGTCCGGGCGTCGGCGGTGACGGTCACGGTGGTGACTCCCTGAGGTCGGTGATGACGAGCACCACCACTGTCTCCGCATCTGCTCCATGAATCACCAATTGTTCTCCGCAGTTGCGGGCTTCTGTCGCCTGAAAGTGCGCAACCACGGATGTGGACATCGACGTGTGGGCCCGCGCCACGGCGGGCACTCGAGGACCCACGCGGTCCGGTCCGGCGCCACCGGTGCCTCTCCGATCGGACTGTTTCTCCGCATCGGCCCCCGCAGGTGCTCCTGATCTCCGGGCGTGATCCCCGCATCTGCGGAGGGGGCCTCCGACCTGCGGAGACGTCGCTCACGACGGGTCCTCGACGCGGTTAGGGTGGATCGTGATGACCGTTCTCGACCTCGGCGTACCGGCTGTTCCCGGGGCCGCCGCCACCACCACGGACACCAGCGGACGTCCCGCCGACGCGCGCCTGGTCGACTCCTGGGGACGGGTGGCGACCGACCTGCGGGTGTCGCTGACCGACCGCTGCAACCTGCGCTGCACCTACTGCATGCCCGCCGAGGGCCTGGAGTGGATGCCGAGCGAGCAGGCGCTGACCGACGACGAGGTCGTGCGGCTGGTGCGCATCGCGGTCGAGCGGCTCGGCGTCGCGGAGATCCGCTTCACCGGCGGCGAGCCGCTGCTGCGCAAGGGGCTCGAGGACATCGTCGCGGCCACCGCGGTGCTGGCACCGCGCCCGGAGATGTCGGTGACCACCAACGCGCTCGGCCTGACCCGGCGGGCCGCCGGGCTCGCCGCGGCGGGCCTGGACCGCGTCAACGTCTCGCTCGACACCCTGCGCCGCGACCGCTTCACCGAGATCACCCGGCGCGACCGGCTCGACGACGTCCTCGCCGGGCTGCGCGCCGCCCGCGAGCACGGCCTCGACCCCATCAAGGTCAACACGGTGCTGATGCCCGGCCTCAACGATGACGAGGCCCCGGACCTGCTCGCGTGGGCCCTCGACGAGGGCTACGAGCTGCGCATCATCGAGCAGATGCCGCTCGACGCCGGGCACTCCTGGCAGCGCGACCGCATGATCACCGCCGAGCAGGTGCTCGCGTCGCTGCGGACCCGATTCACGCTCACCGACGACCCGGCCGAGCGCGGCGGCGCCCCCGCCGAGCGCTTCCTGGTCGACGGGTGGACCGCGCCCGACGGGTCGCCCGCGAAGGTCGGCGTCATCGCCTCGGTGACCCGCCCGTTCTGCGGCACCTGCGACCGCACGCGGCTCACCGCCGACGGCCAGGTCCGCACCTGCCTGTTCTCGCAGACCGAGAACGACCTGCGAAGCTTCCTGCGCGGCGGCGGCACCGACGACGAGATCGCCGACGCCTGGCGCGTGGCCATGTGGGGCAAGAAGGCCGGCCACGGCATCGACGACCCCGGGTTCCTGCAGCCCGACCGGCCCATGAGTGCGATCGGAGGATGATGAGCGCCCCGACCGACGTCCGTACCGGCGCCCGAACCGTCACCGTGTCCGTGCGGTACTTCGCCGGCGCCAAGGCAGCTGCCGGCACCCGCGGCGAGCCCGTCGCGCTCCCCGCCGGCGCCACGGTCGCCGACCTCGTCACCGCTCTCGCCGCCGACCACGGCGACGCCCTGGCCCGCGTGCTCGGCGCGGCGAGCTACCTGCTCGACGAGGTCGCCGTGCACGACCGGTCGACCGTCCTCGCCGACGGCGCGGTCTTCGACGTCCTCCCGCCCTTCGCGGGCGGCTGAGTGTCAGCGGTGGGCCACCGCTGACGTTTCGTGTCCGTCATGCCACACGCTCGACCGGGGCGGTGTTCTCCAGGACATGAGCGTCGTCCACGAGACCCGGATCGGTCCCCTGCACCTCGAGGCGTCCGAGCACGGCCTGACCCTGCTCGGCTTCTCCCCCGTCGACGGTGACACCCCCCGCGGCGCGGCCGCCGAGGAGACCCTCGACCTCGCCCGCCGCGAGATCGACGCCTACCTCGACGGCACGCTGCGGGAGTTCACGGTCCCCGTCGACCTCTCCGGCCACCCGGCCTGGGACCGCCGCGTCCTCGACGAGCTGCGGTCCGTCGGCTACGGCGACACGGTCAGCTACGGCGAGCTCGCGGCCGCGGTCGGCCTCGGGCCGGCCGACGCGCGCCGGGTCGGCGGTGCCATGGCCCGCAACCCCGTCGCCATCGTCGTGCCGTGCCATCGCGTGGTCGGCGCCGACGGCAACCTCACCGGCTACGCCGGCGGCCTCGAGCGCAAGCGCACGCTGCTCGACCTCGAGGCGCGGGACCGGGTGCTGTTCTAGCGTCAGATGCGCCGGCGCAGGCTCGCCAGCTCCTCGAGCACCTCGGCGACGTCGTCGACGTCCTCGACCTCGTAGGGCGAGCCGACCGCGAGTTCTTCGCCGACCCCGACGACGACGTCGCCCCGCACCGGCTCACCGGTCGGGGCGACGCCGACGGCGACCAGGGCGGTCGCCCCGAGCTCGTCGCGCAGCGCCGCGACCCCCTCCGGCGTCACGATCCGGGCGCCGCCCTTGGCGCCCGAGAGGAACATCAGCTCGGCGACCTCGTCCGCGGGCCGGTCGGACACCACGGCCACCGCGGTGCCGTGCAGCGCCACGAGGACGTTGAGCGCCTCGGAGGAGACCTGCTCGGCACGGGCCTCGGCCGGATCGCCCTCGTCCGGGGCCAGCGCGCCGTCGAACGCGCAGGCCACCAGCAGGGTCGGCGTCTCCGCGACGCGGTCGAGCGCACCCCACAGCGGGTCGTCGCTGTCCACGGGCACCTCCGTGATCGTCCCCGTGATTCACCCTGGCATGACGTTCACGGCGTGGTCCAGCGCCGCCCAGAGGTACTGGGTGGCGTAGGCCCGGAACGGCCGCCAGGGCTCGGCGCGGGCGACGAGGTCGCGGTCGCGCGCGGGCAGCCCGAGGCGCTCGGCCGCGGCCCGCACGCCGAGGTCGCCGGCCAGGAATGCGTCGGGGTCGCCCAGAGCACGCATGGCGACCGTGTCCACCGTCCACGGCCCGATCCCGGGCAGGACCGCGAGCGCCGCCCGGCTGGCCGGGACATCGGCCGGGTCGAGCACGACCTCCCCGTCGGCCAGCGCGGCGACCAGCGTGAGCAGCGTGCGCTTGCGCGTGCGCGGCATGCCGAGCTCGTCGGGGTCGACGGCGGTCAGCGCCGGGGCGCTCGGGAACAGGTGGGTCAGCGTGCTGCCGGGGCCGGCGAGGCCGTCCGGCAGCGGTGTCCCGTGGCCGCGGACGAGCCGCGCGGCGTGCGTGCGTGCCGCGGCCGTGGAGACCTGCTGGCCGAGGACCGCGCGCACCGCGAACTCGGCGGGGTCCGGCGAGCCGGGGACCCGGCGGCCCGGCGCCTCGTCGACCAGCGGCCGCAGGACCTCGTCGGCGCGCAGGACCGCGTCGACCGCGGCGGGGTCGGCGTCGAGATCGAGGACCCGGCGCGCGAGCCCGGCGGCCTCGTCGGCGTCGGCGGCGTCGGTGACGTGCAGCGTCGCCGTGACGTGCTCCGCGCCCGGCCGCACCGCGACCACACCGGGACCGCCGGGCAGCGCGAGCGTGCGGCGGTAGGCACCGTCGTGCCACTCCTCGACGCCGGGCACGGCCGTGGCCACGAGATGGCCGAACAGGTTGTCCGGGCACAGCGGCGGGGCGAACCCCAGGGCGCGCTCCTCGCGGTGCACCGCTGCCTCCCGAGGTCGAGCTCCGCTCCGCTGCGTCCCCCGGCATCCTGTCCGATCGCTCCAAGCCGCGCCCGGCGGCCGGTCCCTACGGTGACTCCCATGCCTCCTCGTCTCGCCCTCTTCGAGCTGGTCGTCTCCGACATGGCCCGCTCGCTCGCCTTCTACCGCCGCCTCGGTGTCGACATCCCGCCCGGGGCCGACACCGAGCCGCACGTCGACGTCGACCTCGGCGCCGGCCTGCACCTGGCCTTCGACACCGAGGACACGATCAGGTCCTTCGACGCGTCGTGGACCCCGCCGGCCGGCGGCCACCGCAGCGCGCTCGCCTTCGCGTGCGACTCCCCCGCCGAGGTCGACGCGACCTACGCCGCGCTCGTCGACGCCGGGTACCACGGCGAGCTCAAGCCCTGGGACGCGTTCTGGGGCATGCGCTACGCGACCGTGCACGACCCCGACGGGGCCTCGGTGGACCTGTTCGCGCCGCTACCGGAGTAGATCCGTCGGCGTGGTGCCCGCGAGCGTGCGGACCTCCCGCGCCAGGTGGGGCTGGTCGGCGAACCCCTCGGTCGCCGCGACCTCCGCCCACGGGATGCCCGCGCGGGCCCGGGCCAGCGCCCGCTGCAGGCGCAGGATGCGGCCGAGGTGCTGGGGCCCGTAGCCGAACAACGGCAGGCTGCGCCGGTGCAGGGTGCGGACCGTCGTGCCCAGGGCGTCCGCGAGCGTCGCGACGTCGGTGCCCTGCGCCAGCGCCGCGAAGACCCGCGCGCCGAACCGGTCCTCGGCGTCCGGCGGCGTCCCCGTGGCGACCCCGCGCAGGACGCCGGCCGGGTCGCCGGCCACGCGCTCGGTGAGCTCCCGTGCCGCGGGGGCGGACCACACGGTGTCCAGCGTGATCGTGGTGTCGCGCAGCTCGTCGGCGCGCAGCCCGAGCAGGGCGGGCCCGCGCCCGTGGGAGAACCGCAGGCCGACGTGGGTCCGCCCGCCCCCGTCGTTGAACCGCGCGGCCGCGTCCGGGCCGGCGACGACCAGCCCGCGCCCGTTCCAGATCAGGTCCAGGCACCCGTCGGGCAGGATCGTGCCGGGAGCCCCGTCGCTGCGCCACAGCACGACCCCGGGCGCCACCCGCTCCTCGCGGTAGCCCTTCACGGGCTCCATGGTGCCCCGCCGCGGAGCGAGGGTCACCTTCGGTGCGTGCGACGCCACGCCGTGCGGAGCGAGGGTCACCTTCGGTGCGTGGGGCGCAGCGAGGGCGTCCCTCGCTCCCTCCCCCGGAACCTCAGACGGCGCCCGCCACCAGGTCGCGGTAGGAGCGCCAGTAGCCCGCCGGCGTCGGCACCGAGCGGGCGGCGAGCACGGCGTGGGCGACGGCGCGGGTGACGCAGTCGGCGCCGGCGGTGAGGATCTCCTGCACGCCGGCGAGGTCGGGGGCGGGGCGTGTGGCGGTGGCGAGGCCGAACAGCGTGTCCCCGTCGGTCATGCCGTGCACGGGGCGCACGGCGCGGGCGAGGCCGTCGTGCCCGACGGCGGCGAGCTTCGCGCACTGCGCGACCGAGAGCCCGGCGTCGGTGGCGACGACGCCGATGGTGGTGTTCAGGGTCGGCGGAGCGGCGGCGTCGCGCAGGGCGGTGAGCAGGGCGGCGCGGTCACCGGGCAGCGCCGGGGGCTCGACGTCGCCGGCCCCGAGGTGGCGCGCGGACCACAGCTCGCCGGTGGCCGCGTCGACCGCGGACCCGGCGGCGTTCACCACCACCAGCGCGGCGACGACGCTGCCGTCGGCGAGCACGTCCGACGCCGACCCGACCCCGCCCTTGATCCCGCCGACCAGGGTCCCGCAGCCCGCCCCCACGACGCCCTGTGCCGGCGCGGTGCCGGAGCACGCGGCGAGCGCGGCGGCGCCCAGCTCGGCGGTCGGGCGCGCGGTGAAGTCGCCGCCCCGGCCGAGGTCGAAGACCACGGCCGCCGGCACGACCGGCACCACCTCGCCGGGCCCCCCGACGGGGAACCCGCGGCCGGCGGCGCCGAGCGCGTCGGCGACCCCCGACGCCGCGGCGAGGCCGTAGGCGCTGCCGCCGGTGAGCACCACGGCGTGCACCCGCTCGACGAGCGTGCGGGGGTCGAGCGCGTCGGTCTCGCGCGTGCCGGGCCCGCCGCCGCGGACGTCGACGCCCGCGACCGCGCCCTCGGGGTCCGGGAGCACGACCGTCGTCCCCGACAGCGCCCCCTCCCCGGTCAGCTCCGCGTGCCCGACCTGCAGGCCGGGGACGTCGACGATCGTGTTCGTGGGACCGGGAGGCACGGGGCGCAGCCTCGCAGAGCGCGCGGGGTGGTTCCGAGCGAAGGGCACCGTCGATCGCGTCGACGGTCGACGGGCGCCCCTCGCCGGACATCGGGCGCGACCCCGGACGAGCGAAGGGCCCCGTCGATCGAACTGGTCGACCGAAGGGGCCCTTCGCTGGAGAACACCGCGAGCGCGCTACGACGAGCGGCCCCGCGCGATGAGGATGATCGCGATGATCGCGGCGAGGACGCCGGCGCCGATGCCCACGGGGGCGAGCCGCTTGAGCACGGCGTCGCGCGAGCTGTCGAGCAGGTCGATCGCCTCGACGCGCTGGCGGGTCGACTGACCGGCCGACGCCGCACCCTGCGCGGCGCTCGTGGCCGCCGCGGCGACGGACCCGCCGGGCTTGGCGCCGGTGTCGGCCTTGGCCGCCTCGGCGACCGTGCTGGGCATCGCCGCGGCGGCCGGCGCGCCGGAGCCGGCGGACACCGGGGTGGGCGCGGCCGGCGCGCTCACCGGCGCGTCGCCGCCGGAGGTCGCGACGGCGTCGCCGGCCGGCGCGGTGCCGTTGCCGCCGCTCGGGCTCGACGAGGCGCCCGACGCCGGGGCGGCCGCCGGGGCGCCCCCGCCGCCGAACTCGTCGGCGAGGCAGGACGCGAACTGCCCGAGGATCTTGTCGCCGACGTCGGACATGACGCCGCGCCCGAACTGTGCGGGCTTGCCGGTCACCTGCATCTCGGTGAGGACGTTGACCTTGGTCTTGCCGCCGCCGCCGTCGGTCATCGTCAGCGTGGCCTTCGCCGACGCGGTGCCGTTGCCGCGGGAGTCGCGGCCCTGGGCGTCGACGACGACCTTGTGGTTGCTCTTGTCCCGCTCGACGAAGGTGCCCTTGCCCTTGTAGGTCATCGAGATCGGGCCGAGCTTCACCTTGACAGTGCCGGTGAAGTCGTCACCGTCGTGGGAGTCGAGGGTGGCGCCCGGGAAGCACGGCGTGACCTTCTCCGGGTCGTTGAGGGCGTCGAACACGGTGTCGATGTCCACCGGGACGGTGAACTCGTTCTCCAGCTTCACGGGCTCCTCCTGAGAAGGTGCGGATCACGACGGCGGCCCGCCCCCGCGGGTGCGGGGGCGGGCCGGGGCGTCGTGACGATCGGGTCGTCGGACGACTGGCTCGACGTGGTCAGCCTGCCGCGGCGAGGACGGCCCGACCCGTGAGCACCCGGGCGAGGTGCTCGCGGTAGTCGGACCCGGCGTCCGCGTCCGCGGTCGGGCTGGTGCCCTCGGCGGCGGCCTGGGCGGCCTGACGCACAGTGTCCTCGCTTGCCGACTGCCCGACCAGCGCCGACTCCACACCACGGGCGCGCACCGGCGTGCCCGCCATGTTGGTGAGGCCGATGCGGGCGTCGGTGATCTTCCCGCCGTCGACCTTGACGGTGGCGGCGACCGCGACGATCGACCAGGCCTGGGCGACCCGGTTGAACTTCTCGTACCGCGCGCCCCACCCGGTGTACTTCGGGAAGCGGATCTCGGTGAGGAGCTCGCCCTCGCCGATCGCGGTCGTGAAGTAGTCCTCGAAGAAGTCCGCCGCCGCCACGGTCCGGGTGCCGCCCGAACCGGCGATGACGAACTGCGCGTCGAGGGCCAGCGCCGGCGCGGCGAGGTCGCCGGCCGGGTCGGCGTGGGCCAGGGCCCCGCCGAGGGTGCCGCGGTGGCGGACCTGCGGGTCGGCCACCGTTTTCGTCGCCTCACCGATGAGGGCGACGTGCTGGCGCAGCGTGTCGTCACGGGTGACGTCGTAGTGCGACGTCATCGCCCCGACGACGACCTCGTTGCCCTCCTCGCGGACACCCTTGAGCTCCGGGATGCCACCGAGGTCGATGATCAGCGACGGGTCCGCCATGCGGAGCCGCAGCACCGGCAACAGGCTCTGGCCGCCGGCCAGGAGCTTGGCGTCGTCGCCGCCGTCGCGCAGGGCCTGCACCGCCTCGTCGACCGTGGTGGGCCGGACGTAGTCGAACTGGGCCGGGATCACAGGTTGCCTCCCTCGGGCATGTCACGGGCGGTGGAGCCGAGGCCGGCACCCGGCGAGGCGACGTTCGCCTCGTCGGCGCGGCCGGCGTGACCCGACGCGTTCTGGATCGCGGTCCAGACGCGGTACGGGGTGGTCGGCATGTCGATGTCCTTGACACCGAGGTGGCGGATCGCGTCGAGCACCGAGTTCACGACCGCCGGGGTCGAGGCGATCGTCCCGGCCTCGCCGACGCCCTTGACCCCGAGCGGGTTGGTCGTCGACGCGGTCGTGGTGTTCGCGGTGTCGAAACTGATCAGGTCCGCCGCCGACGGCAGCGTGTAGTCGACCAGCGTGCCCGAGAGCAGCGTGCCCTGGTCGTCGTACGCGGCCTCCTCGTAGAGGGCCTGGGCGATGCCCTGCGCCAGTCCGCCGTGGACCTGGCCCTCGACGATCAGCGGGTTGATCACGTTGCCGACGTCGTCCACGCAGACGTACTTGTACATCTCGACGAAGCCGGTCTCGGTGTCGACCTCGACGGCGCACAGGTGCGTGCCGTGCGGGAACGAGAAGTTCTCCGGGTCGAACGTCGCGTGGGCGTCGATGTCGGGCTCGATGCCCTCGGGGTAGTCGTGGGCGGCGAACACCGCGAGCGCGATGTCCTGGATGCCCACACCCTTGTCGGTGCCCTTGACCGTGAACTTGCCGCCGGAGAACTCGAGGTCGCCCTCGGAGGCCTCGAGCATGTGCGCGGCGATCGGCTTGGCCTTCTCGACGACCTTCTCGGCCGCCTTGACGACGGCGATGCCGCCGACCGCGAGCGAGCGCGAGCCGTACGTGTCGAGGCCCTTGTACGACGACTGGGTGTCGCCGTGGAGGATCTCGACGTCCTCGAAGGGCACGCCGAGCTGGTCGGCGACGATCTGCGAGAACGCCGTCTCGTGGCCCTGCCCGTGCGGGCTGACGCCGACGACGACCTCGGCCTTGCCGGTGGGCTGCATCCGGATGGATGCGGTCTCCCAGCCGCCGGCGCCGTAATCGAGCGAGCCGAGCACGCGCGACGGGGCCAGACCGCACATCTCGGTGAAGGTCGAGATGCCGATACCGAGCTGCTTGACGTCGCCGCGGCGGCGACGCTCCTGCTGCTCCCGGCGCAGGCCGTCGTAGTCGAACATCTGCTTGGCCTGCGCGGTGGCGGCCTCGTAGTTGCCCGTGTCGTAGGTCAGCGTGCTGACCGTGGTGAACGGGAACTCCTCGTGCTTGATCCAGTTCTTCTCGCGGAACTCGAGCGGCTCCATGCCCAGCTCGAGGGCCGCCTCGTCCATCAGGCGCTCGATGCCGAAGGTGGCCTCCGGGCGGCCGGCGCCGCGGTAGGCGTCGGTGAGCGTCTTGGTGGTGAAGACGTTGGTGCAGTCGAACCGGTAGGCCGGGATCTTGTAGATCGCGTTGAACATGAACGCGCCGAGGATCGGCACGCCCGGCCCGACGAGGCCGAGGTAGGCGCCCATGTCGGCGATCAGCCGCACGTCCAGGCCGGTGATCCGCCCGTCCTTGGTGACGGACATGGCCAGCTCCTGGACCTGGTCACGGCCGTGGTGGGCGGTGAGCAGGGACTCCGAGCGGGTCTCGGTCCACTTCACCGGCTTGCCCGTCTTCTGGGCCACCAGCAGGGTCACGACCTCCTCGGGCGCGACGGCGATCTTGCCGCCGAACCCGCCGCCGACGTCCGGCGCGATGACGCGGATCTTGTGCTCGGGCAGGCCGAGCGTCAGGGCCAGCATCGTCTTGAGGATGTGCGGGACCTGGGTCGACGACCACATGGTCAGCTGCTCGGCGTTCGGGTCGACGACCGTGGAGCGCGGCTCCATGAACACCGGCACGAGGCGCTGCTGGCGGAAGCGGCGCCGCACGATGATCTGGTCGTCGTCCGACTCGGCCTTCTTCAGCGCCTCGGCGACGCTGCCGCCCGAGCCGGCCTCACCGGAGTCGAACACCCACTGCGCATTGGCGTTCGTGCCGATCTCGGGGTGCACGAGGGTGGCGCCGTCCTTGAGCGCCTCCTCCATGTCGAGGACCGGCTCGAGCTCGGAGTAGTCGACCTCGACCAGCTCGGCGGCGTCCTTGGCGATCGCCGCGCTGCGGGCGACGACCACCGCGACGCCCTCGCCGGCGAAGTTGACCCGGCTGCCCGCCAGCGCCGGGCGCTGCGGGGCCTTCATGTCCTTCGTGATCGGCCAGGCGCAGGGCAGCTGCACCTGGTCGGCGCCGAGGTCGGCCGCCGAGTACACCGCGACGACGCCCGGGACCTGCTTGGCCGCCGAGGTGTCGATGCCCTTGATGTCCGCGTGCGCGAACGGGCTGCGGACGATCGAGATGTGCAGCAGGCCGGTGAGGGCCTGGTTGTCGGTCCACCGGGTCCGCCCGGTGATCAGGCGCCGGTCCTCCTTGCGGCGGCGGTCGCGCCCGATCTCCTGGGTCGGCGTGTTCTCCGTGGTCGTCATCAGGCGCCCCCGCCCGCGACGGGCTGGCCGGCGGGCTGGGTCGGGGCCGCGGCGCCGGGCTTCATCTTCGACGCCGCGTCCTGGACCGCCCGGACGATGTTCTGGTAGCCGGTGCAGCGGCAGAGGTTGCCCTCGATGCCCTCACGGACCTCCTGCTCGGAGGGGTCGGGGTTGTCCCCGAGCAGGTCGATCGACTGCATGATCATGCCGGGCGTGCAGTAGCCGCACTGCAGGGCGTGGTTGTCGTGGAAGGCCTGCTGCACGGGGTGCAGCTGGCCGTCACGCTCGAGCCCCTCGACCGTGAGCACCTCGGCGCCGTTGGCCTGGACGGCCAGCACCGAGCAGGACTTCACGCTCATCCCGTCGAGGTGGACGGTGCACGCTCCGCAGTTGCTGGTGTCGCAGCCGATCACCGTGCCCGTCTTGCCGAGTCGTTCACGCAGGTACTGGACGAGCAGCATGCGCGGCTCGACGTCGTCCTCGTAGACGAGGCCGTCGACGGTGGTCCGGATGCGTGCCATGGACCTCACTCCTCACTCGGCCCAGCGACGAGGCACCGGAGCCCTGACGTCGAGACCGAGGACGTGGTGGTGGTGTTCGAACCGCACCCGCCACCGCTGGCGGTGGCGCGCGCGAGTTGCCGACCATCTCCGGCGTGGCGGCGGACACATCACACCCCCGTCGTGGAGGCGGCGCAACATCCACTGCGGCCCCGGAATCGCCTGGTCGGAGGGCGTCCTCGTGCTCGATCCGCAGTCGCGGAATCAACGGGGTCGCAGCGCCGAATCTGCGGCCCGAGGACCGGTCACGGTGTGACGTCGATGCCCGAAAGAGGCCGGTACGGACAGCCGAGCCCCCCTCCGTTCGGAGGGGGTGGAACTTCACGCTGAGCGCACCTCCGATCGCGCCCTGTTCGGGGGTGATCGGGGGCGTGGTCGGGGGGCGTGGTCGGGGGCGTGGTCGGGGGCGTGCGGCGCGGGGTCGTTCGAGCAATGCGGCTTTGCTGGCGTGTGACGCCAGGATCGCCACATCCTCGGGTGCGCGACACGCCGGGGAGCGCGGGTCAGACCAGGCGCTTGCGGGCCCACTCGTGGTACCAGGACGGCAGACCCGGGGCGTCGAGCAGGCGGGCCGCGCGGGCCCGGTCGTGGTGGAAGATCGCGAAGACCTCGGCCACCGGGACGCCGTCCTCGGGCCGGTCGAGCACCGTGATCGTGTCGCCGGCCGCGAGCGTCCCCGGAGTGATGACTCGGAGGTAGACGCCGGGCCGGACGGCGGCGACGAAACGCCGGGGCATGGCGCGGTCGCCGGCGCGCAGGCCGAGCTTGAAGCACGGGATGCGCGGCTGGACCACCTCGAGCAGCGCGGTGCCGATCCGCCAGCGCTCGCCGACCCGCGCGTCGCGCAGGTCGTAGCCGACGGTGGTGAGGTTCTGGCCGAAGACCTGGTCGTCGAGGGCGCCGAGCTCCGCGCGCCACCAGGCGAGGTCCTCCTCGGCGTAGGCGTAGACCGACTTCTCCGGCCCGCCGTGGTTGACGCGGTCGGCCTGCTCGTCGCCTGCGAGGTTCTCCGCCCCGACCGCGACGGGGCCCTCGACGGGCTCCTTCCAGATGGCGGTGCTCGTCGACTCGCCGTCGCGGGGCCCGGGGACGGTGCGGGGGCGCCCGACGGCGACGGTGCGGACGCGCGGGGTCACCGGTCGGGTCCCTTCCCGCTGAGGTCCGGGCGCAGCGGGGCGAGCGTGCGGTGCCGCCACGCGCCCCACCAGAGCCCCGCGCCGTAGGCGAGGTCGTCGAGGCGATGCGCGACGACGTGCCCGACCACGTCAGTCGCGCCGGGTTCGCGAAAGCGCCACCAGTCGGCGAGCCCTTCGGCCGTCGCCGCGATGAGGAGTGCTCGGCGGACCCGCCGCGAGACGAGCGCCCCGACGACGGCCGCGGGCCACCAGTGCCGCGTCAGCGCCCCCGCCGCCTGCCACGCCGCCCCGCCCAGCCCCCACGGCGCGAGCACCGCCGCGAGCCGGACGGCGGGGAGCCAGGGCGTTCGAGCAATGCGGCTTTCCTGGCGTCTGACGCCAGGATCGCCACATCCTCGCTGTGGCGACACGCCGGGCTTGGGTCGTCGGGCGTCGTGCAGACCTTTCGCAAGGCGGACCGCGGCGAATGCCGTCACCGCGCCTGCGGCGACGGTGCTCCACCGGCGCTGGAGGCCGAGGAGCGTCACGGTGGCCGCGGTCCACGGCGCGAGGGCCACCGGCGGCACGCGGCGCGGGTGGCGCAAGGCGAGCGGCGCGGCGCCCGTGCCGTAGAACGCCTTGCGCGCGAGCCACGGGCCGACGGCGTCGCGGTGCTCGTGCGCGACCCGCGACGCCGGCTCGTAGCGCAGCCGCCACCCGGCTCCCGCGAGACGCCAGACGAGGTCGACGTCCTCGGCGACGGGCATGTCCTCGGCGAACCCGTCGCCCAGCGCCTCGCGGCGCACCAGCAACGCCGCGCTGGGCACGTAGGCCACCCGAGACCGGGCGGTCACGGGTGCCGGACGGGCACCGAGGTCCAGGCTCGACCGCCGCTCCTCGTAGCGGGCCACGGCGTGTCGCGCGAGCGAGGATGTGGCGATCCTGGCGTCAGACGCCAGCAAAGCCGCATCGCTCGAACACCCGGGTGCACGCCACGCCACGATGCGGGGGGCGGCGAGGGCGACGGCGGGGTCGGCGAGGTGCCCGAGCAGCGGCGCGAGCCAGCCGGGTTCCGGGACGACGTCGGAGTCGAGGAACGCGACGAGCGCGCCGGACGCCGCGGCGGCGCCGGTGTTGCGGGCGGCGGCGGGGCCGCGGGACGTCGCGTGGCGCACGACGCGCGCGCCGAACGCCGCCCGCTCCGTCGCCGCGGGGTCGGCGGAGCCGTCGTCGACGACGACCACCTCGCCGAGCCCCGGGGCCGTGGCGCGCAGCGCGTCGAGCAGGCGGGCGAGCTCGGCGGGGCGGTCACGCACCGGGACGACCACCGAGACGTCGGCCGGCGACGGCGCGTCGGGATGGGTCGGCTCGGGGTGCGCGACGCCCGCGTCGGTGAGCAGACGCGCGAGGGCCGCGGAGGTGGCGTCGGTGACGACGAGCCGGGCGTCGGGCGCGATCCCGGCGGGTCCGGCGAGACGCCCGTACGCCGCCGGCGACAGGTGCAGCACGCGCGGCGGCGAGCCCCCGACGAGCGTGCGCCCGCCGTCGACGCGCAGGACCCGGCGGTCGAGGACGACGGTCCAGCCGTGCGGCGGTCGGGTGGGCCGCGCGGACGCCCGGGCGGCGGTCGAGGTGGCGATGGCGGGCGAGTCTAGGTATCCCGACGCCGCCGGGCAGCGACCGAGGACACGCTCCTCAGGCCGCGACCACCGACTTCGTGACCTGGCTCAGCGCGACCGGGCGCTCCGGCGAGCCCTCGAGACTCGCCGTCACCGTCACGAAGGCGAGCTCGCGGGCCCGCTTGGCGAGCCTGCCGACCACGCGCACACGCCGGCCCGCGGGCGCCGGGCGGAGGTACTGGGTCGAGATCTGGTGGGTCACGGCGTGCTGGGCGGGCGTGAGCGTCGGGAGCACGGCCAGGTAGCCCGCGAGCTCGATCGCGGCGCCGAGCGCGGCCGCGTGCAGGGTCGCCGCGGGCGTGACGGCGATCCCGGAGACGGGCAGGGCGACACCGTCCAGAGGCGCGTGGGGATCGACGAACTCGACGCCCAGCGCGTCGGGCAGCGCGACCGCGAGGGCGGCCTCCGCGCGGGCCAGCAGATCGTCGCCGGTGAGCAGTCCGGTCATGTCACCCGAAGGTCCTCCCCGTCCCCGGCCGGCCGGTGAACGTGGCGAGGACGCCCGCCGACGGGACCATGAGGGAATGCCGCGCGTCGCCCTGGCCACCAGCCGTGAGGTCCCCGGTCTCCTCGACGACGAGGGCCTCCTGCTCCGCGACCGCCTGCGCGCGCGGGGTCTCGACGCCGGGCCCGCGGTCTGGGACGACCCGGAGGTCGCCTGGGACGCCGTCGACCTCGTCCTCGTCCGCTCGACCTGGGACTACGCGCTGCGCCGGACCGCGTTCCTCGCGTGGGCCGACGAGGTCGCGGGCCGGACCCGGCTGTACAACCCGCCGGCCGTGCTCGCCTGGACCACCGACAAGCACTACCTCCTCGAGCTGGCTGACGCGGGGCTGCCGGTGGTGCCGTCGGCGATCGTGGAGCCGGGGGGCGACCCCGACGGCCACCCGTTCCGCGCCGTCGAGCACGTCGTGAAGCCGTGCGTGTCGGCCGGTTCGAAGGACACCCTGCGCTGCGGCGCGGACGAGACGGCGCGCTCGGCCGGGCACGTCCGCAGGCTGCTGGACGCCGGGCGTCCCGTGCTCGTGCAGCCCTACCTGCCCGCCGTGGACGAGGTGGGCGAGACGGCGGTCGTCGCGTTCGACGGCGTCGCGTCCCACGCCGTGCGCAAGGGCGCGCTGCTGACGCGCGGCGCCGGTCTCGTCGACGGGCTCTTCGCCGCGGAGGACATCACCGCGCGGGACCCGTCGCCCGCCGAGACGGACGTGGCGGCCCGCGTCCTCGACCACGTGACCGCGCACCTGGGCGCGGCGCCGCTCTACGCCCGCGTCGACCTGCTGCCCGGCGCCGACGGCCCGCTGGTGCTCGAGGTCGAGCTGGCCGAGCCGTCGCTGTTCCTCGGGCACGCGGAGGGCGCCGCGGACCGGCTGGCGGCGGCGGTGGCGCAGCGGCTCAGGTGAGCCGGCCGGTCGCCTCGTCCACCGTCCAGTCGGCGACGGCGCCGGCGAGCGCGGCGACCATCACCGCCACGGACTCGGCGCCCTCGCCGTCCGTGGCCCCCGTCGGGTCGCCGAGCACGCCCGACGGGCTCACGTCGCGCACCGACCCGGCCGTGATCGCCGGCATCAGCTCGCGCAGCGGCGCCGTGTTGCCGGGCGCGGCGAGGTCCTCGCGGACGTCGCCGGGCGCGAGCGAGAGCATCACCGCGGTCTCGTGGCGCCCCGCGTGCGCGTCGGCGCCCGGCACGCCGCAGGCGAACCAGGCGACGTCGCGGCCCTCCGCGCGCAGCATCGGCACGGCGACCCGCAGCGCGCCGACGTTGCCGCCGTGCCCGTTGACCAGCACCAGGCGGCGCGCGAAACGGCACGCGGAGCGGCCGAGCTCGACGATCACCGCGGCGAGTGTCTCGGTGCCGATCGACACGGTGCCGGGGAAGCCCTCGTGCTCCCCGGAGGCGCCGTAGGGCAGCGCCGGGGCGGTCGGGAAGCCGCTGCGGGCCGCGACGGTGGCGGCGACCGTCGTGTCGGTGCCGAGCGGGAGGTGCGGTCCGTGCTGCTCGGTGGCCCCGACCGGCACCACCAGCACCGCCAGGTCCTCGCACTCCGCCCACCGCGCCCCCGCGATCTCCACGCCGCCGAGGGTATGTGAGCGAACTTCGGTGCTATAGCACCGAAGTTCGCTCACGTACCGAGGCGCCCGCCGCCGAGCCCTCGCGGACGGCGGCGTCGATGTCGCGGGGGGCGACGCAGTCGCCGACGCGGACGACGGGGACGTCCGTGTCCAGCGACGGCACCACCGGCGACGGCGGGCCGGCGTGGACGACCCAGTCGGTCTCGACCGGCATCACCTCGCCCGTGAGGTGGTGCAGCACGTCCAGGACCAGCCCCTCCCGCGCGGCGAGCACCACCCGGTCGGTGAGCTCCGCGATCCCGAGATCGAACGCCCGTCGGCGCCAGCGCTCGCGGTCCAGGGTCGGGGCGAGGTCGCCGGCGGCGACGAGCGCCGAGGTCACCGTCGTCACCGCCGCGCCCCGGCGGGCGAGGAGCTCCGCGGTCGAGGTCGCCGCGTGCCCCCGCCCCGCATCCACGACGAGCACCCGCCCGGACGGTGCCACGCGGCCGGCGAGGACGTCGGTGACGTCGACGACGCGCGCGAGCCCCGCGGCCCAGCCGGGCAGGGCCGGGCGAGCGCCGGTCGCCAGCACCACCGCGTCGACACCGGCGACCTCGGTGACCTCGTGGCGCAGCCGCACCGTGACGCCCGCCGCGCGCGCCTCGTACGCCAGGTCGGCGACGACGTTCGCCAGCTCCCGGCGTTCCGGCGCCCGCGCGGCGAGGGCCAGTTGCCCGCCGAGCACGTCGGAGCGTTCGGCGAGCGTCACCGTGTGCCCGTCCCGCGCCGCGGCGACCGCCGCCGCGAGACCCGCCGGACCCCCGCCGACGACGAGGACGCGCGCCGCGAACGGGGACTTCGTGCGCCGAGAAGCAGCGAGATACCCGTTCGCTGCGACCCCCTCGCGCCCCGCCGCCGGGTTCACCGCGCACCCCAGACGCTGGTTCACGCCGACGCGCGCGATGCACTCCTGGTTGCACCCGAGGCACCGGCGCACACGCTCGCCCCGCAGGGCCTTGCCCGCGAACTCCGGGTCCGCGATCTGCCCGCGCACGACGCCGACGAGGTCGCACGACCCCGAGCGCACCGCGTCGAGCGCCTGCTCCGGCGTCGTGAAGCGCCCGACACCGATCACGGGCACCGACACTGCCGCCCGCACCGCCGACGGCACGTGTGACGCGTACCCCGCGGGCACGCCCATCGGGGGCTCGATCAGCGGCAGGGTGCGGGTGGCGACGCCGACGGCGGTGTTGACGTAGTCGACGAGCGGCTCGACCTCCCGGGCCACCGCGGCGGCGTCGGACGCCGAGAGCCCGCCGGGGAAGCCCTCGTCCCCCTGCAGGCGCACGCCCACCACCCGGTCGGGCCCGACCGCCGCGCGCACCGCCGACAGCACCGCGCGCAGGAACGGCAGCGCCTCCGGCGGGGCGGCACGCAGCGCAGCGGAGCTGCCGCGCGGAACGCGGGCTTCGGCCGAGAACACCTGGCGGATCAGCGAGGCCTGCGAGCACTGCACCTCGACGCCGTCGAGGCCCCCGGCCGCCACGTGCGCCGCGACCAGGCCGAACCCGGCGACCAGGCGCTCCCGACCGGACGCCGACAGCGGCCGCGGCACCTCCCGGAACATCGGGTCCGGCTCGTCGTCGACGCCGTCGATCGGCGCGCGCGAGTAGAGCGACGACGACTGCCCGCCGTTGTGCCCGAGCTGCGCGAGCACCAGCGCGCCGTGCGCGTGCACGGCGTCCGCGATCGCCCGGTAGCCGGGCACGACGGCGGGGTCGGTGCCGTCGACGAGCTTCTCGTAGGGCCGGTCGGCGGGGTCGACCGACTGCTCCTCGGTGATCACCAGGCCCGCCCCGCCCGCCGCGCGGGCCCCGTAGTACGCGGCGTGCTGGGGGGTGGGCCGGCGGGCCACCGCCGCGTTGGTGAGGTGGGCGGGGAAGACGAGCCGGTTCCGCGCCGCGAGCGGCCCGAGCCGGACCGGGTCCCCGAGACCGGTCACGACAGCAGCTCCCGCGCCGCCGCCCGGCCCTCGCGCACCGCCTCCGCGACGGTCCGCGGGGCGACGGCGTCGCCGACGACGTGCAGGTCGGGGCGTTCCGGCGGGTCCGCCAGGGCACGCCGCGGCCCGGCGTCGACGAGCACCGCGGCGGGCAGGGTCGTCGTCGCGCCGGTGACGACGTCGGCGACCGTGACCGACGACCCCGACCACGCCGACACCCGCGCCTCCGTCACCCGCCGCACCTCGGCCCGGGCCAGGCGGGCCTGGGCCTCGACGAGGTCGCCGGTGCGCGCGAGGCCGGGACCGACGAGCACGCCGGGCGCCACGATCGCGACCTCCCGCCCCTCGGCCGCCAGCCGCTCCGCCAGGGCGACCGCGGCGCCGTCGCCGAGCGGGTCGTCGACGACCACGGCGCCGGGCGGGAGCCCGTCGCGCAGGGCCGCGGCGATCGGCGTGCCGCGCCCCGGGCGGTCGACGCCGCCGGTCGCGAGCAGGACCCGCCCGTCGGCGGGCACGTCGGCGACCGTCCCCAGCGCGACCGTCACCCCCAGCGCCGCGAGCTCTCCGGAGTACCAGGCGACCAGGTCGGCCAAGCGCTCGCGCCCCGGCAGACCCGCCACGAGCCGCAGCAGGCCCCCGACGGCGTCGTCGCGCTCCACCAGCCGCACGGCGCACCCGCCGCGCGCGAGCGTCCGGGCGCCCTCGAGACCGGCCGGCCCCGCCCCGACGACGAGCACCGGGTCCACCCGCCGGGGCACGACCCGCTCGGGGACCTCGGGCGCGGCGACCGTGCAGGAGATGCGCGGGTTGCGGACGTCGCGCACGCGGCACTGCTGGTTGGTCAGCACGCACGGGCGCACGGGCGAGCCCGCGCGGACCAGGGCGACGAGGTCGGCGTCGGCGAGCTGGGCGCGGGTCATCTCGACGAGGTCGGCGTCGCCGGACTCCAGGACGTCCAGCGCGAACACCGGGTCGACGACGCTGCCCGCGAGCACCGTCGCCACCCCGTCCGTGCGCAGGGAACGGCAGGTCGGCCGCAGGAAGCCCGGGGCGGTGTGGGCGTCGGGCCGGGTCGCGCCGACCGAGAGCGCCGAGCCGCGCACGGGGACGACGAGATCGACGAGCCCGCCCACCCGCGCCAGCACGGACGACGCGTCCGCCGGCGTGATCCCCGCCCACGGCGCCAGCTCGTCGACCCCGAGGCGCAGCCCGACGACCGCGTCGGGGCCCGCCGCGGCCCGCACGGCGGTGAGCACCTCGACGAGCAGGCGCGCCCGGTCGGCGCCGTGGGCGTCGTCGCGGTGGTTGGTCAGCCCCGACAGGAACTGCCGCAGCAGCGCGTGCTGCCCGGCCGCCACCTCGACGCCGTCGCAGCCGGCGGCCACCGCGGCGCCCGCGGCGGAGGCGAACCCGTCGACGACCGCCGCGATCCCGTCCGCCGAGAGCGCCGCCGGCACCTCCCCGCTCGCCGGGTCGGGCACCGGGGAGGGCGCGTGCAGCGGCCCGCGCGTGTACGCCGACGAGCCCTGGCCGCCCGCGTGCCCGAGGCCCGCGAGCACGAGGGTGCCGTACGGCCGGCAGGCGTCGGCGACGTCGCGCCACCCGTCGGCGCAGGCCGCGGCCAGCGGCGCGTCCTCGTAGGGGTGGTCGTCGGCGACGACGGACGCGACCTCGGTGACGACGACGCCGGCGCCGCCGGCCGCGCGCGCCCGGTAGTGCGCGACGTGGTCCCGGGACAGCGCGCGGGGACGAGCGGGGTCGGCCAGGTGCGTGACGTGCGGGCCGAACAGCACACGGCTGGGCGCGGTGCGCCCGCCGAGCACGACGGGGTCGCCCAGCACGCCGCGCACGGTAGTCGTCCGGCGCGGGACGGTCGGGACGACCACAGATCGGGGGCGCGCACCCACCCGGGGTGGGGTCTGCCCCACTCCCGGCGCGACCGCGGCGCACGAGGCTTCTGGACACCCCGCCCGACCAGCGTCCACGGAGCCCGCGATGACCTACCACCTCGGTGTCGACCTCGGCACCAGCAGCACGACCGCTGCCGTCCACCGGGCCGGTCGTGTCGGTGTCGTCGGTCTCGGCGAGCACAGCGCCGCCATGCCGTCGGTCCTGGTCTGGAGACCGGAGGGCCCACCGCTCGTCGGTGACGCGGCGGTGCGCCACGCCGCGGCCGGCGGGGCCGGCGCCGCCAGCGGGATGCGGGCGCGCCTGACCGACCCGATGCCGATGACGGTCGACGGCGCGCCGATGGCCGCGAGCGCGCTGCTCGGCGTGCTGCTGCGCCGCGTGGTGGACCGCGTCGCCGAGCGCGAGGGCGGCGCGCCGGCGGGCATCGTCCTGACGCACCCGGCGACCTGGGGCGCCCCGGAGCGCGACGCCTTCGCGGTCGTCGCCGACACCCTCGGCCTCGGCAAGGTCGCGCTGGTCAGCGAGCCGGAGGCCGTCGCCCGTCAGTACGCGGCGCAGGACGGCCTGCGCGACGGGGCGGTGCTCGCCGTGGTCGGCGTCGGCGGCGACAGCCTCGACGTCACGGTCCTCGTGCACCGCGAGGGCGGGTTCACGATCCTCGGGCGCCCGGAGTCGCGCCCGCACCCCGTCGGCGCGCAGCCGGGCGACGACATCGTCGTCGCCGGGCTCACGCGCAGCCTCGCGAGCGCGGGGCTCACGGCGGCCGACCTCGACACCGTCATCCTCGCCGGGTGGTCGACGCGGATGGGCACGGCCGCGGCCGCGCTCGCCGATGCGGTGGGCCGCCCGGTCGCCGTCGACCCCGAGCCCGAGCACGCCGTCGCCCTCGGTGCGGCCCGCCTGGCCGCCCGCTTCCGGGAGGACGGCGCGACCCGGATGGTCAGCCTGTCGTCGAGCACGCCGGCCCGGGTGCCCGCCCGCCCGTCCGCCTCCACCGCCGACCGCGTCCCGAGCGGCCCGATCACCGCGCCCCCGCGCCCCGTCACGAACCCCACCCCCGTCTCCGGCCCGATCTCCCGCCCGGGCTCCGGCCCGATCTCCGCCCCCACCCCGACCCGGGTCGCGGCGCCGGTCGCGCTCGGCACGGACGCCGGGCACGCCCGCGGCGCGCGGCCCGGCCGTCGCGGGCTGGCGACGGGTCTGGCCGCCGCGGTGCTGGCCCTCGGCGCCCTCGGCGGCGGGGCGATCGCCCTGGCGAGTGCCGCGGCCCCGGCCGTGGCCGCACCGGGTCCCGTCATCACCGTCCCGCCGCCACCGCCGGCGAGCGAGACCCCGACCACCACGACGACCACCCACACGCCCACCGTCTACGTCGCCGAGACCGCGCCGACCACGACGACCACCACCACCACGCGACGCACGACGACCTCCACGTCCACGCCGCGCCTCGACCCGCCGCGCACCCGCGACACCAGCAGCTCTGCCGGCGACCACGGCACCACCGACGGCCACGGCACGGGCACCGACGGCACGAGCACGGGCACCAGCACCGGCACGAGCACGGGGACCAGCACCGGCACGACCGACGGCGGCACCGGGTCGAGCACCGGCACCTCGACGGGCACGTCGGGGTGGTGAGTGCCGCTCCGACGCCGGCGGGCGCCCGCTACGCGCGGGCGCCCGTCAGCGCGTCGGCGAGATCGGCGGCGGTGAGCGGCGCGGGCCGGTCGAAGGCCTCCCGTACGAGGGCCGCGCCGCGGACGTCGTGGTGGACCGTGTCGTCGTTGGTGACGACGACGGTCGCGAGGCCGGCGGCGCGGGCGGCCGCGAGCCCGGGCCCGGAGTCCTCGACGGCGACCACCCGCGCGGCGTCGAGACCGAGCCGCGACAGCGCCAGGAGGTAGGTCTCGGGGTCGGGCTTGAGGGCGGCGACGTCGTCGCCGCACACGGTCACCTCGACGTCCCCGACGAGGTGGCGCACGAGCGGCTCCACCCACGCCCGCCGGCCCGTCGTCGCGATCGCGATCCGCACGCCGTGGGCGCGCAGGTCGTCGACGAGCTCCGGGACGCCGGGCCGGGGGGCGATCACGCCGCGGCGGACGACGTCGACGAAGAGCTCGGTCTTGGTGCGGTGCACCCGCGCGGCGACCTCGTCGGCGTCGTCGACCCCGTGCCGTCGCAGGTCGGCGGCCAGGCGCGGGCGGCCGCCGGTGATCGTGAGCAGCTCGCGGTAGCGCGCGACGTCCCAGTGCAGGTCGACGCCGTGCGCGGCAAGGGCCTCGTTGAACGCGACCCGGTGCCCGTCGCGCTCGGTCTCGGCGAGGGTGCCGTCGACGTCGAAGACGACAGCCTTCACCGGGCAGCGTCCGTCAGGTGGTAGAGCAGCAGCAGCTGCGCGATGGCCAGCGGTTCGCTGCGCCCGTCGCCGAGCCGTCCGAGGCACTCCGGGGTCTCGGTGTCGGGCGTGCCGAGCGAGGTCCAGATCGCCTTCTCCACCGCGAGGCTCTCCTCCCGTGGGACGTACCCGTGCACGTGCAGCGACTCGACCGGCCGACCGTCCGGGTCGCGCTCGAGCTTGAGGTGCATGGCGCGGGAGAGCCCGGGCTGGAGGGCCTCGGTGAGGTCGGGGTGGTCGATGGTCGGGCGCATCATCATCGTCGCCGACAGCGGGGTGTCCTCGGGGTCGTCGCGGCTCTCGATCGGGGCGAAGCGCACGACGAGGTCGGCGGACGCGCGCTGCGGGCGGATGAAGGCCTCGGACTCGGGCTCGCGACGTTCGAGCTCGGCGAGCACCTTCTCCTCGGAGTAGCCGCGCTTGCTCGTGTCCCGGGCGACCTTCCAGCCGCGACGGATCTCCTCGGGCGGGTCGAGGAAGACGGTGACGTCGAAGCAGGCCCGCGAGAGCTTGCTCCACAGCGGGAAGAGCCCCTCGACGATGACGAACTCCGCGGGCTCGACCAGCTCGGGGCGCACGAGCTCGCCCGTCGTGTGGTCGTACACCGGCTTGAGCACGGGCGCGCCCGTCGCCAGCAGCTGGAGGTGCTGCTCCATGATCTCGAGGTGGTTGCAGTCGGGGTGGAGCGCGGTGAACGGCAGGTCCTTGCGCTCCTCCCGGTCGTAGCGGTGGTAGTCGTCGGTGCACAACGACACGCACCGCTCGGGACCGAGCGCCTCGACGAGTCCGCGGGTCATCGTCGTCTTGCCGGCGGCGCTGTCCCCGGCGATCGCGAGCATCACCGGGCGGCGCGCCGGTGCGGAACCCGCACGGCGCATGCGCAGGGACTTGTCGGGCACGAGGCCTCCTCTCGACCCGGGCGACGCTAGGGAGCCGTCGCGTCCCCCTTCTCCCCCGTGACGGGGGGTTGTTCGGGGGAGAGCCGACCTAGGGTGAGCCGTATGAGCCCCGCCGCACCGCTGCGCGTGGTGCTCGTCGACGACCACGAGATGGTGGTGGCCGGGCTCAAGGCGATGCTCGCACCGTTCGCCGGGCGGGTCCGCGTCGTCGGGACGGCGAACGACGCCGCGACGGCCCTCGACGTCGCCCTGTCCCTCGCCCCGGACATCGTGCTGTGCGACGTGCGCCTGCGCGGCGACAGCGGGCTCGACCTGTGCCGCAGCCTCGGCGAGCGCGCACCCGGGCAGAAGATCGTGCTGCTCTCGGTCTACGACGACGAGCAGTACCTCTACCAGGCGCTGCGGGCGGGGGCGTCGGGCTACCTGCTCAAGCACATCGGCGGCGAGGAGCTGGTGCGCCACCTCGAGCTCGCCGCCGCGGGCACGACGGTGGTCGACGCGACGATGGCGGGGCGCGCGGCGGCGTCGGCGGCGCGGCTGGAGCGCGACGAGTTCTGGCCGGGCGCGCACCTGGGTCTCACGCAGCGCGAGAGCGAGGTGCTCGCGCTGCTCGTCGCGGGCCACAGCAACCGCGCGATCGCCGCCGAGCTGGTGATCGGCGACGAGACCGTGAAGAGCCACGTGCGCTCGCTGCTGCGCAAGCTGCAGGTCGCCGACCGCACCGCGGCGGTGGCGGCGGCGCTGCGGGAAGGGGTGTTCCGGTGAGCACGCCGGGACACGAAGCGGAGCGGGAGCTGGACCCATGACGAGAGGCCTCGGGCTCGCCGATCCCGAACGGGAGAACGCGGTCCTGCTGGCGATCATCGAGGCGGCGACGAGCGGGCCGGGCGTCGAACCGCTCGCCGCCGCGGTCGCGCGCGTCATCACCGAGGCGACCGCGACCGACGTCTGCTTCGTGCACGTCCTCGACGACACCGAGCGCGCCCTCACCCTCGCCGGCGCGACGCCGCCGTTCGACGCGCAGGTCGGGCAGGTGCACCTGCCGCTCGACACCGGCGTCACCGGCTGGGTCGCGAGCCACCGCGCGCCGGTCGTCATCCCCGACGACAAGCACGCCGACCCGCGCTACGTCGCGATCCCGTCGCTGCGCGGCGAGCGGTACACCTCGATGCTCTCGGTGCCGATGGAGTCGGAGCCGGCCGGGCTCGCCGGGGTGCTCAACGTGCACACGGTCGCGCGCCGGGAGTTCGACGACCGCGACGTGCGCGTGCTGCTGGCCATCGGACGCCTCGTCGCCGGGGCGCTGCACCAGGCGCGGATGCACCGCCGTCTCGCCGCCCGCGAGGAGGCGCACGGCCGGTTCGCCGAGCAGATGGTCGCCGCGCAGGAGGCCGAGCGGCAGCGCCTGGCGCGCGACATCCACGACGGCATCTCGCAGCGTCTGGTGACGTTGTCGTTCCACCTCGACGCGGTCCGCACGCTGCTGGGTCGCGACGACGCCGCCGCGGCGCGGGCGGACCTCGGGACGGCCTGCGACCTCGTGCTGACGACTCTCGACGAGGCCCGCGCGGCGATCGGGGCGCTGCGCCCGCCGGTGCTCGACGACCTCGGGCTCGCGGGGGCGCTCGCGGCGCTGGCGCGCGGGCTGCCCGACGTCCGCGCCGTCCTCGACCTCGACGAGCAGCGGCTCCCCGAGCACGTCGAGGTGGCGCTGTACCGGATCGCGCAGGAGGCCCTGCAGAACGTGCTCAAGCACGCCCGCGCCGGCGAGGTGACCGTGCGGCTGTCCACCGGGGGCGCCGGGGTGCGCCTCGAGCTGGTCGACGACGGCATCGGGTTCGAGGTCGCCGAGCGCGACGGCAGCGGGCACGGCCTCGCCTCGGTGCGCGAGCGCGCGGAGCTCGTCGGCGGCACCGTGCGGGTCACGTCGCGGCCGGGCACGGGGACGACCATGACGGTCACCGCCCCGCTCGACACTTCGTCGATGAGCGAAGAGTCCGCCGCCAACACTTGATTGTCCTGCGCAGCGACGGGCCGCACGCTTCGTCCATGGCCGATCGATGGAGCGCGGGCGTCATCCCCTACGCGGAGATGGGGTACTGGCAGCCCGACTACGAACCCAAGGACACCGACCTGCTCTGCGCGTTCCGCGTGACGCCGCAGGACGGCGTGCCGCCCGAAGAGGCGGGCGCCGCGGTCGCCGGCGAGTCCAGCACCGCGACGTGGACCGTCGTGTGGACCGACCGGCTCACGACGTTCGACCACTACCAGGCGAAGTGCTACCGCGTGGAGCCCGTCCCGGGCGTCGAGGGGCAGTGGATCGCCTACATCGCCTACGACCTCGACCTCTTCGAGGAGGGGTCGATCGCGAACCTGACCAGCTCCATCATCGGCAACGTCTTCGGCTTCAAGCCGCTCAAGGCGCTGCGCCTCGAGGACATGCGGATCCCGCCGCACTACGTCAAGACGTTCCCGGGCCCGCCGCACGGGATCGTGACCGAGCGGGAGTACCTCAACAAGTTCGGCCGCCCGCTGCTCGGCGCCACCACCAAGCCCAAGCTGGGCCTGTCGGCCCGCAACTACGGCCGCGTCGTCTACGAGGCCCTGCGCGGCGGCCTCGACTTCACCAAGGACGACGAGAACATCAACTCCCAGCCCTTCATGCGCTGGCGCGACCGCTACCTCGCCTGCATGGAGGCGGTGAACCGCGCGCAGGCCGAGACCGGCGAGGTCAAGGGCCACTACCTCAACGTCACCGCCGCGGACATGGAGGACATCTACGAGCGCGCCGAGTTCGCCCGCGAGCTCGGCAGCGTGATCGTCATGGTCGACCTGACCGTCGGATACACCGCGATCCAGTCGCTGTCGAAGTGGGCGCGGCGCAACGGCGTGATCCTGCACCTGCACCGCGCCGGGCACGCCACCTACACGCGCCAGAAGAACCACGGTGTGAGCTTCCGCGTCATCTCGAAGTGGATGCGCCTGGCCGGCGTCGACCACATCCACGCCGGCACCGTCGTCGGCAAGCTGGAGGGCGACCCGGCGTCGGTCCACGGCTTCTACGACGTGCTCCGGAAGGGCAGCTACGCCGCCGACCCGTCGAAGGGGCTGTACTTCGACCAGGAGTGGGTCTCGATGCCCGCGACGATGCCGGTCGCCTCGGGCGGCATCCACGCCGGACAGATGCACCAGCTGCTGCACCACCTCGGCGAGGACACCGTCCTGCAGTTCGGCGGCGGCACCATCGGCCACCCGATGGGCATCGCCTCGGGCGCCGAGGCCAACCGCGTCGCCGTCGAGTCGATGATCAAGGCGCGGAACGAGGGCCGGGACTACCTCACCGAGGGCCCGGAGATCCTCCGCACCGCCGCGAAGCGCAACAAGCCGCTGGACATGGCCCTGTCGACCTGGGGCGACGTCACCTTCGACTACGCCTCGACCGACACCGTCGACGCCGTCGCGACCCCTTCCTGAGGAGCTTCCCGTGCGCATCACCCAGGGGACGTTCTCGTTCCTGCCCGACCTGACCGACGACGAGATCACCGCGCAGATCGCCTACGCGCTCGAGCACGGCTGGCCCTGCTCGGTGGAGTACACCGACGACCCGCACCCCCGGAACACCTACTGGGAGATGTGGGGGCTGCCGCTGTTCGACCTGCAGGACCCCGCGGCCGTGCTGGACGAGGTGCGCGCCTGCCGCGAGGAGCACCCGGAGCACTACGTGCGGGTCAACGCCTACGACGCCTCGCTGGGACGGCAGACCGTCGCGCTGTCGTTCCTGGTCAACCGGCCGAGCGAGGAGCCCGGCTTCCGCGTCGACCGCCAGGAGGGCGCGGACCGGCAGGTCCACTACTCGATCCACCCCTACGCCACCGAGCGACCGGCGGGGTCGCGCTACGCCCCGTCGGTCCCCGCGGCCCGCAACGGGAACGGGAACGGACATGGCCGGGGCTGACGGCACGCGGGTGTCGTTCGCGACGGGCGGGCGGTCCTCCCGTCCGGCCGTCGCGGACCCGGAACCCTCCGAGCCCGCCGATCCCGGGACGCTGGGGCCCGACGACACCGTCGACCTCGACGCGATCCGCCGCGACGCCGGGGTCGACGACGTCCTCGACGCCCTCGACGGCGAGCTGATCGGGCTCGCGCCGGTGAAGGAGCGGCTGCGCGAGCTCGCGGCGCTGCTGGTCGTCGACCGCGTGCGCGAGCGCTTCGGGGTCACGACCGATCGCCCAACCCTGCACATGTGCTTCACGGGCAACCCGGGCACCGGCAAGACCACGGTCGCCCAGCGGCTCGGCGGCCTCCTGCACGGCCTGGGCTACCTGCGCCGCGGGCACCTCGTCACCGCGACCCGCGACGACCTCGTCGGCCAGTACGTCGGGCACACCGCGCCGAAGACCAAGGAGATCGTCGGCAAGGCCCGCGGCGGCGTGCTGTTCGTCGACGAGGCCTACTACCTGCACCGGCCGGGCAACGAGCGCGACTACGGCGGCGAGGCCATCGAGATCCTGCTGCAGGCGATGGAGGAGCACCGCGACGACCTCGTCGTCGTCCTCGCCGGCTACAGCGACCGGATGGCGACGTTCTTCGAGGCCAACCCGGGGATGCAGAGCCGGATCGCCCACCACGTCGACTTCCCCGACTTCTCGACCGACGAGCTGGTGACGATCGCCGAGGGGATGGCGTCGGAGCAGGGGCTGGGGTTCTCGCCGGACGCCGCCGTCGCGTTGAAGGAGTACCTGGCGCTGCGCCGCGAGCAGGAGTGGTTCGCGGGCGCGCGCAGCGTCCGCAACGCCCTCGACCGCGCGCGGATGCGCCAGGCCCGCCGGCTCGGGGAGGGCGCGTCCCGGTCGGTGGGCCTCGCCGACCTCACCACCCTCACCGACGCCGACCTCCGCGCCTCCCGCGTCTTCGCCGGCGGCCACCGCTCGTGAGCCGCGATGTGAGCAGTTGGCGCCCCTATAGGGGCGCCAACTGCTCACATAGGTTCGGGGGGTGACCACCACCGCGCGGCTCCGGGCGTTCGTCGCGCTCGCCGACCGGGGGTCGGTGCGCGGGGCGGCGGCGGCGCTGGTGGTCACCGAGTCCACGGTCTCCGCGGCCGTGCGCGCGCTCGGCGAGGAGGTCGGCGTCGCGCTGCTCGAGAAGGAGGGGCGCGGGGTGCGCCTGACCCCCGCCGGCGCGCGGTACGCGGGCTACGCCCGGCGCATCCTCGGCCTGCTCGACGAGGCCACGGCCGCCGCTCGCGGCGAGGCGGATCCCGAGCACGGGCACGTGCGGGTCGGCGCGGTCACCACGGCCGGCGAGCACCTCCTGCCCGCCCTGCTCGCGTCGTTCCGCGCCCGCCACCCCGACGTCACCCTCGGTGTCGACGTCGCCCCGAGCGCCACGGTGTGGCCGATGCTGCGCCACCACGAGGTCGACGTCGTCGTCGCCGGGAGCCCGCCGAGCGACCTCGACGCGCGCGTGCGGGCCCGGCGCGCCAACACCCTCACCGTCGTCGGCGCACCCTCGGCGGCCACCGCGTTCGATCCCGCGACGGCGACGTGGCTGCTGCGCGAGGCGGGCTCGGGCATCCGCGCCACGCTCACCGCCCTGCTCGAGGACCTGCCGG
Source organism: Actinomycetospora sp. NBRC 106375 (assembly GCF_030269665.1). Classification (GTDB taxonomy): domain Bacteria; phylum Actinomycetota; class Actinomycetes; order Mycobacteriales; family Pseudonocardiaceae; genus Actinomycetospora. Next base: position 263,795 of record NZ_BSTS01000004.1, read on the forward strand.
GCGACCCGCCGCAGCTGGTCCTCGGCTCTCACGGGGCGACCATCGCCGCGGCGCGCTCCGGACTCGGGGTGACGCTCGTGGCGCGCGAGGGGGTCGGGCGCCTGCTCACCGACGGCGCGCTGGTCGAGCTGCCGGTGCCCGGGGTGCCGCTCTCCCGGCCCTGGCACGTCGTGACCCACCCCGACGCCACCGCCAGCACCGAGCTCCTCGTCCGCCACCTGCTGGAGGACGAGGAGCTCGGGTGGCGGGGGGTCTAGGACGTCACCCGCTCGATCTCCCGGAGCAGGGCCGCTCGGCCGTCCCCGACCCGCGTGGGGTCACCGCGCCAGGCGTGCAGGGCGGGTGAGACGAGCGCGCGGCCGAAGGAGAACGTGAGGGGCCACGGGCCGCCGCGACGACGGATCGCCGCGAGGTTCGCCGCTGCGGTCTCCGACGACTGGCCGCCGGAGAGGAACGCGACGCCCGCGAGGTCGGTCGGCATCGTCGCGCGCAGCACGTCGACGGTCGCGCGGGCGACCTCGCCCGGCCCCGCGGGCGCCCGCGAGCCCTCCCCCGCCGTGACCATGTTCGGCTTGAGCACCATCGCGGCGGGGTCGACGCCGTGGGCCTCGAGTGCGCGGGCCAGGGTCGCGAGGGTGCGGGCGGTCGCCGCGGCGCAGACCTCGAGGCGGTGCCCGCCCGCCGCGAGCAGCTCGGGCTCGACGATCGGCACGAGCCCGCCGTCCTGGCAGGTGCGCGCGTAGCGGGCGAGCGCCTCGGCGTTCGCCTCGAGCGCCCGGCTCGACGGCCGGCCCGCGCCGAGGTGCAGCACGGCGCGCCACTTCGCGAACCGCGCACCCAGCACGGCGTACTCCGCGACGCGCTCCGCCAGCCCGTCGAGACCCCGGGTGATCGTCTCGCCGTCGTCGGCGCCGTCCAACGGCTCCGTGCCGGTGTCGACCTTGATCCCGGTGGCCAGGCCCGCCTCGGCGATCGCGACGGGAAACGCCCGCCCGTCGGCGAGGCGCTGGCGCACCGTCTCGTCGCAGAGGATAACGCCGCTCACGTCGGTCGCCAGCGCCTCGGCGGTGACGAGCAGCTCGCGGTAGGCGCGTCGGTGCTCCTCGGTCGGCGGGACGCCGACGGCCTTCAGCCGCTGCGACATCGTCGACGGGCTCTCGTCGGCGGCGAGGACGCCCCGCCCGTCCGCGACCAGCGCCGCGGTGGCGGCGCGCAGCCCGTCGGTGGCGGTCGTCGGCACGGTGGTCGGCGTGGCTGTCGTCGTCACGGGGTCTCCTCGGCGTCGGCTCCTCCCGACGCTAGGAACCCGGCCGCGCCGCGACCTCCCCTGCGCGGTGGAGCGGGCGGGGGATGTGTCAACAAAGTGCCGTCACGGACGCTGAGTGTCCGCGACGGCACGTCGCTGACACACCGAGAGTCGGCTACAGCGTGTCTTGTCCAGATGCGCCGAACAGGGCAATACTCCCCCATCATGAGCTCCCCGTTCGACGCTGCGTCACCGCCGGGACGTGTGCGGCTCCTGCTCGGTGTGGCGGTGGCCGTCGAGGTGGTCGCGGTCCTGGCGTTCGTGACGGCGGTGATCACGGTGACGTCGATCCCGACCGGCTGGTTCCTCGCCGCCGTCCTGGCGTTCGTCCTGAGCACGATGCTCACCGTGCTCGCCGTGATCACCTACGCGCGCTCGCGGTTCCGTGTCGCGATGGCCGGTGTCGCCCGGAGCGTCGTGTCGGGCGCCGGACCGGGCGGGTTCCGGGTCGCCGGCGGCGGTCGCGGTCCCGCGGGAGGGTTCGGCGGCGTACGTGGCGGTGCCGGCCCCTGGCCCGACCCGACGTGGGAGTACTGGCCGGGCCACCACCAGCACCATCACCCGGCGTTCGACCCAGGTCCGTTCGACCACGGGCACCACGGACATCACCACGGGCACCACGACCACGGCGGCTGGTCGGACTCCGGCTCGTGGAGCGACTCCGGCTCCGCGGGCAGCGACTCGTGGTCGTCGAGCGACTCCGGTTCCTCGAGCAGCGACTCCGGATCGTCGTCGGGCAGCTCCTCGGACTGACCCGGCGCGCTCAGCCCTCGCGGAGCAGCCGCAACGACGGCGCGGGCACCGAGGCGTCCTCGACGGGCTCGCCGTCGTGGACCAGGCGCAGCCCCGGCCCGCCGGGCTCCGACGGCGCGACACCCTGGTCGATCACCGTCAGGGCCTCGACGAGGCAGTGCAGCAGCCCCTCGCGCGGGACGGTGCGGGAGATCCACACCTGCCGGGTGTCCGCGTCGGCCACCCAGGCCGTCCGCCCGTCGAGCGGGACCCAGTAGACGCTGACACCGGCCTCCGCGAGCAGCGGCAGGGCGGCGAGGGGTTCGGGCTCGGGTGCGGACGGTGATGACCCGGTCATGCAGGGTCAAACGAGTTGATCACGAAACCGGATCGGAAGTGGGTACAGACGGCCCGCTCTGTCTCAGCAGCTGACGGAAAGGGCTCGGCGGATCGGAGTCATGCCGTGACCGGAGAGGACGCGGCGAGGCGGGCGAGGACCGGGCGCAGGAGCGCGGCGAGCTCCTGGGGGTGGGTGGACTGGGGGACGTGCGCGCCGGGCGCCTCGGTGAGGGGCACGCCGAGACCGTCGGCCGCCCACTGCGACGCCTCCCAGAACCAGTGGCGGGGCGACGCAGGGTCGCGGTTCTCGGCGCCGGAGGCCACGACGCACGGGATCCGGACGCCGGCGAGCTGGTCACGGGTGGGCACGTAGCTCATGATCGGCTCCAGCTCGATCCCGAACAGGACCTCGCCGTTACCGAGCATCCGGTCGCGCAGCGCGGGCTCGAAGGACTCGTAGACCTCGTCCCCGCACACCCATCGCAGGAACAGTTCCGTCGCCCGCGCCGGCCCACCCTGGGCCATCCCGTCGGCGATCAGCTGCTGGAGGCCGGCGACGACCTCGTCCCCGTGCGACGTCATCCCGGCGAAGGGAGGCTCGTGGAGCACGGCACCGCGCAGCAGGTCGGGGCGCCGGACGACGAGATCGGTGAGGATCATCGCGCCGGCGCTGTTGCCGTACGCGACGGCGGGCGTGAGCTCGAGCCCTTCGAGCAGCGCGGCGGCGTCGTCGGCCTGCTCGGTGATCGATGCCCTCGCGTAGTTCTCGGGCCGCGGGCTGCGCGAGTTCGCGCGACGGTCGTAGCTGATGACGGTGTACTCGCCGGCCAGGGCGTCGGCGACGTCGGTCCAGTGACCGGCGTCCCCCGTAGCCCCCGAGATGAACAGCAGCGGCGGTCCGTCACCCCGCCGCTCGTAGTAGAGCGTGGTCCCGTTGACGTCGATGGTCGCCATGCCGCGAGGCTGACGGCCCCCCGGACGCCGAGGAACCGCCGTGCGGGAACTGCGTACGTCCCCCGTGGGGACTCACCCCGGTGCCGCGAGAATCGCCCGCGGCACCGAGGGAGAATCAGCCGGCCCACCTCCGGCGAGGGTGCACGGCCGCGACGGAGGAGCGGTCCGTGTGCCCTCGCTCCGGAGGTTCAGCCCACTCGGATGCCGGCGGGCAGGCGCGTGCCCTCGCCGGCCAAGGGGTCGGAGTCGCAGGCCCGGTCGGGCCGCCGCACCGAGAGCGTCAGCGGCACCGGTTCGCCGCGGTCACGAGGCTTCGTCCTGTGCGAGTGGTCCAGCGACGGCTTGGGGACGACGGTGTCCATCTCCAGCTTGGCCAGCTCGCGCTCGCCGTTGCCGAGCACGCACTCCGGGTCGGGCCCGTCGAGCGGCAGGCCGGTGAAGAACTTCGCCGCCATGCAGCCGCCCTGGCAGGCGTCGTAGTGCGAGCACTTGGTGCACGCCCCGCCGGACTGCGGCCCGCGCAGCTCTGCGAAGAGCGCCGAGTCCTGCCACACCGTCTCGAACCCGCCCTCGGACCGGACGTTGCCGGCGAGGAACTGCTCGTGGATCGCGAACGGGCAGGCGTAGACGTCCCCGACCGGGTCGATCAGGCACACCACGCGGCCCGCGCCGCAGAGGTTGAGGCCCGGCAGCTCCTGGCCGAACGCGGACAGGTGGAAGAACGAGTCGCCGGTGAGGACGTCCTCGCCGCGGGCGACCAGCCAGTCGTAGAGCTGGCGCTGCTGCTCGCGGGTCGGGTGCAGCTCGTCCCACGAGTCGGCGCCGCGGCCTGACGGGCGGAAGCGCGTGATCCGCAGCTGCGCGCCGTACTTGTCCGCGATCGCCTTGAACTCGTCGAGCTGGTCGACGTTGTGGCGCGTCACGACCACGCTGATCTTGAACTGGCCGAAGCCCGCCTCGTGCAGGTTCTCCATCGCGCGGATCGCGGTGTCGTACGACCCGGGGCCGCGGACGTGGTCGTTGACCTCGGCCGTCGCGCCGTCGAGGGAGATCTGGACGTCGACGTAGTCGGTCGCGGCCAGCTGCGCGGCCCGGGCCTTGTCGATCTTGACGCCGTTGGTCGAGAACTTGACCCCGACGTCGTGGGCGATCGCGTAGTCCAGCAGCTCCCAGAAGTCGCTGCGCACCGTCGGCTCGCCGCCGCCGATGTTGACGTAGAAGACCTGCATCCGCTGCAGCTCGTCGATGACGGCCTTGGCCTCGTCGGTCGAGAGCTCGTTCGGATCGCGGCGGCCGGAGCTGGACAGGCAGTGCACGCAGGAGAGGTTGCAGGCGTAGGTGAGCTCCCAGGTCAGGCAGATCGGGGAGTTCAGGCCTTCGACGAAGTGGTCGACGAGTTTCATGCGGTGGTGTCCCGTCGTTGGATCGTGCCTGCCTGCGCGAGGCCGGCCAGGGCCTTGAGGTACTGCTCCCGCTGGTGTGCAGGAACCTCGGCGGCCTCGAGGGCGCCGTGGACGTCGGGGTGGTCGGCCAGCGACTCGACGGCCCGGACGAGCGGCCGGGTCTTGAGGAACGACAGCCGCCGGGTGTGGAAGTCGTAGACGAGGGCGCCGAAGGACTCCGGGCGCACCGACACCGAACCGGAGATCCGGTACGGGAGGTCGGCGTCGAAGTCGTCGACGCCGGCGGGAGCCGTCGGTCCGGCCCCCGCCGCCGTCGTCGACATCAGTAGACGCCGCACATGCCGTCGATCGAGACCTCTTCCACGAGGGTCTCCTCGACGAGCTCGTTCTCGTCCATCCCGTCCTCCTCACCACCGGGTGCCTCGGGCGCTGGGAACGCTAAGCGGCACTCGGTGCCACCACCAGACACGGACCGGGTGGGAAACACCCCTCCGTTCAGCGGGGACGGCGGGCCCCTCCCCGTGGTAGAGGATGCTGAGGTGGTGACGACGAGAAGTGCGCGCCGGGTGCCCGTGGCCCAGCGCCTCGAGCACGTCGCCCTCGAGCTGTTCGCGGCCCAGGGCTTCGACGAGACCACGGTCGACGAGCTCGCCGTCGCGGGCGGCGTCGGGCGACGGACGTTCTTCCGGTACTTCCCGACCAAGCTCGACGTCGTGCTCGGCGAGCTGGACGAAGGGCTGGCCGGGCTCGTCGTCTCGCTGGCCGACCAGGACGGCGACGACCCCGTGGCCGCGGCCCGCGCCGCCTTCCTCGCCGTGAACCGCTACGCCGACGCCGAGCTGCCCGCGCTGCGCCGGCGTCTCGGGCTGATCGAGGAGGTGCCCGAGCTCGCCGCGCGGGCGACGGTGCGCTACCGCGACTGGGAGAGTGCGGTCGCCGCGGACGCCGCGCGCCGCTGGGGGGACGATCCCGGGTCGCTGCGCGCGCAGGTCTTCGGCCGGGCCGTCGTGGCCTCGATGCGCGCGGTGTTCAGCGCGTGGCACGGGCGCGCGGACGCCGACGGCGCGGTGCTCGGTGTCCTCGTCGAGGAGGCGTTCGACCAGCTCGGGCGGGGGTTCGCGACCCGGTGAGCGCGCCCGAGGACCTCATCGACCTCGACCCAGACTCCCCCGACCCGCCGTACGAGCAGCTCCGCGCCCGCGTCACCGAGCTCGCCCGCACCGGTGCCCTCGCCCCGCACACGCGCCTGCCCGCCGTGCGCCGGCTCGCGACCGACCTGAACCTCGCCGCCGGCACCGTCGCCCGCGCCTACCGCGAGCTCGAGGCCGCGGGCGTCGTCGAGACCCGGGGGCGGCTGGGCACGTTCGTCGTCGGCGCCGAGACCGCGGCCGATCCGGCGCGCGAGCTCGCCGCGGAGTACGCGCGCCGCGTCACCGCGCTCGGCATCTCCCGGGAGCGCGCCCTCGACCTCGCCCGCGCCGCTCTCGCCGAGACGTAGCGCGCCAGCGCCCCGTGATCAGGAGCGCACCATCCACCTCGCGCGGCGGCCTGAGGTGCACAGGTTGCTCCTGATCTCCGGGCGGGGCGGGCGACCCCGCGGCGTCCGGTGATCAGGAGCGCGTCACACACCTCTCTGGGCACGCGGGCGTGCACGACGTACTCCTGATCTCGGCAGGTGCCCTCCCGATCGGCGCCTCACCACGGCACCTCGGCACGGTCCTCCCACAGTCGCCCGGTGGGCACCGGGTCGGACGGGGTCGAGGCGCGCGTCGCGAGCCAGATCGCCGTGTCCGCGCCCTGGTCGACCGATCGGGGCGCGTCGGGCCCGCCCATGTCGGTGCGGCAGTGGCCGGGGCAGGTGGCGTCGACGAGGACGCCGCGACGGCCGAGGGCGAGCTCGTGGGCGAGGGTCCGGGTCAGCGCGTTGAGCCCGGCCTTCGCGACGCGGTACGGGGCGAGGCCGCCGGCCGTGCCCGGACCGGTCATGCGCCCCAGGCAGGCGGTCAGGTTGACCACGCGGCCCCACCGCCGCGCCGCCATCCCCGGCACGAGGGCGGAGACCAGCGCGAAGGGGGCGTCGAGGTCGACGGCGCGCACGTCGCGCCACTCCGCGAGGGTCGCGTCGAGGGTCTTCGACCGCCGCGAGCTCATCACCGCCGCGGCGTTGACCAGGATGTCGACCTCGAGGCCCTCCACCCGGGCGGCGATGCCGTCGACGTCGGCGAGGTCGTGCACGAGCGCCCTCCCACCGAACGACCCCACGGCCTCCTCCAACGCCGCGGCGTCCCGCGACATCCCGATCACCGACGCCCCGGCGCCGGCCAGGCCCGCGGCGATCGCGCGCCCGAGCCCCCGGCTCGCGCCGGTCACGAGGGCGGTGCGTCCGGCGAGGGCAGTGCGTCCAGCGAGGGCGGTGTCTGAAGGGAGATCCGTGCGTCCGGCGAGGTCGGCGGGGCCGTCGGTCACCCGCCCGTGGTTCCCGCCGATCGCCCCTTCCATCCGCCCCTTTTATCGCATATCAATGGCAACAACCCACCATGAGCAACGCGGCAGGATGGCCAGCAGGAAACCTGTCCGAAGGTCCAGGACGGGCACCGTCGCCGTGGTCGGGATCACCGCATGCCTCTGTTCCGGTGACCGGCGCCACGCTTAGCGTCGCGCCGGATCCCGAGGGGACCGTCATGAGCGACGGTCCCTCGGTTGGACCCGACGAGAGGACAGCCATGCAGGTTGACGAGCTGCTCAAGCCGTTCCCGATCAAGGAGTTCCACCCCTTCCCGCGGGCGCTCCTCGGGCCCGGCTCGCACGAGATGATCGGGCCGGAGGCGCTGAAGCTCGGCTTCAAGAAGACCCTGATCATGACGTCGGGCCTGCGCGGCACCGACATCGTGCACAAGATCAGCGAGTCCATGAAGTACCACGGGATCGACACCGTCATCTACGACAAGGTCGAGTCGAATCCCAAGGACTACAACTCGATGGACGCCGTGAAGATGTACCAGGAGAACTCCTGTGACAGCTTCGTGTCCATCGGTGGCGGCTCCTCGCACGACGCCTGCAAGGGCGCCCGCGTCTCGGTGGCCCACGACGGCCGCAACGTCAACGAGTTCGAGGGCTTCAACAAGTCCGAGAACCCGAAGAACCCGCCGCACATCGCGGTGTCGACCACGGCCGGCACGGGCTCGGAGACGTCCTGGGCCTACGTCATCACCGACACCACGACGGACCCGAACAACCCGCACAAGTACGTCGCGTTCGACGACGCGTCGGTGACCACGCTGGCCATCGACGACCCGGTGCTCTACTACGACTGCCCGATCGACTTCACCGCCCAGTGCGGCTTCGACGTCCTCGCGCACGCCTCCGAGCCCTACGTCTCGCGCCTGAACTTCGAGCCGAGCCTCGGCAACGCGATCCGCGCCATCGAGCTCACCTCGCAGCACCTGCGCGAGGCCGTGTGGAACGGCCAGGACCTGCCCGGCCGCGAGGGCATGATGTACGCGCAGTACATCGCCGCCCAGGCGTTCAACTCCGGTGGCCTCGGGATCATCCACTCGATCTCGCACGCGGTGTCGGCGTTCTACGACACCCACCACGGCCTGAACAACGCCGTCGCGCTCCCCCGCGTGTGGGCGTTCAACATGCCGGTCGCCTACAAGCGCTTCGCCCGGATCGCCGAGGCCATGGGCGTGGACACCACGCACATGACCGACGTCCAGGCCGCCGAGGCCGCGCTCGCCGCGTCCATCCGTCTGCTGCGCGACGTGGGCATCCCGGAGAAGTTCACCGACGTCACCCAGGACTCGTACTCGAAGAACCGTCTCGGTCAGGGCCCGACGAAGTTCTACGAGAACGAGAAGACCATCACGGGCAACGACGCCGACGTGGACCGCATCACCAACCACGTCCTCGGTGACGCCTGCACGCCGGGCAACCCCAAGGAGTGCACGTTCACGACCGTGCGCCCCGTCGTCGACCACTGCCTCAACGGCGACCTCGACGACCTGCTCAGCTGATCGCCGCGCCGGTGCCCGGCGGGTCCGCCTCTGCGCTGGCCCGCCGGGCACCGGTGTGTTTCCCTCGATCTGCCACTCCAGGAAGGACCCCGCGTGACCAGCACGGACACCTCCGCCCCCTTCGGTTCGGTCGAGGAGGTCATCGATGCGCTCGCGAAGCAGGGGTACATCGCCGACCGGCGCCTGGCCACGACGGTGTTCCTCCTGACGCGCCTCGAGAAGCCGCTGCTGCTCGAGGGGCCCGCCGGCGTCGGCAAGACGGAACTGGCCAAGATGCTGGCCCTCGCCACGGGCCGGCGCTTCCTGCGGCTGCAGTGCTACGAGGGCCAGGACGAGACCAAGGCCCTCTACGAGTGGGACTACGGCAAGCAGCTGCTCTACACCCAGATGCTCCGCGAGAAGATCGCCGAGATCGTGCAGGACGCTCCCGACATCAAGACGTCGGTCGAGCGGATCGCCGCCCAGGACAGCGTCTTCTTCTCCGAGGAGTTCCTCGCCGAGCGGCCCCTGATGGAGGCCATCCGCTCCGACGAGCCCGTCGTGCTGCTGATCGACGAGGTCGACCGCGCCGACGAGGCCCTCGAGGCGGTGCTCCTGGAGACCCTCGGCGAGTACCAGATCTCCGTGCCCGAGGTCGGCACGTTCGCGGCGCGCAACGCGCCCTACGTCATCCTGACCAGCAACAACACGCGTGACCTGGCTGCCGCCCTGAAGCGTCGCTGCCTGCACCTGTTCCTCGACTACCCGAGCGCGGAGCGCGAGCTGGAGATCGTCCGGTCGAAGGACACCGGTCTGCCCGAGGCCGCCGCCCGCGAGCTGGTCGAGGTGGTCCGCGGACTGCGCGAGCTCGAGCTGCGCAAGGCCCCGAGCATCTCCGAGACGATCGACTGGGCCCGCACGCTCGCCGTGCTGGGCGTCGACGAGCTCTCGAGCTCGATCCTCTCCGACACCGTCAGCGTCGTGGTCAAGTACGACAAGGACGTCACCAAGGCCCTCGGCGCGCTGCCGAAGCTGGTCGACCCCAACGCCGAGATCGACGACCACGGTCACGGCCACGGCCACGGTCATGGGCACGGCCACGACGAGGGGCACTCCGGCGGACCGGCCCCGACCACGTCGCGCCGCGTGCCCGACGACGACGAGGAGGACGGCCCCGACGGGCGCTCCGTGCGGGCCGCGAAGGACCAGGAGGGCCGCCACGTCGGGCACTACGCCGCGGGCGTCGAGCAGAAGGAGAAGGCCCGCAACGGCGAGCTGGAGCCGGCGAAGCCCCGCAACGTGAGCTCGAGCCAGGGCAGCCGGTCGTTCGGCCTGGGCAAGAAGCGCGCTCTCTAGGGACCGGCGAGCACCGAGAGGAGGCCCCCGGCATGGAGGCCAGCATCCACCGGTTCGTCCGCCTGTTGCGCATCCGGCAGGTCCGGGTCTCCACCTCGGAGGTCCTCGACGCGATGCGCTGCGCGCGGGAGCCGGGCGTCCTCGCCGATCGCGAGACGCTCCGGGCGGCGCTGCGGGTCGCCCTGGTCAAGGACATCCGCGACGAGGCGACCTTCGACGAGATCTTCGATGCGTACTTCGCGCTGGTGAAGATCGGCGACGAGGACCGCGGGCACGGCCACGGGCACGGGCACGAGGACCTCTCCGACGGCGGCGCGCTCGAGGAGTTCACGCTGTCCGAGGAGCCCGGCGAGACCCCGCAGCAGGGCCACGACCACGGCAAGCCGGTGTCGATCAAGGACTTCTTCGACCCGGAGGACCTCGCCGAGCAGTACAACCTGCACCAGGAGGCCAACAAGATCGATCTCGCGTCGATGACCGACGAGATCGTCTTCTCGAAGGACGGCGCCACCGACCAGATCGGCGCCCAGGACAAGGTGCAGATCGAGACCGACAGCCTGCACGGCGCCGGGCTGCCCGGCGACATCGCGGAGCAGGCCGGCACCAAGGTCGACGCCGACCTCACCGTCGCCCAGCAGGAGGCGCTGCTGGGCTGGCTGCAGGGTGTCGAGGACGGCATCGACGACGAGGGCGACGAGTCCGACGCGATGGCCCTGCGCCGCCGGCTGGCCGGGATGCTCGAGAACCTCCCCGAGGCGATCAAGCGCCACCTCGAGAAGCTCATGGAGATCGAGCAGCGCATCGTCGAGGGCGGTGACGGCGACGAGGAGGCCCACAAGGCCGAGGTCGACCGGGCCGAGGAGCACGAGCGCCAGCAGCTCGAGGACTCGCTGCGGCGGCTGGCCAAGACGCTGCACGGCGCCCTGACCCACAAGCGGCGCGAGTCCCCGCGCGGGCGCATCGACCCGGGCCGCACGATGCGCCGCAACATGCGCTTCGACGGCGTCCCGTTCCGCCCGGTCACCGTCGCGCGCGCCGAGGACAAGCCGCGCCTGGTGATCCTCGCCGACGTCTCGCTGTCGGTGCGGGCGACCGCCCGGTTCACGCTGCACCTCGTGCACGGCCTGCAGGACATGTTCGGCCAGGTGCGCTCGTTCGCGTTCGTCGCCGACCTCCTCGAGGTCACCGACCTGTTCTCCGACCACACCGTGGAGGACGCCCTCGGGCTGATCTTCGGCGGCGACATGATCGACGTCGACGCCAACTCCGACTACGGCACGGCGTTCGGCACGTTCCTCGAGGACCACGGGTCGGCGGTCAACCGGCGCTCGACGGTGATCGTGCTCGGCGACGGCCGGGGCAACGGCAACGACGCCAACATGGAGGCGTTCGCCGAGATCACCCGGCGGGCGCGCGAGACCATCTGGCTGACGCCCGAGCCCCGCTACTCGTGGGGCCTGGGCTCCTGCGACCTGCCGCAGTACGCCGAGTTCGTCGATCGCATCCGGGTCGTCCGCGACCTCACGGGTCTCTCGGAGGTCAGCCACGACATGGCGGCGGAGATGATCGGGCGATGAGGGTGGGCCGGAGCCGACCGTGACCGGGCTGGCCGACACACCCGTGCCCGCCGGGGCCGTCCGGATCGACCCCCTGGCCCCGTCCCACCCCGGCCGGTGGGAGGACGACCACGTCGTCGTCTGCCACGTCGACCGCGCGCCGGTGCCGGTCCGGCTGGTCGCCGCCCGGCCGCCGGAGCGGGTCACCGACCACTTCGAGGTGCACCGGCCCGGCGAGCGCCTGCTCGTGCTGCACCGGCTGCGCCCCGACGAGCTCGACGACGACATCGCCGGGCTCATCGCCCGCGAGCTCACCGGTGTCGTGACCTCGGCCGGCGACTTCGAGCGGGTGTTCACCGGCGTCGTGCGCTCGACCGTCAGCGACCCGCTGACCGCGTGGTCGACGTTCTACGCCAACAGCCTCGCCGTGCTGCGCTCACCGCCGCACGACGTGGACCCGGACGTGGCTCCGGAGTCGTCGCTGGCCGCGTTCGCGCCGGTGCACGAGCGGGCGCTCGTCGAGATCCGCGGACGCACCGTGCTCGACGTCGGCTCGTGCTTCGGCTTCCTGCCGCTGCGGCTGGCGCAGGAGGGCTTCGACGTCGTCGCGACCGACCACACGCCCGGCACGATGGGCCTGCTCGGTGCCGTGGCCCGCCGGCGCGGGCAGGCGGTGCGCACCGTCGTCGCGGACGCCCGGACGCTGCCCGCCCGGACCGGCGCGGTCGACACGGTGACCGCCGTGCACCTCCTCGAGCACCTGCCCCCGGACGACACGGTCCGGGTGCTCGACGAGATGCTGCGCGTCGCCCGGCGCCGCGTCGTGGTCGCCGTGCCCTACGAGGACGTCCCGGAACCCGTGTACGGGCACCTGAGGACCTTCGACCACGGCGTCCTGCACGCCCTCGGCGAGCGCACCGGCCACGCCTTCCGCGTCAGCGACGACCACGGGGGCTGGCTGGTGGTCGACGCGGCCTGACGGCGATGTGAGCAGTAGGCCTCGCTATCGCCGTCCATACCGCTCACGTGCGCGTCAGCGCACCTCGTCCGGCGGCACGATCTCGCGACGGAGGATCTTGCCCGTCGGCCCCTTCGGCAGCTCGTCCAGCAGCCACACGTGGCGCGGGTACTTGTAGGCCGCGACGCGCTCCTTGGCGAACGCCCGGAGCTCCTCGACGTCGACCTCGGCGCCGGGCCGCAGGGCGACCGCCGCGCCGACCTCCTCGCCGAGGTCGCGGTTCTCGATGCCGACCACGGCCACCTCGGCGACCGCCGCGTGCTCGTAGAGCGCCTCCTCGATCTCGCGCGGGTAGACGTTGTAACCCCCGCGGATGATCATCTCCTTCTTGCGGTCGACGATGAAGTAGTAGCCGTCCTCGTCGCGGCGACCGACGTCGCCGGTGCGGAACCAGCCGTCCGGGACGGACTCGGCGGTCGCGTCGGGGCGACCCCAGTAGCCCTTCATGAGGCCATCGCCGCGGATGGCGATCTCCCCGGCGTCGTCGCCGGTCACGTCGTTGCCCTCGTCGTCGACCAGGCGCAGCTCCATGCCCTCCACCGGGGTGCCGACCGAACCCGGCCTGCGCTCCGCGTGGGGGTGGTTGAACGAGGCCACGGGCGAGGTCTCGGAGAGGCCGTAGCCCTCGAGGACGACGCACCCGAACGTCTCCTCGAACTCGCGGAGCACCTCGACCGGCAGGGCCGAGCCCCCCGAGATGCAGCAGCGCAGGGACGACACGTCGTACTGCTCGCGGTCCTCGACGTGCAGCAGGCCCGAGTACATGGTGGGCACGCCCTCGAAGACGGTGACCCCGTCGCGCCCGATCATCGTCAGGGCCTTCGCCCCGTCGAAGCGCGGCAGGAGCGTCAGGCACGCCCCGGTCAGCACCGCGGAGTTGAGCCCGCACGTCAGGCCGAACACGTGGAACAGCGGCAGGCAGCCCATCACCACATCGTCGGTGCTGATCTCGATCAGCGTCCGCGCCGAGACCCGGGCGTTCGTCGCCAGGTTCGCGTGGGTCAGCTCGGCGCCCTTGGGGGAGCCGGTGGTGCCGGAGGTGTAGAGGATGACGGCGGTGTCGTCGTCGCTGCGGTCGACGGGCCCGTCGAGCGGGGACGCCCCCTCGAGCACGCCGTCGTCGGGGCCCGCGGCGCCGACGGCGACCACCTCGACGTCCCGGCCCTGCGCCGCCTCGCGCGACGCGTCCGCGGCGTCGTCCCAGGCGAACACCACGGAGATGCCCGCGTCGTCGAGGTAGTACTCGATCTCCCGGCCCTTGAGCAGCGGGTTCATCGGGACGACCACGCACCCGGCCATCAGGGCGCCGTAGAAGACGACCGGGAACGCCGGGACGTTCGGGAAGACCAGCCCCACGCGGGCACCGGGCTCCAGGCCGCGGGACCGCAGGAACCCCGCGGCCCGGCCCGCGGCGTCGAGGAAGTCGCGGTAGGTCACCGTTTGGTCGTCGAGGCGGAGGGCCGGCCGGTCACCGTGCTCCTCGGCGGTCTCGACCAGCGCTGTCGCCAGATTCGTCATCGTCGACTCCCGGTGTCAGGGGGTGCGCTCGTCCATCCCGGCGCGTGGCCGGTCCGGTGCCCCGTTCGGCGCACCGTCAACCCCCGGTCACCGTGTGGCATGCCGCCACACGGCCCGACGTGGCGCGCGGCCCGGTCAGACCGGGCAGCCGCGCCCCCGGGCCTTGGCGAGGTCGTCGAGCCGGAACATCGGCCCGGTGTCGGTGGGCTCGTCGTAGTAGCGGTGGAACACCGGGGTGAGGCCGCCGGAGATCGGCGGGACGATCCAGCTCCAGTCGACCGGGCACGTCCGCCCCGCCGCCTCCTCCTTCTCGACGAAGCGCAGGAAGCGCTGGGACTCGCCGTGGTGGTCGGCGAGCGAGACGCCGGCCTCGTCGAAGGAGTGCTGCACGGCCGCGGTGAGCTCGATCGCCGCGCGGTCGCGCCACAGGGTGCGGTCGCTCGACGTGTCGAGCCCCATGGCCTCGGCGACGTCGCCCAGCAGGTCGTAGCGGTCGGCGTCGGCGAGGTTGCGCGCGGCGATCTCGGTGGCCATGTACCAGCCGTTGAACGGCGCGGCCGGGTACGAGATGCCGCCGATGTCCAGGCGCATGTTGCTGATCACCGGCAGGGCGTGCCAGCGCAGGCCCAGGTCGGCGAACCAGGCGTGCTCGGGATGGGTCAGCTCCACCTCGAGCACCGCGTCGCGCGGCACCTCGAACACCTGCGGACCGTCCGCGGCGTGCTCGCCGCCGCCGCTGACGACCAGCGGCAGGACGTCGAACTGACCCATCGGGCTCGGCGGCATCCAACCCAGCGAGCGCGCCGTGTCGGTGAACCCGACGTAGCGCGGGTCGCCCAGCGCCCGGCCACCGGCGCGGTAGCCCGCGTAGCGCACCAGCTGCTCGTTCCAGACCCGCGGGCCCGGGCCGGACGGCCCGTCGGGGGCGAAGATCGTGATGGTCGAGCGGATGCGACCGCGGCGCGTGGCCTCCCGCAGGTGCCCGACGCACTCGGCGGCCACCTCGTCCGGTGTCGTGACGTGCCGCCGGTCGCGCAGGTGCAGGCTGCGCCAGTAGAGGCGCCCGATGCAGCGCGCCGAGCTGCGCCACGCCACCCGCGCCCCGAACGCGAGCTCGTCGGCGGTGTGGACGTAGGTGCCGGTGCGGGCGATCTCGTCGAGCACCGCGGCGACGCGGGGCTCGACCGGGCCGGCCGCGGGGTTCTCGTCGTTAAAGAGCCGCAGGAACTCCTCGGCCTCCCGGAGGTCGACCGCCGCCACGGCGGCCGCCGTGGCGGGAGGGGCCGGCGGGGCGGCAGCGTCCGTCCCGTCCGGAGGGACCTCGACCGTCGTGTGGCCCTCAGGTCGCGCGAAGGGGCGGGTCTCCGAGCCCCACGTGCCGTGGGCGTCGGCCTCACCGGTGGACGGCGCGGGGATCGCGGGGTCGGCGGTCGTCGTGCCGGCAGCCGGCGTCGCGGACGTCGCCGGAGCCGACGCCGCCGGAGCCGACGCCGCGGACACTGCCGGAGCCGACGCGGGCATGGACACCGACGCCGGCGCCGCCGACGCCGATACCGACGCGGCCGGGCCGTGCGCACCGCCGGGGCGCGAGATGCCGTGCGGCGGCGTCCCCGGGCCCGCGGGCGTCACCTCGGAGGCCTCGCCGTCACCGGTCGGGTGGGGACGGGGTCGGCGGTCCCGGGGCTGCGGGGTCGGAACCGCGGATGCCGTCGGGCTCGCCGGGATCGCGGTGTCGTCCTCGGTGCCGACGACATCGAACGCCACGCCGCGCGTCATGCCACCTCCGTGTGTCGTGCCGTCCCCGCGCGGCCGCCGGTCCACTCTGCCGGTCCGGTATCCGGTCCGGATCTCGCCGATCGGATCAATCCCCGGCGTGGTCATCCGAACCTTGATGGTCCGTTCGGTGCAGCCGCACCCGTCCGATCACGCGCTCGCGACCCCGTCTGCGCTGGTGAGCGGGGTGCGGGAAGGTCGACAACGAAGCGCCGAGCACGATGACCACGAACGAGTACGCGAGGAGGACGAGGGTCACGCGGTGTCGCGCTCCCGGCTCCGCACGCCCGTCGGCGCCTCGTGACGGCTCCACAGTGCGGCCACTCTAGAGGGTGGTCCGACCACCACCCGCACACACCGGGGCTTCCGGTGACCGCTCCCGGCACCGGGTCGTCCGCCGCCGGTCGACCAGGTCTGGCACGCTGTCCGATCAACAACGTGTGATGGCCTCGTACACAGCGCGTCACGTCGTCGGGGACGGCGCGCCCGCGGGGCCGGGAGGTGCACCGTGACGCGAGCCCCGGGGCCCGCGGGCGACGAACCGGACGGCGCAGGGGCGGCGCACGCCACCCCGCCGCCGGGGAGCGCGTCCGCCGCCGGCCGCGGGACGAGCTGGTGGGACGCACCGACCACGGTCCTGCCCGCCGTCCCCGCGGCGCCACCGCCGATGTCCGGTTCGGCTGCCGCCGCGGCATTGGACGCGGCCGATGCTGCGGGCTCCCCGAGCGGCACCATCGGCGGGTCGACGGGCGCGGTGCCGGAGGTCCCGGCGATCGCCGACATCGCGGCGCCCGGCCGCCCGGGGGTCGACGCGGTCGTCGCGCCCGAGGAGCCGGCGTCCCGGCGCCGTCCGCGCCCGTCGCGCCACATGCGCGCCCGTGCGGACGAGATGGCCCACCTGCTCGCCCGGGCGGCACCCGGGGGGCGGGCCCGCCGCGGGGTGTCGTCGTCGCTGCCGGCCGCCGCCGCGGTCCTCGCCGCCGTCGCGGTCGGGGGCGTGGGCATCGCGATGGGACTCGACGCCCACCAGGCCGGTCAGCAGCTCGCGCTCCCCGGCGCGCCGAACGTGCCGGCCGAGCAGACGCCGGTCCCCGAGACGCCGGAGAGCACCGTGCCGACCGTCGACACCGGTGTCGTCGACGCCCTGCAGCCCGCGCAGCCCGCCCGGGCCGCGACCCGGGCGCCGGGCGCCGGGCCCTCGTCGGCCGCGGCCACCCGGGCGCCGTCCCCCGCGGGACCGCCGCGGGCGACCACCCCGACCTCCCGCCCGCGAGCGACGAGCACGCCGCGGCCGACGACGAGCAGGCCCCCGTCGTCGTCGCCCACCCCGCGCTCGACCGCCCCGCGCCCGACCCCGCGCGCGGACGACGACGGCACGACCACCGGTGCCAGCGGCCCGTCCGGGGCGGGGATCCCGGAGCGCGACGCCGCGGTCGCGAACCCCGGCGTCGACGGTCTCGGCGCCTCGTCGACGCCGTCGTCCCCGTCCGACGGCGGGGACATCACCGCGAACTGACGGCCGCCCGGCGACGCTCGCCACCGCCGTCGCGCCCGCAGATACGGGGAACGGTCGCCGCGCGACGACGGATGACGACGCCGTTCGGCCGTGTCACCCGATCCGGGCGTGAGGAAGTCCCGCTCACCGGGCGTCGCCGTACGCTGACCGCACGAACACACGACAGTGCGGCGCGAGGAACGACACGGAGTAGCGTTTCCCGAGCGGGGACAACCGCTAGGGTGGCGCGGCGCCGGGGAGCCCAGCCATCCGGGACGAGGAGTCGACCAGACGTGACCGCAGCGAGGGACGATCGATCCCTGGCCGGGGGACCGCTCGGCCGCGCCACCGGTGCGCATGATCGTGAGTCCGAGGGCCGGACCGGCAGGCCGTGGTACGGCTCGCGCCGCGAGCCCGACGGCTACGAGACCTCGTCCGCTCCCGCAGGGGGCGGCCGTCCCGGCGGCCCCGGTGAGCACGACAGCTCGGTCTTCGACATCGCCGACGACCGTCGCGACGGACGACTCGACACCGCTGTGTCGTCCGTGCCCGGACCCGGCCTCCCGGGTTCCCACCGTTCCGAGGGGAGCTCGATGACCTACCCGCCCGGGCCGCACGGTCCCCCCGCCGGCCTGCGCACCCCCTACCCCGGGTCCGCCCCCGCGGCCGCGCCGCCGCCGCCGTTCACCGGCCGGCACACGGGCCCGCCCTCCGGCCCGACGTCGGTCGGCCCGATCCCGACGGCGCCCCCGCCGCCGATGCCCTCGCCGCCGGCGACGCCGTCCGTGCCCTCGGCGCCCCCCGGGTCCGACGGCGTCGGCCTGCCCACGCCGCGCGAGGCCGCGTCGAACGACGTCAACGACATGGTCTCGATCATCCGGTCGAGCTTCGACGCCGTCGCGCACCGGTCCGACGAGCTGACGCAGCTGTTCTACGGGCTGCTGTTCCGCATCGCGCCCGAGACCCGCGAGCTGTTCCCGGTCACCATGGAGCTGCAGCGCACCCGGCTGCTGCGGGCGCTCGTGCACGTCGTGCAGATGGTCGACCGCCCCGACGACCTCTCGGTCTTCCTGCGCCAGCTCGGGCGCGACCACCGCAAGTTCGGGGTCGTCGGCGAGCACTACGACAAGGTCGGCGAGGCGCTCCTCGGCGCGCTGCGCGAGACCGCCGGGCCGTTGTGGACGCGCGAGGTCGAGGACGCGTGGACCGGCGCCTACGGCATCGTCTCGCAGCTGATGCGCGAGGCCGCCGAGGCCGAACGCGGCCCCGCGGTGTGGATGGCCCGGGTCATGGAGCACCGCCGTGTCTCCCAGGACCTCGCGGTGGTCCGGGTCCAGACCAGCCAGCCGGTGCCCTACCTGGCCGGCCAGTACGTCAGCGTCGAGACCCCGCAGCGCCCGCGCATGTGGCGCTCGATGTCCCCGGCGAACGCCCCCGGGCCGGACTGCGTGCTCGAGTTCCACGTCCGCACGGTGCCGGGCGGCTGGGTCAGCCGGGCGATCGTCTCCCACGCCCGCGTCGGCGACGTCTGGCGCATCGGCCCGCCCATGGGCCAGATGACGCTCGACCCGCGCTCGCAGTCCGACCTGCTCATGGTCGCCGGCGGCACCGGCCTCGCGCCGGCCCGCGCGATCATCGAGCAGCTGGTCACCGAGGGCACCGACCGCAAGGTCGCCCTGTTCGTCGGCGGACGCAGCTGGGCCGACCTCTACGACATCGACGCCCTGCGCCGCTCCGCGCAGGAGAACCCGTGGCTCACGGTCGTGCCGGTGGTCGAGGACGACGGTCGCCAGTACGGGGCGGAGACCGGCACGCTCGGCGAGGTCGTGGCGCGCTACGGCGCGTGGGCCGACCGGGAGATCACGGTCAGCGGCTCGCCGCCCATGGTGCGCGCGACCGTCGGCGCGCTCCTCGACGTCGGCACGCCGTTCCTCAACATCCACTACGACCCGTACCACACGGACTGAGCGAGGTCCCGGTGTTGCAGCGAACGCGCTGTTCGCTGCTTCTAGACGTCCGAACTCCCCGTTGATCACACACGAAGGCGCCGCCCGCCGGGCGGCGCCTTCGTCGTGTCGGTGCCTCAGGCGCTCGCGGCCTGGCGCGGGGTCATCTCGACGGAGAGCTCCGGCGGCTTCGCGAGGGTCTGGAAGACGACGCAGTACCGCTCGGTGAGCTTGTGCAGCGTCGCGAGGGTGTCCGCGTCCGCGTCGGTGTCGATGTCGAAGCGCAGCCGCACCTCGCGGAACCCGACCGGCGCGTCCTTGGCGACACCGAGGGTGCCGCGGAAGTCGAGATCGCCCTCGGCGTGCACGTTCCCGCCACGGATCTCGACGCCCATCGACGTCGACACCGCCCGCAGGGTGACGCCGGCGCACGCGACCAGCGCCTCGAGCAGCATGTCGCCCGAGCAGAGCTGGGTGCCGTCGCCGCCGGTGGCGGGGTGCAGGCCGGCCTCGACGAGGGCCTGGGACGTCTGCACGCGGCAGGCGATGCCCGAGCCGTCGACGTCGCCGTCGGCCTTGAGCGTGACGACCGCCGACTCGGGGTCCTCCTTGTACTGCGACTTGAGCGGGCCCTGGGTCTCGGCGAGCTTCGTCTTGTCCATACCCGTGATCCTCCCCCGGACGTGGCTCTGCGTCACCCGGTCGTCACGGGAGTCCGCACCCGCCGGGGTCGGCAGGCCGCCACGGCGACGGCACCGACCAGCGAGAACGCCACGGCGATCGGCACCGCGTCGTTCCAGCCGGCCACGAGGGCGGCCGGGCCGGTGCCCAGTGACGGGCGGGTCGCGACGACGGCGACGACCGTGACGCCGATCGCGGAGCCGACGTAGCGGGCGGTGTTGTTGGCCCCGCCGCCCATCGCGCCGCGTCCCGGCGGGACGCTCGCGACCGCCTCGCGTCCGAGGGCGGCGTTGACGACGCCGGTGGCCGCGCCCGCCAGGGCGAGACCCGGGGCGAGGGTCGCCGGGGAGTCGCCCGGCTCGAGACCCAGGAGCAGGAGCTGGCCGGCGGCGATGACGAGCAGGCCGCCGGCGAGCAGGAGGCGTCCCGACCACGCCGCCGGGAGGCGGCGCGCCAGCAGGGCCGTGACGACACTGGTCCCCGACCACGCGAAGAGCAGGGTCGCGCCGACGAGCGCGGTGCTGCCCAGACCCCGTTCGACGACGGTCGAGAGGAACGACGAGGAGGCGATGATCCCGAGTCCGGTCGCGAGCGCGCCGACCGTCGCCGCGACGAACGCGGGCGTCGCGAAGAGCGCCATGTCGAGCATCGGGGCCGCGCGGCGCCGCTCGACGACGACGAAGACGACGAGCAGCACGACGCCGGCCGCGAGCAGGGCGAGCACCCCGGGCCGGCCGAACCCGGAGCGGCCCTCGGTCAGCCCGGCCAGGAGCGCCGCGAGCCCCGCCGCCAGGACGATCACGCCGGGCAGGTCGAGGGGACGCGGCTCCGCGGCCCGCGACTCCGCCACGAGCCGCTGGGTGGCGAGCGCGAGGACGACCGAGGCGACGGCGGCGACCCAGTAGGCGCCGGTCCACCCGACCACGCGGTCCAGGCCCGAGGCGAGGAACGGGCCGACCGCGATCCCCGCGGCGAGGCTCGCGCCCCAGATGCCGCTGGCCGTGCGCGCCTCGTGCGTGCCGGCCGGGAAGGCGTGGCCGAGCAGCCCCTGGCTGCAGGCGACCAGGGCCGCGGCGCCGATCCCCTGCAGGATGCGGGCCACGACGAGGACGAGCGCGTTCGACGCCAGCGCGCCGAGCACCGACGACGCCGCCAGCACGACGGCGCCGAGCACGAGGACCCGGCGCCGCCCGAGGTCGTCGCCCAGCGCGCCCACCGAGAGCAGCGCGACGCCGAGCCCGATGCTCATCGAGCTGAGGATCCAGGCCTGCGCCTCCGGACCCGCGCCGAGCGCGCCGGCGGTCGACGGCAGCGTCGCCAGCGGCGTGGTGAAGACGACGAGCGCGAGGAACGTCGCGGCCGCGGCGACGGTGAGGGTGGCGCGGGGCGAGGTCACGGGGAAGGACGCTAGCAGCCTCGGTTCGGTCATTGAACCTGATGCGGTGTGACGCGCTACCGTGGTCGGCGTGCCACTGGGCCGGGACTACGACCAGCAGGAGTGCGCCCTCGCGCGCGCCCTGGAGGTGGTGGGCGAGCGCTGGACGCTGCTCGTCCTGCGCGACTGCTTCTTCGGCGTGCGCCGCTTCGCCGACCTGCGCGCCCACCTCGACGTCCCCCGTGCCGTGCTCTCCGACCGGCTGGCGACGCTCGTCGACGCCGGCATCCTCGAGCGGCGCCCGTACGCGCCGGGCCGCGAGGAGTACGTCCTCACCGACACCGGCCTCGACCTGTGGCCCGCCCTGTTCACGCTGGCGCGCTGGGGCGACCAGCACCGGGTGGGGCCGGCCCACGGGCGACGCCGGTTCCGCCACGCCGACTGCCCGGACGGCGGTGCCGACCTCGCGGCCGGCGCGGTGTGCCCCGCGTGCGGCGCCCTGCCGGGCCCGGCGTCCCTGGAGACCCGCCCGCTCGACCCGGACGACGGCGAGGGCGGGCGGCCGCCCCGCGAGGACGCCGTCAGCCGCGCCCTGCGCCGCCCCCACCGCCTCCTGACCCCGTTGCCCTGATCCCTATGTGAGCGGAATTCCCGGCTAATTCCGCTCACGTGTCACCAGGCGCCCACCGGCTGGCGGACGGCGACATTGATGCGGTTGAAGAAGGTCGTGAGGGCGATCTGGGTGACGATCGCGCCGAGGGCCGTCTCGTCGTACTCGTCGGCGGCGTCGTCCCACACGGCGTCCGGGACGCCACCGGGCGCGTTGAGCGTCGACGCCTCGGCCAGCGCGAGCGCCGCGCGCTCGGCGTCGGTGAAGCCGGGGGCCTCGCGCCAGACGGCGACCAGCGCGAGGCGCTCGTCGGTCTCGCCCGCCTTGCGCAGGGCCGTCGCGGCCATGTCGACGCAGAAGGCGCACCCGTTCATCTGGCTTACGCGCAGGTGCACGAGCTCGAGCGTCGTGTCGGGCACGCCACCGCCGTGCACGGCCTGGAGCAGGAGACCCACGCCCTTGCCGAGGGTGGGGAACGTGCGGGCGGGGCTGGGCATGCGAGCGGTCATGACGTTCTCCTCGTGCGTGGTCACATCCGCCGGTCCGCGGCGGTCTCCCTGGTGACGCCCCACGACGCGAGGATGTGACCGATGGACACCGGCGAGCTGGCCACCGCGTTCGAGACCCACCGACCGCACCTCCGTGCGGTGACCCTGCGGCTGCTGGGCAGCACGGCCGAGGCGGACGACGCGGTGCAGGAGACGTGGCTGCGCCTCGCGCGCACCGACGTCTCCGAGATCGAGAACCTCCGCGCCTGGCTGACCACCGTCGCCGGGCGCGTCGCCCTGTCGATGCTGCGGTCGCGCGGCACGCGGGCCGAGTCGCCGATCGACGACGCCCCGGACGCCACCGACCCCGAGCCGAGCCCGGAGGCGCGGGCCGCCCAGGCCGACGCCCTGGGCGCCGCGCTCATCGTCGTCCTCGAACGCCTCGACCCCGCCGAGCGGCTCGCGTTCGTGCTGCACGACCTCTTCGCGGTCCCCTTCGCGGAGATCGCCACCGTCGTCGAGCGCAGTCCTGCCGCGGCGCGCCAGCTCGCCAGCCGGGCGCGGCGGCGGGTCCAGGGCGGGTCGGACACGGCCGAGGCCGACACGGCGCGGCGCCGCGAGGTCGTCGACGCCTTCCTCACCGCCGCGCGCGAGGGCGATTTCGCCGGCCTGCTCGCCGTCCTCGACCCCGATGTCGAGCTGCGCGCCGACCGCGTCGCCGTCGCCGCCGCGAAGGCGAACCCCGGCGCCCCCGACGTCGACGAGACCCTCCACGGCGCCGACGCCGTCGCCCGCGTCTTCTGCGGCCGGGCCCGGGCGGCGCAGCCGGCGCTCGTCGACGGCCTGCTCGGCGCGGCGTTCGCCCCGGGCGGGAAGCTCTACTCGGCGTTCGACATCGTCGTCGTCGACGGGCGCATCGCGGCGATCGAGATGATGGCCGACCCGGAGATGCTCGCCGGCCTGGACGTCACGATGCTCTGACCCGGCGTGTCGCGCGAGCGAGCATGTGGCGATCCTGGCTTGTGACGCCAGGAAAGCCGCATTGCTCGCACCGGCAGGTGCGCGTCTAGATCAGGCCCATCTTCGAGGCGGCGTAGACGGCTTCGGCGCGGCGGGTGACGTCGAGCTTGCGCATGAGGTTGCCGACGTGGAACTTCACCGTCGTCTCGGAGATGAACAGCTCGCGTCCGATCGTCCGGTTCGACATGCCGCGGGCGAGCAGGCGCAGGACGTCGAGCTCGCGGCCGGTGAGCGGGTCGCCGTGGGGCTGCTGGCCGTTGAGCGAGCGCACGACGGCGGCCGCGGAGCGCGAGTCGAACGCCGACTCGCCGCGGGACACCGCGCGGATGGCGCTGGTGAGCTCGGTGGTGTCGACGTCCTTGACGACGTAGCCGCGGGCGCCGGCGTGGACGGCCTCCACGACGAGGCGGTCGTCGAGGAACGTCGTCAGCACCAGCACGCCGACGCCGGGGTGGGCCTGGGTGAGCTGGCGGCACAGCTGCAGGCCCTCCGAGTCGGAGCTCGTGGAGAGCTTGAGGTCGAGCAGGACGATCGTGGGGCGCTGGTGGGCGACCACGGCGAGGGCCTCGGCCGCGCTGGACGCCTCGCCGACGATCGCGAAGTGCGGCTCGCGCTCGAGCACCGAGCGCAGGCCCTGGCGGACGATCGCATGGTCGTCGACGAGCACGATGCGGACCTCGCCGCGCTTCGCGGTGGTGCGGGCGGGCACTCGGATCTCGGTCATGACCGGCTCCTGGACTCCTCGGAGTTCTCGGTGGGACAGCCCGCGGCCGCCGTCGGCGAGGTGCCCAGGGGCACGCCGACCTCGACCCGGATCCCACCCTGGGGTGCGCGGCGGATGCGCAGGGTGCCGCCGATCTCGCGGGCGCGGTCGGCCATGTTGGCGAGGCCCCGGTGGGAGCCGTCGAGGTCGCCGGCCGCCGCGACGCGCAGCGAGCGGCGGACGTGCTCCGGGTCGCCGGTGCCGTCGTCGGACACCGAGAGCACGAGCCGGTCCTTGCGGTAGGCCAGGCGCACGACGGCGACGCTGGCCTCGGCGTGCACCGCGGCGTTGAAGAGCGCCTCGCCCGCGACCCGGAACAGCGAGCGCTCGGCGCCGGACGACAGCGCGACCGGGCGGCCCTCCATCCGCACCTCGACGCGCAGGTCCGAGGGCATGTGGACGGAGCCGAGCTCCTCGAGCATCGCGGGCAGGCTCTGCGGCCCTCGGTCGCCGGAGTGGTTCAGCGCGTAGATCGCCGAGCGCAGCTGCTCGACGGCGCGCCGGGTCAGCGCCTTCGCGGTCTCGAGGCGCTCGCGCTGGCGCTCGTCGCGGATCTCCGAGCGCACGACCTCGATCTGCATGCCGGCCGAGAGGGCGTACTGGGTCACCGAGTCGTGCAGCTCGCGGGCGATCCGGTGGCGCTCGGCGTCGAGCACCTCGCGCTGGCGGGCGACGGTGAGCGCGTCGCGGGTGCGCTGGAGCTGGTCGTTGCGGGCCGCGAGGTCCTCGGCGTGCCGGCTCGCCTCGCCGTAGAGCGTCATCGTGCGCTGGTGCAGCGCGGAGTTCTGCAGGGCGGCCGCCGTCTGGCCCGCGAGCACGCGCAGCACCGAGGCGTCGGTGGCGTCGATGGCCCGCTCGGCCCCGGTCCAGGCCACGATCTCGCCGACGACGTCGCCGTCGAGGTGCACCGGGACGTGCAGGTGGTGCGGGTCGTGCGCGTGGTCGGAGTCGGCGCCGTTGCTGCGGCTGACGTCCCCGGTGGAGTCGTGGTGGGCGTGCCCCGCGCCGGACCGCACCGCCTCCAGGTGCGCGACGACCCACGGCGGCAGGTCGGGGTCGGCCGCGTCGACCTCCTCGCCGGCCGGGCCGAGCACGAGGTGGCGGGGGGCGGCCTCGGGCAGGGCGCCCTCCGCGAGCGCGAACACCACCCAGTGCGCGGTGAGGTGGTCGGCCGCCGCCTCGGCCACCGAGCGCACGAGCGTGCCCGGCCCCTCGGTGGTGCGCACCAGGGCGCGGGAGATCCGGTCCAGCGCGTGGATCACCCGGCGCAGCCGTTCGGCCGACGCCAGGTACTCGATGTAGAAGGACGGCTTGCCCGACCGGATGCCGGTGAGCTGGTCCAGATCGTGGTGGTCGACGGACATCGCGACTACAGCGCCGCCCGGAACAACGTCTCGATGTCGGCCTGGTCGGCCTCGCGGGGATTGGTCGACAGACAGGCGTCCGCCAGCGTCATGGCCGAGAGCACCGAGACGTCGGACTCGGTCACCCCGATCTCGCCGAGCCCCTTGGGCACCCCGAGCTCGTCGGCGAGACGGCGCACCTCCACCGCGGCCCACTCGGCGGCCTCGGCGGCCCCCGCGTCGGAGTCCGGCGCGATGTCGCCGGCCAGGCCCAGGGCCTGGGCGATCGGCACGAACCGGTGCGGGTCGGGCTCGGCGTTGAACCGGATGACGTGCGGCAGCAGGACGCCGTTGATCACGCCGTGCGGCAGGTCGAGCAGACCGCCCACCTGGTGGCTCATGGCGTGCGCGGCCCCGAGGATCGCGTTGGTGAAGGCGAGCCCGGCCTCGAGCGCCGCCTGCGCCATGCAGGTGCGCGCGGCCTCCTCGGCGGGGTGGTCCATGGTGCGCTCGAGGTGCTCGCCGACCAGCGCGATCGCCTGCAGGGCGTGGTGGTCGGTCAGCGGGTTGTGCGCGCGCGAGACGTAGGCCTCGATGCCGTGGGTGAGCGCGTCGAGGCCGGTGGCGGCGTTGAGCCAGTCCGGCATCGTCGTCAGCAGGTGCGGGTCGACGATCGACATGTCCGGGACCAGCGCGCGGCCGAGGATCGTGATCTTGGTGTTGCGCGCGGTGTCGGTGACGATGCAGAACTGCGAGACGTCCGCGCCGGTGCCCGACGTCGACGGCACCATCACCATCGGCGGGATCGGCAGCGCCATCCGGTCGACGCCCTCGTAGTCGGTGATGAGCCCGCCGTTGCCGGCGAGCAGCGCGATCCCCTTGGCCGCGTCGATCACCGAGCCGCCCCCGAGGGCGACGATGACGTCGCAGCCCTGCTCGCGGTAGACGACGTGGCCCGCGGCGATCTCGTGGTCCTTGGGGTTGGGCGTGACGCCCTCCCAGACCGTGGGGACGAGACCGGCCTCGGCGAGGTACGCGCCCAGCTGCGTCGGCCAGCCGGCGGCACACAGCCCGGGGTCGGTGACGAGCAAGGGGCGGCGGGCGCCGAGCCGGACCGCGGCGTGCGCGGCCTCCGACAGCGAGCCCGGGCCGAACAGGATCTCCGGGACGTGGAACTTCGCGAGCCGGGGCGGCGTGCCCGTCCGTGGACGCGTCGTCGCCCGGTCGGCCGGGCTCCGCGTCGGGGCGACGGTCGCACCGCCCACCGGCTGCTCTCCGGAGCGGCGGTGTGCGATGACCGAACCTCCCGCGCGGGTGACGCTGTCGACGAGGACCACGCTGCCCCCTCCCTGCCGGTGCACGATGTAGGCCACGTTACAGAGGACCAGCGGGCGACGGCAGGGTGACGACGGGGTTCGGTCGCGTCCGATCGACGTCGGGTCGCGCACGGACGGCCACGGTGCGTCATTGCACGTCACGCCGCCATGGCGGTGACCGCGGGCGGGGTACGCAGGAAGGCCTCCTCCGCCCACCAGCGGCGGAACGCCGGAAACCCGACAGCGTCGACCAGACGGCGGGTCTGGCTGTCCTGGGCGAGCATCGCCGCCATCTTCCGGTCGAGCCGCTCCCCCTCCAGACGGGTGTGCACATCCGGCACGACCTCCGCGGCCGGCTCGTCCATGAAGATGCCGAGGGCGTCGTTGACGTCGGCGAACCGGCGGGTGAAGTCGGGGACGAGGACGGCGCGCAGCAGCTCCGCCTCCGGCGCGACCGCGTCGCGGGCCCGGGTGGTCCAGCGGCCGACCGCGCGGTGGTCGTCGTGGCCGGTGACACCGTCGGGCCCGAAGGTCACGATCGTGTCCGGACGCACCTCCTCGATGATCGTCGCGACCGCTCGCGCGGCGAGTTTCTCGGTGGCGAGGGCGCACGCGCCGTCGCGGTGGGAGAGCCAGCGGTGCTCGTCGACGCCGAGGACGGCGAGGGCGTCGGCCAGCTCGCGCTCCCGCAGCCGGCCGAGCCGCTCGGGCGGCCAGGCCGCGGGGTCGTCGGTGCCCCGCTCACCGCGGGTGGCCGTGACGAGCACGACCCGGTCACCGCGCTCGCGGGCGGCCAGGACGAGCCCGGAGGACAGGAAGGTCTCGTCGTCGGGGTGGGCCCAGACGCCGAGCAGGGTGCGGGTCACGTCAGGACCTCCCAGGTGAGCACGACCGCGACGGCGGCCAGGACGGGCAGGGCGGGGTTGCGGAACCGCAGCGCGACGAGCGCGGCGGCGGCGAGCCCGACGTGGGCGGGGCTCAGGGTGACCAGGGCGCCCAGGCCGCGGTGGCCGACGAGGGCGGTCGCGACGAGCGCGGCGAGCGCGGCCGGGGCGAGGTGGCCCAGACCCCGGCGCAGGGCCGGCGGCAGGCGGCGGGCGGGGACGACGGTGATGAGCAGGACGCGCAGCGCGTAGGTCGCGGCGGCCGCACCGAGCATGATCATGACGCACTCCGGTCGGACAGCGTGGCCGCGGCGACGCCGGCGGCGATGCCGCCCAGCAGGCCGAGGCCGTCGGGCAGGGGCGAGGCGGTCGCGGCGACGACGGCGGCCACCGCGGCGCCGGCCCGGGCGGGCCGGGCGCGCAGCTGCGGCACGAGCACCGCGAGGAACATGGCCGGGGCGGCGACGTCGAGCGCCGACGAGGCCGGCAGCACCGGGGCCAGCAGGGCGCCGGCGGCCGTGAGCGCGACCCACGTGACGGCGAGCCCGAGGCCCGCGGTCAGCCAGTAGCGACGGAACCGTGACGGGTCCTCGAGGAGATCGGGCCGGCGGGTGACCATCGCGTACGAGGGGTCGACGACGAAGTGCGGCGCCAGCCACCGGAACCACGACGGCTGCCCGCGGAAGCCGGGCTCGAGCGCCGCGGCGTAGAGCAGGAAGCGCGCGTTGACGAGGGTGACCGCCGCGATAACGGCGAGGGGCGATGCACCGTCGGAGATCATCGCGAGTGCGGTGAGCTGGGCGCTCCCGCCGAAGACGGTGGCGGACGACAGCACGCCCGCGCCGGCACCGGCGCCGGTGCGCACGGCTGTGACGCCGATCAGCACCGCGAACGGGGCGAGACCCACCGCGACCGAGGCGAGATCGCGCAGGGCGACCCGGACCTCGACGGCAGGGGTGTGACGCAGGGTGATGTCCATGCCGAGAACGATGCGGCCGGACGAGGTGTCACGGCATCGGCGACCGTTCCCTACATTGCACTGCGTCACTCCCTACGTCGGGGTGCGCTCCGTCCTCACGTGCCGGTGGGCACCCGGCGGCGGTCGGGGGCGAGGCCGAGCGAGCGGGCCGCGGACGCGGCCTCGCGCCGGGTGCCCACGTCGAGCTTGGCCAGGATCGCCGAGACGTGGTGGTCGGCGGTCTTCTCCGAGATGAACAGCCGCGAGGCGATGCCCGCGTTGGTCAGGCCCTCGGCGAGCAGGCGCAGCACGTCGACCTGCCGCGCGGTGAGCCCCGCCGGGTTGGCGCGGGTGGCCGCGCGCGGCCGGGAGGGCACGCCGCTGACCCCGCGCCCGCGCAGGTCACGGCGCACCTTGGCCGCCACCGCCTCGGCGCCGAGCCGGTCGAGGATCTCCAGGCCCGCGAAGACGTCGCCCGGCTCGCCGGAGTCGACCAGCGCGAGGGCGCGGTCGTAGGGCGCGCCCAGCTCGGCCCAGCGCTCGGCCGCCGCGGCGTGGTCGCCGTCGAGCGAGAGGCGGAACGGGCAGTCGACCGGGAGCGCCGGCGCGTCGACGGCGTACCCGAGGCGGGTCAGCCACACCGCGAGCTCGCCCGCCGACCACTCCGCGCCCGGGCGGGCGCCCGCGTCGGCGAGGAGCTCGGGCGCGCGATCGAGGCGGAGGTCCGGCTCGCCGGTCACCCAGCTCCGCTCGGCCAGCGCCGACACCGCGGGCAGCAGGCGCAACGGCTCGGCGTAGCGGACGGCGAGGTCCCAGGCGCGCTCGAGGTCGGCGTCGGACCCGGGCTCGCCGCGGCGCAGCGCGACGACGCCCTGGACCAGGCGCGGCCAGGTGTGCGTGAGCAGCGAGGCGCTCTCACCGAGCACCGCTCCCGCGTCGCGCACAGCCTCGTCCCAGGAGCCCCGCAGCATCCGCAGGCGGCCGCGCACCCCGCGCTGCCAGCCGTAGCAGAGCGGCACGTCCCACTGCACGGACAGCGGCAGCGCCCGGTCGAGGGCCTTCTCGGCCGCGTCGAGGCGCCGCTGCTCGACGTCGACGTTGACCATGTTGCTCCAGCCCGTGGAGTGCGACTCCGTGAAGCCGTCCCCGGCGGCGTCGAGGACGGCGAGCAGCCGGTCGCGCTCGGCGAGGTCGCCGGCCAGGACGGCGGCCACCGCGTCGACCACGGTGAGCTGGACGTCGAGGTCGCGGTGGACGACCCCCGCGGCCGCGGCGCGGGCCTCGTCGTGGAGGCGGCGCGCCGCGGCCAGGTCGCTGCCGTGCAGGGCGAGGAACCCCTGCACGGTGAGCGCGCTGCCGAGCAGGCCGGCCGCGCGACTGCCGGAGGTGGCGCGCGGCCGGAGCACCGCGACCGCGGCCGCGGCGTTCTCCTCCGCGGCGCGGCGGTTGCCGCGGTACCACTCGAACACCGCCAGCGACTGGCGCCCGGTGCCCACGCCGTCCGGGTCCTCGTCGGCCTCCCACCAGGAGATCGCGCGCTCGCAGGCCGCGACCGCCTCGTCGAGCCGATCGGTGAGGTAGAGCTCGTTGGCCAGCAGCTCGCACAGCCCCGCCCGGGCGCCGAGGGCGTCGCGCGGGGCGCGCTCCAGCGCCGTGGCGAAGAACCGCGCGGCCTCGGTGTGGGCTCCCGACCCGGCCGCCACCCGCCCGGCCCGCGAGGCGTACCGGAACGCGCGGCCGTCGTCGCCGGCGGCGAGCGCGTGGTGGGCGAGCACCGCGGGGTCGGCGTCGGGCAGCGTCTCGAGCGCCTCGACCATCCGCCGGTGCAGCGCGACCTCCCCGCCGGGCGGGATGGCGTCCGCGACGGCCAGCCGGCAGATGTCGTGGCGGTAGGTGATGCCGCGCCGGTCGCGGGCGAGCAGCCCGGCCGAGTCGAGGGTGCGCAGCGGGGCGATGCCGACCCCGAGGGCGGGCAGCAGCGTGTCGGGGACCGGGCCGGGTGCGCACGCGAGCAGGTCGGCGAGGTCGCGGGCCTCGGCGTCGAGGCCGGCGGTGCGCGCCAGGACGGCGTCGCGGACCGAGAGCGGCAGGTCCCCGCCCTGGCTGACGACCTCGGTGACGAAGAAGGAGTTGCCGCGCGTGAGGTGGTGCAGGCGGGCGGGGTCGATGTCGCGCTCCCCCACGAGCGCGGTCACCGCGGCGACGGACAGCGGGCCGAGCTCACGGCGGGTGGCCGCGGGCGTGCGCGCGACGTCGCCGAGCAGCGCGCGCAGCTCGGGCTGCGGGTCGGGCTCGTCGGCGCGGTAGGTGGCCAGCACCAGCGAGCGGGTACCCGCGATGCGGCGCAGCAGGAAGCGCAGCAGGTCGATCGTCGCCTCGTCGGCCCACTGCAGGTCGTCCACGACGAGGACCCGCGGCCGGGCGGACAGCGCGTCGAGCAGCGCCCGGTGGATCTCGTGCGGCGGGGCGCCGGCGTGGAGCAGCGACGCGACGGGGTCGCCGAGGTCGGCCGCGACGTCGTGCAGGGGCCCGAGAGGACGGGGCACGCCCAGCGGGTCGCACACGCCCCAGAGGACGTCACCGTCGTCGACGCCGCCGGCGAACTGCCGCGCGAGCGAGGTCTTCCCGATCCCCGACTCGCCGGCGAGCAGCACGATCGATCCGGACCCCGCTCGCGCCTCCCGCCAGGCCCGGTCGAGGAGGCGCAGCTCGTCGTCACGCTCGAGCAGCTCCATACTGATCACGGTACGTGATCGAACTCACCCGGGGAATGTCCCGAACGGCCTAGTAACGGTCCGGAGAAACATGGGGAGCGCTTCCCCATGACCGTTTCGTCACCCTCCGACACGCTCCTTGTGACGGGCCGCACAGAGCGTCGGCCCACCGTCCGGTCACCGGAACGAGGAGACGATCATGAGCGAGACGACCACCGACACCACCACCGGCACCGCGGCCGATCAGGCCCTCAAGGCGCGCCACCGCACGATGTGGGGCCTCGGCGACTACCCGGACGTCGCCGCCACCCTCATCGCCGAGCTGGGACCCCGCCTGGTCACCGCGACGGGGATCCGCCCCGGGGAGCGGGTGCTCGACATCGCGGCGGGCACCGGCAACGTCGCGATCCCGGCGGCGCGCGCCGGCGCCGACGTCGTGGCGTCGGACCTGACCCCCGAGCTGTTCACCGCCGGGCGGGCCGCCGCGGAGCGCGCAGGTGTGGCGATCGCGTGGGAGGAGGGCGACGCCGAGGCGCTGCCGTACGCCGACGACGCGTTCGACGTGGCCACGTCCTGCGTGGGCGTCATGTTCGCCCCCCACCACCAGCAGGCCGCCGACGAGCTCGTCCGCGTCGTGCGCCCCGGCGGGCGCATCGGGATCATCAGCTGGACGCCCGAGGGCTTCGTCGGGGACCTGTTCACGACCATGAAGCCGTACGCGCCCCCGCCTCCGCCCGGCGCCCAGCCCCCGCCGCTGTGGGGCGACGAGGCCCACGTCCGCGCCCTGCTCGGCGAACGCGTCACCGACCTCGAGACCCGCCGGCAGACCGTGACCGTGTCCGCGTTCGCCACGCCCGACGCGTTCCGCGCCTATTGGAAGGAGACCTACGGGCCGACGATCGTCGCGTACCGCAACGTCGCCGACGACGCCGAGCGCACGGCCGCGCTCGAGGCCGACATCGCGGGCGTGGCGGCCCGCCACGACCGCGGCGGCGGGACGATGGACTGGGAGTACCTGCTGCTCACCGCCCGCGTCGCCTAGGGAGCGGGCGCGACGAAGATGGGGAGCTCGTCCCGACGAGCGGGGACCCGCCGTCGGGCGACGCTTCTCCTCGTGACCGGCCGCCAGGGCCGGTCCACCGATCACGAGGAGAGCCGCCATGCCGAAGTTCATCATCGAGCGCACCGTCCCCGGCGCGGGCGACCTGGGCCCGGAGCAGCTGCGGGAGATCGCCCGCACGTCGAACGCCGTCGTGGAGGGGCTGGACACCCCCTACACCTGGCACGAGAGCTTCGCGGCGGGCGACACGATCTACTGTGTCCACTCCGCGGTGTCGGCGGAGGTGGTGCGTGAGCACGCGCGCCGCGGCGGCTTCCCCGCGGACCGCGTCACCGAGGTCGGCGGCGAGTTCGGGCCGGCCACCGCCGACGGGTGACGTCCCCGCTCGCGGCGGGTGGGTCCGTCAGGATCCGCCCGCCGCGGTGAGCGACGCCGCCGAGACCGCGGGCTCCACGTTCGACTCGGTGTGGATGGGGCCCTGGCGGTCCGAGAGCGGCGTGCCGCGCCCGCCCCACTGCTGGGCGATCATCTCCGCCGCGATGGAGACCGCGGTCTCCTCGGGGGTGCGCGCGCCGAGGTCGAGCCCGATCGGGCTGGACATCCGGGCCAGCTCGGCCTCGGTGACGCCGGCGTCGAGCAGCCGCTGCTGCCGGTCGCCGTGCGTGCGCCGCGACCCCATCGCCCCGATGTAGCCGATCTCGGGCAGGCGCAGCGCCACCTCGAGCAGCGGCACGTCGAACTTGGGGTCGTGGGTGAGCACGGCGAGCGAGGTGCGGCCGTCGATGCGCCCGGCCTCCGCCTCCTTCGCCAGGTAGCGGTGCGGCCACTCCACGACGACCTCGTGGGCCTCGGGGAAGCGGCTCGACGTCGCGAACACCGGGCGTGCGTCGCACACCGTCACGCGCATGCCCAGGAAGGTGCCGATCCGGGCGACGGCGGCGGCGAAGTCGATGGCGCCGAAGACGATCAGCCGAGGCGGCGGTGCGAACGCCTCGACGAACACCTGCAGGCCCTCGCCGCGGCGCTCCCCGTCGGTGCCGTAGGACACGAGCGCCGACCGGCCCGCGGCGAGCAGCCCGCGCACGTCGTCGCGCAGCGCGTCGTCGAGGCGCGCCGAACCCGTGCTGCCCTCGACCTCCTCGGGCCAGACCACCATGCGGCGTCCGACCCGCTCGGCCGGGCCCGAGACGACGGTGGCCACGGCGACCGACCGGTGCTCGCGCACGGCCTTCGCGATCTCGCCGAGCTGCGGGAACGACTCGCGGTCGACCTGCTCGACGTAGACGTCGAGGATGCCGCCGCACGTCAGGCCGACGGCGAACGCGTCGTCGTCGGAGACGCCGTAGCGCTGCAGGGTCGCCTCGTCGGTGCCCTCGAGGATTCCCGAGCCCAGCTCGTAGACCGCGCCCTCGACGCACCCGCCGGACACGCTGCCGACGGCCTGCCCGTCGTTGCCGACCAGCATCGAGGCGCCGGGCTGGCGCGGGGCGGACCGGAAGGTCCCGACGACGGTGGCGAGGGCCGTGGGGCGACCCTCGGCCCACCACGACTCGAGCGTCGGCAGAACGTCACGCATCCCGCAGCACCTCCAGCAGCTCGGCCAGCGTGGCCAGGGAGTGCCCCGCCAGCAAACGGTCAACGTGCGGGAGGGCCGCGGCGATTCCCCCCTGCACCGGCGCGTATCCCTGCTTGCCGGCGTGGGGGTTGACCCAGACGACCCGGTGCGCGAGCCGGGCCAGCCGGGCGGACTGCTCGCCGAGCAGCTCCGCCCCGCCGCGCTCCCAGCCGTCGGAGAACACCACGACGACCGCCCGCCGGGCCACGCCGCGCTGGCCCCAGCGGTCGAGGAACGCGCGCAGCACCTCGCCGAGCCGCGTGCCCCCCGACCAGTCCGGGATCGCCTTCCCCGCGTCGACCAGCGCGCGCTCCGGGTCGCGCTGGCGCAGCTCGCGGGTGACGCGCGTCAGCCGGGTGCCGAGCGTGAACGTCTCGACGGCCTGCGGCGTGCGCCGGGTGACGACGTGGGCGAAGCGCAGCAGCGTGTCCGCGTACGGGCTCATGGACCCCGACACGTCGATGAGCAGCACCACCCGCCGGGGGCGCTCGCGGCGGGCGCGGCGGCGCAGGTCACCGATCTCGCCGCCGTTGGCCAGCGCGGCCCGCAGCGTGCGCCGCGGGTCGGGCTCGCCGCGCCGGGCGGGCCGGCGGCGTCGGGCCCGGCGCCGCGGCGGAGCGGGGCGCAGGAGCGCGAGCAGCGCCTTGAGGTGCTCGCGTTCGCCGATGGAGAGCTCGGCGATGTCGCGGTCGCGCAGGACCTCCTCGCCGGAGGCGGCGACCCGCAGCTCCGGGGTCTCCTCGTCCTCGCCCTCCCCCGAGCCCGGCGGCGGGTCGGTGAGCGCGGCCATCGTCGAGATGCGCGGCTGGGGCGGCCCCGGCCGGCCCATGCGCTGGTCGCGCGGGTCGGAGGAGAACCAGGCGAAGAACGCGTGGTCGTAGCGCACGACGTCGTCGGGGTCGGCGCAGAGCGTCAGCCGCCCCGCCCAGTAGGTGGCGACCTGGCTCGTGAGGTCGGAGAGCCGCAGCGCCTGCAGGTAGGCCGCGACACGGTCGGTCGTCACGGGCACGCCGGCGTTGCGGACGAGGCGGGTGAACGCGACGAAGTCCTCGAGGACCGCCTCGTCGTCCGGCGGGGCTCCGCCGCCGAGCCTGTCCACGACGTCGGCGGCCAGCACGGCGCCCGCGTGCGGGCGGGGAGCCGGCACGTCGCTGCTCCCGCCCTGGTCGGCCGTGGTCATTCCCCGTCGCTCCGCTCGCCCCTGGTGCTCATGAGGCGAGCAGGGCGTCCAGCTTGTCGCGCGCCCGGTCGGCGTCCTCGCGGTACTTGAGCACCGCGCCGAGCGTCGCGGTGGCGGACGCCAGGTCGAGCCGGCGGGCGCCGACGAGCTGCAGGGCCTGCGCCCAGTCGATCGACTCGGCGACCCCGGGCGGCTTGAGCAGGTCGAGCCCGCGCAGCCCGTGGACCGCCTGGGCGACCTGCTCGGCCAGCTCCTCGGGCAGCCCGGGGAGGCGGCGGCGCAGGATCGCGGTCTCGCGCGCGAGGTCGGGGTGCTCGAGCCAGAGGTAGAGGCAGCGGCGCTTGAGGGCGTCGTGCACCTCGCGCGTGCGGTTGGACGTGAGCACCACCAGCGGCGGCGTCTCGGCCCGCACGACGCCGATCTCGGGGATCGTCACGGAGTTCTCGGCGAGCACCTCGAGCAGGAAGGCCTCGAACTCGTCGTCGGCACGGTCGACCTCGTCGACCAGCAGCACGCACGGCGCGTCCTGCAGCGCCTGCAGCACCGGGCGCGCGAGCAGGAACCGGCGGTCGTAGAGGGAGGACTCGACGGCGTCGACGTCCAGCTCGGAGCGCGAGGCGCTCGCCGACGCCTCGAGCGCGCGCAGGTGCAGCAGCTGGCGCGGGAAGTCCCAGTCGTAGAGGGCCTGCGAGGCGTCGATGCCCTCGTGGCACTGCAGCCGGACCAGCGGCAGCGCCAGCGCCTCGGACAGCGCCTGCGCGAGCGCCGTCTTGCCCGTGCCCGGCTCGCCCTCGCAGAACAGCGGGCGGCCCATGCGCAGCGCCAGGAACGCCGCGGAGGCCAGGCCGGCGTCGGCGAGGTAGCCGGTGCCGTCGAGGGCCTGCGCCAGGTCGTCCGGGCTGGTGGGTGCGGTGCTCGCTGTCACCCCACCAGCATCCCGCAGCGCTGATCGGGGAGCCACCCGTGGAGGCCCGGCGCTGCTCTGAACGGCGGTGTTCAGGCCGTGAGGCCGTGCACAGAACGGATCTGCGACAGGGCGTCACCTTCCCGGCACGCCGAGATCATCTTCGCCTCTGAGCTGCGCTTCTTCTCCCGACGGAGTCACGAAACCGTGTCGTTCGGGTGACATCGCTCGCACGACCGCCGGGTTGAAACACGGTGTGTCCTCCGTACCGTTCGCGTCCGGCTCCCCGACGCGGCACCGGATCCGGTGCGGGGGAGACCGGACACCCCCGGGGTCGCCGCGCCGGCGCCCGTCCAGCGACCCGGGTGACTGCCCCGAGACGAAAGTGGCGGACCGGACGGGCGCGAGGACGTGAGACCCGGGTGCGCAGAGCACCGCGGGCGGTGAGGCCGCGTGGAACCGGCCGTCGACCCGACCGAGAGGTCCCTCCCGCGAGGCGCGGTACGGAGAGAGGTCATGCTTCGCAACACCGATGAGTCGCTGGCGCGCGCCCTCGGACGCCGGGCGGCGCAGATCGCCCTGGTGGGCGCGGTCGCGGCCACCCCGATGGCCTTCACCACCGGGCTCGCGTCCGCCGACACGACCGACTGGGACCAGCTGGCCCAGTGCGAGAGCGGCGGCGACTGGGGCACCCAGACCGGCAACGGCTTCGGCGGCGGTCTGCAGTTCACGGACTCCACCTGGCGTGCGTTCGGCGGCTCCGGCCAGCCCGAGGACGCCAGCCGCTCGGAGCAGATCCAGGTCGCCGAGCGCGTCAAGGCCGAGCAGGGCATGAACGCCTGGCCGACCTGCTCCAAGAAGACGGGGCAGAGCGACAGCTCCTCCTCGTCCTCGTCGTCCTCGTCGTCCTCGTCCTCCTCGGACGACGACTGAGGTCCTTTCCCGGCGCGTCGACCCCGGCTCCCCTCGGCGGAGCCGGGGTCGTCGTGTGTTCGGAAGTGACTCGCATCACAACTCTCAGCGACGCTGCGTGTGAGAGGAGGAACCGTCGGTGACACCGAGTCCTCTGTGCTGCACGTTCGTCACCCGATCGTGACTCGAGCACCGTCCTCACGAAACTGAGAGCCACGAGCCGTGACCTCAGCGTGGATCTACGGTCCTCGAGTCGGCCCGTGCAGCGGTGCCGACCGGAGCCCGAGCGCCGTCCTGTCCGGCGGGGTCCGCCCCGACGCAGCAGTGCCCGGACAGGACCCGACAGCCCCGGGACTCCCCCCGTCCGCTCCCCCTCGCGACGGCCCGGCGGACGCGGCAGGCGCGGCCTCGTGGAGATTCGTGGAGATCCGTTCCGTGCTGCCCGCAGCGCGCTCCGGGCGCCACCGCGCCCCCCACCGCCCCGGTCGCCTCGGCCGGGCCACCCTGGCCGTCGTCGCGGCGGGCGCCCCCGTCGTGCCCGCGGCCCTGCTCGCCGCCCCGGCTGCCCACGCCGACACCGACTGGGACGCCCTCGCCCAGTGCGAGAGCGGCGGCGACTGGGGCATCAACACCGGCAACGGCTTCGGCGGCGGTCTGCAGTTCACCGACTCGACCTGGAACGCCTTCGGCGGCTCCGGTTCCCCGGAGGACGCCAGCCGCGAGGAGCAGATCCAGGTCGCCGAGCGCGTCAAGGCCGAGCAGGGCATGAACGCCTGGCCGACCTGCTCGCGCAAGACCGGCCAGACCGACGACTCGCCGAACAGCAGCGTGCCCTCGGCGGGCTCGTCGTCGTCCTCGTCCTCGTCGTCGTCCTCGTCCGATGACGACGAGGCGGACGACGATTCCGGGTCGTCGGACTCCGGGTCGGGCTCGAGCGCCGAGACCCGCGCGGTGCGCGACACGGCCCCCGCGTCCGGCGGCAGCTACACGGTGCGCGCGGGCGACACCCTCGGGTCGATCGCCTCCTCGCACGGGGCGTCCTGGCAGTCGATCGCCGAGGCGAACCGCGACGTCATCACCGACCCGAACATGATCTTCCCGGGGCAGACCCTCGCGATGGGCTGACCCCGGGCACGCGGCGCCCGTCGTCGGTGGAGCGAGGGCGTCCCTCGCTGCGTCCCACGCAGTCAGGGACGCCTTCGCTCCGTCGCTCGGCCGCCGCGCCGATGGCACGAAGGACGCCTTCGCTGCGTGCCACGCAGTCAGGGACGCCTTCGCTCCGGGACCGGGGAACGGGTCAGGGGCAGTTGACCCATTCCTCGGTGCCGTCGGTGAACTCCTGGCGCTTCCACACCGGCAGCTCCCGCTTCACGGCGTCGACGAGCTCGCTGCAGGCGTCGAACGCCTCGCGGCGGTGCTCGGCGGCGACGGCGCAGGCCAGGGCGACGTCGCCGATCCCGAGCGCGCCCACGCGGTGGGTCACGGCGAGCGCCCGCACGCCGGGGAACCGCCCGGCGACCTCGGCCGCCACCTTCTCCACCACCGTCGCGGCGCTCGGGTGGCCCTCGTAGTCCAGCGCGGTCACCGAGCGGCCGTGGTCGTGGTCGCGGACGACGCCCGCGAACGTGACGACCGCGCCGGCCGCGGCGTCGTCGACCAGCGCGGCGTGCTCGGAGACGTCGAGCGGCTCCTCGGTGACGGTCGCGCGCAGCACGCGGGCGGTCATGCGTGGTCCCCTCCCAGGATCTGGTCGACGGCGTGGGCCAGGATCGGCTCGAGCACGGCCAGGCCGTCGCGCACCCCGCCCGGGGAGCCGGGCAGGTTCACCACCAGGGTGCGCTTGGCGACGCCCGCCACGCCACGCGAGAGCACCGAGGTCGGGACCTTGTCCGCGCCGGCGCGGCGCACGGCGTCGGCGAGGCCCGGGATCTCGTAGTCGAGCACGGCGCGGGTCGCCTCGGGTGTCGCGTCGGTGGGCGAGATGCCGGTGCCGCCGGTGGTGACGACGACGTGCGCCGCGTCGGCGACGGCCTCGCGCAGCGCCGCGGCCACGGGCTCGCCGTCGGGCACGACCACCGGGTCGGGCGTCGTGAACCCCATCCCGCGCAGCCACTCGACGATGATCGGCCCGCCCCGGTCGGTGTAGACGCCCGAGGAGGCGCGGTTCGACGCCGTCACCACCCGCGCGCGGCGAGTCGGGTCACCGGCCGTCGGGTCGGGTCCAGACACCGGAGCGGCCCCCTTCCTTGTGCTCGAGGCGCACCGCGTCGAGCGTCGCCGCCGGGTCCAGCGCCTTGATCATGTCGTGCAGCGTCAGCCCGGCGACGGCGACGGCGGTCAGCGCCTCCATCTCCACACCGGTGCGGTCGGCGCTGCGGGCGGTCGCGGTGATGGCGACGTGGTCGTCGCCGACCTCGAGGTCGACCGTCACCCCGGCCAGCGGGATCGGGTGGCACAGCGGGACGAGGTCCGGGGTGCGCTTGGCGCCCATGATGCCGGCGACCCGGGCTACCCCGAGCGCGTCGCCCTTGGGGACGGTGTCGTTCCGCAGGGCGGCGGTGACCTCGGGCGTCGTGCGCACCACGCCGGTCGCGGTCGCCGTGCGCCGCGTGACCTCCTTGTCGCCGACGTCGACCATGCGCGCGGCACCGGTCGCGTCGACGTGAGTGAGGCCGCCTGGCCCCGGCTCAGTCATCGGTGTCCTCCGCGGCGCGGGCCGTCTCCTCGCCGACGGCCAGCGCCTCGCCGACGGGGACGCCCTCGCCACCGCGGTCCTGCTCGGCGACCTTCCGGACGGCGGCGGCCACGGCCGTCGCCACCGTGCTGTCGAAGACGCTGGGCACGATGAACAGCGGGTTCGGCTCGCTCACGACGTCGGCGATCGCCGCCGCGGCCGCGAGCAGCATGACGTCCGAGATGCCGCGGGCGTGCGCGTCGAGCAGTCCCCGGAAGATGCCGGGGAAGGCGAGCACGTTGTTGATCTGGTTCGGGTAGTCCGAGCGGCCGGTGGCGACGACGGACGCGTGCTGCTGGGCGATCGACGGGTCGATCTCCGGATCCGGGTTCGCGAGCGCGAACACGACGGCGTCCTCCGCCATGCCGGCGACGTCGTCCTCGGTGAGCAGATCCGGCGCGGAGACCCCGATGAAGACGTCGGCCCCGGGCATCGCGTCGGCCAGGGTGCCCGTGCGCCGGTCGCGGTTGGTCTGCTCGGCGACCCACGCGAGGCTGGGGTGCAGGCCGGGGCGGTCGGGGTGGATGACCCCCTCGACGTCGACAGCGATGAGGTCGGCCGGCGCCAGGGGCAGCAGCAGCCGGATGATCGCCGAGCCGGCGGCGCCGACGCCGCAGACGACGATCCGGCAGTCGTTCATCTCCTTGCCGACGACGCGCAGCGCGTTGCGCAGCGCGCCGAGCACGACCACCGCGGTGCCGTGCTGATCGTCGTGGAAGACGGGGATGTCGAGCTTCTCGCGCAGCCGCTCCTCGATCTCGAAGCAGCGCGGGGCGGCGATGTCCTCGAGGTTGATCCCGCCGTAGCCGGGCGCCAGCACCTCGACGGTGCGGATGATCTCCTCGGTGTCCTGGGTGTCGAGGCAGACCGGCCACGCGTCGACGCCCGCGAAGCGCTTGAACAGGGCCGCCTTGCCCTCCATCACCGGCATCGCCGCGGCGGCCCCGAGGTTGCCCAGCCCCAGCACGGCGGAGCCGTCCGTGACGACCGCGACGGTGTTCCGCTTGATCGTCAGGCTGCGGGCGTCGTCGGGACGGGCGGCGATCGCCTGGCACACGCGGGCGACCCCGGGCGTGTAGGCGCGCGAGAGGTCCTCGCGGGTCCGGAGCCCGACCTTCGGCGTGACCTCGATCTTGCCGCCCAGGTGGACGAGGAACGTGCGGTCGGAGACGTTGCGCACCCGCACGCCGTCGAGGGCGTCGAGCGCGTCGGTGATCTGGTGGGTGTGCTCCTCGGAGAGGGCGTTGCAGCTGATGTCGACGATGATCGAGTCGGTGCGCGACTCGACGACGTCGAACGCCGTCATGACACCGCCGACCCGCCCGACGGCGACGGCGAGGTCGCCCGCGGCGGTCGCGCTCGCGGGCGCCTCCACACGAGCCGTGATCGCGTAACCCGGACCGGGGACGGTCACCGTCCCGCCTCCTCTCGTCGGTTCCAGCGCTGCAGGTCGTCGGGGGTGTCGAGGTCGTCCTCGACCGCGACGTCGCCGATCTCCACGGCGACCACGTCGCCCCGGCCGCGCAGGAAGCCCCGCGCGCCCGCGTCGCCGGTGGCGGCCGCGCGCACAGCCTCCCAGTGGTCGCGACCGAGCAGCACGGGGTGGCCCGCGCGACCCCCGACCGCGCCGCGGGCGATCACGTCCGGTGCCGTGGCCCTAGCGGCCACCCGCGCGAGGGCCTCGGGGCCGATGCCGGGGGTGTCGACGAGGGCGACGAGCACCGCGAGGGCGTCCGAGCCGCTCAGCGCGTCGAGGCCGGCCCGGAGGGACGCCGCCTGGCCCTCGGTGTCCCAGCCGGGCGCGGGCACCCACGTGGTGCCCTCGTCGAGCAGGTCGGCCGTGCCGGGCAGCCCGGCCCCGAGCACGACGACGACCGGGTCGAGCCCCGCCGCCCCCAGTGCACGGGCCCCCCGGCGGACCAGCGGCTCGCCGTCGAGCTCGACGGCGGCCTTCGGCCGGCCCATCCGCCGGCCACCGCCGGCGGCGAGCAGGAGACCTGCGACCGTCTTCTCGATGGTCCAGCTCCGCTCCGCTCCGTGTCCCGGGCCTAGCGGTTGATCTCGGTGACCGGGTGGACGTAGCCGAGCTGGTCGGCCGGGAGCGGGAACTCGGTGTCGCCGAAGGGCGACGGCGATCCCTGGGTCGGCGCCATGAGCTCGGTGACGGGGTGGTCGCCCTCGACCTCGGGCCACCAGGGTTCGCCGCCGCGCACGGGGCTCTCGTGCTCCGGCTGCTCTCCGGTCGCGTGGTGGTCGGCCATCTCTCTCCGGCTCCTCCCGCCGTACGTGGGGCCCGCCCGGACGGCGGAGCCCCAGTCTGCCGCACCAGCGAGGTGTGCGCGCCGGAGCCCGACTACCGTGGAGAGACGATGTCCGGC
This sequence comes from Actinomycetospora sp. NBRC 106375, assembly GCF_030269665.1. Taxonomy (GTDB): domain Bacteria; phylum Actinomycetota; class Actinomycetes; order Mycobacteriales; family Pseudonocardiaceae; genus Actinomycetospora. The sequence goes on from NZ_BSTS01000004.1 coordinate 306,121, forward strand.
AAGTCCCTGCTCGACCACCTGCGCGCCCAGGACGACGACACCCTGGGCGCGCTGTTGCGTGCCCGCCCGGACCTCGCGCTGCCCGCGCCCGCCGACACCGGCGTCGTGGCCACCCGGGCGAGCGTGCGGATGTCGGTCGGCCGGGCCTGCGAGGACCTCGACGCCTTCACCCTGCAGGTGGTCGACGCGCTGCTCGTCGTGCGCGCCGACGAGGCCTCCGCCGCCGCGGGCGACGTCCTGGCCCTGCTCGGCGCCGACCGCGCCGACGCCGGGCGCGCCGCGCTCGCCGACCTCGAGCGCCGTGCCCTCGCGTGGCCCGACGGCTCCACCGTCCCGCCCGCGCTGCCGCACGCGGACCCCGCGGCGACCGCCGGGTGGCGGGCGGTCCCGGCCCTGCGCGACGTGTCGGTGCGCTACCCCGGCGGCCTCGGGCGGCCGGCCCCGGAGTTCTCCGAGATCGCGCTGACCGACGACCCCGCCGCGGTCGTCGCCGGCCTGTCCGCCGACGAGCGCTCGGTGGTGGACGCGCTGGCCGCCGACGGCCCGATCGGGCGCAGCCGCGCTGCAGGGCCCGGTTCAGGGGAGCACGCCGATAAGGGCCCGGTGGGGCGGCTGCTCGCGGCGGGCCTGCTGCACCGCGTCGACCACGAGACCGTCGAGCTCGCCCGCGAGGCCGCCCTCGGCGTCCGGGGCAATCGTCCGCTCGGCGACGTCCCCCTCGCCGACCCCATGCCGGCGCCGCGGCGCCAGGACCCCGCCGACGTCGACGCCACGGCCGCGGGCGAGATCCTCGAGCTGGTGCGGCACGCGGAGTCGGTGCTCACGGCGTGGTCCGACCGCCCGCCGTCCGTCCTGCGCTCGGGCGGGCTCGGGGTGCGGGACCTGCGGCGGGTGGCCCGCGACGAGGGGCTCACCGAGCAGGACGCCGCGCTGCTGGTCGAGGTGCTCGCCGGTGCCGGGCTGGTCGCGGTGTCGGAGGGCGCGGACGCGGCGTGGACGCCGACCGTCACCGTCGACCGCTGGCTCGCCGCGGGCCCCGACGTGCGGTGGACGACGCTCGCCCGCGGCTGGCTCGACACCCCGCGCGCCCCGTCCCTGGTCGGCGCGCGCGACGTCGGCGACAAGCTGATCGGCCCGCTCTCCGACGAGGCGCGCCGGCCCTGGGCGCCCGCGCTGCGCCGCCGCGTGCTCGACCGGCTCGCCGAGTTCGACGACGGCGAGGGCCCGCCCACGGCTGACGACCTCGTCGCCTCCCTGGCCTGGCGCGCCCCGCGCAAAGGCGGGCGCCAGCGCGACGAGATGATCCGCACGGTGCTGCGCGAGGCCACCACGATCGGCTTCGTCGCCCACGACGCGCTCACCTCCGCCGCCCGGGAGCTGCTCACCGTGGCCCGCGGTCCCGGCGACGACCCCGACGGCGCCGCGGCGGCCGCCCTGCGCCGCTCGCTGCCCGACCCCGTCGACCACGTGCTCCTGCAGGCCGACCTCACCGCCATCGCCCCCGGGCGCCTCGAACCCGGGCTCGCGGCCGCGCTCGACCGCGTCGCCGACGTCGAGTCCGCGGGCAGCGCCACGGTCTACCGGATCAGCGAGGCCACGGTGCGCCGCGCGCTCGACCTCGGGCAGACGGCCGCCGACCTGCACGAGCTGTTCTCGACGCGCTCGGCCACGCCGGTGCCCCAGGGGCTGACGTACCTCGTCGACGACGTCGCCCGCCGCCACGGGCGCCTGCGCGGCGGGGCGGCCGCGTCGTTCCTGCGCTCCGAGGACGAGGCCCTCGTCGCCGAGGTCCTCGCCCACCCCGAGGCCGAGCGCCTGGAGCTGCGTCGCATCGCGCCGACCGTGCTGGTCAGCCAGCAGCCGCTGGTCGACGTCCTCGAGGCCCTGCGCGCCGCCGGGCTCTCCCCCGTCGCCGAGGACGACGTCGGCGGTGTGCTCGACCTGCGGCCCCGGGGCCGGCGCACCGCCGCCCGCCGGCCGGAGCGCGCGGTGGGCACGACGCCGTCGCTGTCCTCCGACCAGGTCGTCGCCCTCGTCGCCCAGCTGCGCGCGGGCGACCGCGCCGCCACCGCCTCCCGCGGGCGCGCCACGGGCGCCGGCTCCGGCCGCACGGCCACGTCCGCGACGGTCGCGGTGCTCGCCGAGGCCGCCCGCACCGGCCGCAGCGTGTGGATCGGCTACGTCGACGCCCACGGCACGGCGTCCCAGCGCGTCGTGCGCCCCCTGCGCGTCGGCGGCGGCGTGCTGGAAGGCGTGGAGGACGACGGCGACACGAACGGCGACGTCGTCGGCGGCGCCGCGATGTCCTTCGCGCTGCACCGGATCACCTCGGTCAGCGTCCTCGCCGACCGCTGAGGCTCGCCAGGTTCCTGCAGCGAACGGGTATCTCGCTGCTTCTATGCGCGCGAAGTCCCCGTTGATCACTCGCTACGCCGGATGCGAACGGGGAGAACCAGCGCATAGAGGCAGCGAACAGCGCGTTCGCTGCAACAACACGCTCAGGCCCGGGCGCCGACCGCCCAGACCTGCATGGCGTGTTCCACGAGCGCGATGAGCGCCTGCTTCGTCGACTCCCGGTCGCGGGCGTCGACGGTGAGGATCGGCACCGCGGGGTCGATGGCGAGCGCCTCGCGGACGTCCTCGAGCTCGTGGCGCAGGACGCCGTCGAAGCAGTTCACGCCCAGCACGTAGGGCAGGCGGCGGTCCTCGAAGAAGTCGACCGCCGCGAAGCAGTCGGCGAGCCGGCGGGTGTCGGCGAGGACGACCGCACCGATCGCGCCGCGGACGAGGTCGTCCCACATGAACCAGAACCGGTCCTGTCCGGGGGTGCCGAACAGGTAGAGGATCAGGTCGGAGTCCAGCGACACGCGGCCGAAGTCCATCGCCACCGTGGTGGTGCGCTTGTTGGGCACCGCCGAGAGGTCGTCGACACCGGAGCTGGCGTCGGTCATCACGGCCTCGGTGGTCAGCGGGTCGATCTCCGAGACCGAACCGACGAACGTCGTCTTGCCGACACCGAACCCACCGGCCACGACGATCTTGGCTGAGGTGGTGGTCGGGGCGGGCTCGGCCACGGCCGCGTCAGAGCCGTCGAAGTCCACTCAACACCCTTTCCATCAACGCCATGTCCGGGACGTCGCCCGAGGTCGAGGCGGTCTGGTGCACCACGACGGTGCCCTGCGAGGCCATGTCGCCGATCAGCACCCGGGCGACGCCGAGCGGCAGCGTCAGCAACGCCGCCACCTCCGCGACCGACCGGGGCTCGCGACACAGCTCCGCCACGGCGCGGTGCTCGTACTGGGGGATCCGCGACGGGTCGCGGCCCGCGGTGCCGACCGAGACGAGGGTCTCGATGGCGAGGTCGTAGACCGGGCGGGTGCGCCCGCCGGTCCAGGCGTAGGGGCGCACGATCGCGACGTCCTCGGCGCGCTCGGCCGGCGGTTCGGGCTCGGGCAGCTCGTGCCGCGGCGGCCCCACCTGGGGCGTGCCGTACGGCGCCGTCTGCGGCTCGCCCCCGGACCAGGAGTGGGCGCCGTCGGGCGCCCCGTCGCCGTAGAGGTAGCCGTCGGGGGCGACGGTGCCGCCGCTGTCCGGGCCGGTCGCCGGCTCGTCGCTCGGCGCCGCGGCGTCGGGACCGTCGGACGGCGCGTCGGTCCGACGACGGCGGAAGAGCCCGCGCCGCTCGCCGCGCGGCCCTCTCGGCGCCGGCCCGTTGATCCCGTTGAGGATGTCGGCGAAGGACTCGCCGGGGTCATCGCTCACCGGTCGTCACCCCCTCGCGCGGTCATCGCACCGCCGACCCCTGGAGCTCGGCGCGGAGCTCGGGGGTCAGGAGCTGGCCCACCCGGTCGACCAGCAGGGTCATCTCGTAGCCGACCAGCCCGATGTCGCAGTTCGGCGCGGCGAGCGTCGCCAGGCACGACCCGTCGCTGATGGACATCAGCAGGACGATGCCCCGCTCCATCTCGACGACGGTCTGCACGACGTCGCCCGCCTCGAAGCACCGCGCCGCGCCCTGCGTGAGGCTGACCAGCCCGGACGCCACCGCCGCCAGCTGGTCGGCGCGGTCGCGCGGCAGCCGGTTCGACGCGGTGAGCAGCAGGCCGTCGGCCGACACGACCACGGCGTGGGCGACACCGGGCACGCGCTCGGCGAAATTCGAGACCAACCAGCCGAACCGGCTCGGCTGCGACTGGGTTTCGGTCACTGCTCCTCCTCGTCCCCGGGACGCTCGCCGCGCGCCGGCTCGTCCGCGGTGTCGGCCGGTCGGCCCCGGCGGGTGGTGCGCCCGTCGGCGACACCCTGCTGATAACTGGCGAGACGTCCGCGGATCGCGTCGGCACTGCGTCGCGGGCCGCCCGCACCCTCGCCGGGACCCGCAGCCGCCGTGCGGGCGGCGCCCGGCACGAGCTGGGCCCGGGGACGGCGCCGGGGCAGACCCGACTCCGTCGTGCCACCGGCGCTGGTGCCGGCGTCGAGCGCGTCCGCGGTCGCCGCGGCCGCGCGCCAGCCCTCGTCGCCGGACGTCGACGCCCACTCGGCGTCGTCCGGTCCGGCCGAGGGTGGTGCCTCGCGGAACCACGCGGACGCGACCTCGTCGTAGATCGGCGTCCGCTCCCGCCGCGGCGTGCCCGCCCGGCCGGGGAGACGCTCGGGGACCGCGCGCCCGGGTCCGTTGGCACCGTTGGCACCGTTGGCACCGTTGGCACCGTTGGCACCGTTGGCACCGTTGGCACCGTTGGCACCGTTGGCACCGTTGGCACCGTTGGCACCGTTGGCACCGTTGGCACCGTTGGCGCCGCCGCCGGTGCGGGCGTGCCCGTTCCCGGTGTCGGGGCTCGCCGGCGGGGCGTCGAAGAGACGCCCGCCGTCGCCGGCCTCCGTGCCGAACGCGGCCGGGGGCGCCGACCGCGCACCCGATCGGCGCGGCAGCCCCGCCGGCGGCTGGAGACCCTCCTCCGGACCCTCCGGGGCGGCCGGGGCCTGCGCGTCGCCGGCGGGCGGCGGGGGCGTCGGCTCGGCCGACCGCCGCGGCAGGGGCGACCCCGGCGGCGGCCGGAAGCCCTGCGGGGCGGGCTCCCCCGGTGCCGACGGACCCGTCGCCTCGGCCGGCGCCGCCGGCTCGGACAGAGCGGCGGGCGCCTCGGGTGACCCGGGCGACGCGGGTGCTTCCGGCCGGGCCGGCGCGGACCACGCCGCCGGCGCTCCCGGCCCGGCGGTCTCCGTGTCCCCGGGGTCCCCCGGGGACATCGGGGACACGGGCTCCTCGGCGGAGCCGGGGGACCGACGGGGCCGCAGTCGCGGCGCCATGCCCGGCGACAACGCCGGGCCGCCCGGGGACAGGCGCCGACCCGTGGGCCGCAGCCCGCGACCCTCGCCCGGCGTCTCCGCGGCGTCCGGGATCTCCGGGGTCTCCTCGGCGACCGGCGCGGGGGTCTCGTCCGCCGGCGCACCGGTGACCGGAGCCCCGGCACTCGCGGCGGCCTGCTCCTCGTCCGTGGCGTCCGTGGCGTCCGTGGCGTCCGGTGCGTCCGTGGCGTCCGGCACACCGGGAGCCTCACCGCCGACCTCGGGGGAGGTGTCCCCCTCCGCGGCGGCCGGTGCCGTGCGGGGCTGCGGGCGCAGGACGCGCGGGCGCAGCGGGAGCGTGCCGCGCCGCGTGGGCGCGGGCGCCGCGTCCTCGTCCGACGGCTCCGCGTCCGCCGCGGCGGACGGCGCGGCGGCCTCCGCCGCGTCGACGCTCGCCTCGGCGGCCTCCGGCGGCGGACCGACCCGGTTCTCGACCGGATCGTCGACCCGGCCCTCGGTGCCCCCGACGTCCTCGCGGACCTGGCCGGCCTCCTCGGGATCCGCGTCGGACGGACCGGGCGGCGGCACGACGGGCGCGCCGTTCCACATCGGCGGACCGGCGGCCGGCTGCTGAGGCGGACCCGGCGGCTGGTCGGGAGGCGCACCCTGCGGCGCACCCGGGGGCGCACCCGGGGGCGCGCCCTGCGGCCGTCCCTGCGGCGGCGGCCCGTAGGGACCACCGGGGCCTGCCGGTCCCTGACCGGGCGGGGCGCCGGGCCCGCGCCACCCCGGGGGCGGACCCCCGCGGCGACCATCCGGCGGCGGACCCCACACCGGGCCCTGCGGGGCCCCGGGACCGGCCGGCCCGCCGGGGCCACCTGGTCCACCTGGTCCACCTGGTCCACCTGGACCGAACGGCCCCCCGGGAGCGCCGGGCCCGCCGTAGCCGCCGGGCTGACCCGGGCGACCCGGCATCGGACCCGCCGGGCGCCCCGGCGGGCGCCCGCCGAGGCCCTCGGGGCCCTCCTCGGGCGCCGGGCCCTCGGGGTCGGCGCCCCGGGGACCGCCGGCGGCGGGCATCTCGGAGTCGTCGTGCTCGGCCGGTGTCTCGGAGGGTGCCTCGCCCGCGGGCGCGGCCGGCTCGGCGGCGTCGGCGGGCGAGCCGTCCTCGCGGGCCTCCCCGCCGTCCTCGCCGTCCTCGTCCTCAATACGCCGGCCCCGCCGGCGGGCCGCCGCGGCACCGATGAGCGCCGCGGCGCCGGCCGCGACACCGCCACCGATCAGTCCGTGGCGTCCCTGGCTCTGGTCCTGCTCGCCGTCGGTCTCGGGAGCCTGCGCGGCGTCCGGGGCGTCCGGCCCCTCCGGACGATGCAGCGCCGCCGGCGCCTGCTCGCCCGGGCCCGGCTCGACGGGCTCCGCGGGCTCCGCGGGCTCCGCCTCTGCCCCGACCGGGGTCTGCTCGACGGGTGCCCGCTCGGGGCGACGCATCCCGCGTCCCCCGGGCCCGAGAGGGCCGCCGGGGCCGCGCGACCCGGGAGCGCCACCGGGACCCGCAGGACCCGCAGGTCCCCCGCCGTCCCCGTGACCATCGTGCCCGCCGTGCCCGTTGTGCCCGTTGGTGCCCGGCGCGCCGTTCGACGGCCCGCGCTGCGGCAGGACCGGACGGCGCTCCGCGGGCGCGTCGGGGCGGGACGGGGCCTCGGCGCCACCCTGCTCCGCCGGGTCGACCCCGGGGGAGAAGAACGCGCCGGGCGCGCCCACGGGGCGCCGGCCGCGCTGGGGCAGGGCCGCCCCACCGTTGCGGGACTGCTCGGGGACGACGCCGGGGACGCCGTTGCGGGCCTCGGCGCCCTGCGGCGGACCGGCCGCCGCCGCGGTCGGCGCCGCGCCGTCACCGGCGGCGGCGAGGACCGCGTTGGCCGGGATGACCGCGGTGGCGATGACCCCGCCCTCGTCGCGGTTGCGCAGCTCGACCGCGATGTGGTGGCGCGTGGCCAGACGGCCGACCACGAACAGGCCCATGCGCCGGGACGCGGACACGTCGACCGTGGGCGGCGAGTCGAGGCGCACGTTGGCCTCGTGCAGGTCCTCCTCGCTCATCCCGACACCGGAGTCGAGGATCTCGACGAGCACCGAGCCGTCGCCGTTCTGCGACGCGCGGATCTGCACCCGGGTGTCGGGCGCGGAGAACGTGGTGGCGTTCTCCAGCAGCTCGGCGACGAGGTGCACGACATCGCTCGCGGTGCGCCCGAGCAGCTGGGCCTGCGGCGGGGGCGCGAGGTCGATGCGCTGGTACTGCTCGACCTCGGACGCCGCGGCGCGCAGGACGTCCACGAGCGGCACCGGCCGGCTGCCGCGCCGGGAGAGGTCGGTGCCCGAGAGCACCAGCAGGTTCTCCGAGTTGCGGCGCATGCGGGTCGCGAGGTGGTCGAGCTGGAAGAGGTTGGAGAGCGCCTCCGGGTCCTCCTCCGAGTTCTCCAGCTGCTCGATGAGGCGCAGCTGGCGCTCCACCAGGGCCTGCGACCGCCGCGACAGGTTGACGAAGATCGAGTTGAACGCGGAGCGCAGGCCCGCCTGCTCGGCGGCCAGGCGGACAGCCTGCTCGTGGACCTGGTCGAACGCGCGGGCGACCTGACCGATCTCCTCGCGGGTGTTGATCGGCGTCGGGACGATCGTGGTGTCGGGCGCCTCGCCCTCGCGCAGGCTCCGGACCGCCTGGGGCAGGCGGCGCTCGGCGACGTCGAGCGCGGTGCGGCGCAGCAGGCGCAGCGGGCGCAGCAGCGAGCGGGTCACGAAGAAGACGACCGCCGCGCCGGCCATGAGCGCCAGCAGGAGGATCACCGAGGCGACGCCGGCGCCGCTGCGCGCGGAGGCCTGCAGCGCGCCCGCCTGGTCCTGCAGCTCGGTGCGCAGCTGCTGGGCGGTGGTGGCGTCGCGGTCCTCGACCGCCGCCGACGCACGCTCCCAGTCCGGCCCCGAGACCTGCAGCGGCAGCCCGGCCGCCCCGCGGCCCAGGACGACCTGGGCCAGCAGGTCGCGGTTGTCGACGTCCGGGCCGACGACCGCGTCGGCGAGCTCGGCGTTGTCGGTGCCGACCGCGGAGCGGAAGTCGTCGACGGCGATCGAGCGGCGCAGCGTCGCGTTGCGGGCCTGGTCGATCGACGGCGCGTCGATCCGGCCGGCCGCGATGCCGGCGGCGACCACGGCCTGGACGTAGGCGTCCTCCTCGCGCACCACCGCGAGCGAGTACAGGCCCGAGGAGAGCCCGGCGACGCTCGGGTCGGCGGCCTCGCGGGACAGCGAACGGTCGAAGACCTCGAGCGCGTCGATCGACTCGGTGTAGCGCCCGATCGCGCCGGCGGCGTCGACGCGGGCGTTGAGGACGTCGTCGCGGATGCGGTCGAGCTGGGTGAGCTCGGCGTTGGCCTGGTCGAACGAGAGGCGCGTCTGCCCGTCGAGCGAGTCGGCGCCGCCGTCGGCCTCGCGCAGCTCGGTGACCGCGCGGTTGGTGGCCTCGACGCGCTGGTCGACGGGCGCGGACCCGCCGGCGCGGTTGGCCGCGACGAACACGGCGGCCGCCGAGCGCTCGGCGGCGAGGTCGCCCATCAGCCGGGCCGTGCGGTCCTCGAGCGACACGGCCTGCTGCACGCCGTCGTAGGAGGCGGCCTCCTCGGTCTGCTCGACGATCCGCAGCACGCCGAGCGTCAGGACGAAGAGGGTCGGCACCAACAGGACCGCGGCGAGCTTGACCGGCAGGCTCCAGTTGCGCAGGGCCAGCCGCTCGGTCCAGTCACCCCCGTCGTCGCCGGCGGGACGGGCGGAGGGCTCCTCGTGGTACCGGACCGACGCCCGGTCCGGCGTGCGCTCGGGTGCTCGCTCGGGTGTGGTCACGGACGGGTCCTCCCGGTTCCGCCGGTCGGCCGGACGTCGCCCGGCGCGCCCACGCGCCGAACGCGTCCCTGGTCCACGCTGGGTGACCAGGGATGGGCTATGGTCGGGACTGACCGGACAGCGCGGTGGCACACGGGTGACGCCGAGCGCGCGGCCGGTGACACGGCGGCACGACGATCGAGGTGCGGGGCGGGCAGCATCAGGGTGGTCAGGCGTCCGTAGCGGTCGGCGCGAGGTCCTCGACGGGCGTGCCCGGCGGACACCTCGCTGCGGGCGGGCTCCGACGCCGTTCGCGCCGTGAGCCCCTCGGGTTCGGTCGGTCACTCCTCGTGGGCGGGGTCGAGCGGGCCCACTGTATCCGCCGTGCCCCGGGGAATGAGCGGGACCGCCGCAGCGCTCCCCGAGCGGTGCTCCCGCTCCGCCCGACGGTGCAGGCTGCGAACGGGGGACAATGACTTTGACCACCCGTCGACGCGCCCGGAGGTCGAGAGGTTGAGCCACCCCGGCAACGGACCGCTCATCGTCCAGTCCGACAAGACCCTGTTGCTCGAGGTCGACCACGACGACGCGCCCGCCGCTCGTCAGGCGATCGCGCCGTTCGCCGAGCTCGAACGCGCCCCCGAGCACGTCCACACCTACCGCGTGACCCCGCTGGCCCTGTGGAACGCGCGCGCCGCGGGCCACGACGCCGAGCAGGTCGTCGACGCCCTGGTGCAGTACTCCCGCTACGCCGTGCCGCAGGCGCTGCTCGTCGACGTCGTCGACACCATGGGCCGCTACGGGCGGCTGCAGCTGACGAACTCCCCCGTGCACGGCTTGGTGATGCTGTCCAACGACCGCGCCGTGCTCGAGGAGGTGCTGCGCAACAAGAAGATCGTCCCGATGCTCGGCGACCGCATCGACGACGACACCGTCGCGGTGCACCCCTCCGAGCGCGGGCGGCTCAAGCAGGCGCTGCTCAAGGTCGGCTGGCCCGCCGAGGACCTCGCGGGCTACGTCGACGGCGAGGCCCACCCCATCGAGCTCGACCAGAGCGACTGGGAGCTGCGCGACTACCAGGCCGACGCCGTCGAGGGCTTCTGGCACGGCGGCTCCGGGGTCGTCGTGCTCCCCTGCGGCGCCGGGAAGACGCTCGTCGGCGCGGCCGCGATGGCGAAGGCGGGCGCGACGACGCTGATCCTCGTCACCAACACCGTCGCGGGCCGGCAGTGGAAGCGCGAGCTCGTCGCGCGGACGTCGCTGACCGAGGACGAGATCGGCGAGTACTCCGGGGAGCGCAAGGAGATCCGGCCGGTCACCATCGCGACCTACCAGGTGATGACCCGCAAGACGAAGGGCGAGTTCCGCGCGCTGGAGCTGTTCGACTCCCGCGACTGGGGCCTGATCATCTACGACGAGGTGCACCTGCTGCCCGCGCCGGTGTTCCGCATGACGTCCGACCTGCAGTCGCGCCGCCGCCTCGGGCTCACCGCGACGCTCGTGCGCGAGGACGGCCGCGAGGGCGACGTGTTCTCGCTCATCGGGCCCAAGCGCTACGACGCCCCGTGGCGCGACATCGAGGCCCAGGGCTGGGTGGCGCCCGCCGACTGCGTCGAGGTCCGCGTGACCATGACCGACAACGAGCGGATCATCTACGCCACCGCCGAGGCCGAGGAGCGCTACCGGCTCTGCGCCTGCGCCAAGACGAAGATCCCGGTGGTGCGCAGCATCCTCGAGCGCCACCGCGGCGAGCCCGCGCTCGTGATCGGGGCCTACCTCGACCAGCTCGACGAGCTGGGCGTCGCCCTCGACGCCCCGGTGATCCAGGGCTCGACGAAGAACAAGGAGCGCGAGGCGCTGTTCGACCGGTTCCGGCGGGGCGAGATCCCGGTCCTGGTCGTGTCGAAGGTCGCGAACTTCTCGATCGACCTGCCCGAGGCCTCGGTGGCCATCCAGGTCTCCGGGACGTTCGGCTCGCGCCAGGAGGAGGCCCAGCGCCTCGGCCGCCTGCTGCGTCCCAAGGGCGACGGCCGGCAGGCGCACTTCTACTCGGTGGTCGCCCGCGACTCCGTCGACGCCGAGTACGCCGCGCACCGCCAGCGCTTCCTCGCCGAGCAGGGCTACGCCTACCGGATCGTCGACGCCGACGACCTGCTCGGGCCGGTGATCCCGGACGTCGAGTCCGAGGGCGACCCGGAGCCACGCGAGAACACCGAGTAACTCACCCCGGCGTCGCGGCCCGGCCCGCCGGGCGGCGATCGCGAGGTTGTCAGCGAAGTGCCGTCACGGACGCTCAGCGTCCGTATCGGTACTTCGATCACCGGCGCGCCCACGCGGGCCCCACCGGGCGAGCACCCGACCTCGAGCCGGCGCCATCCGTCGAACGACGCGACGACCGGCACGTTCCACATGATCAACAAGGCTCGCGACCTGCCGGCCGTGCCGCTCGCGGCGACCCGTGACTCGGGCCGGCGCACCATCGTGTGATGGGGACGGGTGACGGGCTGCTGCGCTGGGCCCGCGAGGACGAGGTCGCGGTGCTCGAGGACGTCCAGCGCGAGGCCTCACTGATCTGGACGGAGTACCGCGCCGACCTGCTCGCGCACCCCGAGGCGATCATGGTGCCGCGCAGGCAGGTCCGCTCGCCCGGGATCCGGGTGCACGAGCTGGACGGCGCGGTCACCGGGTTCGCGGCCGTGCTGCCGCTGCCCGACGGCGAGGCCGAGCTCGACGGTCTCTTCGTGCGCCCCGCCCACATGCGCCACGGGATCGGCGCCCGGCTGGTCGCGGACGTGGTCGGCCGGGCGCGTGACGGCGGCGCGCCGCGGATGGTCGTGACCGCCAACCCGCGCGTCGAGACCTTCTACATCCGCTGCGGCTTCCGCACGATCGGCGAGGCGCCCACGCGCTTCGGTCCGGCGATCCGGATGGACAGGGACCTGACATGACCGCCCGCACCGACCGTGGACCGGTGCTCATCGAGCGGGACGCCGCGCAGCGGGCGGCGCCCATCGACGCCGGCGACGAGTCGACGACGCCACGAAGACCGGGCGCGCCGCCCATCGGCGTCACGTGCCCGAACCGGGGCGCCGCGTTGCCCAGGTCGCCGGGTGCCCGTGGGCAGGTCGAGGCGGCAGCCGCCGGGATCGGCCCGGAGATCACGGGCGTGCCATCCACCTCCGACGGGCGACCGGGGTGCACGACGCTCTCCTGATCACGGAGCGCGCGCGGGCATCCGAGCTCCGACACAGCGCCCGGGAGATCAGGGGCGCGCCGTCCACCCCGGTGGCCGCGCGGGGTGGATGACGCGCCCGTGATCTCGCGGGGTGCTCGTGGGCAGGGCGGCGTGGCATGGGTACCGCCGCGGCCCGAGATGGGGAGGTCTCACCGACGAGGGGACGCGGGCTCCCGGACCAGGCTCGGTCCTGCCGCCGGACGACGGGTCCGGCGCCGCGAGGAAGGACCCGCCATGACGACGACCACGCTGCGCCCGACCCTGCTGACCCTGGTGGCGCCGGACCGACCGTCCGGGCTCCGGGCCTCCGGTCGCCCGCCCACCGTGACCCTGCGCGAGCTGGGCCCCGGCGAGACCGGCGTGCTCGACACGGTGTTCGCCGGCCTGTCCGACCAGAGCCGCTACCTGCGCTTCCACGGCGCGACGCCGCGGCTGACCGGTGCGGTGCGCCGGACGCTCGCCGCCGTCGACGGCCGCCGGCACATCGCCGTGGCCGCGTTCGGCCCCGACGGCGAGCCCGTGGGCATCGCCCGGCTCATCTCGGTGGGCCTGCGCGACGCCGAGCTGGCCATCGAGGTCGTCGACGCCTGGCAGGGCCGGGGCGTCGGGCGCCGGCTGCTGACCGCCGTCGCCGCCCGCGGCCGCGAGGAGCGCTACTCGCGCCTCGTCGCCGATGTGCTGACCGAGAACACCGGCATGCGCGCCCTGCTCGCCTCGGTGCTCCCGATCCTCTCCGTGGAGACCGACGGCTCCGAGACGACGCTCGTCGCGGACCTGACCGACGCCGTCCCCGCCCGCACCGCCGCCTGAGGAGCCCCCCGATGACCACCGCCCTGATCACCCCGCTGGCCGCCCTGACCGCCGACCTCGACGCCGCCGTCCGCGACGCCGCTCCCGGGCTCGCCCGGGTCGGCGCCGTCGGCGACGCCCTGGCCCCGTACCTGGGCGATCCACGGTTGCTCTCGCCGGCCCAGTGCGTCGGCGACCCCGAGCACTACCGCCAGCACCTGCTGCACGTCGCCGACGACGGCGCGTTCTCGCTGGTGGCGCTCGTGTGGCTGCCCGGCCAGTCGACCCCGATCCACGACCACCTCTCGTGGTGCGTGGTCGGGGTGCACACCGGCGAGGAGCACGAGACCCGCTACCTCCGCGTCGCCGACCGCCTCGTCGTCGACGGCGAGGACGTCGCCGGGCCGGGCACCGTCACCGGCCTGCTCCCGCCCGGCGACATCCACCGGGTCACGAACACCGCGCCGACCACGACCATCTCGCTGCACGTCTACGGCGTCGACGTCCGCAGGCTCGGCTCGAGCATCCGCCGCCGCTACGACCTCCCCGTCCGCGGCTAGCGGTCGGCTGAGGTGTTGTCAGCGAAGTGCCTTCACAGACACTCAGCGTCCGTATCGGTACTTCGATCACCGGCGCGCCGGCACCGCCGCGCGGTGGTCGCCGACCGCGAAGCCCGGGTCGTCGGTGTCGACGATCCGCCGGCCCAGCGGCGTCAGCGACACCGGGATCATCTTGAGGTTCGCCCAGGCGAACGGGATGCCGACCATGCTGATGGCCAGCGGGATCGCCGTGACGATGTGCCCGATCGCGAGCCACCACCCGGCCACGACGAACCAGATGATGTTGCCCAGCGTCGAGCCCACGCCCGCGTCGGCCCGGCGCTCGATCCGGCTGCCGAACGGCCACAGCGCGAACAGCGCGATCCGAAACGACGCGATGCCCCACGGGATCGTGACGATCAGGATGCAGCAGATGATCCCCGCGATGACGTAGCCCAGCGCCATCCACACGCCCGCCAGCACGAGCCAGACGAGGTTGAGCAGGGTCCGGAGCAGCTCCATGACACCAGAATGCCACCACCGCGGTGGTACGTCCGTTACGTCAGCTCCCGGCCCTTGGTCTCGGGCAGCGTCAGGATGATCAGGAACGCGATGAGCGCGCCGCCCGAGACGTACCAGAAGAACAGCTGCGGGCGGTCGGCGGCGGACAGCGCCGAGATCAGCAGCGGCGCGGTGCCGCCGAAGAGCGCGACGGTGAGGTTGTACCAGGCGCCGATGCCCAGGGCCCGCAGCTCGGTCGGGAAGAGCTCGCTCATGATCGCGGGCGCGATCGAGGACATGAACGTGTAGAGCCCGAGCCCGACGACGAACACGATGATCAGGTTGATCAGGGGTGTGCGTTCGACGATGAGCAGGCTCATCGGCACCGTGATCACGGTCATCAGGCCCGACCAGATCAGCAGCTGGGGCTTGCGCCCGAAGCGGTCGGCCGCGATGCCCATGGGGTACTGCAGGGCGATGAACACGACGGTGCCGATCGAGAGCGCGAGGAAGACGTCGCCGCCCGACGCGTCACGGAACTGGACGGCGAACGGCGTCAGCGCGCTGAAGAACGTGTAGAAGCACAGCGTCGAGAGCAGCGTGAACCCGAAGAGCTGCAGCACCGCCTTCGGGTGCTCGCGCAGGGTCAGCAGCAGCGGGTTGCGCACGGCGCGGGCGCGCTCGACATTCTCCGCGAACTGCTCGGTCTCGGTCAGCGTGCGCCGCAACCAGAGCCCGATCAGCCCCAGCAGGCCACCGACGAGGAACGCGATGCGCCAGCCCCAGGACTCCAGCTGGGGTCGCGTGAGCGTCGTCGTCAGCAGCAGGCCGAGCAGGCTCGCCGCGAGCAGCGCGACGCCCGTCGAGATGTAGAAGAAGCTGGAGTACCGGCCGCGGTGGGCGGCCGGGGCGATCTCGCCGAGGTAGGCGCTCGCGTTGGACACCTCGCCGCCCAGGCTCAGGCCCTGCGCGATGCGTGCGAGCAGCAGCAGGATCGGGGCGAGCCAGCCGACCGCCTGGTAGGTCGGCAGCACGGCGATGATCACCGAGCCGCCCGCCATCAGCAGGATCGTCACGAGCATCGCCCAGCGGCGTCCCCGCAGGTCCGCGAGCCGCCCGAGCAGGATCCCGCCGAGCGGGCGGAAGAAGAACGCCAGCGCGTACGTGCTCGTGGTGCCGATCAGCGCGAGCGTCGGGCTGGACTTGTCGAAGAACTGCGACGAGAAGTAGACGGCGAACGTCGCGTAGATCGTCCAGTCGAACCACTCGATCGCGTTACCGATGCTGGCCGCGACGAGCGTGCGCACCGGCAACCGGTGGCGCTCGGTGCTCGCCGGATCGGACACCTGGCTCATCCGCGCTCCTCACGCTCGCCCCCGTGCGACGCACCGTAGGCGAGCGGACGCGCCCGGTGAAGACCTACTCGCTGACGATCCCGACCTTGCCGCGCGCGCCGCCGTCGGCGACCTCGTAGGCCCGCGCCGCGTCGTCGAGCGCGAACCGATCGGTGACGACCCGCTCGGGGTGCAGGTCCCAGCGCGCGAGCCGCTCGAGCAGCTCGGCCATCCGCCACGTCGGCGCCACCCAGGAGCCGTGGACCGTGAGCTGGCGGTGGATGAGGACCTCGCTGACGTCGACCGTCAGCGTGCCGCCCTCGCCGACCAGCGCGCACCGGCCGTGGCGGCGCGTGTGCCGCAGTGCGGTGAGCTGGGCGACGCCCGCGCCGGAGCAGTCGACGGTGACCTCGGCGCCGTCGCCGAGCAGGTCGTCCAACTCCTCGTCGTCACCCTCGACCGCGACGTCCACGGCCCCGAGCTCGCGGGCCAGCGCGCGGCGCTCCGGCGAGGGGTCGGTGCCGACGACCCACGGCGAGCCCATGGCCGCGGCCAGCATCCCGGCGGCGAGCCCGACGGGCCCGAGCCCGGTGACGAGCACCTGCTCGCCACCGGCGAGCGCGACCCGGCACAGGGCCTCGTACGCGGTCGCGAAGCCGCACGCGACGCAGGCGCCGTCGAGGAAGGTGAGGCTGTCGGGCAGCGGGACGAGGTCGCGCTCCTCGGCGAGCAGCCGGTCGGCGTGCCCGCCGTCGCGCTGCCAGCCGTACGCCCGGCGGCGCGGCGACGTGCAGCTGATCTGGTAGCCGCGGCGGCACTCGTCGCACTGGCCGCAGCCGCTGATGTGGTAGACGACGACGCGGTCGCCGACGCCGATGCGCTCGACCTCCGGGCCGACGGCGACGACCTGGCCGCACGGCTCGTGCCCGCCGACGACGTCCTGGTAGGCCTCCGGGCCCTCGCCGAGGTGCTCGCGGTAGATCGCGCGCAGGTCGCTGCCGCAGATCGTCGAGGCGCGCATCCCGACGACGACCTGTCCCGGGCCGGGCTCGGGGTCGGGCACCTCCCGCAGGTCGACGCGCCGTCCGCCCGGCAGGTACACGCCTCGCACGTCAGCCCCTCTCGAGCGCCCGCCGGGCCCACTCCCGCAGCTCCGCGGCCTTGATCTTCGTCCCGTTCGTGCCCGACGTCGTCGGCATGGCGTCGACGACGTGCACCACCGCCGGCACCTTGAACCCCGCGAGCGCCTCGCGGCACCAGGCGACCAGATCCTCTCCCGCCGGCGCCCGGCCCGCCGCGCCGACCACGAACCCGACCGCCCGCGTCCCCCCGTCCTCGCCCGGCACGCCGACCACCTTGGCCGTCGCGACGTCCGGGTGCGCCGCCAGCCGCCGCTCGATCTCGGCCGGGTCGACGAGGAAGCCGCGCAGGCGCAGGGCGTCGCCCCGGCGGCACACGTACACGAACGCGCCCTCGTCGACGAGCACGCCGAGGTCGCCGGAGCGGAACCAGCCGTCGGCGGTCCACACGTCCGGGGCGTCCGCACCGAGGTAGGCGTCGACGACGTTCGGCCCCTGGAACTGGATCTCGCCCTCGCGGCCGGGCTCGAGCACGGTGTCGGTGTCGGGGTCGGCGACCCGGACCGCGATGTCCGGACCCACGACCCGCCCGCCCCCGGCCCACCGGCCCGGTGCGGGCTCGTCCGCGGGCCAGGCGGTGGTGAGCGCGAAGACCTCCGACGAGCCGTAGACGCCCGTGACCTGTGTCCCGGCCTCGGCGGTGAGCCACGCGGCGAGCTCGCGGCTGCGGCCCTGGAAGTCCGCGACGCCCCACCACCGCCAGCTGGAGAGATCCCGCGGACGCCGCTCGTGCGCCTCCCGCAGCCGCAGCACCATGTCGTCCCCGGCGCCGACGTGCGTGACGTGGTGGGCGGCGACGTGGTCGAGCACCCGGTCGGCGTCGAACACGGGCTCCAGCAGCACGGCCGCGCCCGCCGCGAGGCCCGCCATCACCGCGTTGTAGCCGTAGACGCCGGACAGCGGGAGCACGCCGAGCACGACGTCCCCCTCGGTCAGCCCGAGGACGGCGGCGTCGGCGACGGCGTGGCCGAGCACCGCGGCGGCGGAGTGCGCGGCGAGCTTGGGCAGGCCGGTCGACCCGGACGTCGTGAACGCGACCGCCAGCGCGTCGGGGTCCGAGCGCGCCGGCTCCGGCCCGTCCTCGCGACGCGGCGTCCACGCACCCGCGCCGACGTCGCACGCGGCGGGGTCGGGCTCCGGACCGTCGGGACCGGTGACCACGGCGACCCGCGGGACGACCCCGGAGTGCTCGACGGCCGCGCGCAGCCGGTCGAGCAGGTCGAGCCCGTGGAAGCCTCGGGCCAGTGCGACGAGCCGTGGCCGCGCCCGCTCCAGGACGTGCGAGGCCTCCTCGACCCCGTAGCGGGTGTTGATCCCGACGACGTGCCCGCCGCGGGCGGCGACGGCGAGCTGCCAGACCAGCGCGTCACTCCAGTTCGGCATCCACACCGCGACCGCGTCGCCCGGCCCGACGCCGTGCTCGGCCAGCTCGGCGGCCAGCGCCCGGGTGCGCCGCCAGAGCTCGCCGCGGCCGACGGGGCGGGTCGTCCCGTCCGGCAGGGCGTCGTGCACGGCGGCGACGGCGGGGTCGCGGCGGGCGAGACGGGCGACGAGGTCGGGCAGATCGGCGGGCCGCTCGCCCGGCGCAGGGAAGGCGCTGACGGAGTGCGGGACGGCCGCGGGACGCTCGCTCACGAGGCCGCGGGGACGGAGGTGAGCTCGGCGAGCCAGCCGTCGAGCACGGCATCGAAGCCCTCGATCTCCTCCATCGGGTAGTGCCCGACGCCGGCGAGCACGGTGCACCGGGCGCCGGGGATGCGCTCGGCCGCCCAGCGCACGCGGTCGACGTCGAGCCAGAGGTCGTCGTCGCCCACGACGAGGTGGGCCGGGCACGTGATCCGGGGCAGGGACTCCCGCAGGTCGTGGGCGGTCCAGCCCAGCAGGTCGGAGGTGGACACGGTCGGGTCCTCCCGGCGGTGCATCGTCGCGATCAGCTCGGCGCGCGCCGGCGGCACGCTGCGCCCGAGCACCGCCAGGGTGCCCAGGTGGGTGCGGTCGGTGCGAGCGGGCGCCGCGACGTCGGAGAGCTCGCGGCGCAGGCCCTTCGCCGACGGGCGGCCTCCGGTGTGGGCGTCGGCGGCCATGGCGACGACACGGCTCAGCTCGTCCGACGCCCGCGCCGCGACGTCGAGGGCGATCTTGCCGCCGATCGAGCAGCCGACGACAGCGGGCGCCCGGAGCCCGAGGGTCCGGATCAGCTCCAGGCACCACGCGGCGTACTCGCCGAGGTCCTGCACGGGCCCGCCGGGCGCCGGCTCGGACCGTCCGTGCCCGGGCAGGTCGGGGACGACGACGCGGTACCCGCGCGCGGCCAGCGCCGGCGCGACGTGGCGCCACTGCACGCCGCTCTGGCCCGCGGTGTGCAGGCAGAGCACGGGCGGTGCGGTGTCGTCGCCGTGCTGCTCGACGAAGGCGAGGCTGCCGCGCAGTGTCAGGTAGTCGGCACGCATCAGGCGATCTCCCGGGCGGCGTCGGCGAGGCGGTGGAGCGCACCGGTCAGGCGCAGGTACTCGTAGCCGTCGCCGGTCACCGTGAACCGGCCGGCCATCGCGAGGCGCATGAACGGGTTGTCGGCGCTCTCGACCAGCTCCAGCCAGGTCAGCGGGTCGGCACCGAGGACGAACGTCGCGCCGCGCGGGGTCCGGGCGACGGTCTCGAGCACCCGCCCGCGGTAGATCCGGAGGGCGACCTCGTCGTCGCCGCTGCGCAGCGCGACCGTGCCGTCCCAGGTGGCGAGGTCCTCCGTGAACCCGTGGTCGAGCCGCGCGACCAGCGCCTCGGCCCAGGGCACGGTGCCGAACGCCCGCCCGGGCGGATCGCCGCCGGTGGTCCGCGCCGCGATCAGTGCGCTCGTGGTGCCCTCCTGGACGGTCTCGCCGCCGTCGTCGCGCAGCCGGAGGTGCCGGGTGACGACGCCGCGGTCGCCGCGCGAGGTCCGCCGGCAGCGCACGATCGTGACGTCGAGGAACAGGACGTCGCCGACGCGGACCGGGCGGCGGTAGGCCCAGTGGGTGTCGAGGAGCCCGAGCACCGCGTCGCCGTGGATGCCCAGGCCCTGCAGCAGGCCCATCGCGATCGCGACGCCGAACGGACCCTGGAGGATCGCGTCCGGCCCGGCGTGCAGCGGGTGGTCGTCGCCGGACAGGCGGGTGAACGCCGCGAGGTCGTCGGCCGTGACGGCGCGCGGGCCGGCGGTCCACCGCTCGCCGACGGCGAAGTCCTCGAAGGAGCGACCCGTCGTGGTGCCCGGGGGCGCAGAGCCCGTCCGCTCGCCGAGATCGGTCACGCCGGCTCCTTCGCCTCGATCGAACGAACGACTGTTCGTGTCGCAATCCATCACTCGGCCCGCCGCGCCGTCAAGCGGCGGCGGGACACGTCTCTACAGTGGCGGACGTGAACGCCCGTTCGACCACCTCGCTCGTCGGCGACACCGGCCGCGGCAACGAGGCGGCGATCCTCAACGCGGCGCTCGCCGCGTTCGGCGCGAAGGGCTTCCACGGCGCCTCGATGCGCGACATCGCCCAGGGCGCGGGCACCAGCCTGTCGAACCTCTACAACTACTTCCCGTCGAAGTCCCGGCTCTTGGCCGAGGTGCTGCGCCACGCGAACGCGGAGCTGGTCACGCGCATCCACGTCGCGCTCGACGAGGCCGGCGACGACGCCGCGCCGCGCATGCGGGAGGCGGTGCGCGCCTACGTGCGCTTCGTCGTCGACCACCAGCTCGCGATGGTGGTGTCGACCAACGAGGTGCGCTACCTCGAGGGTGACGACCGCGAGCGCCTGGTCGCCGACCGCGACGCCACGCAGGCCGTCTTCGAGGACATCGTCGCCCAGGGCGTCGCGTCCGGGGAGTTCCGCACGCCGCACCCCGCCGACGCCGCGCGCACCATCCTCTCCGGGCTCGCCGGCGTCGCCGCCTGGTACCGGGCCGACGGCCGCCTGGGCCGCGGCCAGCTCGCCGAGCAGCAGGCGCGGTACGCGCTGGCGCTGCTCGAGAGCCCGCTCGCGCGCTGAAGCCGCTCTCCTTGCCGTGGGCGGCTCCGTCCTTCTACGGTACGAACGATCGTTCGTATCGACCTCGCGACGACGCGACCAGAGGGGCAACCGCCGTGGACACCCAGACCCATCCCGACACCGGGAGCCCGCGCATGGGCCGGCTCGCGACCGCGGCCGTCTTCGCGACGACGCTCGAGTGGTTCGACTTCCTCATCTACGCGACCGCGGCCGCGCTGGTGCTCGGACCGCAGTTCTTCCCGTCGTCGAACCCCGTGGCGGGGACGCTCGCGTCGTTCGCGACCTTCGCGGTCGGCTTCGTCGCCCGGCCCCTCGGCGGGATCATCGCCGGCCACGCCGGCGACCGGTACGGCCGCAAGCCCCCGCTCGTCGTCGCGATGCTGGTCATGGGCCTCGCGACGTTCTCGATCGGCGTGCTGCCCGGCTACGCGAGCATCGGCATCTGGGCGCCGGTGCTGCTCGTCGTCGCCCGTCTCGTGCAGGGTCTCGGGGTCGGCGCGCAGTGGGGCGGGGCGGCGCTGCTGCTCACCGAGCACGCGCCGGTCGAGCGTCGCGGGTTCTACGGCAGCCTCGTGCAGACCGGCGCCGTCCTCGGCGCGGTCGCCGGCAACCTGTTCTTCCTGATCCTCACCGCGACCCTGTCCGACGAGCAGTTCACGAGCTGGGGCTGGCGGGTGCCGTTCCTGTCCGGCCTGGTGCTCGTGCTGATCGGGCTCTACGTGCAGATGCGGATCGAGGACACCCCGGTGTTCAAGGCGCTGTCGGCGAGCTCGGCCGCCGCCCGGCGCGACGCGGGCCTGAGCAAGGCCCCGCTGCTCCAGGCCGTCCGCCGGTACTGGAAGGAGATCCTCCAGGCGACCGGCGCGTTCTTCGTCGTCAACGCGACCTTCTACATCCTCATCTCCGGCGTCCTGGACTACGCGACCAAGACCGTCGGGATGTCGCGGACCTCGATCCTGCTCTGCGTCATGGGCGCGGGACTCACCCAGGTGATCACGATGCCGTTCTTCGGCGCGCTCACCGACCGGATGGGCTCGCGCAAGAAGCTCTACCTCATGGGCACCGTCGCCATGGCGATCTGGGCGTTCCCGCTGTTCTGGCTGATCGACTCGGGCTCGGTCCCGCTCGTCTTCCTCGCCCTGCTCGTCGGCTTCACGATCCACGCGACGATGTACGGGCCGCAGGCGACGCTGTACTCCGAGATGTTCCCGGCCGACGTCCGCTACTCCGGCGCCTCGCTGGGCTACCAGTTCGCCTCGGTCTTCGCGGGCGGCCTCGCCCCGTTCGTCATGACCGCGCTGCTCGCCGCGACCGGCGCGTCCTGGTCGGTCTCGCTCTACATCATCGGCACGGCGGCCCTGACCTTCGTCGCCGTGATCACGATCCACGAGCGCTTCCGCCGGGACCTCTACGAGACCTCCGACGGCGTCGACGCCGGCACCCCCGCCCCGGCGTCCACCACCGCCGGCTGAGGCTCGGGGATTGTTGCAGCGAACGCCCTATCGGCGTGCTCCATGGGACGTTCGCTGCTTCTATGCGCACGAACTCCCCGTGGATCTTTCGGGGCACCGGGTCGGCTGGGGAGCGAGGGGCGCCTTCGCTGCGTGGGATCCAGCGAAGGCGCCCCTCGCTGCGTCGGGGTGTCGGGGTGTCGGGGGCGGCGTGGACCCGCCGACGGAGATCACGAGCGCGTCATGCACCTCGACGGCGCGCCGCCGGTGCACCAGGTGCCCGTGATCTCCGTCCGGAACGCCCAGGCGGGCCCGCGAACGACGAAGGGCCGCACCCCCGAGGAGATGCGGCCCTTCGTTGCGCTAGCGGTGGATCAGAAGTCCATGCCGCCCATGCCGCCGGTCGGGTCAGCACCGGCGCCGGCGCCGGCCTTCTCCGGCTTGTCCGCGACCACGGCCTCCGTGGTCAGGAACAGCGCGGCGATCGACGCGGCGTTCTGCAGCGCCGAGCGGGTGACCTTGGCCGGGTCGATGATGCCGGCCGCGATCAGGTCCTTGTACTCGCCGGTGGCGGCGTCGAGGCCCTCACCGGTGTTCAGGCCACGGACCTTCTCGGCCACGACGCCGGGCTCGTGGCCGGCGTTGTGCGCGATCTGCTTCAGCGGCGCCTCGAGCGCGGTGCGCACGATGTTGGCGCCGGTGGCCTCGTCCCCGTCGAGCCCGAGGCCCGAGAAGACGTCGCCGGTCGAGGCCTGCAGGAGCGCGACGCCGCCGCCGGCGACGATGCCCTCCTCGACCGCGGCCTTGGCGTTGCGGACCGCGTCCTCGATGCGGTGCTTGCGCTCCTTGAGCTCGACCTCGGTGGCGGCACCGGCGCGGATCACCGCGACGCCGCCGGCCAGCTTGGCGAGACGCTCCTGGAGCTTCTCGCGGTCGTAGTCGGAGTCGCTGCGCTCGATCTCGGAGCGGATCTGCTGCACGCGGCCCTGGATCTGGTCGGCGGCGCCGGCGCCGTCGACGATCGTGGTCTCGTCCTTGGAGACGGTGACCTTGCGGGCGCGGCCCAGCAGGCTGAGGTCGGCGGTGTCGAGCTTGAGGCCGACCTCCTCCGAGATGACCTCGCCGCCGGTGAGGATGGCCATGTCGGCCAGCATCGCCTTGCGGCGGTCACCGAAGCCGGGGGCCTTGACGGCGACCGACTTGAAGGTGCCGCGGATCTTGTTGACGACCAGGGTGGCCAGGGCCTCGCCCTCGACGTCCTCCGAGATGATCGCCAGCGGCTTGCCGGACTGCATGACCTTCTCCAGCAGCGGGAGGAGGTCCTTCACCGACGAGATCTTCGAGGACATGAGCAGGATGTACGGGTCATCCAGCTCCGCCTCCATCCGGTCCTGGTCGGTGACGAAGTAGGGCGAGATGTAGCCCTTGTCGAAGCGCATGCCCTCGGTGAGCTCGAGCTCGAGCCCGAAGGTCTGCGACTCCTCGACGGTGATGACGCCTTCCTTGCCGACCTTGTCCATCGCCTCGGCGATGAGCTCGCCGATCTGGGCGTCGCCGGCGGAGATCGACGCGGTGGCGGCGATCTGCTCCTTGGTCTCGACCTCCTTGGCCGACTTCAGGAGCTGCTGCGAGACGGCCTCGGTGGCCTTCTCGATGCCCTTCTTCAGGGACATCGGGTTGGCACCGGCGGCCACGTTGCGCAGACCCTCGCGGACGAGGGCCTGGGCGAGGACGGTCGCGGTGGTCGTGCCGTCACCGGCGACGTCGTCGGTCTTCTTCGCGACCTCCTTGACGAGCTCGGCCCCGATCTTCTCCCAGGGGTCCTCGAGCTCGATCTCCTTCGCGATCGAGACGCCGTCGTTGGTGATCGTGGGGGCGCCCCACTTCTTCTCCAGGACGACGTTCCGGCCGCGCGGGCCGAGGGTCACCTTGACGGCGTCCGCGAGGCTGTTCATGCCCCGCTCGAGGCCGCGACGGGCCTCCTCGTCGAACGCGATCATCTTGGCCATGCGGGTGGTCCTCCGATGAGAGACGTGCTCGGCCGAGCGCGGTGCCCGCGACGGACGACCGGCATCCAGACCGCCGGCCTCACCGTCCCGACCTGGCACTCGACGATACCGAGTGCCAAATCCATGTTGGCACTCGGGTCAGGGGAGTGCAACCGAACCCCCTCCGGGGTGTCGGCCCTCAGCCCAGCAGCACCACGAGCAGGATGATCAGCACCACGACGGCCACCCCGGCGATGATCAGGATCGCCCGTGCGGAGAGGCCGCCGGCGTTGCGCTCGAAGGAGCCGTCGCGGTCCGGCGGCAGCGGGTCGCGCAGGCGCATGGGCGGCGCGACCGACGAGCGCGTGAGCGGTCCCGGCGGCGGGCCGGCCGGGGGTCCGGTCGCCGGGCCGGGTGCCGGGAACGGCCCCGACGGCGTGGGGAACGGCCCGGACGGCATCACCGTGGGCGCGGGGAACGGGCCCGAGGGCGACGGGCCGGGGGGAGGACCGGGTGGCGGAACAGGCGAACCGGGTCGCCGGGCACCGGCCGGCCCGGACGTCTCCTCGGCGCGTTCCTCCGCGGTGGGCGCGGCGGCGGAGGGCGGATCGGCGTGCTGCGCCGACCGTCCGCGCGGATCGGCCGGCGGGACCCCACCGGCCGGCGTCACGGGGCCGACAGGCGGCACCGGGGCGCTCGGTGATGCCCCGCTCACCAGGGACACGGGCGCCACCGGACCGACGCCCGGCGCCTGAGCAGCCGGGGACACAGGCGGCACAGGCGGCACAGGCGGCACAGGTGGCACCGAGCGTCGCGGCGGCCCCGGCGCCCGACCCACCGACCAGCCGGGCCGGCCGGGCCGTCCGCTCCCCCCGGACCCCGGCGCCGCGAACGGCCCCGAGGGCGTGCCCGTCGCCGGACCCGGGCCGACGAGGGGCGCGAGGGCCGGGCCGGTGAGCGCGCCGCGGGCGGCCTCGACGACCGCGCTCGCGGACTCGTGGCGGCGCGGCCGGTCCGGGTCCATCCCGCGGTGGACGACGTCGTCGATGCGCTGGTCGAGCCCGGCGAGGTCGGCGACCGACGGGACCTCGCCGGCCAGGTGGCCGTCGATGACCTCGGTGACCGACCCCAGGTAGGGCGCCCGGCCCGTCAGGCACGTGAAGAGGACGCAGGTCAGGGAGTAGACGTCGGTGCGGGCGTCGACGGGCTCGCCGCGCAGGTGCTCGGGGGCGGCGTAGGTGGGC
The DNA here is from genome assembly GCF_030269665.1 of Actinomycetospora sp. NBRC 106375. Classification (GTDB taxonomy): domain Bacteria; phylum Actinomycetota; class Actinomycetes; order Mycobacteriales; family Pseudonocardiaceae; genus Actinomycetospora. The sequence continues at coordinate 331,514 of NZ_BSTS01000004.1, forward strand.
GAGCCGAGGAAGTCGCCGCCGGAGGTGCGGTGACCGGTCGCGCCGCGGCGGGTGAGGCCGAAGTCGGCGAGGTAGACGTGCTCGCCCGCCGACTCCCGCGTCGTCACCAGCACGTTGGCCGGCTTGACGTCGAGGTGCACCAGACCCCGCGCGTGCACCGCGTCCAGCGCGTCGGCGACCTGGCCGAGCAGCCGCAGCGTGCGCGCCACCGTCAGCGGCCGGCCGTCGATGACGCTCGCGAGGTCCGGCCCCTCGACGTGCCGCATGGCGATGTAGAGGTGGCCGTCGGTCTCGTCGAAGTCGTAGAGCGGGACGACGTGGGAGTGGTCGACCGCAGAGGTGTTGCGGGCCTCGTCGACGAAGCGCTCGCGGAACTCGCGGTCGGCGGCCAACGCCTCGTCGATGACCTTCAGCGCGACGCGTCGGCCGAGCCGGGTGTCCGTGGCGCGGTAGAGGACGCTCATGCCGCCGCGACCGATGACCCCGTCGACGCGGAAGTGACCGAGCCGCTGCCCGGTCAGGTCCTGCGCGCTCCGGTCACCCACGCGGGAACCCTAACGCCGCACGTCACCGTGATCGGGACGGAACGCGGCGACCCGGACGAGATCGCCGGCCGGGTGACGAACGACCTCACAGGTGACGGCATCGGTCACCGGGACGGCGATCGAGGGGCACGGCCGGTTCGCGGGCACCGGCGGTCGGGCGGCACGATGCCCGCCGTGACGGGACACGGGCACGACGGGGCGCAGGATCACGGGCAGGGCCACCACGGGCACGACCACGGCGACCCGTCGGCGATGCGGCCGGTCGCCGAGCACGCCGCGGCGGTCGCCGCCCTGCTCGCCCCGATGCCCGCCGAGACCGTCCCCCTCGCCGCGGCGCGGGGGCGGGTGCTCGCCGACGACCTCGTCTCGCCGCACGCGCTGCCGCCGTTCGCCAACTCCGCGATGGACGGGTACGCCGTGCGCAGCGCCGACCTCGCCGGCGCCCCCGCCGAGCTCCCGGTCGCCGCGGACATCCCGGCCGGGCGCACCGACGGGCCGCCGCTGGCACCGGGCACCGCGCACCGGATCATGACCGGCGCGGCCATGCCGGACGGCGCCGACGCGGTGGTGCAGGTCGAGTGGACCGACGCCGGCACCGAGCAGGTGCGCGTCGACCGGGCCGTCGGCGCCGGCCAGAACGTGCGCGGCGCGGGCGAGGACGTCACACCCGGGCAGGTCGTGCTGACGGCGGGCACGCTCCTCGGCCCCGCCCAGATCGGGCTGGCCGCCGCGGTCGGGGCCGGCACGCTCGCCGTGCGCCGCCGCCCGCGGGTGCTCGTGCTCTCCACCGGCTCGGAGCTGGTGGCACCGGGCGAGCCCCTGCGCCACGGCCAGATCCACGAGTCGAACGGGCCGATGCTCACGGCGGCGGTCGACGACGCGGGCGCGCGCGGCGAGCTGCTGCGCTTCGTCCCCGACGACGTCGAGCAGTTCACCCGCACCCTCGACGAGGCCCTGGCGGCCCGGTCCGACGACCCGGTCGACCTCGTCCTGACCTCCGGTGGCGTCAGCGCCGGGGCGTACGAGGTCGTGAAGGACGCCTTCTCGGGGCGCGGCGTCACCTTCAGCAAGGTCGCGATGCAGCCGGGGATGCCCCAGGGCGTCGGGCACCACCGCGGCCCGGCGGGCGACGTCGCCGTCGTGACCCTGCCCGGCAACCCGGTGAGCTCGCTCGTGTCGTTCGAGGTGTTCGTACGTCCCGTCCTGCGCCGGGTGCTCGGGCATCCGCAGCCGGAGCGCCCGCGGGTCCGGGCCCGCGTCGCCGAGGCGCTGACGTCCCCGGCCGGGCGCCGGCAGTTCCGGCGCGGCCGGATCGACGCGGTCGCGGGGACGGTGGCGCCGGTCGGCGCGGCCGGGTCGCACCTGCTCGCCGCGCTCGCCCACGCCGACTGCCTGTTCGTCGTCGACGAGGACGTGACCCGGGTCGAGGCCGGGGAGTCCGTCGAGGTCTGGCTCCTGGACGGGTGATGGTCGAGGGGCTCGATGGAGCCCCTCACGGCCCGATCGAGGCCTCCGTGTCCGTCCTGTCGAGCGGCCACGTTGCGCCGTTGGGGCGACCCGGGCTTCCGCCGTCGCGCGACATCGGGCACCATGTGTGACAGGTGTCATGGGGCGACGCAACGCGCCCGCAGAGCACCTCCCCGGGTGGGCCTCTCACAGGACCAACCGCTTGTCGCTGGGGAGCGGACGAGCGGTTCCCGGCCGGGGTCGCCGACTCGGGGGTTGGCGGCCCCGGCCCCATCCCGGTCCTTCCCACCTCGTCGCCCACACGGTCCGGCCGATAGGTTGCCCGCGCGCGCCGTCGAGAAGAGGGAACCGCACCGACGATGGTCCAGGCCGACCAGTCCCCCACGCACGCTCCGGGTCGTCACGACGGCCCGCCCGGCGGCACCGTGCGCCACGCGCTCGCCCTGGTCCGCGAGACCCTCCCCCCGCTGCACCCCGGCGGCGCCCCCGTGATCGGCGCGGTCGCCGCCGCGGCGCTCGGCCTGCGCGCGCTGCGCGGGCGGGGCACGCTCGGCGGGCTCGCCGTCACGGCCGGCGTCGCCGCGTTCTTCCGTGCCCCGCACCGCACGACGCCACGCCGCGCGGGCATCGCCGTCGCCCCGGCCGACGGCACCGTGAGCCTCGTCGACACCGCCGAGCCGCCCGAGGACCTCGTCGCCCGCGGCCTGCCACCCGGGCCGCGCCCGCGCGTGAGCGTCTTCCTGTCGGTGTACGACGTGCACGTGCAGCGGGTCCCGGTGGACGGCCAGGTCCGGGCGGTCGAGCACCGCCCCGGCAGCTACCTGTCCGCCGACCTCCCCGCGGCGAGCGACACCAACGCCCGCACCGCGATGTGGGTGCACGGCACCGAGGGCCACGACCTCGCGGTCCTGCAGATCGCGGGGCTCGTCGCGCGGCGGATCGTCTGCGACGCGGCCCCCGGCGACGAGGTGCGCGCGGGCGACGTCTACGGCCTCATCCGCTTCGGCTCCCGCGTCGACCTGCTGCTGCCCCCGGGCAGCACGATCCACGTCGAACCCGGACAGCGGGCGGTCGGCGGGGAGACGGTACTGGCCGATCTGCCCATTCCGGGCGAAACTGGGACACGATGACGCCCGAGACCGCGGCGGGACGCGGCGGGGGCCGCGGGGTGCGGCTCCTGCCCAACGCGGTGACCGTGCTGGCGCTGTGCTCCGGGCTCTCCGGCGTGCAGTTCATGATCTCGGACAACCGCGTCGCCGCGCTGGCCGCGATCGCGCTCGCGGCGGTGTTCGACGCGCTCGACGGCCGCCTCGCCCGCCTGCTCGACGCGACGAGCCGCATGGGCGCCGAGCTCGACTCGTTGTCGGACTGCGTGTCCTTCGGCGTCTCGCCCGCGCTGATCCTCTTCCTCTGGACGCTGAACGACATCCGGATCGGCTGGGTGGTCGCGCTCGTCATGGTCGTGTCGGCGGCCCTGCGACTGGCCCGGTTCAACACGCTCTCCGACGACGACGAGGCGCCGCCGTACACCGGCGAGTTCTTCGTCGGCGTCCCCTCCCCGGCCGGCGCGCTCGTCGCCCTGGCGCCCCTCGCCCTCGAGATCCAGCTCGGCCCCGGGTTCTGGTCGATGCCCGCGGTCGTCGCGGTGTGGACCGTCCTCGTCGGCACCCTCATGATCAGCCGCGTGCCGACCGCGTCGCTGAAGAGCGTGCGGGTGCCCTCGCGGTTCGTGGCGCCGCTGCTCGTGGCGGTCGCGTTCGCGGCGGCGGCGCTCGTGACGTTCCCGTTCGTCGTCTACGCCGTCGCCGTGGCGGCCTACCTGGTGCACATCCCCTGGGCGATCACCCGGTACCGCTGGCTGGGCCGGCACCCCGAGGTGTGGCACGTGCCGCCGCGACAGCGCCGTGCGGTCCGCCGCGCCCACCGCCGACTGGGCCTGGCCCCGCCGCGGCGCAACCTGCGCCGCCGCGTCGCCGGTGCCGCCGCCCGGGCCGGCACCGCCGCCCGCAACATCGGGCGCGACCGGGACCGGCGCGGCGGCGAGCCCACCGCGCCGCTGCCCCCGCCGGGCCCGCCGGCCGGGCCCCCCGACCGGTCCCCCGAGCGGGCCGGCGGGCGCACCGGCGACCGCAATGGCGACCGCAACGGCCGCCGCCCCGCGGACCGGCTCGGCGACGGCCGCCCGCGGCCCCGCGGGTCACGGCGGCTCGGGCTGCGCCGCCAGCGCGACGACCGTCCCCGCGAGGACCGACCGCGCGAGGACCGACCGAGGGACGACCGCCCGTGAGCGCGCTGACCGGGGTCGACCTCCTCGCCCGGCTGGGCACGTCCGCGGGCGACGCGCGCCGCGGCGTCGTCCGCCTGCACCCCGAGGTGATCACCGCGCTCGGGCTGCAGTCCTGGGACGCGGTCCGGGTCACCGGCGTGCGCACGACCGCCGCACTCGTCGCCCCGGCCGCCGACCCGGCCGGGCCGGGGACCGCGGTGCTCGACGAGACGACGATGGTCAACGCGGGCGTGGTCGACGGCTCGACGGTCGGGGTCATCGCGGCGCCCGTCGTGCTCGCGCGCCACGTGGAGCTGGCCGGTTCCCGCCTGGCGACCGCCGCGCTCGCCCCGGAGACGCTGCGCCTGGCCCTGACCGGCAAGGTCCTGCTCCCCGGCGACACGCTCTCGCTGTTGCCCCAGGACCTGTCCCAGGTCCCGGGCGCCGACGCCGCCGGTGCCCGGCGCGGGCTCGCGGCCGCGCTCGGCGGCACGTGGACCACCGAGCTGGTCACCGTCACCGCCGCCGACCCGCCCGCGGGTGCCGAGCCGCACGCCGCCCTCGCCGTCGGGCCGACCACGGTCGTCGGCTGGCGCAACGGGGCGAGCACGACCGCCCCGGCGCGTGTCGCCGCCACGGGGGTGCCCGCGCGCGTGACCGCCGCTCCCGTCGCGGTGCCGGCCACCGCGCTGCCGGAGGAGGTCGTCACCGAGCCCGCGGTCGCCGTCGGCGACCTCGTCGGTCACGGGGACGCGGCCCGCCGCCTCGGCGAGTGGTTCGACCTCGTCTTCCGCCGCCCCGAGCTCCTCGAGCGCCTCGGGGCCGCGGCCCGGCTCGGGGTGCTGGTCAGCGGCCCCGAGGGCGTCGGGAAGACGACCTTCGTGCGCTCGGTGGCCGCGGCGGCGGACGCCCGGGTGGTCCGCCTCGACGGGCCCGCGGCGGCCGCGATCGAGGCCGGCGCGGCGGCGGCGAGGGTGCGCGAGTGCGTCGACGACGCGATGTCGACCTCGCCCGGGGTCCTGCTCGTGACCGACGCCGAGGTGCTGCTGCCCGCGGCCGACCCGCCGCCGCTCTCGACGCTCGTGCTCGAGGCCCTCGGCCGCGCCGCGAACACGGGGGGCGTCGCGCTCGTCGTCACCTCGTCGCGGGCGGAGGCGCTCGATCCCCGCATCCGGGGCGCCGACCTCGTGGACCGCGAGCTCACCCTGCCCGCACCCGGCGACCGGGAACGCGCCGAGCTGCTGCGGGTGCTCCTGCGCGGCGTGCCGCTGGCCAAGGACGTCGACCTCGACACGGTCGGCGCACGGACGCCCGGGTTCGTGGCCGGCGACCTCGTCGCCCTGCGCCGCGAGGCCGCGGTCCGCGCGGCGCTGCGGGTGGGCCCGGACGCCGACGGCGACCCGACGCTCGAGACCGACGACCTGCTCGGCGCGGTGACGTCGGTGCGCCCGGCGTCCCTGTCGTCGGGGTCCCAGACGCTGTCCTCCGGCGGGCTGACCCTGGAGCGGGTCGGCGACATGGTCGAGACCAAGCAGGCGCTCACCGAGACCGTGCTCTGGCCGCTGCGCTACCCCGACTCGTTCGCCCGGCTCGGCGTCGACCCGCCCCGCGGCGTGCTGCTCTACGGCCCGCCCGGGTGCGGCAAGACGTTCCTCGTGCGGGCGCTGGCGGGCACCGGCGCGCTCAACGTGTTCGTCGTCAAGGGCGCCGAGGTGCTGGACAAGTTCGTCGGCGAGTCCGAGCGCGCGGTGCGGGCGCTGTTCCGGCGCGCGGCGGCCGCGGCCCCGGCACTGGTGTTCCTCGACGAGATCGACGCGCTCGCGCCGCGGCGGGGCGGCTCCACGGACGCCGGGGTGGCCGACCGGGTCGTCGCCGCCCTGCTCACCGAGCTCGACGGCGCCGAGCCGCTGCGCGACGTCGTCGTCCTCGGCGCCACCAACCGTCCCGAGCTCATCGACCCCGCGCTGCTGCGGCCCGGGCGCCTGGAACGGCGCGTCTACGTGCCGCCGCCGGACGCCGCGGCCCGCGCGGACATCCTGCGGGCGTCCTCACGGGACACCCCGCTGGCCGACGACGTCGACCTCGACGCGCTCGCCGAGGACCTCGACCGCTACTCGGCGGCCGACTGCGCGGCCCTGATCCGCGAGGCGGCGCTGACGGCGATGCGCGCCTCGCTCGACTCCACCGAGGTCACCGCGAGCGACCTGGCGACGGCCCGCGCGGCCGTCCGGCCGTCGCTCGACCCGGCCCAGCTCGCGGCGCTCGAGGCGTACGCGGACCAGAACTGACCGTCAGCGGGGGGCCACCGCTGCCACCGGGTGTCCGCAGCGCCACACGCTCGCCGCGCACCACCCGCTACCCGCGGTTCTGGCCCCAGTTGTTCGTCGCGATGACGATGACGCCGGGCGAGGCGTTCTGGATGCCGTCGAAGCGGGGCATCGAGCGCAGCCCGAACTCGCCGGCGATGGCGTCGGCGGCGCCCTGCTCGCCGGTGCCAGGACGGTAGTAGACGGTGCTCTCGGGGATCATGCCGTTGGGGTAGTTGCCGACCTCGACGACGTTCCAGCCCTGCCCGCGCATCTCGCCGGCGGCGCGGTCGGCGAGGCCCTGGATGGTCGAGTTGTTGAACACCCGGACCTGGGCCGCGGACTGCACGCCGCCTCCGCCACCGGAGCCACCGCCGGAGCCACCACCGGAGCCACCACCGGAGCCACCACCGGAGCCACCGCCGGAGCCGCCCGACCCGGCAGCGCCGCCGGCGTCGCCGGGGACGATGGGGGCGCCGACGAGCGGGCCGCCACCTCCGGCCCCACCGGCGGGGGCGCCGGCGCCCGCTCCGGGGGCGCCGGCTGGCCCCGGGGCCAGCGCCGGGCCACCGGGCTGTCCGGGCTGTCCGGGACCGGGGACGCCGGCCTGGTTCGGCGCAGCGGGGGTCGGTGTCGCGCCGTTCGCGCCCGGGAGGGGCGCGGCGGTGGGGCTCGCGGGCGCGGCCGTGGGGCTGGCGGGCCCCTCCCCGCCGAGAGCGAGGAGGCCGATGACGGCGGCCACGCCCGCCACGGCGAGCAGCACGATGCCCGCGATGCGCATGCGCGAGGCGTCGGCGGACCCGGGCCCTGTCATCTCCTGCTCCCCTCAGCGGCGGTGATCGCTGCCGCGACGGGATCAGGAGACCATCAACGAGGCTCTACACCGAGGCGACGCGCCGCACGGGCACGCTGCCGGCTCTGCCTCAGGCGCCTCAGGCGTTTCACGAGCATCGGGTCGGCCGCGAGGGCCTCCGGGCGGTCGACCAGGGCGTTGAGCACCTGGTAGTAGCGGGTGGCGGACATGTCGAAGAGCTCGCGGATCGCCTGCTCCTTGGCGCCCGCGTACTTCCACCACTGACGCTCGAACGCGAGAATCTCCCGGTCGCGACGGTCGAGCCCGTCCGACGGCTCGTCCTGCGGGGCATGCGCTCGTACGGCGTCCGCCACGCTGCTCGCCTCCTGCCCACCACGGCGTCCCGCTGACCGCGAATGACACGCCTGTCATTCGGGCCCCTCCATTACAGCACGAGGCCCCGACAACGCGGTGACTCCAGCCGTCGAGAACCCGCGAGCGGGGGGCACTACGGTGCCCGCCGTGACCGTCAGGCCCATCGTCATCGTCGGTGAGCCGGTGCTGCACCGGCCCACCCGCCCGGTCACGCCCGACGAGCTGGGCGGGGAGTCCTTGAAGACCCTCGTCGACGACCTCTTCGAGACCATGGACGTGGCCAACGGCGTCGGGCTGGCCGCCAACCAGATCGGCGACGACCGGCGAGTCTTCGTCTACGACTGCCCGGATCCCGAGCTCGACGGGGAGCACCGCCGCGGCGTCGTGGTCAACCCGGTGCTCACCGTCGGCGCGCCGACCGAGACCATGCCCGACCCCGACGACGACCACGAGGGCTGCCTGTCCGTGCCCGGCGAGTCGTTCCCGACGGGACGCGCCGAGTACGCCGAGGTCCGTGGCGTCGACGTCGACGGAGCCGAGATCGTCGTGACCGGGCACGGCTACCTCGCCCGCTGCCTCCAGCACGAGACCGACCACCTCGACGGCCACCTCTACCTCGACCGCCTGGTCGGCCGGCACAAGCGCGCCGCGAAGCGCGCCGTCCGCGACCACGGCTGGGGTGTCCCGGGCCGGTCCTGGCTCCCCGGCGTCGACCCGGACCCCTTCGGCCACTAGCGAGCGGGTGTTGCAGCGAACGCGCTGTTCGCTGCTTCTACGCGGCCGAAGTCCCCGTTGATCACGGGGTTCCGCCGACAGCGGACATGGCGGCCGGGGCTGGTGCAACGGTGTAAGCACGGATGCATGGACGAGCTCGACGCCTACTCCCGCACCGTGAGCACGGTCGCGGCCGCCGTGGGTCCGTCGGTCGCCGCGGTGCGCGCGGGTCGGGGCAGCGGGTCGGCGGTGGTCGTCGACCACGGCGTCCTGGTGACGAACGCGCACGTGGTCGGCCAGAGCGCAACCGGGTCCGTGGCCTACGCCGACGGCACCGAGGGCCGGGTCACGGTGCGCGGCACCGACCCGCTCTCCGACCTCGCCGTGCTCGTCACGCCCGACCCGACGCCGCCCGCGCTCGAGCTCGGCGACGCGGGCGGTCTGGTCGTGGGCCAGCTCGTCGTGGCCGTCGGGAACCCGCTGGGGCTCGCGGGGTCGGTGACGGCCGGGGTGGTCAGCGGGCTCGGGCGGGCGCTGCCGGTGCGCAGCGGGTCGGCCAGCCGGGTCGTCGAGGACGTGATCCAGACCGACGCCGCGCTGAACCCCGGCAACTCCGGCGGCGCGTTGGCCGACGCGTCGGGCCGCGTCGTCGGCATCAACACCGCCGTCGCCGGGGTGGGCGTGGGGCTCGCCGTCCCGGTCACCGCGACCACGCGCCGCATCCTCGACACCCTGCGGGCCGAGGGCCGGGTCCGCCGCGGCTACCTCGGGCTCGTCGGGGCCCCGGCGCCGCTGCCGGCCGACATCGCCACCCGCCTCGGGCGCCCGCGGGGCCTGCGCGTGGCCGAGGTGGTGCCCGGCAGCCCGGCCGCGCGGGCGGGGCTGCACGCCGGCGACCTCGTGGTCTCCGCCGACCGCGAGCCGGTGAGCGACGCCCAGGGCCTGCAGCGGCGACTGTTCGCGACCTCGATCGGGCGGCAGATGCCGGTGACGGTCCTGCGGGGCTCCGCGATGGTCGACGTCATCGCCGTGCCCTCGGAGCTCGCGGACGCCTGAGACCCCGCTCACCCGCCCGGTCCAGGGTGCCGAGGGCCGGAGGCACGACCTACGCTCGGCCGATGGGAGTACGTCGGAGCCGCGCGCGGTGACCGTCGCGATCGGGGTGCTGGGCCCGCTGTCCGTGACCGTCGACGGCGCGCCCGTGGACCTCGGCGGGCCGGGACGGCGCGCGGTGATCGCGCGTCTCGCCCTGGCCGCGGGCGAGGTCGTCGCCACCGATCGCCTGCTCGACGACCTCGCCGAGGGCGTGCCCACCCGGGGCGCGCTCGGCGTCCTGCAGGCCCACGTCTCGCACCTGCGCCGGGCCCTCGAACCGGCCCGGGCACCGCGGACGCCCGCCCGGGTGCTCGTCTCCGCCCCGCCCGGCTACGCGCTGCGTCTCGACGACCCGGAGGCGCTCGACGCCACCCGCGTCACCGCGCTCGTCGCCCGGGCCCGCGAGGAACCGCCGGCGGCGGCCGCGGCGACCCTGCGGACCGCGCTGGCGCTCTGGCGCGGCCCGGCCTACGCCGAGTTCCTGCACCTGCGCTGGGCGCAGGCCGAGTGCGCGCGCCTCGCCGAGCTCCTCCTCACCGCTCGCGAACGCCTCGCCGCCGCCGAGCTCGCCCTCGGCGCCCACCTCGACGTCGTCCCCGCCCTCGAGGGTCACGTCCGCGAGCACCCGCTGCGCGAGGAGGGCGTGCGCCTGCTCGCGACGGCGCTGCACCGCGGCGGCCGGGCCCCGGAGGCCCTCGACCTGCTGCGCCGGACCCGCGCGCGCCTGCGCGACGAGCTGGGGCTCGACCCCGGGCCGGCACTGGTCCGCCTGGAGACCGCGGTGCTGACGCCGGAGGCACGACCTACCGCCACCCCGACGTCCGCATCGTCGGGAACGCCGGCGGAGATCCCGCTCGGCCGTGACGCCGAGCTCGCCCGGCTCGACGCGGCGTCGGCGCGCGTCGCCGGCGGCGCGGTCGAGCTCGTGCTCGTCGCCGGGGAGGCGGGCTCGGGCAAGACCACGCTCGTGGACGCGCTCGCCGACCGACGCATCGCCGAGGGCTGGACGGTGGCGCGCGGGCGCTGCCCCGAGGTCGACGGCGCACCGGTCGCCTGGCCATGGACCGAGATCCTCCGCGCGCTCACGGCCGACGGCGACCCCGCCACCCCCTTCGCTCGCGGCCGCGCCGTGCTGGACGCCCTCGCGGGGCGCGCCCCGGTGCTGATCACCCTCGACGACCTGCACCGCGCCGACGACGAGACCCTGCGCCTCTTGCGCATGGTCGCGACCGGCGCGGACGCGGGGCTGCTCGTCGTCGGCACCCACCGCACCGAGGAGGACCCGGCCGCCCTCACGGCGACCTGGGCGGCCCTGGCCACGGTCGTCGCCGACCGCCTCGCGCTCGGGGGACTCGACGTCGACGCCGTCGGCGCGCTGATGGCGCGGCACGGCCTGCGCACCGACACCGCCGCGGCCGCCGCGGTGACCGACCGGACCGGCGGCAACCCGCTGTTCGTCCGCGAGGTCGCCCGCCTCGCGGCGACGGCCGGACCGCACGGGGAGGGCGCGGTGCCGGCCGGGGTCCGCGACGTGCTGCGTCGCCGCCTGCGGGAGCTGCCCGGGCGCTCGCGCGCGGTGCTCGCCCACGTGGCGCTGCTGGGACGCTCGGCGCAGGTCGACGTCGTGGTGGCGGTGCAGGCGGAGGTCTCGCCCGGGGAGGGCACCGAGGACGAGGTCCTCGACGGCCTCGAGTCCGCGGTGGCCGCCGGTGTCCTCGTCGACGACGAGGGCGCGCGGGTGGTGCGCTTCAGCCACGACCTGTGGCGCGCGGTCGTCGCCGACGAGGTCCCGCGCCTGCGGCGGGCCCGCCGCCACGCGCTGCTCCTCGACGTCCTCGAGCGCCACGGCGCCGGGCCCGCGGAGCTGGCGCGCCACGCGCTGGCCGCCGGCGACCGCGTCGCCGGGGAGCGCGTGCTCGCCCACGTCGCGGCCGCCACCGAGGCGGCGATGGCCCGCGGCGCGTTCCGGGCGGCCGTGGCGCTGTGCCGGGGCGCGCTGGCCCGGGTGGCGGGCGGTCCCGAGGCGCCCGCCGTCGTGGCGCTGCGCTGCGACCTCGTCGCCGCCCTCGCCGCGTCCGGGGCCGGGGAGCACGCCCACGCCGAGCGCGGCGCCGCGGTCGACGCGGCTCGCGCGAGCGGCGACCCGTCCCTCGTCGCGCGGGCCCTGACCAGCCTCGACGCCCCCATGCCGTGGCCCGTCCGGGGTACCGGCGGGCGGCTGGCCCCCGTCCTCGACGAGCTGCTCGATCCCGCCCGTCCCGACGGCTGGCGCCCCGACGCCGTGACCCACGCGCGGCTGCTGCTCGCCCTGGCCCGCGAGATCGAGTTCCTCCAGCCCGCCCGCGCCGCGGCCCTCGCCGCCGAGGCGCTGGACCGGGCGCGGGCGCTCGGTCACTCCCGGCTGCACTGCAGCGCGCTCAACACGGTCTTCCTCGTGAACTCGCAGCCCGAGTGGTGGGACCGGATCGAGCCGGTCGGGCAGGAGATGCTCGCCGTCGCCCGGGCCGGCGGGCACACCGACCACCGCGCCGAGGCCCACCACGTGCTGTTCTGCGCGGCCGTCGTCCGCGACGACCTCGCCGAGGCCCACCGCCAGGCCGATGCCGCGCTCGCCGCGGCCACCGACGGGCAGCTGGAGATGACGCTCGCCTTCGTCGGCCTGCACGACGCGATGCTGGCGCTCACCGCGGGTCGGACCGAGGCCGCCGCGGCGACCTACGCCGAGGAGGGCCGGCGGCTGGCCGCGGCCGGGGTGCCGCACGCCGTCGTGCTCGTCGAGGTCGCCCGGTTCACGCTCGCGCTGGCCCGCGGCGACACCGCCCCGACGTTGCCGGCGCTGCGCGAGATCGACGCCGCGTTCCCCCGTTACGTCCACGACCTCCTCGCGCTCGCGCTGCTCGACGCCGGGCGGGAGGAGGAGGCCCGCGCGGTGTGGGCGCAGGGCCTGCCGGTGCCGCGGGACTGGAGCTGGGGCGGGCTGCTCACGGTGCAGGGTCTCGTCGCGGCCCGTCTCGGGGACCGAGAGCGCGGGGCAGACGCGTACGCCGCGCTCGCCCCGTTCGCGGGCCGCTGGGGGCTGTCGGTGACGGGGATCCTCGCGTTCGCCCCGATCGACCTGGTGCTCGCGCGGCTGGCGCGGGTGCTGGGGCACGGCGACGACGTGGTCGCGGCGCACCTGGCGGGCGCCGCCGCCGTCGTCGGCGACGAGGGGCCGTGGCGGGCGCAGGTCGACGCGGAGCGCGGGTTGCTGGCGGTCGAGGCGCGCGGTTAGCGTCCGCGCCGATCGAGGACGCGGGAGCCCGGGAGGGCTGAGAGGGCACGTCATGTGCCGACCGCTGGACCGGCCGGGTCGTGCCGGCCTGGGAGGAACGACCATGGACAGCCCGCCCGTCGCGCTCGCGATCGCCGGCACCGACTCGGGCGGCGGGGCCGGGATCACCGCCGACGTCCGCGCGTTCACCGCGTGCGGGGTGCACGGCGCGGTCGCGGTCGCCGCCGTGACCGTCCAGAACTCCGTCGGGGTTTCCGGCTTCCACGCGATCCCGCCCGAGGTCGTCGCCGACCAGATCCGCACGGTCGCCGGCGACATGGGGATCGACGCGGCGAAGACCGGCATGCTCGCCTCGACCGACATCATCACCGCGGTCGTCGCGGCGGGCGACGAGGTGGGGCTCGGCACGCGCATCCCGTTCGTCGTCGACCCCGTGGCGGCGTCGATGCACGGCCACCCGCTGCTGGCCCCCGACGCGCTGGACACGGTGCGGGGCGAGCTCATCCCGCGCGCCACCCTCGTCACACCCAACCTCGACGAGGTCCGCCTGCTCGTCGGCGTGGACGTCGTCGACGACGACTCCGCGCGCGAGGCGGGCCGGGCGCTGGTCGGGCTCGGGGCCGGCGCGGCGCTGGTCAAGGGCGGGCACCTGGAGGGCTCCCCCGAGGTGCGGGACCTCCTGCTCACCGCCGACGGCACCGAGCACGTGTTCTCCTCGCCGCGCCGGGAGACGAAGCACAGCCACGGCGGCGGCGACTCGCTGGCCTCGGCGATCACGGCCGGGCTGGCGCGGGGCCTGGCGCTGGTCGACGCCGTCGCGCTCGGCAAGGCGTACATCACCCGCGCCGTCGAGCACGCCTACCCCCTCGGCGCCGGCCACGGCCCCGTGTCGGCCCTGTGGTCGGTGGCGGCCTGGGAAGGTACGTGAGCAGTTGGCGCCCCTCCGGGGGCGCCAACTGCTCACGTGGGACGACGGCGATGATGGCGCGATGGCCGAGACCCCACCGCGCGCGCTGACGATCGCCGGTTCCGACTCGGGCGGCGCCGCCGGGCTCGAGGCCGACCTGCGGGCGATGACGGCGTGCGGCGTGCACGGGTGCGTCGCGGTCACGGCCGTGACCGTGCAGAACTCGCTCGGCGTCTCCGGGGTGCACCTCGTACCGCCGGACACCGTCGCCGCGCAGGTCCGGGCCGTCGTCACCGACATCGGCGTCGGCGCCGCCAAGACCGGGATGCTCGCGACACGGGAGATCATCGACGCGGTCGCCGACGTCGTCGACGACGTCGGGATCGGCCGCTCCCACGATGCCGTGCCCTTCGTCGTCGACCCCGTCGCGGCGTCGATGCGCGGCGACCCGCTGCTGGCCGAGGACGCGATGGAGGCGATCCGGACCCGGCTGTTCCCCCGCGCCGCCCTCGCCACCCCCAACCTCGACGAGGTCCGCCTGCTCGCCGGCATCACCGTCACCGACGCCACGAGCGCGCGGGAGGCCGCGGCGGCGGTGCACGCGATGGGCCCGCGGTACGTGCTGATCAAGGGCGGGCACCTGCGCGGCTCGCCGGAAGTGATCGACCTTCTCTTCGACGGCGAGCAGACCTGGGAGTTCGGCGGGCCGCGGATCAACACCCCGCACGTCCACGGCGCGGGCGACGCCCTGGCCAGCGCGACCTGCGCCGCGCTCGCCCGGGGCCTCGCGATGCCCGACGCCGTGGCGTCCGCCGAGCGCTACATCCGCCGCGCCGTCGCCGAGTCCTACCCCCTCGGCGCCGGCGTCGGCCCGGTCTCGCCCCTGTGGGCGGTCGACGCGCACCGGTGAGGTGCGCTACTCCCCGAACACCAGCCGGTCGTGGCGGCGCACGGCGCGACGCGTGAAGGGACCGGCGATGCCGCGGCCCAGGGCGGCGGCGAGGGGACGTGCCTCGTCGGGCGTCGCGGCCTCGCGGGCGCGCACGGCGGTGAACGCGCGGTCCGGGGCGGTGGCGAACAGGGCGCGGGTCGCGCGGCGCCACGCGTCCTTCGGCACCGCCGCGACGGCGTCGGTGAGCTCGCGGGCCGAGTCGCGCAGGTGCTCGTCGAGCAGGTCGGTCAGCTCGGCGAGACGGCGCGCGAGCGTGCGCATGCGGACGAAGTCCTCGGCGGTGGCCAGGGCGGTCGGGCGCTGGAGCAGGGCCGCGAGCACGCCGCGGGCGAGGCGGCGGACCTCGCCCAGCAGCCCGCGCAGGGCGAGGTGGTCGTCACGCAGGCCCGAGAGGTCCAGGGCCCGCCCGGCGTGCCGCTCCAGCAGCGGCCACAGCAGGGTCTCCTCGGCGTCGTGGCGGTGGTGGATCTCCTCGCACACCCGCTCGATCCGCTCGGCCACCGCCAGCGCCCGGCGCTCGGTCACCGCGACGGTGCCCGCGGCGAGGCCGTCGGCGAACCGGGCGAGTCGAGCGACGTCCCGCAGCGTCACGCGGTCGACGACGTCGAACGGGACCAGGCCGGACGGCGCGACGTCGCCGGCCGTGGCGGGCTCCTCGGGCGCGGGTCCTCCCGGGGTCGGGGACGGCGGGGCGAGGGTCACGCTGGGCTCCTGGTTCTCGGGGATCGCGCGGTCTCTGCGTCGGATGCGCCCAGCCTGACCGTCACCTCTTGTCGTCCACTTGTCGTCGACTGACCGGCCACTGGGCCGTCCGGGTGATGTCTTGCACGTCCGTTGTCACGCTGCGGGTCGGGGTGTGTCTCCCGCGGTCCGGGGGCACACACCGGCCGTGCCCCGCGACGCCGAACCGCTGCCCGTCCTGGCCCGCGGACGGGCCCGGTGGCCGGTGTACGCCGAGCGCCCGCGGCGGCGCGCGCGCCAGTTCGTCGCGGACGTGGCCGTCCTGACGTGGGTGGCCGTGGTCGTCTCGCTGGCGGTGGTGCTGCACGACACCGTGCTCGCGCTCCAGGGGCCCGGCCGGCAGCTCGGCGGGGCGGGCCAGAACGTCCGCGACACGTTCGCGGGCGCCGCCGAGACCGCCTCCGGGGTGCCGTTCGTCGGTGACGACCTCGCCCGCGCGCTCTCGAGCGGCACCGGCGCGGGCGACTCCCTGGTCGCGGCCGGTGAGCAGGAGGTGGCCGCGGTCGAGGCGCTGGCCTCCGGGCTCGCGTGGCTGCTCGTGATCCTCGCGCTCGTCCCGGTACTCGCGACGTGGGTGACGCTGCGGGTGCGGTGGATGCTCGCCGCGCGCGCGGTCCTCGTGCTGCGCGACGGCCTGCGGGCGGGCACCGACGACGCCGACCTCCTGGCCCTGCGCGCCCTGGCCCACGGCTCGCCGCGGCGGCTGTCCCGGGCCGTGCCGGGCGGCGCGGCGGCGGGCTGGCGGCGCGGGGATCCCCACGTGCTCTCCCGCCTCGCGGAGCTCGAGCTCGGGCGCCTCGGCCTGCGGGGCCCGACCGTCGTGCGCGGGTTGTCCCCCCGCGTACCGTCACATCCGGACGAAACGGACGACCCAGCCATCGACGCAGCCGTCGACACCGCCGAGACACCACCCGGGGGACTCCCCCGGGTCGACCCCGACGAACGGTGGGGTGACACACCCCCACCTCCGGGTCCATCGGACCCTCAGACGTCCTAGCCTCGGCCCCCGGTCGGCGTCGTCGAACGCGGGGAGGGCAGAGTGGACACGGTGGTGGACCGTTCACGGCTGGCCGCACTGCGGTCACGGGTCGTGGGCTGGACGGCGCGGAAGTACCTCGCGTGGCGTAGCCGTCGTGGCCTCGACCCCGTGACGCTGCTGCCCGACCACGCCCTCATGCCGCTGCGTCGCGACGGCCTCGACCCGGTGGCCGGGTTGCGCGAGGCCCGCGAGGACGCGCCCGTCCGGCACTTCCCGCTGCCCTTCGGCGTCACCGCCTGGCTGATCACGGGGCACGAGGAGGCGCGCGCCGTCCTCGGGCGCACGCGCGGGCTCTCCAACGACTTCGGCCACCTCGTGGGGCAGGCCGGCGTCACCGACGGCCAGAACCCCGGCGGGCTCGGGTTCACCGACCCGCCGGAGCACACGCGGCTGCGCCGGCTGCTGACCCCCGAGTTCACGATCCGGCGCCTGGCCCGGCTCGGACCGCGGATCACCGAGATCGTCGAGGGCCGCCTCGACGCCATGACCGAGCTGGCCGCGGCGGGCGAGCCCGTGGACCTGGTCCGGGACTTCGCGACGCCGATCCCCTCGCTGACGATCTGCGAGCTGCTCGGGATCCCCTACGAGGAGCGCGACGAGTTCCAGGCGCTCTCCACCGCCCGGTTCGACCTCTTCGGCGGGGCGGGCGCGGTGTTCGACAACATCTCCGGCTCGCTGCAGTACCTGCGCGGCGTGGTCGCGCGCCAGCGCGTCGAGCCCGGCGAGGGCCTGCTCGGCCAGCTCATCCGCGACCACGGCGACGAGCTGGGCGACGACGAGCTCGCCGAGCTCGCGGACGGCCTGCTCACCGGCGGCCTGGAGACCTCGGCGTCGATGCTGGCGCTCGGGGCGATGGTGCTGCTGCGCGACCCCGAGAGCTTTGCCCTGGTGCGCGACGAGCCCGGCGCCGTCAACGGGTTCGTCGAGGAGCTGCTGCGCTACCTGACCGTCGTCCAGATCGCGTTCCCGCGTTTCGCGACCGAGGACATGACCCTCGGCGGCGTCGCGATCAGCAAGGGCGACGGGCTGCTCGTGTCGCTCTCGGGCGCCGACCGCGACCCGCGCCTGGTCGACGACCCCGAGCGCTTCGACCCCCGCCGGCCCCCCACGCCGCACCTCGCGTTCGGGCACGGCATCCACCGCTGCATCGGCGCCGAACTGGCCCGCATGGAGCTACGCACGGCCTACCCGGCGCTGCTGCGCCGCTTCCCGGAGCTCCGCCTGGCGCCCGACGCCGGCACCCTCGACGACCAGCCGTTCCGCACGACCTCGATCGTCTACGGCGTCGACGCCCTCCCCGTCGCCCTCGGCTCCTGACCCTCGCGCGGTCCCGTCTCGCACACCCGGTGTGCGAGCAATGCGGCTTTCCTGGCACGTGACGCCAGGATCGCCACACGCTCGCCGCGACGACACGCCGGCGGGCAGCCAGCTTGGCGTCCACTTGCTGACGACCGATACAGCACGCCGATAGGGTCAGGAAGTCCGCCACGATCACCGCACGGCAGCGAGCACTTCCCTCTCCGCCAGCGCGCGGTCGAAGGCCCCGATGCGCTCGGTGTCGGTGAAGAAGTCCTCGTGGTCGACGACGCGGCCCCAGCGCGTGCGCAGCACCAGCACCGCGCGGTTCTCGTAGAGGCGCGTGCCGTCCTGGGCGTCGGCGTGGTCGTCGAAGCGCACCCACAGCGTCATCGCCCACGGCGGCCCGCTGATCGCGATGTCGCGCAGCTGCCCCTGCACGCGCGAGGCGACGAACGTGCGCAGGAACCGCTCGATCGCGGGTTTGCCGCGCCAGGGCCCGGCGAAGCGGTGGTCGCCCTGCGGGAAGTGCAGCACGGCGTCGTCGGCGTAGGCCGTGAGCAGCGACGACGGGTCGCCGGCGTTGAGCTTCGCGACGTCCCCGCGGAACTTCGCGCGCAGCGCCACCGGCACCAGTGCCCGTGCGCCCAGCCCCGCCGCGATCCCGATCAGCATTCCCCGCATGCCGCTCACCCCTCGTCGAGAGATCGTTCTAGGTAGAACGCTCTAGTGACAGCAGAGCATAGGATGCGAGCTGTGGACAAGGCCCCGACCCGCGACCGGATCCTCGTCGCGACCGCCGAGCTCTTCCGGCGCCAGGGCTACACCGGCACCGGGCTCAAGGCCGTCGTCGCGGAGGCGGACGCCCCCTTCGGCTCGCTCTACCACCACTTCCCCGGGGGGAAG
Organism: Actinomycetospora sp. NBRC 106375; assembly: GCF_030269665.1. Classification (GTDB taxonomy): domain Bacteria; phylum Actinomycetota; class Actinomycetes; order Mycobacteriales; family Pseudonocardiaceae; genus Actinomycetospora. The sequence goes on from NZ_BSTS01000004.1 coordinate 350,187, forward strand.
CAGCAGCTGGCGGGCGAGGTCATCCGCGCCAGCGGCGCCTTCTTCCAGGCGCTCGTCCTCGCGGCCTACGACGAGCAGGCGACCACGGCCGAGTCCGTCCGCGCCGTCTTCACCGGCGCCGCGGAGACGCTCGAGGCGACCGACTACGCCGACGCCTGCCCCATCGCCACCGTCGCCCTCGAGGTCGCGAGCACCGACGAGATCCTGCGACTGGTGACCGCGGAGGTCTTCACGGCCTGGACCGACGCACTCACCGAGCGCCTCGCCGGCGACCGCGACCGCGCGTTCGGCATCCTCAGTGCGCTCGAGGGGGCCTTCGTCCTGTGCCGCGCCCTGTGCTCCACCGAGCCGATGCACGCAGCCGGACGTCTGGCGGTCGCCGGCATCGAGGCGAGCCGGCGGATCTCCTGACGTCGACCGTCAGCGTGGACACCACGCTGAGCACCCCGGCGGCGTGTCGCGCGAGCGAGCATGTGGCGATCCTGGCGTCACACGCCAGGAAAGCCGCATTGCTCGCACACCCCGTGTGCGCCACGCACCCCGTGTGCGTCCCCGCTAGTCCACGTGCGGGCTCGAGGCCTGCGCCCACCAGCGGCGGGGGATGCGGCCCGCGCCGCGCGCCGCACGGCCCGCTTCGACGCCCAGGCGCATGGCCGTCGCCATCATCTCGGGATCGGAGGCGCGGGTGACGGCGGTCGCGAGCAGGACCGCGTCGCACCCCAGCTCCATCGCCTGCGCGGCTTCCGACGCCGTGCCGATCCCGGCGTCGAGCACCACGGGCACCGTCGCCGCCGACGTGATCATCTCGATGTTGTGCGGGTTGCGGATGCCCAGCCCGGTGCCGATCGGCGCCCCGAGCGGCATCACCGCGGCGCACCCGGCGTGGGCGAGCTTCGACGCGAGCACGGGGTCGTCGTTGGTGTAGGGCAGCACGGTGAAGCCGTCGTCGACGAGCTGCTCCGCGGCGTCGAGCAGCTCGATCGGGTCGGGCAGCAGGGTGCGCTCGTCGGCGACGACCTCGAGCTTCACCAGGTCGGTCCCCAGCGCCTCGCGGGCCATCCGGGCGGTGTGCACGGCCTCGGCCGCGGTGCGGCAGCCCGCCGTGTTGGGCAGGGCCTCGATGCCCAGGCGCTCGAGCAGCGCGAGCACGCCGGGCCCGCCGCCGGCGTCGAGACGACGCATCGCCACGGTCGTGAGCTCGGTGCCCGAGGCGACGAGCGCGCGCTCGAGCACCGCCAGCCCGGAGGCGCCCCCCGTCCCCATGACCAGGCGCGACGAGAACTTGCGCCCACCGATCACCAGCGGATCCATCGGATCAGCCCCCCTGCACCGCGGTGAGCACCTCGACCCGGGTGCCCTCGATCAGCTGCACGGTCGCCCAGGCGGCGCGGGGGACGACGGCGCCGTCGACGGCCACCGCGACACCGCGCTCGGGCACCCCGTGTTCGGCCATGAGGGCGGCGACGGTCGTGCCCACCCCGACCTCGCGGGACTCGTCGTTGAGCCAGACGGTGGTCATCGTCCGCGCCTCCCCTCCCTGCGCCGGCATGACCCGGATCAGGTTCGACGGTCGGGGCCCGAACGGCCCCCTCTCAGCCCTCCCGGGCTCCCGTGGTGTCCGGTTTCCACCGTACGCGGCGACGTCAGCCGGGAGCGACCGTCGATCGGTCGGCGGCCGCCGCGCTCGCGGCCCCGGGCAGCGGGTCGCCGCGCAGGGCCGCAGTCAGCGCGTCGACGGTCACCGCCACCAGCAGCATCCCGTTGCGCCCGTGCCCGGTCGCCGCGAAGAGCCCCGACGGGCCGACGGCCCCGAGCACCGGGAGGTTGTCGTCGGTGCCCGGCCGGAAGGACGCGGCGGACTCGTCGAGCGCGTAGTCGGCGACCCCGGGCAGGACGCGCTCGACGTCGCCGATCAGGTCGCGCACCCCGCCGACCAGCACGTCCGGATCGAAGCCGGCCTCGTACTGCGTCGCGCCGACCACCAGCCGGCCGCCGTCGCGCGGCACCGCGTACACCGGGCGCCCGCTCACCGACGCCCGCACCGTCCGCGACGGCGGCGGCAGCGACGAGCGCCGCGCCCGCACGCGCAGGATCTCCCCCTTGACCGGGCGCACCCGGCCGTCGAGGACGGGGTGCAGCGCCCCGGACCAGGCGCCCGCCGCGACCACCACGCGGTCCGCCTCGAGCACCTGGGACCCGTCCACGGCGACCCCCGTGACCCGCACCCCGTCGTCGACCACCCGGTCGACCCGGCGGCGGTCGACCACGACACCCCGGGCCCGGCACGCCGCGCCCAGCGCGTCGAGCAGGACGCGGTTGTCGACGGCGAGGTCGTCGGGCACGGCCAGCCCGGCGCGCACCCCCGGACCGAGCGCGGGCTCGCGATGCCGGAGCTCGCGGCCGGTGAGTCGCTCCACGGGCCGGCCCCAGGCCCGCAGGTGCTCGGCGACGCGGTCGAGGTCGGCGACGTCGGCGGAGTCGACGGCGACCTGCAGCGTGCCCTCGCGGCGCAGCCCCACCGGGAGGTCCGCGTCGGACGCCACCGCCGCGGCGAACCCCGGCCACCGCTCCAGCGACGCCGCGCCCAGCTCGAGGACCTCGCGCTCGCCGGGCCAGGCCTCGCTGATCGGCGCGAGCATGCCTCCGGCCACCCGCGAGGCCCCCGACCCCGGGTCGGGGTCGACGAGCACGACCTCCGCGGCGAGCCGCTCGCGCGCCGCCGCCCACGCGACCGCGGAGCCCACCGCGCCCGCGCCCACCACGACCAGCCGGTCCGACACGGCGTCCGACGCTACGCGCTAGCGTCGTGACGGTGAGTGCACCGAGCCCCACGCGCATCGACCGCCGGACCCGCCTGCAGGACGCCCGGCTCTACCTGTGCACCGACTCACGGGCGGACCGCGGCGACCTCGCCGACTTCGCCGACGCCGCCCTGCGCGGCGGGGTGGACGTCATCCAGCTGCGCGAGAAGGGGCTCGAGGCGCGCCAGGAGCTCGCCGCCCTGGAGGTCCTCGCCCAGGCCGCGCGCCGTCACGGGGCGCTGCTCGCCGTGAACGACCGGGCCGACCTCGCCCTGGCCGCCGACGCCGACGTGCTGCACCTCGGCCAGGACGACCTCCCGGTACCGTGGGCCCGTCGCGTCGTCGGCGACGACGTGCTGATCGGCCGCTCGACCCACGACGAGGCCCAGGCGGCCGCGGGGGCGGTCGAGGTGGGCGCCGACTACTTCTGCACCGGCCCGTGCTGGCCGACGCCGACCAAGCCGGGCCGCCCGGCGCCCGGCCTCGACCTCGTCCGCGCGACCGCCGCCGCCGGCACCGCCCGCCCCTGGTTCGCGATCGGCGGCATCGACCACGACCGCCTCGACGACGTCCTCGCGGCCGGCGCCACGCGCGTCGTCGTCGTCCGCGCGATCACCGACGCCGACGACCCGGAAGGCGCCGCCCGGGCCCTGCGCGAGCGTCTCCGACGCGAGCGAACGGGGACTTCGCGCGCCTAGAAGCAGCGAGCAGCGCGTTCGTTGCCCCCTTCAAGGCCACCTACGACGACGGCACCAGCCGCAGGTTCTCGGTGCGCAGGACCTCGTCGATCGGCTGGTAGAGGCTCGTGCCGCCCGGGGTGGTGCAGTCGCCCGTGCCGCCGGAGAGCAGGCCGAGCGCCGAGCTGCCGGACACGAAGGGGCCGCCGGAGTCGCCGCCCTCGCTGCACGCGGTGGTGAGCACGAGGCCCTCGACGGGGCCCGCGGCGTAGTTGGCGGTGACGTCGACGGCGGTGACGGTGCCGCAGCGCCAGCCCGTCGTCGATCCCGAGCGGCAGACCGGCGCCCCGACGGTGGCGGTGGCCGTGCCGGTGATCGAGCGCGTGGTGGAGCCCTCCGCCGCGACCGAGGGGGTGGCCCGCCAGCCCGGGCCCGCGTCGACGACGCCCCAGTCGCCCGTGCGGTCGAAGACCGACGAGCGCACCGGCCCGAGGGGGGCGTTGTTGGCCCCGCGCACGTCGCCGCCGCGGTTGGTGCAGTGCCCGGCCGTGATCACGCGGGGCTCGCCGGTGACGGCCGTCGCGGAGAACGCGATCGAGCACCGGGTCCCGTTGAGCCGGATCGCGTCGCCGCCGACGAGGTCGTAGACGGGCGGGTCGGCGCGCGGCGCCGGGGCCGCGACACCGCCGACCACCCGGACCGCGGGGTCCACGTCGCGGGCGGCGCGCACGTACTCGGCGTCGTGGCCGTCGCGCGGCGACGCGTTGAGCGCGAGCACGACCGTCCGGGTCGTCGCGTCGACCCACCAGGCGCTGACCGCGGTCGGAGCGCCCCGCTGCTCGGCGAGCGCGTCGAGCCGCTCCTTCACCTGCGCCAGGTCGGCGGGGGTGTCGGCGGACGCCGGGACCGGCGCGGCCGCGACCGAGGCCGCCAGCACCAGGAGCAGCACGAGCACGCCGCGCCGACCCATCCGCACACCCCCCGGGACCCTCGGAGCCGCCACGCACACCGACGGCCGGACGAACGCTAAGGCGTCCGCCCGGCCGTCGGTGGATGGCACGGCGGGATCTCAGCCGTTGGTGGACGCACCCCCGGAGCCGCTGCCGCCCCGCGGCAGGAGGTTGGGCACCAGGCCGCTCTGCGACGACTGCGTCGACCGCGACGTCGTGGTGCTGCCGCCGTCGTTGCCGGTGCCGGGCTGCTGGGTGTCGGCGCCGTTCTGCTCGTCCTGCTGCCGCGACGACGTGGTCGCCGACGTCTCGTCGGTGGACGACGAGCCGGACGGCGTCGTCGTGGCGTCGCTGGTGTCGGTCTGCTGGCCGAAGATGCTGCCGACCGACGTGCCGCTCGCTCCGCCGGACAGCGGGTGACCGGCGGCGGTCTCGACGCCGAACGACGCGAGCAGGGCGATGACGAAGACGCTCGCGGCGACGCCGCCGAGCGTCACCCAGGTCTTCCAGCCCAGGCCCTTCAGGCCGACCGCGAGACCCGCGAGAGTGAACCGGCGCCCGGAGGGCTCCGGCTCCAGCGGGGCCACCTGGGTGACCGCGTCGCCGGGCGGGGGACCGCCCGGTCCGCCAGGACCCATCATCTGCGTCGGCCCGCCGCCGGGCGGCGTCCCCGTCTGGCGGCTCTGCGGGATGAAGGCGGTGGGACGCGCCGCGGTGTCCTGCGGGGGCGGCGTCGCCCGCGGGTGGACGCGGGTCGGGTCGGCGAGCCCGTCGGCGCGCAGGGCGACCCGCCCGTCCGCGGGACGTCCGGACGGCGGGCCGACCGGGCCGGGCACGCGGCGCGTCGGGTCGCCGGGGGGTGTGCCGGGACGCTGCTGCTGGTGCCCGGGCGGAACCGGGACGCCCGGGCCGGGGGTGGGTGGCCCGGCGACGCGCGTCGGCTGGACGCGGGTGGCGGGGTCGCCGGGGACGCCGGGGACGCCGGGGGCCGCCGGTCGACCGGGCATTCCCGGCCGGGGCTGACCCTGCGGCGGGACACCCGGGCGGCCCGGACGGCCCGGCGCGACGGCCGGGGCCGCGCCGGTGACGCGGCTGACCGCGTTCGCGACCTTCGTGCCGCCGGGGCCGGCGACGACCAGGCGCTCCTTCACCCGGTCACGGGTGACCTCGAGCGACTTCTGGTACAGCGCCGAGCCGACCGTACTGACGATCGACGCGAGCGCCGCACCGCCGATCGTGCCGAACACGCCCATGAACGACCCGAGGATCGCCGCGGTCGCGGCGGCCAGCGCACTGGCGATGATCTGCGGGAAGGTCAGGCCGATGCCGGTGGCTTTCTCGGACTTCTCTTCGGGGTTCGCGGGTGACATGGCTCCCGGGAGGCGCGGATCGGGGGCGGGCGGGCGGGATGGCGGGATGGCGGGCACGACGGAGCGCCGTCTGGTGTGTCGGCGGGGACGTCCACGGTGTTTCGACGCCCCCGCCGACCACCTCCGACGACGCCTGCCCATCGTGCCCCGTTGCCCGACGGTGAGGGCCTTCACCCTGGGACGAGTTGTGTCTCCACCGTCCGGCCCAGACGCTGCTCCGGACGGGGGTGACGACGGTCAGAAACCGGGTCGGGACGAGGGCACGACGGGGTGCCGCGGACCAGGGTGCCCGGGAGGCAGGGCGGAACGCACGAGGGGCCACGATGCCGCGACGCACACCGCGACGAGCGGCCACGTCAGCACCACCTGGGCGATGCCCAGCGCCACCACCTCGTCGGCGGCCCAGAGACCGGTGAAGACCACGACCCGCACCGCGTACTGCGCCACCCACACCCAGCTCGCGCGGCAGTAGCCGCGCACGAGGTCCGGGTCCCGCCGCCACAGCGTGGGACGGCCCGTGAGCGCGCCGACGACGAGCCCGAGCAGGGGCCAGCGGATCGCGATCGAGACGAGCCAGGCCGCCAGGCTGCCGGCGTTGGCGATGATCCGCGGGAGGAAGAAGTCCTGCGCTCGCCCGGTGTAGAGCGCGAGCAGCGCCGCGCCGACCGCCAGCAGCAGACCGACGGCCACGGCCCGGGGCCGCTCGCCCCGGCGCCACCGCCACAGCGCGACCCCGGCGGCCACGACGACCGCCGCGACGCCCCCGGCCAGGATCGGCTGGGCCCAGGCCAGCGCGTCGGTGAGCAGCCAGACGGCGACGAACACCACGCCGGGCACCGACGCGTCGACCGCCTGGCCCGGGCCGCCGAGCAGCTCGGTGAACGGATTGGCCCCACGATCCCGCCCGTCGGGCGCGGCGGGCTCGGAGGGATCGGTCACCCGGTGGTCTCCGGGGCCCGGCCGCGGCGCCCGAGCTCGGCGGCGAACGCGGGCGACGGCGTGCTCGGGCTGGAGATCTCCACGAGCATGCCGTTGGGGTCGGTGACGAGCATCTGGCGCCGGCCGTGGAAGAGGTCGCGCGGCGGCGCGACGAGCGGCAGGCGCAGGCGCCGCGCCTCGGCGTGCACGGAGTCGACGTCGTCGACGAGGAACGTGAGGATCACACCGGCCGGGTCGGCCCGGTACGGCGGCGGCACCAGCTCGTGGCCCACGGCCCAGATCGCGAGCTCGTGGACCTCGTCGCCGTCGGTGCGGGTCAGCGCCACGTACCAGTCGCTGTCGAAGGCGACCTCGAAGCCGAGCAGCGCGACGTAGAAGTCGCGGGTCTCGGGCAGCCGGTCGGACAGGACGGTGGGGAACGAGCGGCGCATCGCCATGCGTCGGATCCTCTCTCCGGCGGGACCTCCATCGTCGCGCATCCCCACGGCTCACCCGGTCGGGGGTCCCGTCGCGCGGATGACGGCTCCGTCACGGCCGCGGCCGTCCTACGCCCCCACCGCCGGCCCCACCGTGACCCGGATGACCGCCCAGCAGGACTCCGTGAGCTGGGTCGCGAGCGCGTCGCGGGTGGCGCCGTGCGGCTCGTCGAGCCAGTGGGCGCTCGCCGAGTCGACCATCCCCACGAGCCCGAACGCCAGCGGGTGCGCCACCGGCGGCGCGATCTCCGCACCGAGGGAGCCGTCGACGAGCATCCCCGCGACGTGGCCGGCGACGGTGGCGCGCACGTTGGTCGTCGCCGACTCCCCGCCGGTGCCGAACGAGGTCCGCTTGAGGTAGCGGTAGACGTTCGCGTTGGCCTCGAGCCACCCCAGGTGCGCCCGCAGCGCCCGGGCCAGCATGTCGAAGGGCCGCCCGGACGGCCGCCACACCGGCTCGAGCTCGGCGACCAGCCGCTCCACCGAGCGTGCGGCGATCGCGCTCTGCAGGTCGTCGCGGCCGTCGAAGTGCCGGTAGAGACCGGGCCGCGACACCCCGGCCCGCTCGGCGATCTGCTCGGTGGTGACCTCGGGACCGTGCTCGGCGATCGCCGCCACCGCGGCGTCGACGAGCTCGAGGCGACGGGCCTCCCGGTGGCCCGCCCAGCGCGCCGCGCGCCCGTCGACCTTCTCGTCGGCACCGGCCTCGTCGTCGGCGGCGTCGGTGGGCGCGTCGGTCATGGTCGTCCCAGGGTGACACCGACGCGACGGCACGGCCACCGCAGGTCAGGGCGCTGCGCGCCCCCTCACCCCGACCTCACGACCGGGTGCCGACGTGCTCCCCCGCGCGTCCGACGAGCACCAGCAGGCAGCCCGCGAGCAGCCCGGCCACCACGGCCCGACCGCCGTGGGTGGGATCGGCGAGGGCGACGAGCGCCGAGAACACCGTCACCGCCCACGCGAAGGCCGCGAGCCAGCTCGAGATCGGCCGCAGACCGTCGACGCCGGTCGTGTCGCGCCGGGCCCGCACGGCACGCCATGCGGCCAGGACGAAGGCCAGCACGACGGCCACGACGACGCTCGCCGTGCGCCCCGGCCCCGGGGGGACGAGCCCGACCACGACCAGCGTCGCCGCCGCGACGACGAGTGCCGCCCCGGTCACCAGCCAGCCGGCCCGTCGCACGCGTGCGACGCCGTCGTCGGCGGCCGTCCCGATCGGCATGCCCGCAAGCGTATCGGCGGCGCCTCCGCCCACGGCCGGTCCCGGCCGGCCCGCGGGTAACGGTCCGTCGCCGGCGGACGAGATCCGCGCAGCGGCTAGGATCGGGCGTCTCGTCGGTTGACTCGGCAGCCGCTCTGCGGCGCCGTCGGCCCTGATCCAGGCGTCGCTAGCCCGGAAGACGGAGCCCGATCGTCGAGAGGTAGGTACTGCCATGGGGCCGGATCGCCCCTCATCGACACAGGCGGCGACGGCGGCGCTCGAGGAGGGGACACTCACGCTGGCCGGGCGGAACGAGACGGTGCCGGAGACCAGCCGACGGGACCAGGCCACGCGGCCGGAGCGATGCCTCGCCGCCGGCGACGTCCCCGTCGAGGAGATCGCCCTCCTGTGCCGCCGCGCGCTGCGGGTCACCGCGGCCGTGTGCTGGGCGGAGATCGCGGTCCCCGTCCGCGCCGGGACGACCGTCACCGCAACCGCCGGCGACCTCCCCGACACGGTCGTCGACGCGATGGCTCAGGGACCGCGAACGGCGTCGAGCCGCTCGGGGCACTCGATCATGGTGGACGACGTGGGCGCCGACCGTCGCTGGCCCGGGCTGCGCGGGGGCCACGAGGGGCACGACGCCGCGATGTCGGTGCTCACGGTGCCGGTCGGCGGCGGCGGGGCGACGCTCGCGCTCGCGGCGGGCGCCGCCCGGGCGTTCGACCCGGCCGCGCGCGCCGTGGCCACCGAGATCGCGCGCCACGCGTACCGGCTGCTCGCGTTCCGGCTCGCGGACCCGCAGCACGGCGCCTGGGAGACCGCCACCCGTGCCCACGACGCGGTCGTCGCGGCACGCGCCCTGCTCGCGCGGCGGGACCAGGTCTCCACGGACGTCGCGTTCGACACCCTGCTCGAGCGCGCGGACCAGGAGGGCACGACCGTCGGCGCCACGGCCGAGGAGATCCTCGCCGAGCTCGGGCCGGCCGCCGAGTACGGCCCGGTGGCGCGCGCTCCCGAGCCCGCCACGCTGCGCCGCGCCGTCGCCTACCTGGAGGAGCACGCGGCCGAGGACGTCGACGTCACCGACGTCGCGGAGGTGGCGGGCCTGGGTGTCCGCGGGCTCCAGATGGCCTTCCGGCGCTGGCGGGGCACGACACCGCTGGGCCACCTGCGCGAGATCCGGCTCGCCCGGGCGCACGAGGAGCTGCGCTCCGCCGACCCGCGGACGGCGACCGTCGCCGACGTCGCCGCGCGCTGGCACTTCACCCACCCCGGCCGGTTCTCGGTGACCTACCGCCGGCGCTACGGCTGCTCGCCCAGCGACACCCTGCGGGCCTGAGCCCCTGATCGACACCGCCCGCACGGGCCTGTCCCGGGCCCGCCGCCCGGTCTAGCGTCACCGGGCGTGGCCCCTGCGCGCGCGGTGGACGCCGCGCGGCGGCGCTACCTGCGGCACGGTCGCGACGCCGTCGAGCCGGGGGATGTGCGCCCCGAGGTGCTCGCCTCGTGGGAGCGCGCCCGCGCCGCGGGGGTGGACACCGCGCGGCTGGGGGCGAGCTTCGCCGGCCTCGACGGCGGCTCCTCGACCGCCGCGGCGGCGCGGGTGCTCGACGGCCTGCCCGGGCGTCATCCCGAGCTGGACGCCTCGGTGCTGGTCGTCGACCGCGACGGCGTCGTGCGCCTGCGTCGCGACACCGACCCGGCCCTCGCCGAGATCCTCGATGCGGTCTGCCTCGCGCCCGGGTACCGGCACGCCGAGGACGTCGTGGGCACGACGGCGGCGACGCTCGCGCTGCACGAGGGGCGGGCGCTCGCCGTCGAGGGCCCGGAGCACCTGCACCCCGAGCTCGCCGTCCTCGCCGCCGCCGCGGCGCCGGTCGCGCGGGGCGGGGACGCCGGCGAGGCCGGGGACCTCGCGGTCGTCGTGGTCCGCCACGCCGCCGACGGCGCCGGGCGCGACCTGCCGTTCGTGCGGATGCTGGCCGCCGAGATCGCCGACCGGGACGGTGCCGGGCGCCGGGGCCGGATCCTCGCCGTGCACGACGCCCTCGCGGCGAGCGCGGCGGACGGCGCGGCGTGGGTGGTGGCCACCGACGGCGAGGACGTCGTGCTCGGGGCCGGGGCGCGCCGCCTGCCGCCCGCCGACCAGCAGGCCCTGGCCGACGTCGCGCTCGCGGGCCTGGCGCTCGAGCACCCCGCGGAGCCCTACCTCGTCGACCTCCCGTCGGGCGCCGGCGCGGAGATCGCGGTGCGGGAGATCCGCCACGACGGGCGCCTCGTCGGCTGTGCGGTCGGCGCCGGGCCCGCCGTCGACGACGTCGCCCGCCGCGAGGCCGAGGCGCGCCGCCGGCAGGGCTCGCACGTCGCGCCCACCGCGCGGCGCGACTTCGCCGCCTCGCTGCGCGGGGCCGCCGCCGACCACGAGCACGCCGAGGCCCGGGTCCGCGCCAACCGCGACCTGCTCACGCCCTCGTTGCGCGCCCGCCAGGAGCTCGCGGCGAACCTCGGGCAGCGGCGCCACCAGGTGCTCGTCGGCGAGGCCGGGGTCGGCAAGCGGACGCTGGTCGTCGAGCAGTTCGGCCGGCTGCACCGCGACGGCGCGGTGACCGTCGTCGACGTCGACACCGCCGAGGGCGACGACGGCGCCGCGGCCCCGCTCGCCCGCCTGCTGCGGCGCCCGCCGGGACGCCCCCACCTCGTCGTGCTGCGCGGGCTGCAGGCGGTCGCCCCGCTGGCCGCCCGGCGTCTCGACGAGGCCCTGCGCCTGCTGCTCGCCCACGCCGGCGACGTCGTGGTCGTCGCGTGCCTCGACACCACCGCGGTCGACGCCGGGCGCCCCTACGGCCTGCTCCTGCGTCACTTCCACGAGACCGTCCGCATCCCCGCGCTGCGCCACCGCACCGACGAGCTCGCCGACCTCGCGCTCAAGGTGCTGCACTCGCTGTCCGGCGGGCGCTCGCTGCGGCTGTCGCACCAGGTCATCCGCGTCCTCGAGGGGTACGCGTGGCCGGGCAACATCAACGAGCTCGAGGACGTGCTGCGCTACGTCGTGGCGCGCAAGCCCGTCGGCGTCGTCCAGGCCCCCGACCTGCCCGCCCTCTGCTTCGCGAGCCGGGCGCCGCGGCTGACGATGCTGGAGACCGCGCAGGCCGACGCGATCATCCAGGCGCTCTACGAGGCCCGGGGCAACCGCTACCAGGCCGCCGCCATGCTGGGCATCGCCCGCTCCTCGCTGTACCGCAAGATCGACGCGTTCGGGATCAGCTACATCGCGTAGGTGCGCTGCGCGCAGGTGAGCAGTATGGACGGCTATCGCACGACACTGCTCTCGAGCGCCGGAGGCGCACCTGTCCCGGTACCGGGTCAGTGATCATCGGGACCCGACGTCGGCATCACCGGGACGTCCCAGGATGGGACAGGCAGGTGTGCTCCACGCCACTAGCGTCGGGACGCGGTGGCTCGCGGGGGAGCAGCCGGGCCACCGCGGGAGCGAACCGACGGAGGCACAGGATGAAGGCACTGGTGTACCACGGCCCCGGCAGCAAGGCCTGGGAGGACGTCCCGGACGCGACGGTCCAGGAGCCGACCGACGTCGTGGTCAAGGTCGACACCACCACCATCTGCGGCACCGACCTGCACATCCTGCAGGGCGACGTGGCCGCCGTGACCGACGGCCGCATCCTCGGCCACGAGGCGGTCGGCACGGTCACCGCGGTCGGCGACGCCGTGCGCGGCTTCTCGGTCGGCGACCGCGTCCTGGTCCCGGCGATCACCAAGTGCGGGCGCTGCGAGTACTGCCAGCGCGGCATCCCCTCGCACTGCCAGACCGTCGGCGGTATCGGATGGATCTTCGGCCACCTCATCGACGGCACCCAGGCCGAGCTCGTCCGCGTCCCCTACGCCGACACGTCGCTGTACGCCGTCCCGCCCGAGGTCACCGACGAGCAGGCGATCTTCCTCGCCGACTCGCTGCCCACGGGCTACGAGGTCGGCGTGCTCGCCGGCGGCGTCCGTCCCGGCCACACCGTCGCCGTCGTCGGCGCCGGGGCCGTCGGCCTGTCCGCCGTGCTGACGACGGGCCTGTGGGGCGCGTCGAAGGTCATCGCGATCGACTCGAACAAGTTCCGCCTGGAGAAGGCGACCGAGTTCGGCGCCACCGACACCGTCGAGGTCGGGCCGGGGACCGTCAGCGACGTGGTCTCGCTGACCGACGGGCTCGGGGTCGACGTGGCCATCGAGGCCGTCGGCTACCCGGAGACCCTGCTGACCGCGGCGTCGCTGGTCCGTCCCGGCGGCACGATCGCCAACATCGGCGTCCACGGCACCCCGGTCGAGCTGCCGATGCAGGACATGTGGATCTCCAACGTGAGCCTGACCATGGGCCTGGTCGACACCGTCTCCATCCCGACCCTGCTGAAGATGGTCGCGTCCGGGCGGATCCCGGCCGAGAAGATGGGGACGCACCGGTTCACGTTCGGCCAGATCGACGAGGCCTACGACGTGTTCGCCAACGCCGCCGCGAACCTGGCGCTGAAGGTCGTCATCACGCCCTGAGACGTCGCGCGCGCCTGGTGTTGCAGCGAACGTGCTGTTCGCTGCTTCTAGGCGCCGAAAGTCCCCGTTGATCAACGGCGCACCGGTCGCCCCGGCCGCTCCTCCGAGCGCCCGGGGCGGTCGTGCGTCTCAGGGCAGGAGCGTCAACCAGGCGACGAGGCCCAGCGCGAGCAGCAGCGTCAGGCGGCCGACCCAGTTCACGACGGCGGCCGAGGAGAGGAGCTCGGCGGCGAGCAGCTCGACGTGGTCGTCGGCGGGCGCCGGGACCGTCGTCGGCAGCGGCGCCACCGGTGCGGCGGCCCGCGGACGCGGGACGACGATCGTGCCGGGCAGGTCCGCCACGTCGAGGGTGGCGATGTCGGCGGTCTGGGTCTGGGCGATCATCTGAATCTCTCCCCGCGGAGGTCTCGGTCGTCGCCAGGAACGTCGAGTGTCCCGGCGACCCCGTTAGCGGATCTACCGCGACGTCCACCGAGTGGGTGGCAGTACCCCCTGACCAGGCGCGATGTCGGCACGCCCGGGTGGCGTCGTCACGGGGCCCGGAGCCGGCTCGCCGCGACCTGCCCGAGCACCAGCGTCAGGGGCGGCCACGCGCTCTGCCCGCGGCGGATCACCGCGTACGCCCGCATGCGCACGCCGGGCGAGGCCAGCGGGACGACGGAGATGCCCGGCCGCACCGCCCGGTCCGCGGGCAGGAGCCCGACACCGAGGCCGGCCAGCACGAGGTCCTCGACCAGCTCGAGGCTGTCCGCCTCGTGGGTCATGTGGCGGTGGAACCCGGCCATCGACGCGAGGGTGCGCAGCACCTGCTCGTCGGCCTGGTTGCGGGAGTTGCCGATCCAGGGCTGCCCGCGGAAGGCGTCGACGACGGCCAGGGCGTTCTCGTAGCCCTCCGGCGCGACCTCCGCCGCCGGGACGGCGAGGCCCCACGACGTCGACCACAACGACGTCGCCGTCAGGTCGGGGTCGAGCACGGCGGGCGCCAGGTCGTAGTCGTAGGTCAGCGCGAGATCGATCTGGTCGGCGACGAGCATCGCGTGGGCCTCGGCGGGCTCGTACTCCCGGATCGTCAGGCGCACCTGCGGGTGGGTGCGGGCCAGCGCCTCGACGGTCGGCAGCAGCGCCCGGCGGATCGCCGTCGCGAACCCCGCCACGCGCACGGTCCCGCGCGGCTCGGCGTCCGGGTCGAGGTCGAGCCGGGCGGTCTCGACGTCGGCCAGGATCGTGCGGGCGTGATCGGCGAGGCGGCGCCCGGCCGGGGTCAGCCGCGACCGGCGCCCGTCCGGCTCGACGAGCGCCGTCCCCACCTCGCGGGCCAGCGCCGCGATCTGCTGGGAGACCACCGACGTGCTCGTCCCCAGCACGTCGGCCACGACCCGCATCGAGCCGTGCCGGGCGAACTCGACGAGGTGGGGCAGGCGCCGGGTGTCCACGACTCCCATTGTCCTGCTTCGGCGAACGATGCGTGAAGAAATCTCACGTGGACGCGAACGATGGCGCCGCCTTCACTGGTCGCCGTGACGGCATCGACGCTCTCCCCCACCCGCTCGTCCGCCCGCACCGGGGTGGCGATGGCGACGGGCTCGATGCTCTGCGTCCAGGTCGGGCTCGCGAGCTCGGTGTGGCTGTTCGACGCGATCGGGTCGACGGGGACGGCCGCGCTGCGGCTCCTCTGGGCGGGCGTTCTGCTGGTGCTGGTCGTGCGCCCGCGGCCGTCGGCCTTCACGCGCCGGAGCCTGGCCGCCTGCGTGGGGCTCGGCGTCGTGACCGCCGGGCTGACGATCCTGTTCACCGAGGCGCTCGCCCGCATCCCGCTCGGCACGGCCAGCGCGCTGGAGTTCCTCGGGCCGCTGGGGGTCGCGGTCGTGCGCGGGCGCGGGAGGGCGCGCGGCTGGGCCCTGCTCGCCGCGGTCGGCGTCGTCCTGCTGACCCACCCGTGGGCCGCCGACCTCGACCCCGCCGGCGTCGGCTTCGCCCTCGCCGCGGCGGCCTGCTGGGCCGGCTACATCCTGCTGACCCAGCGCGTCGGCGACGAGGTCACCGGCGTCACCGGGCTGGCCGTGTCGATGCCGGTCGCCGGGCTCGTCGCGGCCCTCGTGGCCGGACCGGGGCTGCTCGGCAGCGTATCGCCGGGAGGCCTGGGCGTGACGGTGCTGCTCGCCGGTCTCGGCATCGCCCTGCTGCTGCCGGTGATCCCGTTCAGCCTCGAGCTGCTCGCCCTGCGCCGCCTGACCACCGCCGCCTTCGGCACGCTGATGAGCCTCGAGCCGGCCATCGCCCTCGCGGTCGGACTCGTGTTCCTCGGCCAGGTCCCGACGCCGTCCGCCGCGCTCGGTGTCGTGGCGGTGGTCCTCGCCGGGATCGGCGCCGAGCGCACGGGCGCGCGTTCCTAGAGTGCGCTACTCCGGCTGCTGACGCGCGTGGACGTCGCGCCGCTCCAGGGCGATGAAGGCGTCGACCATCGCGGTCCAAGTCGCCGTGACGACCTCGAGGTCGACGCCCTCCTCGACCGCGCGGTCGTTCAGGCGGGCCATGAGGGCTCGTCGGCGTGCGGGCGCCTCCACGGCCGCGTCGTCCTGCTTGAAGCGGGCGGCCGCGTGCACCTGCTGCTGGCGCTGGGCGAGGAGCGCGACGATCTGGTCGTCGATGCGGTCGATCGCGGCACGGACGTCGTCGAGGGTCACGGCTCGGATCGTGCCTTGCCGCGCGGGCTCTCCCCTCACGACGCTGGCTCCGGTCCCGTCCCGCCTCCGGGGGTTCGCCATGGGAGATCCCACCGCCGTCGACGTCGTGCGCCGTGTCTACGCCGCCCTGGCCGCCCGCGATCTCGAGGCCGTCGCCGCCTGCTTCGCCCAGGACGCGGTCTGGGTGCTGCCGGGGACGAGCCCCGTCGCCGGCACCCACCGCGGGTGGCCCGCGATCCGAGACGACTTCCTCGCCAGGCTCGGACCGCTCTCCGGCGGCACCTTCCGCAACGAGCTGCTCGACGTCTGCGCCGGCGACCGCTTCGTCGTCGCCGTGCAGCACGCGACCCGCCGAGCACCGCGGCCGCCGGCTCGACGTGACCGGCTGTCAGCTGCTGCGCGTCGAGGACGGGCTCATCGTCGAGGGCCGCGGTCACTACTCCGACCAGGCCGCGCTGGACACGTTCTGGGGCGGGTGAGCTCAGTGGTGCGCGAGGGCGATGCGGTAGAAGGCGGGCACGCCGGACGGGTCGAGCCCGTGGCGGGTCAGGGCCTCGGTGGTCGACAGGTCCTCGCGGAGCGTCCAGCCGCGCTCGCGGAGGTAGGTCGGTAGCTCGGCGGGGTCGAAGCCGAACACGAACGGCTCGCCGGCGGCGGCGACCGAGTCCACCCACGGCCGGGCGTGCGGGAAGTGCACGGTGCCGTCGATCAGCCCGTGGTGGACGTAGGTGAGGGCGAGATCGCTGCCCGTCCCGGTGGCGTCGTGGGCCCAGCGCACGGTGGCGTCGACGGCTTCCGGGGTGAGGTAGCTGGCGACGCCCTCCCAGAGGACGAAGGTCGGCCGGCCGGGGCGGAAGCCGGCGGCGTCGAGCGCGCCGGCCAGGTCGTCACGGTCGAAGTCGACGGCGACGAACCGCACGTGCGCCGGGGACGTCCCCAGGACGCGGCGCTTGACCACCTGCGTGTCGGGGTGGTCGACCTCGAACACCCGCAGCCGGTCCGCCCCGGGCAGGCGGTAGGCGCGGCTGTCGTAGCCCGCGCCGAGGATCACCAGCTGCTCGACGCCGCCGTCGATGGCCGCGGTGACGGCGTCGTCGAGGACCTTGGTGCGGGCGACGGCGGACGGCCGGGGTCCCGGGTAGCGCCGGTCGATCACCCAGGGCACGAGGGCGCGCAGGAGCGGCAGCCGGGCCGCCGCCGCGACCTGCTGCAGCGGCGGACCGAGGAACGACGCCGCCAGGGGATCGGCGAACAACCGGCCCGGCCGGCCGTCCTCCAGGGCCCGGAACAAGGCCATGTACTCGGCGGTGCGGCTGCGTCGACCCTCGCGCATGCCGCTCAGCCTGGCAGCCGAGACATTGCCCGGACGTGGAGCCGGCGCCGCTGAACGCCATGGCAAACAGGTGACCATGTAGACACGTGACTTTCAAGTCACCTAATGTGGCCGGGTGCAGGACGACGACGTGTTCCGGGCCCTTGCCGACCCGACGCGGCGTCTGTTGCTCGACCGCCTCTTCGAGCGCGACGGTCGCACGCTGGGAGAGCTCGAGGCCGAGGTGCCGGAGCTCACCCGCTTCGGGGTCATGAAGCATCTCGGCGTCCTGGAGCAGGCCGGACTGGTCGCGACACGCAAGGACGGTCGCCGCAAGCTGCACTACCTCAACCCCGTGCCCATCCGGCTGATCTCGGACCGATGGATCGACAAGTACCGGGCGCGGACCCTCGACGTCCTGATGGACCTCAGAGATCGACTGGAGGGCACGACGTGACCACCAACGACACGAGTACCGAGACACCGGCCGACCCGGGAGTGGCGCCGACGCAACGGCCCTACGCCGCGGCCGGTGCGACTCAGGTCTACGTGCTCTACATCAACGCCCCGGCGGAGAAAGTGTGGGATGCAATCACCGAGCCTGCCGCCGTCGAGCGCTTCTTCCACGGCCTGCGGCTCGACGCGACGTACGGGCCGGGCGGTCGCCTGCGGAGCTGGTCCCCCGACGGTCAGACCCTGTGGGGAGACAACACGATTCTGGAATGGGACCCGCCACGACGCATGGTCCACACCTGGCGCAGCCTCTACGACGAAACCATGGCCGCCGAACCGGAGAGCCGGGTCACCTGGGAGGTCGAGCCCGCACCCGGCGGCGCGTGCAAGCTGACCCTGGTGCACGACCAGCTCGGTGACTCGCCCCGCACGGCCGCCAGCGTCGTCGGCTGGTCGTGGATCCTGAGCAATCTCAAGACCATCGTCGAGACGGGGAACTCGCTGCCCTCGATCAGGTGACGACCCCTGCCGGCTCGGCCCCCACAGAACAACAACGGCTCCGCCGAGGAGATGGTCGCATGACCGGAACTGCGCTGCCCCGATTCGTCGACTACGCATCGAGCCTCACCTTCGCCGGCCCACCCGAGAAGGTTGTCGAGGCGTTGACCGACCCCGCCGGACTCACGGCGTGGTGGACACCGACATCGGGATCAGGCGCCGAGGGTGGCCAACTGAGGCTCGACTTCGGGTGGGACCAGCCGCTGCTGCTCGGTGTGCACACCGCACGCCCGATCCTGGTTGTCTGGGACGTCCTGGTCTGCACCTTCCTTCCCGACTGGGAGGGAACGTCCATCGTGTTCGACATCGGCATCGGTAACCACGGGGCCTGCGACATGTTCTTCCGCCATCACGGACTGAACGTAGGGCTCGACTGCTACGAGACCTGCCATCAGGGCTGGGCACACTTTCTCGGCAGCCTCAAGGCCTACGTGGACACCGGCGTCGGCAACCCCAGAGGAAGTGCCGCCGACCAGGCGCGTCGCCGATAGGTCGACGACGACGCAGCGCAGGGAGGTGCCGCCTCGATCGGGGCGCCTGGTGCGCACCCCGCTCAACGGTCGGCGGCCAGGAACGCGGCGAGTGCCGCCGAGGCGTGGGCGTCGGCCTCGGCGTGGTAGGCCACGCCGGGGTGGGGGTGTCGGTCGGCGTGGGTGTGGGTGAAGCCGTGCTGGGCGCCGGCGTGCACGAGCAGTTGCCAGTCGGCGGCGGCGTCGAGCATCTCCGCGGTGAAGGCGGTGACGTCCTCGGCGGGCACGTAGGGGTCCGCGCCGCCGTGGCTGACCAGCACGCGGGCGCGTACCGAGCCCGGGGTGGCGGGCGTGGTGGTGCGCAGGCCACCGTGGATCGAGGCGACCGCGCCGAGGTCGCTGACCCCTGCGCGAGCCAGGCCCAGGACGATGGTGCCGCCCAGGCAGTACCCGACGGCGGCGAGCCGCTCGACTCCGGATTGAGCGGCCAGCACCTCGAGTGCGGCTCCAGCTCGCCGACCTGCCCGGTCCGGATCGTTGGTCAGCGCGGCGATCTCGCGGAGGATCCGCTCCCGGTCCCCGGCGATCCGCTCGCCGAAGAGATCGCAGGCGAAGGCGACGTGACCGAGCGCCGCGAGGCGCCGGGCTCGGTCGTCGGCGTGCTCGTCGCGGCCGGCTCCGCCGTGCACGACCAGGACACCCAACCCGCTGGTCTGCCTCGCCGGGCGGAACATCTCGCCGTGCAGTTTCGCGTCGGCATCGCGGTAAGAGACCGATCGACCGTCTGCACCCATTCGTGCAAGCTATCGCAGGAAAACATCACAATACCATTTCCTGGATAGTCTTGGTATCCGCTGAACAGCGGCACTCTCTTCGCCGGCGAGAGCAGTCACACACCTCGTCGATGTGGTTCGCCCACTCGACACGGTCGGGCCGAGACGGCAGTGCGCCGTGGCCGGCCGACACGTCGGTCGTGGAGCCGGCGCGGGGAATCGAACCCCGGACCTTTCGCTTACAAGGCGAGTGCTCTGCCGATTGAGCTACGCCGGCGCGGGCACGATGGTACGGCCCGGGCCGCCCGCCCCTCGGAGCGGCCGGGGCCGCCGCGACCGGAAGATCACGAGCGCCTCATCCACGTCACCACGTGGCGGATTCAAGGGGCTGTCGCAACACCTCGTCTGAGCTAGGGGTGAGTGTGATGGGTCGTGCGCGGGCGTTGCGGGGGCAAGTGCGCGAGTTCTGGCGTGCCCGGCTGGAAGGGCTGGAGCACGAC
>NZ_BSTS01000005.1 GCF_030269665.1 Actinomycetospora sp. NBRC 106375
GCCGTCGCCGCCGAACTCAACGGCCGACCCCGCAAGACCCTCGACTGGCGCTGCCCCGCCCGAGCCATCGACCAACTACTCTCCGCCCCACCAACCACCGGTGTTGCGACCACCCCCTGAGCTCAAGGGCCGCGTCGGGTGCACCACGCGCTCCTGATCTCGGGCGCCACGCGCACGAAGGGCCCCCACCGAGGTTCCGGTGGGGGCCCTCCGCCTGTTCCCGGCGGCGTCAGGCGGGGCCGCGCTCGCCGCGGATGAACTCCTCGACGCGGTCGTAGGCCACGGAGTCGCGGTATTGCTCGGGCGGCGACTTCATGAAGTACGACGACGGGGCCAGCAGCGGGCCGCCGATGCCGCGGTCGGCGGCGATCTTCGCGGCGCGGACGGCGTCGATGATGATGCCGGCGGAGTTCGGGGAGTCCCAGACCTCGAGCTTGTACTCGAGCGAGAGCGGCACGTCGCCGAAGGCGCGCCCCTCGAGGCGGACGTAGGCCCACTTGCGGTCGTCGAGCCACGGGACGTGGTCCGACGGGCCGATGTGGACGTTGCCCTTGCCCATGTCGCGGTCGATCTGCGACGTCACCGAGTTGGTCTTCGAGGTCTTCTTCGACTCGAGGCGCTCACGCTCGAGCATGTTCTGGAAGTCCATGTTGCCGCCGACGTTGAGCTGCATCGTGCGGTCGAGCTGGACGCCGCGGTCCTCGAAGAGCTTGGCGAGCACGCGGTGGGTGATGGTCGCGCCGACCTGGGACTTGATGTCGTCGCCGACGATCGGGACGCCCGCGTCGGTGAACTTCTGCGCCCACTCGGGGTCCGAGGCGATGAACACCGGCAGGGCGTTGACGAACGCGACGCCCGCGTCGAGCGCGCACTGCGCGTAGAACTTGTCGGCGTCCTCGCTGCCCACCGGCAGGTACGAGACGAGCACGTCGGCACGGGCCTCGCGCAGCGCCGCGACGATGTCGACCGGGTCGCTGTCGGACTCGGTGATGATCTCGCGGTAGTAGCGGCCGAGACCGTCGTAGGTGTGGCCGCGCTGCACGGTCACGCCGGTCGGCGGGACGTCGGCGAACTTGATGGTGTTGTTCTCCGACGCGGTGATGGCGTCGGCGAGGTCCTGGCCGACCTTCTTGGCGTCGACGTCGAACGCCGCCACGAACTCGAGATCGCGCACGTGGTAGCCGCCGAAGTCGACGTGCATGAGACCCGGCACCCGCGTGGCCGGGTCGGCGTCGGCGTAGTAGTGCACGCCCTGGACGAGCGACGCGGCGCAGTTGCCCACGCCGACGATCGCCACTCGAACCGAACCCATGGCAGTTCTCCTCTTGTCTCTTCCTCGGGGGTGACGGGACTCGGACGGGCCTGGCGTCTCAGGCGCCGCGGGGGGAATCGGGGGACGGGGTCTCGTCGGCGGTGTCCTCGGGGGACGGCTGCGTCTCACCGCGCTCGGCGGCGATGAGCTCGTTGAGCCAGCGGACCTCGCGCTCGGTGGACTCGAGCCCGATGCGGTGCAGCTCGCGGGTGTAGTGGTCGATCTGCTCGCCCGCGCGGGACAACGTGGAGCGCAGCCCCTCTCGGCGCTCCTCCACCCGACGGCGCCTGCCTTCGAGGATGCGCATCCGCACCTCGACCGGCGTCCGGGAGAAGAAGGCCAGGTGGATGCCGAAGCTCTCGTCGTCCCAGGTCTGCGGGCCGGCCTCGGCCACCAGTTCGTCGAAGCGGTCCTTGCCCTCGGCGGTGAGCTCGAAGACCCGGCGTCCGCGACGGGTCTTGGTGCTCCACGTGCTGCGTGGGGGCGCGGCGGTCTCGGCGCCCTCGTCGGTGCCCTCGCCCTTCGGGGCGTCGGTGGTCTCGGCGATCAGTCCGGCGCGCTGGAGACGCCGGAGCGTGGGGTAGAGCGACCCCCACGAGAACGCCCGGAACGTGCCGAGCCGGGCGTGCAGCTGCTTGCGCAACTGGTAGCCGTGCATCGGGGCCTCGTGGAGCAGGCCGAGCACCGCGAGCTCGAGCACGGCCACCTCCTCTCGTCCGCCGGTGAGGCACCGATCGCCGTGACCGGTCACCCGACCATATCGGAGCGATACATCAGGCGAGGGTGAGCGACGATCACGTCACATCCGCGGTCGCGCCGTGCCCCGCAGGCACGCCGCGAGCGGGGGACGCCACGACGTGGGGATGGCTAGGCTGGCGGCCGTGCCGGGAGTCCGTCAGGTGGTCGACTACGCGCTGCAGCGCCGCGCGATGCTCGCGGACGTCGCCGCGGGCCGGGTGGCCACCGCCGACGCCTGCGACGCCGGGGTCTACCTGCTCCAGGCCGCCTCGTACCACGGTCGCGCGACCACCCGACCGTGTCCGCTGTGCCGCACCGACCCGCTCGTCGAGGTACTGTGGATCTTCGGTGAGCGGCTCGGCGCCGCGGCCGGATCCGCTCGATCCGCTGACGAGATCAGCCGTCTGGCGGATGCGATCAGCGAGTTCACGGTGCACGTCGTGGAGGTCTGCCGATCGTGCCGGTGGAACCACCTCGTACAGTCATACGTCCTGGGGACCGACGACGCGTCGGGAGGAGGGCGGCGGCGACGCCGTACCGCCTCTCCCTGACGGGCCGGTC
Source organism: Actinomycetospora sp. NBRC 106375 (assembly GCF_030269665.1). Classification (GTDB taxonomy): domain Bacteria; phylum Actinomycetota; class Actinomycetes; order Mycobacteriales; family Pseudonocardiaceae; genus Actinomycetospora. Next base: position 2,612 of record NZ_BSTS01000005.1, read on the forward strand.
CGCCGGTCCGACCGCAGGTCCGGCGGGGTACCGACGGGCCTGAAGTGAGAACCACCCGGCACCGGGAGGCGATCGGTGGACGACGAGCGGCACAGGGACCGCGGGGGCGGACGACCCCCCGGGACCGACCGGGGACGACCCGACCGCAGCGCCCGACCCGACCGCGCCGCACCACCCGATCGTGGTGGACCGCCCCCCGGTCGTCCCGCCAACGGTCACCCCGCCAACGGTCACCCCGGTCCCCCCGGCTCCCCGGCTCCCCTCGGCTCCCCGCCCCCGAACGGCTCCCCGGCTCCCCCCGGCTCCCCCGCCCCGAACGGTTCCCCCGCCCCGCACGCTCCCGCTCCCCACGGTGCCAACGGCCGCGGCCCCAACGGCGCCAACGGCGCCAACGGCCACGGCGGACCCCCGCCCGGGCCGCCGCAGGGCCCGCCGCGCGGTACCCCCGCCGGGCCTCCGCCCGGTGCTCCCGGAGGACCCCCGCCGCCCGGCCCGCAGGGCCCGCCCGTGCCCCGCAACGGCGGGCCCCGTGGACCGGTCGGTCCCCCGCCCGACGGCAACCTCCCGCCCGGGTGGCGCGCGGTGCCGCCGTCGCAGAACCCCACCCACCGCGACACCCACCTCGAAGAGGCGCCGACGATGGCGGGTGGCGCGTCGGCCGGTGCCGGCGCGACCGCCACGGCCGTCACCGCCCGCCGGAGCACCGTCGGCACGGTCACGCCGCCCGAGGGCCGGGAGAGCGCGCGCGAGCCGGGTCTGCTGACGCACGAGACCGCCCGCCCGCCCCGCACGGGGGAGGACCGCCGCGCCGGCGGAGCGACCCGGGCGATGGCGCCCTCGGCGACGGCCGCGACGTCCCGCTCGGCGATGGCCAACGGGGGTCTCTCGGGCACCGCGGTGGCCCCGGCCCCCACGCGCCGCCGCGGCGAGGGCGGCGACGACGAGCCGCCGCCCCGCTCCCGCCGTCCCTCCCGTGCCGAGCCGGCGCCCGACCCGGGCAAGCGGCGGTGGCGGCGCATCCGCCGGATCACCTACGTGGTGCTCGGCGTCTTCGTGCTGGGCCCGGTCGTCGCGTTCGCGATCGGCTGGATCTTCTTCCGGGTCCCGACGCCCGACGACGCCTTCAACAACCAGGTCGCGACGATCTCCTACGAGGACGGCTCGTCGCTGGCCTCGCTCGTCCCCGAGAACGGCAACCGGATCAAGGTGCCGATCACCCAGGTGCCGCTGCACGTGCAGCAGGCGGTGCTCTCGGCCGAGGACCGCTCGTTCTACTCGAACCTGGGCTTCGACCCGGTCGGCATCCTGCGCGCGGTCTGGCTCCAGGCCACCGGTGGCAGCGGCGGCGGGTCGACGATCACCCAGCAGTACGTGAAGAACGTGCTGGTCGGTGACGAGTACTCGATCTGGCGCAAGTACCGCGAGGTGGTGATCGCGGCGAAGATCTCCCAGCAGCAGAGCAAGGAGGAGATCCTCGGCAACTACCTCAACTCGATCTACTTCGGTCGCGGTGCCTACGGCATCCAGGCCGCGTCGCAGGCCTACTACGGCAAGGACGTCGCGCAGCTCTCGCCGTCCGAGGGCGCGGTGCTCGCGGGCCTCATCCAATCGCCGTCGCGGTGGGACCCGGCGGTCGACCGCCGGATGAGCGAGCAGCGCTGGAATTTCGTGCTCGACGGCATGGTCAGCCAGAACTGGTTGCCGGCCGGGGAACGCGCGGCGCAGACGTTCCCCGTGACCATCCCGCCGCAGCCCCGGCGCAGCGGCATCCCGGACAACGACCGCGGGCACATCGTCTCCGCGGTCCGCAACGAGCTGAACTCCTACGGGATCACCGAGCAACAGGTGAACCAGGAGGGCCTGCAGGTCACGACCACGATCGACAACCGCATGCAGCAGCAGGCCGCGGACTCGGTCGAACGCCGGCTGCGCGGTCAGCCCGGCAACCTGCGGTCGTCGCTGGTCTCGGTCGACCCGCGCACCGGGGCGGTGCTCGCCTACTACGGCGGCGAGGACGGCTCCGGGTTCGACTACGCGCAGACCCAGCGCCAGCCGGGCTCGTCGTTCAAGCCGTTCGTGATGCTCGCGGCCCTCGAGCGCAACCCCCCGATCGGTCTGGGGACGACCTTCGACGGGTCGAGCCCACAGACGATCGCGGGCACCGAGATCGCGAACTCCGAGGGCGAGAGCTGCCCGAACTGCGACCTGCGCACGGCGATGACGCAGTCGATCAACACGGTCTTCTACCAGCTCGGCGTCCAGGTCGGCCCGCAGCGCGTGGCCGACGCGGCCCACCAGGCGGGCGTCTCGGCGCCGCTGGAGAACCCCAACGGCGGCATCTCGCTGGGCGACCGCGAGGTCCGGCCCACCGACATGGCCGCGGCCTACGCGACCTTCGCCGCGGACGGCGTCTACCACCGGCCGCACCTGGTCAGCCGCGTCACGACGTCCGACGGCCGGGTCCTCTTCGACGCCGGCGCGCCGGCCGGGGAGACGCGGATGCCGCAGCAGGTCGCCCGCAACGTCACCGAGTCGATGCTCCAGGTCGCCGACCACTCCGGTGTCCCGCTCTCGGGCGGGCGCCCGGTGGCGTCGAAGACCGGCACCGTGCAGTCGTCGGTGGAGGGCCAGAACAACGACGCGTGGATGGTGGGCTTCACGCCCCAGGTGTCCACCGCCGTGTGGGTCGGCTCCGACGACAACAGCCCGATCAAGACCTCGGGCGGCGGGCCGATCTACGGCCGCGGCGTCCCGGGCCAGATCTGGCAGGGCTACATGAACGACGCCCTGCGCGGCGACCCGGTCCAGCAGTTCTCCGACTTCCGGGCGATCGGCACGCCCCCGCCGACGACGCCGACCGCGCCCCCGGACCAGCAGAACTGCGTCCCGGGCCAGCCGTGCCCGCCGGCCAATCCGGACCAGCAGCAGGGCGACCAGAACGGCGACCAGGGTCAGCAGAACCAGGGCGACCAGGGCGGCGGGCTGTTCGGCAACGGCGGCGACAACGGCGGCCAGAACAACAACGGCGGTCAGGCCGGCAACAACGGCGGCAACGACGGCGGTGGCGGGAACAACAACGGCGGTGGCGACAACGGCGGCAACGACGGCGGCGGTGGTGGTGCCGACCAGGACGGCGGCGGCATCTTCGGTGGTGGTTGACGCCCGCCGCCCCGGTCCGGGTGGGACGGGCGCCGCGTGAACGGTGCGCCGACCCGCACCGGGGCGCCCGCCTCCGGTCGCGCCCGCACGCACGACCCCGCCTCGCTCGGCCCCGACCAGCGGGTCCGGCCGACGCAGGAGGACCCGTTCGTCGGGTCGCTGTCGGCGGTGGTCGGTGGCCCGCTCGGCGAGCACGCGGTCGCCGGGCGCGCCCGGTTCCTCACGCCGCTGCGCGTGGTCCTGCTGCTCGGTGTCGTCACGCTGGCCCTGGCCTGGTTCGCCAAGGCGCCGTGCCTGCAGCAGTACCCGAGCGACAAGGGCCTCGAGCTCGACTGGCGCGACGGGCGCCAGTACGTCGCGATGTGCTACTCGGACACCGTCCCGCTCTACACCGCCGAGCGGCTCGACGTCGGGGGCGTGCCGTACCTGACGTCGTGGGTCGACCGCCGCGACGACGGCAGCGAGCAGGTCCGCTACATGGAGTACCCGGTGCTCACCGGGTTCTTCCAGTGGGCGAACGCCCGCCTCGCCGACCTCTGGCTCGCGGGCCACGGGGCCGGGCTCCTGCCGGGCGGCCTCGCCGTCGTCGTCTACTTCGACATCTCGGCGTTCTGGCTCGCGCTCGCCTGGCTCGTCACGGTGTGGGCGGTGGTCCGGCTGAGACCCGGGCGGCCCTGGGACGCCGCGATCGTCGCCGCGTCACCGCTGGTGGCCGTCCACGCGTTCACGAACTTCGACACCCTCGCCGTGGCGGCGGCGACCCTCGGCATGCTCGCCTGGGCCCGGCGACGACCCGTGCTCGCCGGTGTGGTCCTCGGCATCGGTGCGGCGGCGAAGCTCTATCCGCTGTTCCTGCTGTTCCCGTTGCTGCTGCTCTGCCTGCGTGCGGGGCGGATGCGGGCGTGGGCGCAGGCGACGGCGGCCGGCGTCCTCGCCTGGGGGCTCATCAACGTGCCGCTCGCGCTCGCGGCGCCTGCGGGCTGGTGGGAGTTCTTCCGGCTCAACGGTGAGCGCGGCGCGGACCCCGACTCCCTCTACAACGTCGCGTCCGGCCTGACCGGGTGGAGCGGCTTCGACGGCCAGCTCGCCCCGGGCCAGCCGCCGTCGGTGCTCAACGCCGTGAGCGCGGCCTTGTTCGGTGTCTGCTGCCTCGCGATCGGCGTGCTCGTCGTGAAGGCGCGGCGACGGCCGCGGTTCGCCGCGGTCGCCTTCCTCGTCATCGCGGCGTTCCTGCTCACCAACAAGGTGTGGAGCCCGCAGTACTCGCTCTGGCTCGTCCCCCTGGCCGCGCTCGCCTACCCGCGGTGGCGTCCCCTGCTGGCGTGGATGGCGATCGACGCCCTCGTCTGGGCGCCGCGGATGTACTACTACCTCGGCACGGACGCCAAGGGCCTGCCGGCGCCGTGGTTCTACGGCGCGGTCCTGGTGCGGGACGTCGCGGTCCTCGCCGTCGCCGCCCTGGTGGTGCGCTCGGTGCTGCGCCCCGAGCACGACCCGATCCGCAGCCCCCGTGACCCGTCGTTCTCCCGCGGCCTCGACGACCCGGACGGCGGCGTGCTGGACGGCACGGCCGACCACGAGCGGCGCCTCGCGCGGGCCGACGCCGTGCTCGACGCGGTGGCGGGAGTCTTCCGGCGACGTGGGGACCGCGGAGGATCTCGAGTCCCCCGATGAGGGCGCGTCCGGCCGCCCTGGCGTGTCGGTGGGCGACCGCTCCGGCAGCCGGGTGAGAGTGGGCGTCACCACCGGGCGACGCGCTCGTTGGAACCACGTGCCGCCGGGACGGCCCGCTCCCCCTTCGTGGGGCCGTTCCGGCATCCCGGTTCCCCCGGCTCCGAGGAGAAGGTCCCTTCATGGCGCTGCGCGCATCCCGCTTGCTGTCGAGTGTCGTCGCGAGCGGTCTGGTCGCGGGTTCGCTGCTGCTCGGCGCCGGGTCGGCGCTCGCGGCCCCGACCCCCACCCCGGACCCCGACGACGTCGTCGCGGCCCGGTGCGGTCAGACCGTCCAGGCGGAGCCCGGGCAGACGGTCCGGGTGATCCCCGCCCTCGGCCTGCCGTTCGAGCGCGAGGTGCGCACCGGCATGGAGCCGATCACCCAGCTGATCGGCGGAGTGCTGTGCCGCGTGCAGGTGGAGGTCGTCGAGCCCGTCACCGAGCAGGTCGCCCGCGCCGCGCCCCCGCTGCGCCAGGCCACCGACCAGGTGCGCCAGAACTCCGGCGCCGTGCTCGCGCCCTCGGCGCGCCCGCAGGCCACCCCGCGCGCGGCCGCCACCCCGGTGCCCGCCGCCGTGCCGACCTTCACCCCGCAGCAGGCCGCGGCTGCGGCGCCCGCGTTCGGCCCCGCGTTCGGCGCGCTGCCGTCGTCGTTCCTGCGCTCGGCGGCCGGCCCGGCGCCCGGTGTGCGGACCCTCGACCCGAACATGCTGCTCGGCTCCGCCTTCCCCGGCCTGCGCGCCGGCGCCCCCGCCTACCTGGGCTACGGGTCGGCGAGCGCGGTGACCACGGCCAGCCAGGTCCAGGCGCTGCCCGTCGACGGACTCTCCGGCGGCGGTGTCGGGGTGCCCGCCCTCATCGCGGTGCTCGCCCTCTCCGGTGTCGCCGCGTTCACGGTGCGGCGCCTCGTGCTCGGCAAGGTGGCCGCGGCCGCCGGCCCGGAGCCCGCGGTCGACGCCGCGGGCACCGGCGACGCGACGGACCTCGGTGAGGACGCCGACGAGTTCGACGACGACCTCGGGGACGACGAGCTCGGCGACGAGTTCGAGGACGGCGAGGAGCTCACCGCGGCCGACGCCGCGCCGGGCGCCACCGACCGCGAGCCCGTCCCGGCCTGAACCGACCCGAACTTCCGCGGGCCCGGACGGAACCGTCCGGGCCCGTGCTGCGTCGGACCCCATAGGGGTCGCGGCAGGGCAGTGACCGGCGCCGACCGGCCGATTGGTAACCTGAGGACACCGAGATCCCTCCTGCCACGGAACGCCCGTGGCCGCCAGCCCAGAGGAGGTGAGTGGTTCTCGTGCGCCACTACGAACTGGTCGTGATCCTCGAGCCGAGCCTCGACGAACGCACCGTCCAGCCGTCCCTCGAGACGTTCCTCAACGTCGTCCGCAAGGACGGCGGGTCCGTCGAGAACGTCGAGGTCTGGGGCCGTCGCCGCCTCGCCTACGAGATCGACAAGCATGCCGAGGGCATCTACGCGGTCCTCGACATCAACTGCGAGCCCGCGACGGTCAAGGAGATGGACCGTCAGCTCGCGCTGAACGAGTCCGTGCTGCGGACCAAGGTCATGCGCCGCGATCCCGCCTTCGCGGGCCGCCGGGGCAAGGCGAACTGATGGCGGGCGACACCGTCATCACCGTGGTCGGCAACCTCACCGCCGACCCGGAGTTGCGGTTCACGCCCTCGGGCGCCGCGGTCGCCAACTTCACGGTCGCCTCCACGCCGCGCACCTTCGACCGCCAGAGCGGCGAGTGGAAGGACGGCGAGGCGCTGTTCCTGCGCTGCAACATCTGGCGCCAGGCCGCGGAGAACGTCGCCGAGACCCTCACGCGCGGCGCGCGCGTCATCGTGCAGGGACGGCTCAAGCAGCGCTCCTTCGAGACCCGTGAGGGCGAGAAGCGCACCGTCATCGAGCTCGAGGTCGACGAGATCGGCCCCTCGCTGCGCTACGCCACCGCCAGCGTCACCAAGGCCTCCCGGGGCTCCGGCGGCGGCGGTTACGGCGGAGGCGGCGGCAACGGTGGCGGCGGCTACGGCTCCGGCGGTTCCGGAGGCGGCGGCGGTGGCTGGTCCGGCGGGTCGGACGACCCGTGGGCCTCGGCACCGGCCGCCGGGTCCTCCGGAGGCGGCGGCGGTGGCGGCGGCTACGACGACGAGCCCCCCTTCTGAGCCCTCCTTCACCCCAGTTCTGCACAGCGCTAGTTCAGGAGAAGAAACACCATGGCGAAGCCGCCGGTGCGCAAGCCCAAGAAGAAGGTCTGCACCTTCTGCAAGGACAAGAACCAGCTGATCGACTACAAGGACACCAACCTCCTCCGGAAGTACATCTCCGACCGCGGGAAGATCCGCGCGCGCCGGGTGTCGGGCAACTGCAGCCAGCACCAGCGCGACGTGGCCACCGCGGTGAAGAACTCCCGCGAGATGGCGCTCCTGCCCTACACCTCGACCGCGCGCTGAGGGAGGCCGACGTGAAGCTCATCCTCACCGCCGACGTCGCCAACCTGGGCGGCCCCGGCGACACCGTCGAGGTCAAGGACGGCTACGGCCGCAACTTCCTGCTGCCCCGCGGGCTGGCCATCGTCGCCACCCGCGGCGCCCAGAAGCAGGTCGAGACGATCCGCCGCACCCAGGAGGGCAAGCGGATCCGCGACCTCGACCACGCCAAGGAGGTCGCCGGGCAGATCCAGGGCCTCGGCACCGTCACGGTCACCGGCAAGGCCGGCCAGGGCGGGCGCCTTTTCGGCTCGGTCACGCCGGCCGACGTCGTCTCGGCCGTCCGCTCGCAGGGCGGCCCGAACCTCGACAAGCGGTTCATCGACATCGACGGGCACATCAAGTCCACGGGCGGCCACGAGGTCACCGTGCGCCTGCACCCCGATGTCGCGGTCGCGCTGCCCCTGGACGTCCAGGGCGCCTGACCCCGCCGCACACCCCCTCGGGCCCGGACCGCAGTCGGTCCGGGCCCGACGTGTGTCCGGGAGTCGGGGTGCTCACCGGGGCTGTCACCGGGGTTGTCAGCGAAGTGCCCCTATCGGCGTGCTCATCTGGATGCAGACGCTGAGCGTCCGTAACGGGACGTCGATCACCGACTGATCGCCGGCTGATCACCGACCGGTCTTCGTGCGGATCTCCGCGCCCGGGCCCGCCCGCCGAGCCGAGGACCCCGCTCGGCTCGACACGCAGCGCCAGTGGGTGAACACGCCTGCGACACGCTCGCGACGACGCGCCGAGCACCGGTCCATCCACTTGTTGTCCACACCCTGCACAAGGCCTTGAGCTGCGGGGACACCGTGTGGGGGACGGTTACCAACAGGTTGTCCCCAGGTGTGTGCCCATCACAGGGGTGTGCTCGGTGGATCGATCCCGGGTCTGTCCCCAGGGCATCAACATGGGCCGCTGGAGCCGCCGATCTCCGGGCCCTACCGTGCCCTCGACGCGATCGACGGCGTCGGCACCGGGCACCGCGCGACCCGGCGCCGCCGGGCTGTCGGTGGGCGCTGCTAGAACGGGTGTTCGACGGGCACGGCGCCGCACGGCGTCGATCCTGCGGTGGCGAGCGGAGGGAGCAGTCGTGGCGGTGCTGGACGATCGGGGGACGTCCGGACGAGGCCCGGAGCGTCCTGGTGCGACGCCCGCGGAGTTCGACCGCCAGCCTCCCCAGGACCTCCCCGCGGAGCAGTCCGTCCTCGGCGCGATCCTGCTGAGCAAGGACGCGATCGCCGACGTCGTCGAGATGCTCAAGCCCGACGACTTCTACCGGCCGGCCCACCAGACGGTCTACGAGTGCGTGCTCGACCTCTACGGCCGCGGCGAGCCGGCCGACCCGGTCACCGTGTCCGCCGAGCTCGAGCGCCGCGGCGAGCTCCTGCGCGTCGGCGGTGCGCCCTACCTGCACACGCTCATCGCCGCGGTGCCCACGGCGGCCAACGCCGGCTACTACGCCGAGATCGTGGCCGACCGGGCGATCCTGCGCCGCCTCGTCGAGGCCGGCACGCGCATCGTCCAGCTCGGCTACCACGGTGCCGAGGGGGCGGACACCGACGACGTGGTCGACCGCGCCCAGGCCGCGGTTTACGAGGTCACCGACCGGCGCGTCACCGAGGACTACGTGGCCCTCGAGGACGTCCTCCAGCCGACGATGGACGAGATCGACGCCATCGCCTCGCGCGGCGGCGTCTCCTTCGGCGTGCCCACGGGCTTCACCGACCTCGACGACGTCACCAACGGTCTGCACCCCGGCCAGATGGTGATCGTGGCCGCGAGGCCTGGCATCGGGAAGGCCCTCGCGCTCGACACCCCGTTGGCCACCCCGCGGGGCTGGACGACGATGGGCGATGTCGCGATCGGCGACGAGCTCCTCGATGCCGCCGGCCGCCCCACGCGAGTGGTCGCGGCCACGGACGTGATGCGCGGTCGCCCGTGCTTCGAGGTCGAGTTCTCCGACGGCACGGTGATCGTCGCGGACGAACAGCACCAGTGGCTCACCGACACCCGTGCCTCCCGACGCTCCACGCGCATCTCCGCGCAGATCCGGACGACCGGCGAGATCGCGGCGACGCTCCGCTGCCCGGCAGCTGATCGCCGCATCAACCACTCGGTGCGTGTCGCCGAGCCCCTCCAGCTGCCCGAGCGCGACTTTCTCGTCCCGCCCTACGCCCTCGGTGTCTGGCTCGGTGACGGCACCTCCGCATCGGCGTCCTTCACGAGTGCCGACCCGGAGATCGCCACACACGTCGCCGCGGAAGGCCTCGAGGCCCCGTCGATCGGACGTCTGCGGTACGGCCTCCGCCTCCCCGCCGACCCGGAGCTGCCCGAGCGCGTGTGCGTCGTCTGCGGCGCGATGTTCCAGCCTGCGACCTCACAGGTCCGCACCTGCGGGCGGTCCTGCGGCGGCCGCGCACGATTCCTCTCCGCGCCCGTCCCCGCACCGACGTGTCCTGACTGCGGCCGACGGTCCACCGGCCTCGTGCGCTGCCAGTCGTGCCGTGATCGCCACGGCACCGTCCAGGCCCGTCTCCGCACCATCGGTGTGCTCGGCGACAAGCACATCCCCGAGGAGTACCTCCGCGGGTCGGAGGCGCAGCGGCGCTCGCTGTTGGCCGGGCTGCTCGACACCGACGGCACGGTGCTGCCGACCGGCGTCGTCCAGTTCGCGGTCACCAACGCCCGCCTCGCCGCCGACGTCGCGGAGCTCATCGCGAGCCTCGGGCTGCGGTGCTCGACGGCCACCAAGCGGGTGCAGGGCCGTAGCGAGAGCTCGAGCACGGCGTACCTCGTGACGTTCTCCACGGTCGACGAGGTGTTCCGGCTCGAGCGCAAGCGCCTCGCCCACAAGGAGCGGCAGCGGGCCACCGACCACACACGGACGGGGCTCCGGTACGTCGTCGGTGTCCGCCCGGTGTCGTCGGTGCCGGTGCGGTGCGTCGAGGTCGACAACGCCGATCATCTCTACCTCGCCGGCCGGTCGATGGTGCCGACCCACAACTCGACGCTCGGCATGGACTTCGCCCGCTCCGCGAGCGTGAAGCACGGTCTGACCTCGGCGTTCTTCTCGCTGGAGATGAGCCGCACCGAGATCGTCATGCGCCTGCTCTCGGCCGAGGCGAAGATCCGGCTGGCGGACATGCGCTCCGGCACGATGACCGACGACGACTGGACGCGGCTGGCGCGGCGGATGAGCGAGATCAGCGAGGCGCCGCTGTTCATCGACGACTCGCCCAACATGACGATCATGGAGATCCGGGCGAAGGCGCGGCGGCTCAAGCAGCGCCACGACCTCAAGCTGATCATCCTCGACTACATGCAGCTGATGACCTCGGGCAAGAAGGTCGAGTCCCGCCAGCAGGAGGTCTCGGAGTTCTCCCGTCAGCTCAAGCTGCTCGCCAAGGAGCTCGAGGTGCCGCTGGTGGCGATCAGCCAGCTCAACCGTGGTCCCGAGCAGCGCACCGACAAGAAGCCGATGCTCTCCGACCTCCGTGAGTCCGGGTCGCTGGAGCAGGACGCGGATATGGTCATGCTCATCAGCCGCCCCGACGCCTTCGAGCGCGACGACCCCCGCGCCGGCGAGGCGGACCTGATCCTCGCCAAGCACCGCAACGGGCCGACCGCGACCATCACGGTGGCCCACCAGCTGCACTACAGCCGCTTCAGCGACATCGCGAGGGGTTAGTGCCTCACGGGCACCGGTCGAGGTGGGTGAGCAGATCGCGCAGCGGCGCCACGGCGTCGTCGACGACCTCGCCGGCCGGCTTGGCGTCCCGGGCGCCGGCGGCACGGGCGCGCAGGACGACCTCCTCGTGACGGAGCCGTCCCCACGCGGCGGCGCGCTCGGCTCGCTGGACCCGCAGCCGGGCGCTGACCCGGCGACGCCGGCGCCGGGTGCGGGCGGTGTCCTGGGCCCGCTCGAGCACGCGCAGGCGGCGCACGCCCCACGCCACCACCGGGCCCGCGGCGGCGACGACCGCGGTCGGCGTGCCGCTGAACCGCTGCTGCAGCGCCTGCACGCGCTCCGGCAGCGCGTCGACCTCGCTCTCGAGGTGCACGAGGCGCTCGCCGTCGACGGTGTGGCGCACGACCACGCGACCGATCCGTCGTGCGGCGTACTCGACCGGCCACCGGAGCCCGAGGAACTCCGCGACGGCGTCGGCGCGGACCGCGGCGTCCCGGTCGTCGGCGCGCAGGATCCGGGCGACGCGGCAGGAGCGGCGGGGTTGGAAGAGCCACTCCGCCGCCGGGATGTCGACCATGTATTACAGAATACAGCGTACAACGCGCGCGGAGAAGACGACCGATGCCCGACCGCTCCGCTCCGGTCCGGTCCGGGTCGACATCAGCCGCGGACGGGACGTGCCGCCGGACGCAGCGGCCACGCCGTCACCGCGGCCAGGGCGAGCAGCACGACCATGAACCCCACGGTCGCCGGCCAGCCGGCGAGGCCGAAGGCGACACCGCCGAGCGTCCCGCCGACCGACGAGCCGACGTAGTACGCGGCGAGGTAGAGCCCGGAGGCCACGGCGCGTCCGTGCTCGGCGCGGCGGCCGACCCACGAGCTCGCCACGGTGTGGGCGGCGAAGAACCCGACGGTGAGCAGCGCGAGGCCGGCCACGACGACGGCGACCCAGGACGCGAGCATCGCCACGGCGCCCACCGCGGCGATCCCGGCGGCGCCGAGCACCACCGGCCGGGTGCCGACGCGATCGGCGAGGCGGCCGGCGCGGGTCGAGGTGGCCGTGCCGACCGCGTAGAGCACGAACACGAAGCCGACGACGAGCGCGGGCAGCCGGAACGGCGGGCCGAGCAGCAGGAACGTCACGTAGTTGTAGGCGCAGACGAACACGCCCATGACCAGCAGGCCGACGGCGTAGAGCCGGCGCAGCACGGGGTCCGCGAGGTGGGACCGCGCCTCGCCGAGCAGCGCTCGGACCCCGACACGGGTGGGGCGGAAGCGCCGGGACGCGGGCAGCACCGTGGCGAACGCGGCGAGGCAGGCCGCGGACACCAGCGCGATCCCGGCGAGCGCCCAACGCCACGAGCCGGTGAGGTCGGCGAGCGCGCTGGTCACCAGCCGCCCGCCGAACCCGCCGACGGAGTTGCCGGCGACGTAGAGGCCCATGGCGGCGCCGAGGTGGTCGCCGTGGATCTCGTCGGCGAGATAGGCCATGCCGACGGCGGGGAGCCCGGCGAGCGCGAGGCCCTCGAGCGCCCGCAGCACGAGCAGCAGCCCGAAGCCCGGGGCGGCGGCCGCGGCGACGCCGAACACGACGGCCGCGGTCAGCGACCAGACCATGACCGGCCGGCGGCCCCAGCGCTCGGACAGCGCGCTGGCCGGGATGACACCGATCGCGAGCGCCGCCGTCGTCACCGACACCGAGAGGGAGGCCGTGCCCGGGGAGACGCCGTAGGCGCCGACCAGCGCCGGGAGCAGCGGCTGGGTGGCGTAGAGCAGCGCGAACGTCGTGAAGCCCGCGAAGAACAGCCCGATCGCGACGGGGCGGAAGCCCGGCTCACCGCGACGCAGCGCCGCCGGTTCGGCGGACACCTGCGACGACGACATCGTTGCCGAGGCTAACGGTCGTCGGCGATGCCCCGCTCGGTCTCGTTCGTCACCCACGCCAGGTACGGCCCGTGCCCGCCGACGACCGGCAGCACGAGGACCTCGGGCACGTCGTAGGTGTGCTCGGCGACGAGACGGGCCTGGAGGTCGTCGACGCGCGCGGCGTCGGTCTTGAGCCAGAGCTGCCACTCCGGCTCGACCGACACCGCACCCTCCCAGCGGAACACGCTGCGCACGGGCCCGGCGATCTGCACGCACGCCGCGAGGCGGGCGTCGACGAGCACCGACGCCAGCCGCTCGGCCTCGTCCGCGGAGTCGGTGGTGGTCAGGACGACGCGGGTGGTCGCGTCACCGCTCATCGGGGCCTCCCGGAGACGTCGATCTCTGCCACGATGCGCCGATGCTCCTCGTCACCGGTGCCACGGGGTTCGTCGGGTCGGCCGTGGTGGCCCTGGTGCACGAGCGGGGGCACGCCGTGCGGGCGGTGGTCCGCGACCCGGCGCGCGCCGACGTCCTCCCCGACGGGGTGGAGCGGGTCGCCGCGGACCTCGCCGACGAGGAGAGCCTGGCGCGCGCGATGGACGGTTGCGAGGGGGTCTTCCACCTCGCGGCGGCCGTGGGGGCGCCCGGCCCCGAGGCCCACGAGCTCAACGTCGGCGGCACCCGGCGGGTGGTGGAAGCCGCGCGCCGGGCCGGGGTGGGCCGCCTCGTGTACACCTCGACGAGCGCGGCGATCTGCGTCCCCGACCCGGACGGGCCGGGCTGCGTCATCGACGAGGACGCGACCGGCGGCACGGCGCTCACCGACACCTACTCCACGACGAAGGCCGAGGCCGAGGCCGTCGTGCTCGGCGCGGTGGCCGAGGGCGGGCTGGACGCCGTGGTCGCGACCGTCGTCAACGTCTACGGCCCGTCGCCGCGGGGGCCGCTGAGCTACAACCAGCTGTTCGCCGCGGCCGCGCGGGGCGAGGTCGGCGACATCGTCGACACGCGGGTCGGCTGGACGCTGGCCGAGGACGTCGCCGCGGGCCACCTGCTCGCCTTCACCGACGGCGAGGCCGGCCGGCGCTACGTGCTCTGCGGGGCGGTGACGTCGTTCCCGGACGTGCTCGACACCTACTGCGCCCTGGCCGGCAGCGGGCACCGCGTGCGCCCGCTCCCCGAGGGCAGCGAGCTCTCGCCCGATGCGCCGCCGTTCGCGGACCGGTCGGTGGTCTACGGCCGGCTCGGCGGCTACCGGGTGCGCGACGACGGCGCCCGCGCCCTCGGGTTCGCCCCCCGTGGCATCACCGAGGGACTGGCCCTGACGGCGCGCTGGATGCCCCGATCGTGAGCCCTTTCCCGGCATTCCTCCGCCGCCGGATGGGAGATGGGACACGCCCGCCGACGTGCGCGGTCCAGGGATGCCACGCTGGTGCCTTCGGCTGTACCTGACACGGCCGGGAACGGGTGAGCAGATGACCGACGACAACGAGGTCGGGGCCGGCGTCGTGGCCGCCTCCGGGGGATACCGCCTGGGCGAGGAACTGAAGGTCCGCCGCCTCGGGTACGGCGCCATGCGCCTGACCGGCGAGGGCATCTGGGGTCCGCCCAAGGACACCGACAACGCGCTCGCGGTGCTGCGGCGCGCGGTGGACCTGGGCGTGGACTTCGTCGACACGGCCGATTCGTACGGCCCGTACGTGAGCGAGGAGCTCGTCCGCGAGGCTCTGTACCCGTACCGCGGCGTCACCGTCGCGACGAAGGCGGGCCTGCTGCGCACCGGGCCGAACAAGTGGATCCCCTGCGGGCGCCCGGACTACCTGCGCCAGGAGGCCGAGATGAGCCTGCGCCGGCTCGGCGTGGAGACCCTCGACCTCTTCCAGCTCCACCGCATCGACCCGCACGTCGCCGCCGACGAGCAGTTCGGTCTGCTCGCCGACCTCCAGCGCGAGGGCAAGGTCCGCGAGGTCGGGCTCAGCCAGGTCTCCGTCGCCGAGATCGAGGCGGCCGGGAAGATCGTCGACGTCGCGTCGGTGCAGAACCGCTACAACCTCGTCGACCGCTCCTCGGACGACGTGCTGCGCCACTGCACCGAGCACGGCATCGGGTTCATCCCGTGGGCGCCTGCCGACGCGGGCAAGCTCGCGGAGCCCGGCAACGCCGCCGCGCGCGCCGCCGACCGTCTCGGCGCGACGCCCGCCCAGGTCGCCCTGGCGTGGCTGCTGCAGCGCAGCTCGGTGATGCTGCCGATCCCGGGCACCAGCTCGCTCGAGCACCTCGAGGAGAACTGCGGCGCGGCCGCGATCGACCTCGACCGCGACACCGTCGCGACCCTCGACGCCGCCGCGTAGCTCCGTCGGGCCGCAGTGATCGAAGTCCCGTCACGGACGCTCAGCGTCCGTGACGGCACTTCGCTGACACCCCCCGCGAGCCACTCAGGTGCCGGTGTGCCGCACCGCCGGGCGGGCGCGCTCGGCGTCGCGGCGGGCGCGGCGGTCCTTGAGCCGGGCGACGAGCCCCGTCGGCGGTTCCGGGCTCTCGCCGCGCTCGGTGCGCTCGGCGGCGGCGACGATCCGCCGCTCCATGCCGCCGAACACGAGCACGTGGAACGGGGCGATGACCCACCAGTAGGCGTGGCCGGCGAGCCCGTGCGGGAAGAAGATCGCCCGCTGCCGGTAGGTCGAGCCGCCCGCGGCCGGCGCGACGCGCAGCTCGAGCCAGGCGAGCCCCGGCGCCTTCATCTCCGCGCGCAGCCGCAGGAGGCGTTCGCCCGGGGCCATCTCCGTGCCGTCGGTGCCCGGGTGGCCCTCGTCGAGGCACTCCTCGACCCGCCACCAGTCCAGCGCGTCGCCCACCTTGAGCGAGTCCGCGTCGCGGCGGCCGCGCCGCAGGCCCACCCCGCCGAAGAGCCGGTCGAGCACGCCGCGCGCCCACCAGCCGAGCGGGAACGAGTACCACCCGCGCTCGCCGCCGATCCCGGTCACCACGTGCCAGACGTTCTCCACCGAGGCTCTCGAGCGGCGTTCGCGCACGTCGGTGTACACCGTCCCGCCGGCCCACGCCGGGTCCGACGGCAACGGGTCGGAGGGTGCGTACGTCGCGTTGGCGCCCGACCAGCGCGTCTCCACCTGACCGCTGCTGATGCGGTACAGGGCGAGCGCGACGGCGCGCTGGAAGCCGGTGAGGCCCTCCTCGGGGGGCGCGACGAAGGTGTCGATGTCGTGCTCGGAGGCGATGACCTCGTGCACCAGGGAGTCGATCAGCGGCACCGCGGTGGACCGCGGCACGGGCGTCACCAGGTTGACCCAGTGCGAGGACAGCCGCGGGGTCAGCACCGGTACCGGCAGCATCGTGCGCGTCGGCAGCTCGGCGACCTCCGCGAAACCCTCCATCATCTGGAGATAGGTCAGGACGTCGGGGCCGCCGATGTCGAAGGTGCGGTTGACCTCGGGCGGCAGGCTCACGACACGCACCAGGTAGTGCAGGACGTCGCGGATCGCGATCGGCTGGACCCGGTGGTGCACCCAGGACGGCGTGAGCATCACCGGCAGCCGCTCGGTCAGGTAGCGCAGCATCTCGAAGCTCGCCGACCCGGACCCGAGGATCACCGCGGCCTGCAGGACGACCGTCGGCACCCCCGACCGCAGGAAAATCTCGCCGACCTCGGCGCGGGAGGCGAGGTGCTCGGAGAGCTCGACGCCGTCGGGGTGCATGCCGCCGAGGTAGACGATGCGCGAGACGCCGGCCTCCCGCGCGGCCTGGGCGCTGATCATCGCGGCCTGCCGGTCGACGGCGGCGAAACCGGACTCGGACAGGGAGTGCACGAGGTAGTAGAGGACGTCGGCGCCCGCGCAGACCCGCCGCATCGACTCCTCGTCGAGCACGTCGCCCTGCACGATCTCGACCTCGCGCGCCCACGGGACGTCACGCATCTTCTCGGGGGTGCGCACCACGCAGCGGACCTCGTGGCCCTCCGCGGCCAGGCGCGGGGCGAGACGCCCGCCGATGTAACCCGTCGCTCCCGTGACCACGCATCGCACGCGACGATCGTGGCGTCCGAGGGCCGGGACCGCAGCGCCGGACGCCGTGGCGGCCACTGGGGACGGCCGACCCGATCGCGTGGCGGCGGTCCCCGCAAACGCGCCGCGCCCCCAGGGGGTGACACCCGGCCGGGGGATCCCTCGGCGTGTCGCGCGCGAAAGGCCGTGTCGCCGCGATTCGGGCCCCAAGTCGCCTCAGATCGCTGCCGTTGTGGGGGCCAGACGCTCGCAGCGGTTCGGCCGTTCGGCGGTGAGCACGCGGGCGAGCAGAGAGATCAGCAGTTGGGGAGGTCGAGGATCGTGTGGGTGTGGCGTGATGACCTGGGGTCCGGTGCAGCGTCCGGCGGAGCCGGTGGCTGGCGGCTGGACGCGTACGGCACGTGGGTGTGGGACGAGCCCTCGGTCCTCGAGCGGCCCGGTGCCGGCACGGACGCGCTGCGGCGCGCTGCGGGGTCCGCGGGGACCCGGGGCACCGGCGTCGTCCGGCGTCAGCGACCGGCCCGTGGCGCCCGTCCCGGAGCGGGCGACCGCGCCATCGCGGCCCTGGGCGACGACCCGACGCCGATCTTCCACGAGCTGACCGAGGACCGGTCGCGCCCCGCGCCCCGCGTCCACGTCCCCGAGCCGCACCCGGGCTCGGGCCCGCTGCCCGTGCAGGACCCCACCGCGGCCTCCCGGCGCGGTGGTCTCGACGCGGTCCCGACCGTCCCGCCGCCCGCGCTGGACGGGTCGAGCTCGGCCGGCCTGGGCACCGGGGCGCGGGACACGGCGGAGTCGCCCGAGGACGAGCTGCGGCGCCGGGCCGAGCGCCGGCGCCGTCCCCTCGGCGACGGTCGGGAGGCAGACCGCGAGGGCGGCCGGCACACCTGGCGTCGCGAGGAGGTCCGCACCGGACGGCACGCGCTGCGTCGTTGACGCGCTCATCGGGTACGGAACCGCCGGGCCGTCCGTCCGCGGGCGGCCCGGCACTCCGGCGGGAGCGACCGGGGCGCGGATCGGGCGGGGCTATGCTGCGGCACCCGCGCGGGCCCGCCGACCGGGCCGAGTCCGGTCGGTGCCGCTCCAGCCGTCGCCGCCGTCGTCCGTGGAGGTCGCTTCCGTGCTCGTCCGTCGTCTCGCCCGGCCCATGCTGGCCGCCATGTTCATCAAGGGCGGGGTCGACACCCTGCTCAACCCCGAGCCGCGGGTCCAGAAGGCGACCCCGCTGCTCGAGAAGGTCGGGCCCCAGCTGCCGGACCAGGTCCCGTCCGAGCCCGGCCAGCTCGTCCGCATCGACGCCGGGGTCAAGATCGGGGCCGGGACGCTGCTCGCGATCGGCAAGTTCCCGCGGCTGTCCTCGCTGGCGCTCGCCGCGACGCTCGTGCCGACGACCGTCGCCGGCCACCCCTTCTGGGAGAAGGCGGACCCGGCGGAGAAGACGGCCGAGCAGCAGCAGTTCCTGAAGAACCTCGGCCTGCTCGGCGGCCTCATCCTCGCCGCGGTCGACACCGAGGGGAAGCCCTCGCTCGGCTGGCGCGGCCGCCGTGCCGCCCGCAAGCTCGCGGAGCGCACGAACGAGCTCACCGGACACTCCGACGACGCGGGCGACAAGCTCCGGGACGCCGGGGACAAGGTCCGGAAGAACGTCGTCGACGGCGTCGACGTCGCGATCGGCTCGATCGCGTCCTGAGCACCGTGGGTCCGCCCGCGGGCTCGGGGGCAGAGCTCCGCCCCGTCTCCCGACCGTGGGCGGTCCCCGTCTGTCTCGACGGTTCGGCTGATCCCGTGAGCCCCTAGGGTGGCGCCCGTGTGGACGAACTGGTCCGGCGGCCAGCAGTGCCGGCTCACCGCGACGGTGCGGCCGCTCGACGACAGCGGCGTGTCCGCTGTGGTGCGCCGGGCCGCCGAGCGGGGCCAGACGGTGCGCCCCGTGGGCGCCGGCCACTCGTTCAGCGCCCTCACCGTGACCGACGGCGTGCACGTCGACCTGTCCGCGTTCCGCGGGGTCACCGCGAGCGGCGGGGATCCCGCCCGGCCGACCGTCCGCGTCCGGGCCGGCACCACCCTCGGCGAGCTCCACGACGAGCTCGCGACGCGGGGGCTGGCCCTCGACGCGCCCCTCGAGCTCGCCGCCCCGACCGTCGGCGGCGCGCTGGCCGTCGGGATGCACGGCAGCGGGCCGTCACGGGGGTCGCTGTCCGCGGCCGTGGCCCGGCTGCGTCTCGTCGACGGGCGCGGGCGCCTGCGCGACGTCGCCGCGGCCGACCTCGACGCCGCCCGCACCTCGCTGGGCGCCCTGGGCGTGGTGCTCGAGGCGGAGCTGGCCGTGGTGCCCGCCGGCCGCGTCCGCGTCACCCGCGAGCCCCGCCCCGTCGAGGAGGTGCTGCGCAGTGACTTCTGGAGCGCGCACCCCGTCGTCGAGGCGGCCGTCTTCCCGTCCGCGAGCACGGCGCTGACGCGCTGGGCGGACCCGCTGACGGACGCCGCCGACGACGAGGACGACGGCGAGGAGGAGGCCGGCGAGCGCAGCCTCGGGGTCACGGTCGCGGGGGCGACGGGTCGCACGGCCCTCGGCGGCGCGGTCGTCGTCGAGCGCGCCCTGCCCCGCCTCGTCCCCCGGTTCAACCGCGCGGTCTCGCGCCTGGCCCGCACCGTGTCCGCCAGCGGGCCGATGCACCGCGTGCTCTCCAGCCCCCCGGCCGTGCGCTACGAGCAGACCGAGTGGGCCCTGCCCCGCGCCGGCCTGGCCGCCGCGGCCCGCGAGCTGCTCGCCGCCCTCGCCGACGACCACCTCGAGGTCGGGCTCCCGGTGCGGCTGCGCGTCGGGGCGCCCGAGTCCGGCTGGCTGCACCCCGCCCACGACCGCGCGACGGCGTGGGTGGCGGTGCGGGTGCCGCGGCACACCGACCATGGCCCGGTGCTCGAGCGGGCCTGGCGCGTCCTGCGGGCCCACGGCGGCCGCCCGCACTGGGCGTCGCGGTCGGACTGGACGGTCGAGGACACCGTCGCGGCCTACCCCCGCTACCCGGACTTCTGCCGGGTCCGCGACGACTACGACCCGGACCGGGTGTTCACCACCCCGCCGCTCGCGGCGGTGCTCGGGGACTGACCGTCCCCGTCGGTGTCGCCCTCCGGGTCCTCGGCCGCGCCCAGGTCGATCGCGAGGCCGACCACGGCCTGGTCGATGCGCCGCAGCAGCCGGGCCGCGGTGAGCATCGTGGCCCGCCGGTGCGGGTCGTCGGCGATGCGCGCGGCGTGCTCCTCGGCGGCGTCCACGAGCTGCTCCGCCGAGCGCGCGCGGACCTGGCCGCCGTCGGACGCGCGCCGCCCGCGCACGAGGACATCGCGCAGCCCGTCGAGGTTGGCGCGCACCCGGGCGGCCGCGGGGTCGAGCGTCGGTGCCCACGTCCGGTCGGTGACCTGGTCGGCGGTGCGGGCCAGCGAGCGCGCGTAGACGTCGCACACCACGAGGATCCGCAGGCCGCGCTGGTAGCTCGACCGTGCGCGCCGGCGGGCGAACGGCGCGGCCAGGGTCTGGGCCCGCAGGCGCAGGGTGGCCAGGGCGTCGTCCATGGCCCGCACGCCCTCGCGCGGTGCCGTCGCGGGCTGCCGTCCCACGAGCCGGTCGGTCGCCTCCTGCAGGACCCGGTCCATCGCGTCGACGACGTCGCTCACCGCGTCACCGAAGGCGGCGCGCGTCCCGCGGGGCAGCACGAGGAACGCCGCGACGACGGCCGCCGCGGCGCCGATCACCGTCTCCTCGATCCGCAGGATCAGCACCTGGACGCTGAACTGGCCGATCAGCCCGTAGACCAGCGCGAGCACCGCGGTGATCCAGAAGGCCAGCATCGACGGCGAGACCCGCACCAGGTAGAGCGCGAGGAACACACAGGAGAACAGCAAGACCAGTGACAGCACGGTGCTGCCGCCCACCAGCGCGGCGAGCCCCATGCCCGCGAGCACGCCGCCGACGGTCCCGAGGACGCGTCCCCACCCGCGGGACAGCAGGTCGCCGCGGCTGTTCGTGCCGGCGAACACGACGAAGGCGGTGATGACCGCCCAGTACCAGCGCGACGGGGCGATCAGCTCGCCGACCACGATCGCCAGCGTCGCGGCCACCCCGACCTGCACGGCCTGGCGCGTGCTCAGCGCGAGCCCTCCGGGCGACGGCGCCGGCGCGTCGGCCGGGCGCACGTCGTCGGGCTCGGGGCGCTGCGAGGACGGCCCCGGCCGCTCGTCGGGATCGGGGGTGGTGATCGCGTCCGGCACCGGCCCGCCCCCCGCCGCACCCGTCGGGGACGCCGTCGCCGGCGGACACAGCGGCGCCGCGACACCGGTGGCCCGCGCCGGGGAGCCGGGCGCGCCACCGTCGGGCCGGCGCGACGGGGCGTCGACCTGGGCGTGGTGGATCGCGTCGGCGACGCGGCGCACCGCGAACGCCGTGCGCTGCACGCGCTCGTGGCCGGGCCGGGTGTCGGCGACGAGGCCCGCGACCGCGGCGCGCGCGTCCGCCGCCGCCTCGAGGATCGCGGTGTGCCCCTGGCCGGACTCCAGGGCCGTCAGCAGGTGGCGTAGCCCCGTGCGCAGCGCGGCGATCACGATCGGGTCCACGGGCTCGGCGGGATCGTCCCGCTGCGGCAGCGCGAGACGCCGCGCGACCACCGAGAGCCGTTCGAGGGCGAGCTCCGCGTCGGCGACCCGCAGGGCCAGCGTGTCGTCGTCCAGGCCCGGCCAGACGCGCCCGGCCGTCGTCTGTTCGAGGGTGTCCTCGACGAGCAGCGCGACCTCCTGGAGGCGGGCGCGGGTGCGCCGCAGCGCCTCGAGGTCGCGCTCGTCCAGCGCGCCGGACGCGATGCCGGCGAGCACGTCGTCGGTGGCGTCGACCAGGGCGTGCGCCCGCGCCCGGAAGGCGGTGACCGTGCGGCGCAGGGTGCGGGCCGGTCGTTCGGCGAAGACGACCCCGCGCAGCAGCAGCGTCGAGGAGATGCCGACCACGACGGCGACGAGCAGCCAGGGCAGCTGCGCGGGCGCGATCTTGAGGAACTGCGTGAAGAAGTAGGGCATGAAGCCGGCCATGCCGAGCGCGAACCCGCGGGGGCCGTACCGGCGCACCCAGACCGCGACCACCATCACGAGCACGAACACGGCGGCGGCCGGGATCCGGTAGGGCGAGAGGACGGCGCCGAGGACGGTGCTCGCGGCGGCGGGCAGCACCATGAGCGCGGTGGTCACCCGGCGGCGGCGCAGGTCGTCCTCGTTGACCGCCAGGTTCGAGATCATCGCGAGCACGCCGGCGAAGAGCAGCACGGTCACCGGTTCGGACGGGGCGAGGAGCGCCCGGACCGCGGCGACGACCACGACCGCGAGCACCATCGCGGCCACCGCGATCGCGGCCAGGCGCAGGCGCGTCAGACCGGGGTCGACGCCGGCGAGCCACGTCCGCGCGTCGGCCCAGCGGCCCGCCTGCCGAACGTCGGTCGCCACCCGCTCCCCCTGTCCCCTGGACGACCAGGGAGTCTCGCACGGGGGAACGCCGGCAGGCCGATCTCGACAGGGTTACCCCGCAGTAATAGTGTGTGGTTACCGGCCGGTAGAAATCATCGGCCGCGCGCCGTGGGGAACAGGAGCGAGGCGGCATGGGCCACTACCGGGCGAACGTCCGCGACATCGAGTTCAACCTCTTCGAGGTCTTCCGCGTGCAGGACCGCTTCGGGTCCGGCCCCTTCGCGGACGCCGACGAGGAGACCGCGCGCGCCCTGCTGGGCGAGGTCGCGTCGATGGCGGAGGGGCCGCTGGCCGACTCCTACGTCTCCGGCGACCGCAACCCCGTGCGCTTCGACCCCGCGACGCACACCGCCCACCTCGACGAGGGCATCAAGAAGTCCTTCCGCGCGATGTGGGACGGCGAGTGGTGGCGCTTGTCGGCCGACAACGCGATCGGCGGCATGGGCGTGCCGCCCTCGGTGCAGTGGTCGGCCGGCGAGATGATCCTCGGTGCCAACGCCCCGGTGTTCATGTACATGGCGGGCCCGAACTTCGCCTCGGTGGTCTACCGCAACGGCACCCAGCAGCAGAAGCGCTGGGCGCAGCTGATGGTCGACCGCGCCTGGGGCGCGACGATGGTGCTGACCGAGCCCGACGCGGGCTCCGACGTCGGCGCCGGGCGCACCAAGGCCCGCGACAACGGCGACGGCACCTGGTCGATCGAGGGCGTCAAGCGCTTCATCACCTCGGGCGACGCCGACGACCTCAACGAGAACATCATGCACCTGGTGCTCGCCCGCCCCGAGGGCGCGAAGCCGGGCACCAAGGGCCTCTCGCTCTTCCTCGTCCCGAAGTTCCACTTCGACGACACCACCGGCGAGCCGGGCGAGCGCAACGGCGCCTTCGTCACGAACGTCGAGCACAAGATGGGCCTCAACGCCTCGGCCACCTGCGAGGTGACCTTCGGCGGCAACGGCACGCCCGCGATCGGCTGGCTGCTCGGCGACGTGCACGACGGCATCGCGCAGATGTTCCAGGTCATCGAGTACGCCCGGATGATGGTCGGCACCAAGGCCATCGGCACGCTCTCGACCGGCTACCTCAACGCGCTCGACTACGCCAAGGAGCGCATCCAGGGCGCCGACCTCACGCGGCAGACCGACAAGACGGCCCCGCGCGTCCCGATCACCAACCACCCCGACGTGCGCCGCAGCCTGATGACGCAGAAGGCGTACGCCGAGGGTCTGCGGGCGGTGTACGCGTTCACCTCGACCTACCAGGACCTCATCCGGTTCGGTGAGGCACCCGAGACCGGCCAAGGAGGGAATCTGGGCAGCGGCGCCGTCTCGGCCGACGAGATCGCGCTGGCGGAGAAGGTCAACGACCTGCTGCTGCCGATCGTCAAGGGCGTCGGGTCCGAGCGGGCCACCGAGCAGCTGATCCAGTCGCTGCAGACGCTGGGCGGCTCGGGGTACCTGCAGGACTACCCCATCGAGCAGTACATCCGCGACGCGAAGATCGACTCGCTCTACGAGGGCACCACGGCGATCCAGGCGCAGGACTTCTTCTTCCGCAAGATCGTCCGCGACAACGGCCAGGCGCTGATGCACGTCGCCGGCCAGGTCCAGGCGTTCCTCGACGCCGAGGGCGGCAACGGGCGGCTCAAGGAGGAGCGCGCGCTGCTCGCCACCGCGCTCGCCGACGTCCAGGCGATGCTCGGCGCGATGGTCGGGTACCTGACCTCGTCGCAGCAGGAGGTCACCAACCTCTACAAGGTCGGCCAGCACGCCGTGCGCTTCCTCATGAGCGTCGGCGACATGCTCATCGGCTGGCTGCTGCTCAAGCAGGCCGAGATCGCGGGCGCGGCGCTCGACGCCGGCACCGCCGGTCGGGACCAGCAGTTCTACGAGGGCAAGATCGCCGTCGCGCGGTTCTTCGCCCGCTCGGTGCTGCCGGAGCTCACCAGCCGCAAGGCGATCGTCGAGGCCGCCGAGAACTCGATCATGGAGCTGGACGTCGCGGCGTTCTGACGTCCCCTGTGAGTGGATTTCCCGGTCAGGACCGGGAAATCCGCTCACATGACGGTGCGCATCGGGACCTCGGGGTGGATCTACCCGCCGTGGCGCGGGGTGTTCTACCCCGAGGGTCTCGTGCAGCGCCGTGAGCTGACCTACCTCGCCGAACGCCTCGACACCGTCGAGATCAACGGCTCCTTCTACTCGCTGCAGCGGGCCTCGAGCTACCGCACGTGGGCCGAGCGCACCCCGGACGACTTCGTCTTCGCCGTCAAGGGCGGGCGCTTCGTCACGCACCTGAAGAAGCTGCGCGGTGTCGAGGAGGGCCTGGCCAACTTCTTCGCCTCCGGCCCGCTCGCGCTCGGCGCCAAGCTCGGCCCCGTGCTCTGGCAGCTCCCTCCGAACCTGGGGTACGACGCCGAGCGGATCGAGTGGTTCCTCCGCCTGCTCCCGCGCACCCCCGGCGAGGCCGCGGCGATGGCCGCCGGGCACAGCGACAAGGTCAAGGAGCCCTGCACCGAGCTCGATCCGGGGAGCGACGCCGACCGCCCGCTGCGCCACGCGATGGAGGTGCGGCACGCGAGCTACCGCGACCCGGCGTTCGTCGCCCAGCTGCGCCGCCACGGGGTCGCCCTCGTCGTCGCGGACACCGCCGGCACCTTCCCGCGCCTCGACGACGTCACCGCCGACCTCGTCTACGTCCGGCTGCACGGCGACACCGAGCTCTACGCCAGCGGCTACACGCCGGCCTCGCTGGACGCCTGGTCCGCGCGGCTGCGGGCGTGGGCGGCCGGGGAGGCGCCGACGTCGGAGGACACCGTCGCCCCGGACGACCCGCCGCCGGCCGCGCCCGAGGGGCGGGACGTCGTCGTCTACTTCGACAACGACATCAAGGTCCACGCGCCCTACGACGCGATGGCGCTGCGGGAACGCTGCTAGATCCGGCGGGCCCAGGCCTCGGCGCCGCAGTAGAGCCCGTAGGCCACGAAGCCGAGCGCGACCAGGACCAGCAGCCACGGGCCGAACGGCTGGCCGGCTAGGGTCTTGAGCGCGGCGTCGAGCCCGCCGGCCTGCCCCGGGTCGGAGCGCACGGCGGCCACGCCGAACAGCACCGCCATCACCGCGAACGCCACGGCGCGCAGCACGTGGCCGGCGATCCCCAGCCAGTGGACCGGTCCACGCAGGCGGTCCGGCAGGCGCGACCAGGCGAGGTCCTCGCCGAACGAGCCCCGGATGCCGGTCCACGCGGTCGACCCGGCGACGACCAGCACGACGAGGGCGACGACGCCGACGATCAGCCGGCCGCCCGGGAGCGCGAGCAGGCCGGCCGTCGTCTGCTGCGATCCGCTGCTGCTCGATCCGGACGACCCGGTGGCCAGGAGCTGCACGCCGATGAGGGCCAGGAACAGCACGCCGGCCGCGGTGGCCCCGGCCGCGATGCGCCGCTGGAGTCGGTCCCACCCGGAGGCCCAGCGGAAGCCGGTCGCGGCGGCGGCGATCTGCCAGATGCCGAAGGCCACCAGCCCGATCACGATCACGACGATGAGGGCGAACCCGAAGGGCTCCGCGGCCAGGGTGGACAGGGCGCCCTGCTGGTCGGCCTGCCCGCCGCCGCGGACCGCGATCTGCACCGCGATCGCGCCGATGAGCAGGTGGACCAGGCCGTAGCCGGCGAGCCCGACGCGACCGAGGACCTCGATCGCCCGGTGCGGCGCCTCGCCCTCGCCGTCCTGCCGTCCGACGCCGCTGAGCTGGGTGCGGGCGCCCTCGACCGCCTCGCCGAGGGCGTCACCCGGCGAGGAGGGGGATCGTGAGGGTTCCCGGGCGGCGGAGCTGCTCACGGACCGTTGCAGGTGACCGTGGGCTGGGGTTCGTAGCGCACGGTGCGTGGTTCCCGGCGGACCTCGCCGGTACGCACGTCACGCAGGACCCGCGTGTCGGTGATCGTGAAGCCCTCGGAGCCCTGCGACGGGCTGCACGTCGGGTTGCCGCCGAGGTCGCGCACCGAGGGCGGGGTGACGTTCGTGCGCGGCCCGGGCTCGGAGGTCACGTCGTACCGCTTGATGCCGTAGAGCTGCACCGTGATCGAGCTCGGGGTCCACTGGGTGCGGATGTAGATCGGGGTGGGCCCGTCGTTGGCCTGCCGCAGGTCGATGGAGCCCTCGAAGACCGTGGCCTCGCGCCCCGCCGGGTAGCGGCTGATCCAGTAGCTGTGCTCCTTGTGCTCCACGTTGCGGAGCCCGGCGAAGTAGCTCGCGTTGTAGAGCGTCGTCGCGAACTGCGACGTGCCGCCGGCCATGCCGCGACCGGGCGCGCCGTCGTCGATGATCCCCGCGTCGACGAAGCCGTTGGCGGCGTTCCGGGGTCCGGTGAACCCGTTGAGGCTGAACGTCGTGTTCGGGGCGATCACGGCGCCGTTGACGATCTCGGCGACCCGCCGGATGTTCTGCCCCGAGTCGGGCTTGAACCCGCGGGTGGTGAACTCCCCCAGCAGCTCGGCAGGCCCGAGGGCCTGCAGCGACTCGGTGGTCACCCGCGGCTGGGTGGTCGTGTAGACCGCGTTGAGCGCGCGCCCGCTCTGGGCCGGGGGCTGCGCGGGCTCCACCCCGGGCGCCGCGGGCGGCGGGGTGAACACCGGGGGCGCGGGCTGGTCGGCGGGCCGGCCCAGCGCCTCGACCATGCCGGAGAACGTCCGCGGCCAGTCGACCGCGCGGCCGACGACGGCGGGGACGACGTTCGCCTGCGTGCCCGCGAACGCCAGGGTCGCGTCCCGCGGTTCGGTCTCGGTGGTGGCGAGCTGGGGCTGGACCGCGGCGATCGCCGCCGGCTCGTCGATCGTGGCGGTCAGGCCGCCCCGCCCGTCGGGGACGAAGCGCAGGAACGTCGTGATCGCGCGCGTGGTGACCGTCGCGTTCTTCGCGTCGCCGACGACCGTGATCGGGCCGGCCACGGCGGGGCGGGCGACCCGGTCGATGGCGGTCTGGATCCCCTCGGGCGTGACGCTGACCGGTGTCGCCGTGATCGGCAGGCCGACCGGCGCGGGGTCGAGCCAGTGGTCGACGACGGTCTGGCCGGCGGCGTTCCCGTCGACCACCTGGCCCGGCACCGCGGGCACGGCGACCGGTTCGACACCGTCGAAGCGGATGTTGCCCTCGGTGGTGGGGCGGTCGAGCTGCGGGCGGGCGGCGTCGAGTGCCTGACCGAGGGCGAAGCCGTTCACCCGCGTCACGGGGGCGACGTCCCGGGTGGCGAAGAGCGAGGTCAGGCGCGTCCACGGGTTGAAGGGCTGCTCGCCGGCCCGGGCGATCGTGCCTTCGACGTCCAGCTCGAGCCCGGCGGTGGCCGGGTCCAGGGTCGCCGTGCTCTCGCCGGCCTGCAGCGTCACCGGTCCGGCGGTGCGGCCGGCCAGCTGGCCGCGCAGCGCCGCCTCCGCCTCCGGCTGGCTCATGCCCCCGATCTCGACCCCCGCGACGGTCACGCCGCGCGGGACGTCGGTGGAGGAGAGCAGGAGGTCGCCGACGTAGAGGACGGCGAGCAGGCCGACGACGGCCGCGCCGATCAGCAGCGGGCGACGGCGACCTCCCGACGGCTCGGCCTCGTGGGCGCCGTGCCCGGGGTGCTCCGGGTGATCGGAGCCGTCGGATCCCCAGGACGACGGACCGAAGCCGGAGGCGCCGAACGTCCGGGGATCCCGCTCGGCGACCGGGGGCAGCTGGGCGGTGCGGTCCGGGTCGGTGACCTCGGCGTCGGGATCCGGCGTGACCCCGGGTGCGATCTCCGTCGCGGGCTCTCCGGCCATGGCCCGGGTGGGCTCGTCGAGCGTCCCGTACCCGGTCGGGTCGTCACCGGCGTGGCCGGCGTCGACGGTCGTGTCCTCGGGCGTGCGTCCCCCGGGTGAGCTCACAGGTACAACCCCGTCCCGCTCGAACTTCTCGTCGACTCGGACGTCGCGCTCGCGACCGCGTGCAGGTCACGCTCGCGCAGCACGACGAAGGTGCGGCCGGACACGTCGACCTCGAAGTGGTCGTCCTGGCCGTAGAGCACCCGGTCCCCGACCGCGACGCTGCGGACGTGCTGGCCGGTGCCGAAGACCTCGCCCCACACGAGCCGCTTGGCGGGCTGGGCGGTCGCGGGGATCACGATGCCCCCACTGCTGCGCCGCTCGCCCTCGCCCTGCGTGGGGGCGACCATCACACGGTCGTGGAGCATCTGGATCTCCAGCCTGGGATCCGACACGCCGGGATCGTACGGGGCGCGCGGTTTCGTCCGGTGCGCAGGGCGCCCGGGCGTTCACGGGGGGCTCACGCGGCCGCACCGGGACCGGAGCAGGAGAACGGCCCCGGAACGTGGAACGCCCCGTGGCCCTGCCAGGTCGGGGGTCCGGCAGCGCCACGGGGCTCGCCGGATGTGTCGACCTCCGGGGGGCCCGCGTTACCCGCCCTCCCGGAGTTCACTCGTTCGGCCCAGCGCTAGTCGCGGCCCAGGAGGAAACGGCCGAAGTGCGGGACGGTGAACGCGATCCAGCCGCGCTCGGCGGAGAACACGAGACCCTTGCGCAGCAGGCTGTCCCGCGCCGGCGACAGCGACGAGGGCTTGCGCCCGAGGTGCTGGGCGAGCTTCGAGGTCGGGACCGGGTCGTCGCGGCCCTCGGCGATCTCCGCCATGCCCTGCAGGTACTCGCGCTCGGCCGGGGTCGCGCGCTCGTAGCGCGAGCCGAAGAAGCCCACCGCCAGCTCGGCGCCCGCCTCGGGTGCGGCCATGCGGACGTCGTCGGCGTCGATCGGGCTCTGCACCGCGGCGTCCCAGGCGGCCTTGCCGTAGGCCTGCAC
This sequence comes from Actinomycetospora sp. NBRC 106375, assembly GCF_030269665.1. Lineage (GTDB taxonomy): Bacteria > Actinomycetota > Actinomycetes > Mycobacteriales > Pseudonocardiaceae > Actinomycetospora. The sequence continues at coordinate 31,869 of NZ_BSTS01000005.1, forward strand.
GAAGTACGGGTAGCCCCCGGAGACCTCGTAGAGCGCGTCGAGGGCGGCCTCGGTGAGCTCGGTGTCCTCGCGCTTGGCGGGCACGGTGAGGGCGAGGTCGGCGTCGGTGCGGTCCAGCTGGCCGATCATGACGTAGCGGAAGAGCCGCTCGGAGTACGACTTCGAGGCGCTGAGCACCGCCGGCAGGTGCGGCAGCCCCGCGCCCACGACGACCAGCGGCGCGCCGGACTGCGAGAGCTCGTGGCACGCCGCGCAGAGGGCGGACACGTCGTCGATCCCGAGGTCCTGCATCTCGTCGATGAGCAGGGCGATGCCCACCCCGACGTCGGCGGCCAGCTCCGCGCACACCCCGAACAGCTCGACGAGGTCGATCTCGATGTCGCCGGAGTCCGCCCGACCGTTCTTCACCGGGACGTCGATGCCGGGCTGCCAGCGGTCCTTGATCTTCGCGTCGGACGGTGTCGCCTTGAGCGCGAACGCCTTGAGCACGCCCAGGGTGTCCTCGACACGGTCCGGGGCGCGGTGGTGCACGGCGAGGTCGCGGATCGCCCGGTGCAGGGCCGCCGAGAGCGGGCGCCGCAGGTCGGCGTCGGGGCGGGCCTCGATCTTCCCGGCGCCCCACCCCGCACGGACGGCCATCGAGCGCAGCTCGCCGAGCAGGACCGTCTTGCCCACCCCGCGCAGGCCGGTGAGCACGAGGCTGCGCTCGGGGCGGCCGCGGGCCACACGCTCGAGCACGACGTCGAACGCGTCGACCTCGCGGTCCCGGCCGGCCATCTCGGGCGGGCGCTGTCCCGCGCCGGGCGCGTACGGGTTGCGCACCGGATCCATGGATCGGAGCGTATGGGCCTCTCTAGCGTCCGCCCGATACCTCGCGAGAATCCGCGATCGGCGTGTCGCGCTCGGCGCGGGGGCCCGCCGGGAGGAGCGAGGGACGCCCTGGCTGCGTGGCGGGCAGCGAGGGACGCCTTCGCGCCGCGGGGCCGGGCGGGCCTCGGAGGAGCGAGGGACGCCCTGGCTGCGTGGCGGGCAGCGAGGGACGCCCTCGCTCCCACCGACCCACCCCACCCGCGCCGCGTCTCGCGCGGTATCGCCCCGTCTAGCGTTCTCCCGAGACACCGGCAGAGGACGCGATCGTCCCGCCAGCGAGCCCCGTGCGCCCCGTGAGCCCGTCGAGCCCTGGACCGACGACGGTGACGAGCATGTCGGCGAGGACGTCGGCGGGATCCCCGTCGCCGACGTCCGGGTCACCGGTCAGCCACCAGTCCGCGAGCCCTTCGGCCGCACCGACGAGCGTGTGGGCGTAGGGCTGCGCGACGGCGCGGGGCACGCCGAGGCCGCCGGCCATGAGGTCGGCCGCCTGGTCGACGATCTGGCGGCGCAGGGCGTCGACCTCGCCGGCGAAGGGCCCCGTGGAGGCCTGGCGCCACAGCACGGTCCAGCCGGCCTGGCGGGTGGTCAGGGCGTGGAAGAACGCGCGCAGGGCGCGGCGCAGGCGCTCGAGGGGCTCGTCGTCGGCGGCGCCGGCCGCGCTCTCGACCGAGCGCAGCAGGCGCTCGGCCTCGCGGTGCAGGCACGCGGCGAAGAGCTCCTCCTTGCTGCCGCCGTGCGCGTAGACCAGCGGCTTGCTGACCCCGGCCCGCGCCGCCACGGCGTCCATCGACGCGCCGTGGAAGCCCTCCTCGGAGAACACCGCGACCGCGGCGTCGAGGACCTGCTGCCGGCGCACCTCGGGCGCGAGACGCCGGCGCGGGTGAGTCTCCGAGGTCACTCTTGCCCCGTATCTACCGGCGCGTAAAGTAGCCGCTGTTGCCGGGACCGCCAGTACCGGACACATCCGCCACCTCGCCGACGCCGGAGTGAGACCGTGCCCGAGAAGATCGACGTCAACGAGCTGGGTCGCAGCGTCGACCCGAAGTCGTTGTCCGACGAGCAGCTCGTCGACGCCCTGCGCGACGGCCTGGCCTCCGACGGGGGCAAGGACATCGATCCCTCCCTGTTCGCGCGACTGGTCAAGAGCACCGGCAAGGGCCAGCTCGAGGCCGTCATGGCGTCCGACGTCCGCCGGCCCGTGCTCGACGCCATCTTCGGGCGAATGGCCGAGTTCTACTCCTCGAAGGGGTCGAGCGCGAAGCGCCAGGTCGTGCACTGGCACGTCACCGGCAACTCTTCGTCCGGCACCGACGACTTCCAGACGGCCATGCAGCACGGTACGTGCGAGGTGTCCGAGGAGCTCTCCGAGGAGCCCCGCACCGAGCTGTCGATGGACGGCGTGCAGTTCCTCAAGGTCGTCACGAACAACGCGTCGCCGGTCACGCTGTTCATGACCCGCAAGCTGAAGGTCTCCGGCGACGTCGGGTTCGCGACGGCGCTGCAGAAGATGTTCACGATCCCCTCGGCGTGACAGGAGTCCCCGCGATGACCTTCTCCATGGAGCTCTCCGAGGAGCACACCGACCTCCGCGACTGGGCCCACGGGTTCGCCGCCGACGTCATCCGCCCGGCCGCCGCCGAGTGGGACGAGCGCGAGGAGACCCCGTGGCCCGTCCTCCAGGAGGCCGCGAAGATCGAGCTGTACAACTTCGAGACCCTGGCCAGCTTCTGGGGCGACGAGACCGGCCTGAGCCTGCCGCTGGTCAACGAGGAGCTCTTCTGGGGCGACGGCGGCATCGGCATGGCGATCTTCGGGACGACCCTCGCCGTGGCCGGCATCTTCTCCTCGGGCACGCCCGAGCAGATGGTCGAGTGGATCCCGCAGTGCTACGGCGACGCCGGCGACGTCAAGGTCGCGGCGTTCTGCTCCTCGGAGCCCGAGTCGGGGTCGGACGTCTCGGCGATGCGCACCCGCGCGGTCTACGACGAGGCCAAGGACGAGTGGACGCTCACCGGCCAGAAGGCGTGGGCGACCAACGGCGGCATCGCGAACATCCACGTCGTGCAGGCGGTCGTCGACTCGTCGCTGGGCTCCCGCGGGCAGGCGGCGTTCGTCGTCCCGCCGGACACGCCGGGCCTGGAGACGGCCAAGAAGATCAAGAAGATGGGCCTGCGCGCGTCGCACACCGCCGACGTCTTCCTCGACGACGTCACGGTCCCCGGCTCGTGCCTGCTCGGCGGCAAGGAGAAGCTCGACGAGCGCCTCGCCCGGGCCCGTGAGGGCGTGAAGTCCAAGGGCTCGGCGGCCATGCAGACCTTCGAGCTCTCCCGTCCGACGGTCGGCTCGCAGGCGATCGGCATCGCCCGCGCGGCCTACGAGTACGCCCTCGAGTACGCCAAGGGCCGCGAGACCTTCGGGCGCCCGATCATCGACAACCAGTCGATCGCGTTCACGCTCGCCGACATGAAGACCGAGATCGACGCCGCCCGCATGCTCGTCTGGCGCGCGGCGTGGATGGGTCGCAACGGCGTCGCGTTCGAGGCCGGTGAGGGCTCGATGTCCAAGCTCAAGGCCGGCCGCGTCGCCGTCTGGGCCACCGAGCGGGCGATCCAGATCCTCGGCGGTGCGGGCTACTCGCGCGAGCACCCGGTAGAGCGGATGCACCGCGACTCGAAGATCTACGACATCTTCGAGGGCACCGAACAGATCCAGCAGCTCGTCATCGCCCGCGCCATCAGCGGACGGCACATCGCCTGAGGCTCCCCAGCGGCATCGGCGCTGGTCACGAAGGCTGTTCTCGTGATCAGCGTCGTTGTGCATCCACGCCCGGCGGGGCCCACGACGCCCGGTCCTCGTTGGCGTCTTCATGATCAGGCCGTCCTCAGGCCGTCGGAGGTGTCGGCGCCGGCCCCGAGCACCGCGTCCACGGCCTGGCGGGCGCGAGCGTGGCTCGACGGCACGAGGTGGGTGTAGGTCCGCAGGGTGAAGCCGGGGTCGGCGTGGCCGAGGTACTCGGCGACCTCCTTGATCGAGACGCCGCCGGCCAGGAGCGTCGAGGCGTAGAAGTGCCGCAGGGCGTGCATGCCGTCGGTCCGCGGTGCGTAGGCGAGCCCGGCGGCCCGGAAGGCCCCGCGCCACATCACCTTGTTGAAGTGATCGCCCGAGTGCGGCTCGCCGCGCTCGTTCGACAGCAGCAGCTCGATCTCGACGGTGCGCCCTCCGGGCTCCAGCCACGGCAGCCGGACCCGCGCCGACGGGAACGACCGACGATGCGTCGCCACGGCGGCGCGGACCTCGTCGGGCAGCGGGACGGTGCGCGACTTGCCGCCCTTGGGCGGGGCGAAGACGAGCTGACCGCGGATGATCCGAAGTTGCCGAACGACGTGCACGACAGCCTCAGTGGTGTCGAGGTCGCCGGCTGACAGCCCGAGCACTTCGCCTTGACGCAAGCCGAGCCCGGCCCCGACGTCGGCCGCCACACGCCACCGCTCCGCCAGTCCTTCCTGCACCGCTCGAACTCGTTCCACAGGCCACGGAACGACGCGGTGACTCGACCGTCGCGGCTTCTTGATGCTTCGTGCCTGACAGGGATTGTCACGAATGAGCTTGTCCTCGACCGCGGCGTTCATGATCGAAGAGAGCGTGTCGAAGAGGACCGCCCGATACGTCCCGTCGAGCCGCCGGTCCTCCAGCCAGGCGAGCCAGTCACGCACGCGAGCCGGCGCGATGGCGTCGACCGGGCGCCGGTCGAAGAAGGGGTAGAGCTGGCTGCGGAGCCTGCTCTCGATCGATTGACGTGAGGACGCGTCGCTGGACTGCCCCTTGACCCAGCTCTCGGCGTACTCGCGGAACGGCACCTTGCCGGCGTCGGGATCGAGGTAGGTCCCCGCGCGAACGCCGGACTCCATCTCCCCGAGGAAGTCCTCCGCAGCCTTCTTGCGTCGGTCGGGGAACGACTTGGATCGCTCCCGGCCCTCGGGGTCGACGTAGCGGACCTTGTAGCGCAGCCCCGTGCCGTGGAGGTCGGTGCGTTCTCGCTGGGGCTTGCCGGTGAGCTCGTCCCGCACGGTGCGGAACCAACGGTCTTGGACGTGGCCCATGAGCGATCACGCCGCTTCCGGCTGGGTCGCCCAGGCCCGGACCTGGTCAGGCGCGTACCGGAGATGGCGACCGATCTTCCGCACCGGCGGACCCTCGCCGCGCCACTTCCATTGGTAGAGCGTCTTCACGGGGATGCCCAGGTACGCCGAGACGTCGTCGACCGACCAGAGGCCTTCCGTCGCGTTGGCTGTCACGCCGCTTCTCCTTGATCACGAGTTGCCGAGCCGATGTCGGTCTTGGCCTGGTCGTACTGCTCGCGCCACCGCCGTCGTTGGGCGATGGAGCGCAGCAGGAGTTGCAAGCGGTCCGGCTGGTCACGGTCGCGGGGACCGATGAGCTGCCAGTCGTAGCGGGCGAGGTCGCCGTCCTCGGTGTCGTGCTCGGCGGTGGCGCCGACGGCGCCGAGGACCTTGAGAACGTGGTCGCGGCGTTCGCCGCGATGCTCGGTGAGGGTCTTGCCGGACCACTTACGGGAGACCAGGCAGCGCCGGCCGCCGTAGCCGAGGTGCTCGCGCTTGTGGGCCTTCGCGCGGCATTGGCCGGGCACCATCCCCGGCTTCGGGTTGTCCGGCGTGATGCCGTGCAGCAGCCAGTTCGGGCACGACTCCGAGCACGGCTCCCACCGCAGCGCCTCAACCAGGCGGTCCATGTGCGCCGCGGACGCGGGGGTGTCGGGTCCGGCGGTCTCGCCGATGCTCTTGGTCAGGTACTTGGTCAGATACCGGATCGCCTTGTCCGACTTCTCCGTCCCCGAGAGGACGCCTTGGATGTCGACCTGGGTGCCGAACTCGATGACGTGCGCGGGGGCGGCGTCGGGGTCGTCGTCGAGCTCGTCGAGGGCCTGCTCCCAGGTCCGGAGCGGCTGACCACTGTCGGGGTCGACGTAGCAGGCCGGGTCGCGGGTCTCGTCCCAGACAGGCGGGTGGTCCTCGGTGTAGAGCGGCTGGTCGTGGTTCGGCCACCACACCTGGTGATAGGTCGCGGCCACAACCTGCTTGATGAGCCGGCGGGGGATGGTGCCGCGGATGGCGGCGTGTAGGTGCGGGGCGCCGCGGCGTTGGGGTTCTACGGCGGCGAAGTACTGCACGTTCCACCCGACGGCCCGGCGGAGGTTCTGCACGAAGCGGTCGAACAGCTCCCCGAGGTGGATCGCGTCGCGGGCGGCCCGTTGGTAGTCGTACCGCTCGGGGTTCTTGGGGGCGCCGTCGGCGCGGACCGGCCCGTAGGACGGCAGCGTGAGCGTGACGAACGTCGAGGGGCGGTAGGTCCGGCCGTTGGGTGCCTCGAACACCCGCCCCGTGGTCGTGGCCCGGACCGGGAGCCGGGGCAGATCGGGCACGTCCTGACGCCTCTTCGTCGAACGGGCACGGCGCTTCGGCTTGTCCTCCCCCTTGCCGCGAGGGGTCGATCCGCGGACGCCCTCGGCGCGGAGCATCTCGTCGGTCTGCTCGATGGCGGCTTCGACGTCGAGGACGCGGGTCATCTCGCCGGCCTCGAGGGCGTCGGCGTGGTCGTGCTCGAGGTCGGCCCGCTGCCCCAGCAGCGCCCGCTGCCGCACCGTCGGCTCCTCGGTCGGGGCCTCGGGCTCCTCGTCGAGGTGCCAGCCTTGCTGGGCCTGCCACATCCGCAGCCGCCGGGCCCGCTCCGCGCACGGCCCGCACACCGACGCGCGGGTCGCCCCGCAGGGGATCGGGACCACGGTCGTGGCACCGGTCTCCCGGTCGATCCGCCGGACCGCGAGGGGGCGGATGCAGGCCCCGACCTGCTCGGCGGCGCTCTGGGCGACCTCGCGCATCACCGGGCCGGTGAGCCTCCCGACCGGGGTCGGCCCGGCCGCGGCGGTGTCCTGCGCGTCGGTGCTCATCAGGACGCCTCCCGATCCTCGCCGGTGGGGCGCTTGCGTCGCCGCGGCTTGTCGGGGAGGTCGGCGACCTCGGGCAGCACCTCGCGGGTGGGCGAGGGGTAGGTGGCGGCGAGCCAGCGCAGTTGCTCGTCGTCGACGTAGGCGGCGCGGACCTTGGTGACGACCGTGGAGCCGTCCTCGACGAGGTAGCCGACACCCGGCGTGCTCATCGGGATGCGGTCGCACAGTGCCCCGCGCTCGCGGGCACCGTCACCGAGCACCATCGGCACCTCGGTCTTCTCGGCCAGCCGGAGCCCGATGCGGGTGGTGAACAGGTTGCGGACCTCCAGGACGTCCTTGCGGGGGTCCTGGACGCACCCGACGACCGAGACTCCGACCGCGCGGCCCTTGGTGAGCAACCGGCCCAGCGCCTGCTTGGCGCGCTCCTTGAGCGCCTTGTCGCTGATGTAGGCGGTCAGAGAAGCGATCTCGTCAACCAGCACGACGATGAGCGGGGCGTCCACCGTGGGGGTGTGCAGGCGCACGACGCCCGCGAGGGAACGGGCGCGCTCGGCGACCAGGTCGGCGGCGGCTTCCAGGGCCCGGACCATGTCCTCCTCGGTCTCGCAGGCGAGCAGGTGGAACAGGTCGCGGTAGAGCCCGAACTCCATGCCGCCCTTCGGGTCGATCCCGATCAGCCGCACCGTGCCGGCGCGGATGGCCGGGCCGAGCGCCACCAGCAGGGAGGCGACGACACTGGACTTGCCGGCTCCGGTCGCGCCGGCCACGAGCAGGTGGCGCCCGAGCAGGCGCAGCAGCCACGGTTCGCCGTCCTCGCGGCGGCCGAGGTGCAGCGCGGTGAGGTCCACCCCATGGGGCGCCTGCTCGGTCTCGGACCCCATGGGCGGGGCGATGGTGTCGAGCAGGGTGTCGGCGCAGATGACCCGCACCGAGATCCACCCGCGGCGCTGGTGGGGCAGGACGCGGACCTCCAGGGCGCGGAACTCGGCGCGTAGCGCGTCGGCAGCGGCGTCGAGGTGCTCGGTGGTGACCCCGGGGCAGAGCTGCACGGTGAGCAGGTCGGCGTGACGCCCGAGACGGACCCACAGCAGCCGCGGCACCCGGATGACGTGGTGGGCGTCGCGGGCGCGGACGTCGGCGGCCGCGAGCAGGTCTCGCCAGACCCAGCGGTAGCGGATGCGACGGATGAACCGCCATACCCGCGAGGCGACGAACCGTTCCCAGGTCTCGGGGTGGGCGCGGGACCAGGTGTAGAACGCGACGCCGACCAGCGCAACGCCCGCGAGCCCGGCACCGCGGCCCTGCACCGACCACACCACCGCGACGAGGGCGGTGGCGGCGGCCAGGACGGGGACGTAGGCCAGCAGCCATGCGGCCATGACCGTGCCCCACCCGGCGAGGACGAGCAGTCGCCCGACGGCGAGCAGGTCGCGGCGGCGCAGCCGCCCGAGGAAGGTCCGCGAGGGCTCGATGAGCGTGGGTTGGACGTCGGCGCGGCGACGGATGGTGGCGCCGCGCCCGACGGTGTGTCCGATCGGCATCAGAACTCAGTCCTTCCGGAGCGGTCGCGCCGCACAGGGCGGCCGGTCGTGGTGTGGTGGCGGTCGTGCCGGGGCGAGAGGTCGTCGGGTCCGGACCGGGGTCGCCGACGTCGGACGGGGACTACCGCGAGCGGGAAGAGGGCCTGTTGCGCGAGGTGCTCGGTGCAGCGGCGGGGCCGGTTGGTCGGGGTGTCGGGGTCGAGACGGGCGGCGCAGACCTCGCAGCGCGGCCCAGCCGGCGGGCGGCTCACGCCACCGCTCCTGACTCGCCGGTCGCGTCGAGGGCGAACGCTCGGGTGCGCAGGTCGGCATACAGCCGGGACCGGTCCCCCGCGGACAGGCCGCCGAACACGCAGTAGCGGGCGGTCGGAGACTCGCGGGCCATCGTGTCCGCGAGACACGTGTTCCGGACCGGGCAGCCGGCGCAGACCTGCTTGGCCTGCTCGATCCGCTCGACCCCGAGAGGTCCGCCGTCGGCGACGGGGAAGAACAGGGCCTCTTCCATGCCCGCGCAGGCGGCGTGCTCGTGCCAGTCGGGCACCGGTTGCCCGTCGAGGACCAGCTCCCGGACCACGGCGCGCAGCCGCTCGCGCGTCAATCGGCGCGCGGTACGGGGCGACGTCGCCTCGGTGACCTTCTTTGTGCCGTTGCTGGTGGTACTCATGCCGCACCGCCGATCGCCCGGTCCGTGGTGGGCGGGAGCCAGTGGGTGGCGTGCTCGACGAAGACCGTCAGCGCCGCGAGCAGCGACTGGGCCGCTTCCAGCTCCTCAAGGGTGACCTCGTCGAGGCGCCGCGCGGTCAGGGTGAGCACCACCCGGTGCTCGACGATCACGTCCAGGATCGGTGGCATGTCGTCGGGGAGGTGGACCTCGGCGCGCCCGACCGGGGTGAGACGGACCGAAAGCCCGGGCATCAGGCCGCCTCCCCGTTCTTCGCCTCGCCCTTGGGCTGGCCGGCACGCCGGGCGTCTCCACCAGGGGTGGGGGTGCGCATGCCGGTGGCGCGCAGGCTGAACGCGACCTTCGGGCGCGGGCCGTTCGTGTCGAGGTAGGGCGTGACCTCCAGGCCCTCGAACTCCACCGGGCGGAACGGCAGCCCGGGCAGCGCCTCGGGCGGGACCGGCTGGTACTCGGCCGCGATCTTGACGTCCACTGAGCGCTCGGCCTTGCGGGCCTCAGGGTCGGGGTCGTGGACACCCACGCCCCACACCGGCAGGCCGGTGATCTTGTCGATGGCCTGCACGAACTTCTCTCGTGTCGACCGGTCGTAGTCGGGAACGGGCTCCGCGCCGTCGGTGGTCATGAACGCCCCGTGCGGGAAGACGTCCTCCATCGAGACCCGAAGCCGCCGCTTGATCGCCATTCTGTTGCTCCAGTCCGCTGAATCCGACCCCGCGTGTCGGGGTCTGCAGCTAGCGTCAGAGCGGTTCCGGCGTTCGACCCGGAAGAAAATTCCGGGGTCCTCCGCGGGTGCGGGAGGAGGTTCTTGCCATGCGAGGGATGACCGAGTCACTGACCATCGGCGAGCGCGTGGCCTTCTACCGCCGTCGCCGCGGCCTGTCTCAGGAGGTCGTGGCCGGGCTGGTCGGCCGCACCGAGGACTGGCTGGGCAAGATCGAGAACAACCGAGCCGAGCTGGACCGGCTCTCGGTCATCCGCCGCTTCGCCGACGTCCTCGACGTCTCGCTCGGAGACCTCCTTGGAGAGCCCACTCTCCTCGACTGGACCGCCGAGACCGGCACCAGCACCGTCCCGGCTCTGCGCACCGCGCTCATGGACTACCGCCAGCTCAACGCCGTCCTGCGCCGTGCGGCACCGGCAAGCGAGCCGGCCGCGATGGCGTCGGTGGAGCGGGACGTGGCGGCCGTTTTCGACGCCTACCAGGCCTCGCGGTTCGGGTTCGTCACCAGCCGTGTCCCGCTGCTGCTCACCGACGCGCTCACCGCGGCGGACGCCTACGACGGCGACGAGGGCGAGCGCGCATATGCGATGTTGGCCCTGGCCTACCAGGTCGCGGCCTCGACTCTCACCAAGCTCGGTGAGTGCGACCTCGCGTGGATGGCCGCCGACCGGGGCCTGGCCGCCGCGCAGCGCTCCGGAAGCCTGCCAGTGATGGGCTCGCTGTTCCGGTCGGTGGTCCACTCGCTCCTCGCCACCGGTCGCTTCGACGCTGCCGCCCAGCTCACGGCCGACGGGTCGGACTATCTGTCGACCTCCCTCGGTGGCGCCGACGCGAACCTGTGGTCGGTCTACGGGTCGCTGTTCCTCGCGGGCGCCATGGCGTCGTCGCGGATGGACGACCGGACGATGCCCCGCGACTTCCTCGAGCATGCCCGCCGTGCAGCCGGCTATCTCGGTGGCGACGCCAACCACATGTGGACGGCATTCGGCCCGACCAATGTCGCGATCCACCGGGTCGCGACCGCGATGGAACTCGGGGACGTCCAGGTGGCCGCCGACCTTGGGCCGACCGTCGACACCACAGCGCTACCGACCGAGCGGCGCGTCCGGCACGCCCTGGAGACCGCCCGCGCCCTCTCGGTCTCCGGCCGCCGCGACCAAGCCCTAAGCACCGTCCTGGATGCCGAGCGCCTCGCACCCGAGCAGGTCCGGCACCACTTCATCAGCCGCCAACTCGTCCTGTCCTGGATGAAGAACCCGCGCGGCACCGTCACCACCGAGCTGGGCGCGCTCGCACACCGCCTCCGACTCGCCGCCTGACCGCTGCCAGACGTCATCCTGACGTCCACCAGTAGCCTCGGGGCGTGGCCGCACCAGAGGACACCTTCGCCACCCCACGGGTCGCCGCCGGGGCGTTGTTCGTCGACGCCGACGGCCGGGCGCTACTGGTCCACCCGACCTACAAGGACACCTGGGACATCCCGGGTGGGTACGTCGAGCGCGGTGAGTCTCCCGCGGCCGCGTGTCAACGTGAGGTTCGCGAGGAGCTAGCCCTCGACCGAGAGCCGCGCCGGCTCGCTGCGGTCGACTGGGCGCCGAATGAGCGCGAGGGCGACAAGCTCCTGTTCGTCTTCGACTGCGGTCCCCTCGGCGACGACGAGGCTCGTATTAAGCTCGACGGCAGCGAGCTCGACCGCTGGGAATGGGTCCCCGCCGACCAACTTAACGACTACTTGATCCCGCGCCTCGCGCGTCGTGTGCGATCCCTGCTGACCGGAGACGGCGGAACTGGGGCCTACTTCGAGCACGGCACGCCCTTCCCGGGATCGGCACTCGTCTAAGCGATACGTGGGTTCGCGCTCAAGGCCGCGCAGGCCGAGCGGAACAACGGTGGACCCGACTTCGTCGGAGGGTCTGCCGGCCCCGGAGCGTCGCACGGGCTGACTCCCGATCAAGAGTGCTGCGCATCGCTACGCGACGGACTCCGTCCGCTCTTGACCGCGAGCCTCCACGCCCGTGTCCCTGCGCTCCAAGCGTGGCGGGGGCAGCACCCCGCCACCCCGACCGGGGCCGACAGCCCGCCCTAGGCTTATCGCGAGCAGTTTACTCGGTCGGCAAGTGCTCGACAATCCGGACAGGAACGACGAGGCTAAGCCGTCGTGGCCACGCGAAATAGGAACGAAGAAACCTGCGCACTGTGCAACGAGAACCCCTCGACGCCGGAGGGTGAACATGTGATCCCCAAGCGCCTACTCCGAGCATTCTTTCCGGCAACGTCAGGACCCTTCGAGATTCAAGGGGGGCGAACTTACCCAGAGTTCCAAGCGATTAAGCTCGCGTGCTGCCTGAGATGCAATGGCATCCTCAATCAAAGATTCGAGAACCCTGGTGGCGACCCCGCTATCCGTCTGTTGGAGCACGGCGATATCACAGAGCTGGGCCAGAACCGCTCATACTCAACTCGCCTCTGGATTCTGAAGACATGGCTACTGCTTGCTCACCCACGTACGGAGTACAAAGTTCTTGATCCACGGCCACCCGCCTGGACTCACGTACCCGAAGAGGTCTTCAATTGGACGGTGACGGACGCCGGGCCTCCCACCGGGTTGAGCGCCTGGGCCTTCAAGCACACGCCGAACGTCCGTACGGACTCCGAGGACCTTCCGCGCATTGTTCTTCCCGAGGTCGCTACAGAGTCGAGCCACCATACGTTTCAAGTCTTAGATCTCTCGATTGCAATGGTAAACGTCGTGATTGTCTATCATCCCGGCTGGGCCATCTACCATCCTGGCGTAGCAAGCAGAGCGGTGGAACAAGTCTGGCCGGCGGTGCCCCATACTCCGTTGGCTCCGCTACCGGTTCGGGAACGTGCAGCCGTCAAGTGGTGGACTCCCGGACCGTACATTCAGCTGCCGTCCGAACTACTGAGGGCAGACACCCTGCCGCCTCTTGAACCCAACGTGCCTCCAGAAGAGCTTGTCGCAGGGATCGCGACGGGCGGTGGAGCCCCACGAGTCGGTTAGCACGGCCCGCGGCGCTGACGAATCGACCTCAAATCACTGCAGCTGCCCGGGACGAGCTCGTCAGCGCACCGTCCGAACAGTCATCGGGGACCGACGGTGTGATCGCCTCCCAAGCTCCGGTGAGGATTGCTCCATTGGGGTGGACTTTACCTGTCCTTGGCCTTGCTCTACGTAAGATTCAGCACGCAGGTGGAGCAGTTGCGCGTACTACCTCCGGGGGGGGGGCTTGATGGAGACTTGGATCGTCCAATTCACAGGCCAATACTGGACCTTCTATCGACAGGGCTCGAACGCAAGCCCTATCCCCGCACCAAATCGAGACACGGCCATCGAGTGGGTGCGGAGAAGAGCCGTTCCCAACAGTCCTCTGTTGATCGTTGGAGCCAACGGCGAGGTCCTAGACAGAACTGCCGTCTCCTCCTACCCCACCCAACAGCCATTGAGCTATTCACCCTCCAACGGCTTAGCCACTCCAAGCCCGCCGGTTCCGAGAGTCATGCCGGGGCCGGCGAGCCAAGCGGCTTCTTTCGCGCGGCAGATCGACCGAGAAGGTGAGACCTGGGACAAGGTTATTGAATGGGTGGTACCCATCGTGGGAGCTACGTTTGGCTCGCTGCTCTCGCCGGAACTCGCGAACGCAGGCAGTTGGTTCGCAATTTTTATCGCGACCCTTACATGGTCGGGCGGGTGCGCCGCTGCGACCTACCTCATCATGAGCCATAAGATGAATGGCGCACAAATGGTTGGTACGGTCGCCACATCCCTCTTAGGTGCCCTGGCCGTAGCGTGCATCTTGGGCTACGGCGTGCTTGACGTCAGCGACACGTTGACTCAAGTTAACGGCCACGTTCCCCCGATCTTCACAATACCGGTCGCCTTCCTTGGTGCCGCAGTGCTCACTTACGGTCCCGTCGGAGCGTTATTGAGCGCCGGAATTGGAATCTGGCTAGGCCATCGCTTTCTTCAACACTTTCCACCACAATGAATGACGGGCGCTCCGAGCGCGCGCTGCGATAGCGCTTTGCCGAATTGACCTCTCATCAGTCAAGGCGGCGCCTTCGGCGCCGCGCCGGCCAGGGCCCTCGGCCCTGGCCTCCCACTCCGTTCCGGCGGGCCGGGGCCTGGCCGACTAGCGAGAATCAGCGCGCCTGACTGACGAATGAGAATTTTGGTAGCGCCGAGTCAGCACATGTCGGTAGGGGCCGCCCGGCGCCACTCCGCTGGGGTGAAGCCAAAGGTCTGCCGGAAGACTCGCCCGAAGTGCGATGGGTCGACGAATCCCCAGCGGCGTCCGACGGTGGCGACTGCCTGGTGGGCATAGCGCGGGTCTCGAAGTTCCTGGCGGCACGCTTCGAGCCGTTGCTCCTGGATCGTCGCTCGCAGGCTGCTGATCCCGGCGTCCGCGAGAACGGCATAGAGGTGCCGGACGGAGATGTGGTGCGCGGCGGCGATGCGCTGCGGGCCGAGGTCGCGCTCCTGCAGGTGGTCACGCACGTACCGCGTCACGCGAAGGACCAAGGTGTTGTCCAGCGACGCCTGGGCGTCCCTATCGGCCCCGCCGTGGACCGCGAGCAGGGCCCGAATCAGCTCGATGGCGGGTTCCGCGATACGACGCGCGGCGTCAGGGTGGTCGAGAGCGTCCGAGGTCGCGAGACTGCCGAAGAAGGACCCCACCGCCGGAGCCAGCGGATTGGAGTCTGCGCCGATGCGGGCCGCCAGCAACGGACGGAGACGTCGGTCAGGGAGGGCCAGGGCATCGCGGGGAATGCGGATGTAGTGCAGCTCGGTGAGTTCTCGATTCTCCACCGTGTACGGGCGAGTGCTGTCGTAGACCGTCATATCGCCGGGCCGCAGGACCGCCTGGCTACCGCCCTGCTCGACGACAGTGGTTCCGGCGACCTGAACGGCGAGAAAGAGCTGCCCTTCGTGGTCGCGGCGTACGAGTGCCGGCGTGCGGTGCAGGGCGTTCGCGCTCGAGCGGGCCGACGAGAAGTTGACCTGGCCGGCCTGTCCTACGCGGAACTCGACATCGATGTCCGCTGGGTTCGGCGCGAACGTCATCTCGACAGGTAGGACGCTCGACCAGATCGTCTCGTAGAGGAAGTCGATGCGATCCCGCGCTGGTACATCAGCGATGCTCAGAGACAGCACGTGACCAACTCCTGACGAGGGGTGAACGACCCCGGCATCGAGCGGCCGCGGGGCCGTGTCCTGCACGGATGGCACACCGTCGTGCGCAATCAGCCCACTCGAAAGCTCCCCCTCTGTCCATGGTCGAACCACCGCATCCGGTTCGACCAGCAGGAGGAATCCCATGACGGAAACGACTCTCTCGCCTACGCAGGGCGAGCAGCAGGAGATCGAACGAGCCAACGCATCGGGCAAGCAGCCGGTCGTGTTCGTCCACGGCCTGTGGCTGCTGGACTCCAGCTGGGACCGCTGGGCCGCGCTGTTCGAGGACGCCGGCTACGTCGCCGTCACCCCGGGCTGGCCCGATGACCCGCTCTCGGTGGAGGAGGCACACGCGCACCCCGAAGTGTTCGCCGGCAAGAGCGTCGGAGACGTAGCCGCCTACCAGCAGATGATTATCGAACGGCTGGACCGCAAGCCAGCACTGATCGGGCATTCCTTCGGCGGGGTCCTGGTCCAGATTCTCGCCGGACGGGGACTCTCGGCGGCGACCTGTGCGGTCGACCCGGCGCCGTCCCGCGGCGTGCTTCCCCTCCCGATCGCTGCGCTCAAGTCCGCGTCGCCCGTGCTGGCGAACCCGGCGAACAGGCACCGCGCGGTGACGCTGACCTTCGACCAGTTCCGATTCGGCTTCGCCAACGCCGTGTCGGAGGACGAGGCACGCGAGCTCTACGAGCAGTTCCATGTCGCGGGCTCCGGCATCCCGCTGTTCCAGGCAGCCTTCGCCAACCTCAACCCGGCCACCGAGGTCAAGGCCGAGAAGACCCGGGACGACAGGGGACCCATGCTCGTCATCTCCGGCGAGCTCGACCACCAAGCACCCCACGCCATCGCCAAGGCGACCTACGACGCCCAGCTGCGCAACGAACACTTCCCCACCGAGTTCACCGAGATTCCCGGGCGTGGCCACTCCCTGACGATCGACTCGGGCTGGGAGGAGGTGGCCCGCACCTGCCTCGACTTCATCAGCCGCTTCGTGAAGTAGCGCTGCCTTCGAGTCGACGAGCGCGCCGACGTCGGACCGGACGAGCGTCGGTCCGACGTCGCCGTGGTGTTCGGGTCCTCCGCTCCGAGCTTGGGCCGCTGGCGCTCGGGACGTGGGCTCGACTGATCACCGGCATCTGATCAGAGTCAGCCGGTCGCCAGGCCGTCGCCAGGCCGTCGGAGGTCGGGGAGGGCCGAGCCGAGCTGAGAACTGTCGAGCAGCTCCGGCCCAGCTCGGAGGGGGTCCACCCGACCTTGGCGCAGGTCGCCCAGAGGCGCCAGCAAGATCTACGACATCTTCGAGGGCACCGAGCAGATCCAGCAGCTCGTCATCGCCCGCGCCATCAGCGGGCGCCACATCGCCTAGTCAGAGGCCTACGACTCGCTGTGCCGCCAGGGTCCCCGCGGGTGCGGGATCGCCACGGGGTGGTGGCGGGCGATCCGCACGTCGGCGTGGGGCTCTCCCGCCACGGACAGGTCGCGCCGCCGGCGGTCGGCCTCGCAGTGGGCCGTCGCCAGCGGATATGGGCCGTACGCGTCGCGGAATCGTCCCGCGTGGTCGGCGACGACCACGAGGTACTCGGCGGAGCCGTCGTGACGGTCCCCGCTCCTCGGATGAGCCTGTCCGTCCATCCACTCCCCCCGGCGGACCGGCCACGATGGTGTGGACGTTCGTCCAGCGGGCCCACCGTGGGTTCGTGCGCGCCGTTCGGATGCGGCTGCACGAGTGACGGGCAGTGGATATACCCGCCGACGGGGTAAAGGGAAACAGCCGGTCGTGCCCAACTTGCGTCCGGCCGTCAGATTTCTCGCTCGACGGACAGAGTGGTGTCCTGGGCGTCCGCCCGGGCCCACTCGGACGGGTGACACCCGGCCGGGCCGCGAGGCGCGTCCGGCCGGGTGTCACCCGTCCCCGGCCGTCACCGCCTCAGGTGGTCTCCTCGATCGGGGCGCCCTGCGCGGCCTTCTGGACGGACTCGCAGCCCTTCTTGGCCGCGGCCCGCGTCTCGTAGGCCTCGCCGGACGCGACGATCTGACCGTTGCTGGCCTTGAGGCGGAACCGGAACTTCCCGGCCTTGTCCTCGTACACCTCGAACTTCCCCGCCATGACGTCCCTCCGCTCGGTGCTGAACGTGCCGGTCGAGGGCGGACGCTAGCGCGAACGGGCGCATCGTGGGGGTACCGAGCGGGCGGCGTGTGGCGCCGTGGGCTGCGACGACGCGACGACGCGACGATCTACGACCGGCGCACCAGCGACACGAGCGCCCGCCCCGCCCCGGTGATCAGCGCACCGGTGACGGCGGCCCAGTCGAAGTAGTCGCGCCACAGCGTGATCCGCCCGTCGTGCACCTCGAACGTGCCGCACACCCAGAACGACGTCCGCAGGCGACCGACCTCGATGGTGTCCGTGCGCTCGGTCAGCACGACCGGGCCGTCGGCGGCCACGCGGTGGTTCTCGGCGCCGAAGCCGGTGGCGCGCGCGGTGAGCATCCCGAGCACGCGCCGGGTCGCGGCGATCCCGCGCGCGGGCGGCAGCGACACGTTCTCGTAGACGACCGCGGGGTCCAGGCGGGCGCACGCCGCGTCGAGGTCGAGGCGCTCGAGGTCGGCGAGGAAGGCGCGCACGACGGTCGCGGGATCGGTCGGATCGGTCAACGGAGCACTCCCGGGTGGCGTGGCGGGCAGGGTGACGGGGAACCGTGCCCGCCGTACCCACCGTGCCAGGCCGAGGAGCGCCGATGACCGCCGACAGCAGCGTGGACAGCGACGGTCCGCTCACCGAGGCGCTCGGGACCGACTTCTTCTCGGTGCGCCGCCGGTTCACCGACGCGCAGTGGGACACGTTCATGGCCGTGCGCCGCTACGTGGACCGCGTGGTGAGCCCGGCCGCCCCCGCCGCGTGGGACGCCGCGGAGATGCCGTGGGAGGTCATCAAGGGCCTGCCCGAGCTGGACGTCGTCGGCGACGACATCGAGGGCTACGGGTGCCCCGGCCACGACCCGCTCACGAGCGGCCTCGTCGCCATGGAGCTCGCGCGCGGCGACGGCAGCCTCGCCACCTTCCACGCCGTGCAGTCGGGCCTCGCGATGAAGTCGATCGCCATGCTCGGCTCCGAGGAGCAGAAGCAGGAGTTCCTGCCGGCGATGGCCCGGCTCGACCTCGTCGGGGCGTTCGGGCTGACCGAGCCCGAGCACGGGTCGGACTCCGTGTCGCTGGAGACCACGGCGCGCCGCGACGGTGACGACTGGGTGATCGACGGCCGCAAGCGCTGGATCGGCAACGGCAGCATCGCCGGCCGCACCGTGGTGTGGGCGCGCGACGCCGAGACCCGCACGGTGCTCGGCTTCATCGTCGACACGACGACCCCGGGCTACGAGGCCGAGGTGATCCCGCGCAAGGGCTCGATGCGCTCGGTGTGGCAGGCCGACATCCGCCTCGACGGGGTGCGGGTGCCCGACCGCGACCGGCTCCCGGGCGCCGAGAGCTTCAAGGACACCGGCCGCGTGCTGGCGACCACCCGCGGGACCTGCGCCTGGATGGCGCTCGGGCACGCGACCGCCGGCTACGACGCGGCGCTGCGCTACGTCATGGAGCGCCACCAGTTCGGCCAGCCGCTGGCGGCGTCGCAGATCGTGCAGGAGCGGCTGGTGCAGATGCTCGCCGAGCTCACCGGCATGCAGCTCTACTGCATGCAGATCGCCCAGCTCGCCGAGGACGACGACCTGGCGCCGACGATCGCCGGGCTCGCCAAGATGAACAACACGCGCAAGGCCCGCTGGGTGCTCGCGCACGCCCGCGACCTGCTCGGCGGCAACGGGATCCTGCTCGACAACCACGTCATGCGGCACATGGCCGACATCGAGTCGATCCACACCTTCGAGGGCACCGAGACCATCCAGACCCTCATCGTGGGCCGGGAGATCACCGGCTACAGCGCCTTCACCTGAGTGCGCCTCCGGCGCACGTGAGCAGAAATGCGCGCCAGAGCGCTCATTTCCGCTCACACGCGCGACGCGCTCACCGCCGGCTCGAGGCGCACGGGCATCTCGGCGTACCCGCGCAGGATGCGGGTCGGGCGCCGGCGGGCGGGGCCGGCCGGGGCCAGCCGCGGGTGGCGCTCGAACAGGGCGCGCAGCGCCACCTCGCCCTCCATCCGCGCGAGCTGGGCGCCCAGGCAGAAGTGCGGCCCGCTGGAGAAGGCCAGGTGGTCCTTCGCGTTCGTGCGGGCGACGTCGAAGGTCGCGGGGTCGTCGAACACCCGCGGGTCGCGGTTGGCGCCCGCCAGCACGGTGACGACGAGCCCGCCCGCGGACACGGGGACGCCGGCGACCTCGGTGTCGACCGTGGCGCGGCGCGCCGTGCGCTCCACCGGCGGGTCGAAGCGCAGGATCTCGTCGACGGCGTTGGACCACCGCTCGGGCTCGGCCACCAGCCGTTCGCGCTGCTCGGGGTGGGCGAAGAGCTGAGCGGTGCCGTTGCCGATGAGGTTGACGGTCGTCTCGAAGCCCGCGGCCAGCACGAGCAGCGCGGTGGACACGAGCTCCTGCTCGGTCAGCCCGGTGCCGTCGTCGTCGACCTGCGTGACGATGCTCGAGAGCAGGTCGTCACCGGGCTCGCGGCGCAGCCGGCGCAGGTGCTCGCGCATCCAGTCGTTGAGCGCGGCGAGGTGGCGCTCCATCGACGCGTGCGCACGGCGGGTCAGGCCCATGTCCAGCGACGTGGCCGCGCCGTCGCCCCACTCGAGGAACTGGTCGCGCATCGAGGCCGGCACCCCGAGCATCTCGCTGATGACCGTGACCGGCAGCAGGCTCGCGTAGCGGGCGACGAGGTCGACGGTGTGCCCGTCACCGTCGCGGGCCGCGCGGTCCATGTCGTCGAGCAGCTCCTGGGCGACCTCGCTGGTCCGCTCGCGCAGCGCGGCGACCCGCTTGGCGGTGAAGGCGCGGCTGACGAGCTTGCGGTAGCGCGGGTGGTCCGGCGCGTCGACGGCGAGCATCGAGGGCGGCTCGATCGGCCCGGGGTTGCGCGGCGGGCCGGCGAGGGCCAGGGCCGCCTTGGCCGGTCCGGGCACCACCGACGTGGGGTTGGTGACCCCGAACCCGTCGCTGCGCAGCACCGCGGTCGCGACGTCGTGGTGCACGGTCATCCGCGCGAACGCGCCGGGCGCGAAGGGATAGGACGCCCGGATCGCCTCGTAGTGCGGGAACGGGTCGGCCTGCATGTCGGGGTCGAGCAGCAGGCGGGCGTCGGGGTTGCCCGCCCGCACCTGGCGGCGGATCGCCGCGCGCATCAGCCCGTGCGTCGCGCCCCAGCGCAGGGTCGTGCCCACCGAGCTGGACCTGACGGCTTCCGACAGCGACACGGCGACCTCCCGCGGTCGATCGGTACGTGGACGTACCGGGTGTTCGCCGAAACCATACTCGGAGTATGTGTTCGTCGTCCAGGCCCGTCGCGGGTACGTCCACGGCCGTGCAGACGACGCTGCGGGCGACCGGTCCGCTCCCCGCCGACCAGGCGTGGGAGCGCTACGCCGACCTCGACCTCTGGAGCCGGTGGGCGCCCCAGATCACCGGGGTCACCGCGGAGCACCGGCGGCTGCGGCCCGGACTGCGGGGCACGGTCCGGGCCGCGGGCGTCGTCGGACTCCCCTTCGAGGTCACGGCCGTCGACGAGGAGGCCCGCACCTGGTCGTGGCGGGTGCGTGCGGGACCGGTGACGCTGCACCTCGACCACGGCGTCGAGGACGCCCGCGCCGACGACGGCCCGCGCGTGCGGTCGCGGACGTGGCTGCGCACCACCGGTCCGGCGCCGGTCGTCCTGCCGTACGCGCCGATCGCGCTCGTCGCCCTGCACGCGCTGCTGTTGGAGCGCTGACGCCTGATGGCATCCGTGCGCCTCCTGCTCACCACCGACACCCACCTCACGCCGCGGTACCCGAACCGGGAGCTGCCCGCCGAGCTCTGGGAGCGGATCGACGCCGCCGACGTCGTCGTGCACGCGGGCGACTGGATGGACCCGGAGCTGCTCGACGGCTTCGAGCGGCGCTCCCGCCGGCTCGTGGCGTGCTGGGGCAACAACGACGGCGACGACCTGCGCGCCCACCTGCCCGAGACCGCGGTCGCCGACGTCGGTGGGCTGCGCCTGGCCGTCACCCACGAGACCGGCTCGGCGGCCGGCCGCGAGCGCCGCTGCGACGCGCGCTTCGGACCGGGGAGCGCGACGCCGGTCGACGTGCTCGTGTTCGGGCACAGCCACATCCCGTGGGACACGACGACACCGGGCGGTGTCCGGTTGCTCAACCCCGGATCGCCCACGGAGCGTCGCCGCCAGCCGGTGTGCACCTACATGACGGCGGAGATCCGGGACGGCGATCTGCTGGACGTGACGCAGCACGCGCTCGCACCCGGTGCGGTGCGGCGAGACTGACGCGCTACCGTCTGTCGTCGACCGTGAGCGGTGATCACGGGCCCCTGACGGCGCCTCCGTGTCCTCCGTTCGGTGGAACACAGCGCGATGTCGGCGGGTCACGGGCCACCGATGGAGGCGGTCAACCGTCCCCCTCGGTGAGCACGGTGGGTGATGCCCTTACCGTTTCCGGGACCGATGGAACACCAGAGGTCCGGACGACCGGGTGACCGGACAGGAGGACGGCACGTCGGCGGTACCGCCTCCCCGCGGGTCCGCGAGGGGTGCGACGACGACGGGAGGCTCGTGATCACTGCCGGTGCTGCGGTGTCACGAGGATCGAGACGAAACGGCCGATGACCCTTCTTGCCGAGCGACCCCCGGACGAGGTCGACGAGTCGGAACTCGTCGTCGGCCGTCGTATCCAGGAGTTCTCTCAGCTCGCCGGGCCGATCCGGGAGCCCGATCCCGTCGACGGCCCGTACCAGGTCGCCTACCGCGGCGTGGACGCGGTGCACGGCAAGGGCCGGGTGGCCCGCTCGCTGCTCGTCGCCGGCCTGAACTTCGCCTTCGAGGCCCTGTTCTTCCTCTGGCTGCTGCACCCGTCGCACCGGCCGCCGGTCATCGGCTCGACCTTCGCGATCTACGCGAACTGGGTCGTCATCGGCTCGATCGGCCTCATGGAGCTCCTGCGGCTGATCAACGTCTTCTCCCTGTCGCTCGCGTCGGTGATCAGCCGCGACCCGGTGCCGGTCCCGCCCGAGCCCGACCGGCGCGTCGCCTTCCTCACCACGATCGTCCCCAGCAAGGAACCCATCGACGTCGTGCGCGGCACGCTGCAGGCGGCGCTGCGCATCCAGTACGACGGGATCCTCGACGTCTGGATCCTCGACGAGGGTGACGACCCGGACGTCAAGGCGATGTGCCGCGAGCTGGGGGTCAACCACTTCACCCGCAAGGGCATCGACAAGTACAACCAGCGCAAGGGCGCCTACAAGGCGAAGACCAAGCACGGCAACTACAACGCCTGGGTCGCCGAGCACGGCGACTCCTACGAGGTGTTCCTGTCGGTCGACCCCGACCACGTGCCGCTGCCCAACTACGCCGAACGCATCCTGGGCTACTTCCGCGACCCCGACGTCGCCTACGTCGTCGGCCCGCAGTGCTACGCGAACGACGAGACGTTCGTGACGCGCGCCGCGGAGTCCCAGCAGTTCCCGTTCCACTCGCTGATCCAGCGCGCGGCCAACCGCTACAACGCCGCGATGCTGGTGGGCACCAACAACGCCATCCGCATCAGCTCGCTCAAGCGCATCGGCGGCCTGTCCGACTCGATCACCGAGGACATGGCCACCGGGCTGAAGTTCCACACCCGCCGCAACCCCGACTCCGGGCGCCGGTGGAAGTCGGTCTACACGCCCGACGTGCTGGCCGTCGGCGAGGGCCCGTCGTCCTGGGGCGACTTCTTCTCCCAGCAGATGCGCTGGTCGCGCGGCACCTTCGAGGTCCTCCTCAAGGAGATGGTCTTCCGGCTGCCGCGCCTGTCGCCGGGCCGCGCGCTGCACTACATCCTCATCACGACCTTCTACCCGTCGATGGCGATCGGCTGGGTGCTGGGCGCGGTCAACGCCTGCCTCTTCCTGGCCCTGGGGGTCCAGGGCGTCGTCGTGCCGGTGCAGCTGTGGCTCGCGCTCTACGTGGACGCCACCGCGTTCCAGCTGTGGGTCTACCTGCGCAACCGGCGGTACAACGTCAGCCCCTACGAGGCCGAGGGCTCCTCGGGCGTCAAGGGCATGCTGATGTCGATCTTCGCGGCGCCGATCTTCGCGGCCTCGCTGATCGCCACGCTGCTGCGCCTGCCCGCGCGCTTCGTCGTCACGCCCAAGGGCCTGTCGTCGAGCGCCGACCACATCCTGACCTTCCGGCGCCACCTGCAGTGGGCGGCGCTCTTGGTCGGCGCGATCGTGCTCGCGATCCTGCAGGGCTACGCGACGCCCGCGGTCCTGCTGTGGCCGGCCGTGGCGCTGGCCGCGTGCCTGGCGCCGCCGATCCTCTGCCTCGTCGAGCGCATCGTCGGCCGGCAGCCGGCGATCGAATCGGTGCCGGTGCTCGCCGACGGTCGCT
This sequence comes from Actinomycetospora sp. NBRC 106375, assembly GCF_030269665.1. Classification (GTDB taxonomy): domain Bacteria; phylum Actinomycetota; class Actinomycetes; order Mycobacteriales; family Pseudonocardiaceae; genus Actinomycetospora. The sequence goes on from NZ_BSTS01000005.1 coordinate 55,377, forward strand.
CCGGTGTCACCACCGAGTCGCTCGAGCGGGCCGCGCTCGACGCGCTGCTGGCCGCGGGCAGCACCACCCGGCGCTCCCCGATCCCGGAGGCGATCGCCGCCGGCGACCCGGCGTTCACGCCGGCCGGTGCGCGTCCCGCGGTCGCGCTCAACGGCGACCTGCCCGCGGGCTGGGTGCGGACGTCCTCGCTCTCCCGCCGCGGTGCCGACGAGTCCTCGCCGTCCCCGTCCCCGTCCCCGTCCCCGCGTCCCGCTGACGGCCGTCCCTCGCCGGCGCGCCGCCCGTCGCCGGAGAAGGGCGTCGACCCGGCGCCGTCGCCCGTGCCGCGCAACCGCCCCTCGCCGGTGCCCCAGGGCCAGCCGCAGCCGGGTCAGCCGGGTCAGCCGCAGCCGGGCCAGCCGGGCCAGCCGGGTCAGCCGGGTCAGCCGGGTCAGCCGGGTCGGCGGCCCGGGCTGCGGCCGGTGCCCCAGCACGCCGCCCAGCAGCCTCCGTCCCCGCAGCCGTCGCCGCAGCCGTCGCCGCAGCCGAAGGCGCCGCAGGGACCGCAGCCGCAGGGCCCGCAGGGTCCCCAGCCGCAGGCTCCGCAGGGGCCCCAGCCGCAGGGTCCGGCGGCGCCGGGCGGTCCGCCGGCGCCGCAGGGCCCGCAGCCCGGCCGGCACACCGGACGCCGGCCGGCCCCCGGTCCCGCCGACCGTCCGGCCGCGCCGCCCGCCGGCCCCGGACGTCCCGCGCCGACGCCGGGCGCCCGGCCCCGCCCGACACCGACCCCCCGTCCCGGCCCCGCTCCGTTCCCGCCCCCGGGCCACCCCGCCGAGCGCCCGGCGGCGGCCGAGCAGCCGGGTCAGCCGGGCCAGCCGGGTCAGCCGGGTCAGCCGGGTCAGCCGGGCCAGCGACCGGTCGCGCCCGCGGCCGCCGAGCAGCAGGGTCCGGCCCGGCCGGGTGCACCCCGTCCCGAGCCCCGTCCCGACCGGTCGGACGACCGTCCGGACGCCCGCCCCGGGATCGTGCCCGAGGGCGGACGACCGACCCCGTCGCCGTCCGCGCGTCCGGACACGGGCGCCGAGGGCCGTCCGTCGCCCGCACCGTCACCGCGGCCCACGCCACGGCGTGAGCAGTCACCGACGCCGATGCCGGCGGCCGCCGAGCACGCCGCGGCGAACGGGACGAACGGGACACCAGGGGTGAACCCGGTCTCGGCAGGGTCTAGCATCAGTAACGAATCGGCAAAGCGGCACGACGGACGAGACGGTGGGACGCGCGCGTCCGATGCCGTCTCGCTCAACGCCCCGACGGTCGCGGTCCGCGTGGTGGCGCTGGCCGCGGTGGCCGGCCCGTCCCGCCACCCCGGTGCCGAGGTGCCGGCGGAGACCGAAGGGCGACGAACGGAGGCGAGTTGATCGAGCAGGGGCTGACCAGACGGGTCAAACGCTTCCTGCTCCTCATCGTCGTCCCGGCGGTCATGCTCGGCGTGAACGTGCCGCCGGCCTGGGCCTGGATCTCCGAGCTCCGCCACCAACGGCTGATCAACAGCCAGGAGTACAAGCAGCAGTACGGCAAGTGGGACGTCGTCGACCTCCCCGACGACCAGAAGGTCAACGCGATCCACGCCGCGGTGCTGCCGACCGGGCGCATCCTCCTCATCGCCGGATCGGGCAACAAGGAGGACATGTTCAACGCGGGGACGTTCAAGAGCCTCGTCTACGACCCGGCCACCGGGCGCAGCCGCGTCATCCCGACACCGGACGACATGTTCTGCGCCGGGCACACCTTTCTCGCCAACGGCAACCTGCTCATCGCCGGCGGGACCCAGCGCTACGAGCGCCTCGACGGCGCGGTCACCCACGCCGCGGGCGGGCTGACGGTCAAGAACGAGAACCCGGACGCGGCGCCGCAGAACTTCGCGGCCGGGACGGAGTTCCGCTCGCCCGAGGGCCTGATCTACCGCGCCACGCACCCGTTCGTCGTCCAACCGGCGGCCAAGATCGCCACCCGGCGCGGCGCCACGGTGACGGCCAGCGAGACCGTCGTGTTCGCCGAGGCCGTCGACGTCGGCGCGCAGTACATCGCCGTCGGGCCGAAGCAGTACACGATCAACGGCGTGCCCGCGGCCGAGGCGCAGAACCTCTACGCGCTGGGCCAGGCGATGACCCTGGAGAAGCAGGACTACCAGGGCATCGAGCAGAGCTACGAGTTCAACCCGTTCACCGAGGCCTACGAGCGCGTCGGCGACATGGTCTTCAAGCGCTGGTACCCGACGCTGACGGGCCTCGCGAACGGCAGCGTCATCTCGGTGTCGGGCCTCGACGGCACCGGCGAGATCCTCAACGGGCAGAACGAGATCTACGACCCGGTCACACGGCGCTGGACCGAGCGCAAGGACCTCACGCAGTACTTCCCGAGCTACCCGGCGCTGTTCCAGACCGCGCGGGAGAACGTGCTCTTCTACTCCGGCGCGAACGCCGGCTACGGGCCCGCCGAGCAGGGCCGCGTACCCGGGTTCTGGAACCTGCGCACCAACCTCCTCACCCCGGTCCCCGGCATCCGTGACCCCGACCTGCTGGAGACGGCGGGCTCGGCGTGGGTCGGCCCGGTGCAGGACCAGCGGATCGCGGTCGTCGGTGGTGGCGGGGTCGGCGAGAGCCCGCGCTCGACGGGCCGGATCGACACCATCGACCTCGACGGCCCGACCCCGACCTGGCAGCCGGGCCCGTCGCTGCCCGAGGGCACCCGCTACCCGAACCTCACGACGTTGCCGGACGACTCGCTGCTCATCAGCAACGGCTCGCGGGACTACCGCGGCAAGGGCGCCTCGGACAACCACAACGCCCGCATCTACCGGCCGCAGACCAACACGCTGGACAACGCCGCCGATCCGCAGGTGGGTCGCAACTACCACTCGGCGGGCCTGCTGCTGCCCGACGGCCGGGTGATGACCGTGGGCTCCGACCCCCTGTTCAACGACGCGGCCGGCACGATCCCGGGCACCTTCGAGCAGCGCATCGAGATCTACACGCCGCCGTACCTGTTCCGGGGCCAGCAGCCGACCATCGCCGACGCGCCGCAGACCGTCGCGCTCGGGCAGACGGTCGACGTCGCGACGCCCGACGCCGCCCGCATCGCGAGCGCGCGCCTCATGGCGCCGATGGCGTCCACGCACGTCACGGACACCGGGCAGCGGTCCATCGCGCTGGACCTGCAGAAGCGCGACGGCGCCGTGTCGGTGACGGTGCCCGAGGACCGGACGATCGCCCTGCCCGGCCGGTACATGCTCTTCCTCGTCGACGACCGCGGCGTCCCGTCCACGGCCCGCTGGGTCGACGTGCCGGCGGCCGGCGACACCGAGGCGGCGTGACCCGTGTCGCACGCGATCGGGTCCCCGACGCGCCGGGACGGCCGCGACGCGCGGTGGGCCGCCGAGCGGACAGCTCGCCGCGGTGGGCGGTCCATCCCCCCACAGAGGCGCTACGAACGCACCTGAGAGCCTGACTCCGGATGGCCGAGAGGCCGCGAGCAGGACGCGAGAAGGCCGGACGACACGACCGAGCGGGACGGAATCGATGATGCAGGACCAGGACACGCACCGCGGGGCCGGACCGATGACGAGGACCAGGCTCATGGCGGGCGCGCTGGCCGCGATCGCCGCGCTCGGTCTCTCGGCATGTGGCGGCGGCGAGAGCGGCGGAGGCGGCGGAGGCCAGGGCCCGGCGGTCCCGCCGGCGGCCTCGGAGTTCTTCGTCGACCCCTCCTCGGCGGCGGCCAAGCAGATCGAGCAGTGGCGCGGCGAGGGACGCACCCAGGACGCGGCGGCCCTCGAGAAGATCGCCCGCCAGCCCGTGGCGATCTGGCCGACCGGCGAGCAGGGCGGGGTCGAGGGCGAGGTGTCGGGCGTGATGTCGCAGGCCCGCGCCGCCGGCCGGACCCCGGTCCTGACGGCCTACAACATCCCCAACCGCGACTGCGGCCAGTACTCCAGCGGCGGCGCCGAGAACGAGGGCGCGTACCGCGACTGGCTGGGCGCCTTCGCCCGCGGCATGGGCGGCAACCGCGCGGTCGTCGTCCTCGAGCCCGACGCCCTGCCCCAGACGCTGACCAACTGCGAGGGCGAGGGCCAGCAGGAGGGCCGCGAGGAGCTGCTCTCCGAGGCCGTGCGCACGCTGTCGCAGGCGGGCGGCGAGGTCTACATCGACGCCGGCAACCCGGGCTTCGTGACCGACGTCGGCAAGCTGGCCGACGGGCTGCGGAAGTCGGGTGTCGAGCAGGCGGCGGGCTTCGCGCTGAACGTCTCGAACTTCATGAACACCGACCAGGTGCGGGCCTACGGCGACCGGGTGTCCAGCCAGGTGGGCAACGCCCGCTACGTGATCGACACCAGCCGCAACGGCAACGGCGACTACAACGGCCCGGACCAGCCGACGTGGTGCAACCCGCCCGGCCGCGCCCTCGGCACCCCGCCGACCCGCGACACCGGTTCGCAGCGCGTGGCCGCGTACCTGTGGGTCAAGGAGCCCGGCGACTCCGACGGCGACTGCCGCGGCGCCCCGACCGCCGGCGACTTCTGGCCGCAGTACGCCCTGGAGCTGGCCAACAACACCCCCGGCGCCTGACACCATGTGAGCAGTTGGCGCCCCCATAGGGGCGCCAACTGCTCACGAGGATCGGTAGCCGTACCAGACCGAGGCCATGTCGTCCGCGCCGTGACCGGCGAGGGAGGCGGCGGCGCCCCGGTCGCGCATCGAGCGGGCCAGCGTCGAGTCGGTGCCGTGGTCGTCCATCGCGGCGATGATCAGGTCGAGGTCCTTGATCATGCCGTCGAGCTCGAACGACGGCGTGAAGTCCTCGTCGATGATCGCCTTGCCCTTGAGCTGCACGTAGGGCGCGTCGACGGCCTGGCCCGCGACGGCGTCGAGGAAGGCCTGCGGCTCGAGGCCCAGCGCCTTCGTCAGGGCCATCGACTGGGCGATGCCGTTGACCATCGTGCCGACCCAGGCGTTGACGGCGAGCTTGAGCCTGCTGCCCTGCCCCGTCTCCTCGCCGACCCACTGGGTCGCGCTGCCGACGGCGTCCAGGACCGGCGCCACCTTCTCCCGCAGCGACGACGGCCCGGACGCGAGGATCACGAGCTTCCCGTTCTCGGCGGGCGCCTTGGTGCCGATGACCGGCGCGTCGACGATCGCGACGCCCTTCTGCTCGGCGAGCGCAGTCAGGCGCCGCGCGCCCTCGATGCCGACCGTGCTGGTCTGCAGCCACACCGCGCCCTCGCGGGCGGCGTCGAGGGCGGAGTCCATGACGTCGACGACGGAGTCGGTGTCGAACAGCATGGTGATCACGACGTCGGCGGCGGCGACCGCGTCGGCGGCCGAGTCGGCCACCCGGGCCCCGTCGTCGGCCAGGGGCTTCGCCTTGTCGGGGTTGCGGTTCCAGACCGTGACCTCGTGGCCCTCGCGGAGCAGGCTGCGGGCCATCCCCGCGCCCATGATCCCGATGCCGAGAACGGCGACGCTTGAGCTCATGTCCGCCGCCTACCCCCGCGCCTGACGGCCCATGCCGAAGAACTCGGGGTTGGGCTTCAGCGCCGTGAGGTGGGCGAGGCGGTTCGACATCGCGAACAGCGCGGTGATCGCCCCGACGTCCCAGATCTCCTCGTCGGTCAGGCCGGCGTCCCGCGCGGCGTCGAGGTCGTCCTCGGAGAGCGACGCGGAGTCCAGCGCGAGCGAGAGCGCGAGGTCGACGATCGCGCGCCGGCGCGGGTCGAGCGCGGCGCCGTAGGGGTTGATGCCGACGTGGTCGGCGAGCTCCGGCTCCTTGCTGCGGATGCGCAGGATCGCGCCGTGGGCGACCACGCAGTAGGTGCAGTGGTTGGCGCCGGAGGTCGCGACGATCACCAGCTCGCGCTCGGCCTTTGACAGCGGCGACTCCCGCTCCATGAGCGCGTCGTGGTAGTCGAGGAACGCCCGCAGCTCCAGGGGTCGGTGCCCGAGGGCGCGGAAGATGTTGGGCACGAAGCCCGAGCGCTCGGCGATCGCGCCGACGCGCTCGCGGAGGTCGTCGGGCAGGTCGTCGAGCTCGACGACGGGGAAGCGGCTGATGGGCTCGTCGGTCACGGCCTCCGACGGTAATCCTCAGCCCGGGGGACGGAAGGTGATCCCGCAGCGCTCCTGGGTGACCTGCTGGATGCGGCTCACCGCGGGGGTCGCCTCCTGCTGGAGGCGCGCGAGCGTGGCCCGGTCGATGCGGGACGGGTCGCCGCCGGTCGCGGCGAGGGAGTCCAGCGCCTGGTTCGTCAGCGACTGCACGGTGCGCCACTCGCCGGCGATCTCGGGCGGGGCGACGGCGACGAGGTCGGCGACCTGGCGCCGGGCGGCGTCCGCGGACGCGGGCACGCCGTTCTGGCCGGCGCCGGGCGCGGACTGCTCGGCCTGCACGCGCGTGACCGTGTCGCAGTACTGCCGCACGGCGGGGTCGGGCGTCGCGGGCGCGGCGGAGGTCGCGGCCGGGGCGCTCGACGCCGCGGGGTCGGGCGTCCCGCCGCCGCAGGCCGCGACACCGAGCACGAGACCGACGGCCGTGACGGCCGTGGCCACCGAGGTGGTGACGCGCGCGCGCCGATCGAGACCCGTCCCAGCGCCCACGCCCGCTCGCCTCCCTGCACCCGTTGCGGTCGGCGCATCGTGGCAGGCGCCCGGGGTCACCCGGAGGGCGGGTCGCCCGTCCGGGCTCGTCCACGAGGTGCTGCGGGCCACTCCCGGCGGCCGGGGCGGCCGTGTCAGAGTGAGTGCCGTGGACGTCCCCGAGGAGCACCGCGCGCTCGTGCGGCAGTGGTGCGCGCGCCGTGTCCCGGAGGGACAGCGCGACCAGGTGCGCATCTCCTACACCGAGCGCGCCGGGCGCATCACGCTCTCCGCGCGCCGGGCACCGGTGTTCCCCGAGCTCGGGACGGGCTGGACCACCGAGCCGATCGCCCAGCTGCGCCTCGTCCCCGACGAGGAGCGCTGGATCCTGCTCTGGCCGGACTCGAGCGGCCGCTGGCACCGCTACCCCGACGAGTCCAAGGCGAGCTCGCCCGCGCCGCTGCTCGACATCGTCGACGCCGACCCGACGGGCATCTTCTGGGGATGACGCACCCCTCCGCGGCGGAGGTGGCCGCGCGCGTCCGCGGCCACGACCGCGACGACCGGCGCACCGTCCACCGCCCCGACCTGCGCGCGGCGGCGGTCGCCGTCGTGGTGCTCGACGACCCCGGCCGCGGCCCGGGCGTGCTGCTCACGCGCCGCACGTCGCGGCTGCGCGACCACCCGGGCCAGTTCGCGCTGCCGGGCGGCTCGGTCGACGCCGGCGAGGACGTGGTCACCGCCGCGCGCCGCGAGCTCGACGAGGAGCTGGGCCTGCGCCTCGGTGCCGACACCGTGCTGGGCCTGCTCGACGACTACCCGACGCGGTCCGGGTTCGTGATCACCCCGGTCGTGATGGCGGCGCCGGGCGCGGTGGCCGACCTGCGGCCGTCGCCGGACGAGGTCTCCGAGCTCTTCCACATCACGCTCGACGAGCTGGACGTCGACCCGCTCTTCCACACGATCGAGGAGTCCCCGCGCCCGGTGGTGCAGATGCCGCTGGTCGGGCACTTCATCCACGCCCCGACCGCGGCCGTCCTGCTGCAGTTCCGGGAGGTCGCCCTGCACGGACGGACCACCCGCGTCGACGGCCTCGAGCAGCCGGTGTTCGCCTGGCGCTGATCGGCGGGCGGATCGTTACAGGGCAGTGACGCATGCGACGGATCGATGCGCCTGTGGGCGAGGAGTGGTTACCTGGAATGTGCTCTACGGCTTGCCCGTGGTCCACTCGAGAACACTGAGGATGTGGGACGCACCGTGTGCGGAATCGTCGCGGCGTACGGAGACATCGACCCCGAGAAATGCGAGCGGATGCTCGCCCGCATCCACCACCGAGGACCGGACGACACCGGTCGGGTGCACCTCGACACCGCGTGGCTCGGCCACCAGCGTCTTTCGATCATGGACGTCACGGGCGGCAAGCAGCCGATCGCCGACGACACCGACTCCGCCTACGTGGTCGGCAACGGCGAGATCTACAACCACGAGGACATCCGCGACGTCCTCTCCGAGGTCCGGTTCGCGACCGACTCCGACACCGAGTCGGCCTTCCGCCTGGTGCTGCGTGACGGCTCGGCGGCCCTGCACGAGGTGCGCGGCATGTTCGCCCTCGCGATGGCCCACACCGACGGCCGCGGCGCCGTCGCCCGCGACCCGATCGGCATCAAGCCCCTCTACTGGGCCCGTCTCGACGGCGTGACGCTCTTCGCGAGCGAGCTGCGTGCCTTCGACCCCGAGGACCAGCCGGCCGTCGAGGCCTTCCCGCCCGGGTACGTCTGGACGCCCGGCGTCAACGGCGACGACGTCGCCGAGGGCGCCATCGTCCGCTTCGCCGACGCCGTCCCGGTCGAGGTGCGCCCGGCGCGCTACGCCCCGGACAAGCAGTGGACCGAGGAGGACCTCGGCCACATCCGCGACGTCCTCTCCGACTCCGTGCGCCGCCACATGATGAGCGACGTGCCGGTCGGCGTGTTCCTCTCCGGCGGGCTCGACTCCGCCATCGTCGCCGCGGTCGCCGCCAAGGTCGCCGACGAGAAGGGCGAGCGTCTGCCGACGTTCGCCGTCGGCACCGAGGGCTCGGGCGACCTGCTCGCCGCGCGGGCCGTCGCCGAGTACCTCGGCACCGACCACCACGAGATCATGCCGACCGCTGACGACCTCGAGTCGGCCCTCGACGAGGCCGTCACGGTCATCGAGCACTTCGACCCGGCGCTGGTGCGCTCCGCGGTGCCGAACCTGCTGCTCGCGCGCGAGGCGGTGAAGCACGTCAAGGTCGTGCTCACCGGCGAGGGCGCCGACGAGCTGTTCGCCGGCTACGAGTACGTGCACGCCGAGGAGTACGGGACGCCGGACGCGCTCCAGGCCGAGCTGGTGCGCTCCATCGAGATGCTGCACGAGCTCAACCTGCAGCGCTGCGACCGCACGACGATGAACTACGGCCTCGAGGCCCGGGTCCCGTTCCTCGACGCCACCGTCATGCGCGAGATGCTCGCGATCCCGGCGGAGTGGAAGCTGAAGATCCACGACCGCACCGAGAAGCAGCTGCTGCGCGAGGCCTTCGACGGGATGGTGCCGCACGACATCATCTGGCGTGGCAAGGAGCAGTTCGGCGACGGCTCCGGCGCCAAGGACGTGCTCTCCAAGCTCGTCGAGAAGGAGAAGGCCAAGGAGGGCGCGCAGGACGCGGAGCCCCCCACGGTCGAGCACGGGTGGGCGCTGCGCAGCGACGAGGAGATCGCGTACTACCGCACGTGGCACCGCTCCTTCTCGGGTGTGCGCCCCGATCGCACCCTCGGCGCGTTCGCCACAGCCTGAGGCCCTGTCCGGAGGTTGAGGCTCGCACCACCTCGGGTATTCGCCTCTCATGAGCGATGTCCCCGGTATCGAGCTGAACAACGGCACGACGATCCCGCAGCTGGGGTTCGGCGTGTTCCAGATCGACCCGTCGGACACGGCGGAGTCCGTGACGACGGCGCTGGACATCGGCTACCGCCACATCGACACGGCGCAGATGTACGGCAACGAGGCCGAGGTCGGCGAGGCGATCGCGAAGTCGTCCGTCCCGCGCGACGAGCTGTGGATCACGACGAAGTGCAACAACGGCAACCACGGCTACGACGACTCGCAGCGCGCCCTCGACGAGAGCCTGGGCAAGCTCGGGCTCGACTTCGTCGACCTCTACCTCATCCACTGGCCGCTGCCCGGCAAGGCGCTGTACGTCGACACGTGGAAGGGCTTCGAGCAGGCCTACGCCGACGGCAAGACCCGCGCGATCGGGGTGTCGAACTTCCAGCCGCACCACCTCGACCGGCTGAAGGAGGAGACGAGCACGACCCCGGCGATCAACCAGGTGGAGCTGCACCCGCAGCTGCAGCAGGCCGCCGTGCTCGCCTACGACGACCGCCACGGCATCGCCACCGAGGCGTGGAGCCCGATCGGCCAGGGCAAGGGCCTGCTGGACTCCCCGGAGCTCGCGCCGATCGCCGAGGCGCACGGCAAGAGCGCCGCGCAGGTGGTGCTGCGCTGGCACATCCAGATCGGCACGATCATCTTCCCGAAGTCGGTGACGCCCGAGCGGGTGCGCGAGAACTTCGACATCTTCGACTTCGAGCTCACCGCGGACGAGATGGAGACGATCAAGGGGATGGACCGGGACCGCCGTCTCGGGCCCGACCCCGACAAGTTCGAGCGCTGAGCACGTCCCCCGGCCGCCTCCCTCCCGCGCGGCCGGGGTGCCCCGCGGCCCGGTCATCGGCGGCAGCCCCCGCCCGCCGATGCCCGGGCCGCGCCACGTCCACCCCCGGTGTCCGAGGAATGCGGCTTTGCTGGCGTCACACACCAGGATCGCCACACGCTCGGTGCAGCGACACGCCGACCGAGAGCGAGGAGGGGAGCAGGCGCGATGAGCTTCTCCGACGACCTCCGCGCGGCGACCGCGCCGACGTGGGAGGCCGCGACCGGTCACCGGTTCGTCGACGAGCTCCGGTCCGGCACGCTCGACGACGCCGTGCTCGCCCGCTACCTCGCCCAGGACGCCCTGTTCCTCGACCGCTTCGTCGCCCTGCTCGGCGCCGCGGTGGCGCACGCCGACCGCACCGAGCCGCGGATGGCCGTCGCCCGCCAGCTCGGCTTGGTCGCCGGCGACGAGGACGACTACTTCACCCGCGCCCTCGCCCGGCTCGGCGTCACGGGGACCGCCGAGCCGCTCCCGCCCACCCGGGGCTTCCTCGCGCTCATGGACGACGCGCGACGATCGGCGAGCTACGGGCAGGTGCTCGCCGTCCTGCTCGTCGCCGAGTGGCTCTACCTCGACTGGGCTTCCCGACCCGGTCCCGTCCCCGACGACTGGCTGCACCGCGAGTGGATCGACCTGCACCGCGGCCCGGCCTTCGCCGCATGGGTGGACCTGCTGCGCACCGAGACCGACCGCGTCGCCGCGGGCGCCGACGCCGCGACCCGCGACCACATGGCCGCGGCGTTCACCCGCGCCGTGGACCTCGAGCTCGCCTTCTTCGACGCGGCGTACCGGGACTAGGCAGCGACCCGGTTCCGCAGTCGGCGCAGCTGGGCGTCGAGGTGCGGCCGCGCCCGCCGTTGCCCGCCGCGCTCGGCGATCGCCGCCGCCAGCGACACCAGCACCCGCTCGAGGCGAACGGCGTCGGGCGTCCACCCGCGGCGCTCGCACTCCTCGAGCCACTCGACGGCCCCGCGGTGCCCGCGCTCGCCGTTGCAGCGGCGGCAGGCGGCGACCTCGTTCTCCAGCCACGACGGGCCGCCCTTGACCTTGGGGACGACGTGGTCGGTGGTGGCCGCGACGGTGCCCGTCAGCGGGCGGGCGCACCAGAGGCAGGCGTCGCCGTCGCGCTCGCGCGCGGCGATCAGCCGCTCGCGTCGCCCCGGCTGCCGCATCAGCTCCATGGTGCCACCGGACCAGCGCACGGCGGCGACGTTGCGGTCCCGTGACGAAGCGGGTCCGGACGATGTGACAGCGGTCACCGACGTGCTCCCATCGCGGAGATCGCCACTGCCCGAGGAGGTCCCCGCCGATGCCCCCGCCCACCGATGCCCAGCTCTTCCCGCTCGGCGACGTCGTCCTCCAGCACGGGATGACGCTGCCGAACGCCCACCTGGCGTACCAGACCTACGGCACGCTCAACGCCGACCGCTCCAACGCGATCGTCTACCCGACCTGGTTCTCGGGGTGGCACACCGACAACGAGTGGCTCATCGGGCCGGGCATGGCGCTCGATCCCGCCGAGTGGTTCATCATCGTGCCGAGCATGCTGGGCAACGGGCTCTCGAGCTCGCCCAGCAACACCCCGCAGCCCCACGACCGGGCGCGCTTCCCGCACGTCACGTTCCACGACCAGGTCGCCTGCCAGCACCGTCTCGTCACCGAGCACTTCGGGATCGAGTCCCTCGCCCTGGTCACCGGCTGGTCGATGGGCGCGGGCCAGACCTACCAGTGGGCGGTCAGCCACCCCGAGATGGTCCAGCGCGCCGTGCCGTTCTGCGGCTCCGCGATCACCGCCGACCACAACAAGGTCTTCCTGTACTCCCTCGGCGAGGCGATGCGCGCCGACGCGACCTTCGCCGACGGCTGGTACACCCCCGACCGGCTGCCCCTGCGCGGCCTGCGCGCCTTCGCCCGCATCTACGCCGGCTGGGGGTTCTCGCAGGCCTTCTACTGGCAGGAGGAGTGGCGCAAGCTCGGGCACTCCTCGCTCGAGGACTTCCTCGTAGGCTTCTGGGAGGGCTTCTGGCTCGATGGCCGCGACCCGAACAACCTGCTCGCGATGCTGTGGACCTGGGAGCACGGCGACGTCGGGCAGACGCCGGGCTTCGACGGCGACACCGTCGCGGCACTGAACTCCATCCGCTGCCCGCTGCTCTCCCTGCCGGCCGAGAAGGATCTCTACTTCCCGCCCGAGGACGAGGAGTGGTCGTCGCAGCACATCCCGCGCGGCGAGGTCACCGTCATCCCGGGCGTGTGGGGTCACTTCGCGGGCGGCGGGAAGAACCCGGTCGACACCGCGTTCATCGACGCGGCGATCGCGGAGATGCTCAAGCGTCCGGTGTAGATCGCTCGCGCAGGTGCCGCGGCGGTGGGTGCCGTCGGCGGAGTGTCCTACCGGTTGTGCACGTCTAGCGTCAGGGAGTGATGACCACCAACGGCACCGTGCCCCGCCCCTCCGACGTGAGCGGGCCGATCCTGACCGAGGCCGCCCGGCGCATGCTCCCCGTGCTCGCCGGGCGTGTCCTCGCGGCGCTGGTCGACCGCGCCGTCGAGAAGGTGGACGACCTCGCCGACCGGATCGGTGAGCGCAGCGCCGAGCGCGAGCCGCGCCAGGACGAGGACCAGGGGCGCGTCGGCGCGGCCGTCGGTTTCCTCCTGGAGCAGGCGCGGCTCTTCCTCGCGTTCGTCGTGCGCCTCGCCGCGCAGGCGCTGGAGATGCTGCGTCGCGCCACCGAGCGTCTGCGCGAGCGCCGCGCGCCCGAGGGCATCGACGAGGCGCCGGAGCCGGAGGACGTCCTGGACCCGGACGAGGTCGACGACGAGGTCGACGACGAGTTCGACGACGAGTTCGACGACGAGGACGAGCAGGAGCGCGCCACGGTCCGCGCCTGACGCCTCACGCGGCGTTCGGGACACTGGGCTCCATGTCCGATTCGCCCTGGTGGCGCGACGCCGTCATCTACCAGGTCTACATCCGCAGCTTCGCCGACGCGGACGGCGACGGCATCGGCGACATCGCGGGCATCCGCGAGCGCCTGCCGTACCTGGCCGCGCTCGGCGTCGACGCGCTGTGGATCAACCCGTGGTACGCCTCGCCCCAGGCCGACGCGGGGTACGACGTCGCCGACTACCGGGCGATCGAGCCCGCCTACGGCACCGTCGCCGACGCCGAGAAGCTGATCGTCGACGCGCACGAGCACGGGCTGCGGCTGGTCCCCGACATCGTCCCCAACCACACGTCGGACCAGCACGTCTGGTTCCGGGCGGCGCTGGCCGACGAGCCCGGGGCCCGCGCCCGCTACGTCTTCCGGCCGGGCTCCGGGCCCGACGGCGCCGAGCCGCCGAACAACTGGCGCTCGCACTTCGGCGGCCCGGCGTGGACGCGGGTGGCTGATGGCTCCTGGTACCTGCACCTGTTCGACCCCGGACAGCCGGACCTGAACTGGGCGAACCCCGAGGTGGCGGCCGAGTTCGAGGCGGTCCTGCGGTTCTGGTTCGACCGGGGTGTCGACGGGTTCCGCATCGACGTCGCCCACGGCCTGGTCAAGGACCCAGCCCTGCCCGACCTCACCGACCCGCGCGACCAGCTCGGCCGCTCCTACCCGGCCGGCGGGCACCCCTACGTGGACCGCGAGGGCGTCGAGGAGATCTACGAGGCCTGGCGGCGGGTGGCCGACTCCTACCCCGGCGAGCGCATGTTCGTCGCCGAGGCGTGGACGCCGGCCCCGGAACGACTCGCGCGCTACGTCGCCCCCGGCCGGCTCCACACGGCCTTCAACTTCGACTACCTCGTCGCCCCGTGGGACCCGGCGGCGCTGCGCGAGGCCATCGACGTCACCACCGGGCACCTGCGGGCCGCGGGCGCCCCGGCGACCTGGGTGCTGTCCAACCACGACGTCGTGCGCCACCCGAGCCGCTACGGCCGGCCCACGACCGAGCGCGAGGAGGTGCCGACGTCCACGGTCGCCCGCGACGGCGCCACCGACCTCGTCCTCGGCACCCGCCGCGCCCGCGCCGCGCTGCTGCTCGAGGCCGCGCTGCCCGGCGGTATGTACGTCTACCAGGGCGAGGAGCTGGGGCTGCCCGAGGTCGAGGACATCCCCGACGACGCCCGCCAGGACCCGACCTGGCAGCGGTCCGGCTTCACGGTGCGCGGGCGCGACGGGGCCCGGGTGCCGCTGCCGTGGTCGGCGACGGCGGGCACGTCGGCGGGGTTCAGCCCTCCCGGTGCGACGGCGCCGTGGCTCCCGCAGCCCGCCGGCTGGACGGACTACGCGGCGGACCGTCAGGAGGGGGACCCGGACTCGGTCCTGGAGCTCTACCGCGCCGCGCTGCGCCGCCGCCGCGCCCACCCGGCGCTGGGCGACGGCGACATGGCGTGGGTGTCGGCTCCCGGCGACGCGGTGCTGCACCTGCGCCGCGAGCCGGGGTTCGCGTGCGTGGTGAACCTGGGTCTGGAGCCGGTCGACCTGCCCGCCCACGACGAGGTGCTGCTCGCGAGCGTGCCGCTCGAGGGCGGGCGCCTGGGCCCGGACGCGGCGGTGTGGCTCGCCGTCAGCTGATCACCGACGCTGCCTCACCACTCGGGCGGCACGGGCGGCACGGCGGGGTCCGCCTCGACGACCGGGATGTCCGAGGCCGTGTCGACCACGACCGAGCGCGCCGCGGAGTCGGCCGGGGCGCGCTCGGCGAGCGTCGCGAGCGCCCGCGCGGTCCCGACGTCGGCGCCCTCGGCCTCCGAGAGCAGCCACCGCACCTCGAGGAGGTCGCAGTAGGCCTGCACGGGCGTGCCGACGTGGCGCACGGCGGCGTGGGCGCGGCGCATGCCCGGCGCCAGCACGTCGTGGCGCCAGCTCGCGATCGCCTGCTCCTCGGTGATCCGGCGCTCCGGGTGCTCGCGGGCGATCGCGCGCTGGTGGGCGCGCAGGTCGCCGAGCAGGATGCGGGCCTGGCCCTCGCCCACCTCGAGGCCCGTCAGCTCCCGCAGGTAGCGGGCGTGGTGGTTGCGCTCGCCCACCGCGACGCGGAGCCGGACGACGCCGCCCTCGGTGTCCTCCGCCGGCGCCAGGCTCACCTCGTCGACGACGTAGCCCAGGTCGTTGAGCTCGCGGACCGTGCTCTCCACCCGGTAGCGGTCGCCGAACGCGAACTGGGCCTGGCCGTGCAGGACGTTCCAGAGCACCTCGTAACGCGCCGGGAGCCCGGTCGCCTCCTCGATGAGCTGCTCCTCGATCTCGGGCGGGCGCCCGAGGCTCGCCGCGAGGTCGGTCATCCCCGAGGCCACGTTCTCCTCGAGGATCTCGAGGTCCTGGGCACGCTGCCCGTCCGAGAGCGACGGGTGCACCTCGCTGGTCTCGGCGTCGACGAGCCGGGCCGCGAACAGCTGGCCGTCCCGGGAGAACAGCGTGTTGGCCAGCGAGCAGTCGCCCCAGTAGACGCCGTGGCGGTGCAGCTCGACGAGCAGCCCGACCATCGCGTCGAAGAGCCGGGCGCGCTGCGCGGGACGATTCGGGGGCAGCCGCGCGATGAGACGCCGGTACTGCCAGGAGCCGGTGAGGTAGCGGGTGAGCAGGATCGAGCAGTCCTCGCCGGGCTGGGTCACGAGGCCCGCGGGGCGGACGGCCGGCAGGCCCGCGGACTCGAGGTGGCGCAGCACGTCGAACTCGCGCGTCGCGATCCGCGGCGGCAGCTCCTTGAGGGCCCACAGGGTCCCGTCGACCTCGACGAAGCGCACGAGGTGGCGGCTGGGGCCGACGGGCAGCTCGCGCAGCGGGACCGCCGCGGGGTCCCACTCGCCGAGCGGCCGGTCCCACGGCAGCGCGAGCAGCCCCGGTGTCGGGGCGCGGAGACGAAGATCGGGTGCGGTCATCGCGGTGCTCCCGGTGGTGCGGTCGTGCCGCGCAGCACGAGCCGGGTGGGCAGGGTCTCGGCGGGCGGGACCCGCTCGGTGAGCCCGCCGCGCAACGCCGCCAGGACCATCTGGCCGGCCCGCCGGCCCTGCTCGCGGACGGGCTGGGCCACGGTCGTGAGATCGGTGAGCGCGGCCAGGGGGTGGTCGTCGACGCCGATCACGGACAGGTCCCCGGGCACCCGCAGGCCGGCGCGGCGCAGGGTGCGGACCGCCCCGAGCGCGGTCTCGTCGTCGTGGGCGAAGACCGCGGTGGGCGGGGTGCGCAGCCCGAGCAGGCGGGCCATGCCGTCCGCGCCGCCCTCACCGCCCCACGGCACGGTGACCAGCAGCTCGTCGTCCGGTTCGATCCCGGCGTCGCCGAGCGCTGCCCGCCAGGCCGAGGTCCGCCCGTCGGGGTCCGGGGCGAGCTGACCCGCGTCCTCGACGGCGATCATCCCGATCCGCCGGTGGCCGAGGTGGAGCAGGTGGTCCATGGCCTGGCGTCCCGCCCGGTGGTCGTCGATGCCGACCGACGGGTAGGACGCGACCCGGCCGCCCGCGGCCACCACGGCGACCCCCAGGGACGCGAGGCGCTCGTGCTCGGCCTCGTCGACGGCGAAGGCCAGCACGACCACGGCGTCCACCTTGCGCCGGGCCGGCAGCCGGGCGAAGAAGGCCGTGCGCTCCTCGGGCCCGCCGACCCGGAACAGCACGAGGTCGAGATCGGCGCCGCGGAGCTCGCCCTCGAGGCCCTCGAGCAGCTCGCCGAAGAACCACCGCGACGGGTGCGGCACGAGCACCGCGACCCGGCCCGTCGGCCCCCCGGCGAGCCGGGCGGCCTCCGGGGAGGCGACGTAGTCGAGCTCCTCGGCCGCTTCCCGCACGCGGGCCCGGGTCGCCTCCGCGACGTGGGGGTGGTCGCCGAGGGCACGCGACGCCGTGGCCGCCGAGACCCCCGCCCGCCGGGCGACGTCGTCGAGCGTGGGACGGACCGTCGCCCGCCCGTCGCTCGTGTCCCCGGTCACAGCAGTTCAGCATGGCACGGTGCTGGAAGCGCTTCCAGAGCTGCGGCGACGTGCCCCGGAAGGGGATGCGCCGACGCTGCCCCAGATGTCCCATTGCGCTCGGTTCGTCGCTCTTCGTGCTTGACTTGTGAGACCTGTATCACCAGTCTCGCACCGCAAGCGCTTCCAGCTCACAGCAGTGCGGGAGGGGAGACCGATGCGAGGCCCACGACGGCGGCTCACCGCGGTGGCCGCCGCGATCGCGGTGATCGCCGCGCTGTCGGCGGCGTGCAGTTCCGCGCCGGCCGGCCCCCCGACGCTGACCTGGTACATCAACCCGGACGACGGCGGCCAGACCGAGATCGCGGCGCGCTGCACCGCCGCCGCGAACGGGCGCTACACGATCGCGACGTCGACGCTGCCGCGCCAGGCCTCCGAGCAGCGCCAGCAGCTCGTCCGGCGCCTGGCGGCCAACGACTCGTCGATCGACATCATGAGCATCGACCCGCCCTACGTGCCCGAGTTCGCGCAGGCGGGCTTCCTGGCGCCGATGCCTCCGGCGGTCGACGCGGCCGCGCGCGAGGACCGCGTGCCCAGCTCGATCGAGGCGTCGACCTGGCAGAACCGTCTCGTCGTCGTGCCGTTCTGGGCGAACACCCAGCTGCTCTGGTACCGCAAGGCGGCCGTCGCCGCGATGGGCCTCGACATGAGCCGGCCCGTCACCTGGGACCAGATCATCCAGGCGGCCGCGGCCAACCGGACCCAGATCGCCGCCCAGGGCGTGCGGGGCGAGTCGCTGACGGTGTGGGTCAACGCGCTCGTCGAGTCCGGCGGCGGCTCCATCATCACCAACGTCGGCGAGACCGACCCCGCGCTCATCCAGCTCGGCCTCACCGCGCCGCCCGGGATCGACGCCGCCCGCATCTTGCGGGAGTTCGGTGACGCCGGCGTCGCACCGCCCGGCTTCCCGACCGCGGACGAGGACACCAACGCAGAGTCCTTCCAGTCCGGCTCGGCGGCGTTCATGGTCAACTACCCGTTCATCTGGGGGAAGGCCAAGTCCGGGGTCGAGGAGGGCACCCTCCCGCAGTCCGTTCCCGACGACTACGGCTGGGCGGTCTACCCGCGCACCTTGCCGGACCTACCCAGCGCGCCGCCGCTCGGCGGCATCAACCTCGGCGTGGGCGCCTTCAGCGAGCACCCGGACCTCGCCTACGAGGCGACGACCTGCATCTCGAACCCCGAGAACTCCGCCTACTACTTCGTCTCCAACGGCAACCCGTCCTCGCGGCTCTCGGTCTTCTCCGACCCGGCGGTGCTCGCGGAGTTCCCGATGGCCCCGGTCATCCGCGACTCGCTGACCCAGGCCGAGCCCCGCCCGCAGACCGCCTACTACGCCGAGGTCTCCGGCGGCATCCAGCGGACCTTCCACCCGCCGGGAGCGGTCGTGCCCGGCGCCACCAACCAGGCGGCGACGGACCTCATCACCGCGGTGCTGCGGAAGGAGGCACTCCTGTGACGACCACGGTCGAGAGAACCGAGGCGGTCGCCCCGGTCTCGAGCACGAGCGACAAGTCACGGGCCGAGCGGCGCCTCGGCTGGTACCTCGCGGGCCCCGCCTTCGCCGTGATGCTGCTGGTCACGGCCTACCCGATCGTCCAGGCGGTCTTCGACTCGCTGTTCGACTACCGCCTCACCGACCCGCAGAACTCCGCATTCGTCGGCCTGGGCAACTACGGCGTGATCCTCACCGACTCGGTGTGGTGGACGTCGTTCGGCGTCACCGTGCTGATCACGGTCGTCACGGTGGCGGTCGAGCTCGTGCTCGGCTTCGCGCTGGCGCTGGTCATGCTCAACGCGCTGCGGGGCCTGCGCCCGGTCCTGCGCACGGTCATCCTCATCCCCTACGCGGTGATCACCGTGGTGTCGGCGTTCGCCTGGCAGTTCGCCTTCAGCGTGGACTCGGGCTTCGTGAACGCCTGGTTCTCGTTCCTCGGCACCACCGCCGACACCGACTGGTTCGGGACGCAGGGCTCGTCGCTGTTCGTCATCTGCCTGGCCGAGATCTGGAAGACGACACCGTTCATCTCGCTGCTGCTGCTCGCCGGCCTCGCGCAGGTCCCGGACGTGCTGCAGGAGGCGGCGAAGGTCGACGGCGCGACGTGGTGGCAGCGGATGCGGCGGGTCACCCTGCCGAACATGAAGGCGGCGATCATGGTCGCGGTCCTCTTCCGCACCCTCGACGCGTTCCGCGTCTTCGACTCGGTGTTCGTCATGACCGCCGGCGCCAACAACACCGAGACCGTCTCGTTCCTCGCCTACCGCCAGACCATCGAGCGGGTGGAGATCGGGCTGGGCTCGGCGGTCTCGGTGCTCCTGTTCCTGTCCGTCGTGCTGATCAGCGTGCTGTTCATCAAGGGCTTCAAGGTCGATCTGTCCCAGGCGCGAGGGGAGTAGCGATGTCCACTCGCGAGAAGGTCGGCTGGGGGATCGGCGGCCTGGTCATCATCGTCTACTGCCTCTTCCCGGTGGCGTGGATCGTCTCCCTGTCGTTCAAGTCCTCCGACGACATCGCCAACGGGCAGTTCCTGCCCACCGTGTTCTCCGGCGCCAACTACGAGCAGATCCTCGTCGGCGACGCGGCCGGGCTCTTCCTCCCGGCGCTGGTGAACTCCTTCGGCATCTGCCTGATCGCCACGTTCGTCTCGTGCCTGCTGTCGATGTTCGCGGCCTACGCGATCGCCCGGCTGGACTTCCCGGGCAAGAAGCTCATCCTGTCCACCGCGCTGGCCGTGGCGATCTTCCCGGTGATCTCGATCGTCACGCCGCTGTTCAACCTCTGGCGCCAGATCGGGCTCTACAACACCTGGCCGGGCCTGATCATCCCGTACCTGTCGCTGACGCTGCCGATCTCGATCTGGACGCTCTCGGCGTTCTTCCGCGAGATCCCGTGGGAGATGGAGCAGGCCGCGCAGGTCGACGGGGCGACGCCGTGGCAGGCGTTCCGCAAGGTGATCGTGCCGCTGGCCGCGCCCGGTGTGTTCACCACCGCGATCATCGCGTTCTTCCTCGCCTGGAACGACTTCGTCTACGGCATCTCGCTGACCTCGACCGAGGCGGCCCGCCCGGTGCCGGCGGCGCTCGGTCTGTTCTCGGGCGCCTCGCAGTTCGAGTCGCCGAACGGCCCGATCGCGGCCGCCGCGGTGATCGTCACGATCCCGGTCGTGCTCCTCGTCCTGCTCTTCCAGCGGCGCATCGTCGCCGGTCTCACCAACGGCGCCGTGAAGGGATAGAACCATGGCCTCGATCGAGATGTGCCACATCGTCAAGCAGTACGGCGACGGCTACCCCGCCGTGAACGACGTGAGCCTCGACATCGCCGACGGCGAGTTCATGATCCTGGTCGGGCCGTCGGGCTGCGGGAAGTCGACGCTGCTGCGGATGATCGTGGGGCTCGAGGACATCACCTCGGGCGACATGGTCATCGGCGGGGCGCGGGTCAACGAGAAGGCGCCCCGGGACCGCAACCTGTCGATGGTGTTCCAGAACTACGCGCTCTACCCGCACCTGAGCGTCTACGAGAACATCGCCTTCCCGCTGCGCCTGGCGAAGGTGCCCGACGACGAGGTCCGCAAGCGCGTCGAGGAGGCCGCCGGCGTCCTCGAGCTCCGCGAGCACCTGCAGCGCAAGCCCGCGAACCTCTCCGGCGGCCAGCGCCAGCGCGTCGCCATGGGACGGGCGATCGTGCGGGCGGCCGACGCGTTCCTGTTCGACGAGCCGCTGTCCAACCTCGACGCGAAGCTCCGCGGGCAGATGCGCACCGAGATCGCGCGCCTGCAGCGCCGCCTCGGCATCACCACGGTCTACGTCACCCACGACCAGACCGAGGCCATGACCCTCGGCGACCGCGTCTGCGTGCTGCGCAAGGGCGTCATCCAGCAGGTCGCCTCGCCGCGCGAGCTCTACGAGCAGCCGGTCAACCTGTTCGTCGCGGGGTTCATCGGGTCGCCGCCGATGAACTTCCTGCCGGCGAGCGTCGACGGCACGAGCCTGTCGACGCCGTTCGGGACGGTCGAGCTGGGCGCCGAGCGCGCCGAGAAGATCCGGGGCCACGACCTGCTGCTCGTCGGCATCCGCCCCGAGTACTTCGAGGACGCGAGCCTCATCGACGAGGCCAAGAAGCCGCACGGGTCGACGTTCACCGCGCGCGTCGACGTCACCGAGTGGCTCGGCGACGCCCAGTACGCCTACATCCCCTACGAGGCGCCGGCCGAGATCGCCGAGCAGCTCAAGGAGCTCTCGCGCGAGCTCGACTCCGACCAGCTGCGCACCCAGGCCGTGGTGTCGATCGACTCGACGAGCCGCATCCGGGAGGGCCGCGAGGCGGAGTTCTGGCTCGACACCCGCAAGGTGCACGTCTTCGACCCCAAGACCGGCGAGAACCTCACCCGCGACGCCGAGGCCGGCCGGAAACTGACCGAGATGGCCGAGGAGGACCGCGTCGAGCAGGTCGGGCGGGCGAAGGTCTGACGGGGCTCTCCAGTTCGATCTCGCGGGAGTGTCACCAGCGGGGTCTGTCCGCCGGCTGGTAGCGGGCATCTCGTCGGGGAGTGTGCCGGCGCGAGCCCACAGCGACGTCCCGCCGAGGCGAGTGGCACGGTCGGCAGGCGGCCGAGGTCGTTGATCATGCGGAACGTGCGACTCGGTCGCGAGTGGGCGCGCGCTCGTCGTCGAGGTTCAGTTACTGGCTGGTATCCCTCGCGAGGCGAGGGATACCAGCCAGTAACCGGTCGACGCCCACACTGTCGTGGCGCCGGACCCGGTCAGGGCCGCGGAGTGCCGCCGGATCACCGACGCCGGAGGCCGGGGCGAGTGAGGCTCAGAGCCGGTGCCAGGCCTGGGCGAGCTGGGAGGCGATCGGGGTGACGACGCGGCGGTCGTTCCAGTAGTACGGGTGGGCCAGCGGGGTCCAGCCGAGCCACCACGGTCCGACGTCGACGCGCCGGTCCTCGGACACCGCCTTCGACCAGCGCTCGCTGAGCGGGCGCAGGGGTGAGGCGATCACGTCGTCGGGGTCGTAGACGTTGACCCACTCGCCGCCCTGCTCCGGGTGGCGCCGGGCGAAGTCCGGGTGCGGCACGGCCAGCGGCTCGCCGAAGCCGGGATGGCGCTGCGCCCACAGCGCCAGCGGGCTGCCGAGCGTGTAGAACCAGCCGAACGTCTCCCCGCGCTCGAGCGGGGTGTCGCCGAGGGCGGCGGCGGCCTGCGGCGCCAGCGGTGTCCCCGTGGGCACGCCCTGCAGGTCGTAGAGGAAGTCGCTGGCGACGACGCTGCCCAGGCTGTGGCCCAGGACGGCGAGCGGCGCATCGCCGCCGGCCTTCGTCGCGAGCTCGTGCAGGGAGCCGGCGAGGATCTCCTGCACGTGCTCGTAGTGCCCGGTGCCGTCGCGGCCCGAGTGGTAGGCGACGGCGTCGCCGAGGTAGTGCACGATCAGCCAGCGCAGGGTCGGGAAGTGCGCGTCGTCGAGTCCCGGCAGCCAGCGCAGGCCCGCGGTCGACGCGGCCGCGAGCAGCGCCGCGGTCGAGCCCTGGCTCGCGCGGGCGGCGAGGCCGTCGAGGATCCCGGCCAGCCGGCGGGTCCCCCGGCCGCCGATCCGGTCGCTGAGCGCCTCCTGGCCGGGCTCGAACACCGGCGCCCAGAACGTCGGTTCGATCACCAGCGCGTCGTCGGCCGGGACCCCCGCGATGCGGGTGAACTCCTCGCGCAGCAGGGCCGTCGCCCGGACCGCGTACTGCTCCCCGGCGCTCTCGACGCCGTGCACCAACATGACGGCGAGCCTGCGACGCGTCACTTCGACTCCGTCAGTTCGGCGTACGGGGTGCGGAAGCCGTCCTTGACCAGCGCTACGACGGCCTGCCGGCGCAGCACGAACAGCACGATCGCCGCGACGAGGTAGATGCCCGAGACGATGAGGAGCTCGGCCTCCTGGAGCGCCGCCGGGAGCGTCGCGGCCAGCACGAACTGGGCCAGGAAGAGCACGAGGAGGCTGAGCGCACCCAGGACCGTGATCGACAGCGTGACCAGCAGCGCGACGGCGAACAGCGACTGCGCCGCGGTGATCAGCAGTTCCTCGCGCTGGACCGCGTCCACCGGCAGGCCGTGCAGCGAACCCGCCGAGATCGCGAACACGATCGGCAGGGTGCCGACGAGCAGCGACCACTGGTTGACCTTCGACGAGACGAGTGTGGCCAGCGCGTCGGTGGTCTTGAGCTGCCAGGCGTACAGGCCCGCGACGAGCAGCTCCGGGGCCTCCGAGGCGAGGGGCGCGAGCCACTGGACGAGGAAGAACTGGCTGATGCCGAGCTCGGTGCCGGTCTCGACGAGGGAGTCGGCGAAGGGCTCCGCGCACGCCACGATGATCAGGGCGGAGACCACGAAGAGGCCGATGTAACCGGTGCGGCGTCGCGGCGCCTCCATCCGGCCGATCCACGCCGACGGCCCGATGAGGTCGGGGTCCTCGGCGGGTGCCTTCGAGACGCGGATGCTGTAGAGCACGAAGATGCCGACGAGGACGACGGTGTCGACCAGCGTGATGCTCTCGCGCAGCGGCAGGGTCAGCGAGTAGAGCGTCGCGACCAGCAGGAACACCAGCGGCACCGAGTCGGTGCGCATCAGCGTCACCGTGGTCGGACGACCCGGCTCGTGCGAGGTCCCGGCGCCGCCCGACTGCCCCGCGTCCGCGCCGCCGACCCGCAGGCGGATCGCCGCGAGCAGCACGACGAGCGCCCAGCCGACGCCGACGAGGATCCGGTTGGCGCCGGTCATGTTGGCGAGCGCGAGCCCGCAGGGCGACTGCTCGGCGGAGCCCGGTGGCAGGCACGTCGGGCCGTACTGGGCGTACGCGGCGCCGCCCTGGGCGGTGAAGACGAAGTCGACGGCGTACTCGGGCAGCACCGCCACCAGGGCGAGCAGCGCGATCGCGAGGCCGGCCGAGATGTCGACCTGCGCGGCCTCCGCCGCCCACGACAGCAGGAACGCGGCCCCGACGATCGCGACACCGAACAGCAGGGCGTCGACCGGCGGCGAGATGTGCAGGCCGCCGAACCGCAGCACGAGGCCGGGGACCGCGGCGGCCCCGGCCATCGCCACCAGCAGGGGGGAACGGTCGCCGCGACGGGTCGCGCCGGGGCTGCTGGTCGACATGTCCGTTTCTCTACCCCGCTCCCTGCTGCGGCACCCGCTCGACGCGCCCTTTCACATCCCGATCACGCCGGCACAGCGGGTCCCGGCGTCGAACGGCGGCACGTCGGCCCGCTGCCCAGGCGATTTGTCACGTCCCGCATTCTCCGGCACGGTGTCGTGCCGGCATCCCAGCCCGATCGCTCCCCGCTCCCCCGAGGTGGTTGCCGTGTCACCCCTGCCTGCCCTGTCCGTCGACGCCCTCATCCGCATCGGCGTGACCGTCGCCGTCATCGTCGTCATCGCCGTCGTGCTGCGGTTCGTGGTCAACCGCGTCATCAGTCACGTCTCCGCCGGCGCCGGCCTGCCCGGCATGCTCAGCCTGCTGCGCAGGCGGCGCGGGGTGACCGACGCCGACCGCATCCAGGCCTTCGGGTCCGCCCGGCGCGCGCAGCGTGCCCGCACCGTCGGCTCGGTGATCAAGAACGCCGCCACGATCCTGATCTTCGGGACGGCGTTCATGATGGTCCTGGGCCAGTTCGGCGTGAACCTCGCCCCGGTCCTGGCCTCGGCCGGCGTGCTCGGGCTCGCCATCGGCTTCGGCGCCCAGAACCTCGTCAAGGACTTCCTGTCGGGGATCTTCATGCTGCTCGAGGACCAGTACGGGGTCGGTGACCACGTCGACCTCGGCGACGCCGTCGGCACCATCGAGCGCGTCGGCCTGCGCACCACGACGGTCCGCGACGAGTCCGGCATGGTCTGGTACGTGCGCAACGGCACGATCGAGCGCGTCGGCAACGGCTCGCAGGACCACGCCGTCGCCGTCGTGGACGTGCCGCTGGCCCTCGACACCGACGTCACGAACGCGGCGACGATCGCCGAGGGGGCCGCCGCCGCCGGGATCGACGAGCACGGGCACGGCCACGACGTCCTCGACAAGCCGCAGGTGCTCGGCGTCCAGTCCCTGTCCGCCTCCGGCATGACGCTGCGGCTGACGGTCCGGACCAAGCCGGGCCGCCAGTGGGCCGTGCAGCGGGTCATGACCGAGCGTGTCGTTGCCGCCCTCCGGGCGGACGAGGTGGTCCTGGCGGCCTAGCCGCCCGCCGGGGGCGCGTGACCGGCGTGTGACGTCCGCGGCGACTGCCGTGTGTCGGCGCGCGGACCCCGCGGTCGGAGGCGCACGATCGAGGGGTGATCGTCGGCCGCCTCCGCCGCGGGACCCGTCTCGTCGCCGTGCTCCTCGCCGCGGCCGCTCTCGCCACCGGTTGCGCGCAGGTCCGGTCGTGGACGGGACAGACGCCGGCCCCGCCCCCGCCGGTCGCGGCACCGCCGCCGGTGGTGACCACACCGCCGCCGACGACCACGACCACGCCGACACCCCCGCCGTCGCGGGCGCAGGACGCCGTGGACGCGACCGGGCCGGCCGCCCAGGAGCGCGACGACGTCACCCTCGGGGTGGCCGTCCTCGACCGCACGACCGGGACGACGACCGTCAACGACGCCGGCGACACCCCGCTGCGCGCTGCGTCGGTGGCCAAGCTGTTCACGATCGTCGACATCCTCACCCGCCGGGAGGCCGGCCAGATCCAGACGAGCGGCGGCGACGAGCAGCGGTTCCGCCGCGCCCTGAGCCTCAGTGACGACAGCGCGATGAACGCCCTGTGGTCGAGCTACGGGGGGCCGGAGGGGATCCGGCGGGTGTCGGCGCTGCTCGGGATCTCGGAGACCAGCCCGCCCGACGACACCTCGCAGTGGGGCGAGGTCGAGACCTCGGCGCGCGACGTGGCGACGCTCTACAGCTTCGTGCTCACCCGCCTCACCGACGCCGACCGGGACTTCGTCCTGCAGTCCCTCGAGGCCGCCGCGCCCACCGCGGCCGACGGCTTCGACCAGGCCTTCGGGCTGCTCGACCCGTCCCGGCGCGGGACGGCGGCGGCGAAGCAGGGGTGGCTGTGCTGCCTGCAGTCGAGCATCGACCTGCACTCGACCGGTCTCCCGGACGCGAGCGGGCGCTACGTCGTCGTGCTGCTGTCCAACCAGCCGCGCGGCTACGACGCGGCGAAGAGCCTGCTGGACGACGCCGCGGCGGCGGCCCGCGACGCCCTGTCGGCCTGACCGGGAGCACACCTAGGGTCGGGCGCCGTGCAGAGCCTCGCCCAGATCGACGACTGGCCCGTCGAGCACGCCGCGGCCGGGGTGATCGCCGCCGACGGCGCCGTGCGCGGTACCCGCGGCGACACGGTCCGGCGCTTCCCGCTCGCCTCGGTGACCAAGCCCCTCGTCGCCACCGCCGCGCTCGTGGCGGTCGAGGAGGAGGCGGTGACGCTCGACCGGGCCGCCGGCCCCGAGGGCTCCACCGTGCGGCACCTGCTCGCGCACACCTCGGGGCTGGCGTTCGGGGAGCACCGCGTCGTCGCCGAGCCCGGCACGCGGCGGCTGTACTCGTCGGCGGGGTTCGAGGTGCTGGCCTCGACCATCGAGGACGCCACCGGCATCGGGTTCGCCGACTACCTGCACGAGGCGGTCCTGGCGCCGCTGGGGATGACGTCGACCACGCTCGACGGCTCGGCGGGCCACGGGGCGACCTCGACCGTCGACGACCTCCTGCGCCTCGCGGCCGAGCTCCAAATGCCGACGATCCTGCACACCTCGACCCTGGCCGAGGCGACGTCGGTGCAGTTCCCGGGGCTCAACGGCACGATCCCGGGCTTCGGGCACCAGAAGCCGAACGACTGGGGCCTGGGCTACGAGCTGCGCGACGGGAAGTCGCCGCACTGGACGGGGTCGGCGAACTCCCCGCGCACCTTCGGGCACTTCGGCCAGTCCGGCACGTTCCTGTGGGTCGACCCGGACGCCGGCGCGGCGTGCGTGGCCCTCACCGACCGCGACTTCGGCGACTGGGCGAAATCCGCCTGGCCGACCTTCTCCGACGCGGTCCTCGCGGAGCTCGCCGGGCCCTGAGCAACGAACTCCGAGGAGTTCGAGCAATGCGGCTTTCCTGGCACGTGACGCCAGGATCGCCACAGGCTCGCTGCCGCGACACGCCGAGGCGGGCCCGCTCGTGTCAGCGTGGGACGACGAGGACGAGGGCGTTCTCGCCGGCCTGCTCCACGGCGAGCCCCGCGTCGCGGAGGAGGGCGAGCACGCCGCCCGCGTCCTTCGGGCGGCGCCGGGACGCGGCGAGCAGGCGGGCCGCGTGGCCCTTGTGCGACTTGTTGGCGTGGCTGACGACCGTCCGGGAGCCGTCGGCGGCCTCGCTGTGCACGTCGAGGGCGACGGCCCCGCGCGCCGGCCCGAGCGCGGCGTAGGGGCCGGAGCGCAGGTCGACGACGAGGTCGTCCATCTCGTCGAACAGCGGCATCAGCTCGGGGCGCCAGGTGACGCGCAGACCCTCGCGCCCGGGCAGCGTGCTCCCGCCCGAGAGTCGGTAGGCCGGGATCGGGTCGGTGCCGCCGACGAGCCCGAACAGCGCCGAGCACACGAAGAGCCGCTGCCGCGCCGCGGTGGTCAGCGAGCCGGGCTCGAGCGCGTCGTAGAGCACGCCGGTGTAGCGGCGCAGCGCCGGCGCGGTCGGCGACGTCCACAGCGCCGCGTTGCGGGTGATCTCGTCGTCCTGGCGCTCGGAGATGTCCAGCGCCGTCCGCGAGGCGGGCAGGTCGGCGGCCAGCGCGACCACCTCGTCCACCAGCGCCTTGCGCGTCGGGTTCAGCGACGGGAACGACAGGGCGTCGAGGTCCAGCGGGCGCCCGCGGCCGCCGGGCGCCTTGGTCTCCGACGGCGGCAGGACGACGAGCACGTGCGGCACGGTATCCCCGTGGGCGAGCGCGGCACCGAGGCGTGGCGGCACGAGGTGCTGGCGTGGGTGGCCGCCACGACCGGCCTCCGCCCCGATGGCCCCGTCCGGCAACGGCACCGCGCCTGGTCGACGGTGCTGCGCATCCCGACGCGCGAGGGACCGGTGTGGCTCAAGGAGCCGGTGCCGGGGATGGCGCACGAGGTCGGCCTGCACGCGCTGCTCGCCCGTCTCGCTCCCGACGCCGTCGCCACCCCGCTCGCCGTCGACACCGACCGAGGCCGGCTCCTGCTCCCCGATACCGGCCCGAGCGTCCGCGACACCGGCGTCGAGCCGTCCGCCGCGATGACGGCCGCGCTCTCGCGGTACGCGCGGCTGCAGCGCGCGGTGGCCGGGCACGTCCCGCGGATGACGGCCCTCGGCGTCCCGGACGCGACGCCGCCCGCGCTGTCGGCCCGCTACGCCGAGGCCGTGGCGACGATCGGCGGGCCCGCGACCCACCGGGACGTGGTCGCCGGCTGGGCCGCCCGGCTCGACGGCACCGTCCCGTCCAGCGTCGACCACCAGGACCTGCACGTCGGCAACGTGCTCGTCGACGGCCGGTTCCCCGACTGGGGCGACGCGGTGCTCGCCCACCCCTTCGCGAGCCTGCTCGTCGCGCTGGGCTCATTGCGCCGGACGCTCCACGTGGCCACCGGGGACCCGGCGGTCACCCGCCCCCGCGACGCCTACCTCGAGGTGTTCACCGACCTCGCCCCGCGCGCGGAACTGATCGACCTCGCCGAGACCGCCTGCCGCGCCGCCGTCGTCGCCCGCGCTCTGACCTGGACCCGCGGCGCCGCCGTCGACCCGCGCTTCACCCACACGCCGCGCGAGGTCCTCGACGTCCTGGGTGACGCCGACTGGCTCGCAGGCACCTGAACCACGCTCCGTACCCTCGTCCGGGTGCCTGCCGAGGATCAACAGCGCTGGAAGCCCTCCCGCGCCGGCATCCTGAACGTCTACCAGTACCAGGACGAGGTGCTGGACTTCGCCGACGGACGGCTGCTGCTGCGCGGGGTCAACGGCTCGGGCAAGTCGACGGCGATGAACATGCTGCTGCCGTTCCTGCTCGAGGCCGACGTCCGCAAGATCGACGCGGCGGGCGAGCAGCGGGGTGTGCTGCGCAGCTGGATGCTCTCGGACAACGACGACACCCAGCGCACGGGCTACCTGTGGATCGAGTTCACGCGCAGCCAGAAGGACGGGCAGAGCGAGTACCGCACCGTCGGCTGCGGCATCCGCGCCAACCGCAGCACCGACCGCGTCACGGTGTGGTGGTTCTCCACCGACCGCCGGGTGCGGATCGACCTGCGCCTCACCGAGGCCCACGTGCCGTTCTCGATCGACGTGCTGCGCTCGGAGCTCGGGACCCGCGGACAGGTGTTCACCTCGACCGCCGAGTACCGCGCCGAGATCGCTCGGCGGTTCTTCGGCGGCGTCGACCCCGGGTCGTACTTCCGGCTGCTGCACCAGGTCCGCAACCCGCGCGTCGGCGACCGCATCGACACCGACCTCCCCCGCACGCTGCGCGAGGCCCTGCCGCCGGTACCCGAGGACGCGGTGCACGACGCCGCCCAGCCGCTCGAGGACCTCGAGGACCACCGCCGCAACGTCACCGACCTCACGCGCACCGCCGAGGCGCTCGACTCCGTCGTCGAGGTCTACACCGACTACGCCCGCCGCGTGCTGATGACCGAGGTCGAGGCCGCGGGCTCCGCGGTCGACGTGGCGCGCACCGCCGCCCGCCGGCTGGACCGCGACCGGGCCGCGGCGGAACGCGCACGGACCGCCCAGGCCGCGGCGGTCCGCGACGTCGACGAGCTCGCCGCCGAGGAGCGGCGCGCGACCGCCGAGCGTCAGGGACTGGTCAGCCTGCCCGAGTTCACCGCGCACGCGGAGCTCCTACGGCGGCGCGACGAGCTCGCCCGGGCCGACACCCAGGCCCGCGGCCGCGAGGCCGACCGGGACCGGGCCGCCGAGCGCACCCGCGCCGCGGCGTCACGCGTGGCCGGGGCGCGGGGACAGGTCGAGTCCGACCTCGCCGGGGTCAGCGAGCAGCTGGCGGCGGTCGCGACCGCGGCCCGGACGGCCTCGGCGACGGCGGTCGTCACCCGGCTGCCCGATGCGCCGTCGCTGCTCACCGAGCCACGCCGGGACGAGGGCGGGCAGACCACCGTCGACGCTCCGCCGGACCCCGACGCCGCGGACCCGACCGCCGACCTGCCCGGGGCCCTCACCGGGATCGGCGACGCCCTGCGGACCCACCGCACCACCGTGCGCGGCCTGCGCGAACGCGCCGTCGCCGGCGACCGGGAGACGACCGCCGCGCAGCGCGCCGAGGCGGAGGCGGCCGACGCCCGCGGACGGGCCGGGGAAGCCGCGGAGCAGGCCGACGCCGCCCGCCGCGCGGCCCGCTCGGCCGCGGACGAGCACCGCGCCGCCGTGGGGACGTGGGCCGACCGGTTCCAGGCGCACGTCGCCGCCGTCCCCGCCGCCGAGCCGGACGGCTCCGCGGGCTGGTTGTCGCTGCCGGAGGGCGACGACGACCACCGCGACCACGGTGGCGACGACGACCGCGACCACCCCGACGACGACCTGCGCGCCGCCGCCGACCGTGCCGTCCGCGCCGCCCGCACGCGGGCCGACGCCGCGTCCGCCGCGCTGGCCGACGCGCGGTCGCGGGCCGGCACCCGCGCCGAGACGGTGGAGGCCGAGCTCACCGAGCTGCGCGCCGAGCACGCCCGGGTCGAGGCCGCGGCGGAGCTCCCGCTCCCGCGCGCCCCGTGGCGGCGCGACACGCACGTCGAGGACGCCGCGCTGTTCGCCGCGGTGGTCGACTTCCGCCCCGACCTCGACGACGGCGCCCGCGCCGGGCTCGAGGCCGCGCTGGAGGCGTCCGGCCTGCTCACCGCCCACGTGCGCGACGACGGGACGGTCCGGGGTGGCGACGGCGAGCTGCTGGTGGCGCCGACCGACGCCGCGGGTCCCGACGACGGCCTGGGTCGGTGGCTCGCCCCGGCCGACACCGGCGCGGTCCCCCCGGACGTCGTCACGCGGGTCCTCGCGGCGGTGGGGACGGCCCCCGGACCCGGGCTCTGGGTCACCGACGACGGGTCGTTCGGCGCCGGACCGCTGCGGGGTCGGCACCGCAAGGACGCCGCCGAGCACGTCGGCGCCGGGGCCCGCGCCCAGGCCCGCGAGCGGCGTCTCGCCGAGCTCGCCGCGCGGGCGGCGGACACCGAGGAGCGTCTGGACGCCGCACGCGCGGTGCTCGCCGCCCTCGACGAGCACGCCGACACCCTGCGGTCCCTCGTCCGCGAGCTGCCCCCGACCCGCCCCGTCGACGACGCCGTCGCCGCGGCCACCGGCGCCGTCCGCTACGCCGAGGAGGCCCAGGGCCGGGCCGCCCAGCAGGCGTCGGCGGCGGACGAGGCCCGGCGCCGCGCCGACGACGCCTGGGCCCGACTCCAGCAGGAGGCCGGTGACGCCGGGCTGCCGACCGACCCGTCGCGGCTCGAGGAGCTGGGCGAGGCCGTCGGCGACGCCGAGCGCGCGCTCGCGGCCGTCGAGGCGGCCCGGGAGCGGACCCACCGCAGCGTCGGGGCGTGGCTGGAAGCGATCACCGCGTGGGAGCGGGACGGCGCCGACCACGCCGCCGCCCTCGCCGCGCACCGGGCCGCCGACGACCACGCCGGGTCGGTGCGCACCGAGCTGGGGACGATCGAGGCGTCCCTCGGCGAGGAGCCCGCGAAGGTGGCCGCCCGCGTCGCGGAGCTCGACGATCACCTGCGCGACATCGCCGACCGGCTGGAGACCGCGCGCGGGGCGAAGGAGTCGGCCGCGGTCGCGCTCGCCCAGGCCGACGGCCAGGTCGAGAGCGCGGTCGCGGCGGCGGCCGAGCGCGAGGCCGCCGTCAAGGTCGCGCGCCGGCGTCTCGCCGACGTCGTCGAGACCCCCGGGCTGCTCCCCGCCGCGGAGCGGCGCGTCGATGCCGCCGCCGAACAGGGTGAGGGCGAGCCGGACCCCGTCCCCGCATCCGCCGACACCCTCGAGGGCGCCCAGGAGCTGGTCGCGGCCCTGCGCGAGCGCCTCCCCGCGCCCCGGAACAACGTCAGCGAGGACGCGCTGGAGAAGGCCCTGCGCACCGCGCGGGACGCGCTGGGCGGCGGCGGTCGGGACATCGAGAGCCGGCGCACGGCCGACGGGATGCCGATGGCGGTGTTCATCACCAGCGGGTCGCGGGCGACGCTGCCGCAGATGGTGCTGCGCGTCGCCGTCCAGAAGCGTCAGGCCGAGGGGCTCCTGTCGGCCCAGCAGGACCAGGCGCTGCGCAACCTGCTGCACGGCCGCATCGCCCGCGAGGTCGCCGACGCGCTGTTCGCCGCGCGGGAGCTGGTCGACCGCATGAACCGCATCCTGCGCGGGGTCACCTCGAGCCAGGGCATCGGCGTGAAGCTGCAGTGGCGCCCGCGCTCCGATCTCGACGCCGACACCGCGACCGCGCTGGAGCTGCTCGGCACCCACCCCGACCTGCGCAAGCCGGAGGACGACGACCGGGTCCGGGAGGCGGTGAAGGGTCTCGTCGAGCAGGCCCGGGCCGAGAACCCCGAGGCGTCCTACCGCACCGTCATCGGCGAGATCCTCGACTACCGGACCTGGCACGAGATGCGGATCTACCTGCGCCGCCCGGGACGCTCCGACGAGCTGCTCACCCGTCGCACCACGCTGTCCGAGGGCGAGAAGAAGCTGGTCACGGTGCTGCCGATGGCCTCGGCCGCCGCCGCGAGCGCCGCGGCGCACGACCCGCACGGCGTCGGCGCGCCGCGCCTCGTGCTGCTCGACGACGCCTTCGCCAAGGTGTCCGAGGACAACCACGCGAAGCTCTTCGGCCTGCTCGTGGACCTCGACGTGGACTTCGTCGTCACGTCCGAGCGGCTGTGGGGCACGCACCCGAACGTCCCCGCGCTCGCGATCACCGAGGTCCTGCGCGACCCCGAGCTGCGCGCGATCGCGCTCGTCCACTACCGCTGGGACGGGTCCGCGCTGGCGGTGTCGGCGTGACGGAAACGGGAGACGCAGCGGAGCGGAGCTCGACCCCTCGGGAGGGCGTCCGCACCTCGGTCTTCGCCTACGTCACCGAGTCGCCGGACTACCGCGCGATCCTCGCCGTGTTCGCCGGGACGTTCTTCGCCGAGCTGACGCCCGCCGACGTCACCGCGCGGCTGGCCGAGGCCGGCACGGCGATCGACGAGCAGACCGTGACGCTGCGCCTGGAACAGCTGCGGGTCTGGGGGAACCTCGAGGTCTCGGCGTCGGTGGGGCAGGTCGGCACGGTCGAGGACTACTACCGGCGCCGCAACCGCTACCTGATCACCCGCGTCGGGCAGGAGGTCCACGACGTCGTCGAGGGCGTGCTCGCCCAGGTCGACGACGTGCGGGACGTGTCGCTGGGGCGGTTGGAGCAGCTGCGGGTGGGGCTGGAGAACCTCGCGCGGCTCGACGCCGCGACCGCGCCGCCCGATCGCCTCGCTGAGTCCGTCCGTGCCGTGTTCGACCCGCACGTCGCGTTCTCCGCCGAGATCACGCAGTTCTTCGCGGCGATCAACCAGTGGCAGTCGCGGTTCGACCTCGACGCCGACGAGTTCGCGTTCTTCTCCGAGGTCCTCGTCGGCTACGTCGGCGAGCGGCTCGAGACGCTGCGCCGCGCGGCGCGGCCGATCGCCGCGCTCCTCGAGACGGTGGGCCCCCGCGTCGCGACGATCGTCGACCGCGCCGCGGACGGCCTCGCCGCGCGGGTCGCGGCGGCCGGGCTCTCGGCGGTGCGGGTGCGCCGCGAGCCGGGGGCGGCGGTCGCGGACTGGGAGAACCTGGCGTCGTGGTTCGTCTCCTCTCCGGGCCGGCCGTCGCGGGTCCAGACACTGGAGCGCGACGCGGTCGACGCCGTCCGGACCCTGACCCAGAACCTCACGCGGCTCTCGCGCACCGGCACCGCCGGGTCGTCGCGGCGCGTCGACTTCCTGCGGCTCGCGATGTTCTTCGGACGGTCCGACGCCGCGCGGGCCCACGAGCTGGCGGCGGCCGCGTTCGGTCTCCACGGCGCCCGGCACCTCGGGGTGGCCGGGGGCGACGACACCGACCCGGTCTCGTCGTCGATCTCGTGGTGGGACGCGCCGGTCGCCCCGGTGCCCGTGTCGCTGCGCGAGCGCGGTGACACGACCAGCCGGGGCCGGACCTCGCGGGTCGCCGACCGCAGCCAGGAGCGTCGCCACCTGCTCGCCCGGCGGGCCGAGGTCGAGAAACGGGCGGCGGCGGCCCGCGCGGAGCTGCTGGAGGCGGGCGCCGCCGCGTTCGCCGACCGGCTCTCCGAGCCCGCCCTGCGCGAGCTGCAGCGGGTCCTGACCCGCGCCGTCGCCGACCTCGGCCCGGCCGCGGCGTCCGGGTCGGTGGCGCTCGACGGCGTCCGGTGCGTGGTGACGCGGACGCCCGGGGAGACGACCACGGTGCCGACGCACGGCGGGTCGCTGCGGCTGGAGGGGCTGGCGCTGACGGTGGAGCCCGCGTGACCGCACCGCGGACCGACCCGCAGCGCGACACCGAGCTCGTCGTCGCCACCCGGGCGCTGCTCGCCCGGCCGTGGCGCACCGTCGAGTCCGACCCGGACCTGCTCGCGATCATCCGCCGGCACGCGGACGCGCTCGACGCCTGGTTCTCCACCGAGCTGACCTACCGGCTCGTCGTCACCGCCGACACCGCGCGCCTGGTGAAGACCGGCCACGTGCCGACCGACCGGCCGCTGCGCACCGTCTCGACGTCCCCGCGGGCGTTCACGTCGGCGGAGTACACCGCGCTCGCCCTGGTGCTCGCCGCGACGACGAGCGGCCCCGACCGGACGAGCCTGCGGGACCTGGTCAACGCCGTGCACTCCGCGGCGGCCGAGGCGGGCGTCGTCCAGGACACCGATCCCGCGTCCCGGCGGGCCCTGGTAACGGCCCTGCGGTGGCTGATCGCGCAGGGGATGCTGCGCGAGCTCGACCGCGGGGTCGCGAGCTACGAGCACGACGCCGACGCCGACGCGCTGCTCGAGGTGCGCCAGGACCGGATGGCGCTGCTGCCGACGGCGGCGCTGATGGGGGCCGAGACGGCGGACGAGCTGGTCGAGCGTGCCGGCGAGCGGGGGTCGGCCACGACGACGGTGCGGCGCCGGCTGGTCGAGGACCCCGTGGTCCTGGCCGAGGATCTCGAGCCGGCGCGGTTCGCCGAGCTGCGCCGTCGGGCCGCCGACGAGGCCCGGCGGATCGAGGCGCGGACCGGGCTCGTGCTCGAGGCGCGGGCCGAGGGCGTCGCGGCGCTCGACGTCGACGGCGGGTGCTCCGACACGGCGTTCCCCGGCAGCGGCACGGTGGCGCACGCGGCGTTGCTGCTGGTCAGCGAGCTGATCTACCAGTTCCGGCCCGCGGAGGACCCGGAGCCGATCGCCTGGCCGTCGGTGCGCGAGGTGCTGGGCGAGCTGGTCGGCGAGTACGGGCGGTACTGGTCGAAGGCCGCGATCGGCGACCCCGAGCGGTTCTCCCTCGACGTGGTGGGGCTGCTCGAGTCCATGCGCCTGGTGGTGCGCGAGGCGTCCGGCGCCGTGCGCGTGCTGCCGGCGGCCGCCCGCTACGTCCCGGCGGTCACCGTCGCCGAGGGCGACGAGGAGGACGAGCAGCCGACGTTGCTCTGAGGGTTTGTCAGCGAAGTGCCGTCGCAGACGCTCAGCGTCCGTATCGGGACTTCGATCACCCGACATGTAGCTGGACGGTTAATGAAGCCTCTGGTTACATGTCGGGGGTGTTCCCCGCCGAGGCGCTCGCCGACCCGGTCCGCCGGGCCATCGTCGAGCGTCTCGCGGACGGCGAGATCGGGGCCGGCGAGATCGCCGAGGCGTTCCCCATCAGCCGGCCGGCGATCAGCCGCCACCTGCGGGTGCTGCGCGAGTCCGGGCTCGTGACGTCGCGGGTCGCGGGTCAGCACCGCATCTACGCCCTCGACCGCCGCCCGCTGGCCGAGCTCGACGCCTGGCTGGAGAGCTTCAGGCCGCTGCCGGTCCCCGGTCCCGCGCGCCGGCTCGACGCCCTCGACACCGAGATCCGCCGCGGGCGCCGCGCCCGCCGCGCCACCGAGAACCCCGAGAACCCCGACCAGGGAGACGACCGTGCCGACACCGCCGGCTGAGACCCGCACCGAACCCGACGGCGCCACGACGCTGGTCTGGCGCCGCCCATACCCCGACCCTGTCGAGGACGTCTGGGCCGCGATCACCGAGTCCGAGCGCCTCGGGCGCTGGATCGGGACGTGGACCGGCGAGCCCGGCGTCGGCCGGACCGTCGCCTTCACGATGACGGGCGAGGCGGACGCGGGCGGGGAGGTCGCCGAGCCCGTCGACGTGCTGATCACCGCCTGCGAGCCGCCCACCCGGCTCGCCGTCGAGTTCCCCGAGAACGAGGCGGACCGCGTCTGGCACCTCGACCTGCGCGTCGAGCCCGACGGCGACGGCGCGGTCCTCGTCTTCGCGCAGTCGCTGCCCGAGGGCCTGAGCGCGTCGGACCTCGACGCCGGCTGGCGCTGGTACCTCGACCGCCTCGCCGCCGCCCTGGCCGGCACCCCGATGCCCGACTGGTCGGCGTACGAGCCCGCGTGACGAGGCACGGCGTGTCTGAGCCTGGCGTCCACGCTGACACCGGACGTCAGGAAAGCCACCAGCTCGCGGCCGGCGCCACGGTCCCGCCCGTCCTCCTCGACGCCACGTTCGACCCGCTGTGGCGCCAGATCGCCGCCGCGCTCGATCGGCGCGGCCTGGCCGACCGGCGGCCGGTCGCGCTCCCGCGCGGCCTCGACGCGCGGGTCCACGCGCGTCTCGGCGAGATCCTCGGACACCGCTTCCCCACGACACGTCACCGTCTCGATCTCGCGGCCCTGGACGGGGGTCTGGCCGCCCACGGCACGGACCTCCTCGCCGTGCTCGCCGCCGCGGGCCACAGCCCAGCGGGACGCAAGGAGGCCCGCGAGGACGACCGTGCCCGTCGCGACGACCGCGACGTGGTGCTGCGCGACGACGCCCGCGCGCGACTGGGTCCGGAGCCGTGGGTGGACGCGTGGGCGCTGTCCGTGCGGCGCTGGGTGCCCGACGCCGAGCAGGCGCGCCGCGCGGTGGACGTCGTGGCCCGCGTCCTGGAGCAGGCGGATCGCCGCCGGAGCCGCGGCGAGATCGCCGCCCGCGTACTCGGGTCCGCGCACGGCCTCGACCGTGGCACCGTCGAGCGCCGCTGGGTGCGGGCGGCGCTGGCACACCGGGCGGGCGACGCGCAGCGCGACGACGCCGACCTCTGGACCGCCGCGGGCCTCCCCGGCGACGTCGTCTCCGCGCCGACCCTGACCTGGCACCTGCCGCTGCTCGGTGACGGCGTCGCGGCGGGCGTCCGGGCGATGACCGCCGCCGGTGCCCCCGCACCGCTGACCACCCTGACCGTGCGCGATCTGGAGGTCGCCGTGCCGCCCGGGTGCGTGGTGCTGTCGGTGGAGAACCCCCGCCTGCTCGAGGCGGCGGCGCAGCAGCGTCTCGCGGCCCCGCTGGTCTGCACGGCCGGTGAGCCGACCGGCGGTGCGCTCGCGCTGCTCGAGGCCCTGCGGGCGGCCGGCGCCGTCGTCCGCCACCACGGGGACATCGACGCCGGCGGCCTGCGCATCACGTCGCGGCTGCACGACCGGGGCATCGAGCCGTGGCGGATGACCGCCGACGAGTACCGCACCAACGTCGCGCACGCCGACGTCGAGCTCCCGACCGTCGACCGGGACGCCGTGCCGCCGACGCCCTGGGACCCGGAGCTGCAGCGCGCGGTGCGGGAGGCGGGACTGGCGGTCGAGCAGGAGCGGGTGATGGACGACCTGCTCGCCGCTCACGTCCTCGAGGCGGGGCGCTCCTGACCCGTCGGCTCGCCCCGCAGCGCGCGGGCGAGCAGCGTCGCGGCGGCCGAGCCGGCGGGGACGGCGATGATCGCGACGAACGGGATCGCGGCGAGCAGGTAGGTCGGGATGCCGACACCCCACGTCAGCAGTCGCCGCGTGCGCAGCAGCCGCCGGCGGTCGCCGAAGTCCAGGCCGCGGCGCTGCAGGGCGGGCGCGGCGAGCTCGATCATCAGCAGCCGCCCGCCGACGAGCGCGGCGCACACCGGCGCCAGCACCGGACCGACGACCGGGATGAGCCCGAGCAGGAACAACGGGATCGCCGCGAGCACCGAGAGCCCGACGAGCACCAGGCCGTCGCGGGCGCCGCGGGCGATCGAGCGCGCCCACGAGGGCTCCGTCGTGGCCGGGACGGGGCCGACCTGCTCGTCGACGGTCTCGGCGAGCTTCTCGTAGAACGGCCCGCCGACGGCGAGTGTGACCGCGACGAACGTGACCACGGCGACCGCCCCGGCGGCCCCGAGGAGCGCCGCGCCGGCCGCGACCCGCGCGATCGTGCGCGCCGTCCCCGACCACCCGTCGGCGAACGGGGTGAGTCCGGACGTGAGCTCCGGGAGCCACGCCACGAGCGCCACGATCCCCGCGACGTAGAAGATCGAGACGATCAGCGCCGGGATCGCGCCGAGCAGGAGCAGGCGCGGCGTGCGGAACACCGTCGCGGCGCCGCGGACGAAGAGCCGTACCCCGAGCAGGAGGTCCACCTGTCCGATTCTCGCGGTCAGGGGATCCAGTCACGAGCCCGGGCGAGCAGGGCGCGGGCGGCGGGGCTCAGGGGCGTGTCGCGGCGGCGGGCGAGGTCGATCCGCGCCCGCACCTCGGGGGTCAGGGATGCCGCGCGCACGTCGTCGCGGCCCACGACGGCCGGCGCCGGGACCACGGCCACGCCGAGCCCCTGACGGGCGAGGTCCACCAGCACGGCCGGCGAGCCCGCCTCGAGGGCCGGGCGCAGCGTCACCCCGGCGTCGGCGGCCGCGCGGTCGAGCGCCGCCCGCACCCCGGCACCGACCGGCAGGGCGATCACCGGGTGCTCGGTCAGCTCGGCGGCCGTGACCGTGTCGCCGAGCGGGGAGTCCACCGGCAGCGCGGCGACCAGGGGGACGTCGAGGACGACGTCGACGTCGAGGTCGGGCGGTGCCTCGCTGTCGCGGCCCACCCAGGCGAGGTCGAGGTCGTGGCTGCGCAGGCCGTCGAGCAGCGCGTCCGTGGCGGCCTCGACCAGGCGGATCTCGACGCCGGGGTGGGTGCGGTGGAAGTCGCCGAGCAGGCCGGGCAGGTCGACGACGCCGCCGCCGCGCACCATGCCCACCGAGACCCGGCCGCGGACGAGGCCCGCCAGGTCGTCGGCGGTGTCGCGCACCGCGGCCACGGCGGCGAGCGCGGCCCGGGCGTGCGGCAGGACCGCCTCCCCCGCCGGCGTCAGCCGCACCCCGCGCGCCGACCGGTCGAACAGCACCTGCCCCAGCTCGCGCTCCAGCCGCGCGATCTGGGCGCTGATCCCGGGCTGGGCGACGTGCTCCCGCGTCGCCGCCCGCGTGAAGCCGCCCTCCTCGGCGACCGCGACGAGGTAGCGCAGCTGGTGCAGCTCCATCACCGGAGCTTATCGGAGGAACCATCGACAGCTCTTGGACTTCTGGATCGCCGCGACCGACGCTGGAGCCATGACCGAGAACAGGACCCCCGCCGAGACCATGACCGCCTACTTCGACGCCTGGCGCCGCCAGGACGCCGAGTCGCTGCGCGACGTCCTCTCCGACAACGTCGTCTTCGACGGCCCGATGGGCCACGTCGAGGGCGTCGACGACAACGTGAAGGCCCTGCACGGCCTGCTGGGCATCGTCATCGCCGTCGACGTCAAGCACGTCTTCGTCGACGGGCCCGAGGTCTGCACCGTCTACGACCTGCACACCATCGAGACCGACGCGCCGCTGCTCACCGTCAACTGGGCCCACGTCGCCGACGGCCGCGCCCGCACCATCCGCGCCGTCTTCGACCCCCGCCCGCTGGTGGGCTGACCGGCGGTACGTGA
This sequence comes from Actinomycetospora sp. NBRC 106375, assembly GCF_030269665.1. GTDB lineage: Bacteria > Actinomycetota > Actinomycetes > Mycobacteriales > Pseudonocardiaceae > Actinomycetospora. The sequence goes on from NZ_BSTS01000005.1 coordinate 95,654, forward strand.
GCAGTTGGCGCTCCTATGAGGGCGCCAACTGCTCACATAGGGTCGGGGACGTGCGGATCGCGTCGCTGCTGCCCGCGGCCACGGAGATCGTCGGGGCGCTGGGACTGGCCGACGATCTCGTGGCCGTGACGTTCGAGTGCGACGAGCCCGCCGGCATCCGCGAGCGGCGGCCCGTCGTCGTCGACACCGCGCTGCCGGCGGGCCTGACGCCCGGGGAGATCGACGCGATCGTCCGCGACCGCGCCGCGCGGGGCCTGCCGCAGTACGAGCTCGACCGCGAGGGGCTGCGGACCGCCGCGCCCGACCTGGTGTTGACCCAGGACCTGTGCCGGGTGTGCGCGCTGCCCGAGGCGACGGTGTCCGAGGCGCTCGGCGAGCTCGATCTCGACGCGCGCGTGCTCACCGTCGACCCCCACACCCTCGACGAGGTGCTCGCGGCCGTCGCCACCGTCGCCGACGCCGCCGGCGCGCCCGAGGCCGGCGCACGCCTCACCCTCGACCTGCAGCGACGTCTGCGCGCGGTCGACGAGGCCCTGACCGGGCGACCCCGACCTCGCGTCCTCGCCCTCGAATGGGTCGACCCGCCGTTCCTGCCCGGCCACTGGGTGCCGGCGATGGTGCGCCGAGCGGGCGCCGAGCCGCTGGCCGGCATCGACGGCGGGCGCAGCGTCGCGACGACGTGGGACGAGGCGCGCGCCCAGGAGCCCGACGTCGTGCTCGTCGCGCCGTGCGGGTTCGGGCTCGACGACGCGGTGGCCCAGGCGGCGGACGTGCGGACGCACCTCCCCGGCGTCCCGCTGGTCGCCGTCGACTCCGCCTCCTACGTCGTGCGCGCCGGCCCGCGGCTGGTCGACGGGATCGAGGCGATCGCCCACGCCCTGCACCCCGACGCGGTGCCGGCCCCGCCGCCGGGCCGGGTCACACGCCTCGCGTGATCAGCTCCGCCAGCTGACCGGCCACCTCGCCGGCCTCGGCCGGATCGCCCAGCGCCTCCGGCAACGTCAGCTGGTCGAGGATCAGCCCCTCCATCGCGTGGTGCAGCAGCGCCACGGCCCGGCGACCGCCCGGCGCCCCGGCCTGCTCGTGGACCGCGACGTCCTGCTCGAAGCGCGCGCGGACCGTGGCGGTCAGCGAGGCGCGCAGCGCGGGGCGCCGGGTGGCCTCGAGTCGCAGCTCCAGGAGCGCGACGTAGACCTCGCGGCGCTCCAGGACGCGGGAGAGCATCCGCCGCATCACCGCGGGCGCCGGCGCACCCGCGAGCGCCGCATCCAGCTTCTCCTCCCCCGGCTCGAGGCGCGCGTGGATGCGTTCGCCCAGCTCGGCGAGCAGGGCGTCGCGGTCGGTGAAGTAGTTGGTCGCCGTGCCGGTCGCCACCGCGGCCCGCGCGTCGACCGCCCGGAACGTCAGCCCCCGCGCCCCCTGCTCGGCGAGCACGGCGAGCCCGGCGTCGAGCAGCTGGTCGCGGCGCGCGGGATTGCGGGGGGCGCGCGGGCTCACCCGGCGGCCTGGGCAGCGAGCCACGCCGGGTCGGGGGCCGTGACCTGCACGATCTCGATCCCGGTGCCGGCCGGGTCGCGGACGAGGAAGCGCCGCTGACCCCACGGCTCGGCGCGCGGCGGGACGTCGACGGGCACCCCGAGGTCGCGCAGGCGCGCGTGCTCGGCGTCGACGTCGTCGACCAGGAACGCGAACACCACGCCCCGCACCGGGCCGGCGAGGTCCTCGCCGAGGGCGTGGTCGCGGTGGACGACGCACACCTCGAGGTCGTCGTGCCCGAGCTGGCGCAGGCTCACGAACCAGCCGATGTCCATCGCCACGGTGAAGCCCAGGACCTCGACGTAGAACGCGCGGACCGCGGCCACGTCCTCGGCGTGCACGCACATCCCGACGGTGCTGAAGTGCATGGGACCTCCTGACCACGTCACCTGTCGTGGTCAGAGATCAACCACGACGCATGACGTGGTCAAAGGTCAGCCGACGAGCCGGCGCGGGCCGGGCCCTTCCGCCCCGAAGCGGTCGCCCGGGTTCACGAGCGAGCACCGGTCGATCGACAGGCACCCGCACCCGATGCAGCCGGTGAAGTCGTCGCGCAGCTGCTGGAGGCGGTGGATGCGGTCGTCGAGCTCCTCGCGCCACTGCGCGGAGAGCCGTTCCCAGTCCTGGCGGGTGGGCGTGCGGCCGTCGGGCAGCGCGTCGAGCGCCGACCGGATCTCGGCGAGCGGGATGCCGACCCGCTGGGCGATGCGGATGAACGACAGCCGCCGCAGCACCTCGCGGCGGAACCGGCGCTGGTTGCCGGCCGTCCGGCGGCTGTGGATGAGGCCCTCGCGCTCGTAGAAGTGCAGGGCGGACACGGCGACCCCGCTGCGCTCGGCGACCTCGCCCACCGACAGCTCCTGACCGGGATGCGGGCGCACGTGCTGGTCGGTCATGCCGACGACGGTAGAAGCTCAACCATTGTCGAGGTCAAGGCCCGAGGCGGCGAGCATCCGCACCGCCGCCACCGCCGCCTCCTCGGTGCGCGCGCCCTCGTGCTCGGCCCACGAGGACACGGTGCCCCCCGCGGCCAGAGCGGCGGCGAGAGCGCCGTCGACGTCCCCCGGAACGACGTCCCCCGGAACGACGACCCCGGCCGTCACCGCGTCGCACGCGGCCAGCACCCGCTCACGCCGCCGGGCGAGGTGCTCGGCGAGCACGTGGCGCAGCTCGGTGAGCGCGGCGTCGTCGCCCTCGGCGAGATCGGCGGCGGCCCGGCGCAGCAGGGCCTGCAGCGACTCCGGCGGCAGACCGGGGTCGGTCGGCCGCGCCGCGGCCTCGGGTGCGTGGCCCCGCTTGGCGTCGCGGCGACGCTGCTTGGCGGCGCGTCGGTCGCGGTTGCCGGCCATCGCCCCATCCTCGCCTACCCCTCGGCGAGGGCGTCGCGGCCCGGGGTGAGGCTGGCGGCGTCCGCCGCGGCGCGCCCCGCCGTCCACCCCGCGCCGTTGCCGACGCTGAACCGGCGCCGCGTCAGCCGCGGGAACAGCTCGCCGACGGTGCGTTCGACGACCTCCGCCCGCGCCGCCAGCACCGGCAGCAGGGCCTCGCCGAGCTCCGCCCGGGCGTGCGCCTGCGCCTCGTGCGCCGCGGCGGTGAGCCGCTCGCCGATGCGGGTGGCGTAGGCGAGCAGGAAGGCGTGGCGGAACGAGCGCCGCCGCGCGCGGGGCACGGAGTCGTCGTCGGCCGCGAGCATCGCGCGGTCGGCCTGCACGAGCAGCGAGGTGACCAGCAGCTCGACGGTCGCGAGGTCGGCGGCGTGACCGACGACGGTGACCATGTCCAGCGCGCCGAGGCTGATCGCCCGGCACCGGTTGGCGGTCGCGACCTGGTGGACGAGGCTCGACTTCGCGCTCGCGTAGGGCGGGTCGAGCCAGAGCCGGCGGGCGGACGCGCGGGGCTCGGCGTCGACCGGCGCCCCCACCAGCGCCTGCTCCAGCGCATGGCGGCCCATGAGCTCCTGGGCCTTGGCCGAGAGCGCCTCGGCCTCCTCGGGGAACTCGGTGGACTCGGCCTTGGCGAGCAGCCCGCGCACCCGCGCGAGCACCCGGGCGTCGACCCCCTCCGGCGCGCGGGCCTCCTCGCCGAGCCACGGCAGCGCGGGCAGCGTGCGCATCAGGCCCACGAGGGCGACGCTCGCGGCGAGCGCGTCGTCGGGGACGAGCCCCCGCACGCTGCTCCACTGCGCCACCAGCGGTGCGTCGCGGGGCAGCGGCGTCCCCTCGAGGTCGGAGGGATTCCCCCGCGGTCGGCGGGCCGCCGCGGCCCCCAGCACGTCCACCGCCAGCACGACCCGGCCTGCGGTGAGCCGCCGGCGCACGACCTCGGTGACGTCGCGGGCGCCCCAGCCCCGCTCGTGGAGCACGTCGGCCGCGTCGAGCAGGGCGAGCTCCGCGCCGGCCAGCACCGTCCGCCCGGTGCCGTACCGCGCGCGCAGCACGCCCACGACCTGCTCCGGCCGGCTCCCCGACGCCGCCAGCCCCGTGAGGAACTTCGCCGCCGCGGCCGGATCGTCCGTCCCCGTCGTCGTCTCGGCACCCGCGTCCATCGGCCCCGCCTCCCGTCTCGCTCCGTCACGGGGTTCGACGGCGCCGACGCTCCCACGGTTCCATCGCCACTCCGGACGACGCCGCTCCCCTCTCCGTGACCGGCCACGCGTGATCGCCCCGGAACGGGATGCGATTCTGGACCGCCGCAGACGAACGGGCCGGAGGGAGCGTGGTCGTGCCGCAGGAGGCGCCCGCCGAGCGCCCCGAGAACGATCCGGCCCTGCGCGACCGGGTCCAGCGCCTGGTCGGGGTGCTGCGCCGGGTGGCGCTCGCCCGGGCCCGGCCGGTGCGGCACACCCGCCACCACGTCGGCGAGCTCGCCTTGGTCGACGTCGCCGACCAGGCGGCCGTGCGCCGCCCCCACGAGGCCGGCGACGAGGTCCTCCGCGCCCGGCCCGAGGGTCCGATGCGCGCGACGTTCGACGCGCTGTTCGACCTCATGCGGACCGCCGCCGACCAGCCCGAGGCCGTCGAGCTCGTCCTCGCCGGCGGGCTGCTCCACGCCCCCGGCCACGACGTGCGCGTCCCCCTGCTCACGCGCCCGGTGCGCATCGAGCACCGCGACGAGGCGATGGTCGTGACGCTGGCCGGCGACGCGTCCCGGTGGGAGGACGACGAGCTCCTCGCCGGCACCGGGATCGTCGACGACGCCGCGCCCCCCGAGAGCGCGGCGCCGACGTCACCGCTCGCCCCCGACCTCGTCGCCGTCCTCGCCGGCTGGGCCGACCGCCACCTGCGCATCCCGGCCCGCCGCGGCGACGACTGGATCGGCCCGACCGGGAGCGAGGCGGCCCTCGTGCCGGCGCCGGCCCTCGTCGCCCGCCGCCGCGGGGCCGCGGCCCTGCGCACGTTCTACGACGCGATGACGGCGGACCTCGCCGACCCGAGCAGACCGCTGCCGGTCGGCCTCGCCCAGCTCGTCGCCGCCATCGAACCGACCGACCGCGCGGCCTGGCTCGCCCGCGCCGGGCACGACGAGCCGCCCGTCACCGACCCGCTCTTCCCGCTGCCGGTCGGCGCGGCGCAGGGCCGCATCCTGTCGCGGCTGGGTCGCGACTCGGGCGTCGTCGTGGAGGGGCCGCCGGGCACCGGCAAGACCCACACGATCGCGAACCTGCTGTCCGCGCTGCTCGCCGAGGGCCGCCGCGTGCTCGTCACCAGCGAGAAGGCGCAGGCCCTGCGCGTGCTGCGGGACAAGCTGCCCGCCGAGATGCGCGACCTGTGCATCTCGCTGGCGGAGGGCGACGACGAGCCCGGCGTCGGGGCGGGCATCGCCGGCCTCGCCGCGCGCAGCACCGAGTTCGACCCCGACGACGCCGAGCGCACCATCGCCGACCTCACCGAGCGCCGCGACGGGCTGCTCGCCGAGCGCGACGCCGCGCTCGACGCGCTCGTCGCGGACCGCGCGGCCGAGACGGCCGTGCAGCGCGACCTCGGCCCGGGGATGACGGGGACGCGCGCCGAGATCGCCCGCCGGGTGCGCGACGCCCACGACCGCGACGGCTGGCTCACCGACGTCGTCGACCCCGACGCGGACCTGCCCGCCACCCCACCGCTCGACGCGGGCGAGTTCGCCGAGCTGCGGACGCTGCTGGCCGGCGAGACCCCGGGCCGGCGGGCGCGGGCCGGCCAGCTGCTCCCGCCGCCGGTCGAGCTGCCGCCCGAGGAGCACATCGCGGAGCTCGCCGCCACCGTCCTGCGCGGGCTCGACGCGACCTCCGGCGACACCGGGGACCTGGTGGCCGCGCTGGGCCGGCTCCCGGCGGACGCGGCGGCGCACCTGCCCGCGGTCAGCCGCCGGGTCGCGGACGCCCTCGCCGACCTCGACGAGTCCGGCGACGAGACCCCGTGGGCCCGTGAGGTGACCGATGCCGTCCTGTCCGGGCGCGCCGGGCACCTCTGGAACCGCGCGACCGACGGGCTGCGCGACGTCGACGCGGTGCTCGAGCACGACCGCCGCGCCGGGTCCGCCCAGGTCCGCGTGGAGGACGGCGTCGACGTCGCCGCCGCCGCGCCGGCGTTCGAGCGCTTCGCGCAGTTCCTCGCCGACGGCGGGCAGACACGACGGATGTTCAAGCCCGACGAGCAGAAGGCGGTGGAGCCCCACCTGGCCGGGATCCGCCTGCACGGCGCCGAGCCGGCCACCGTCTCCGGCGCGGAGGCGATCGCCCGCCACCTGCGGATCCTCGAGATCACCGATCGGCTCTCCGAGGCCTTCGCCCCGCTCGGGCACCCACTGCGCCGCGCCGAGTACCGGGCCCTGCTCGTCGAGCAGGTGCTGGCGCTGCGTGCTGCGTGCCTGTCGGTCGGCCGGGTCCTGACCGCCGCGGTCGGCGTGCGGCGCCTGCTCGCGGCGCTGCCGCCCGACCAGCGCCCGCGGATCGACTCCCTCGCGCGGTTGCGGGTGTTCACGACGCTCACGCTCGACGTCGACGACACCCGCGCCGCCGACCTCGCGCGCGGCGAGCTCGACGAGGTGGTCGAGCGCCTGGAGAGCGGGGCGCCGCCCGACCGCCGCGCGCCCGAGCTCGTCGCCGTCCTGGAGACCCTGCGCCGCCGCGACGCCGACGGGTACGCCGAGGCCGTGCTCGGGGTGGAGTCCGCGCACGACGAGGCCCGTGCCCAGCGCCGCACCGACACCCTGTCCGCGCGGCTGGAGAAGGCGGCGCCGGGCGTGGTGTCGCTGCTCTACGCCCACGCCGGCGAGCAGTGGCCCGACCGTGAGGAACGGTTCGAGCAGGCCTGGGCGCACGCCCGGGCCGCGGCGCGGGTGCGCTCCTGGGCCGCCGCGGAGTCCGCTCCGGACCGTCTCGCCGACCTCGACGTCGAGCTCGCCCGCGCCACCGCCCGCCTGGCGGCGGCACGGGCGTGGCGGGCGTGCCTGACACGCGTCGGCGCCGAGCAGATGCGCGCGCTGCAGAGCCACCGCGCGTCGATCGCCGCGGTCGGGCGGGGCACCGGACGCCACGCCGACCGCTACCGGGCCGCGGCCCGCGAGGCCGTCGAGGTCGCCAGCGACGCCGTCCCGGCCTGGGTGATGCCGATCCGCGAGGTGCTCTCGGCCGTCGCGCCGCGGCCGGACGCGTTCGACGTCGTGATCGTCGACGAGGCCAGCCAGGCCGACCTGACGAGCCTGTTCCTGCTGTGGCTCGCGCCGCGGGTGATCGTGGTCGGCGACGACCGGCAGTGCACCCCGGCCGACGTCGGCGGCGGCTCGCTGGAGTCCGCCTTCGCCCGGCTCGAGCACGACCTGCCCGACGTGCCCTTCTACCTGCGCAGCCAGTTCACGCCGCGGGCCAGCGTGTTCTCGGTGTTCCGGGCGACGTTCGGCCCGCCGATCCGGCTCCGCGAGCACTTCCGGTCGATGCCCGAGATCGTCGGCTGGTCGTCGCGGGAGTTCTACAGCGGGCCGGGGGAGGGGGACGCACCCCTGGTCCCGCTGCGCCAGTTCGGCGCCGACCGCCTGCCGCCGCTGCGGGCGACGTTCGTGCCGGACGCGCAGGTCAGCGGCACGGGGTCGGGGCTGACGAACGACGCCGAGGCGTCCGCGCTCGTCGACGCCGTCGCTCGCTGCGCGGCCGACCCGGCGTACGCGGGCGCGACGTTCGGTGTCGTCGTGCTGCAGGGGCACGGGCAGGTCGAGCTGATCGAGAGCAAGCTGCGCGACCGTCTCGGCGTCGCCGTGTGGGAGGCGCGCCGGCTGCGGGTCGGCGTGCCCGCGGACTTCCAGGGCGACGAGCGCGACATCGTGTGGCTCTCGATGGTCGTCGCCCCCGGCCGGCGGCTCGTGGCGCTGACCGCGGAGCGCTTCCGACAGGGGTACAACGTCGCCGCCTCGCGCGCCCGCGACCAGTGCTGGCTGTTCCACTCGGTGCGCGCCGACGACCTCGCCGAGGCCGACCTGCGCCGCAAGCTGCTCGAGCACGTCACCGCCACCGAACCCGTCGGCTCCGCCGGCGCCCCGGAGAACCGCCCGGCGCCCGCCGAGGTCGACCGCGACCACCGGCACCCGGCGTTCGGGAGCCTGTTCGCGCAGCGGGTGTTCGCCGATCTCTCGGCGCTCGGGTTCGCGGTCGTCCCGCAGGTCGAGGTGCACGGGCGCACGCTCGACCTCGTCGTCACCGGCGCGAACGGGCGGCTCGCCGTGGTGTGCGACGGCGACGAGCAGCGCCGCCCGGCGACCCGCGCCGACGTCGAGGCCGAGCACGACCTGCGCCGGTGCGGCTGGCCGGTCGTGCGCGTCCCCGAGTCCCGCTACGTCGCCGACCCCGAGGGCGCGCTGACCCCGGTGCTCGACGCCGCCGCGGCCGCCGGGATCACGCCGTCGGCGCCGACCGGCCCGCTGGCCGTCGTCGAGACGGCGCCGGGACGGGGCGCCGAGTACCGGCCCCGCCGCGGACGTTCCGGGCGCGCGGTGCTCGGCGAGGCGGCGCCGGAGACGCACGAGGACCTCGAGGGCTTCATCGGGGACCTCGCCGCCCAGGGCTTCCCGCCCCCGCGCCGCGACGCCCGCGTGCACGACCCCCGCGGCGGCGGCGTGCTCGCGGACGCCGCGATCCTGTGGCCGACCGGCATCAGCCGCCGCGCCCTCGCCCCGCCCGTCGTCCTCGACCCCGACCTCGCCGAGCCCGCCCGCGACCGCCTGCAGGCGCTCGGCTACCAGGTGTTCACCTCGATCGCCGACGTCCGCGCCCACGTCGCCGCGGGGTCCGAGAGCTGAGCCGGTGTTCGAGCGATGCGGCTTTCCTGGCGTGTGACGCCAGGATCGCCACATGCTCGCTCGCGCGACACGCCGAGGAGCTCGCCGACGCACGGGTGTGCAGCCTGGCATCCACGCAGACGTTCAACGCGAGGAAAGCCACCACGATCACGCGGCAGCGGGCTCCTGCTCCGGGTCCCGCTCGGCGAGGTACCGCGCGCGGTAGTGCCGGTCGGCGTCGCCGACGACGCGGTACAGCAGCCGCGCGCCGACCACCGCGCCCAGCGCGGCGTCGAGCACCGGACCGACCGCGGGCAGCAGGCGCATGAGCTCGCTCGGCCCCCGTGACACCGACAGGCGCACGACGACGAGCGCGGCCAGCCGGCGGCGGTCGTCGTCGACACCCGGCGCCGCGCCGAGGCTCGTCGCGACCACCGCGAGCACCACCGTGCGCTCCTCGTCCGACCGCGCCGCGAACCCGTACCGCGCGCCGACGTGGGACACCGCGCGCACGCACGTCGCCGTGGTCAGGACGCCGTCGAGACCGACCGCGCCGGCCAGGGCGACCGCCCCGGCGACCGGCGCCCACCGCGCGCCGACCACGCCGCTCACGAGCCCGCTCGCCCCGGCCTGCACCGCCCCGACGACGGCGTAGGCGCGGGCGAGCGCCGCCGTGTCGTGCACCGGCGCCGCGGACACCTCGGGAGCCGGCAGGCCCACGTGCCCCAGCCACTCGCCGAGCGCCCCCGTCGCCGCGGCGAGGTCCGCCGGCTGCGGCAGCGCCCGCACCCAGCCCCGCAGCGTTCCGAGGACGTCGACCCCCGACGGCGGGGTCCCGAGCAGCATGGTCATCGCTGCTGACGCTAGGTCGCCGTGTGGGTACGCAGCGGTCGGCGACCTGCCCGGCGGATGGCCGCGAGATGAACGGGATCTGGACGCTGCGCCGAGCGGGTGACCGGCGCGTCAGGCTCCGTGGATCAGGAGCCCGCGAAGATCTCGTCGCCCTCGTCGTCCATGTCGTCGCCGCCGTCGTCGGGCTCCCCGTCGACGTAGGGCCGGTAGGTCGCCGGGTCGAACGGGAGGTCGACGCCGAAGGGCAGCTCGTACTTGTCGTGCAGGAAGCGCTCGCCGTAGAGGTGCACGGCGGTGTCGACGACCTTCGCCAGCAGCCGCGCCGAGAGCACCGCACCCACGCCGATGCCGAGGACCGGCACGAGCTGGGCGGCCTCACGCTGACCGATCTGGCTCAGCAGGCGCCGGTGCACCGCCGAGCCGAGCCGCTTGATCTGCGCCTGCTGCTGCTTGCGCTTCTGGTTCTCCTGCGACTTGGCCGTGATGAGCTCGATGACCTCTTGGTAGGCCCCGGGCGTCTCGTCGTCGCCCGAGAGCCCGACGGCCAGCACGGCGAGGGCGATGAGCTGTTCGGAACGCTTCGTCACGTCGTAGCCGTGATAGGCCGCGACGTGCGCGACGGCGCGCGTGCAGGACGCGACGGTGAGCAGGGCGTCGCCGGTGAGCGTCACGACCGTGACCGCGATCCCCGGCAGGCTGCCGATCCCGGCGCCGCCGGTACCGCCCGCCACCGCCGTCACACCGGCGCCAGTGAGGAAGCCCGTGACGCCGCCCTGCACGCCGGCGAACACCGTGTAGCCGAGGTCAAGGCGCGGCATCGCGGCCTGCACGTCGGCGATGTCGAGCCCGCGGATGTCCTTGAAGTCGGTGACCTCGTGGCCCTGCGCACGGAAGTCGGCGAACACCGCGTCACGCCGCAGGGTCGCCGCCCCGGCCCCGGCACCCGCCGAGGCGAGCTGGTGGAGCGCGTTCTGGACCCCGTCGTCGACCTGCGACACCCCGGGGATCCGCCGCAGCAGGCCGGTGACCTCGGCGCGGACCCCCGCCACCCCGTCCCACAGCGGACTGAGCAGGCCCGACGAGCTGCTCAGCTCGCGGTCCTTCCACTGCACGACCTCGCGCCAGTGCTCGGCGTCGCCCGGCGACAGGTCCGGCGGGGGCGCGGGGATGTCGTCGGTCGTCGTGCTCACGCCGGGGACGGTACCCACACGGTGGACGTTCGACCTCATCGACGAGGTGACGTCCGCATGTCCAGCGACCCGTCGGGATGCCGCCGGACGATCACGTCGGCGGCGTCGGGCAGACCCTCGTGGGCGGCCAGCACCTGCTCGCGAGCCCGCCAGGTCGCCCGGTGCGGGGCGTAGAGCGGCCAGTCCTCGCGCGCCCGCAGCCGCCGTTCGCGCTCACCGGGCTCCGCGTCGACCCACACCGTCAGCGCCTCGTGCGACCGCAGCACCGACGCCCCGGCCCCGCAGCCCTCGAGGACGACGACGCGCGCGGCCAGCGGTCGGTCCCGCGGAGGGCCCTCCGCGTCGTGCTCCCAGTCCCACGCGCCCCAGCGCGGCGTGCAGCCCGCGCGGAGCGGCTCGACGAGCCCCGTGACGGCCCGTGCCGGGCCCTCCTCGAGGCCCGCCCAGCCGCGGTAGAACTCCTCGATCGAGACGACGGCGACGTCGTCCTGGTGCCCCAGGTCCTGCGCGAGCGCCGTCTTGCCCGCTCCGGAGAACCCGTCGACCCCGACGAGCACGGTGGCGCCGACCGACGGCGGCAGCGCCCGCAGGTGCTCGGCGAGGGCCGCCGGGTCCGTCACGGTCAGAACGGGCGGCGACGCCCGGCCGGCCCGCCGGCGGCCGGGCGCACCTTCTCGCCCCGCGCCCGCTGGCCGGCCAGGCGCATCGCCTCGACGATGAGGTCGCTGTTGCCGCGGCCGGTGGCGGCGTCGACGCGCGGGTAGACGAGTGGGCTCGGGTGCGGGGCGAGGGCGACCGTCGCGTCCCGCAGCCCGCCCGGCAGGCCCCGGCGGGCGATCCGCGCCCAGGCCCGCGCCGCCGGTCGGCCCAGGACCACGACCTCGGTCGGCGCGGGGTCGAGCAGCTCCAGCATCTGCTCGAGGTAGGGCAGCGCGCGCACCGACTCCTTCTCCAAGGTGCGCACCGGCTTGGCCGGGTTCGCGACCCACCACGGCACGACGTTCCAGTGCAGGCTGATGTCGTAGCCGAGCTTGGCGCGGTCGCTGGCGACGTAGGTGTTGTTCGCGGTCGGGTCGTTGTTGTGCCTGCTGACGAACCCCGACCCCTCCTCCGCCTCGCCCGACGGGTCCTGAAGCAGCACGAGGACGCGCGCCCCCTGTCCCGCGCTCGCCGGGTCGAAGTACGGCAGGTTCTCGTAGGTGGTGTCCCGGACGTGGTCCACCCAGCGGTTCAGCACCCCGACCGCGCCGTCGTAGCGCTGCGCCCAGCGCTGCGCGTGCACGTCCGGGGCGAGGTCACGACTGAGCAGCTCGCCCCGCTTGTGGGCGAGCGTGTTCCACACCGGGCGGGGCATCAGCGCCGTTCGAGCAGCACGACCGGGATCGTCCGGTCGGTCTTGTCCTCGTAGCCCTGGAAGCCCGGGTAGTCGGCCTTCTGCTTCTCCCAGATGGGCGCGCGCTCGTCGGCGGGCAGGTCGCGGGCCCGCAGCGACTCCGTGCCGGTGCCGATCTCCGCGGTCACGTCCGGGTGGGCCAGCAGGTTGCGGTACCAGTCCGGATGCGTGTCCGCGCCGGCCTTCGACGCGAAGACCGCGTAGGCGTCGCCGACCGCCTGGTACATCATCGGCGTGACGCGCTCGGTCCCGGACGTGCGTCCCGTGTGGTGCAGCAGGAGCAGCGGCGCGCCCTCGAACGGGCCGCCGACCTTCCCGTCGTTGGCACGGAACTCGTCGATGATCTGCTGGTTCCAGTCGCTCACTCCCGCCATCCTGCCCCTGCGAGAGGCCATGGTCATGCGGAGAGCGCCCATCCGAGCTCCACCGAAGGACCCTCGTCGCACGCGAGCACCGTCCACGCGGTCGGGCTCCAGCGGAACACCGCGTCCTGCCCCCAGGCCGCGCCGAGCGCCCGTGCGTCGTCGTCGTCCAGCCCGACGACCAGCGCGCCCTCCTCCGCGTGGCTCCCGTCCCCGGCGCCGGCGATCGTGCGCCGGTGCCGCAGGCCCCGCTCGTCGAGCGCGGCCTCGAGACGTGCCTGCCGGACGGCGTTCTCCCTCGCCCCGGGCCGCTCGGCCCCCGGATTGTGGGCGGTGACGACGTGGACCGGCGCGGTGAACGGGAAGGTGCCGACGACCTCGCCCGCCGGCCGGGGCCGGAGGACGAGCCCGAGGTCCGGCACCCGCAGGACGGCCCGCGCGTAGGCGTCGGTGCGGTCGGCGCGGCTCATGACGGCGTCGAATTCTGCCGAACGGCACGTCTGCGCGCGCCGGCCTGCCTACCGTCTCGGCCGTGGCCGACGTGCGGGTGGTGCTGCAGGCGCTGCTCGACGCCGCGCACGGGGTGGACGCGGTGATGGACGAGCTGGCTGCGCACGACGTCGCCGACCTCGTGACGACGCCCGCACCGTTCGGTCACGACGTCCTCGGGGCCGTCGTCGTCGACTTCGGCGATCGGTGGTCCCACGGCCTGGCCAACCTCACCGACGACGGCAACGCCCTCGCCCGCGGGCTCCACGACGCCGCCGGCGCGTACGCCGAGGCCGAGGGCCTGGCCGTCGACCAGTTCCGCTGGGGTCGGTGACCCCGCGTGCCGCCGCTCGGGTCGCGCGCGGACCCCGCGGCCCTCGTGCCCGGCGACCCGGACGCGGTGCGGGCCATCGCGTCGGTGATGTCCCGCCTCGGCGGCGCCCTCGTCGGCGCCGGGGATGGGTTGAGTCGTATCGACACCGGCGACTGGCAGGGCGATGCGGCCGATTCCTTCCGCCGCGCGTTCGACCCCGTGCCGCCGCAATGGACCGGGACGGGCGAGGCGTTCCTCGCCGCCGCCGACGCCGTCAACGACTGCGCGGAGGTCCTGGCGTGGGCGCGTTCCGAAGCCGTCGCCGCCGTGCAGACCTAGGAGGAAGCCGAGGCGCTCAGCGCGCAGCCCCGGGGCCCGGAGCAGGTCGACCCAGGTGAGGCCGGCCGGGTCGCGGCGACGGAACGTCTGCGGGCGGCCCGCGCCGCCGTCGCCGAGGCCGGGGATCGCGCGGCGCCGCTCGTGGCGCGGGCCCGTGACCTCGCCCCGGCGATGCCCTCGATCGCCCAACAGATCGGCGGGTTCCTCGGCGATCTCGGTGGCGGCGCGTGGTCGGAGCTCGCGACCACGGGCCAGCTGCTCTGGCAGGTCAACCCGACGCGCTTCCTCGTCGAGCCGGCCGAGGCGGTCGGCGGGTGGGGCGACCTCGCCACCGGTGTCGCCCACGCGGTCACGCACCCCGCGGAGACCATCGAGCAGGCGGTCAACCCGCGCGAGGTGGCCACGAACCCGACGCGCTGGGCGGGCGGCGTGCTCACCGGCCTCGGGCTCTCCGCCCTCGGCGGTGCGGGCGCGGCGGGGCGGGCGTCGCGCGCGGTCCGCGCGGCCGGGATGGAGGCGGCGGACCCGGCAGACTCCTCCGGTGCGCCCCTGGGTCGGTACCGCGGTCTCACGGCGGCCGAGCACGCGGCGAACGAGGGTGTGCTGATCGGGCGGCGGGGGAGTGCGCGGAGCCCGAAGTTCCCGGTGCGCGAGGTCGATACGGTCGCCGAGATCGACGGGATCTTCCGGGTGTTGTCCGACGGCGGCCAGGTGGTCCACACCTCGGAGGGGAGGACCGTGGTCCTGCTCGCGGACGGCACCTACATGACCTACCGCGCGACGTCGTCGACTCCACCGCACGATCCCGCGGTCGACATCAACGCCGGACGCGCTCACCAGGTTCGCGTCCACACACCGAGGAGGGAGGACGGATGAGCGACGCTGACCTCGCGATGATGGACGACATCGTCGGCGAGGCCCGAGTCGACTGGATCGACATGGGCCACGCGATCGGCATCGTCTCCCTGGCCGAAGGTGGGGACGACGATCTCGCTCTCCTCCGCCGCGCCGGCGGTCTCGTCGCGCGGTTGGTCCGCGAGGGACGCCTGGTGCCTGGCGACGTCGGGACCGGGCGCGGGGCGTTTGTCCCCTGGCCTTCGGCCCCTGAGGCGTCGGCGAGGTTCCTCGAGGAGTACGTCGCCCAGGTTGTCGCCGGCACCACGCCGTTCGAGCCGTGGCAACCCTGCCTGTTCGCGCCGGGGGAGGGCGGATAGGCCGGCGAGGATGCTTCGGTTTCCGAAGCATCGCGACCTCCCGTCCACGATGGTGAAGGTCCACACCCCGAAGGCGGGCGGGAGATGACGACGGGCGACGAGCTCAAGGCCGATCTGCTGCACGAGGCCGAGGACGATTGGCTCGACATCTTCCAGGCGATCGCGCTGGTCAAGGTCGTCGAGGGCGGCGAGGGACGGCTGCCGTTGCTGCGTCGCGCCGGACCCCTGCTGGTCGATCTGGTGCGCGACGGCTCCCTGGTCTGCGGCGAGCCCGTTGCCGACCCGCCGGGTGCTTTCGACGCCTGGGCACTCGAGCCGTCCGCCGCGGCCGAGGCACTCCGGCGCTACATCGACCGGGCCCTCGCCGGCGAGGTCGCGCTCGTGCCGTGGGAGCCCTGCAGCTTCGCCCTGCCGGCGCAGGTCCGGTCGGGCTGAGGCGCCCGACGTTGCTGCGGATGCTTCGGAAACCGAAGCATCTCCGCCACCCCTCGACCCTCCCCGCGCGGTTGTCCACAGGCGCCATGTCCGCGGAACCGATGGAGCCCCGCGGCACTCCAACCAGAGGAGAGCCGAGGAGGCGACATGGTGAAACCCGCGCGATCGCGGCGGAGCAAGGAGCGCACGGTGGCCGGCCGCCACCACGAGGACGTGGACGCCGTCGTGCGCCGCACGCTGGGTCGGCGGGCGCTGCGCGAGGAGCATCCTGACGGCGAGCTGACCGTCCAGCTCCTGCCGCACCACCTCGCCGCCGGGGCGCTGACGCTGGCAGTGGGCGACGAGACCGAGGTCGCGCCCGCGATCTACGCCGGCGGCCACCTGCCGGCGCTGTCGGACCGCCAGGCCTGGACGGTCGACGAGTTCGGCTGCTTCGACGGGCGGGGTGAGGTCATCACGGCGCCCGTGTCGGCGCAGGAGTGCTCCTGCCACGTGGACGTGTTCGACGTGGCGGGCCGCCTGTTCCCACTGAACTGGGCGGCCTCCGAGCCCGTCGACGGCCGACTGTGGATCGAGGGCGCGCTCTACCTCGAGCCGGAGCTCGCCGTAGGCACCGAGCACGGCGAGGCCGTGGCGCTGTGCCGCCGGAGGTACCGGGTGCGCGAGATGCGGCGGTACCGGCGGACGACGTACCGCCCGGTGGACCCCGTGCGTCTCGAGACCGTCCCGGCGCCCGACCGGGTCACCGACGAGGCGATCTACGTCGCCGACCTCCGGCTCCTCGACGCGACGGTCCCGGAAGCATGATCTCTCCCGGATCAAGCCACGGCAGCCCCAGGACGGGCGGCGGGGGTGCGCAACAGTTTTGAGGAAGGCTTCGGAATTCGAAGCATCGCGGGGTGTACTCGGCGGTCAGCGCCCGCCGCGACCGCTTTGACCGCCGCCGTTGCCGCCGCCTTGGCCACCAGCAGCACCGCCCTGGCCACCACGGTCGCCGCCGCCTTGGCCGCCGCGGTCACCACCGCCCTGACCGCCCCGGTCGCCGCCGCCACCAGAACCGGCGTCGCCCCGATCGCCGCCGCGGCCACCGGCCGATGCGCCGGCGCGCGGGGGAGGCCCGTCGTCGCCCCGGCCCCCGCCGGCGTTGCCGCCGCCGTTGCCACCGCCACCGCCACCGCTGTTGCCGCCACCGGCGTTCCCGCCGCCGTGACCACCGTCGCCGGCCTGGCCGCCGCCACCACCGCCACCGGTGTTCCCGCCACCGCCGCCGGCGTTGCCACCGCCGCTGTTGCCGCTGCTGCCGCCGTTCCCGCCAGCACCGCCGCCGTTCCCGCCGCCTCCACCGCCGTTGCCACCGGAGGGCTGCGACGGCTGGGTGGGCTGGGTGCTCGGGCCGGGGTTCGCGGTGGACGGCTGGGGCGAGCCCGCCGAGGACGCCGGCGGCCCGTCGGCGCGCGGTACCGCGGGCACGGCGCGCGGCGTCCCGCCGGGCACGCCGGCCGGGGCGAGGCTGACGCCCGCGGCCAGGGACGGCGCGACGGG
Organism: Actinomycetospora sp. NBRC 106375; assembly: GCF_030269665.1. Lineage (GTDB taxonomy): Bacteria > Actinomycetota > Actinomycetes > Mycobacteriales > Pseudonocardiaceae > Actinomycetospora. The sequence continues at coordinate 112,564 of NZ_BSTS01000005.1, forward strand.
ACCGCTGGGTCCCGCCGGCGCCGGACCGGCGGACGTCGCGTCGCCCAGGCCGAGGTCGAGGGCGGCGTCGCCGGCCGGGGCGGCGGGCGTGGCGCCCGCTCCCACGGGCGGCAGGGCGGCGCCGAGTCTGGGCGCGGCACCGGGTCCAGAGGGCAGCGGAGCCGAGCTCCCGCCCGTCGTCTCCGGAGCCGCGGTGTGGTGCGCGGCCGTGGCGACGGCGGCGCCGAGAGCGGCCACGGACGCGGCCGTCAAGGTGGCCGCGACGAGGGGGAGACGGTTGCGGCGCTCGGCCGGCGGCGTCTCGGCCGGCAGCGCGGCACCGGCGGCGAGCCCCGCCGCCGCACCGGACGACGCGACCCCGCCGCAGCCCCGGGCCGGGGAGGTGGGGCCGCGCCTCGCACTCGCCTGAGTCGGAGCATCCGGCGCCCACGGAGCGCCCGGGCGCGCGTCAGCGGGAGAACGACCGGCGAACGCGCCCGCCGCGGCTCCCGCGAGGCCGACCGTCGCCGCCGTCGCGGCGCCCGTCGACGCTCCACCGGCAGGTGCCCCTCCCGGAAGGGACACTCCCGACGGGACTGCAGTCGCCGTCACGCCACCGTCTCCGCCGGCCGCGTGACCAGCGACTCCGGCCGTGGCGACATCGCGCCCACCCCGCCCCCACCCGCGGCTCAGGCGCGAGCGCGCCGACGTCGCGTGCATCGGGGCGAACGTGGGTCCCGCGATCGAGGCGTCGGGGAGGTCGGCGAGCGGGGCGAGCTCGCGCTCGGCCACGGCGCCCGGCGTCTCCGGCCCGACCGCGAGGCCGAGGTGGTGGGCGAAGGCGAGCTCGCCGTGGGTCAGGCGGCGGTCGACGACGTCGACGGCCACGCGGTCGGCGGCGGCGATGTCCTCGGCGTCCATGCCGCGGATGTGGCGCATCACCAGCGCGCGGCGCTGGACGGCCGGGAGGGCGTCGAGCGCGGTGAGCGCCGGCGGGGCGATCGGGGTCGCGCGGGTCTCGTCGGCCACGACCGGGGAGATCACGGCGGTGTCCTCGGCGGAGCGTGCCGCGCGGCGGTGGCCGTCGTCCTGCGAGTCGCCGTAGGTCCACGTCAGACCACGGCCGACCGCCATCCCCCCGGAGGTCATGCGGAGCCGGCCTCACCGGACTGCGCGCCGTCCTCGTCGCCGGTCTCCTGCGGCCCGAAGTGCAGGTTCGATCGCGGCTCCTCGATCGTCTCGCCGGCCGGAGCAGACGAAGGCGCGGACGACGGCGCGGCCGACGACACCATGGGCGCCTGCGCCGCCGCGGCCGCCTGGGCGACCGAGAGGTGACGCCCGCCGTCGCGCGCGGGCAGCTGCCCGGACAGCGACTCGAGCAGCCTGCCCAGGTCGGTGCGGACGCCGTCGTGCAGGCCCTTGAGGCGCTCGAGCTCGTTCTCGGCGTCGGTGTGGCGGCGGCGGATGAGCGCCTCGGTGTCCTCGCGGCGACGCTGGGCCTCGGCCTCGGCGTCGCGGGTGATCTGCTCGGCGCCCGTGCGGGCCTCGGCGAGCGTCTGCTCGGCCTCCTCCCGCGTGGTGGCGGCCTGCTCGTCGAGCTCGCGCTCCCGCTCGTCGAGCTCCGAGCGGCGGCGCGAGGCCTCCTCGTCGAGCGAGGCGCGACGGGCCGAGAGGTTCTGCTCCACCTCGCGGCGGTGCGACTCGGCCTCCTTGCGCGTGCGCTCCATCAGCGCCGAGGCCTCCCGCGCCGCGGCGGCCCGGGCGTTCGACGCCTCCTGCTCGGCCACGCGGAGCACCCGCTCGACGCGGTGGCCGAAGCCCTGCTGGACGGTGGAGTCGCCGGGGTCCGCGTCCGCCGGACGGTCGGCGCGCGATCGCGCCCGGGTCAGCTCGGCCTCGGCCTCCTCGGCGCGCTGCTGCTCCTGGTGGTGCGCGTGTTCGAGCATCTCCACGCGGGCCAGGAGGGCCTGGACGTGCCCGTCGACCTGGTTCGGGTTGTATCCCCGCTTCGTCAGGTCGAACACGTTGGTCTGAGAAGCATCGCCCGTCTGGCTCACAAACGCGGACCTTAACTCACCCGTTCGCGCGTTATCACCCCCACTCCGCAATGTGTTCGTGACCCATCTGTGACGCACTCTGAACGACATGGGTGTCGTTCATCGCCGGTTCGGATGACGGCCATCCGGACGCCGACGGCGGCAGGCGCTCAGCGTGCCGGGGGAGATCCCGCGACGAGGCCCGCGAGCAGCGCGATCCGTACCGGCAGGTCATCGAGCACGACGTACTCGTGCTCGGCATGCGCGCCCCCGCCGCTCGCCCCGAGACCGTCGAGCACCGGCAGCCCCGCGGCCGCGAGGATGTTGCCGTCGCTGCCGCCGCCGACCTCGCGGGCATCGAACGGGACGCCCAGCGAGGCCGTCACCGCCCGCGCCCGGTCGACGAGCCACGTCGCCGACGCCTGCCACGGCGGCCGGTTCCAGCCGCCGGTCACGTGGAGACGCACGCGCGGATCGGGCGGTGCCCACGCCGCCAGCGCCGACCCCACCCGCTCCGCCTCCGACGCCGTCCGCGCCCGCACGTCGATCTCCAGGCGTGCGTGCTCGGCGACGACGTTGGCTCGCGTCCCGCCCGCGAGCACCCCGACGTTGACGGTCGTCCCGGCGGCCGGGTCGGCGAGACCCACGAGGTGGCAGGTCAGCGCCGCGAGGGCGTGGACCGCCGAGGAGCCCGCCTCCGGGTCGAGGCCGGCGTGGGCCGCGACCCCGGTGGCCGCCACCTGCCAGAGCCCGACGCCTTTGCGCGCGGTCTTCACCGTGCCCGCCTCGGCGCCCGGTTCGAGCACGAGCACGGCCGTGCAGCCCGTCGCCGCGGCCACCATGGCGTCCCGCGAGGCGACGGTCCCGACCTCCTCGTCCTCGTTGACGATCAGGCGCACCGTCGGGCGCGGGATCCCGAGCGCGTCGAGCGCGGCCACCGCGGACACGCCCTGGACCAGGCCCGCCTTCATGTCGAACACCCCGGGCCCGCGAGCGATCCCGTCGGTCACCGAGAACGGCCGGCGCGCGACCGTGCCGGCGTCGAACACGGTGTCGATGTGGCCCAGCAGCACCACCGTGCCCGGCAGCGATCCCGGCGTGTCGACCTGGAGCACCGGGCCCGGCAGCGTCGAGGCCGCCGCGTCCGTCCAGGACTCGAGCACCCATCCGGTGAGCACCGCGCGCCCGTCGGCGAGCAGGACCGAGTCGGTGCTCGGCGTCTCGGTGTCGACGAGCACGGCGAGGTCGTCGACGATCTCGTCGAGCCGCTCGGCCGCCCAGTCGCGGACCTCCTCCATCGCGCCCCCCGGCGGTCACGGTCTCCGTCAGACCGACGACCTTCCCGCGACCGCCCGCGAGGATCAAGAACGGCTACGACCAGACCAGCTCCGCGGTGCGCACGACCGTCTCGAGCTTGCGACGCTGGTCGTCGACGCCGAGCTCGTTGCCCTCCCACGTGCTGGCGAACCCGCACTGCGGGCTGAGCGCGAGCCGGTCCAGCGGCACGTGCCGTGACGCCTCGTCGATCCGGCGCCGCAGGTCGTCGACCGATTCGGGCTCCGGGTGCTTGGTGGTGACGAGTCCGAGCACGACGGTGCTCTCGGGGCGGACGTGGCGCAGGGCGTCGAAGCCGCCGGCGCGCGCGTCGTCGTACTCGAGCAGCAGCCGGTCGTAGCGCGCCTCGGCGAACAGGACCTCGCCCATCTCGTCGTAGGGCACGGTGCTCTCGTACATGCTGCGGTAGTTGCCGCGGCAGACGTGGATGCCGGTGACGACGTCGTCCGGGAGGCCGTCGAACACCCGCCGGTCGGTGCGCACCAGCTCCGCGAGCCGCCCGGCCCACCGGTCCGGGTCGGGGAACAGCCGCCGGTTGTCCAGGAACGTGTACTTCGGCGCGTCGAGCTGCAGGTACCGCACGCCCGCGTCCGCCAGGGCCCGCGCCTGGCGCTGCAGGATCGTCACGAGGTCGTCGAGGAACTCCTGCGGGTCGGGGTAGGCGCGGTCGGAGACGCCGGCGGTCCAGTAGCTCAGGAAGTTCGTCGGCACCGGCAGGGTCACCTTCACCGGGCGGTCGGCGTGCGCCAGGACGAAGCCCGCCTCGACGTCGACGAGGCTGCCGCGCTCGGTCAGGCGGGACTCGACGACGGGCGAGGTGTGCGACGCGGTGCGCCCGTCCTCGCTGGTCCACGTGCGCGTGAAGCCCTCGGGGTCGAAGCCGTCGGTGACGTCGAGGACCGGCCCGTGCCAGATGCGCCGGCGCATCTCCCCGTCGCCGACGACGGGCAGCCCGACGGATCGCTGCAGCTCGAGGACCTCCAGCACGGCCCGGTCCTGGATCTCGCGCGAGACCGTGCCGGCCGCCATCGCGTCGCGGAGGTACGCGGGCCGCAGCAGCGAGCCGACCGTCTCGGCCCGGATGTCGAGGTCACCCATCCCGACGCACCCGTTCCGCGGCCCGGGCGGCGGCGGTCATCTTCGCCATCGCGAGGTTGCGCGGCACGCGCCGCAGCCCGCAGTCGGTGGAGATCTCCAGCGCCGCCGGGTCCCGGTACTTCAGGCACGTGTGCAGGCGCTCGACGAGGTCGTCGGTGGTCTCGGCGTAGTGCGTCTTGATGTCGACGAGGCCCGCGGACAGCAACCTCCCCGGATCCCACTGCCCGACCAGGTCGATCTCGGCCATCTCCCGCCCGCCGAACTCCAGGCTGAACCCGTGGACGTGCGCGTCGAGCAGGGTCGGGAAGAGCCAGCGGTAGGTCCGCTTGGCGTAGGGCAGGCGGCGGAACGAGCCGAAGCAGATGTGCACGGTGAAGGTGCAGCCGTCGAACCCGTCGACGACCTTGTTGATGATCTCGACCATCGACGCGGGGCTGCGGTCGTCGTCCGCGACGGCCGGGGTGATCGGCTCCTCGAGCTGGATGTAGTCGCAGCCCGCGTCGATCAGCTCGCGGATGTGCCCACGCAACGCCGGCACGAGGGCCTCCGCGCACGCCTTGCGGGACGGGTAGACGTCGCGGAAATCCAGCTCGGTGGTCATCCCGTACGGGCCCGGCATGCCGACGCGGGGACGGCGGTCGGTCGCGGCGCGCAGGAAGCGGTACTCGCCGACGAAGTCCCACATCCACGCGAGCTCGTCGAGGGGCCGGGTGACCTTCCAGACGTCGAGCATGTCGTAGCCCAGGGCCCCGAGACGGCGCGGTGCGGGCTGGAGCTCGAGGCCGGGCAGGGCGGCGGTGATGTTCTCGATCCACCCGCGCCGGCGGTGCTCGCCGTCGGTGACGATGTCGAGCCCGCAGCGCTCCTGGTCGTCGATCGCGAGGCGGCAGTAGTCGTCGTAGAGCTCGCGCTCGTCGTCGGGGCCGAAGCGCCCCGCGGCCTCGGCGGGCTCGACGACGTCCCACCACCCCGGACGCGCCCAGCCGCCGGTCGTCGTCACGGCGATCTCGGTGTGGGCGGTCATCGGCCCTCCTCGAAGCGCAGGCCGGTGGCCGCGACCAGCTCGTCGTGCACGGCCCCGCCGCTGCTGGCGACGACGTCGTAGCGGGTGGAGGCGTCGCGGACCCGGCCGGCGAAGTCGGTGACGCGCCCGCCGGCCTCCTCGACCAGCAGCCGCCCGCCGGCGACGTCCCACGGCGGCATGTCGCGCTCGACGTAGCCGCCGAGGTGCCCGGCCGCGAGGTGGGCCATGACGAGCGCCGGGGCGCCGGGGAAGCGCACGCCGCCGGAGACCGTGAGCATCGCCCGCATCAGCCGCGCGAACTCCGCGATCACCGCCGGGTCCGACGACTGCGCCTGCACGACCACGACGACCTCGGCGGCCTTCTCGGCGCCCGACACCCGCAACGACGTCCCGTTGCACGTCGCCCCGCCGCCGCGCACGGCCCGGAACAGCTCGTCGCGCAGCGGGTCGTAGACCGCGGCGACCACCGGCTCGCCACCGAGCGTCACCGACACCGCCGTCGCGAACCACGGGAAGCCGTCGATGAACGAGCGGGTGCCGTCGAGCGGGTCGACCCACCACTGCAGGCCCTCGCCGGGACGGCTGACGTCCGGCGCGTCCTCCTCGCCGAGCACGACGTCGTCCGGGCGCTCGGCGCGGATCGCGGCGATCGTCGCCTCCTGGGCGGCGAGGTCGGCCGACGAGCTGACGTCGACGCGTGCGTCCTTGAGGGTGACCTCGAGGACCTTGTCGCGGTACTCGAGCAGCACGGCGCCGCCGGCGCGGGCGGCCCGTTCGGCCGTGCCCGCCAGCGCCTCCAGATCCGTCACAGCACCTCCACCACGCCGCGGTCGCCGTCGATGCGCACCCGGTCGCCGGTCGAGATCGTCGAGGTGGCGACGCCGGTGCCGACGACGCACGGGATGCCGTACTCGCGAGCGATGATCGCCGTGTGGCAGAGCGTCCCGCCGGTGTCGGTGACGCACCCGGTGACCAGGCCGAACACCGGCGTCCACTCGGTGGTGGTGCCGCCGCAGACGAGGATGTCGCCGTCGCGGACCTGGTCGATGTCCTGCGCCGCGCGCACCACCCGCGCGGTGCCGACGACCGTGCCGCGCGACGCGGCGAACCCCGACAGCGTCGCCGCCGCCTGCTGCGCCTTGATCGTCGCGAAGTAGTCGGGGGTCAGCCCGAAGAGCTCGGTCATGATCGGGTCGTGGATGACGTCGGGGACGTCGCCCATCACTGGCGGGAGCTCGCCGCCGCGCGCCGACCAATGGTCGTAGTAGTCGCGACGGGCCGCGATGAGCTCGCCCCAGCTCGGCGGCCCGGACCCCGCGAGCTCGTCGAGCAGCTCGTGGCGGAACAGGAAGAAGACGTCCTCGCGGGCGCCGAGACGGCCGTCGGCGACGAGCCGGTCGGCGGCCGCGAGCGTGAGCCGGCGCAGGGGCAGGTGGATGCGGCGGTCGATGAGGAAGTTGTGCTCCTCGTTCCACCACACGAAGTTCGCCGCGCGGTTCGAGGCCAGCACCTCGTCGAAGCGGGCGCGGTCGCCCTCGTCCGCGATCGCGGCGCGCGCCGCGGCGACGAGGCGGTCCCGTTCGGCGAGCACCTCGCGCCGGGCGGCGGCGAAGTCGTGGCCCTCGGGGCGGGTGAGGAACTCGCGGATCGTGCCCAGCGGCGTCGCCGGGTGCTCGGCCCAGGACGGGCGGTCCAGGGTGGCGGTCTCGTCGGTGCGCTGCCCCCAGACCGCGAGGAACTCCTCGAGCTCGGCCCACCACGCCGGCCCGTTCGGCTGCGTGGCCAGCGCCGCGCGGACGCCCTCGACGGTCGGCTCGGTGAGCGCCTCGGCGACGCCGAGCTCCCGGGCGCGGCCGGCGAGGCGCCAGAGCTCCTCGTCGGTGCGCAGGTAGGAGGTCTCCTCGCCGGCGAGCCACTGCGCGATCTGCCCGGTCTCGAGGCCCAGATCGGTCGCGAGACCGAAGAGGGCGAGGTAGTTGGCGGCGAGCAGGTACATGACCTCGAAGTGCACCCCCCACGCCCGGCGGTGGAAGGCGATCGCGTCGACCAGCGCGGCGTGCAGCTCGGTGCGATCCATCGCGTCGACGTCGAGGGCGTCGAAGTGGGCGTAGGCCGACTCGAGCTCGGCGCGGTAGCCCGCCCAGTAGGTGTCGAAGTCGGCGAGCCGGGGCGCGGCGAAGGCGCCGAACCGGTCGGCGCGCGTGCCCATCTGCCACGCCGACGTGATCGGGCACTGCCCGAGGTAGACGTGCACGCCGGCGATCCGGTTGACCATCCCCGCGGTCGGCGGGATGCCGACGATCTCGGCGCCGTACTGCGTGCCCCAGGTCTGGGCGTCCTCGAGCAGGGCCATGCTCGCCGGGGTGATGCCCTCGGCGAAGTGCTGGGAGTCCCGCATCCAGAACCGGCCCTCGTCGGCGCGCGTGAACGGCGCGAGGGGCTCGGCGAGGAACGGCCGGGACTCCAGCCGGGGCTCGTAGCCGGGGTAGAAGTCGGCGTCGGCGTACTCGCCGAGCGGGATGACCGTCCCCGCCTGCTCTGACTCGTCGGTCGTCGTCACCGGCGTCACGTCCTCGGGTGTGCGGTGGGTCACTCGACGCTAGGAGGCGTCGCGGTGTCCCGGTAGCCACTTCCGGCGGCGCCGTCCGCTTCCGGCACGTCTTGACACCTCGCGGGCCTGCGGCCAGCGTCGAGGCGCGGTACGAGGAGGTGCGGGGATGGCGGCAGCCGGGGTCGTGCGCGGCGGCTTCCGCACCGCCGACTCCGAGGACGCGCACGAGCGCACCGAGCGCCTCATGACCGGGCACCGGATGGCGGTCGGCCGCGAAGGCGCGTTCCGGGCCGACGTCCGATGGGTCGCGGGTGACGGGCTCGGCCTGCTGCGGTTCTCCTACGGCGCCGGCGTGGAGATCCGGTCGCACCCCCTCGACGACTTCGCGACGGTGCACCTGCCGTCGCGCGGCGGGTTCCGCGCCGAGCACCGGGGCATGCGGGTGCGCGCGTCGACCGCCTGCGGGGCCGTGTTCTCGTCGTCGGGGCCGCTGACGATGCAGTGGGACCCGGGTCTCGACCTGCTCGTCCTCAAGATCGACCGGGTCGACCTCGAGCGGGAGCTCGCGTCCCTGCTCGGGCGCACCCCGGACCGCCCGCTGAGCTTCGACCTCGAGGCGCCGCGCGGCGGCGGCACGCTGAACGGCGCCGCGGAGCTGGTGCGCAGCACGTGCGTCGCGGCCGGGCCGGAGGGGCCGCCGGAGCGGGTGTGGTCGGCGCTCAAACACGTCGTCGGCACCGCGCTGCTGCTCGGTCACCCGCACTCGTACCGCGACGCGCTGCGCGAGCCGGCCCCGCCCGCGTCGTCGACGGTCGTGCGCCGGGTGCTCGACCGCGCCGCCGCCGACCCCGCCCGCCCACCCACGGCGCCGGAGCTCGCGCGCCTGACCGGCGTCAGCGAGCGCACCCTGCGGACGATCTTCCACGCCGAGTTCGGCGTCGGGCCGGTGACCTACCTGCGCCGCCGGCGCCTCGACGCGGTCCACCGGGACCTGAGCTCCGGCGAGGACGCGTCCGTCGCCGACGTGGCCCTGCGGCACGGCTTCGCCCACGCGGGCCGCTTCGCCGCCGAGTACCGGGCGCGCTTCGGCGAGGCGCCGAGCACGACGAGGTGCGCTCCGCGCAGGTGAGCAGTTGGCCTTGCGATCGCCGTCCGAACTGCTCACCTGCGCGCAGCGCACCTGGAAGGATCCAAGGCCATGGGGGACGCCGCCGTGGACGTGACGCCGGACGACGTCGACGAGGTCGCCGCGGCGATGGCGCGCGCGTTCGCCGACGACGGGATGTTCACGTTCGTCTTCCCGGACCCCGCGCGCCGCCCCGCGAGGCTCGACCGCTTCTTCCGCGGGGCCGTCCGCTACGGACACCTGTGCGGTCACGGCCTGACCACGCCCGACCGCGCGGGCGGAGCGATCTGGCTGCCGCCCGGGAGCACGTCGATGTCCGCGCTCGGCATGTTGCGCTCGGGGATGCTCGCCTTCCCGGCGACGCTCGGCCCGGGTGCGTTCCGGCGCTTCGTCGCCTACACGTCGTGGCTCGACGGCCAGCGCGCGGCGCTCGTCCCCGACCCGCACTGGTTCCTGCTCGCGCTCGGCGTCGACCCGTCCCGGCAGCGGAGCGGGATCGGGACGTCGCTCCTGGCGCCGATGCTCGACGACGCCGACCGCCGCGGCCTGCCCACCTACCTGGAGACGACCAGCGAGGCGAACGTCGCCTACTACGCGCGGGCGGGCTTCGAGGTCGTCCGCGACGCCGTTCCCGACACGGGGCCACGGACGTGGCTGATGATGCGGGCGCCGACGCCCTGATCGCGGGATGATCGGGGGCATGGGGGGAACGATCACTCGGAGGGCCGCGGAGACGCGGCGGCCGCCCCGGACCGGTCTCGCGGCGCCGGCCGTGGTGGCGCTCGCCCTGGCCGCGCCGGTCGTGCTCGTCCTCGGCGGGATCGGCGCCCAGCTGGCCCAGCCGCCGGGGACCTACGACGCGGTCGGTCAGACGGTCAGCACGCTCGCGGGCCGGGGCGCGGTCGACCGCTGGATCATGGCGACGACGCTCGCCGTGGTCGGCGGCATCTTCGTGCTCGTCGCGGCGGGTCTGCGACGGGTACCGCGGGCGTCGCGCCTGATCCTCGGCGCCGGCGGCGTCGCGGTCGTCGTCGCCGCCCTGGCCGCCCAGCCCGCCCACGGCAGCTCCGTGCTGCACATGACCGCCACCGCGACCGCGTGCGGGCTCTTCGTCCTCTGGCCGGTGCCGCTGGCGCTCGACCGGACCCTGGCCGCACGGCTGCGCCGCGACTCGCTCGTCGCGGCCGCGGTGATGACCCTCGCGCTCGCGTGGCTCTGCGCGCAGGCGTGGACCGACGGGACGTGGCTCGGGGTCGCCGAGCGCGTGCTGATCCTCAGCCAGACGGTGTGGCCGGCGCGGGTGGCCGTCGCCGCGTGGCGCGGTCCGACCCGCGAGCGCCCGGGCACCGGGTCCGGGGCGGCGACGCTCGGCCTGGCCGTCGCGGCGCCGGTCGTGCTCGTCGCCGGGCTGCTCGCGGCCCAGGCCGCCTGGCCCGGGCCGGACGCGTGGGACCAGTCGCTGAGCACGCTCGCCGGTCTCGGGGCGACCAACCGCTGGATCATGTCGAGCGCCCTCGGCCTCGTCGGCGTGCTGCTCGTGCTCGTCGCCGCCGGGCTGCGGGGCCGGGTGCCGACCCCGTCGTGGGTCGTCCTCGCCGCGGGTGGGGCGCTGCTCGTGCTCGCCGGCCTCGAGCCGCAGCCCGTCGGCGGCTACAACATGGTGCACATGGCCACGGCCGGCCTGGCCTGGGCGGCGTTCACGCTGTGGCCGCTCGGGCTCGCGTTCTCCCGGACGGTGGACCTGCGGCTGCGGTGGGCCTCGACGATGACCGTGGTCGTGCTGGTGGTGCTCGTGGGCTGGTTCGGGATTCAGCTCGTCACCGGCGGCACCTGGTACGGGGCGTCGCAGCGGATCGTCGTCCTCGCCCAGGCCGTGTGGCCGATCGTCGTGGCCGCGATGGTGATCGACCACCGGGGCACCGCGGCCTGAGGACGTCGCTCAGATGCCGGCGTCCCCGCGCGCCTCGGCGAGCGGCTCGTCCTCCGGGCCGGGCCGCCCGATGTTGACCTCGGCCGCACGGCGCGCCACCCGGCGGAAGCGTTCCGGGTCGCTCTGCAGGACGGCGATGCGTCGCCACTGGTCGAGCATCCGGAACAGCTCGGTGAGGTCCAGGCTCGCCTTGACCTCGTCGAGCGCGGCGGCCAGCGCGGCGTCGAACTCGGCCCGATCGTCCGGCCCGGCCAGGGACGCGCGGATCGCGTCGGGCGACGCCCCCTTGCTCAGGGGGTGGGCGGCCGGGTCCGCGGGCTCGTCGTCGACGGAGTAGGTCGTCGTCATCTCGAGACGGTAACGCAGACGCCCGACACGACGGCCGCGCTCGCTGTCGGGGTGCGTTGCCGGTCGAGATGCTTCGATTTCCGCAGCGTTGCGCCCCCTACTTCACGCAGAACCCCGCGTCGACGGGCAGCGTCACGCCGCTGACGTAGCGCCCCGCGTCGCTGACGAGGTAGAGGATCGCGTTGGAGATGTCGACGGGCTCCACCATCTCGACGGGCATGAGGTTGGTCAGCGCGTCGCCCTTCTCCGGGTTCGCCGCCATCCATGCCTCGAGCTGCGGGTTCACGACCATCGGCGTGTTCACGCCGGTCGGGTGGACGGTGTTGACGCGGATGCTGTGGGGCGCGAGCCAGTGCGCGAACGTCCGCATGAGCCCGACGACGCCGTGCTTGGCCGCGGCGTAGCCGCTCATCGCCCCGCCGCCGTCGCCGCCCCGGCCGGACAGGCCCTGGGTGGAGCTGGTCAGCACGATCGCGCCGCCGTCGCCCTGCTCGATCATCCGCGGCGCCGCGATCTTCACGGTGTTGTAGACGCCGGTCAGGTTGATGTCGATGACGGTCTGCCAGCCGAGGAACTCGTCCTCGGGCTCGCCGCCGACCTGGTTCGCGATGCCGGCGTTGGCCAGGATGATGTCGACCCGGCCGAGCTCGGCGATCCCGGCCTCGAAGGCGTCGCTCAGGGCGCGGTGGTCGCGCACGTCGGCCTGTCGGGTGACGATCCGGCGGTCGAGGTCCTCGACGCGCTTCGCGGTCTCGGCGAGGTCCTCCGGCGTCGCCCCCGCGTACTGCACGGTGTCGACCTGCTCGCAGAGGTCCACGCCGATGATGTCGGCGCCCTCCTGCGCCAGCCGCAGCGCGTGGCTGCGCCCCTGACCGCGCGCCGCGCCGGTGATGAAGGCGACCTTCCCGTCGAGCTGTCCCATGGCTCTCCGCTCCCTCGATCGACATCCTCGTCGTCTCCACCGTGACCGACACCACGTCGATCTCGGAAGGGCCGGACGGCCGATCTTGTGGTTCGCCGGTGGCGCGCGGTTCGCGGGTGCGGGACGGTGCTCGCCGTGATCGGGCGCCTGCTCGCGGTGGTCCTCCTCGCGGTGATCGGCGTCGTCGCCGTGGTCGCCGAACGCCCGCCCGACCCGGTCCCCGCGTCCGCCTCGCCCGCCGACTTCAGCGCCGAACGGGCCACGGCGGCCGTCGACGCCCTCGCGCGCGTGCCCCGCCCCATCGGCAGCCCGGCCTCCGACGCCGCCCGCGACGCGCTGGTGGGGCGGCTGCAGGCCGAGGGCCTCGCCACGCGGGTCGAGACGTCGGCGTCGCTGTACTCCGAGGAGGGGCAGACCGGCGCCGGCCGGGTCGAGAACGTCGTCGCCACCCTGCCCGGCAGCGCCCCGACCGGGTCGGTGGTGCTGATGGCGCACTACGACTCGGTGACGGCCGGGCCGGGTGCGGCCGACGACATGTCGGGCGTCGCGACGATCCTCGAGACGGTCCGGGCGCTGCGCGCGGGTCCGGCGCCGCGGAACGACGTCACGGTCGTGCTCACCGACGGCGAGGAGGCGGGCCTCTACGGGGCGCGTGCGTGGGTCCGGGACTCAATGCCCAAGAACCGGCCCACCGTCGTCCTCAACTGGGAGGCCCGCGGCGTCTCGGGGCCGTCGCTGCTGTTCCAGACCTCGCCGGGCAACGCCGGCCTCGTCGACGCCTGGTCGAGCTCGGTGCCGTATCCCCGCGGCGACTCGTCGCAGGTCGAGATCTACCGCTTCCTCCCCAACGACACCGACCTCACGCCCGTCCTCGACGCGGGCCGGCCGGGGATGAACGCGGCGTTCATCGAGGGCGCGCACCAGTACCACACGCCGGGCGACATCCCGCTGAACCTCAGCCGCTCGTCGGTGCAGAACCACGGCGGCAACGCGCTGGCCCTGACCCGCGCGCTCGGCGACCGGGACCTGGCGCCGCTCGACCCCGCCGCGTCACGCCAGCCCGCGACGGGCGACCGGACCTACTTCACGGTGGTCGGCCGCCTCGTCACCTACGACACCTCCTGGGCCTGGCCGATCGCCGGTCTGGCGCTGGTCCTCGTGATCGTGCTGACGGTGGTCGGGCGCCGGCGCTTCTCGGTCGGGGGCGTGCTCGGGGGCGCGGTCGTCTACGTCGTGGGCCTCGCGGCCGCGCTCGCGGCCGGCATCGGGTTCTGGCAGGCGCTCGTGTGGCTGCGGCCGTCGTACGCCGACACCGGCCCGTTCCTCGGGCAACCGCTGCTCTACGAGATCGCCGCGGGTGTCCTCGCCTTCGCGGTGACGACGCTGGTCGTGAGCCTGCTGCGGCGCCGGCCCGGCGGTGCTGCGCTGTGCACCGGCGCCCTGCTGGTGCTGGCGCTGCTGTCGGTCGGGCTCGCCGTCGTCGCGCCCGGGTCGGTGTTCCTGCTCGCGTGGCCGGTGATCGGGCTCGCGCTCGGGATGATCCTGGTGCTGGTCTCGGGCGAGCGGCTCTGGCTCGCGACCCCGCTGCTCGTGCTCGGGGCGGCACCCGCGGTGGCGCTGCTGATCCCGTTCGCGGTGTCGTCCTTCGGCGTCGCCGGGGTGTCCGACGGGCTGGCGGTCGCGGTGTTCACGCTGGTCGGCATCCCGATCGGCGCGGCGCTGTCCGCGCTCCCGCGGCCAGGAGCGGTCCGTGGCTACGCGCTGCCGATCCTCGCGATCGTGTGGGTGCTGATCCTCGGCGGTGGCGGGCTGCTGTACGACCGCACCGACGACGGCAACCCCCAGGGCAGCGCGCTCGCCCTCGTCGTCGACGCCGACCGCGGCGGCGCCGGGCAGTGGGTCACCACCGACCAGGCGCCCGCCGACTGGACCCGCGGCTACGCGGGCGGAGCGCCGGCGCCGGACGTGCTCTGGCCCGGCGACGACGCCGTCGGCAGCGGACCCGGACCGGTGGTGCCGGTGCCGGGACCGACCGCGACGGTCGTCGGACGGACCCCCGAGGGCGTGCGGCTCCAGGTGACCTCGCCCCGCGGCGCGCCGACGGTCTTCCTGCGCAGCGACCTGCCCGTCGCCGGCGGCACCGTGACGTTCCCCGGCGCGCCGCCGCTCGCACTCCCGCCGTCGCCGGGGCCGCTGAATCTGCGGCTCGACGCGGTGCCGCCCGAGGGCGTGACCGTCGACCTCGTCGCCACCGGGCCGGTGCAGCTCCGCGTCGACGACCAGACCCTCGGGCTCGCCGGCGTCCCCGGCTTCGCCCCGCGGCCGCCGGACCTGCGCCAGGCGCGCGGGAACGAGAGCGACGTCGTGGTCGTCTCGCGGCAGGTGGCGGTGCCCTGAAACTCGATGGAGCCGATCGGGCCCCGGCGTCGTCCAACTCCTCGAGGAGAGGAGTCGAGATGGCGACGACGAGAACGAGGACGAAGCGAACCCGACGCCGGTCGGGGAACGGGGCCCGGACCGTCGAGCGGGTGCGGGCGGACCTGCCGGGTGACGTGCTCGAGGCGTACGCCGGCGTCCGCGCGGGAGCGGTGGTCGAGCCGAGCTTCGTGCTCGATCCCTTCGCGATGCGGGAGGTCGGTGGCGGGGTCGACATGCTCCTCGCGCGGCCGAGCGGCCTCGACACCCGCGGCCGGCTCGAGCACCACCCCACCCCGGACCGCGACGCGATCGTCCCGGTCCTGCGGATCGGTGACCTCGCCGTCCTCCTGGCCGGCGCCGGCGGCCGTGTGGCAGGGGCGCGCCTCGAGGCGGAGGGGTTCCTGTACGCGAGCCACTTCCCCTGGGACGGCTATCACGGGGTGCGCGTGCCGGGGACCTCGCGACGGTGGCGGGTCGACCGGGTCCAGCGCCGGGACATTGTCGGTGCGGACACCGCGGAGCTGCGGGTCGTCCGCACGGTCCTGGACGACGTGCCGCCCGGGACCGAGGTCGACGATCGCGCCGTCGTCGAGCTCGTCCTGCGACGACCGTGAGGTCAGCCCTCGGCCGGCACCCACCGCGTCAGGTCGCGCCAGCTCAGCGCCCGTTTCGGCTGGATGGCGCCAGGCTGGACGGGCGCCGGGTGGCCGAGGCCGATGATCAGTTCGGCGGTCCAGGTCTCCGGCAGCGCCAGCACGACCCCGACGGCGGCCTTGCTGAACGAGCTCACCGGCCCGGCTCCCACACCGACCGCCTGCGCGGCGAGCAGGATCGTCGCGGTCGCGGTGCCGACGTCGATCCACGGTCCCTTGTTCTCGGGCGGGAAGCCGTACGCCTCGACCAGCCCGTGGTCGATGCAGATCGCGATCGCCGCGGTCGGCTTCGCGATCATGCCGGGCGAGACCATGCGCAGCACCCGCAGCGTGCCCGGGTCGGTCGTCGCGACGAACCGCTGGAGGTGCCGGTTGCCCGCGGTCGGGGCCCAGCGCGCGGCGTCGAGGATGGTCTCGACCTGCTCGCGCGCCACCGGCTCGTCGCTCATCGCGCGCGTGACCCGCCGGCGGCGGATGGCGGCGAGGACGGGGTCGGTCATGGCGCGTACTTCTCGCGCAGGTGAGCGGCGACGGAGCGGCACACGCCGTCGAGCTGCTCGACGTACGCGCTGCGGTCGTCGCGGGGGACGGCGAGCAGCGGCATGTCCTTCAGGGGGCCGTTCAATGCCTCCGCCGTGGCCTCGGTGGCGCGGGGACCCATCGCCTCGGCCAGCCGGTGGGCGGCGGTCAGCAGGCGCATCGGGCCGTACTCGGCGGCCTCGTCGACCTGGGTGCGGGCCGACGTGACCAGGTACGCAAGCAGTTCGAGCGCGTCGTCCTCGTCGAGGACCCAGGGTGCGGCCACGGGCTCATCCTTCACGTCGTCGGGTACGCGACCGTGCCGGTCGCGGCGCATGCGGCGATCTTCTCGATGCGCGCGGCGCGCGTCGTCGCCTTCTTCGCCTCGACCAGCCAGACGAGCATCGCCCGGCGCTTCGAGCGGCTGAACGCGTCCCAGTGCTCGCGGGAGCCCGGGTGGGCGGCGAAGGCCTCGGCGAGGTCGGGCGGGACGACGAGGTCCTCGACGTCGTCGAGCATCGTCCAGGAGCCGTCGGCCTTGGCGGCGTCGATGAGCGCTCTCCCTGGCGGGGCCATGAGGCCGGCACCTTCGAGCCGTTCGATGCGCTGCTTGTTCGACCGGGCCCAGCCGCTGCCCCGCCGCCGCGGGCTGAACCACATCGCGGTGCGCTCGTCGTCGAGCGAGCGCGTGGTGCTGTCGATCCAGCCGAAGCACAGGGCCTGCTCGACGGACTCCTCGTAGCCGACGGTCGGGCGTCCCGTGCGGGGCTTCCAGGTGACGAGCCAGACGCCGCCGCCGCGGTCGTGGTGCTCGGCGAGCCAGGCGCGCCAGGCGTCGACGTCCTCGGGGTGCACCTGCTCGTCCGTCACCACGACCGACAGCATCACCGGCGGCCTCGGGTGGGGCCAGCCCCGCGCGTAGCGTGCGCGCCGTGGTGAACCCCGGTCCCGACCGCGCCGGCCGTCGCGGGCGTCTCGCCCTCAGCGCCGCCTTCACCGGGATCCTCGGGGGCGCGGGCGTGATGTACGGGATCGTGCAGTCGCAGACGGGGAGCACCGTCGTCGGCCTGATCCTGCTCGCGGCGACCCTGTACTGCCTCATCGTCCTGCGCCGTCTGATGCGGAACGACGTCTAGTCGGCGCGTCGGCGCCGGTCCTCGACCCTGTCCGCGAGCAGACCCAGCGGGATCGCCAGCGCCCAGCTGGCCCGGGCCCACTCGGGCGAGACGTAGGCGAGCGGCAGCGACGGCAGGAACCCGACGACCAGGGCCGCGGTCCCGAGGTACTTCGCGCGACCCCAGCGCCGGGCGCGCTCGCCGTCGAGCAGCCCCTGGCGTTCGGCGGTCCACCACAGCCCCAGCGAGCTCACCGACGTCGCCATGATCGCGAGGGCATAGACGATCGTGGCCGTCGTGCTGGTGCCGTCGCCGAGCAATGCGGTCGGGAACGGCAGCATGACCACGAAGAACAGGAACACCAGGTTGGCGATGAGCAACGGGCGGCTCACGGCTCGCATCGCCGCGAGGTCGTCGTGGTGCATCAGCCAGAAGCCGCCGATCACGGCAAAGCTCAGCAGGAGCGCGAGGAACTGGTGCCCGAGGGCCGACAGGTCCTCGAGCACGTGGCCGTCGCGGATCGGCGCGTCGGTCAGCGGCAGGATCAGCAGGGTGATCGCGATGGCGAAGACGCCGTCGCTGAACGCCGAGACGCGGTCGAGATTCGGCAGTGGCGGCCGGTCGTCCTCGTCCGCCACCGCCGCCTCCTGGTTCAGCCGCTGATCTCGTAGGTCGGGGTGATGATCGCGCGCCCGATGCTGTGGAAGAAGAGGTTGAACCCGAGGAACGCCGGCGTGGCGTCGGCGCCGACCCCGAGGTCCTCGACGTCGACGGCGTGCACGACGAAGAAGTACCGGTGCGCGCCGTGCCCGGGCGGTGGCGCGGCGCCGATGTAGCGCTTCGCGCCGGCGTCGTTGGCCAGCGTGACCGCTCCCTGCGGCAGCAGGCCCTTGTCGGGGTCGCCGGCGTCGGTTTCCAGGCTCGTGGTGGACGCGGGGATGCCGGTGACGGCCCAGTGCCAGAACCCGCTGGCGGTCGGGGCGTCGGGGTCGAAGCAGGTCACCGCGTAGCTCTTGGTGCCCTCGGGCGCGCCGGACCAGCTCAGCTGCGGCGTGACGTCCTGGCCGCCGGCTCCCATGATCCCGCTGACCTGCGCGTTCGGGAGCGTCTGCCCGTCGCTGACGTCGGTGCTGGTGACGGTGAACGTCGCGACGTCGGGCAGGAACTCGTAGGGGTCGGGCGGCTGGTGGGACACGGTCGTGGCCTCCTTGGTGCGCGTGTCTTACTCGCCGCGCCGAGTACCCCCGAGTCGCGGACGTCCATGCGTTCCGGACGGACGTCGAGCACGGGACTCAGCCCCGCGTCTCAGGGGCCACCATGATCTGCCAGGTGGCGACGACGTGCTCGCGGTCGTGGACGACGAAGAGGGCGAGACCGCGACCGTCGGGGCCGAACGTCGCCGTCTGCGACCCGCGCGGGTTGCTCGCGACGTAGGGGCGTCCGGCGGCCCACGGATCGTCGCCGAGAGCCGCCCACAGATTCAGGAAGCCCGCGACGAACTCCGGCGGCAGCGCCTCGATGGCCGCGTCGATGTCGTCGCCGACCGTCTCGACCCGGTACACGGGCGCCCTACATACCGGCGTGCGCCCGAGTGATCTCGAAGGGTTCGTCGTCCGGTACGGGCTCGCCGGTGATGAGCTCGGCGGCCCGGCGCACCGCGCGCCGGAAGGCGTCGGGGTCGGACTGCAGGACGGCACGGCGGCGCCACTCCTCGAGGACGTCGTGGACCGGTGCGAGGTGCAACGTCGACCGGGCCTTCTCGAGAGCGGCGTCGTACGCCGCGAGGAAGGCCTCGCGGTCCTCGGGGAAGAGACCGGAGTGGATCGCCGCCGGCGACGCCCCGAGGGCGAGCGAGCGGTCATCCGGGTGCTCTCGAGGCGCCGGAGCGGTCATGCCGATGACGGTAGCGGGCCAGTCCGACATCGCGATCGCGAATCCGGCGACCGCGTCGCTGAGCTGTGTGAGCGTGCCTCCGCTGCCCGTCATGACCGCCCTCCCTCCGACGCGACGTCGGGGCAGCTGGGCGTCGTCGTGGGTCGCGTGGTCGGAGCACGGGCTGATCGCTGCTCTGACGGACATTCGGGATCTTCTGAGCGGCGGAGCCGAAGCTCTCTCGGGTCTTGCTGGAGGCCTTCGACGCCTTGGCGCGCCACGACGCCGGCACCAGCTCGCGCGGTGTCGAGTGCAGCCGCTTGGCCTTCCACGCCGCGATCGCGTCCCAGTACCGCTGGTCGTCCGGCGTCATGCCGGGAAGCTCGATAGTCACTCGTCCCCCTTGTTCGAGTGGCCACGGCGATATAGATCTCATCTCAATATCGACACAGCCTGGTCACGGTCCACGCCGCGAGACGGGGTCAGGAGCCGCCGTGGCGATGCCGCGCGGCAGTACTTGGGGCCGTCGACCAAGGGCTTCTCCTGCCCGTGACAGGCTGCGGATCATGCCGGAAGGCGTCGACGACGACGGGCTGTACGAGTCCTTGCACACGGCGGGCCTCGAGCGCCGGCTTCAGTCTCTCCCCGCCGGTGCGGCCGTGTGGGACAAGATCGGTAGCGCCGCCGCTCCGGACGTGCTGGCCCGCCATGTCGCCGAGGTCGTTCGTCGCACCCTGACCGATCACTCCGACGACGCCCGTCGGGAAGCGCTCGTCAACGGCGTCGTCGAGCTCCTCGAGTCGTCCGAGGACGACGCCATCGTTGCCCTCGAGCAGCTCCTCGCCATCAGAGTCGCGCCGGGTGTGCACCGAGTCATCCGCCCAGCGACGCCGCTATCGGAGACCGCGCTCCTCACCAACACGCCCGACGAGCCGTCGCTCGGAGCCGAGCTGCGCGCCGAGATGGCCAGCGCCGACCAGGTCGACCTGCTCTGTGCGTTCGTCAAGTTCCACGGGATGCGCCTGCTCACCGACGAACTCGAGGAGCTCCGCAGCCGCGGCAAGCGCCTCCGCGTCATCACGACGACCTACCTCGGCGGCACCGAGCGCCGCGCTGTCGACGAGCTCGTCCGTCGCTTCGGCGCCGAGGTCAGGATCCGGTACGAGGAGCAGTGCACCCGCCTGCACGCAAAGGCGTGGCTCTTCCGTCGCAACACCGGGTTCGACACCGGGTACGTCGGCAGCTCGAACCTTTCGAAGTCCGCGCTCGTCGACGGCCTCGAATGGAACGTCCGCATCTCATCGGTGGCGACGCCTGCTCTCGTGCGCAAGTTCGAGGCCACCTTCGACACCTACTGGAACAACCCCGACTTCCGCCCTTACGACCCCGACCGCGACGCCGACCTCCTCGATCGCGCCCTGGGCGCACAGGCCGGTGGCGGGTCATCGACGCTCGTCCTCTCCGGGCTCGAGGTCCGGCCCCGCCCGCACCAGGAGCGCATCCTCGAGGCGCTCGAGGCCGAGCGCACCGTGCACAACCGTCATCGCAACCTCGTCGTCGCGGCCACCGGCACCGGCAAGACGGTTGTCGCCGCCCTTGACTACCGCCGCCTCGGCGGGGCAGAGCGGTCCCTGCTGTTCGTCGCTCACCGCAAGGAGCTGCTCGACCAGGCCCGACGCACCTATCGCGAGGTGCTCGGCGACGGCACGTTCGGCGAGCTGCTCGTCGGCGGCGAGCGCCCGACACGGTGGCGGCATGTGTTCGCGTCGGTGCAGTCGTTGCGCGACGTCGACCTGGGCGCCTACGACGTCGCCGTTATCGACGAGTTCCACCACGCGGAGGCGCCGTCCTACCGCGCGTTGCTGCAGCGACTCGACGCCGGCGAGCTCCTCGGGCTCACCGCCACGCCCGACCGCGCCGACGGCGTGGACGTCCGCGAGTTCTTTGACGGCCGCACCGCCGTCGAGATCGGGCTCGGGGAGGCCCTCGAGCAGGACTTGCTCTGCCCGTTCCACTACTTCGGGATCGCCGACAACACCGACCTCTCGCGCCTCGAGTGGAAGCGTGGCGCCTACGACGTCGACGCCCTCGACGAGCTCTACACCGGCAACGACGCCCGCACCCGTCTCGTCCTCACCGCTCTCGAAGCCCGGGTCACCGACCCGCGCCGCATGCGGGCTCTCGGCTTCTGCGTCTCCGTCGCGCACGCCGAATACATGGCATCGAAGTTCAGCGAGGCCGGCATCCCGTCGCGCGCCGTGACCGGCGAGACGGCGCGAGTCGACCGCGACCAGGTCGCCGCCGACCTCCGCCGCGGCGACGTCGCCTGCCTGTTCACCGTCGATCTCTACAACGAGGGCGTCGACCTCCCGACTGTCGACACCGTCCTCTTCCTGCGCCCCACCCAGAGCGCGACGATCTTCCTCCAGCAGCTCGGCCGTGGTCTCCGACGCGCGCCGGACAAGGCCGTCCTGACGGTGCTCGACTTCATCGGCCAGCATCGTCGCGAGTTCCGCTTCGACCTCCGCTACCGCGCGCTGACCGGCTCGACGCGCGCAGGGCTCGTCCGCGACATCGAGCAGGGGTTCCCGTACCTGCCGTCGGGAAGCCGGCTGCTCCTGGACCGCGTGGCGGCCGAGGTTGTGCTCGCCAACGTCAAGCAGGGACTGCGCGGCGGTCGGAAGGCGCTGGTGGACGACGTCCGTTCGCACGGCGACCTGTCGCTCGTCGCGTACTTACGCGAGAGCGGCCACGAGCTTGCCGACGTCTACGGGCGCCCAGGGGAGAGCTGGACGGCCCTGCGCCGGGACGCCGGCTTCCCGACCGCCGACCCGGGCCCGCGCGAGGACGAGCTGCTGCGCCGGATCGGGAGCCTGGTACACGTCGACGACCTCGAACGCGCCTCCACCTACATGCGCCTGATGCTTCCCGAGGGACCGCGGTTTACCGACCTCAGCGCGACCGAGCGCGTCCTCGCGCACATGCTCGTCTATACAATTTGGCCCGATCTCGGCAATCACGTCTCCGCCGACTACGCGTTGAGGACGCTGCGGCGGCATCCCGCCTTTGTTCGTGAGGCGACGACCCTGATGCGTCTGGGTACCGACGAAGCTCGTGTCGTGCCAGGCGACCTTGGTATCCCGGGCGTCGAGCTCCGCTCGCACTGCACGTATCGCCGTGATGAGGTCCTCGCGGGGATCGGCTGGGCCGACGGCAAGCGCAAGACGCGCGGCCAGGCAGCGGGAGTCGTCTACAGCGAGAGCACGAACGTGGACGCGCTGCTCGTGACCCTCCGCAAGGAGGACAAGGAGTTCGCGCCCTCGACGCGGTACCGCGACTACCCGATCTCCGCTGACCTCTTTCACTGGGAATCACAGAACTCGACGACCCTCAGCTCGGCGGCGGGTCGACGGTATATGGAAGGAACAAGCCACGTGCTGCTGTTCACCCGGGCGGCTCGTAGCGATGAGTTCGGGGGAGGGGCACCGTTCGTTTGCCTAGGCGCGGCGCGCGTTGTCGAACACCACGATGAGCGTCCGATCTCCATTACGTGGCGTCTCGACCGTCCGATGCCGCAACCCGTCTTGCAGGCCAGTGCACTCGACGCGGCTTAGACTGAAATAGGTCTGTCGCTACTGAAATGGTCGGCAGCAGATTCGTCGAGCATGTCTCCGACGACCTTGAGGATGTCTCGCCAGAGACGATCAATTTGCTGGCCGGCACCATCGCCGCCCAACTCCGGGTCCCTCTTGCGGAGATCGTCGTGACGTTCGGACAGGAGGCGGCGCGCGTCTTCGCAGCGGTCGTCGATGCCGAGCGCGTCCTCCTTCGCCGGGATGCGCAGTACGGGCGAGAACGGCGCGTGCGGCCAGGCTTCGGAGCGCGTGCGTGGATCGCGCTCAAACATCCGGGGCTGCGGGATCCCCGGTGGAAGGTTCGTCACGAAGACTGGAAGGTGTCGCCGCGCCGATGACCACCGCGAACGGGACAGAGCGGCTGCGCATCAGTTCGGTGTCCGGTTCTCCATACCGCGTAGCTCCGCGCGGAGGGCCCCCGAGAGCTGATCGACGACCTCCCGTCCTGTGTGACCGACGTGCGGCATGGCTTCGAGGAATCCGGTCACGACGATGGTCTGGATGTCGTCGTCGCCGGTCTCGTACAGCTCGCTGACGGCGTCGACGGCACGGCAGGCGTTGGCGTCACGGCCCAGGGTGTCGACGAACCACTGACCGATCTCGTCGAGCAGCAAGGTCGGGAGAATCTCCCCGTGTTCGGCCTCGTGGTCTCGCACGAGCTCGCCGGCCACGGAGGAGGTCGCGGCGATGGCTTCCGCGACCCGACGACCGTCGTCCTCGTTGATGGGTACGTCGTCGTTGCTTCCCATGTCAGATCCTCCCCAGAGCGTTGAGGAGATTGTTCATCTCGTTGGTGGCGATCGCGCGGTCCTCCGGCGAAGCGTCCTGGTTGCGGCGGAGCCAGTTGCGCAGGGCGCGTACTGATTCGTTCGCCTTGGTGATGTGGTGCTTGCCGCCGACGTCGCCACCCGTCAGTCGCTCCGCACGGACAGCATCCGCCGTCGTCCCATCGCCCGCGCGGCTCGGCGAGTCGGCTCCCCGGTACAAGCGTCGAACGATGTTGTCCAACCGCGGATCCCGGACGACAGGCCGCGCTGCCGACGGCCGTTGCGGGAACGGCGGAGGCTCGCCTCCACCCCCGACGGGCTGGACTCTGTCGTCGCCGGTGGCGTTCATCGCAACGGAGATCGCGCCCGCGCCGGCGATGCCGGCGCCGGTGGCGATGAGGCCTGCCGAAGCGATGTTGAGGGAGACGCCCGCCGGGGCGCCGACACCGGTCGCGTCGAGCGCGAATCCCCCCACTTCGCCGACGCCGCCGAGCGCCATGAGGCCGCCGCCGGCGAGCATGGCGGCCACATCGCCGGGATGGTGGAGGGCGGCGTTGCCGACGGACGCGGCGCCGTTCACGAGGTCGCGCCCGACGTCGACCACGGCGTCACCGACGTCGTCCCAGAAGCCCCGCTCCTCCGGTGCCGCCGCCGCGGCGTCGTCGAGGGTTCGGGAGGCGTCGTCGCCGGCTGCGGCCAGCTGACCTCGAGCTCGACCGAGGATGTCGTGCGCCTGCGCCCGCCCGACCTCGCCGGGATCGGTCGGAGTGCTCGCAGCGCGCTGGGTCGTCGCCTGGGCTTTGGCGAACAGCCGCACGGCTTCCGCCGCCTGCCGCTGGGCCCACTCGAGGGTCTCGGCGTAGACGTCGAGTGCCCGGCTCGCGACGGTGAACGCGTCGCCGGCGTCCTGCCACGCGGGCGGCTGCATCGCGAAGCGGCCGCGGAAGGCGTCGGCGCCGTCGCCGCTCCAGCCCTGCGGCGTGGTGATGCGGGCGAGCCCGTCGCCGGCCTGGGAGAGGTTGCCCGCGAACGCGATCATCGATCGCGCCACCGCCCGGGCCGCGTCGGGGTCGCCGGGCACGAGCAGGCGCGGGTCGGCGGTCTCACCCAGCTCGGCCATCAGCGGGGCGCCGGGTCCGGTCCGGGCCGCCGGAGGACGTCGTCGAGGCTGCCCTGCGTCGCGTCCTCGGAACAGAGGTACGCCGCGGCGGCGACGGTCAGGTGCTCGCCGGCGGAGCGGCCGTCCTCGACGAGGTGGGTGACGCCGTCGTGCCAGCGCCCGGAGAAGGCTGTGAGGCTCCCGGCCAGACGGTCGTGTCCCAGCACGCCGGCGCCCGTCGCGAGCGACCGCACCGGGTGCGCGGCGACCTGGTCGACCGTGCGAGCGATGCCGTCGGCCGCGGCTCGCAGCGCCGACAGATCCACCTCATAGCCGTCGGCCATGCCACGCACCCCCTGGCTGGCCAGCGTGGCAAGACCGGGCGCGATCGCGCAGGCAGATGGAGAAAGCACCCGCATCTGGGCTGAGATCCGTTCGGTGGCGGGCCGCTTGCGCTCAGAACTCCTCTACCGGATCCAGCGGCTGACCGCGCCGAACGGGGTCGTCACCCAGCGCTCGTAGGAAGGTGCCGGCCAGCTCGCACCACCGCCGCGCGGGCACGGCGGTCGCCTCCTCGAGCCGGACGCAGGCCGCGGGCAGGTCCCACTCGTCGTCGCAGAGTTGGGGGACGAACCCACCGCCGGACACCGTCCATTGCGCGATGCGGCTCGAGCGACGTCCGGAACTGCGCCGGAAGATGTCCCCGAGCCGTGGGGTGCGCCGCACCGCGGGATAGCGCGCGGCCCACGGCCACGACGCGAGGGCGCGAACCAGAGCGGGATCCAGCTCCGCCACGGTGTCGATCGCGTGCACGCCGGAGACCAGGCAGCCGACGGCGAGACCTTCGCCGACATCGGTCTGTTGGCGCGCTCTCGTCAGACCTGCGGGCATCGCCCCTATGGTCCCGGGTGGGGCCGTCGCTGAGAGAGCGGCGCACCGGCCGGGATCACGGAGACTCGCGAGCCCGACAGATGGGCTCAGGAGATCAGGCCGGCACCTGCTCCGCCGACACCGCGCGCACGCCGCCGTCGACGAGCACGAGGTGGTCCTTGCCCGGCTCGCGGACCAGGATCGCCTCTTCGATCTGCGCGAGCAGCGACTGCAGCGAGGCGGCCTCGGCGTCGTCGAGCGCGTCCGGGTCGTCGTCGAGCGACGGGCGGGCGCTCGGGGCGACGCCCTCGTCGTCGCTGACGTGCTCGGCGAGGCGGCGCGGGCAGACGTGCAGGCGCACGGCCGGGTCGACGGGCTCGCCGTCGAGGTCGGTCAGGTCCACGCCGTCGGCCGGGGTCGTCCCGTCGAGGTTGGCGCGGAAGGCAAGGGCGGAGAGGAATCGGTCGTAGCGTTCCTGGTCGTTCATCGGCGGTACCTCCTTGGTCGGGCCCCGATGGTGCGAGGAGGAAGCGGCACCCTGCCACATCGGAGAGGTGTGACCCTCGCCGGACGGGCAGTGACGTGCCTCGCTGATGCCGCTGCTCTCCTACTGATGGGGGAGGCGTTCCCCGACCGGAGCCACCTCGAACGGCGTGTGCGGCTCCGCTTGGTACCAGTAGGCGACCGACGACCAGTCGTCGCTCCGCCGGTTCGCGTGACCGTGCTCGATGCTCACGCGGATCGAGCGCTGGAAGACCACCGGGTCCTCGATGTGGAAGCGGTACAGGCTCACCGGGCCGCGCCAGTTCTTGCCGCCGGCCAGTGTGACGCCGTGGTACGGCGCCGAGTAGGTCTGGGTGGGGCACCAGGCGGTGTTGACGTAGTCCTCGGTGCCCGTCCCGTGCAGAGTCGGCGGCCAGACGTCGCCGTCGATGAAGATCATGTCGTCGCCCTCGCCGTACCAGTTCCAGCGGCGGGTGCGGCGCCGGTTCTGGATGTTGAGCACGCAGCCGACGTAGTGCCCGTGGCCCTCGGCCTCGAGGATCGTGTAGTTGTCATTTCCTGTCAGGTTGGTGCCACCGAACTGGTAGTGCGCGTTCGACGGCCCCGGTCGGACGCCCTGGGTGAGCTGTCGGCGCCACTGCGCGTGGAAGCGCCCGACGTCGTCGCCGACCTCGTCGAGCTCCTCGTAGTCGACGTAGAAGTAGACGAGCACGTCGGCGTCCTCGACCTCGCTCGTGATCTCCATCCGCGCGCCGGCACCGAAAGGCATCGCGAACCAGCAGTTGAACGCCTTGCCGTCCTCCGGGCTCATCTGCAGCGGCAGCGAGACGAAGTTGGTGGTGCGGCCGTGCCCGACGCCGAAGAAGTCGCCGAGCGGCACGGCGACGCTCGGGTGCTCCTCGCCGTCCCACCACGCCCGCAGGACGAGGCGACGCAGGAGGTCGTCCGTCTTCCCGCGGGGGTTCCGGACGGTGCGCGACGCGGCGACC
This sequence comes from Actinomycetospora sp. NBRC 106375, assembly GCF_030269665.1. Taxonomy (GTDB): domain Bacteria; phylum Actinomycetota; class Actinomycetes; order Mycobacteriales; family Pseudonocardiaceae; genus Actinomycetospora. Next base: position 139,354 of record NZ_BSTS01000005.1, read on the forward strand.
GTGACCCAGAGGTGGGTGACGACGCCGGCGCCGGCGACGTCGAGCATCGTCGCGGTCTCGCCGGGGCGCAGGGTCGCGCGATCGTCGTTGCCGCCGGTGCGGTCCCAGCTCGAGGAGCGACGGCGCCGGGTGCGACGCAGCCGGGGCAGGTCGCGCAAGCTCGATCCGTGGGGGCCGTAGTCGACGGTCATGGCTCCAGGATCCCCGGCGACTTCGTCGCGGGAGGGAACCGAAACGGGTTCGGCGCCATCAAACGCCATATGACGACTTCAGACTTCTCACTCCCCGACACGGTCGAGCTGCTGCGGGACGGCAGCCCGACCGTGTACGACGACCTGCTGCGCCACGCCCGCACGGAGAACTGCGTCCCGGTGTGGCTTGCCCACGACGACTGCCGGCTCGGGGTCCTGCCCGTGCCGGACGACCCGAGCGGCGCGATCGGTGCCCATGACCCCTACCGCGTCCTCTCGGAGTGGTGGCCCGGTCCGTGTCCCGACGGCTGTGCGTGCCTGGACCCCTTCCTGGGGGACCTGCCAGAGCTCACCCGCGCCGGTGCGGAGGACCGATCACGGGCCCGGCGCACGTTCGACGAGGCAATCGGGATGGCCGAAGACCTCGTGGTCTGCCCGCCCTCGGGACTGAGACTGGCCCTCGTGCGGGCTGCTCGGCCGGCCGACATCCCCGCGGTCGTGGGCTGGGGCGGAGCGTGCAACTACTCGCACCAGGACAACGTCCGCCTCAGTGCCGTCCTGCGGAGCTGGGAGGAACGGTTCGGGGCCGTCCTCTCGGTGATGACGATGTCCACGCTCGTGCTGTCGGTGGCGTTCCCGCCGACGACGGACGATGAGGCCGATCTCGTGGCGTCCGAGCACTTCGCCTTCTGCCCGGACCAGGTCGACCCGCAGAACGGCACGGTCTACACCCCCCGGAGTTACGGGCGGACGATCCGCAACGCCCGTCACTGGCGGTTCTGGTGGGACTGAAGGCCCGTCCTACGCGCCGGCCGTGATCCGGTCGAGCCACTCGCGCAGCACCCCCAGCTCAGCCGGGCTCAGGGCGTCGACGTCCGGCAGCGCCGCGCGCAGCGCCGAGGCCGCGGGCACCGGGCCGGGCGACGGGAGCGCGGGCGCGTCGGTGGTGATCGCGGCGATGACGGCCTCGCGGGCCGTGACCGCGAGCTGAGGGTCGCGGTGCTCCTCCGGCGTCGCGATGAGGGTCAGGGCGGTGCCCTCGCCGACGGCGCGGACGAGGGCGACGGCGCGCTCCTCGGGCACGCGGAGCCGGCCGGCCTCCGCGATCCGTCCGATGCGCTTGGCCAGGACGCTCGCGGCGGCCTCCATCGCCGGCGAGCCGGGGCGGGTGCGGGCGTACATGAGGTCGTAGAGCGCGGGGTGGGCGAGGCCCATCGCGATGTGCTCGTCCCAGCTCTGACGCAGCTCCTCGACGGGGTCGGGATGCGGGTCACCCGCGGTCTTGCTGGCGGTGTACGCCGCGAAGCCCTGGGCGGCGACCGCGTCGAGGAGGCCCTGCTTGTCACCGAAGAGCCGATAGATCGTCGGCGCCTGGACCCCGGCCGCGGCGCTGACCGCGCGCGTCGACACCGCCTCGGCGCCTCCACCTTCGAGCAGACGCAGGGCGGCCGCGACGATCCGCTCGCGCGGCCCGTCGTCGCTCTCCATGTTCACGACGATAGCGCTGACGCGCTTCCACCGCTAACAACGGTGCTACCGTCGAGGCGTTACCACTGGAAACGGAGATGTCATGATCATCGTGACCGGGGCGAGCGGCCAGCTGGGCCGCGCCGTCCTCGAGCGGCTCCTCGACCGCGTGCCCGCCGACCGGGTCGGTGCAAGCGTGCGCGACCCCGGCAAGGTCGCCGACCTCGCCGCGCGCGGCGTGCGCGTCCGCCGCGGCGACTACACCGACACGGCGAGCCTCGCCGAGGCGTTCGAGGGCGCGTCGCAGGTGCTGGTCGTGTCCGCCAACGTCCTCGGCGAGGAGGCCCTGCGCCAGCACCGGACGGCGATCGAGGCGGCCGTCGCGGCCGGCGCCGACCGCGTGCTCTACACGGCGCACATGGGCGCGAGCCCGACCTCGCCGATGCCGCCGATGCCCGACCACTTCGCGACCGAGGCGATCCTGCGTGGCAGCGGCGCCGCGTGGACGTCGCTGCGCAACGGCTTCTACGCCTCGACCGTGCCGATGCTGCTCCAGAGCGCCTGGCACACCGGCGAGTTCCGCACGCCCGAGGCCGGGACGGTCGCGTGGACCACCCACGGAGACCTCGCCGACGTCACCGCCCTGGCGCTCACCACCGACACGTTCGACGGCCTCACGCCGCCGCTGACGGGGCCGGAGGCGCTGTCGATGGAGCAGGTCGCCGCGCTGGCGTCGCAGGCCGCCGGGCGCACGATCCGACACGTGACCGTGTCCGACGACGACTACCGCGCCGACCTCGTTGGGCACGGCGTCCCGGAGACGGCGGCCGACATGCTGCTGACCATGTTCGCTGCGAGCCGCCGCGGCGACTTCGAGCCGGCCGACCCGACGCTGGCCCGCCTGCTGGGCCGCCCCGCGACGCCGCTGTCGACGGTGCTCGACTCGGCGGTGCCGGCTCAGACGTAATCGTCGTTGGTGCGGCCGGTGAGCACCGAGGTGTTCTCGGTGGCGGCGGGGTCCCGGTCCGGCTCCGCGGCGTCGTCGCGGGTCTTGACCAGGATCCAGTCGTCGCCGCCGGTGCGCGTGAGGGCGTAGCCGCCGGTCAGCTTCGTGCCGTCCAGCACGACGGAGAGGTGCCCCGCCGCGAGCGCCCCGGCGGCCGTCGTGTCGGCGTGGCGCATGGCGTAGGTCCCGGTGTCCCAGACGATCACGGTGCCGGAGCCGAGCCGGCCCTCGACATTGATGTGGTCGAGGGCGTGGTCGTCCACCCGGCGGGCGAGCCGGCGCTGCGCCGGGTCCGTCGACGGGCCCTTGGGCACCGCCCACGACACGAGCACGCCGTCGATCTCGAGCCGGAGATCGAAGTGCAGCGTCGACGCGTGGTGGCGCTGGATGACGAACCGATCGGGCACGGCGCCACCTCCTTCGAGGGTCCTGCCTACCCGCTCGGGCGGAGGTCGGCGACGAGGGGCCGGTGGTCCGAGGCCGTGGTGTCCGGGGTGTCGGGCGGGTCGACGGTGGTCAGGCCGCGCAGGAAGACGTAATCGATCTTCCCCTCCGCGGTGGTGGGGTGCTCGGCGCCGGGATCGACCTCGGTGAACCCCGCGCGCAGGGGCGCGAGCTCGGGGTCGGTGGGGCCGATGTTGAGGTCGCCGAGGACGACGGCGGGCCTGGCGGTCGCCGCGTCCGCCAAGCGACGGACCTGGTCAAGGCCGACGCCGTTGAGGCCGAGGTGGGTGTTGTAGACCGCGACCGTCGGGCCCACGCCGGTGGTCACGCGCAGGCTCATGAACCCGCGCTGCTCGTCGCGGTGGTCGGGCGGATAGGCCGTGATCCTCGGGTCGCTCACGGGGAGCCGGGAGAGCACGGCGAGACCGAAGGCGACATCGTCCGGGCCGGTGCCGCACGCCGGGCCGAGCGCCTCGTTGACCGGCGCGCGGGCCTCGTCGGGTGTCGGCGGCCGGATCGGGCCGGGCACCGACCGGTAGGCCATGCCGTGGTCGCGCTGCAGGATCGCGGCCAGCTCGTCGGCCTCGCCGGCGCAGATCTCCTGGAGCGCGAGGACGTCGGGGTGCTGCACGGCGATCACCTCGGCCCAGTCGGACGGGTCGTGGGCGTGCGTTTCGACGTTCCAGGTCATGACGCGCAGGGCAGCGGGGTCGGGCGGCGGGGCGGGTGCCGGCGTCGAGCAGGCCGCCATCGCGAGCAGCGCGACCACGCCGAGGCCCCGCCGGACCCGTCGCCCCGGCCGGACCCTCGGACGCCGCACGCCCTCATCGTCGTCGCACGCGTCGGGAGGGTGGGGAGAGGGGCCGATCACCCCACGTCGCCGGCCGGCGACCCACGGTCCAAGAGCGACGACGACGGCCGCCGATCGACGCGGAAATGCGGCCTGCCGGCCGATCGACCGTTGCTGCCGGGCGGGGCCACGATCCGATCGTGCCGATCGGTCGGGAGTGACGGGGGGAGCCGGCGAGCACGACTCGGTCGTTCGCTGACCTCCGTTTCCCCGGAGGCGCGACTGGACGGCATGCCCCGTTCGCCGACGAGACAGGGACACCGCCATGACCGACCCCGCACAGATGCGCGATCTCCTCCGGCGCCTGGAGGACGCGATGAACTCGCGGCAGCTGGAACTGCTCGACGACATCATGGCCGATGACTTCGTCCGGCACTGCCAGGCGACGCCCGACTTCGACGTGCGCAGTCGCGACGACTTCAAGGAGTTCCTGCGGGCGAACACCGCGTCGTTCCCCGACAACGTCCAGACCTTCGTCCACGTGGTCGCCGAGGACGACCGCGCCGGGATCTGGGTGACCTACGAAGGCACCCAGACCGGCTCGTTCGGCCCGTTCCCCGCGTCCGACCGGAAGGTCAGCTTCGACTTCGGCGGCATCGTCCACGCGCGCGACGGCAAGCTCGCCGAGTTGTGGGTGACCTGGGACAACATGACCATCCTGGGACAGCTCGGCCAACTGCCGGCGTGACGGTCAGCCGAACCGCTCGGTCGTGATCGCGCGGGCCGGCACGCCGAGGTGCCCCAGCCCCTGCAGGGCCGCGCCGACCAGAGGCGGGGGTCCGCAGACGAAGTACTGGTGGCTCTCGGGCACGCCGGCCGGCAGCACGGCGCTGAGCATCGCCGGGTCGAGGCGCTGCCCGCCGGTCCGCAGCACGGCGAGGTCGAGGCGGTGGGAGAGCGCGCGGATCTCCCCGGCGAAGAGCGCCTCGCCCTCGGTCTCGGCGAGCAGGAGGGCGTGCGCCCTCGGGTCGGCGGCCGCGGCGTGGGCGCGCAGGATGCTCATGATCGGCGTGACGCCCACCCCGCCGGCGATGAGCACGAGCCCGCCGTCGCCGCGGACCGCGACCTCGGTGGGCACGAACGCGCCGTGCGGCCCGTCGAGCCACACCCGTCGCCCGGGCGGGAGGTCGTGCAGGCCGCCGCTGAACGGGCCCTGGTCGCGGACGGTCAGCTCGAGCAGTCCGGAGCGTGTCGAGGCGGCGATCGTGAACGGGTGCTCCTCGGCGAACGGAACGCGGCGCAGGCGCAGCCACACGAACTGGCCGGGTTCCGGCGGCGGGTCGAGCGCGCGTCCGTGCGGGCTGAGCACGACGGTCGAGGTGCTCGACGACTCCGGCCGGACAGCGGTGACGAGGTACGCCCCGCGTCCGAGCAGCGGTGCGACGAGCCAGCGCCGCGCGAGCAGGGCGAGCACGACGGCGCCGAGGATCGCCAGCAGCACGCCGATCAGCGGGTTCTCGGTGAGGTGGCCGAACAGTGCCACGTGGGTGGCGACGAGGACAGCCACGAGCGCACCGAACACCGCGTGCACCCGCGCCACGAGCCCGAAGCGACGGACCGACCTCCGGGGCAGCACCACCGCCGCGACGAGGATGACGCTCAGCGCGGCGATCCCGGCCTTGATGGGTGGGCCGACGGCGACGATGTTGAGCAGCCCCAGGCCGCGGGGCGAGTGCGAGGTCGCGGCGACGACGTGGGCGAGCACGAACCCGGCCGCGGTGGCGCCGAGACGTCGGTGGGTCCGCGTGCCGAGCTCGACGCCGAGCAGCCGGGTCAGCCCGCGCACCCGGGACGCGAGGACGACGGCCGCCGCCATCAGGACGGCGGCGATCAGCCCGAACGCGCTGGTCCAGCTCACCGTCTCGCCGAGCGCAGGCGACGCGAGCGAGAGCGCGAGGGCCACGAGCGGCATGACCAGCACGAGAACCAGGCCCATCAGCCACGCCCGTCCGCGCTCGGTCATGGACGCGGACGCTAGGGACAGCGGCGCGGGCTCCGGTGGCCGTTTCGCGAGGCCGTGACGTGTTCGTGACCTGGGGTGCTGAGGATGCCGGTCGTGGAGGAGACCATCGCCCGCGCCGTCGTCCGTCGCGGGGACCACGTCCTGCTCGTGCAGGAGATCGCCGCGGGCTACTGGTTCTTCCCCGGCGGGCACGTCGAGGCCGGGGAGAGCCCGCACGACGCGGTGGTGCGCGAGCTGCGGGAGGAGCTCGACGTCGGGGCCACGGTCGACGACGTCCTCGGTGAGGTGCCTAACGAGTGGGTGCACGACGGCGTCGAGCACCGCGAGGTCAACCACGTCTTCGCCGTCCGCGTCGACGCCGCCGATCCCGCGAGCCAGGAGCCGCACCTTGCCGCGGGCTGGCACCGCCTCGACGAGCTGGAGTCCATCGACGTGCGTCCTCGGGTGCTCGCTGAGCTCGTGGCGGGCTTGAGGCGCTGACCTCGGCGTGTCGCGCCGGCGAGCGTGTGGCGATCCTGGCGTCACACGCCAGCAAAGCCGCATTGCTCGAACAGGGCGCGAGGGTTTGTCCCCGCGGGGGTCGAGGCCAATGCTGGGCGCATGGCCGACCTGACCGTCGCCGGGGTGAACGTGACCCACCCGGACAAGGTGCTGCTGCCCGCCCGCGAGGGCGGCGAGGACATCACGAAGGCCGATCTCGCGCAGTACTGGGAGACGATCGCCGCCACGGTCCTGCCGCACCTCGCCGGCCGCCCCCTGACCCTCCAGCGCTTCCCCGACGGGCTCGACGCCGGCGGCTTCGTGCAGCAGGACGCCGGGCAGCGGGCGCCGAAGGGCCTGCACACCGTCGACACGCCGCGGCGCGACGCCAAGAAGGGCGCCGACGACGTCGTCCACCACCCCGAGGTCGAGGAGACCGCCGACCTCCTCCGGCTCGTCCAGTACGGCACCGTGACGCTGCACGGCTGGAACGCCGTCGCCGGGTCGCTGGAGCGGCCCGACCGGCTCATCGTCGACATCGACCCCGGCGAGACCGCCGACCTCGCCGGCATCCGCGACGTCGCCCGCGCCGTCCGGGCGGCGGTCGAGGGGCGGGGGCTGGTCGCGTTCCTGCAGAGCACGGGCAGCCGCGGGTACCACGTCGTCGCCCCGCTCGACGGGTCCGCGGGCCACGACCGGGTCCGCGCCGAGGCGGAGGAGATCGCCGAGGCCGTCGCCGCGGACCACCCCGACGAGCTGACGACGGCTGTGCGCAAGGACGCCCGCGGCGGCCGGACCTTCCTCGACATCGGCCGCAACGCCTACGGCCAGACCGCGGTCATGCCGTACTCGCCGCGCGCCCGCCCCGGCGGTCCGACGGCGACGCCGCTCGACTGGGACGAGCTCAGCCGCGTCGGCCCCGACCAGCACGACGTCCGGTCGATCCCGCGCCGGCTCGCCCGCAAGACCGATCCGTGGGCGCACCTTGCCGACCACGCCCGGTCCCTGCCCTGAGCGCTCCGCGCGGCGTGTCGCGCCGGCGAGCATGTGGCGATCCTGGCGTGAGACGCCAGCAAAGCCGCATTGCTCGCACGGGCACGTGCCGTTCCGTCGCCCGCCCGATCGCAGAGAGCCGAACAGGATGTTCCGGTCGGCGGATGAGCGGTTCCTCAGTGACGAGAGCACCATCGAGGGCGAGGCCCATCGCCGTCGACGGGAGGATCGCGATGACCGACCAGGTGACGCACGAGAGCCAGGCGTGGACCGGCGAGGTGGCCGCGCAGCGCGACGGGTTCACGCTGCTCCCGGAGGTCGAGGCGCTGCGGGCGTCCGGGGAGACCGCGCGGGTGGCGACACCGTTCGGGCACGAGGCGACGATGTTCAGCCGCTACGCCGACGTCCGCGAGCTGCACGGCGACCCGTCGCGCTTCCGGCTGGACGGGGTCGGTGCGCCGCCGGCGCTCATCGCGGCCGGGCGGGACAACGCCGAGTTCCGCCGCCGCCAGGCCGGCAACCTCCTCGGCCAGGACCCGCCCGACCACACCCGTCTGCGCCGCATGCTCACCGGCGAGTTCACCGTCAAGCGGATGAAGCGGCTGGTGCCGCGCGTCGAGGAGATCGTCACCGAGCATCTCGACGCGATGGAGCAGGCCGGGCGGGCCGAGCTCGTCACCGACTTCGCGCTCCCCGTGCCGTCGATGGTGATCTGCGAACTGCTCGGCGTGCCCTACGACGACCGCGACGACTTCACCGAGCGCAGCGCCCTCTCGCTCGACAGCACGATCTCGGCGCCGGAGCGGATGCGGCTGGCCGACGAGTCCCGCGCCTACATGACCTCGCTGGTGGACCGCCACCGCGCCGACCCCGGCGAGGACCTGCTCGGCATGCTCATCCGCGAGCACTCCGACGACGTCACCGACGACGAGCTCATCGGCATCGGCAACCTGCTGCTCGTCGCGGGCCACGAGACCACGTCGAACATGCTGTCGCTGGGCACGCTCGCGCTGCTCGAGCACCCCGACCAGCTTGCCCGCGTCCGCGACGACCCGTCCGCGGTCGACGGGGCGGTCGAGGAGCTGCTGCGGTGGCTGACGGTCGTGCACGGCGGCTTCCCCCGCGCGGTCGTCGAGGACACGACGATCGGCGGGCACCCGGTGGCCGCCGGCGAGCTCGTGATCTCCTCGCTCGCCGCGGCCAACCGCGACCCCGAGGCCGTCGACGACGGCGACCGCCTCGACATCTCGCGCGCCCCGGCCCCGCACCTCGCCTTCGGCCACGGCATCCACCACTGCCTCGGCGCCCCGCTCGCCCGCATCGAGATGCGCGTCGCGTTCCCGGCCCTGCTCAATAGGTTCCCGGACCTGCACCTCGCGGGCGAGCCCGAGTTCCGCCACCGCACCCTGATCTACGGGCTGCACCGCCTGCCGCTGGCCTGGTGATCGGGCACGAGCTCCATCGCGGGGTCGCCGAGAACTACCGGCGGTTCGGCCTCCGCGAAGCCCGGGGGCGGAGTCCGCTCTACGAGGCGCTGACGCTGGGCGTCGCCGACGATCCGTCGCTCCAGGCGTTCCTCGACGAGCTCCCGCCCGGCAAGCGCCAGCCGAACCTGCTGCTGGCGACGGTCCGGTTCCTCGCGGGCGTCCAGCCCGACTACGCGGCGTTCCGTGACGTGGTGCTGGACCGGCGGGACGAGGTCGCCGCGACGATGCTCGCCCGCCGGACCCAGACGAACGAGCCCGCGCGCTGCGCCACCCTCCTACCGGCGCTGGCGCAGATCGAGGGGCCGCTGGCCCTGCTCGAGGTCGGGGCGAGCGCCGGGCTGTGCCTCTACCCCGACCGCTACGGCTACCGCTTCCCGCCCACCGAGGTCGTCCTCCCCGGTGAGCCGATGCTGACGTGCGAGGTCCGCGGTCCCGCACCGCTGCCGACGGTGCCGCCGACGGTCGTGTGGCGCGCCGGGATCGACCTCAACCCGCTCGACGTCGCCGACCCCGACGACCTGCGCTGGCTCCATTGCCTGATCTGGCCGGGCGAGGAGGGGCGTGCCGAGCGGCTCGACGCGGCCGCCGCGGTCGCTCGCGCCGACCCGCCGCGCATCGTGCGGGGCGACCTCGTCGACGATCTCCCCGCCCTGGCCGCCGAGGCACCGCCGGACGCGACGCTGGTGGTCGTCCACTCGGCGGTGCTGGCCTACGTGCCGGCCGAGCGGCGCGCGGCGTTCGCGGAGGTCGTGGCGCGGCTCGGTGCGGTGTGGTTGGGCAACGAGTCGACGACCGTCCTCGCCGACCTCCCCACCCCGCCGCCGACCGACCTCCCGGCACCGCCGCCGGGCCCGACGCCGTCACTGCTGGTCCGCGACGGGCACCGTCCCCTGGCCTGGGTCGACGGGCACGGGACCTGGCTGGAGTGGATCGACTGATCAACGGGGACTTCACGCGCATAGAAGCAGCGAACAGCGCGTTCGCTGCAACAGGCGCACCCGCCGTCACCGCCGCCGGCGCACACCCCACACGACCGCTCCGGCCACGACCACCACCCCGACCGCACCCAGACCGATCGCCATCGTCTGTGGGGTCGGGCGGCGCGCCGTGGCCGCCAGATCGGGCTTGCTGCCCCACGCCGGGAGCGCCGGCTCGTCGGCCGCGATCTCGGCGGCGACGTCGGCCACCGCGAGCTCGGCGGCGAGCTCCTCGGCCGCCAGCTCCTCCGCCGCGATCGCGGAGAGCTCGCCACCGAACACCTCGGACACCTCGGCCAGCTCCATCAGCCGCGCCCACACGTCGGGCGGCACGGCGGCCGCGCCGCGGGAGAAGGACGACTTGAGCGCCGGCCACTCCGCGACGACGGGGTCGGCCTTGAGGTCGGCGAGGGGGACGGGGCGCACGAAGCGGTCGAGCACCTCGACCGCGCAGGCGTGGGTCTGCCCGGGGCCGGGGCGCTCGACCTCGGGCAGCTCGTAGGCGTCGCCGACGGCGCGGAGGCGGTAGGCGATGTCCTTCGCCTCGCGGGAGCGGTAGAGCACGGCCAGGTCGCCGGCGCGGGTGTCGCGGTGGCAGCTCCACCACGTGCCGCCCGAGGCCGGGTCGAGGTCGGGGTGCTCGCCGCCGTCCTCGGTGCCGTACCGATCGGGCGCCGCCACCCACACCCAGTACTGCCGCTCGTCCGTCCCGGTCATCTGCCGCCCCCGATCTCTGCGCAGTTCGGGTGAGGCTGTCACATCGCCGCAGCGCACCTATCGTCGGCAGCGTGGCGCTCGTGCTCGGGATCGACATCGGCACGTCGTCGTCGAAGGGCGTGCTCGTCGACGACGCGGGGCGGGTGGTGGCGCGCGCCGAGCGGGAGCGCGCGACGTCGTTCCCGCACCCCGGATGGGTGGAGCACGACGCCGACGGCGTCTGGTGGGCGGACTTCGCCGCGCTCACCGGCGAGCTCCTCGCCCACGGCACCCCCGACGCGGTCGGCGTCAGCGGGATCGGGCCGGTGCTGCTGCCCGCCGATGCCGAAGGGCGGCCGCTGCGTCCGGCGATCCTCTACGGCGTCGACACCCGGGCGACACGCGAGATCGCGGAGCTGACCGACGAGCTCGGGGCGGACGCGATCGTCGCGCGCGGCGGGACACCGCTGTCGAGCCAGGCGGTCGGCCCCAAGTGGCGGTGGCTGCAGCGCCACGAGCCCGACGTCTGGGCCGACACGCGCCTGTTCCTCATGGCGAGCTCGTTCGTCGTGCATAGTCTCACCGGCGAGTACGTCCTCGACCACCACTCGGCGAGCCAGTGCGACCCGATGTACGACCTCGAGGCCGCCGACTGGGAGCCCGAGTGGTCCGAATTCGTCGCGCCCGGGCTCGCACGGCCCCGGCTGCTCTGGCCCGGGGAGATCGCCGGGACGGTGACCGCCGCGGCCGCCCGGGCGACGGGCCTACGCGAGGGCACCCCCGTGATCGCCGGGACCGTCGACGCCTGGGCCGAGGCCGCGAGCGTCGGCGTGCGGGACACCGGCGACACGATGGTCATGTACGGCACGACGATGTTCCTGGTGCAGGTCACGGACGCGGCCGTGCGGCACCCGGCGCTCTGGGCGACCCGCGGCGTCGCCCCCGGCTCGTTCACCACGGCGGCCGGCATGGCGACGTCGGGGGCGATCACCGGCTGGCTGCGCGACCTCGTCGGCGCCGACTACGCGACCCTCGTCGACGAGGCCGCGGAGGTCCCGCCCGGTGCCCGCGGGCTGCTCCTGCTGCCCTACTTCGCCGGCGAGCGCACGCCGATCTTCGACCCCGACGCCCGCGGCCTGCTCCTCGGCCTGACCACGAGCCACGGGCGCGCCGACCTCTACCGCGCCGCCCTCGAGGGCATCGCCCACGGCGTGCGGCACAACCTCGAGGCGTTCCGCGACGCCGGCGGCCCGGAACCCCGCCTGGTCGCCGTCGGCGGCGGCACGCGGGGCGGGCTCTGGACGCAGATCGTCAGCGACGTGACCGGCCACGAGCAGCAGGTCCCCGCCGACACCACGGGCGCCGCGCTCGGCGACGCCCTGCTGGCCGCGCAGGCGATCGGGCTCGACGCCGACGCCGGCACCTGGAACCCGATCGTCGCCACCGTGACGCCCGATCCCGAGCGCACGGCTCGCTACGACGCCTTCCACGCCCACTACCGCGCGCTCTACCCCGCGACCGCCGAGGCCGCGCACTTCCTGGCGCAGGAACAGCGCACGGCGGATGGCTGACGGCTGACGGTCAGCTCGTCGGCACCGTGTCCTCGAAGTCCACGTCCTTTGTCTCCGGTCCCGCCGCGGCGCCGACGGCGCCCAGGACCCCGCCGAACGCGAGCAGGACGAGGACGGCCGCGGCGTAGGGCATGAGCCCGCCGAGGCCCTCGAGGAAGAACGCGTAGAACGACGGGATCACGACCGACACGCTGAACCCGAGCCCGAAGCCCGACGCGCGGACGTCGGTGCGGAACCGCTCGGTGATGTAGGGCAGGACGACGCCCCACGGCGCGGTCACGACCACCGAGAACACCGCCACGACCAGCACGATCAGCCCGAACGGCAGGCCCTTGCCGTTGACGAGCACCGCCATGAGCGCGACGCCGACCGTCGCGATGGCCGCGCCCCCGATCATGAAGAAGCGCCGCCGCCCGATGCGCTGACCGATCACGCCGGCGCCGATGTAGCTGCCGACGAGGCAGACGTACGCGACGAGCAGGGCGAGCGTGAGCTGGTTGTTCGAGAGCCCGACGAGGTTGCGCAGCACGGTGGTCGGGAGGAACAGCGTCACGAGGTTCTGGGTCAGCCAGAAGCCGGTCATCATCGCGAAGACCTGCAGGAACGTCGAGCTGCGCAGCACCGCGAGCAGCGGGCGTCCGGCGCCGCCCTGCGAGGTGCCCTCGGCCTTCGCGGCCGCGGCGGCCTCCCAGATCTCCGACTCCGACACGCTGCGCACGTAGTAGATCGCGAGGACGAAGGCGAGCAGCGCGCCGAGCACGAACGGCACGCGCCAGCCCCACACCGCGTACGGCGAGTCCGCGCCGCTGAGCGGGAACAGCGCGAAGGACGCCAGTCCGAGCAGCGTGATCACGACGTAGGCCAGCGGGAACGCCGACAGGATGATCCCGCCGAGCAGGCCGCGTCCGCTCTTGCGCGAATACTCCATCGCCAGCGGGAGCGCGCCGGTGTAGCCGCCGCCGAGGCAGATCCCGTCGAGGAACCGCAGCAGGATGAGGATCCAGTACGACGCGATGCCGAGCGTCGCGTAGCCCGGGATCAGCGCGATGAGCAGCGTGATCACACCGAACCCGGTGACCGAGATGATCGTGCTGCGGCGCCGGCCGACCCGATCGGCGAGCGCGCCGAACACCGCGGCGCCGATCGGCCGGCCCACCAGGGTCGTCGCGAACACCAGCGACGTGAAGATCGCGGCCGTGCCGGGGTCGAGCTTGCCCGGCGGCTGGAAGTAGAGCAGCGCCGGCGTGAGGATCACGGTCGGCAGGTAGATGTCGAACATGTCGACGAACTCGGCGAAGAACGCGCCGCGCGTCGCCGACCTCCGCTTCGCCGCGCGCTCCGGGCTCTCCGTCGCCGCGGCCGTGGTCACCGACCCGGCCTGCTCGGGACTCGTCATCGAGACCACTCCTCATGTCTGGCTGTCAGACAATCGGCAACGTAGGGTCGGGCCGCAGCCGGTGTCAACGACGACCAGCCGACGACGAGGAGGCGCGCGATGGGTCCGGACGAGCAGCAGATCACCGCGAGGCTCACCGACGACCTGCTCGACGGCCTCCCGCCCGGCCCCGACTGGAGCCTGCTGCTGGAGATCGGGACCGGGCGGCACCTCGTGCGCGTCGTCGACGGCACGGTGCGCTGCGAGGGGTCGCCCGGGATCAACGCGACCTGGGACGTCGGGTTCGCGGTGTCCGAGCAGGAGTGGGCCGAGTTCTGCGCCGACCCGCCACCGCGCGGGGCCACATCGGCCCAGGCGCTCGTCGCGACCCGGGGCGCCGAGCGCGTCACCGGCCGCCGCGAGGTGTGGGCGCGGGCGGCGCCGGCGATCGACCGGTTCCTCGAGGCCCTGCGTCCCGGCGAGCGCAAGCACCGCCCCGACCCGGCCCCACCACCGCCGGGGTTCGGGCCGAGCGTGGGGCGCTACCTGCACCTCGACGACGGCCGGCGGATCTTCGTCGAGACCGCGGGCGACGGGCCGCCGCTGCTCTGCCTGCACACCGCGGGCGCGGACTCGCGCCAGTTCCGCGGCCTGCTCGAGGACCCGCGCGTCACCGACCACCACCAGGTGATCGCCTTCGACATGCCCTGGCACGGGCGCTCCGACCCGCCCGACGACTGGCAGCAGCGCACCTATCGGCTCGACACCGCGACCTACGCGTCGACGGTGCTCGCCGTCGCCGACGCCCTGGCGCTCGACCGGCCGGTGCTGCTCGGCTGCTCGATGGGCGGGGCGATCGCGCTCTACCTCGCCGCCGAGCACGGCGACCGCTTCGCCGGGGTGTGCGCGCTGGAGGGCGGTCTCGGCAGCCCCGGGCGCTTCGTCGAGTGGACCCACCGCGCCGACGTCGACCACTCCGGCTTCCTGGCCAGCTGGGTCGGCGGGCTGATCGCGCCGGGAAGCCCGGAGGGCCCGCGGGCGCAGACGCTGTGGGGCTACGCCAGCAACGGGCCCGGGATCTACCAGGGCGACACCGCCTTCTACTCGATCGACTTCCCGCCGATCGCCGCCGGGCTGGGCCGCGCGACGTGCCCGCTCTACGTCTTCAGCGGCGAGTACGACTACTCGGCCACCACGGAGATGAGCCGCGACGCCGCCGCGCGGCTCGGCGGCGAGCTGGTCGTCATGCCCGGGCGCGGGCACTTCCCGATGTCCGAGGACCCCGAGGGCCTGCTCGAGTACCTGCTGCCCGTGCTGGAGGGACTCCGATGAACAGCGCCGTGAACGAGGTGCTCGCCGTCCGCTACGGCACCCGCGTCACCACCCGCGGCGAGGCCTACCTCAACTGGCACGTCTACGGCGAGCCCGACGAGTCGTTCCGCATGGACTACTTCTTCTGGGTCGTCCGCGGCGGCGGGCGCACGACGGTCGTCGACTGCGGCTTCGATCCCGAGGTGGGCGCGCGCCGCGGCCGCGAGACGCTCGTCGACCCCGTCGACGCCCTGCGCGCGCTCGGCGTCGAGCCCGCGACGGTCGACCGGCTCGTGGTCAGCCACGCCCACTACGACCACATCGGCAACCTCGCCCACTTCCCGTCCGCCGAGATCGTCCTGACGGCCCGCGAGCTCGCGTTCTGGACCGGGCCGCACGCCGGGCGCGTCCAGTTCGCGCACTCGACCGAGGCCGCCGAGATCGCCGCGCTCGTGAAGGCCCGCGACGAAGGCCGGGTGACGACGTTCAGCGGGCGCTGCGAGGTGGGCGACGGGTTCGCGCTCGTCGAGGTCGGCGGGCACACGCCGGGCCAGCTCATCGGGCGCATCACCGTCGACGGCGGGGAGGTCGTGCTCGCCGCCGACGCGCTGCACTTCTACGACGAGCTCACCCGGGATCGCCCGTTCTTCGTGGTCGCCGACCTCGAGGCCATGTACGCGGGCTTCGACACGCTGCGCGAGCTCACGGAACGCCCGGGCCGCGCGCTCGTCGCCGGGCACGACGCCGACGTCGGCCGCCGCTTCCCCGGCCGCGCGGAGGGCACCGGCATCGATGACCTCGTCATCCGCCTCGACGTCCGGGAGGAGATCCGATGACACCGGTCGGCATGGTCGGTCTGGGCAACATGGGCGGGCGCATGACCCGCCGGCTGGTCGACGCGGGGGTCGAGGTCGTCGGCCACGACCCGGTCGCCGGCCGGGCCGAGGAGGCCGGCGCGACGCCCGCGGCCTACCCGGCGGAGGTCGCGCGCCGCTGCCCGACCGTCCTGCTCTCGCTGCCCGACTCGACGGTGGTGGAGCCCGTGGTCCGCGACCTGCTGGGCGCCGCGCACGCCGGGACGACGATCGTCGACCTGTCCACCGCCTCGCCCGAGTCCACGGTCGCGCTGGCCGCCGAGGCCGCCGCGCACGACGTCACCTACCTCGACGCCGGGATCTCCGGGGGCGCCGCGGCCGCCGAGAAGGGCACGCTGACGATCATGGCGGGCGGGGACGCGGCCGCCGTCGACGCGATCCGCCCCGTCCTCGCGCCGATCGCCGCGACCGTGCACCACCTCGGCCCGGTCGGCGCCGGGCACACCGCGAAGCTGCTCAACAACTTCCTCAACGCGGTGACGCTCGCCGCGACCGCCGAGGTCATGGTGGCCGGACAGCGGGCCGGGCTCGACCTGCGGACGCTGCTCGCGGCGGTCAACGGGGGCAGCGGGCAGTCGTTCGCGTCGACCAACCGCTTCCCGCGGATCGTCGAGGGCGACTACCTCGAGGGCGGGCTCACCAGCCGGCTCATGACCAAGGACGTCACGCTCTACACCGAGCTGCTCGGGCGGCTCGGCGTGCCGTCGCTCAACGCCGCCGGCCCGCTGGCGTCGTTCGGCCTGGCCGCGCACCTCGGCTACGGCGACGTCATCTCCAACCGCGTCGTGGACGCCCTCGGCGACCTCGCCGGCGGGGTCCGGATCCAGCAGCCCATCAGCCAGGAGGTCTCGTGAAGATCGTCCACGGGCGCGCCGAGGGCGCGGTCACCGAGGCGCGCAGCGCCACGTTCACCGGCACCGTCTGGGGCGACCCGGTGCTGCCGACCACCGACGGCACCACGATCAACTCGGTGACGTTCACGCCGGGCGCGCGCACGTTCTGGCACCACCACGAGGGCGGGCAGATCCTCGTCGTCACCGCGGGCACCGGGTGGGTCTGCACGCACAGGGAGACGCCGCAGCCGCTGACCGTCGGCGACGTCGTCTGGGTGCCGCCGGGGGAGCGGCACTGGCACGGCGCCGGGCCCGGCTCGATCATGACGCACCTCGCGACCTCGCTGGGCACGACGACGTGGCTCGACGAGGTGTCCGCCGACGAGTACGGGCAGGTCGGGCGGTGAGCGGGGCGAACGGGAGCGATCCCCGCTTCGAGCGCGGCCTCGCGGTGCGCAAGGAGGTCGTCGGCGAGGCGCACGTCGAGCGCTCGATGGCGAACGTCAGCGACTTCTCGCGGCCGATCCAGGAGTGGGTGACACGCGCCTGCTGGGGCGAGGTCTGGGACCGGCCCGGCCTCGAC
This sequence comes from Actinomycetospora sp. NBRC 106375, assembly GCF_030269665.1. Classification (GTDB taxonomy): domain Bacteria; phylum Actinomycetota; class Actinomycetes; order Mycobacteriales; family Pseudonocardiaceae; genus Actinomycetospora. Next base: position 156,456 of record NZ_BSTS01000005.1, read on the forward strand.
CGGCGCACCCGCAGCCTGCTCAACCTCGTCATGCTCACCGCGCTGGGGCGCTCCCACGAGCTCGCGGTGCACGTCCGCGGCGCGGTGACCAACGGGTGCACGACCGAGGAGATCCAGGAGGCCCTGCTCCAGGCCGCCGTGTACTGCGGGGCGCCGGCGGGCCTGGAGGCGTTCCGGGTCGCGGAGAAGGTGCTGGACGAGGAGGGGCGGACGTGACCACGGTGGGGTTCGTCGGCCTCGGGCACATGGGCACGCCGATGGCGTCGCGTCTCGTCGACGCCGGCGTGACCGTCCGGGCCTACGACGCGGCGGCGGACGCGCGGGGGGCGTTCGCCGCGGCGGTGCCGGACGCGGTGGTCGTCGACGACGCGGCCGACACCGCGCCCGGCGCCGACGCGGTGCTGCTGTGCCTGCCGAACTCCGACGTCGTCGAGTCCGTGGTCGCCGAGCTGGACGCCGCCCGGGTGATCGTCGACATGAGCTCGTCGGAGCCGTTGCGCACGCGGGCGCTGGCCGCCCAGCTGGCCGAGAACGGCCGCGTGCTGATCGACGCCCCGGTCTCCGGCGGCGTCTCCGGCGCCCGGGCCGGGACGCTCGCGATCATGGTCGGCGGGCCGGACGACGTCGTCGCCGACCTCGAGCCGGTGCTCGCGGCGATCGGGCGCCCGCGCCACGTCGGGCCGGTCGGCGCGGGGCACGCGCTCAAGGCGCTGAACAACCTGATGTCGGCCGCGCACCTGCTCGCGAGCTCCGAGGCGGTGCTCGTCGGCGAGGAGTTCGGGCTCGACCCGGCGGTGATGCTCGAGGTGGTCAACGGCTCGTCGGGACGCAGCGGCTCGACCGAGAACAAGTGGCCCAACCACATCCTGCCCGGCACCTACGGCGCCGGGTTCGGCATCGGGCTCATGGTCAAGGACATCCACATCGCCCTCGAGCTCGCCGGGAGCACGGGCGTCCCCACCCGGCACGCCGCGGCGACCGTCGCGGTGTGGGACGAGGCCCTCGCCGCGCTGGGACCGGGCGCCGACCACACCGAGATCGCCCGCTGGCTGCGGGAGTCGGGAGACGGAGCAAACAGACGAGCACGCCGATAGGGGGAGCTCGACCCAGGAGAGAAGGGGCAGTCATGACGCTCACCGACGAGCAGCAGACCATCAAGGACGAGTTCGTCCGCGTGCGCGGGACCTGGGGCGAGCCCTGGCAGCACATGCTCGAGCTCGACCCCGCGTTCGTGCGCGCCTACCTGGACTTCTCGGCCGTGCCGTGGCGCCGCGAGCCCGGCGCCCTGAGCCCGAAGGTGCGCGAGCTGCTGTACATCGCGGTCGACGCGGCCGCGACCCACCTCTACACGCCGGGCGTCCGCCAGCACGTCGCCGCCGCCCTCGACGCCGGGGCGACGCCGGGGGAGATCATGGAGGTCCTCGAGCTCACGAGCACGCTGGGCATCCACGCGGCCAACATCGGGGTCCCGCTGCTGGTCGAGGTGCTCGTCGAGGAGGGGCTGCGCGAGGGGCCGGCCCCCCTCGACGAGCGCCAGGAGCGGCTCAAGGCCGAGTTCACCGAGACCCGCGGCTACTGGCACACGTTCTGGGACGAGATCCTCGAGCTGGACCCGGACCTGTTCGAGGCCTACGTCGCGTTCTCGTCGGTGCCGTGGCACACCGGCACGCTCGAGCCGAAGGTCAAGGAGCTCGTCTACTGCGCCTTCGACGCCTCGGCGACCCACCTGTACGTGCCAGGGCTCAAGCTGCACCTGCGCAACGCGCTCGGCCACGGCGCGACGGTCGCGGAGATCCTGGAGATGTTCGAGATCGCGAGCGTGGTCGGCATCCACGCCGCGACCACCGCGGCGCCGATCCTCGCCGAGCTGGCGGACGGTCGCTGATCGGCGCGGGTGGGACCATGGACGTCGTGTCGTCCTCCGTCTGGGGCCCGGAGCCGCTGCCGCGGGTCGCCGCGCCGCTGCGGGAGCAGGTCACCGACCGGGTGCGTGCGGCCATCCTCGACCTGCGCCTACGTCCCGGTGAGCGGCTCATCGAGCGCGAGCTCACCGAGAACCTCGGGGTCTCGCGGGCCACGGTCCGCGAGGTCATCCGCCAGCTCGCCGCCGAGGGGCTGGTCACCGTCGTGCCCCAGCGCGGGGCCGAGGTGACCTCGCTGTCGGCGTCCGATGCGGCCGACATCTACGAGATGCGCGCCTCGCTCGAGGCGCTCGCGGTGCGCCGCTTCGTCCAGCGCGCCGGCGAGGACCAGGTGCGCGCGCTGCGCGCGGCCGTCGACGAGATCGCGCGCAGCGCCGAGGCCGCCGGCGACCACCTCGCGGCCAAGGACCGCTTCTACGAGGTGCTCATGGAGGGCTCGGCGAGCGGTCCGCTCCAGCAGACGCTCGCGGGCCTGCAGGCGCGGGTGCGGCTGCTGCGCGCGACCTCGCTGTCCGCGCCGGGCCGCCCGACGCAGGCCGCCCAGGAGCTGAGCGCCGTCGTCGACGCCGTCGAGGCCCGGGACGCCGAGGCCGCCGCCGACGCGTGCGTGCTCCACATCCGCAACGCCGCCGCGACCGCGACCGCCCAGCTCACGGGCTAGGCGGTCGGCAGGGTCGGGGGGTCCTGGCGGGGGCTCGGGACGCTGCGGTCGCCGCCGCGGCGGGCCCGCTTGTTCTCGTACATCAGTGCGTCGGCGTCGGCGCAGGCGCCGGGGAAGCCGCCGCCGACCGTGAACGGCGCGGTGCCGATCGAGCACGGCACGCCCGCGGTGTCGAGGGCGTCGCGGAGCCGGAGGACGAGCCGCTCGGCGTCCTCGGTGCCCACCTGCGCCACGAGCGCGAACTCGTCACCGCCGAGGCGCGCGAGCGGGTCGGTGCTGCGGATCGTCGAGCGGAGCACGGCGGCGCAGTGGCGCAGGTGGCGGTCGCCCGCGTCGTGGCCCTCGGTGTCGTTGACCTCTTTGAGCCCGTCGAGGTCGAGCATCACCACCGAGGCCGGGTCGCCGAAGCGGCGGAAGCGGTCGTCCTCGCGCGCGAGCCAGCGCTCCCAGCCGCGGCGGTTGAGCAGGCTGGTCAGCGCGTCGGTCTCGGCGTCGCTGACCGCCCGCTCGAGGGCGCGCGCGGAGTCGACGGCGGCGGTGTCCGCCTCGAGCACCGACGACAGCAGGCTCGAGAGCAGGTCGAGCAGCGGCTCCTGGTCGACCAGACGCGGGTCGACCGGCTCGCGGTTCATGCCCACGACCGTCCCGAACAGCGCGCCGTCGCCGGTGACGATCGGCGTCCCGACGTAGGTCCCGACGTCCATGCCCTGGGCGGCCGCCTCGGAGGCGATGCGCTCGAGGTCGGGCACGTCGCGGGTGTCCGGCACGATCCGCGGCGCCGTGCCGGCCACCATGTACTGGCACATCGACGCCGTCCACGGCGCGCTGAGCCCCGGCGCCAGGCCGTAGCCCGCGTCGGCGGTGACCAGCATCGTCTGCTGCCCGTCGGCCACGCGCGTGACCGCCCAGGCGTCGAGCGGCACGACCTGCGCGAGGTAGTCGACGACCATCCGGCACGCGGCGTCGAACGCCCTCGGCGGCGCGAGCCCGGCCGCGACCCGCAGATCCTGTGTCGTCGTCATGGTCCTCCCCCCGGGCAGCCCATCGGTCCTCTCCACCGCTGCCGTCGGATCCAGTGTCGCCGCCCAGGATGTACTCGGGTCCATCAGGTCCTGGTTCATCACCCGACCTGAGGATCGAAACGGCCCCGGTCGGCGCGGATCTCACGCGTGGTGAGGTGGGTCGGTGCGCACGACACGGCTCCAGGTCCGGCTCGACGAGATCACGCCGCCGCTGCTGCGGGTGCTCGACGTCCCCGCGACGTCGACCCTCGCCGAGGTCCACCTCCTGCTGCAGGCGGCGCTCGGGTTCGTCGACACGCATCTCTACGAATTTGGTGCCGGCGAGGCCCGATACGGCCCGATCGACGAGGACGCGGACGAGGAGCTGGTCGACGCCACCGAGGTCCGCCTGAGCGCCGTGGCGCCGGAGCTCAGCTACGTCTACGACTTCGGGGACTGGTGGTCGTTCACGGTCACCGTCCTCGGTCCGGGCGACGACGAGCCGGGCCTCGTGTCCGGGGAGGGCGACGAGCCGCTCGACGACATCGGTGGAGCGACCGGCTACGCCCGGGCCCGCGAGGCCGGCGAGCTGCGTCCGTTCGACGCCGACCGGATCGGCGCGCGCCTGCAGCGTGTCCTCGGCCGCGTTCCGGCGGGGGTCCAGGTCGTGCTCGACGCCATCGCCGGCGGCGTGCAGCTGACCCCGCAGGGTCGGCTGCCACGGACGGTCGTGCGGCAGATCCAGCAGCGGTACCCGATGTGGCACCCCAGGGGTGACGAGGCGCCGCCGGCGCAACGGGAGGACGACCTGCATCCCCTCGTCGTCGTCCACGATCTGGTGCGCAGGAGCCGCCTCGCCCGCGCCCGGCACGGGGTCCTGTCACCGACGAAGAGCGCGGCAGATCCCGTCGAGGCCGTGCGGCGCCTGCGCGCCGCCTTCCCGGCGGGCAGCTTCCGGCGACTCCTCGTCGAGACAGTGGTGGGGATCCTGCTGGTCGAGGGCCCGCAGCGGACCCAGGCTCTCGTGTCCGCGCTGTACGACGGGCTCGGGCTCTACTGGATTCGCCAGGGCGAGCCGCTCACCGAGGAGGACATGATGATCGCCCTCCTCCGGGACGCGAACCTGCTCATGGCGCTCGGTCAGGTCGAGCAGGAGGACCACCGGTCGGTGGACACCTGGCGCGCCGGGCCCGAGGCGGGGTGGTTGCTGCCGCGGACCGCCCTGTTCGCCCCGGAATCGTGAACTCTCGGGCCGTCTAGCGACGAGGCAAGAGAGCGGCATACGGCCGGATGCTCGGGATGTCTCACGATGTCACCGGGCGTCTCGCGACGACGCTAGACAGCGACAGAAAGCCGGACACCCGATCGCCACACGCCCCGGACCTCGCGGGTCGCGGTGATGTCGGCGAGCGGGTCGCCCGCGACGAGCAGCAGGTCCGCCCGCTGCCCGACGGCGATCCGCCCGCGGTCGCCGAGCCCGAAGACGTCCGCCGGCGTCGCCGTCGCCGCGCGCAGCACGTTCCGCGTCGCCATCCCGGCGCGGACGAGCAGCTCCAGCTCGAGGTGCATCGAGGCCCCGTGCAGCACGGCCGCCGCGTGGCCCGGGACGTCGTTCGCGTCGGTGCCCGCGAGGATCGTCGCGCCGCCGTCGGCCAAGCGCGCGAGGTTCTCCGCCGCGTGGGTGTACGCGGTGCCGGGGCGGTCGCTGACCGGGAGGTGGCCCCGGTCCCCGGCACGCAGAGCGGCGACGACCTCGGGGTCGTGGCCGGCGAGGAGGCGCGGGTCGGCGAGCAGGTCGTCGGTGCTCCGGGCGTCGGCGCGGGCCCGCATCATGGCGAGGGTCGGGCAGACGACGAGCCCGGCGAGGTCGAGGTCGTCGTCGAGCGGCCCGTCGAGCGGCACGTGGGTGAGGACGTCGACGCCGGCGGCGATCGCCGTGCGGAAAGCCCAGAGGGTCGGCGCGTGCGCCACGGTCAGCAGCCCGTGCGACCGCGCGGCGGCACAGACGGCGGCAACGGTCTCGGGGCTGAGGACGGGGCGGTCGACGTCGGCGCTGTTCTCGACGAAGACCTTGAGATAGTCGGAGCCCTCGCGGACGCGGTCGGCCACGAACTGCTCGGCGTCCTCGGGTCCGGACAGCCCCGGCATCCGCCAGCCCGACGGATCCGGCGGCAGCATCACCGCGGGCCAGCCGTCGACCGCCCCGGCCATGAGCCCGGAGCTGCGCAGGTCGGCCTCGTGGGTGTGCGCCGCGGCGCGCCCGCGCAGCATCGCGGTGAACTGCGGCGGCGCGGAGAACATGTCGAGGACGGTGGTGACCCCGTGCCGCAGGTCCTGGCCGAGGTTGCCGGCGCCGCGCAGGTGGACGTGGGCGTCGATCAGCCCGGGCAGCAGGGTCATGCCACGGCCGTCGACGTCGCCCTCGGCCGTCCCGGAGCGAACGTCGGTGATGATCCCGCCCTCGATCGTCACGCTTGCGGGACCGAGCACGTCGTTCCCGTCGAACACCTGGGCGCCGGAGATCGTCGTCATGCATCGCCTCCCTGACCGACGCGGCCCAGGGTGACACCGGACGGGAGGCCGTGTCGTGGTGGCCGTCGATCGGTGGACGGCGAGGTCGACGGGGACGCTTCGGAAACCGAAGCATCTCAGCGGGGCCCAGGCGTCGAGGTCGAGCGGCACCGGTGCGCCGAGATCGCCGACCGCGTGCCCGGTGTCAGGCGAAGCAGGTCAGCGGGCCGCCGTGGTAGGTGACCATGTCGTCCAACGCCGCGAAGACGTCGATCTGCCCGCCGCGGTCGAGCCCGTCGAGCTCGGCGTAGGCGCGGTGGAGGTTGCCGACGATGCGTTCGGCGTCGGGCCAGTCCGTGAACCGACCGAGGTCGGTGTCGCGCGCCGCCTGCAGCGGGGTGACGCCGGCGGCGCGGCCGCGTTCGGCGACGTCGAGGACGAAGCGCAGGTAGTCCAGCGTCGCGTCGAGCGGGGCCTGGTCGTGGTAGACGGGCCCGTGGCCGGGGACGGTGGTCTGTGGCGCGAGCGGCTTCAGGACGTTCTCGAGGACGTCGACCGCGCCCGCGACCGACCCCATCAGCAGGAACGGCGTGCCGCCGTTGAAGACGAGGTCGCCGCAGAAGAGCGTCGAGCGCTCCGGGAACCAGACGATCGTGTCGTTGGTCGTGTGCGCGGGGGTGCCGACGTGGACGACCTCGGCGCGCAGGTCGCCCGAGTAGACCGCGACGCGGTCGGTGAAGGTCACGAACGGCGGGTCGAGGGGGAGGTCGCCCCACTCGGGGTTCTGCCAGTAGGGCAGTTCGCGGGCCGGGCCGAACGCGATGGCCTCGGCGCGGGCACGCTCGTGCGCGACGATCGCGGCGCCGCCGAACAGCGCGTTGCCGAAGGTGTGGTCGCCGTGGTGGTGGGTGTTCACCAGCGTGCGGACGGGGCGGTCGGTCACCGAGGCGATGGTGTCGAGGAACGCGCGGGTGCGCCGCTCGGTGGAGCACGCGTCGATCGCGAGCACGCCCTGCGGGCCCACCACGAAGCCGGTGTTGTTGATCCACCACGTGCCGTCGGGCTGCACGTAGGCGTGGATGCCGTCGGAGACCTCCTCGCGGCGCGGGGGTCCCGGGACGGTGATGTCGTCGTGACGGGAGCTCACTACGTCTCCTTCAGCGGGATCGGGTCGACGCCCGGGACGATCCCCGCGTCGATCGCACCGAGACCGTCGGCCTCGAGGTGCACGCGGTCGCCGGCCTGCAACCAGGGGTAGGCCTCGGCGCCGTGCACCCGGGAGAGCTCGAGCAGGCAGCCGGTGCCGACCGTGCCCGAGCCGATGAGGTCCCCCGGGACGACGCGGGTGCCGCGCGACGCGTAGGCGATCATCTGGGCGAAGCTCCAGTAGAGGGAGTCGAGGCGCCCGGCGCTGTAGTCCTGGCCGTTGACCGACGCGGCCATCGCCGCGGACGGGACGAGCTCGTCGGGCGTGAGCATCCAGGGCCCGCAGCTCGACGCGAAGTCCTTGCCCTTGGCCGGGCCGAGGTTGAGCTTCATCTCGGCGCCCTGCAGGTCGCGGGCGCTCCAGTCGCAGAACAGCACGTAGCCCGCGATGTACGCCCCGGCCGCGTCGGGCGCGAGGTCCCGGCCCTCGCGCCCGATGACCGCGGCGATCTCCAGCTCGTAGTCCAGCGCCTCGCTGCCGGGCGGGATCGCGACGTCGTCGTGCGCGCCGCGCAGCGACGCCGGGTTCGTGAAGTAGAAGACCGGCTGGGAGTACCAGAGCGGATCGACCGTCAGCCCGATCGCGGCGCTCGCCGTGACGACGTGCTCCTCGAACGCCATGAAGTCGCGGATCGACGGCGGGCGCGGGATCGGGGCGAGGAGGGTGACGGTGGCCGGGTCGATGCCCGGCTCGTCCGCCGCCTCCTGCGCCGCCGTGTCCAGCCGCTCCCGCGCAACCAGCTCGAGCAGCGACGAGGTGCTCCGGACGGGGTGCAGCAGGCCGCCCTGCCACACGCCCACCCGCTCGTCGCCGTCCGCGGTACGGAACGTGCTCCAGCGCAAGAACCCTCCTCAGCCGAACTCGGCCCGCAGCAGCTCCGCGGCCCTGGCCATCGACACGAGCTTCCCGCGCGCCATCGGCCGCGCCAAGGAGAACAGGCCGCAGTCCGACGTCAGGTGCACGCGGTCGGGCGAGACGTGCTCGAGGGCCTTGCGCACCCCGGCGGCGATCGCCTCGGGGGTCTCGACCACCAGCCGCTTGATGTCGATGCAGCCGACCCCGATGCCCTTGTCGCTCGGGAAGCGCGACCACAGGGCGAAGTCGTCGTCGGGGAAGCCGGTCTCGGCGAACGCGTACTCGACGGCGTCGACTTGGAGCTCGTTCGCGACGAGCTCGTGGAAGCCCGCGTACGGCGTGATGCCGACCGGGACGCCGCTGGCCAGGTGGCAGATGTGGAAGATCGTCAGGGCGTCGACGCCCTCGAGGGCCTGGTTGAGCGTCTCGAGGACCAGCGGGTAGTCCTCGGGCTGGTGCAGCGTGAAGCCGACGTCGTCGAGCTGGAGCACCTCGACCCCGGCCGCGACCGCGTCCTTGAACTCGGCGTTGTAGGCGGCCGCGAGGTCGCGGTAGAGCGCCTTCTTGTCGTGGTAGTGGCGGTCGGTCAGCCAGCCGGCGATGTTGGCCGGGCCCATGCCGCTGGCGAACTTCACGGTGCGGGGGCTCACGGCGCGCGCGGCGCTCCACAGGTCGGCGAGGTGCATCGTGCCGCGCCCGATCGGCCCGTCGACCGCGACCTCGCTCCACGTGCCGGCGAACGGCGCTGCGGTCTCGGCGCCGAACATGTCGAACAGGTGGTTCGGCGCGGGCTCCACCGTGACGCCGTCGAGGTGGTAGGCGGGGTAGAGCAGGAACGAGGAGATGAAGCCCTCGTGGCGGTCGTACCAGAGGTGCCCGTCGGTCGGCAGGTCGATCCCGGCGTCGATCTGGTCGCCGATCATGGCGCGGACGCCGTCGGAGTAGGCCTCGGCGAAGTCACCGCGGCGCATCGCCACGCGGATGTCCTCGCCGCCGAGGTCGAAGGTGTTCCACTTGGGCCGCGGGTACGAGCCCACCGCGGTCGTCGGGAACAGGTGGCCGAAGTGGTCGCTGAGCCGGCGGGGCATCGTGGGCCTCCCACGTCGTCGGGGTCGTGGAAGCCACCGTGGCGCGGATCGCGTCGCGGATCAGGTGCCGGTTCGGTTGCGATCCGGGCTTGACACGCCCACGAGCTCCGCCGCCTGGCGGAACGCCAGCGCCGTGCGGGAGGTGTCGCCGACGCGGGTGGCCACCGAGACGTGGCACTCCTCGCCCGCCAGCGGCACGAAGCGCACGTCCGGGCGGGCGAAGAACCGCCGGGCCGGGTCGCCGTGGATGCCAAGCATCCCCGACGTCGCCACCGCCGCGGGGATCGCGGCCGGGGTGCGCACCATCGGGCTGCGGCGCGACACCTGCGTCGCCGGGCCGGCCCAGCGTCCGAGACCGGGGTGACGCCCGACCGGGCGCACCCACGCCGAGCCCGCGACGTCGTCCTCGTCGAGCCGCTCCGCGTCGGCGAACGGGGACGCGACCGGCACCACGGCGACCCGTCCGGCCGTCAGCACGTGGTCGAGGCCCAGCCCGTCGACCGGCCCGACGTCGTGGACCACGGCGACGTCGACCTCGCCCTCGCGCACGGCGTCGAACTGCGAGTCCCAGTCCAGCTCGATGTGCACGAGGGTGCTGGTGGGGAGCTGGGCCTGGACGAGCCGGCGCAGCGCCGGCCAGCGGTCGGCGGCCCCGAACCCGAGGACGCCGACGCGCACCACCCCGTCGTCGTGCGCGGGCGGCGCGTCGCGGACGGCGGCGGCGAGGTCGTCGACCCGCGCCAGCACGTCCCGGGCCCGCTCGACCAGCCGCACCCCGGCGGGCGTGAGGTCGACCCGCCGGCTCGTGCGGTCGAACAGCCGCGCGCCGATCTCCTTCTCGAGGGCACGGACATGCCGCCCGAAGGCCTGCGGAGCGATGTAGTGCCGCTCGGCCGCCTTCCGGAAGTGCCGTTCCTCCGCCAGCGTCACCACGTAGCGGAGTTCCCGTATGTCCATGTCCCGTCCTCCGTGCCGGGCGACGCTACTGCGGTCGGGGCCGGGGAGGAACGGCTCGATGTCCGGGGCTCGGGTTCTCGAGATGCTTCGGGAATCGAAGAGTCTTTCCGGACCTGGGCTATCCATGCCGGGCGGCCTCGATCGCGCGGGCGACCTCGTCCCCGGTGGACGTGTTCTGGAGCCACACCACGTTGCCGGGGTCGAGGTCGCGCTCCGGGTCCCACCATTCTCGGCGAATGCGCTCGAGGCCCTCCTCGTTCGACAGCGGCCACGGCTCGAAACGAACCGGAGGCGGCCCGGTGCGTCTCCCGTCCTCGGACTCCGGCGGGACAGCGGCCACGGCCACGACGTCGCCCAGCTCCACCAGGCCACGCCCGACGAGGAGATCGATCGCGCGCAGGCTCGCCTCGCGGAGCGCGACCGGCTCGCGTTCGAGGTAGGGGACATCGTCCGGCTCGGCCAGGCTGACCAGGAAGCGGACCTCGGCGAGGCTCACCGCGTCGTAGAGGCCGCGCAGCAGCACCTTCGCGGCGCCGTCGTCCTCGGTCATCGCGGGATGTGCACCTTCCATTGCTCTCCGTTCGGAAGCTTGACGTCGATGGTGCTCCCATGCCGGGTGCTCTGGCGTAGCCCGATCTCCGTGCCGTCGTCCAGACGCAGCGGCGTCTCGCCGGAGTAGCGGTTCCACTCCACCGGCGAGCCGTCCCGAGCGAGGTCGTCGTAGAGATCCTCGACCGCCTGCTCGTCGGGGAGCTCGCGGACCCGTTCCTGTCCGCCGGGCACGCCGGCGGTGGTGATGCGCTCCGTTGGGCTCAGCGGCACGTCCGCGCCCGCATCAGCATCCGCGGCGACGCTGAACGGGGCGACGCGGTCGTCGGTCACGGCGTGCTGCACCACGTCGGCGGCGCCGACTCCCGCGATACCGACGCCGGTCGCCACGCCGGCCGCCGACAGGCCGCCGAGCGGGACACCGCCGACGGCGCCGACCCCCGTGGCGTCGAGTGCGACCGAGCCGACGACACCCACGGCGCTCACCGTGGCCAACGCGCCACCGGCGACCATCGCCGCGACGTCCGCGGGGTGGCCGAGCAGGGCGTTGCCGACCGACGCGAGCGCGTTCCCGGCGTCGGCGGCGACCGCTCCCGTGCCATCGGCGAGCCGACCCCAGAATCCCGGTGCCGACGGGGCGGCGGCGCACGCGGCCGTGACAACAGCGGCGGACCGGTCGCCGGACTCCCGCACGTGCCGGCGGGCCTGCGTGAGGACGGCCTGCGCGTCGACACGTGCGGTCTCCCCCGGGTCCACGAAGGGTGTCGGCGTCGCGCCGGCGGCGATCGCCCGGTCGTACTGAGTCCGCGCGGCCTCCGACGCGGCCCCCGCGGCAGCCCACCGCGCCACGGCGTCGCCGGCCCGTCCCCGCGCCCACTCCAGCGCCGCCGCATGGTCGTCGACCGCTCGCGCCGCCTCGACGAAGGCCGTCGCCGCGTCCTGCCACCGCCGGGGCTCGGGGTGGAACGCGGCGCGGAAGCCGTCGGCGGCGGGCCCGGACCACCCCTCCGGCGCAGCGACCTGCCCGAGCCCGGCCGCGGCGTCGCGGAGCATCCCGGCGTAGCGGTGATAGGTGCCTCCGGCCGATCGCAGCACCGCGGGGTCGCCGGGGATCAGGGTCGCCGGATCGTCGGTCGCGCCGAGCTCCGGCACGTCACCCGCCACCGGGATCGGGACCTGCACCGCGCAGCAGGCCGTCGAGCCCCCGAGCGCCTGCGCCGTCCACGCGGCGGTACCCGGCCTCGGCGGCGGCCAGGCGCTCGGCGATCGCCCGGCCGTCCTCGGCCAGGGCTTCGACACCCTGCTGCCATCGCGTCGCGAACTCGCCGATCGCGTCGCCGAGCCGGTCGTGACCGGCGGCGCTCCCGACGCCGTCGAGGCGCCCGACCTCGACCTGCTCGACCGTGGCCCGTACGCCTTCGGCCGCGCGGTGCAGCGCGTCGGGATCCACCGCGAAGCCGCCGGCCATGACGGCAGGCTGGCACGACCACCGCGGCGTCGGGTGCGGTTCCGCGGAACCGGTGCTTGACCTCGACCTTTGTGCAGGTCGCACCGTCGAGAGCATGACCGAACACCGACCCACCGCACTCATCACCGGCGCGTCCCGCGGACTCGGCCGCGCCCTCACCGCGGACCTCGCGACCGACGGCTGGCGGGTCGTCGTCGACGCACGGCACGGCGACGAGCTCGCCGCGGCGGTCGCGGGGCTGCCCGACGTCGTGAGCGTCCCCGGCGACGTCGCCGACCCCGTCCACCGCGCGGAGCTCGCCGAGACCGTCGACGACCTCGGCGGCCTCGACGTCCTCGTCCTCAACGCGAGCCTGCTCGGGCCGAGCCCGCAGCCGCAGCTCGCCGACTACCCCCTCGACGTGCTCGAACGGGTCCTGCGCGTCAACGTCCTCGCCCCGCTCGGGCTCGTGCAGGCGCTGCGCGGGCTGCTGCGTCCGGGCGCACGGATCCTCGCGATCACGTCCGACGCCGGCGCCGAGCCGATGGACGGCTGGGGCGGTTACGGCACGTCGAAGGCGGCGCTGGAGTTCCTCGGCTCCGTCCTCGCCGTCGAGAACCCGCAGTGGCGCGTGCTCGTCGTCGACCCCGGCGACATGCGCACCGTCATGCACCAGGAGGCGTTCCCGGACGAGGACATCAGCGACCGCCCCGAGCCCGAGACCGTCGTCCCCGCGCTGCGCGTCCTCGTCGACGGCGACCACCCGAGCGGCCGCTACCGCGCCGCCGACCTGACCCCGGCGGTGACGTCGTGAATCTTCTCGATGGTCGAGCTCCGCGGAGCTCCGTCTCCGTCCTGCCGTCCACCCGGTTCGTCCTGCCGCCCGGAGCCGAGGCGCACGAGCCGCCCGAGCACCGCGGACTCGCCCGCGACGGGGTGCGACTGCTCGTCGCCCGCCCCGATCGCGTCGAGCACCGGCGCTTCTGCGAGCTCGCGGCCGTCCTCGACCCGGGTGACCTGCTCGTCGTCAACACCTCCGCGACGCTGCCGGCCGCGCTCGACGTCCGGCACCACGACGGGCGGCCGATGACGCTGCACGTCGCGACGGCGCTCGACGAGGGCGACTGGGTCGTCGAGCCGCGCCGTCCCGACGGCCCCGAGCGCGACGTCGCTCCCGGCGACCGGCTCGGGCTGCCCGGCGTGGTGCTGACACTGGTCGCGCCGTACCCCGACGAGCTCGCCCCGCGGCGGCTGTGGCGGGCGCGCCCGTGGCCGCTGGTCGGGCTGGCCGGGTACCTCGCGACCTACGGGCGCCCGATCGCGTACGGGCACCTCGAGGGCCGCTACCCGCTCGCCGACCACCAGACCGTCTACGCCACCGAGCCCGGCAGCGCCGAGATGCCGAGCGCCGGCCGGCCGCTCTCGGAGCAGCTGCTCGTGCGGCTGATGGCCCGCGGCGTGACGGTGGCGCCGCTCGTGCTGCACGCCGGGGTGTCGAGCCCCGAGAAGCACGAGCCGCCGACCCCCGAGCGCTACACGGTGCCGCCGACGACGGCGCGGCTGGTGAACTCGGCGCACGCGGCCGGATCGCGGGTCGTCGCGGTCGGGACGACGGTCGTGCGGGCGCTGGAGACGGTCGCCGCACCCGACGGCACCGTGTCCCCGGGACACGGGTGGACCGACCTCGTCCTCGGCGCCCACCGTCCCGCCCGCACGATCACGGGCCTGATCTCGGGGCTGCACGAGCCCGAGGCGAGCCACCTCGCGCTGCTCGAGGCCGTGGCCGGTCCGGGGCTCGTCGGACGGACCTACGAGGCCGCGGTCGCCGAGCGCTACCTCTGGCACGAGTTCGGTGACTCGACGCTCCTCCTGCCGTGAGGTCGTTCCCGACCGCGCTCACCCGGGTACGCGATGAGCATGCAGACGACGCGATTGGGCAAGACCGACCTGCAGGTGTCGCGGATCGCGTTCGGCACCTGGCAGGTCTCCGGCGAGTGGGGCTCCTACGACGCGGACGCCGCGCAGCGGGCGATCCGGCACGCGCTGGACCTCGGCGTGAACTTCTTCGACACCGCCCAGGCCTACGGGTTCGGCGAGTCCGAGGAGGTGCTCGCCAACGCCCTGCGCAGCGAGCTGGACCGTGACCGCGACTCGGTCGTCATCGCCACCAAGGGCGGCATCAACCCCGGCACCGACCGTCCGCGCGACTCCCGCCGGGAGTGGCTGCGCTCGGGCGTCGAGTCGTCCCTGAAGGCGATGAAGATCGACCACGTCGACCTCTACCAGGTGCACTGGCCCGACGAGCAGACACCGTTCGAGGACACGGCGGGCTACCTGCAGGAACTGGTCGACGAGGGCAAGATCCGGCACATCGGGGTCTCGAACTACTCCGCCGAGCAGATGGCCGCGTTCGACCGTCGCCGGCCGGTGGAGACGCTGCAGCCGCCGTACCACCTGTTCCGCCGCGGCATCGAGGACGACGTGCTCCCGTACGTGCGCCAGCACGACATCGGCACGCTGGTCTACAGCCCGCTCGGCTCGGGGCTGCTGACCGGCACGATGGACACCTCGACCACCTTCGAGGACTCCGACTGGCGCGCGCAAGCCTCCGCCTTCAACGGCGAGAAGTTCCGGACCAACCTCGAGGTCGTCGAGCGCCTGAAGTCCTTCGCCGCCGACAAGGGCTGCGAGGTCTCCCAGCTCGCGATCGCGTGGGTGCTCGCCCAGGACGGCATCGACGTCGCGATCGTCGGCGCGCGGTCGGACAAGAACATCGAGCGCTCGCTGGCCGCGGTGGACGTGTCACTGTCAAAGGACGACCTCGCCGAGATCGAGAAGATCACCGCCGACGGCGTCCAGGTGTCCGGGGCCTCGCCGGAAGGGGTCGCCTGAGGCGACACTTGACCCTCACGCGACGAGAGGGCCGAGGGTGGTTCCCATGACCGAGACGGCACCGGGGACCACCCGATCGACCACGCAGTGGACGGTCGGCCAGGTGGCCGAGCGTTCCGGGGTGACGGTGCGGACCCTGCACCACTACGACGAGATCGGGCTCCTGCGCCCGAGCCGCCGCAGTGCGTCGGGGTACCGGATCTACACCGACGAGGACCTCGTGCGCCTGCGGCACGTGGTGGTCTACCGGCGGCTGGGGTTCGCGCTCGAGGAGGTCGCCGTCCTCCTCGACGACCCCGACGCGGACGTCGCCGCGCACCTGCGCCGGCAACGGGCCGCGGTCACGTCCCGGCTGGGCGAGCTCACCGAGCTCGTCACGGCCATCGACCGAGCCCTGGAGGCAGAAGTGTCCGGCATCCAGCTGACGCGTGAGGAGCAGCGCGAGCTGTTCGGCGACGGCTACTCCGAGGAGTACCAGCAGGAGGCGCAGGAGCGCTGGGGCGACACCGAGGCGTGGCGCCAGTCCCAGCAGCGCACCGCGCGCTACACGAAGGCCGACTGGGAGACGATCAAGGCGGAGACGGACGACGTCAACGCCCGCTTCGTCGCGGCCCTGCAGGCCGGCGAGCCCGCCGACGGCGAGCACGCGATGGACGTCGCGGAGGCCCACCGGCAGCACATGGCGCGGTGGTTCTTCGACTGCTCGCCGGAGTTCCACGCCTGCATCTCGCGGATGTACGTCAACGACGAGCGGTTCCGGAAGACCTACGAGGACCAGGCGCCGGGGCTGGCGCAGTACGTCCGCGACGCCGTGCACGCCAACGCGATGCGCCAGGAGTGAACGGCGGGTCGACTTTCGTCTGATGTGTGAGCGGTCGACCGCCGCCTACGCTCCGCGACGTGGAGGCCGGTCGTCGGGAGCAGCGCTGGGCCACGGTGACCGTGCTGCTGGTCGTCGCGGTGCTCGGCGGCCTGACCGTCCTCAGCCGTACCGACACCCGCGCGTCGCTCGCGTTCATCGTCACCGACGTCGTGGCGACGCTCCTGGCGTGCGCGCTGGTGCCGGTGCTGGTCCGGTGGCCGGTCCCCGGAGCACTGGGCATGGCCGTACTCGCCGCGTTCTCGCCCGCCGCCACGCCCGCCGCGACGATCGCGGTCCTGCGGGTGGCGTCGCAGCGCCCGCTGTCGGTCGCGGTGTGGGTGGGCCTCGCGAGCACCGTCGCGCACGCGATCCAGGGCATCGTCCGCCCGATCCCGGGCCTGCCCTACGGCTGGTTGCTGGTGATCGACGTGGCCGTCCATCTCGCGCTCGTCGCTTGGGGGGCGCTGATCCGGCTGCGGGAGGCGGCCCGGGTCGAGCGCGAGCAGCGTGCCGAGGAGGAGCAGGCGGAGCGGGTCGCCGCGGCCCGCCGTCACGAGCGCGCGACGATCGCGCGGGAGATGCACGACGTCCTCGGTCACCGGCTCTCGCTGGTCGCGGCGTCGGCGGGCGCCTTGGAGTACCGGCCGGACGCGTCCGCCGAGCAGGTCGCCCGCGCCGCCAGCGTCGTGCGGGCCGGTGCGCACCAGGCGCTGGAGGAGCTCCGGGAGGTCATCGGGGTCCTGCGGGCCGACGACCTGCTTAGCGGGGACGGACCCCCACAACCGACCCTCGCCGACCTCCCGTCCCTGGTGGGCGAGTCGCGTGAGGCCGGGGTGACGGTGGAGCTGGACAACCGGGTCACCGACGTCCCCGACACCCTCGGTCGCACGGCGTACCGGATCGTGCAGGAGGGCCTGACCAACGCGCGGAAGCACGCGGCGGGGGAGGCGGTTGCCGTCGTCGTGGCGGGCGGTCCGGGTGAGGCGTTGCGCGTGGAGGTCCGCAACCGGGTGCCGCACCCGCGGGCGTCGTCCGACGGGCGCGGCACCGGTCTCGTCGGGCTCGGTGAACGCGCGGCGTCCGTGGGTGGGCGCCTCGAGCACGGCGTGACGTCCGACGGCGACTTCCGGGTGATCGCGGAACTACCGTGGCCGGCGTGAGCTCCGAGGACGAGATCCGCGTGCTCGTCGTCGACGACGACGCCCTCGTCCGCGGCGCGCTGACCATGATGCTCGACGGCGCCGACGGCATCCGCGTCGTCGGCGAGGCCTCCGACGGCGACGAGGTGCCGGGGTTCGTCGACGCCCACGCCCCGCACGTCGTGCTGATGGACCTGCGCATGCCGCGCGTCGGCGGTCTGGCGGCGACGAAGCGACTGCGCGAGCGCCCGAATCCGCCCGAGGTCGTCGTGCTCACGACCTTCGACAGCGACGAGAACGTGCTCCACGCCCTGCGCGCCGGCGCCAGCGGTTTCCTGCTGAAGGACACACCGCCAGCGCAGATCGTCGATGCGGTGCAGCGAGTGGCTCTCGGCGACCCCATCCTGTCCCCGACCGTCACCCGCCGGCTGATGGAGCGCGCCGGGGCGGAAGAGAGCACGCGGGAGAAGGCCCGGGCTTCTTTGCGGTCCCTGAGCGATCGTGAACGCGACGTCGCCGACGCCATCGCCCGCGGGTGCTCGAACGCGGAGATCGCCGCCGAGGCGTATATGAGCGTCGCGACCGTGAAGGCGCACGTCTCGCACGTGCTGTCGAAGCTCGACCTCGACAACCGCACCCAGATCGCGCTGCTGGTGCACGACGCGGAGCGGTGATCGCTGTCCGGGTGACGATCGGTGTCACATCTGACCGGGATCGTCACCGGGGTGGCGATCTGGGCCGAACGACACCCGCGTCGGGCCTCCGATCGCTAGCGTGAGATCCGCTCGACGAGCGGGAGGAGGACCGCGCCGTGACCGAACCCGGCGGCCTGGGCGACAAGGGATCCTTCAGCGTCGACATCTCGCAGGCGCCGGGCGCGATCCGGGAGTTGGAGCAGGCGCGCGCGGAACTCGAGAGCATCAGGGACGAGGCTCAGCTTCTTGGGCAGGTGAATGCGGGCGCACGTGACGAGGTGAGTCTTGACGCCGCCCGAGCACTGGGCCAGACCGCGGTCGGCGGCCCGCACGCGTTCATGGACGCGCTCAACTCAGGAATCGACGAGGTTGACCGCATGCTCGAGGCGCTGAGGGCCAGTTTCGATCTTTACGAGAGTGGCGACGACGCCGGGCGCGAGTCGTTCCACCAATCGCAATGATCAGGTTCGCGCTCCTTCTCGGGCTGCTGGTGGCGGTCGCAAGCTGTTCGTCGCAGGAACCACCAGCTCCACGATCTAATGATCGCTTTGGAGCGCCGGCAGTGGAGGCGCCCCGCGACATCCGGCCCTTCGCCACAGACCCCTGTTCGGGGCCGCTGACGAGCCCAGATTGGTCCGGCCTCGGCTTCAGCTCCGAAGGCGATCTCCGCACCTTGATGGTTGGCGAACAGTCCTGTGTTCGGCAGGGGACGGGGAATCGCAGCAGAGTCGCGCTGATCGTCGTGCCAGCGCGCGACGTCCTGGTCGACACCTACCGCGCTCGGCAGTTCGCCATCTTCCGGCCGACGGTGATCGGCGGGTTACCGGCGACGTTCGAACAGAGCTCCTCGGACTCGTTGACGTGCTCGACGACAGTGGGAACCGCAGATCAACAGGGGTTCATCGTGAATTTCTCGGCCTACGCAGGTGCAGGGGACGCGGGGACTCCATGCATCGGCGGGCAACGAATCGCCGAGCGGATCGTTGCCGCTCTTCCTCCCCTCCCCGGCAAGTAGTTCCAGCAACCCGTGTCCTCAGGACACGGTTGCTCCCGACCACCTCGGGTCGGGTTCGGGTGAAGCGACCCCACGACCACGTCGCGCTCGCTAGCGTTCTGGCTGATCGACAGCCGGGAGGAGGGACGACGCCCATGACCCAGCCCGGGGCCTGGACGCCAAGGGGTCCTTCAGCGTCGACATCACCCGAGCACCTCAGGCGATCGGGGAGCTGGAGGCCGCACTCGAGGAGCTGCGGAGGATCAGACAGGACGCTGCGTTGCTGACGCAGGTGGACCCAGGCGCCCGCGATGAGGTCAGCCTCGACGCGGCACGCGCGCTCGGGCTCAAGGCCCAAGGCGATGCGGGGTCGTTCGCGGATGCTCTCGATGCCGGGATCGACGAGGTCGGTCGGATGATCGAGGATCTTCGCGCCGGGTTCGACGCCTACCGACAGAGCGACTCGAATGCTGGCCGGGAGCTTCGGTCCACCCCATGACCGGGCGTCTCCTGATGCTTTCCGCGGTGCTCGTGACTGCAATCGCCTGCGGGCAGCACTCGACGCCGCCGGCACCGGTCGATGACGGACGGTTCGGGGCGCCTCGTGTGACGGCGCCGAAGGACGTCGCTCCGTTCGCGGCGGACCCTTGTAGCGGCCCTCTGACCGGCGCGCGTCTTGACGCCCTCGGGCTGAGCAGCCGCGGGCAGGGCAGGACGACCGTCACGGGCGAGCGGTCATGCGATTGGCGAAGCAGGGAGGGCGGGCAGTACGTCAGCCTCATCGTCATCCCGAACCGCGACGTTCTCGTCGACACCTACCGAGTGCGCCAATTTCCCGTCTTCGAACCGCTGACGATTACGGGGCTGCCGGCTACGCGAGAACAGAGCTCGCCGAGCTCGAGTTCCTGTGTGATGACCATCGGTACGGCCCCTCAGCAGGGCTACATCGTCGACGTCAGCGGAGGAGCGTCCGGCGGTCCGTGCGACGCCGCGCAGCGCATTGCCGAGGAGGTCGCCACCGCCTTGCCGTCATCGGACGGGAAGTGAGCAACCTTCGGTTACGGCACCAGCAACGTCTTCCCCACCGTCTTCCTGGCCTCGATCGCCGCGTGCGCGTCGGCGGCGTGCTCCAGCGGAAAGGTCTGCCCGATGACGGTTCGGTACCGACCGGCCGCGGCTTCCTCCAACGTCCGTTCCACCAGCTCACGGCGCCGCGCCCGGTCCAGTCGCGGCAGGTCGGTCAGCCCCGTCACCGCGATCCCGCGCCGGGCAGCGTCCGACGCGTCCGGAACAGCGAACTCCCCGCCCGCCGTCCCGTACGACACGAACCGCCCGCCGTCCGCCACCAGCGAGAACGCCGCGCGCCCGAGCGCGCTCCCCGCCCCGTCCAGCACCGCCCCGACGGTCCCGACCCGGTCCGCCCAGTCGGGCTCCCCGTAGTCCACGACCTGGGCCGCGCCGAGCGAGCGAAGTACTTCTGTTTTCGAAGCACCACGAGCGGCAGCGACGACCTCCACCCCGCGGCGGGTCAGCTCCTGCACGAGCAGCACCCCCGCCCCGCCGGCCGCCGCCATCACGAGCACCCGCGAACCCGCCGTCGCCGAAACGGCCTCCAGCAGCAACTGCACCGTCGGACCGTCGTGGAGGAGCGCGACCGCGGCATGGTCACCGAGACCCGCAGGCACCGGGATCAGCTCCGACGACGGCACCACGGCCCGCGACGCGTAGCCCCCGACCGGGACCTCCGCGCCGCCCACGTCCTGCTTCGTGTCCGCCACGACCCGCCGGCCACCGACGCGCCCCACCACCCCGCTCCCCGGCACGTACGGCGGCGAGAGCGGGAAGAAGCCCGCGCCCCAGCCCGAGCGCAGCAGGGTGTCCAGGAACATCACGTCGGCGGCGGTCGCCTCGATCACCGCCTCGCCGGCGCCGGCCACCGGGTCGGGCACCGTCGCCGGCCGCAACACCGAGGGCCCACCGAATCTCTCGACCTGCACCACGTCCATGCCCCGAGGCTCGACGCTGAACAACGGTCGAGGTCAAGAGACACGCGCGCCCCCGGAGACCGGGGCTGTCGGGACCCTCGTCTAGCGTCGTCGGGAAGCGGGAGGGGGAGGTGTCGGGCGTGCTGCACGTGCACCGGGCGGAGCGGGCCGACCACCTCGTCGAGGCCCTCGCCGACGTGCTGGACGACCCGCTCGACGACCCTTTCCAGGCCGAGCTCGTGTCGGTGCCGACGCGCGGGATCGAGCGGTGGCTCGCGCAGCGTCTCGCCCACCGGCTGGGGACGACGAGCGGCGACGACGGGGTGTGCGCCAACGTCGCGTTCCCGTCGCCGTCCGAGGTGGTCGGGCGGGTGCTCGGGGTGCCCGACGACGACCCGTGGCGCCCGGAACGCCTCGTCTGGCCGTTGCTGGAGACGATCGATCAGTGCGCCGAGGAGCCCTGGTGCGCCCCGCTCGGCGCATTCCTCGGCGTCGGCGACCCGAGCGGCACGCGCAAGGGACGCCGGTTCGCGGCCGCGCGACACCTCGCCCGGCTGTTCACGAGGTACGCCGACCACCGGCCCGCCCTCGTCCGCGCCTGGGCCGCCGGCGACGACTCCGGCACTCCGGCCGATCTCCGCTGGCAGCCCGAGCTGTGGCGGCGGCTGCGCGCCCGCCTCGACGCCACGAGCCCTGCCGAGACGGTCGCCGACATCGGGACGCCGACCGGCTTTCCCCGACGGCTCTCCCTCTTCGGCGCCACGCGGCTGTCGGCCACCGAGCTGACGGTCCTCGACGCCGTGGCGGTCGACCACGACGTGCACCTCTGGCTGCCGCACCCGTCGCCCGCGCTGTGGAAGCGCCTCGAGGGCCACGAGGCCGAGCGCCGCGCCGACGACACCAGCGCCCGGTCCGTCGCCCATCCCCTGCTCGCGAGCCTCGGCCGCGACGTCCGGGAGCTCCAGCTGCGCCTCGCCCGCCCCGGGCGCGCCGAGCGGGCCGACCACCACCACGGGCGCGACGAGGCGCCGACGACGCTGCTCGGGCAGTTGCAGGACGACCTGCGCCACGACCGCGCACCCTCGGGCCGGCCCGCCACCGACGACGGCAGCATCCACATCCACCGCTGCCACGGCCCGGACCGCCAGGTCGAGGTCCTGCGCGAGACGATCCTCGGCCTCCTGAGCGCCGACCCGACGCTCGAGCCGCGCGACGTCATCGTCCTGTGCCCCGACATCGAGACGTTCGCGCCGCTGGTCACCGCGTGCTTCGGGCCCGGCGACGGCGAGGGCGCGACGCACCCCGGGCACCGGCTGCGGGTCCGGCTCGCCGACCGGTCGCTGCGCGAGGTCAACCCGCTGTTCGGCACCCTCGCGACCCTGCTCGACCTCGCCGACGCGCGGATCACCGCCTCGCAGCTGCTCGACCTCGCCGAGTCCGACCCCGTCCGGCGCCGCTTCCGGTTCGACGACGAGGACCTCCCGCGGCTGCGTGAGCTCGCCGAGCGCGCCGGGGTGCGCTGGGGCCTCGACGCCCCGCACCGGCAGGCGTTCTCGCTCGCGCGGTTCCCCGACAACACCTGGTCGCAGGGCCTCGACCGCCTGCTCGTCGGCGTCGCGATGTCCGCCGACGGCGGCGACTGGCTGGGTGACGCGCTGCCCCTCGACGAGGTCGACTCGAGCGACGTCGAGCTGGTCGGGCGCCTCGGCGAGCTGGTCGACCGGGTCGGCGCGGTCGTCGAGGAGCTGCGGGGCGAGCAGCCGCTCACGGCGTGGATCGAGGCGCTGCGCCGCGGCCTCGACGGCCTCACCGCCACCGTCCCGGCCGACGCCTGGCAGCTCGCGCAGGCCCGCGCCGAGCTGACCGCGGTGCTCGAGAGCGCCCCGCACGACCCGGTGATGACGCTGCACGACGTCCGCGCGGTGCTCGGCGACCGCCTGGCCGGGCGCCCGACCCGCGCCAACTTCCGCACCGGCACGCTCACCGTCGCGACGCTGATGCCGATGCGCTCGGTGCCCCACCGCGTGGTCTGCCTGCTCGGCATGGACGACCAGGTCTTCCCCCGCGAGACCCGCGCGGACGGCGACGACGTCCTCGCCCGCGACCCGCGCGTCGGCGAGCGCGACCCCGCCGCCGAGGACCGCCAGCTCCTGCTCGACGCGATCGCGGCCGCGACCGACCACCTCGTCGTCGTCTACTCGGGCGCCGACGAGCGCACCGGTGTCGATCGACCGCCCGCGGTGCCGATCGGCGAGCTGCTCGACACCCTTGACGCGAGCTTCGGCTTCGGAGACGGGGAACGCGCCCGCGACTACCTCACCCGCCGCAACCCGCTCCAGCCGTTCGACGAGGACGACTTCGACGCGAGCGGCCCCTTTTCCTTCGACGGCGCGGCGCTCGCCGGCACCCGCGCGCTGCGGCGGGAACGCTCGGGACCCGTCCCGTTCCTGCCCGGCCCGCTGCCCGTCCGCGCGCACGGTCCGCTCGACCTCGAGGACCTCGCCCGCTTCGTCGAGCACCCGGTGCGCGCGTTCCTGCGCCAACGTCTCGGCGTGTTCGCGCGTGGGGACGAGGAGGAGACCGTCGAGGCGATCCCGGTCGAGCCCGACGGCCTCGCGCGCTGGGCGATCGGCGAGCGCCTGCTGCGCGACCGCCTCGACGGGCGCGACCCCGCGGCGTGCATCGCGGCGGAGCGCCGCCGCGGCGAGCTCCCGCCGGGCCCGCTGGGCGACACGCTCGTGCGCGAGGTCGGCCGCCTGGTCGAGCCGTTGACGCGGGCCGTCGCCGGGTTCCACGTCACGCCGGCGGTCGACCTCGACGTCACCACCGACACGCTCGTCGGCTCGGTCGCCGGCGTGCACGACACGACGCTGGTGACGGTGACGTTCTCCCGGCTGGCGCCCAAGCACCGGCTGCGGGCCTGGGTGAACTTCCTCGCCGTGGCGGCCGCGCACCCGGACCGGCCGTGGCGGGCGGTGACGGTCGGGCGCGGCGGCGGGCGGGACGACCCGATTGCCGTGTCGACCCTCGGTCCGCTCGAGCCCGAGGTGGCGCGGAAGGTCCTCGACGACCTCCTCGCCGTGCACGCCGAAGGGATGCTCGAGCCGCTGCCGCTGATGTGCCGGACGTCGGAGGCCTACGCGCAGGCGCGAGCGACCAAGGGCGAGATCGCGGCGATGAACCGCGCCCGCGACCGCTGGACCGACCGCTACGGCGCCGAGCAGGACGATCCCGCGCACGTGCTGGTCTGGGGCCGTCGCCGCGCGCTCGACGACCTCGTCGGGCCCGCGACCGGTGACGCCCCGAGCCGCTTCGGCGCCCTCGCGACGCGGCTGTGGACCCCGGTGCGCGACGCGGAGGGCATCCAGTGACAGCGCTCCTCGAGGCGCCGACCTCGTTCGACGTCGGCGGGCCGCTGCCCACCGGCACCACGGTGCTCGAGGCCAGCGCCGGCACCGGTAAGACCTACACGATCGCCGCGCTCGCGGCCCGCTACGTCGCCGAGGGCCGGGCGACGTTGCCGCAGGTCATGCTGGTGACGTTCGGGCGCGAGGCCACCCGCGAGCTGCGCGAACGCGTCCGGGAGCGCTTCGTGCGCACCGAGCGCGGGCTCGCCGACCCCGAGGCGGCACGGCGCAACGAGGGCGACCCCGTCACGCGGCTCCTGGCGCAGGCCGACGACACCGAGGTCGCGGCGCGCCGCGCCCGGCTGACCGCCGCGCTCGCCGGCTTCGACGCCGCCACGATCGCGACCACCCACCAGTTCTGCCAGGACATGCTCACCGGCCTCGGGATCGCCGGCGACACCGATCCCGACGGCACGTTCGTCGAGCGCATCGACGACGTGGTCACCGAGGTCGTCGACGACTTCTACCTGCGCAAGTACGCGGTGCCCGGGGCGGGGGCGCCCGATTTCGACCGGGCCGAGGCGCTGGAGATCGGGCGCGCGGTGGTGGGCGACCCGTCGGCCGGGATCGCGCCCGGCCCCGAGGCCGAGGGCCCGGCGGGAGCGCGGGCCTCGTTCGCCCGCGCCGTGCGCGCCGAGGTCGAGCGGCGCAAGCGCCGGCGGCGCCTGTTCACGTTCGACGACATGCTCACCCGGCTGCGCAACGCCCTCGTCGACGCCCGGCTCGGGGACGCGGCGTGCGCCCGGCTGCGCGCGCGGTTCTCGGTGGTGCTGGTCGACGAGTTCCAGGACACCGACCCGATCCAGTGGGAGATCCTGCGCGTCGCGTTCCACGGCCACAGCGCCCTGACCTTCATCGGCGACCCGAAGCAGGCGATCTACGCCTTCCGCGGCGCCGACGTCGTCAGCTACCTCGAGGCCGTCGAGTCCGCGGGCACCAAGTCCGGGCTCGCGACCAACTGGCGCAGCGACGCGCCGCTGGTCCGAGCCCTCGAGAAGATCTTCAACAACGCCGCGCTGGGCGACGAGAAGATCGTGGTCCCCCACGTCGAGGCCGCCCACCAGGGCCGCAGGCTCGTCGGCGCCCCGCGCCCGGCGCCGTTCCGCCTGCGCGTCCTGCCCCGGGAGGGCCTGCGGAGCCGGTTCGCCAACGGCCTGCCGATCGTCGCGGGCGTGCGCGAGAAGGTCGCCGCCGACCTCGCCGCCGACGTCGCGGAACTGGTCGCCGCGGAGTCACGCTGGGAGGAGGCCGGGCGCGTCGACCCCACGCTCGGTCCTGGCGACGTCGCCGTGCTCGTGCGCACCAACGCCCAGGCCGCGCTGGTCCGGGAGGCCCTCACCGCGGCCGGGGTGCCGTCGGTGCTCGCCGGTGCCACCAGCGTCTTCGCCACCGAGAGCGCCGAGGAGTGGCGGACCCTCCTGGAGGCCGTCGAGCAGCCCGGCCGCCCCGCGCGGGTGCGGGCGGCCGCGCTCACGGTGTTCCTCGGCCACGCCGCCGCCGACCTGGACGCCCACGCCGACGCGGTGCTGCCCGAGGTCGGCGCCTCGCTGCGGCGCTGGGGAGCGGTGCTGCACGACCGCGGGGTGGCGGCGTTCCTCGAGGCCGTGGCCGCCGAGACGGGGCTGGCGGCCCGCGTGCTCGCCCGCGTCGACGGCGAGCGGCGGATCACCGACATCCGCCACCTCGGCCAGGTCCTGCACGCGGCGGCGGCCGAGTCCCGGCTGGGCGTCGTCGCGCTCGCCGAGTGGCTGCGGGCCCGCATGGCCGAGGCCGCGGCCGGCACCGGCGAGCTGCGGCCCGAGCGCAGCCGGCGCCTCGAGTCCGACGCCGGCGCGGTCCAGGTGCTCACGATCCACAAGTGCAAAGGCCTCGAGTACCCGGTGGTCTACGTGCCCTTCGGGTGGGACCGGTGGGTCTCCGACGAGCCGAAGGTCGTCACCCACCACGACGAGCACAAGAAGCGGGTGCGCGCGGTCGGCGGCGCCACCGACCCCGCGTGGCGCGACCACGTGACCGCCGCCCGCGAAGAGGACGACGGCGAGGACCTCCGGCTGCTCTACGTCGCGCTGACCCGGGCCCAGGGTCAGGTCGTGTGCTGGTGGGCGCCGTCGACGACCACCAAGCCGTCCGCGGTCCACCGCCTGCTCATCGGCCGGCCCGCGCCGGGCACGGGCCCGGACCGGCTCTACCCGGTGTGGGAGGACGCGCGGGTGTTCGCGCACCTCGAGGCCCTGGCCGACGACGACGTCGCCGTCGAACGCGTCGAGCCGCGCCGCCCCGTGCCCTACGTGCCGGACGCCGGCGACCACCACCCCCTGGCCGCGGCGCCGTTCGACCGCGCGCTCGACCTCGCGTGGCGGCGGTCGTCGTACTCCTCGCTCACCGCGGGCGCCCACGCCGGGAGCCCGGTCGCGAGCGAGCCGGAGGACCGCACGGTCGCCGACGAGACCGATCCCGAGGACGCGCCCCCGACCGAGGCCGACGAGGTCGAGCCGGTGCCTTCGCCGATGGCCGACCTGCCGGTGGGGCCGTCCTTCGGCACCCTGGTGCACTCGGTGCTGGAGACCGTCGACACCGCCGCCGGCGATCTGCACGCGGCCCTCGTCGACGCCGCGCGCACCGAGCTGACCCACCGGCCGCACGACGAGGTCGACGCCGCGACGCTCGCCGAGGCGCTGCTGCCGGTGATGCGCACGCCGCTGCCGGCCGGCGGTCCGGCGACGCTCGCCGACGTGGCCCCGCGCGACCGTCTCGCCGAGCTCGACTTCGAGCTGCCGCTGGCCGGCGGCGACCGCGTCCGCCCGGGCACGCCGCCGGTGACGCTGCTCGAGGTCGCCGCGCTGCTGCGCCGGCACCTCCCCGCCGACGACCCCCTCGCCGACTACCCGGACGCGCTCGAGCACCCGGGCGCCCACGGCGTCGGCGACCAGGTCCTGCGCGGCTACCTCACCGGCAGCATCGACGGCGTGCTGCGCGGGCCGGACGGGCGGTTCGTCGTCGTCGACTACAAGACGAACTGGCTCGGGCCGATCGGACCGACGGGGCGGGCGGCGCTCACGGCCGCGCACTACGGCCCGCGGGCGATGGCCGCGGCGATGATCGCGTCGCACTACCCCCTGCAGGCAGCACTCTACGCCGTCGCGCTGCACCGGTTCCTGCGCTGGCGGCTGCCCGGCTACGACCCGGCCACGCACCTCGGTGGCGTGCTCTACCTGTTCCTGCGCGGCATGTGCGGGCCCGACGCCCCGGTCGTCGACGGCACGGCGTGCGGGGTGTTCGCGTGGAACCCGTCGCCGGCGCTGGTCGTCGACCTCTCCACGCTCCTCGACGGGGGTGGGCGGTGACGGCGGAGCTGCTCGCCGAGGACGGCATCCGGTTCGCGACCCGCGCCACCGGGCTGCTCGCCGCGTTCAACGAGCGCGGCGTCCTGGCGGCCACCGACGTCCACGTCGCCCGCCGCCTGGGCCGCCTTGGGGGCGAGGCCGACCAGCAGGTCCTGCTCGCCGCCGCGCTCGTGGTGCGCGCCCTGCGCACCGGATCCGTGTGCCTCGACCTGGCCACCGTCGACCGCACCGTGCTCGTCGAGGGCGACGAGGTCGACGACACCTCCGACCTCCCCTGGCCCGACTCCGCGTCGTGGGCCGCGACCGTCGCCGCGTCGCCACTCGTGGCCGACGCCGCGGCCGGCGCGACCGGCCACCCGCTGCGCCTGGTCGACGGGCTGCTCTACCTCGACCGGTACTGGCGCCAGGAGGAGCAGGTCCGCGACACCCTCGCGCGCCGGGCCGACGCCCCGCCCCCGACCGTCGACACCGACCGGCTGCGGGCCGCGCTCGACCGGCTCGTCACCGGTGAGGGGTCGGGCGCCCAGCGCCGCGCCGTCGCCGTGTCCGCGCTGCGCTGGACCAGCGTGCTCGCCGGCGGCCCGGGCACCGGCAAGACCACGACGATCGCGACGCTGCTCGCGGTGCTGCGCGACCAGGACCCCTCGCTGCGCATCGCCCTCGCCGCCCCGACCGGCAAGGCGGCGGCGCGGATGCAGGAGGCGCTCGGGGAGGTCGAGCTCCCCGCCGCCGACCGCGCGCACGTCGCCGGGCTCTCGGCGTCGACGATCCACCGGCTGCTCGGCGCGCGGGCGGGCACCTCGCGGTTCCGCCACGACCGCCACCGCCACCTGCCCTACGACGTGGTCGTCGTCGACGAGACGTCGATGGTGTCGCTGACGCTCATGGCGCGGCTGCTCGAGGCGATCCGCCCCGATGCGCGCCTCGTGCTCGTCGGCGACCCGGACCAGCTCGCCTCGGTCGAGGCCGGTGCCGTGCTCGGCGACCTCGTCGGGGCGCCCGCCGACCCGGAGCCGCGGCTCGACGAGGCCCTGGACCGGGTCGACGCCCCCGGGCCGCCGGTCCGCGGGGGCGTCACGGTGCTCGACCGCACCTGGCGGTTCCACGGCACGATCGCCACGCTCGCCGCCGCCATCCGGGCGGGCGACGCCGACACCGCGATCGCGGCGCTGCGGGCCGGCGAGCACGACGTCGTCTTCGTCGAGGACGCCGACCTCACCACCCGCGACCCGGGTGGGCTGCGGGAGCTGCGCGAGGACGTCGTCGGCACCGCGGGCGAGACCGAGCTGGCCGCGCTCGACGGCGACGCGCCGCTCGCGCTGGAGCGCCTCGACGAGCACCGGCTGCTCTGCGCGCACCGGCGCGGGCCCTACGGCGTCACCCGGTGGGCGGGCGACGTCGAGCGCTGGCTCGTCGAGGCGGGGCCCGTCGCCGATCGCGACGAGGAGTGGTACCCCGGGCGCCCGCTGCTCGTGACGGCCAACGACCACGACCGCGGCATCTACAACGGCGACACCGGCGTCGTGATCGAGACGGCTCGCGGGCCGCGGGCGGTGTTCGCCCGCGGCGGGGCGCCGGTGGCGATCGCGCCGAGCCTGCTCGACGGCATCGCGACCGTGTACGCGATGACGGTCCACCGGGCGCAGGGCAGCCAGTTCGCGCGGGTCTCGGTGATCCTCCCGCCGGCCGAGTCGCCGCTGCTCACGCGTGAGCTGCTCTACACCGCCGTCACCCGGGCCCGGGTGCGCGTCCGGCTCGTGGGCAGCGAGGACGCCGTGCGGGCGGCGATCGACCGCCCGATCGGGCGGGCATCGGGGCTGCGCCGCCGACGATGAGCACACGGCGGACGGGGTAGTCCTCTGGGCATGACCGAGGACCCCGCGCGCCGCGTCCGCAACACGACCTCACCGGACAGCACGTCGGAGAAGCAGAGCGAGCTGAAGCTCAACGTCGGCATCGGCACGATCGGCACGATCCTGTCCTTCGCCGTGGCGGTGATCTTCTTCTTCATCCTCGACGAGATCGTGCTCGGCGTCGTCTTCGTCGTCGTCGCCCTCGTCTCGCTGGCCATCACGCTGTACGCGGCGGGGCGGAAGCGCCGCGCCGCGTCGCCGGATCCGTCGTAGCGCACCGGATCAGTCGTAGCCGCGGAACCCCCGCCATGCGAGCCGGCGCTCGCGGCGGGGGTCGGCCTCGATCCGGTCGGTGCGGTCGAGGATCTTCGTCAGCCGCGTTCCGGCGTCATACCGCGGCCAGAACGTGGTCGGCGTCCCGCGGTGGGCGAAGTGGATCCAGTCGCGCTGGACGCGGTCCTGCATCGCGCGCAGGGCCCGCCGTCCGCCGAGCGCGGTGAGCCACCGGGCGGCGCCGGAGCCGGCCAGCCCGAACACCGGGTACAGCTCCATGCCGTGGGTCGCGCGCACGCCCATGAGGTTGAGCACCGGCGTCGTGAGGTCGTAGCGGTAGGCCCACACCGGCCCGCGGTGGGCCTGCATGACGCGCACCGACGGGTACCAGAACATGTAGTCGCCGCCGAGGTCCCTGCGGTGGGGCGTGCCCTCGTAGGCGGCGAGCACCTGCTCGCGCAGCTCGGGCTGGGTGAGCTCGAACATCCGCGTGGCCTGCTGCTCGCTGACCAGGACGTCGAGGCGAAGCCGCGGCAGCTCGAACAGCCGTCCCTCGGTGTCGTTGGTCCCGATGATCAGCGGGACGTCCGCGGCGCGCCCGCCCTCGAACGCGTCGAGCGGGGACTCGGGGAGCAGGTCGCCGTCGACGACGGGCGCGGTGGGGATGGTGCCGGGCGTGTCGCCGAGGCGCTCGCGCAGGACGCGGGCGGCGCCGAGCAGCTGCTCCTCGGTGGCGCTGGCCAGGCCGCCGAGGGGGTCGCCGTCGGCCCCCAGGGCGCTGACGAAGCCCGCCGCCCAGGCGCGGGCGCGCTGCTGACCGAAGACCATGCCCGGCGCCGAGCTCTCGGCGATGGCGCGGTGGAACAGGCCATGGGCCGACGGGGTCGCCATCAGCGTCGTCACCGAGATCGCGCCCGCCGACTCACCGAAGATCGTCACCTGGTCCGGGTGGCCGCCGAAGGCGGCGATGTTGTCGCGGACCCACTCGAGCGCGGCGATCTGGTCGCGCAGCCCGAGGTTCGACTCGATCGGGCGCTCGGGCGTGCCGTAGCCGGAGAAGTCGAGGTAGCCGAGCGCGCCGAGCCGGTAGTTGACGCTGACGAACACGACCTCGCCGCGGCGCACGAAGTCGTAGCCGCGGTAGGTCGGGGCCGACGACGCCCCGACGACGAACGCCCCTCCATAGAACCACACCATCACGGGGCGCGGCTCGTCGGATTCGGTAGTCGGGGCGGTGATGTTGAGCGTCAGGCAGTCCTCGCCCATCGGGGTGTCCTTGCCGGCCCCGATGAACTCGCCGATGCGCTCCTGGATCGGCACCGGCCCGTACCGGGAACCGTCGCGCACGCCCTCCCAGGGCACCACCGGCTGCGGCGCCCGCAGGCGCAGGTCGCCGGTCGGGGGCGCCGCGTAGGGGACGCCCCGCCACGCGTGCACCCCGTGGGTGGTGATGCCGCGGACGACCCCTCCGGTCGTCTTGATCTCGGGGCCCGCCGCCGGGGCCTGGTCACGCGAACGCATACCCCGAGTCTGTTCGACGCGGCACGCGGCCGCCCGCCGATGTGATCGAGGAGCCCGTCCCGGGCGTGTCGCGATCATGAGGGCACCCCCTCGACGACAAGACGAGTGGACGTGTCGACACGCTCGGCGGTACACAGCGCGACGCTCGGTCACACATGCAGGTCATATTCGCTCTATCGGCCCAGCGTGTCGCGTTGCAAGGACCAAGATTTCTGTCGATGGACGTGCAGACGGACGCGGGGGTCGACGCCGCGCTGTGGGGACTGGAGGCCGCCTTCGTGGCGCACCCTCCCCCGCGGACGCTGGCCGGCTGCCCCCACTGCCACGGGGAGATGCGGGTCGCGGACGCCGACCCGCTCACCCTGGCGCTCGCCCTCGGCAACACCCTCGGCACCCCCGAGGACCTGCGCGCGCTCACCCCGTTCCTGCTGCGCCGCGCCCTGACCGACGACCGCGTCGACCTGCGCACCGTGCTCGGGCGCATCGCCGAGAACTGGGCGGACTGGAGCGACCTCGAGCGCGACGCCGTCCGCGACGTCGCCGACGCGGTCTGGGCGGCCCTGCTCGACCTGCACCCGGACGACCCGGCCGGCGCGACCGCGGTGGCGATGCTCGACGGGCTCGGCGCCCTCGGCGAGCGGCCCGAGCGGCTGCTGGCGATCTGGGAGTACAAGGAGCTCTCCAGCGCCGACCACCACCTCGCCGAGCTCGTCATCGACGCGTTCTACGGCGCGCGCGTCCACCCGGTGGTCCTGACCTGGGCGCACGCCCCGACCCAGCGCGAGCGGCTCCTGCGGGCGCGTGACCGTGACCGCGGCGAGCGCTGGGGCGGCACGATCGCGGCGGCGTGCGACCTCGTGAGCTGATCCGGACCCGCGAGGGGTCGGGCTCGCTGTCCGCGTCCGGCATGGGCGAGGCTGTCCCGGTGGCGAGCTCGCGCGGTCTGCCCGACACCCTGGTCGACCAGCTGTGGCGCCGCGCGGTCGGTGGAGTCGGTCCGTTCGTCGGGGCCGCGGCGGTCGCCACGGACGCGCTCGCGGCGACCGACGACGACGTCGACGCCGCCGTGCGCCGGGTGGTCGGCTCGCACGTCCGGCTCGCGGCGAGCTCGGGGCTGCTGACCAGCCTGGGCGGTGCGGCGACACTCGTCGTCACGGCCCCGGCCGGGACGACCGGGCTCTACCTGCTCGGCACGCGGCTGTCCGCGGCCGTCGCCCACCTGCGCGGACGCGACCTCGCCGACCCGGTGATCCGCACGGCCTCGCTCGTCTGCGTCCTCGGCGCGGACGGGATCGAGCTCGCCGAGCACACCGGTCTCGACCTGGTCAACGCCTCGCTGCTCCACGGCCTGCGGGGTCTGCCGCCCGAGGTCCTCGCCCAGCTCGACACGCGGATCGGCTTCCGTCTGACCTCGCGGTTCACGCGGCGCGGCGCCCTGAACGTCACCAAGCTCATCCCCGTCGTCGCCGGGCCGATCGGGGCCGGCGCGGACGCGATGGCGATGCGGACGGTGGCGATGTTCGCGCAGGCACACCTGTAGATCAGAAGTCACCCGACCGGGCGGCTTTCTGCGCGTGGTGTGGCGAATGGTGCGCATGTGGGGGTCATCGTAAGCGCGTCGGCGGAGATCGTCCGGATCCCGCCGAGCGAGCGGAGGTGCGTGCGCGATGGCCGGGTCCGGGGGCCGCAGGGGGCGTGCGGGGCGTGCCCGCGGGTCGGCGCGGGCGGGAACGGCGCTGACGGCTGCGGTGACGGCGATCGTCACGGCGGTGCTCGCCTCGGGACCCGCCGCGGCGGCGGAGCCGGGCGTGCCGACCGACCCCGCGACGGCGACCGCCGTGCCCGCCGTGCCCGCCGATGCCGCCGCCCTGGCGCCCACGGGCGTCCAGCAGCTGGATCCCGCGCACGCCGTCATGCCGCCGGCCGGCCTGCCCCCCGCCGCACCGGTGGCGTCGGGCATCCAGCCGGTGACCTACGCGCCCGGGGCCCGCGACGCGTTCGGCGGGCGCGAGGCGCGCAGCGAGACCCCGCTGCGCCTCGTCGCCGTCACCTGGAACGGGCCCGCGCCGGACGCGGTGTCCCTGCGCTCCACCGACGCCGCGGGGAACTGGGGCACCTGGAGCGACCTCGACCCCGCGGGCAGCGAGAAGGAGTCGCCCACCCCGACGGGCGCGCCGGACCACGGCGGCACCGACCCGATCTGGGTGGGCGACCGCACGGGCGTCGAGGTCCGTGCGATGCGGGCCGGTCAGCCGGTCACCGACCAGGTCCAGGTGGTGCGCATCGACCCGGGCGTGGGCAGCAACGACGAGGCGATCGGGTCGCTGGGCGCGGCGCGCGGTCCGGCGGCGCCCAAGTACGTCACCCGGGCCCAGTGGGGCGCCGACGAGTCGAAGATGACCTGGCCGCCGCAGACGACCCCGGCCGTCCGCGCGGTGACCATCCACCACACCAGCGAGTCGAACGACTACAGCCCGGCCGAGTCCGCGGCCATCGTGCGCGGCATCTACGCCTACCACGCGGAGAAGCAGGGCTGGGGCGACGTCGGCTACAACGCGCTGGTCGACAAGTACGGGACGATCTTCGAGGGCCGCGCGGGCGGGCTCGACCGCAACGTCGTCGCGGCGCACGCCGGCGGGTTCAACCGCGAGACCTTCGGCATCGCGATGATGGGCAACTACACGACGGTGCAGCCGACCCCGGCCCAGATGAACTCGGTCGCCGCGCTGGCCGCCTGGAAGCTGGGCGGGCTCTACCAGGACCCGCGCCAGCAGGTCACGCTCACGTCGTCGGGCGGGGGCACCTCGCGCGTCCCGAAGGGCCAGTCGACGACGGTGCCGGCACTCTTCGCCCACCGCGACGTCGGCCGGACGTCGTGCCCGGGCGACGCGGCGTACGCGATGATGGAGCCTCTGCGGGCGAAGGTGCAGGAGCTGATCGCGCAGGCGGCGGGCGACGTCCGCACGGCGTGGTCCGCCGACCGGGCGCTCCTCGGCGAGCCCACCCGCGTCGAGGCGCCGACCGCCGACGGCCAGGGCCGCAGCACCGACTTCGAGCACGGCACCGTCATCTGGTCGCCCCGCACCGGGGCGTGGCCGGTGACCGGCGCGATCGCCGAGCACTGGCGGGCCGCCGGCGCCGAGCGCTCGCCGCTCGGCTACCCGACCAGCGGCGAGTACGACGTCCCGACCGGGCGCCAGCAGAACTTCGAGCACGGGGCGCTGACCTGGGCACGGACGACCGGGACCGTCGGCGCGCCCGCCTGACCACCCGGCGGGTCGCCGCGCGGACGGGCAGGATGCCCGCGTGGACGACGACGCGGCCCGCCGCGCGGCGATCGACGACGCCGTGGAGCAGTTCCTGGCCCTCGTGGGCGCGGGCGAGCCCGACCTGCTCGAGGGCGCCCTCGTCATCGCCCGCGCCGCCGACCCCGCGGCCGACGTCGACGCGGCCCGCGCCGAGCTCGACCGGCTCGCCGCGGGCGTCGCCGACCTCGACGGCCTCGTGCACCGCCTCTACGTCGAGGAGGGCTTCCACGGCGACCGCGACGACTACTACGACCCGCGCAACTCGTCGCTGACCGAGGTCCTGGCCCGTCGCACCGGCATCCCGATCACGCTCGCGGTCGTGTGCCTCGAGGTCGGGCGCCGGGCGGGCGTCGCGCTCGAGCCCGTCGGGATGCCGGGACACTTCCTCGTGCACCCGGTCGGCTCGCCGCTGCACCTCGACCCGTTCTCCGGCGAGCTGCTCGACCGCGACGCCTGCGTGCGGCGGTTCCGGGAGGCGACCGGCCTCGGCCGCGACGTGCCGTTCGACGACGCCCTGCTCGCCCCGATCGGGTCCGAGGCCGTCCTCGTGCGCATGCTGGCCAACCTGCGCGGCATCCACCGCTCGCGCGGCGACCTCGCCGAGCTGGGCTGGGTGCTGCGGATGCGCCTCGCACTGCCCGGGGTGACGGCGGTCGAGGTCGCGGAGCTGGCCGAGATCCGGGGCCGGCGCGCCGCCTACCGCGAGGCCGCCGACCTGCTCGAGGAGTGGGCCGAGGCGCTCCCCCGCGACGCCGAGCCCCTGCGCCGCCACGCCCGCCAGTGGCGCGCCCACCTCAACTGAGCCCTCTGTGAGCAGTTGGCGCCCCTATCGGGGCGCCAACTGCTCACGTGGGGTCGGGGAACCAGGAACCGTGGAAGCCGGTGGGGACGCCGCGGGGGAGGGTGACGGCGGCGACCGGGGCGCCGGCGACGTCGGTCGCGTCGAGCACCAGCAGCTGCGAGGCGGTGCCGTCGCGGGTCGTGGTGATCGTGACCAGCCAGCCGTCGTCCTCGGCGCGGCCGGGGGCCGCGGACGGCACGAACACCGCCTCGCCGGCGGTGACGTCGGGCCCCAGCTCGTGGGCGACCGTGCTGCCGTCGGCGTCGACCTTGACCACGGCGCCCGCCCGCTTCCCGTCGACGCCCCGGTCGGCGATCGCGTAGCACCAGCGCGCGGCGCGCCCGACCAGCGACTCGTCGATCGTCGGGAACTCGACGCCCCGGTCCTCCAGCGGCGTGCCCGTCGACGACCCGTCGCGGGGGTCGAGCGTCCAGCGGTACATGCGGGCCGCGCCGGTGGCCGCCGCGCGCCCGGCGGGGTCGGAGCCGGGCGCGGAGTCCTCCCACATCGCCGCGGCGTCGGCGCCCGCGTAGCGCGCCGCGTCGAGCACCACACGCCCGCGCGCGTCGGTGTGCGCGCCGCCGACGTGGAAGACGTAGCAGGGGTCGACCTCGAACCACGTCACCGCGCACGCCGGGTCGTCCTGGCGCATCACGCCGATCCGCGCGCCGTAGCCCTCGTCCCACCCGAACGGCATGCCCGACGCCAGGCGCTCCCACTGGAACGTCATCGGCAGATCCAGCCACAGGACGTGCTCGGCGGTGATGGCGAAGTCGTGCATCATCGTCGGCCCGGCGACCTCGACGGGTCGGCTCACGAGGTCGGTGCCGTCGGCCGAGAGCCGGTGGTAGGTCAGGAACGGCGGGATCGGCGAGTAGCCGAAGAAGTGCAGGTCGCCGGTGACCGGGTCGGTCTTGGGGTGCGCGGTCATCGCCGTCGTCAGGCGCCCGTCGAAGTCGCAGGGCCCGACCGTCGCGAGGTCGCGGTCCACCTCGTACGGGAAGCCGTTCTCCACCAGCGCGAACAGCCGCCCGCCGTGCTCGATGACGTGGGTGTTGGCCGGCACCGCGGTGTAGTCGATGCCCTCGTCGGTCAGGTACGGACGTCCCTCGAGCGCGCCGGTGCGCACCCAGCGGTTGCGGTACCACTCGGCGCGCCCGTCGCGCAGCCGCACGCCGTGCAGCATCCCGTGCCCGGTGAACAGGTGGCCGGGCTCCTCGCCGGGCAGCGGGTTCGGCCCGTTGCGCACGTAGCGGCCCGTCAGCTCGGGCGGCAGCGTCCCCTCGACGGGCAGGTCGACCCCGTTGATCTCGTCCGGCACCGGGGCGAAGCGGCCGCCGAGCGTGGACCGGCGGCCGAGCGGGGTGGGGGTGGTGGTCGAACGAGTCATGCGGGCCCTCCTGACGACGTGCCGCCACCCTCGACCACTCCGCCAGGACGTGTCAACATGGACATGTCAGATCGGACTGGTACTGTCCGGTTCATGTCGCTGCGCCACGCTCTGCTGGGGCTGCTGGCCCACGGTCCGGCCAGCGGGTACGACCTCACCCGCGCGTTCGAGGGCGGCATCGGCCAGTACGCCTGGCAGGCCGGCCACAGCCGCATCTACCCGGAGCTGGGCAAGATGGCGGAGGCGGAGCAGGTCGTCGTCGACGAGGCGGGCCCGCGCGGCCGCAAGACCTACACGCTCACCGACGCCGGGCGCACCGAGCTGCGTCGCTGGATGCTGCACTGGCCCGAGCAGGCGACCGTGCGCGACGAGACGGTGCTGCGGATGTTCCTCGTCCAGTCGCTCGAGCCGGACGACGCCCGCCGCCTGCTCGAGGGCATCGCGGAGCACTGTGCCGCCGAGATCGCACGCCTGCGGCCCGTCATGGAGGCCGAGGACGCCGAGCACCACCCGGGCGACCCGTTGCCGTTCGGTCGGCTCGCCGGCGAGTACGGCCTGCGCCAGTACGAGGCCGTGCACGGCTGGGCGCTGTGGTCGCTGGAGCGGATGGCGGCCGTCGAGCCCGCCGTGGGCTAGGCGACCTCGGCCTGCGGCTCCTGGCGGATCACCTCGCCGTCGCGGAAGCGGACGCCGTCCGCGCAGCGCGCCTCGATCTGCCCGGCGCCGAACTGCTCCGCGTAGAGCTTCGCGTAGAGCCCGTCGCGCGCCAGCAGCTCGGCGTGCGTGCCGTGCTCGACGAGCCGCCCGCCGTCCAGCGCGAAGATCACGTCGGCCGCGAGCACCGTGGAGAGCCGGTGGGCGATCGCGATCGTCGTGCGCCCGGACATCACCGTCTGCAGCGCGTGCTGGACGAGCCGCTCGCTCACGGTGTCCAGCGCGGACGTCGCCTCGTCGAGGATGAGGATGCGGGGATCGGCGAGGATGACGCGGGCGATGGCCAGGCGCTGCTTCTCGCCGCCGGAGAGCCGGTAGCCCCGCTCGCCGACCACGGTCCGGTAGCCGAGATCGAAGCTCACGATCCGGTCGTGGATGTTCGCGGCCCGGGCCGCCGCCTCCAGCTCCGCGTCCGTGGCGTCCGGCGCCGCGTAACGCAGGTTCTCGGCGATCGTGGCGTGGAACAGGTAGGTGTCCTGGGTGACCATGCCGATGATCTCGGCCAGCGACGACAGGGTCAGGTCCCGCACGTCGGTGTCGTCGAGGCACACGGCGCCGCGGTCGACGTCGTAGAGGCGGGGCACGAGGTACGACAGGCTGGTCTTCCCGGCGCCGCTGGGCCCGACGACGGCGGCCAGCTGCCCGGGCTCGATGCGCAGCGAGAGCTCCTGGAGCGCCCAGGTGGGCGCCGCCGGCAGCGCGTCGGCGTCCCCGTCCTCCTCCGACGGCGGGTAGCGGAACCAGACGTCGCGGAACTCCACCGAGCCCGCCGCGTGCTCCTTGTCGAGGGTCCGTGCGCCCGGCGGATCGGTGATCGCGGGGACGAGGTCGAGGTAGGCGAAGATGCGGCTGAAGAGCGCCAGGGACGTCTGGACGTCGAGCGAGACGCGCAGCAGCTGCACGGCCGGGAAGAGCAGCCGGCTCTGCAGGGTCGTGAACGCGACGAGCGTGCCCGCCGACAGCAGCGCCCCGCCCGTCCCGGTGCCCACGTAGCCGGCGACCAGGTACACCGCGGCCGGGGTGATGGCGAAGAAGGCCTGGACGACGGCGAAGAACGACTGCCCGGTCATGGTCTGGCGGACCTGCAGGTCGGTCTGCCGGGCGTTCTCGGTCCGGTAGCGGTCGACCTCGTGCTCCTGGCGCCCGAACACCTTGGCCAGCAGCACCCCGGACACCGACAGCGACTCCTGCGTGATCGCCGACATGTCCGACAGGGACGCCTGGGTGCTCGCCGCGACACGCCGCCGCACCCGCCCGACCCGGATCTGCAGCAGGATGAACACCGGCATCAGCACGAACGCCACCAGCGACAGCTGCCACGACAGCGCCAGCATGGCGATCACCGACGCCACCACCGTCACGACGTTGCCGAGGATCGACGACGCGGTCTCGGTGACGACGGACTGGACGCCCGCGACGTCGTTGTCCAGCCGTGACTGGATCACGCCGGTCTTCGTCTGGGTGAAGAAGCCCAGGTGCATCCGCTGCAGGTGGGCGAACAGCCGGTCCCGCAGGTTCTGCATGACGCGGTTGCCCACGACCGTCGTCAGGTAGGTCTGGCCGACGCCGATCAGCCCGGACACGAGGGCGATGACGACCATCGCGGCGACCAGGGCGCCGAGCAGCCCCAGCCGTGCCCCGCCTGGCGCGAACAGCGCGTCGTCGAACATGGCCTGCGTGAGGAACGGGTTGACGATGCCGAGGCCCGCCGTCACCAGGATGGCGAGGCCGATCAGCACCAGGCGGGCGCGGTAGGGCCGGAACAGGCCGACGACCCGCCGGCCCAGCCGCGCCTCGCCGGACGCCGTCCCGTCCGCCTCGGATGTGCTCATCGCGTGCCCCTCCGCTCGATCCCGGCGACAGCCTCCTCCGTCGCCGGGCGCGCGGCAGGGCTGGTTCAGCTAGCGGCTCATCCCGACGAGCGGTACGGGCGAGGACGGGATCTCCCCGGCCACGGCGAACCCGAACCGCTCGTAGTACCCGACGTTCTCGGGCCGGGTCTCGAGGTAGACGGTCTCCCCGCGGGCGTCGGCGCCGGCCAGCGCGGGTCGCAGGAGCGCGGTGCCCACGCCGTGTCCCCACCAGCCGGGGTCGGTGCCGAGGTGGAACAGGTAGCGGTGCGGGGTCGTCGGGCGGGCGTGCTCCAGGGCGGCGCCGAGCTCCCCGAACGCGGTCAGCCGCGAGCCGACCGCCCGCACCAGGCCGGGCAGGGCCCGCGCGGAGCGCCACGGGCCGGGCTCGACCGCACCGGGGTCGTCCCACGCCGCGGCGCCGACCACGTGACCGTCGACGTCGACGACCTCCGTCGGTCCCATCCCGGCGTGCATCACCGTGACCATCGTGCGCATCAGGCCGGGGAGGACCTGCGCCCGCCGCCGCGGGTCGGGGATCGCGAAGCGGTAGACCGGATCGTCCTGGAACGCGCGGGCCAGGACCACGGAGATGGCGCCGACGTCGCGGCGCTCCGCCGGGCGCGGCCGGAACGTCGTCACGACGTGGCGGCCCGCTGCTCGTCGTCGGACGGCAGGTGCTCGGCGGCCCAGGCGCGCGCCTTCTTGCCGGCGCGCTGGCCGTACCAGCCGTTCCAGACCGAAAGCCCGACGATGACCGTGACCATCATCCCGGTGGACAGCCCGACCATGACGTCGATCGGCAGCAGGTAGATCAGCGGGATGCGGACCGTCGCCTCGAGCAGCAGCCCGACGCCCCAGACGATCGCGCTGCGCCGGAACATCCGCCGGATCGGCGGCAGGGTCCGGTAGTAGCCCTCCATCTCCTGCGCCTGCCGCGGCTGCCAGGTCTGGAACGCCGAGAGCGTCAGCGGCTTGCCGAAGAACAGGCTCGCGAGGAAGACGATGCCGACCAGCGCGGTGCCGAACGAGTCCTTGACCAGCAGGAACCGCGGGTCGCCCCCGACGAACGCCAGCGCCAGGCCGAGGCCGAACACCCCGAGCATCACCGCGGCGAACCACGTGATCTCGCGGGTGCGCACCGCGACCCACACCAGGCGCAGCCCGGCGGCGAGCGTCGCGACGAGGAGCGCGACCCAGTCCGTCGCCCCCAGCGCGTGCAGGACGTAGTAGGCGATCAGCGGCGCCCCGACGTCGTAGAGCAGCGCGGTGAGCATCTGGCGCGTGGGCTTGCCGTGCCCGCGACCCTGCTCCCCGCCCTCGTCGTTCTCCACGGCCTTACCGGTGTCTCGCTCCACGTCGCGGCCCTCCCTCGGCGATGGGTCCACCTTGACGTGTCAGAACTGACATGTCAATTCCGACATGTCAGTCGTCGGCGTCCAGCCCGCGCTCGATGGCGTACCGGGTGAGCTCCACCCGGTTGGTGAGCTGGAGCTTGCGCAGGGAGTTCTGCACGTGATTCTCGACCGTGCGGTGGGAGAGCACCAGGCGCTCCGCGATCGCCCGCGCGGTGAGCCCCTTGGCGACCAGCCGCAGGACCTCGGTCTCGCGGGGCGTCAGGCGCGGTTCGTCGGGGCCCTCGGACTCGAGGCGGCGGTACTCGCCGAGCACGAGCCCGGCGAGTCCGGGGGAGAACACGGCGTGGCCCGCGGCGGTGCGCGTGACGGCGTCGACGAGCTCGTCGAGCGCCGCGGACTTGAGCAGGTAGCCCGACGCGCCCGCCCGCACGGCGCCCAGGACGTCGCCGTGCTCGGTGCTCGCCGAGAGCACGAGCACCCGGGTGTCGGGCAGCGCCTCGCGGATGCGCGCCGTCGCCTCGGCACCCGGGAGCTCGGGGAGCTGGAGGTCCATGAGCACGACGTCCGGGCGTGCGGCCGGCGCGATGCGGACGGCGGCGGCGCCGTCCGGTGCGGTGGCGACGATCTCGAGACCCCGTTCGGCGAGGTCCCGGGCGACGCCCTCGCGCCAGATCGGGTGGTCGTCGACGACCATGACGCGGACCATTCAGCCGTCCTTCCGGTGCGGGGGTACGACGGTCATGCGTGCCGGCTCCGTGGCACCGTGATCTCCCATTCGGTGCCCTCGCCGGGCGCGGTGTGCAGCGCGATCGTGCCGCCGAGGCCCTCCACGCGACCCCGCATCGACCCCGCGACGCCCAGGTGCCCCTCCGCGGCGGCCTCCTCGAGGCGCCCCTCGGGGATGCCGGCGCCGTCGTCGCGCAGGCTCACCGTGACCGCGGCGCCGTCGTCCTCCACCAGCACCCACAGCCCCGCGCCCGGACCGGCGTGCGCGCGGGCGTTCGCGGCGCCCTCGCGGAGGACGGCCGCGAGCTCGTCGACCACCGCGGCGGGCAGCAGGACGGGCTCGGCCGGCACCGCGAGCGAGGCGCGTGCGGGCAGCGCCGTGGCCAGGCGGGCCCCGAGGTCGACCGTGCCGTCCGGGCCGGGCGTGGGCGCCGAGGTGATCAGGCGGCGCAGCGCGACCTCCTGCTCGCCGGCGAGGCGGGCGATCTCGACGGCGGGGGCGTCGGCGTCGACGTGCCGCGCCAGCTCGTCGCCCCGGCGCCGGACGAGCGCGAGCACCTGGAGCACTCCGTCGTGGATGTCGCGCGCCAGCCGCTCGCGTTCCGCGGTGGCCGCTTCGAGCGCGGTGGCGGTGCGCAGCTGCTCGGCGGAGCGACGCATGGTGTCGGCGGCGAGCCCGACCGCGAGGCCGGCGACGAGCAGCAGCTGGGCGTCGTAGAGCAGGTCGGTGTCCAGGGTCCGGCGCACCGCGAACAGCACCCCGACCGTGACCACCCCGCCCGCGAGACCACCGCGCCACCCCAGGGCGACGGCCAGCGCCAGCACCGGGCCCGCCGACCACACCGTGGTGATCACCGGGTCGCCCGCGGCGATCTGCTCCGGGCTCTCCACCAGGAGCGTCGAGAGGGTCGCGAGCGCGGTGACGACGAGGTCGACGATGGCGGTGGGCGGGTCGCCGCGGTGCAGGTAGCGCAGCGACGACAGCGCCGTCCACACCGCCATCACGGCGACCACCAGCAGGCCGAGGACCGGGCGCGCCCACCCGTCGCCGTAGCGGACGAGGTTGACGATCGCGGCGACGAGCGCCACCACCCGGTAGACCACCAGGCCGCGCCACAGCGGCACGAGGTGCGGGTGGGCGCGGTCCCGGCGCACGACACCTCCCCGACCTGCCCCGAAACGGGTTCCGAGCCTATCCGGCACGGGCGCCACGCTGGCGCGGATCGGGCGCGGACGGATCCGGGGGACTACTCGGAACCGCACCCCTCGGCGGCACGGACAGCTCGGTCTGAGCGTGTTGCGGCGGCTGGTGACTCCACTCTGACCCCGAGCTGCGTCTGATCCGCAGCTTGTCTGCGCGTACACCGGTGGTCACGATCAATCGGTGAACGGTCTACCGGGATGTACGCAGTGTGGTGAAGATCCCGGGATCGGCTAACGCAGAGCGATCGTACGCCGAACAGACTAGGAAGAAGACGCCTGTTCGGGCTACGTCAGCACCACCGAAGGGGGAGACATGGATCGGTGGACGATGGTGCTGGAGGCGGTCCCGGGCTCGCTCGCGGCGATCAGGGTGGACGACGACGAGTACCGGCGCGTCGAGGCCGAGCTGAAGGACGGGTACGCCACCGCACTGAGCGCCGCGCTCACGACGGTGGTGGAGGTCGAGGGCAGCGATCCCGAGCACCTCGTGCTCGTGGTTCCGGGTGATCTCGAGAGCGGACGCTTCGCCGACCTCACCGAGGCGGTCAACCTCGCCGGCCTGCCTGACCCCTCCTGGCTCCCCGACGCCGTGGCCTGGGCGGGACCGCAGCTGGCGGTGCGCGAGGCGGGTACCGCGGTGATCGTCCTCGACGCGCGGCGCGACCAGGTCGCGGCGTGGTCGGTGCGCACCGCCGACGACGGTGTCGAGATCGGCCGCGACGGGCCGATCGACCTCACCAGCCGGCTCGACGCGCTGCTCTCCGGGGTCGTGTACTCGAAGCTCGCGGTGGTGGC
Source organism: Actinomycetospora sp. NBRC 106375 (assembly GCF_030269665.1). Taxonomy (GTDB): domain Bacteria; phylum Actinomycetota; class Actinomycetes; order Mycobacteriales; family Pseudonocardiaceae; genus Actinomycetospora. The sequence continues at coordinate 199,804 of NZ_BSTS01000005.1, forward strand.
GCCGGAGATCGCCGACGCGCTGCGCGAGCGCGCCGACGCGGCCGGCCGACGCGACGCCGCCCACCTGGCCCGCGAGCTGCGCGAGGCACGGCACATCATGTGCACCACCGACGGCGAGGAGCTGATCGTCACCGCGGGCGAGGCGGAGGTGTACCTGACCCGCGACGAGTTCACCGGCCTCGTCGAGCACGCCCTGCGCGACACCGTGACCCTGATCCTCGGCGCCGAGGAGGCGTCGGCCGACACCATCCTCGTCGCGGGCTGCGCCACGCCGATCGTCGAGCACCTCGCCGGCATCACCGGGGCGACCGTGCTGCCCGCTCCGGTCGGGAAGAGCTCGCTCGACGGCGCCGCGGCGCTCGTCCTGCCGCGGCCGGTGCACGGCGAGGAGCCCGTCGCCGACGCCGCGGACGATCCCGACCCGACCGACGGTGTCCCGTTCCTCGCGACCGCGCTGCCACCGCCGACGGGCTCCGACATCGTCCGGGTGCCGTACCAGCCGGCGGCGTACCACGGCCCGCCGCGCTGGGCGGTGCCGGCGCTGTCGACCCTGCTCGTGCTGAGCCTCGCCGGTGCCGGGGCCGTGCTCGTCACGCACCCGTCACCGGAGTCCGCCGCCACCGACGCCGGCGCCGTGTCGCCGGACGTGCCGGTCGTCCCGGTCGGCCTGGATCTCCCGGCCGATCCCGGACGGTGACCGTCAGGAGGTGACGGCCTCGACGTACTTCTCGGGGTCCTTCTCCTCGAAGGACAGCCCGCGGCCGCCCGCGTGCTCGACCTTGAACTGCTCGAACTTGGCGCCGAGCTCCTGGCGGAACGCCAGCGACGTCGCCTTCCGGAACGGAGCGAGGTCGTCGCGCTCCTCCTCGGCCATGTGGTGGTTGTTCGCCTGGTCGGTCTCGTCGATGGCGTCCCACCACTCCTGGCTGCCCACCTTCGCCTGGCGCGCCTTCTCCGTGCCCTCGCGGATCTCGTCGTGGTCGCCGATCGCGTCCTCGGTCGCCGAGGCGTCGTCGTCGTCGGCGCGGCGCGCCATCGACGGGTAGAAGTGCTGCTCCTCCGCCGAGGCGTGCACCTCGAGGTGGATCGCCAGCTCGTCCCAGACCTTCTCGGCCTCGTCGGTCTCCTCCCGGAGGTCGGCGAGCCGCAGGAACTGGCGCCGGAACCAGTCGTGGTCGTCGAGGATCATTTCGGTGATGTCGGCGGACATGGAGACCTTCCGTTCGCGTGGTGGCGTCCGGGAGCTACCCGGGCTCCGCCGGCACGAACCGGTAGGCGAGCCTCACCTCGCGTGGACGGCCCCCGCCGGGTCCACGAACCACACCTCGGCCCGCGTCCCCGCCAGCGACGCCGACCGCTGCTCGGTGAGGGCCCGGTAGCGGCGGGTGTCGGGCAGGGCGATCACGATCCGCGCCTGCGGGTGCGCCCGCCGCCGCTGGGCCGCCGCCTGCTCGGCCGCGCTGAACCAGTCCCCGGCGATCGTCGTCGGGTGGGTCCGCGCCCCGTCCGCCGGCCAGCCCGTCACCTCGACGTGCACGTCGTCGCCGTCCAGCGACGCCACGAGGTCCCGCGCGGGGCCCTTCCCGTCGGCGGACGCCGACCGCAGCGTCCCGCCGGAGCGCACCAGCCAGCCCGCCACGAGCGCCTGGACGTTGACCACCCGCGACCACGCCTGGAGCACGTCGTACTCCGGCGGACCGCACGTCACATCGACCTGGTCGACGGGCTGATCCGCCGCGTCGTCCGAGGCGGGGACGTCGGCCGTCTCCTCGAGCCCGGCGTCGGTCGGCGTCGTCCCGTTAGTGGTGACGGCGCTGTTCGCGGTCTTCTTCCGTCGGCCGCCGTTCTTGCGACCCCGCGACGCCGAGGCGCTGCCGTTCGCGGCGGGGGAGGCCGCGGGCTCCGGTGATGCTTCGGTTTCCGAAGAGTCGACCTCGACGTCGGCGACGTCGGGCGCGGCGCTCGTGGGTGTCGCGGCCCCCGCCGCGGGCTCCGCGGCGATCCCCGGATCGGCCTTGCGGCGCCGCGACGTCGACCCGGCCTTCGTGCTCTTCGCGGAGGTCCCGCTCGTCGACGACGGCACCGCCGCAGGGGTCGGCTCAGGGTCGGGAGACGCTTCGGATTTCGAAGCGTCCTGGTCGGAGTCGGCCGTCACCGCCGGCTCGGCGGGCACCTCGTCGGCGGTGGCGGCCTTGGCGGCCTCGGCGGTCTCGGCGGTCTCGGCACGCGACGTCGCCGTCGAGCGGGTTCGGCGTCCGCGGGTCGTCGGCTGCGCGGTCGTGGTCTCCGGGGTCGTGGTCTCCGAGGCGGCGGTCGGCTCGACGTCCGTGGTCGGCTCGGGGCCGGGAGATGCTTCGGTTCTCGAAGAGTCCTGGTCGGAGTCGGCCGATGCTGCCGGTTCGTCACGACCCCGCGCAGGTGTCGCGCCCGACCCACGCCGCCGCGCCGCGGACGTCGGCGCATCAGCGTCACCCGAACGCGAGGACGTCGACGCCGACGACCTGCCCGCGACCTTGCGCGAGCGGCGCTTCGGAGCGGGGAGACGGTTGAGGATCGGGCGGGTCCCGATGCGCTCGAGCTCGCCCTCGGCGACCAGCTTGCGGCAGAGCTGGTTGACGGTCTGCGGGCGGACGTCGTCACCGAGCTCGCGGGCCAGGGCGGCGTCGCTCAGCCCATCCGGTGACGCACTGAGCATTCGGAGCACCGCGGCGCGCCGATCGGTGGGGTCAGTGCTCACCGGGAGGGCCATCCTCTTGTTCCCCTCCGTGTTCAGCCGTGGAGCTGGGGATTTCCGTGGCGTGACGGCACGCGCATCCACGTGCGTGACCATTCCGTGACCCGTATGGTAACGAGGCATGCTGGCACTGACGGAGACGGCGGCCGAGGCCATCTCGTCCATCCTCGAGTCCAACGAGATGCCCGAGGGGTCGGGTCTGCGCATCGCAGCCACCCCGAACATGGCCGAGGAGGGCCTCGAGCTCTCCGTGGCTCCGACGCCTGCCGCGGACGACACCGTGCTCGAGGGTGGCGGCGCCGTCATCTTCCTCGAGCCCCAGGCCGCGTCGGCGCTCGACGACAAGGTGCTCGACGTCGAGCGGGTGCCCGACGCCGAGCGTGGCGAGGGCGACGAGTTCCGCTTCGCGATCACCCCGCAGTCCGAGCTCCAGGACTGATCCCGCGACCCGCCCGGCGCGTGTCATCCCTGCGCCGGGTCGTGGGTCAGCGGCCGGCCCTCGCTCTCCGAGCGCTCTCGTGGCACCCGGGCTCGCCACGCCTCGAGGTGCGGGTGAGTGGGCTCCAGCTCCTCCATCTGTCGTAGCGCCAGTTCCACCGTCGCCCGGTGGTCGCGCGTCAGCGTCCACGGCGGCGGTTCGGCCGACGTCGCCAGCGCCTCGGTCACCGCCGCCTTCGCCGCCAGCGCCGCGGGGTCGCCGTAGCGCTCGAGCACCTCCTGGGCCCGGCGATGGCGCTCGGCACGCGGCGGGATGCGCCGGCCGTCGACGGCCCGTGTCGGGTGCGGCAGGTGGATGGTCGCGCCCGGCGCCCGGCCCGGCGGGATCGGATCGGTCGCCGCGTGGGTGCGCCCGTGGGCGAGCAGGTGCGGCAACAGGTGGGTGTGCGGCCCCTCGGGGCTGGCGCCGGTCGGCGGCGGGATCGGCGTGTAGACCTCCAGCCGTGCGGCCGCCGTCCGGAACACCCGGTGCGGTCCGGCCTCGACCAGGGCCGCCGCCACGGAGCCCGCCTCCGCGAGCGGGCGTCCGGCGGCGGCGCGCAACGATGCCAGCAGCGCCGCATCGCCGGTCCGGACGCACGCGGCGAGGTGCGGTGCGCCGACACCCAGGTCGACGAGCACGTCCTCCCGGTCCCCGGCGCGCGTCGCGTCGGTGTCGGGACCGAGCTCGGTGATCACCGAGCGACCACCCGCCCCGATCGGCACGCACAGCGCGACAGCCTGGTTCCAGGCGTCGCCCGACCGGCGTTCCCACGCCACCGGGACGACGTTCCCGTTCAGGTGGACGTCGACGGCCCCGCGCGCGGTGACCGCGGTGGCCCGCCCCGGGCCGCGGGTGACGTCGGCAGGCTCGTCGGGGTCGCGCAGGAACTCCGCGAGCGCGCCGAACGTGCCGACGCTCCAGCCGGCGTCGGGGTCGTCGACCCAGTCGAGGAGATCCTCCATGCCGGCGGAGCTCAGGCCGTGGGGCCGCCGACGGTGGTGACCAGCTCGCCGTCCGCGGAGACGACCAGCTCGACGTCACGCACCCGCCCCGCGGCGCGCACGTCGCCGAGCGCCTCGCGCAGGGCCTCGAGCGCCGACGACGACGCCTGCACCGACAGGCTCTCGACCTCCGTGCGGATCGAGAGCTTCTGCTCGGACTTCGCGCGGCGGATGCCGCCGATGACGTCCGAGGCCACGACGAGGACCTGCGGGTCGACCTCCGCCGACGTGGCCAGCTCGTGGATGTCCGGCCAGGCGGCCCGGTGCACCGAGCCCTCCTGCCACCACGACCAGACCTCCTCGGCGACGAACGGCAGCACCGGGGCGAACAGCCGCTGCAGCACCCGCAGCGCGGCCGCGAGCGTCGCGCGGGCCGAGTCGCGCCCGGCCTCGTCGAACTCGCCGTAGGCCCGCGACTTCACCAGCTCGAGGTAGTCGTCGCAGAAGAACCAGAAGAACTGCTCGGTCAGCTCGAGCGCGACCGCGTAGTCGTAACCCTCGAGCGCGGCCGTCGCCTTCTGCACGACCTCGGTGAGGCGGGCCAGCAGCGCGCGGTCGAGCGGTGTCGACACCGCGGACACGTCGGGCTCCCCGGCCGGGACGCCGACGCCGAGGATGAACTTCGAGGCGTTCAGCAGCTTCATCGCGAGCCGCCGACCGACCTTCATCTGGCCGCGGTCGAACGCCGTGTCGACACCCGGGCGCCCGCCGGCGGCCCAGTAGCGCACCGCGTCGGAGCCGAACTCGACGAGCAGGTCCATGGGCGTCACGACGTTGCCCTTGGACTTCGACATCTTCTTGCGGTCCGGGTCGAGGATCCATCCGGACAGCGCGGCGTGGGCCCAGGGCAGGCTGTCGTGCTCGAGGTGGCTGCGCAGCACCGTCGAGAACAGCCAGGTGCGGATGATGTCGTGGCCCTGCGGGCGCAGGTCCATCGGGAAGACGCGGGCGAACAGGTCGTCGTCGACGCTCCACAGCCCCGCGATCTGGGGGGTCAGCGACGAGGTCGCCCAGGTGTCCAGGACGTCCGGGTCACCGGTGAACCCACCGGGGACGTCGCGCTGCTCGGCGGTGAAGCCGGGCGGGACGTCGGTGGTGGGATCGATCGGCAGCGCGCTGTCGTCCGGAGTCAGCGGCTTGTCGGGGACGACCTCGCCCTCGGCGTCGAGCGGGTACCAGACCGGCACCGGGACGCCGAAGAACCGCTGGCGGCTGACGAGCCAGTCGCCGTTGAGGCCGCGCACCCAGTCCTCGTAGCGGTGCCGCATGTACTCGGGGTGCCACTGCAGCTCACGGCCGCGGGCGAGCATCTCCTCGCGGACGGTCGCCTCGCGCCCGCCGTTGCGGATGTACCACTGGCGGCTGGAGACGATCTCGAGCGGCTTGTCGCCCTTCTCGTAGAACTTCACGGGCCGCGTGACGGGGCGGACGTCGCCGGAGAGCTCGCCGGTCTCCTGCAGCATCGCGACGATCCGCTCCTTGGCGGTGTGCACCGTCGCGCCGGCGACCTCGGCGTAGCGCTCGCGGCCCCGTTCCGAGGTGATCCAGTCCGGGGTGTCGCGCACCAGACGACCGTCGCGGTTGATCACCGTGCGGTTGGGCAGGTCGAGCTCGCGCCACCACTGGACGTCGGTGAGGTCGCCGAACGTGCAGCACATCGCGATGCCGGCGCCGCGGTCCATCTCCGCCGCCGGGTGGGCGAGGACCGGGACCTCGACGTCGAACAGCGGCGAGCGCACCGTGGTGCCGAAGAGCGCCCGGTAGCGCTCGTCGTCGGGGTGCGCGACCAGCGCGACGCACGCCGGGATCAGCTCGGGCCGCGTCGTCTCGATGAAGATGTCGTCGCCGGGGCCGTGGTAGGCGATCCGGTGCCAGGCACCGGTGTGCTCGCGGTCCTCCAGCTCGGCCTGCGCGACCGCGGTGCGGAACGTGACGTCCCAGAGTGTCGGCGCCATCGAGACGTAGGCCTGGCCGCGCTCGACGTTGCGCAGGAACGCGCGCTGGCTGATCGCGCGGGCCCGGGCGTCGATGGTCTGGTAGCCGTGCGACCAGTCGACCGACAGCCCGTTGCGCCGCCACAGCGCCTCGAACGCCTTCTCGTCGTCGGCGGTCAGCGTCTCGCAGAGCTCGACGAAGTTCCGTCGCGAGACCGGGATCTGCTGCTTGCCGGGCTTGTCGGGCGGGGTGAAGTCCGGGTCGTACGGCAGGCTCGGCTCGCAGCGCACGCCGTAGTAGTTCTGCACGCGGCGCTCGGTGGGCAGGCCGTTGTCGTCCCAGCCCATCGGGTAGAAGACCTGCTTGCCCCGCATGCGCTGGAAGCGGGCGACGATGTCGGTGTGGGTGTAGCTGAACACGTGCCCGACGTGCAGCGACCCGGACACCGTCGGCGGAGGGGTGTCGACGGAGAACACCTGCTCGCGCGTCGCGGAGCGGTCGAACGCGTAGGTGCCCTCGTTCTCCCATACGTCCGCCCACCGGTCCTCGAGGCCGTCGAGGGTCGGCTTCTCGGGCACGCGTGTACCGGGGTCGGACTGCACCATGACACCCAGTTTACCGAGGGGTTCGGAGCGACTTCCGGCCTGCTCGCGACGCACGCAGCGGAGCGGAGCTGCGCAGACGGGGTGTGCGTCCGGGGGTGTCGGGGGACTCGGAGCAGATGCGACGGATCACCCAGGACACCGCAGGCGGACCCGAGGTCCTGCACCTGACCGAGGCCCCGGTCCCGGAGCCGATCCCGACAGAGATCCGGGTGCGGGTGACCGCCGCCGGCGTCAACCCGGTCGACACGAAGGTGCGCGCGGGCGGGGCCGGGCTCGGCTCGGCCGGCGGGGACATGACGGCCCCGCCGTTCACGGTCGGGTGGGACGTCGCCGGGGTCGTCGACGCCGTGGGCATGGGCGTCACCCGCTTTGCCGTGGGCGACCGTGTCTTCGGGATGCCGTGGTTCCCGCGCGAGGCCGGCGGCTACGCCGAGTACGTCACCGCGCCGTCCCGGCAGTTCGCGCACATCCCCGACGGCGTGGACGACGTCACCGCCGCGGCCACCCCGCTCGCCGCCCTCACCGCCTGGCAGATCCTCGTGGACACCGCCGACGTGCAGCGCGACCAGCGGGTGCTGATCCACGCGGCCGGCGGGGGCGTCGGTCACCTGGCGATGCAGATCGCGAAGGCCCGCGGCGCGTACGTGGTCGGGACGGCGTCGGCCGCCAAGCACGCCGACCTCGTCGCCCTCGGGCTCGACGAGGTGATCGACCACCACACCGAGGAGATCGCCGAGGCCACGCGGGACATCGACGTCGCGGTCGACCTGACCGAGGTGAACGGGCCCTCCTCGCTGGCGGTGCTGCGCCCCGGCGGGCTCGTGGTGTGCGTGCCGTCCGGCGTGCCCGAGGGTCTCGCCGAGCAGGCACACGCCGAGGGCAAGCGGGTCACCGACTTCCTCGTCGAACCCGACGGCGTCGCGCTCACCGGGATCGCGCGGCTCCTGGACGAGGACGTGGTGACGGTCCGGATCGCCGGCACGTTCGCGCTCGAGGACGCCGCGGCGGCCCACCGCGAGCTCGAGAAGGGGTCGACGTTCGGCAAGCTCGTGCTCACGGTCTGACCACGCGCCGGCGGCGGTGCCGGAGCCGACCCCTGGTGGTGCCGCGCACGGGCTCGACCCACTCGATCCGGTGAGGGGTGCTAACGGTTCGCGACCCCCGACGACATGAGCGGCAAGTCCGCCGCACGGCGGGCACCACACATCTCGTCGGGGGATCGCCAACCATGACCGTCGTCCAGCCGCCCCGCCACCGCGCTCCCACCGGGGCCCAGGGCTTCGGCCACGAGCCGCACCCGTCGGGGCCGATCACGGTCGCCCCCCGCCGCTCCCGTCACGGTGCCCAGGCGGCCGACGTCGCCACCGACGCCCCGACCGTCCCGATCGCGCGGGCCGCTCTGGACGCCGCCCGCGCCGCCGCCCCGGCCCCGGCGCCCATGCCGATGCCGATGGCCGCCCCGATGGCGCCCCTGGCTCCGATGGCCGCTCCGGTCGCGCCCCGCAACGGACTCGGCATCGCCGGCCTGGTCCTGGGGCTCTGCGGCCTGGTCGTCGGCCTCATCCCGCTGTTCGGGATCGGCGCCATCCTGCTCGGCGTCGTCGGTCTGGTGCTCGGGCTCGTCGGCGTGACCCGCGCCCGCAAGCGCCTCGCCACCAACACCAGACCGCGGCCACCGGCGTGGTCGCCTCCGTCCTCGCGGTGGCGCTCGGCATCTGGGGCATCGTGATCGTGTTCGGCGCCGTGAACCAGCTCGGCCAGGACCTCTCCTCGGTCGGCGCCGGCACCCCGGCCGCGACCTCGGCGCCGGCCGCCGCCGCCGTCGGCTTCGGCCAGACCTTCACCTACGCCGACGGCCTCGCCGTCACCGTCAGCGAGCCGACGTCCTACGACCCCTCGCGCTACGCGGCCGGCAACACCAACCCGCACGCGTACAAGGTCACGGTGCGCGTCACGAACAACACCGGTGCCGCGTTCGACCCGACCCTGCTGCAGGTCGCGATGACCACCGGTGGTGTCCAGGCGTCGTCGATCATCGACTCGCAGAACGACATCAACGGGTTCGCCCCGCAGAACCAGCTCCAGCCCGGCCGCAGCCTGACCTACGACGTCGCCTTCTCCACCACGGCGAACAGCGGCGAGGCCCAGGTCGACGTGACCCCGTCGTTCAGCCACGACCCGGCCGTCTTCACCGGCACCCTCTGATCAGACCGCCCCGTGCTCGCGCCAGAGCGTGAGCAGCTCGCCCGCCCCGAGGACGTCGACACCGGCGTCCTCGGGGCGTTCGCGGCTCGTGAGCACGGTCAGCAGGGCGCGGGCCGGGCCCCGGACCGCGACGTCGCTCTTGCGGTGCGCGTGCTCCACGACCGGACCGTCGGCGCCGAGCGTCACGACCCACTCGCCCACACCCTCGGGCAGCCCCTCGTCGGTCGCGTGCAGGTGCAGCGTGGCGCCCTCCGCGCGCAGGCCCGTCCGGTACTTCGCGCCCATGGCCACCATGGACAGGTGCTCGTCGACCGCGTCGGCGGCGATCACCGGGTCCACGTCGGCGAGCACCGGCAGGCGCGCGGCGAGCTCGGCGTCGGCGCGGTGCACCAGCGTCTCGTGGCACTGCCGGCGCGCCCAGAACGACACCGGCACCATCCGGCCGAACCCGCCGACCTCGGTGTCCTCGCCGGCGTCGCGGATGGCCTGCGTGAGCCCTACGGCGCCCTCGCGGAGCCAGAGCGAGACCTCGCCCTCGTGGTCGGGCAGCGGCGGGGACGTGGGGCCGCGGCGCTTGAGCTTCTTGCCCGGGTTGCCGACGGTCGCCGCGCACCAGCGATGGACCCCGCCGAGGTGGTCGGCGAGGTCGTGCACGGTCCACTCCGGGCACGACGGCACCAGGGTGTCGTGGTCGACGGCACGCGTGGCGTCCGCGAACGCCGTGGTGTGGGCGGTGATCTCGTCGAGGAAGCGGGGCACCGTCGGCATGCGGCCATCCTCGCGCCCATGGTCACGTGAGCGAAATTCACGGCTGTAGCCGGGAATTCCGCTCACGTGTGGCGGAGGCGCACCACCAGTTCGCCGTCCTCCTCGGCGGCGCTGTAGGCCGCGACGTCGTCGGTCCCGGTCGCGCAGGAGCCGTCGACCAGCGAGAACTGGTGGTTGTGCAGGGGGCACATCACGACCTCACCGTCCACGAGCCCGTCGGCGAGCGGGCCGCCGCGGTGGGGACAGATCGCCCGCAGCGCGTGCAGTCCGCCCGAGCGCGGGCGGAACACCGCGACCGGCTCGTCGCCGACGAGGAACGCGCGCCCCTCGCCCACGGGGATCTGGTCGACCGGCCCCAGGCGGCCCTCGACCACGTCGACGCTGCTCATCGCACGGGCACCTGGGGCAGCGGGACGAGCGGCAGCGCGTCGTGGAACTGGCCGGGCGTCCGCTCGGTCTGGTCGCTCGCCCACGGATCGACGTACGCGTCGACCGCCTCCTGCATGCGGGCGTCCAGGTCGGCGGCGATCCCCTCGCTGTCGTCCACGATCACGGCCTGCAGGTACTCCAGGCCCATGCGGGGCACGAAGTCGTAGGTGCGCTCGAGCCAGTTCGCGTTCTCCCGGTAGTACTGCAGGAACCGTCCGGTGATCCGCAGGGCCTCCTCGTGGGAGTCGACGGTGGCCAGGATGTCGCCCTTCCGGATCGTCGCCCCCGCGGCGCCGCCGACGTAGATCTGCCAGGACCCGCCCTCCACAGCGACCAGACCGACATCCTTCACCATCGACTCCGCGCAGTTCCGCGGGCAGCCGGAGACGGCGAGCTTCATCTTCGCCGGGCCCTCGATGCCCTTGTAGGTCTCCTCGATGTCGATCCCGAGCTGCGTCGAGTCCCCGAGCCCGAACCGGCAGAAGTCGGTGCCTACGCAGGTCTTCACGGTGCGGAAGCTCTTGCCGTAGGCCCAGCCGGAGGGCATGTCGAGGTCCGCCCACACCTCCTGGAGCTTCTCCTTGGGCACCCCGAGCAGGTCGATGCGCTGCCCGCCGGTCAGCTTGACCATGGGGATCTCGTGCTTCTCGGCGACGTCGGCGATGCGCCGCAGCTGGTCGGGCGACGTCACCCCGCCCGACATCCGGGGGACCACCGAGAACGTGCCGTCGCGCTGGATGTTGGCGTGCACGCGGTCGTTGATGAACCGGCCGTCGCGCTCGTCGACGAACTCGTGCGGCCACATCATCCGCAGCAGCGCGGTCAGGCCCATCTTCGACCCGACGTGGTCCCTGCCCTCCGGGGCCAGGGCCTCGAACACCGCCGACACGCTCGTCAGGCCCCGGCTGCGGATCTCCCGCATCAGCGTCGGCTTGTCCATCGGGATGCCCGGCACGTAGTAGGAGTCCGCGGGGTCCTCACGCCCCGCGCCGCCGAGCGCGGCCTCGACGACCTCTTTCACCAGGCCCTTGCACGACCCGCAGCCCTTGCCGGCGCGGGTGGCGGCCATGCACGCGGACACCGACTCGGCGCCGTCCTCGACGCACCCGACGAGGTCGCCCTTGGAGACGCCGTTGCAGTTGCAGATCTGGGTGTCGTCGGGGAGGTCCGCGGCCGCCGCGCCGTCGTCCGCGCTGCCGAGGTCGAAGAGCAGCTTCACGCGCTCCTCGGGCAGCGCCGAGCGGCTGTCGAACGCCTGGGTCAGCGCCGCGACCTTGCTGACGTCGCCCACGAGCGTCGCGCCGATCAGCGTGCCGTCGCGGATGACGACGGTCTGGTAGACGCCGCGTCCGGTCTCGGAGAACTGCACGAACTCGTCGGACGACCGCTCAGGGATCTTCACGCCCATCTGCGCCACGTCGACGCCCGCGACCTTGAGCTTCGTGGCCAGCCGCGAGCCGTGGTAGCGCGCGTCGGGGTTCGTCCCGGTGACCACGTCGGCGAGCACGGCGGCCTGCTCCCACAGCGGGCCGACGACCCCGTAGACCTCGCCGCGGTGCTGGGCGCACTCGCCGACCACGTAGATGTCGTCGTCGTCGACCGAGCGCATCGTGTCGTCGACGACGATCGCGCGCTGGGTCTCCAGCCCGGACACCATCGCCAGCCCGATGTTGGGCCGGATCCCGGCGGTGACGACGACCATGTCGCAGGCGAGGTCCGAGCCGTCGGTGAACCGGACCCCGGCGACGCGGCCGTCCTCGACGAGGATCTCCGACGTCTTCACCCCGAGGTGCATGTGCATGCCCATGTCCTGCAGCTTCGAGCGCAGCACCTTCGACGCCTCGGCCTCGAGCTGCTGGTTCATCAGCACCTCGGTGGGGTGCACGACGTGCACGGCGACACCGTGCGCCTGCAGTCCGGCGGCCGCCTCGAGCCCGAGCAGCCCGCCGCCGATGACGACCGCCGTCCGGTGCTCGCGCACGTGCTCGAGCATCCCCGTCGCGTCGTCGAGCGACCGGAAGCCGAAGACCCCCGGGGTCAGCCGCGTCGTGGAGGCCCACATGCCCTCCATCGGCGGGAAGAACGAGCGGCTGCCGGTGGCGAGCACGAGCGTGTCGTACGGCGTCACCGACCCGTCGTCGCCGTACACGACCTTGGACGGCCGGTCGATCCGCACGATCCGCACGCCGGCGTGCAGCGTGATCCCGTTCTCGTCGTACCAGTCGAGCGGGTTGAGGTAGATCTCGTCGTCGGCATCTTCGTTGTCCACGGCCTCGCCCGCGGCGTTCGCCAGGACCTCCGAGAGCAGGATGCGGTTGTAGTTGCCGTAGGGCTCCTCGCCGAAGACGGTGATCGCGAACGTGTCGCCGCCGCCGCGGGCGAGGATCTCCTCCAGCGCCCGGGCGCCGGACATGCCGTTGCCGACGACGACGAGGCGCGAGCGGGCCGGGGCGGACGGCGGGGTGTCGGGGCGTTCGGCGGTCTGCGTCACCCCTAGACCTCCACCAGGCCGCAGTCGACGACGAGCGTGCCGGCGGCGCCGGCGGGCGCGGTGTAGTGCACCTCGACGGTGGTGCCGGCGAGCAGGTCCTCGACGACGCGCAGCGAGACGTGCATGTCGCCCTTGGCCCCGACCGGCAGCCAGCGGGCCGGCGCGCCGTCGAACACCAGCACGACGGTCGCCAGCTCGTCGGAGGAGTTGCCGGCGCGGACGTAGAGGACCTGGCCGGTGACGCCCTCCGGGACGGTGTAGGTCAGCGACGGGTGCAGGGGCGCCGGCTTGTCCAGGCCCTGCCCCTCGAACGCGAACGCGCCCTGCAGGAAGCGCGGGGTGGTCATCATGCGGAGGAGTCCTCTCCTGGGGCGAGCGGAGCGACGGGGATCGACTCAGCGATCGGTGCTGGTGGGGACGGCCGTGAGCTCGACCGCGCAGACCTTGAACTCCGGCATCCGCGACGCCGGGTCCAGGGCGGGGTTGGTGAGGTCGTTGATCGTCTGCTCGCCGGCCCAGTGGAACGGCGCGAAGACGGTGTCCGGGCGGATCGTCGTGCTCAGGCGCACCCGCATCCGCGCGCTGCCCCGGCGGGTGCGCAGCAGCAGGTCGCCGCCGTCGGCGACGCCGAGGCGCGCGGCGAGATCGGGGTGGACCTCGACGGCGGGCTCCGGCTCGGCATCGAGGAGCGTCTTGGTCCGCCGGGTCTGCGTGCCGGACTGGTAGTGCGCGCGACTGCGACCGGTCGTCAGGCGGTACGGGTACTCGTCGTCGGGTGTCTCGGCGGCGTCGCGGTGGTGCACGACGTGGAAGCGGGCGCGCCCGTCCGGGGTCGGGAACCCGTCACGGAACAGGCGCGGGGTGCCCTCGTGGTCCTCCGTGGGGCACGGCCAGAACACCCCGCGTTCGGCCTCGATGCGCTCCCAGGTGATGCCGGCGTAGTCGGCCTTCCCGCCGGCGCTGGCGCGGCGCAGCTCGTCGAAGACCGTGCGGGGGTCGTCGTCGAAGAGCTCGCCGCGACCGAGGCGGTCGGCGAGGTCGGCGAGCACGGCCAGGTCGCTGCGCGCGCCCTCGGGGGCGTCGGTGGCGCGGCGGCGGCGCAGCACGCGGCCCTCGACGTTGGTCATCGTGCCGTCCTCCTCGGCCCACTGGGTGGTGGGCAGGACGACGTCGGCGAGCTCGGCGGTCTCGGACAGGAAGATGTCGGAGACCGCGAGGAAGTCCAGGGACCGGAGGCGCTCGCGGACGTGGGCGGCGCGCGGCGCGGACACGGCGACGTTGGACGCCATGATCATCAGGGCGCGCACGCCGCCGTCGGTCCCGAGGCGGTCGAGCATCTCGTACGCCGAGACCCCGGGCTGCGGGAGCTCGTCGGGATCGACGCCCCAGACGCCGGCGACGTGCTCGCGGGCGGCGGGGTCGGCGAGCATCCGGTAGCCGGGGAGCTGATCGGCCTTCTGCCCGTGCTCGCGGCCGCCCTGCCCGTTGCCCTGGCCGGTCATCGTCGCCCAGCCGGAGTTCGGGCGGCCGGGCAGACCGAGGGCGAGCGCGAGGTTGATCCAGGCCAGCGCGGTGTCCGAGCCCTTGGCGTGCTGCTCGGCGCCGCGGCCGGACAGGATCATCGTGGCGCGCGACTCGGCGAGCATCCGCACCGCGCGCTCCATCACGCGCACCGGCACTCCGGTGATGCGCTCGACCCGGTCGGGCCAGTACTGCCGCAGCGCCCGCTTGACCGCCGGCCAGCCGGTGGTGCGCTCGGCGATGTAGGCGGTGTCGACGAGGCGGTGCTTCACCGCGAGATGCAGCAACCCGTTGGCGAGCGCGAGGTCGGTGCCCGGCACCGGCTGCAGGTGGACGTCGGACGCGGCCGCGGTGGCGGTGTAGCGGGGGTCGACGACGAGGTGCTGCGCGCCGCGCTCGCGGCCGGCGGCGAACCAGCGCATCGCCGGGGGCATGACGTCGGCGGGGTTGGAGCCGACGAGCAGCACAGTGTCGGCTCGGGCGATGTCGGCGAGCGGGAACGGCATCCCGCGGTCGACGCCGAACGCCTTGTTCGCCGCCGCGGCGGCGGAGGACATGCAGAAGCGGCCGTTGTAGTCGATCGAGGCGCTGCGCAGCGCGACGCGCACGAACTTGCCGGCCTGGTAGGCCTTCTCGTTGGTCATGCCCCCGCCGCCGAAGAGCCCGGCGGCGTCCCGGCCGAACCGCTCCTGGGCGACGGTGAGGCCGTCGGCGATCCGCTGCATCGCCTCGTCCCAGGTCGCCGCCCGGAACGGTTCGTTGCGTGCGTCCCGCACCAGGGGAGTCGTCAGGCGGTCGGGATGGGTGAGCAGCTCGGCGGCGGACAGGCCCTTCTCGCACAGCCCGCCGCGGTTGGTGGGGAACGGCGCGCCCGCCACCTCGAGCACCGGGCCCGCACCGTGCTCGCGCGGGGTCAGCGTCATCGCGCACTGGAGCGAGCAGTACGGGCAGTGGGTGCTGACGCCCTGCTCGGGCGCCGATCCGGAGATCGGCAGGTGGGGCCCGGCCATGCCCCCACGTTGCGGGCGCGCCGTTTCCAGGCTGTTACGCGGGCGCTACGTCACGTCGCGGGTGGCGGGATCGACACCGCACCCGAGGACGGGCGGCTACACCTGGGCGAGCGACGCCTCGGCGCCCTGCGGGCTGGACAGGCCGAACTCCCGGGCGATCAGCTCGTAGGACCGGCGCCGCTCGGCGGCATCATGGATCGGCGTCACGATCATGATCTCGTCGGCGTCGGCCTCCCGGGCCCGCCGCTCGAGGTCGTCGCGGACCTCCGCGGGCGTGCCGGCGGTCATCTTCGGGGCCATCGCCTGCTCGACCTGCCGCTCGACCGGGCTCCAGTCGTGCGCGGTGGCCTCCTCGGGACTCGGCAGCGGCCCGGGGTTCCCGGTGCGCAGGCGCGCCATCGACAGGGCGTGGGCGCGGCCCATCGCGCGGGCGCGCTCCGCGTCCTCGCTGCACATCACGGCCGCGGCGAGGATCACGTGCGGGTCCTGGGCGCCGGCGGCGTCGCTGGGGCGGAACTGCTGGCGGTAGATCCGGGTGGCCTCGGCCGGGTCGGCGCCCCCGAAGTGCCCGGCGTAGGCGAAGCCGGTGCCGAACGCCGCCGCGGCCTGCCCGCCGTAGTAGCTCGAGGCGAGGATCCACACCGGCGGCAGCGGGATGTCGTCGGGGATCGCGACGATGCCGGCGAACGGGTGGTCGGCGGGCAGGCCGTCGACGTAGCCGCGGAGCTCGGCGAACTGCTCGGGGAAGTCGTCCGCGGTCAGTGCCTCGCGGCTGCGGCGCAGCGCGATCGCCGTGCGCGGGTCGGTGCCCGGGGCGCGGCCGAGGCCCAGGTCGATGCGGTCGGGGTAGAGGCCCGCCAGCGCCCGGAACGTCTCGGCGACCTTCAGCGGCGAGTGGTTCGGCAGCATGATCCCGCCGGAGCCGACGCGCAGCGTGCTCGTGGCGCCCGCGACCGCGCCGATGAGGATCTCGGGGCTGGAGCTCGCGACGCTCGGGATGCCGTGGTGCTCGGCGAGCCACATCCGCCGGTACCCGGCGCGCTCGACGGTCTGCCCGAGCTCCACGGTCTCGCGCAGGGCCGCCGAGGTCGGCGTGCCGGAGGGCACCGGGGAGAGGTCGAGGACCGAGAGGTCGAGATCGCGCATGTCCGGAGCAACGTTCCGTCGGCCGCGCGTGATTCCTGCGGGCGTGTCAGCGGTGGGCCACCGCAGACGGTCCGCGTCCGTGACGCCACACGCTCGCGCCGGACCTGACGCGGATCACACGCCGTCTCAGGGTGAGACAGCCCACTCCCGAGCGGACTCACCCGCCGGGACTAAGGTTCACTGCGACCGGTCAGCGGGCGAGCCCCGACCGGCGGACCCGGCGATGGCGCCGGTCGGGAGAGGGAGCACGACGGTGCGGATCGGCGTGCCCCGGGAGTCCGGGGACCACGAGACCCGCGTGGCGGCGACGCCGGCCACGGTGGTGGGTCTGACCAACCTGGGGGCGACGGTCGTCGTCGAGCCGGGCGCGGGGGAGCGGGCGAGCTTCACCGACACCGCGTACGCGGAGGCCGGGGCGGAGATCGGCGACCCGTGGTCGGCCGACGTGGTGCTCGCGCTGCGCACTCCCGAGACGGACAAGCTGGACCGGCTCGCCGCCGGGACGACGCTCATCGCGATGGTCGGCCCGGCCCGCAACCCGGACCTGCTCGCGGACCTCGCGCGCCGCGGCATCACCGTGCTCGCGACGGACGCGGTCCCGCGCATCTCCCGGGCGCAGTCGCTCGACGTGCTCAGCTCGATGGCCAACATCGCCGGCTACCGCGCCGTCGTCGAGGCCGCGCACCGCTTCGGCCGCTTCTTCACCGGCCAGGTCACGGCGGCGGGCAAGGTGCCGCCGGCGACGGTCCTGGTGGCCGGCGCCGGTGTCGCCGGGCTGGCCGCGGTCGGCGCCGCCTCGAGCCTGGGCGCGGTCGTGCGCGCCACCGACCCGCGCCCCGAGGTCGCCGAGCAGGTCCGCTCCCTGGGCGGCGAGTTCCTCGCCGTCGAGGTCGAGCAGGAGGCGAGCACCGACGGGTACGCCCGCGCCACCTCCGAGGCCTACGACGCCCGGGCGGCGGAGATCTACTCCGAGCAGGCCGCCGACGTCGACGTCGTCATCACCACCGCACTGATCCCGGGCCGGCAGGCGCCGCGCCTGCTCACCGCGGCCGACGTCGCGAGCATGAAGCCGGGCAGCGTCGTCGTCGACATGGCCGCGGGCCAGGGCGGCAACGTCGAGGGCTCGGTCGCCGACGAGGTGGTCGTGACCGAGAGCGGCGTGACGATCGTCGGCGACACCGACCTCGCCGCGCGCCTGCCCACGCAGGCCTCGCAGCTCTACGGCACCAACCTCGTCAACCTCCTCAAGCTGCTGGTGCCCGAGAAGGACGGCACCCTCGTCCTCGATCTCGACGACGTCGTCATCCGCTCGGTCACGGTGACCCACCACGGCGACGTGCTCTGGCCGCCACCGCCGATCCCGGTGTCCGCGGCCCCGGCCGCACCGGTCGAGCCCGAGGCCGCGACGCCGGTCGCCGAGCCGAAGCGGCCCGCCTCGCCGGCCCGTCGCTACGCGGCGATCGCGGTCGCGTTCGCCGTGCTCTTCGTCGCCACCGCGTTCGCGCCGGCGGAGCTCGCGACCAACCTGACGGTGTTCGTGCTCGCCGTGGTGATCGGTTACTACGTCATCGGCAAGGTGCACCACGCCCTGCACACGCCCCTGATGTCGGTGACCAACGCGATCTCCGGCGTCGTGATCGTCGGCGCGCTGCTGCAGTTCGGGCAGCACGGCGTCGTGGTCTCGGTGCTCGCCGGCGTGGCCGTGCTGCTCGCGAGCATCAACATCGTTGGCGGCTTCGCCGTCACGCGACGGATGCTGGCCATGTTCACGAAGGGCCCCGCCCAGGAGAGGACGGCCCGGTGAGTGCCCAGGCCGCGGCGACCGCCGCCTACATCGTCGCCGCGCTGCTCACCGTGATGAGCCTCGCCGGCCTCTCGAAGCACGAGACCGCGCGCTCCGGTGTCGCCTACGGCATCGCGGGCATGGCGGTCGCCCTCGTCGCGACCGTGGTGCTCGCCGCCCAGTCGCTGACCGCAGGCGCCATCGCGCTGCTCGCGGTGGCCATGGTCATCGGCGGCGGCATCGGGCTCTGGCGCGCGCGGGTCGTCGAGATGACCGGGATGCCCGAGCTCATCGCGCTGCTGCACAGCTTCGTCGGTCTCGCCGCGGTCCTGGTCGGCTGGAACGGCTACCTCGAAGTGGAAGCAGTCGAGGCCGCCGGAGGCCAGACCACGGTGGCGCCCGAGCTGCTCGGCATCCACTCCGTCGAGGTCGGTGTCGGCGTCTTCATCGGCGCGGTCACCTTCACCGGCTCGATCGTCGCGTACGGCAAGCTCTCCGGGCGGATGAAGTCCCGCCCGCTGACGCTGCCGGGCAAGAACGCGCTGAACCTCGGCGCGCTCGTGGCCTTCGGCGCCCTGACCGTCGGGTTCACGATCGCGCCCTCGCTCGGCCTGATGATCGGCATCACCGCGGTGGCCCTGGCGCTGGGCTGGCACCTCGTCGCCTCGATCGGCGGCGGCGACATGCCCGTCGTCGTCTCGATGCTCAACAGCTACTCCGGCTGGGCGGCGGCCGCCTCGGGCTTCCTGCTCGACAACACCCTGCTGATCGTCACCGGCGCGCTCGTCGGCTCCTCCGGTGCGTACCTCTCGTACGTCATGTGCCAGGCGATGAACCGCTCGTTCCTCTCGGTGATCGCGGGTGGCTTCGGCGTGGAGTCCGGGACGTCGGCCGCCGTCGAGGGCGAGCACCGCGAGGTCCAGGCCGACGACGTCGCCGAGATGCTCGCCGACGCCTCGTCGGTCGTCATCGTCCCCGGCTACGGCATGGCGGTGGCCCAGGCGCAGTACCCCGTCGCCGACCTCACCCGTCGACTGACCGAGCGCGGTGTCGAGGTCCGCTTCGGCATCCACCCGGTCGCCGGGCGCCTGCCCGGGCACATGAACGTGCTGCTCGCCGAGGCCAAGGTCCCCTACGACATCGTGCTCGAGATGGACGAGATCAACGACGACCTCGCCGCCACGAGCGTCGTCCTCGTCATCGGAGCCAACGACACCGTGAACCCGGCGGCGATGGAGGACCCGGCCAGTCCCATCGCCGGGATGCCGGTGCTGCGCGTGTGGGAGGCCAAGGACGTCGTCGTGTTCAAGCGCTCGATGGCCGTGGGCTACGCGGGTGTGCAGAACCCGCTGTTCTTCCGCGACAACACGTCCATGATCTTCGGCGACGCCAAGACCCGGGTCGAGGACATCCTCAAGGCGCTGTGAGGATCGCGAGCAGGTCCTGGCGGCCGAACATCTGCGCGGTGTCGATCGCGGTGGGGTGACCCGCCCGGGGGTCGGCGCCGCCGTCGAGCAGCGCTCGCACGACGGCGTCCTCGCCCTTGAACACCGCCCCGGCGATCGGCGACTGCCCGCGGTCGTTGAGCCGGTTGACGTCGGCACCCCGCGCGACGAGCGCGGCCACGGCGTCGGCGTGACCGTGGTACGCGGCGAGCATGACGAGGGTGTCGCCGCTGTCGTTCGTGAGGTTCACCGGCACCCCGGCGTCGACGTACTGCGCGAGTGTCGCGGCGTCGCCCTCGCGCGCCATGTCGAACACGCGCGTCGCGAGCTCGCGGACCCCGTCCTCGGGTGGCGTCTCACTCATCGCGCACCAGCCTAGGTGCCGACGCAGCGAGGGGCGCCCTCGCTGCTCCCCCGGCAGCGAGGGCGCCCCTCGGTCCGGCGCGGCTCAGGTCCCGGCAGGGACCCGGCTCCGCGCGCGGCTCATCATCAGGACGACGGCGACGATCGTCAGCACGACGAGCACGGCGCCCGCGGCGACGAAGGGCGGCGGCACGTCGGGCTCGAAGAAGGCGGGGACCGCCGTGAGCCCGGAGAGGATCCGCGCGACGGCCATGACCCGCAGCGCCGGCCGGCTCCCCGACCGCGCGACGACGATCGCGGCCACCAGCGTGATCACGCCCATCACCGCGGAGAAGACGGTGACCGCCCACGGCGGCCCCTGCCCGTCGGGCTGCTGCGGGACCAGGACGAACGCGACGTCGACGACGCCGAGGACGACGGCGAGCCAGTAGCCGATCTTGGCGCGCGTGGTGAGTGTGCTCATGACGACCCCCTGACGATGCGCGGCCCTCCCACGGGCGGCGCGACACCGACGAGCCTGCGCGCCGGGCACACCCGGTCACAACCGTCGGGCTCCCGATCGGGTCGGGCGTCTTCCCGGGTGAACCGGGACGCCAAGGCCGGGGACACCGTGACCACGAAGTGTCACGATCGGCGCGTGACCAGCCCGCCGATCCGCGTGGTGCTCGCCGACGACCACCCCGTGGTGCGGCGCGGGCTCGCCGCGCTGCTCGAGTCGGTCGAGGGCATCGACGTCGTCGGGCAGGCCGCCACCGGGCGGGAGGCGGTGCGCGAGGCCCAGCTGCTCGCCCCCGACGTCGTGCTCATGGACATCCGGATGCCCGATCTCGACGGCGTCGAGGCGAGCCGTCGCATCGCCGCGTCGAGCCCGGGGGTCGCCGTCCTCGTGCTCACGATGCACGACGACGACGAGACCGTGGTGGCCGCGCTGCGTGCCGGCGCGCGCGGCTACCTGCTCAAGGGCGCCGACCAGGACGAGATCCGGCGCGCGGTCCACGCCGTGGTGGCCGGGGAGATGATCGTCGCGCCCACCGCCGCCGCGCACGTGCTCGCCCGGCTCGCCGGCACCACCCCGGCCCCCTTCGCGGACCTCACCCCGCGCGAGCGCGACGTCCTCACCGCCATGGCCCGGGGGCGGCGCAACGGGGCGATCGCGACCGAGCTCGGCCTCGCCGCCAAGACCGTCGGCAACCACGTGTCGGCGATCCTCACCAAGCTCGGCGTCGAGACCCGCGCCGAGGCCGCGGCGAAGGCCCGCGCGGCGGGGCTGGGCGGCCCGGGATGACCGGCGCCGGCGTGCTGCGGCGCCCGGGGGCGATCGGCCGTCCGACCGTCGTCGAGGTCGTCGGGGTCCTCGTGACGGTCGCGGCGGCGGTGCTGGTCGTCGCCCGACCACCCGTGACGGTGATCGGCGCGGCGTGGGCGCTCGGCGCGCTGGTGCTGGGCGCGGCGTGCGGGGCCGCGGCCGTGGTCGTGCGGCGCGGCGGCGGGAACCGGCGGGTCGTCGCGTGGATCGCCGTCACGGGCTGCTCGCTGCTCGTCCTCGCCGTGCTCGAGGCCGCGACCGACCGCGACCCCGCGGTGATCCCCCTCGAGCAGCGGTGGCTCGCGGTGGTCCTGACGCTCGTGCTGCCCGGGCTCGCGCTGACCTTCCCCTCGGGGCGGCTCGAGCACCTCGCCGGACGGATCGCCGCCCTGGTCACCGTGGTCGGCGGGGCCGTCCTCGTCGCCGACCCCGAGGGTCCCGCCGGCCTCCCGGCGGCGATCGTGGTCGTCACCGCGGTCGCGGCCGCCGTGTGGGTGCGCAGCGAGCGGGCCCGCGACCTCGACCGCGAACGCGTCCTGTGGCTGCTGCTCGGCGCGGGGGCGGCGGCCGTCGTCGGCGGGCACCTCGTCTTCGCGGCCCAGGAGTTCTCCGGCACCGTCGCCGACACCGTCCTCCTGACGCTCACGCTGCTCTGCGGGCTGGCCGTGCCGGTGACGCTGGTCGTGGCGCTCCTCGCCCCCCGCGCGACCGACGTGCGCGCGCTGATCGCGAAGGTGGCGGCGTCGGTCGTCATGGTCGACCTCACCCTCGGCGTCTTCGTCGGCGCCCAGGCCGTGGTCACGCTGGCGACCGGCGCGCCGCCGTCGCGGCTGGTGACCGCGCTGCTGTGCGTCGCGGTCGCGGCCGGCTTCCACCCGGCCTGGCTGCAGGTCCGCGACACCCTGGACCAGGTGCTCTTCGGCGGCCGCCCCGACCCGGTCGGGGTCGTCACGACGCTGGGCGACGAGTTCCGCCGCGGCGGCGGTCCGCAGCAGTGGCTCGACGCGTTGCGGGCGTCGGTGGACCTGCCGTCGGTCGCCCTGCGGCACGGCGACGAGATCGTGGCGTCCTCCGGCGTCGCCGACGGGGCGGTGACGACCATCCCGCTCCAGGCCGGGGACGACCACGTCGGCGACCTCGTCGTCGGCCTGCCCGAGCACCACCGCGAGCTGCCGCGGGCGACCGACGCCGTGCTGCGCCTCGCCGCCGGCCCGCTGGCCCGCGCCCTGCAGAGCGCGCGGCTCGCCGACGAGCTGCGGGAGTCCCGCCGCCTCGTCGTGCTCGCCGCGGAGGAGGAACGGCGACGGCTGCGGCGCGACCTCCACGACGGGCTGGGTCCGGTGCTCGCCGGCGTCGCCTACACCGCCGACGCCGCCCGCAACGTCGTCGCGTCGCGCCCGGACCGGTCGGCGGAGCTGCTCGCGACCCTGCGCGAGGACGTCGCCGGCGCGATCGGGGAGGTCCGGCGCCTCGTGCACGACCTGCGGCCCCCGGTGCTCGACCAGCTCGGCCTCGTCGCCGCCGTCCGCCAGCAGGCCGAGCGCGTCACCCAGGACGCCGACGGGCCCACGGTGACCGTCCGGGCCGACGCCGTCGGCGCGCTGCCGGCCGCCGTCGAGGTCGCGGCGTACCGGGTCGTGTCGGAAGCGGTGCTCAACGTCGTGCGCCACGCACGGGCGCGGACCGCCGAGGTGACGGTGTGCCGCGAGGACGGGGTGCTCGAGCTGCTCGTCGCCGACGACGGGCCCTCCGGGGCGGCGTGGACACCGGGCGTCGGGCTGACCTCGATGCGCGAACGCCTCGAGCAGCTCGGCGGCGTGCTGGAGGCGGACGCGACGACCGCCGGCGGCCGGGTCCACGCGCGGATCCCGGTGCCTGGCCTCATGTGAGCGGTTTCCTACGTCACGGGGTCAGGAACCGCTCACATGCCGTCAGGCGCCCCGGGCGAGGAGGAAGGGCACCTTCTGCTCGGCGTCGGTGAGCGACCCGTGGTGTCCGACGAGCGCGGTCTCCATCGGCTCGATCCGCGAGCGGACCAGCGTCCAGTTCCCCTGCGCCGCGGCGACGACGTCGCCGATGCGCCCCCGGGCGGCGTCGGTGACCTTCGGGCCGAACCACCCGTCGTCGATCGCCTCGTCCCGGCTGCGGACCCAGGCCGCGTCGCCGAGCTCGGCGCGCCAGGCGGCCACGACGTCGTCGAGCGCCCCGTCGGCGACGAAGACGTGCCGCACCCGCGCCTCGCCGGCCAGGCGACGCACGCCGGTGAGCAGGGCGGGGGTCGTGTCGAGGTCGATGCGCCAGCCCGCGTCGGTGCCGACCATGCCGTGGTCGGCGACGACGGCCAGCACGGTGTCGGCGGGCAGCTCCTCGGTGATCGCCGCGACGAGCCGGTCGACCACCGCGAGCTGGAGCAGCCACGGCCGCGAGCCCGGGCCGTGCGCGTGGCCGATCATGTCGAGGTCGCCGTGGTAGGCGTAGCAGAACGCCCGTTCCTCGGCGGAACCCGTGGCGAGGGCGTCGAGGACCTCGGCGCCGAGGTCGCCCAGCGCCGACACCCCGTGGAACCGCCCGCCCCGCAGCGCGGCCCGCGTGAGCCCCGAGCGGCGCTGGATCTCCGGGGCGACCGTCGTCACCGCCACCCCCGCCCGCGCCGCGCGCTGCAGCACCGTCGGTGCGGACTGCACCTGCTCCGGCGGCAGCTCCCGGCGCAGGTCGACGGGGTCGGTGGCGCCGTGGGCGCACCAGCGCAGGGTGTTGAGGACGACGTCCGCCGGCCCGGTCGGGTCGTCCAGCGGCGGCACGCCCATGCTGTAGCCGACGATGCCGTGCTCGCCCGAGGGCAGGCCGGTGCCCAGGCTCGTGACGCTGACGGCGGTGGTCGCCGGGAACCCGGCGTCGAGGACGCGCCCACGCGCCGCGAGCTCGGCGAGCGCCGGGGCCCGCTCCGCGTGGGCGTCGAGCAGTGTCGCGCCCAGCCCGTCGACGAGCAGCAGCGCGACCCCGCGGGCCGCGCCGACGCCGAGGGTGTCGTCGAACCCCTCGACGCCGAGCGCGGCCGCCAGCGAGGGCGAGACGTCGGCGAGCGTGCCGGCGGCCGGCCCGTCTGCGGTCATGACGTCGGAGTATGGCCCGATCTACACGCTCGAGACCGTCTCCGGCGTCGTCGACTCCGGGACGCGTGTCGCGTGGTAGTCGGAGACGGCGGTGTGGTCGCGGCCCTCGGCCGTCTTCGCCGCGCGGAGCACGAGGGTGGCGACGACGGCCACGACGATGTTGAGGATCAGCGCCACGAACCCGACGTAGATCTGCACCTTGGAGCCGTCCCAGGGCGCCCACCCGAAGAACGACAGCTTGTCCAGCGCGAGCGCCGAGCCGCCGAAGTGCTGCTTGCCGTTCGACGGGTTGGGGATCTGGTAGAGCAGGTACATCCCCCACGCCATGCCGGCGACCCAGCCGGCGACCAGGGCCCAGCGGTGGAACCAGCGGGTGTAGAGCGCGATCGCCACCGCCGGCAGCGTCATCAGGATGATCACGCCGCCGATCAGCTGGAGGTCGACCGAGAACTGCGGGTCGATCAGCACGATGAACAGCACGGCGCCGACCTTGACCACCAGCGACGCGAGCTTGGCCTGACGGGCCTCCTCGCGCGGGGTGGCGTCGCGACGGAGGAACTCCTTGTAGATGTTGCGGGTCCACAGGTTCGCCGCGGCGATCGACATGATCGCGGCGGGCACGAGCGCCCCGATGCCGATCGCGGCGAACGCGATGCCCGCGAACCACGACGGGAACTGGGTGTCGAACAGGACCGGCACGATGGTGTTCGAGTCCCCCCGCCCGGTGGAGCCGTTGACGATCGGCTTCACCCCGGCCGCGATCGCGACGTAGCCGAGCAGCGCGAGCAGGGCCAGCAGGAACGAGTACGCCGGCAGCGCCGCCATGTTGCGCCGGATCGTGCCGCGGCTCTGGCTGGAGAGCACGCCGGTCACCGAGTGCGGGTAGAGGAACAGCGCCAGCGCGCTGCCGAGGGCGAGCGTCGCGTACTGGAGCTGGTTGTTCGCCGTGAGCAGGATCGAGCCCGCCGGCTGGCCCGTGGAGGGCGAGGGCTGCGAGAGCTTCGCCTGCCCGGCGTCGAAGATCGTCGCCCAGCCGCCGAGCTTCAGCGGCAGGTAGATGATCGCGACCAGGATGACGATGTAGATCAGCAGGTCCTTGACCACCGCGATGAGCGCCGGCGCCCGCAGACCGGACTGGTAGGTGTAGGCCGCGAGCACGACGAACGCGACGAACAGCGGCGCGTGGCCCCAGAACCCGCTGCCGTTGAGGCCGATGGTGCGCAGCACGGCCTCGAGCCCGGCGAGCTGCAGGGCGATGTAGGGCATCGTCGCGACGATCCCGGTGATCGCGATCAGCAGCGCCAGCAGCGGGGAGTCGTAGCGTCCGCGCACGAAGTCCGCCGGCGTCACGTAGCCGTGCACCCGCGAGACCGACCACAGCCGCAGCAGCGGCAGCATGACCAGCGGGAACGCGATGATCGTGTAGGGCACCGCGTAGAAGCCGAGCGCGCCGGAGGAGAACAGCAGCGCCGGGATCGCGACGAACGTGTAGGCGGTGTAGAGGTCCCCGCCGAGCAGGAACCACGTCACCCACGAGCCGAACTTCCGCCCGCCCAGGCCCCACTCGTCGAGGTGGTTGATGTCCGCCGCCCGGCGCCACCGGCTCGCCAGGAAGCCCATGGCGGCGACGGCGAGGAAGAGCAGCGTGAAGATGACCAGCTCGACGGTCTGCGTGCCGCTCACTGCTCGCCCTCCTCGTCGACGTGCCGGGTCAGGCGGTGGACCGCGACCGTGCAGAGGATGCCGACCGGGATCACGAGCAGCTGGAACCAGTAGAAGAACGGCATCCCCGCGAGCGTCGGCTCCTCGCTGTTGAACAGGAACGGCAGGATCGAGATCAGCGGGAGGAGCAGCAGCAGGTTGACCGGGCGGAAGCGCACGTCGGTCCAGCCCCGTGGCGGTGACTCCTCCGCGGGGTTCGCGGATTCCCCGGGTGGTGGGGCGGACGTCGTCATCGCTCTGACCTCCTCGTCGAGTGCCGCTCACGCAGCGTCGAGCAATGGTAGGCCCGATGTGACGTCGGGGTGAAGCGCTTGCGCGACTCTCAGTCCGATGACGGCTCCGGAGGGTCAGGACGACGGACCGCGCCACCGACCGTTGTGCGCGGTGCCCGGGCGGGTCAGGAAGCCCTGGACGTCGCGGCACGGGGAGGTCGAGGCTCGACGGCGTGGCGGGGGAGCCGGAGACCGGGGCGTGGTGGGAGGCCCGCGCCCGAGAGCGGCATCGAGCCGTCGACTACGCGGGCTCCCTGGACGCCTACGAACGCGCCTACGACGCCTACCGCCGCGAGGGCGAGCTGCTCGCGGCGGCGCGGGCGGCCCGGACGGCGGGGTGGTTCCGCGGGTCGGTGTTCGGGGAGTGGGCGGTCCACCGCGGGTGGGTGGGCCGGGCACGGGCCCTGGTGGAGCAGGCCGGCGAGGACCCCGACGGGCACGGCTGGCTCCTGCTCGCGCGCGCCCAGGAGGGTGACGACCTCGCCGCACAGCGCGATCTCTACCGCCGCGCGATCACGACGGCCCGGAGCGTGCGCGACGCCGACCTCGAGTGCGAAGCGCTCGGGTCGCTCGGGATCATGCTCGTCTTCTCGGGGCTCGTGGCCGACGGGATGGCGCTGCTCGACGAGGCCCTCGGTGTGCTGTGCGCCGACGAGGTGATCGACCTGTCGGTCGTCGAGGGTGTCTTCTGCGGGCTCTTCCACGCCTGCGAGCGGACCTCCGACGTGGGCCGCGCCGAGGAGTGGCTGCGAGCGGCCGACGGCGTGGTGCGCCGCCGAGGGCTGGTCGCCGTCGGCGGGTACTGCCGCGCCTACTACGGCGGCCTGCTGATCCGTGCCGGGCGCTGGGAGGAGGCGGACGCCGAGCTGGGCAGGGCGGCCGAGGTGCTCGCGGGGCGCAACCCGAACATGCGCGAGCTCGTGCTGTGCCGCCTCGCCGAGCTCCGGGTCGGGCAGGGCCGGATCGAGGAGGCGGCCGTCCTCCTCGACGGGCTCGACCACCACGAGGACGCCGTGCGCCCGCTCGCCGGCGTGCACCTCGCGCGTGCCGAGATCGACCTCGCGCGCGACGTGCTGGGCCGCGCGCTCGGCGGCGGTGGCCTCGACGACGTCGCGACCGGCCGACTGCTCGCGCTCCTCGTCGGGACCGAGCTGATGGGCGGCGACCCCGGGGCCGCCCGCGACGCCGCTGCCGCGCTGGCGGCGACGGCAGCGCAGAACCCGGCCGCGACGGTGCTCCCGGGGCTCGCCGCGCAGGCGCGCGGGAGGTTGTGCCTGGCCGACGGGAACGCCGACGGTGCCCGGGTGTGCCTGCACGAGGCCGTGACCGTCTTCGCCCGCACGCGGCTGCCGCTCGAGGCGGCCCAGGCCCGCCTCGAGCTGGCCGGCGCTCTCGCCCCGGCCTCCCCGACCGCCGCGATCGCCCAGGCCCGGGCCGCGCTCGTCACCGCGGACCGCCTGTGCGCCCGTCCGCTCGCCGACACCGCGTCGGCCCTGCTGCGGACGCTCGGTGTCGCCACCCCGGCTGGTGGACGTCGTGCCACGGTCCTCACCGATCGCGAGCGCGAGGTCCTCGTCCTCGTCGGGCACGGGCTGTCGAACGGCGAGATCGCCGAGCGCCTCGTGATCAGCGGCAGGACCGTCGAGCACCACGTCGGGCGGATTCTCGCCAAGCTCGGGCTCACCAGCCGCGCCCAGGCCGTCGCGCACGCCGCACAGGTGGGATCCGGGCCCGGATAGGGGCGCGCCCCGATGTCCCTTCCGCGCGATCGGCCCACCGTCGGTCCCATGACGACGACCGAGCAGTCGACGAAAGAGACGGTGCGGCGGTTCTTCGCCGCGTTCGCGGCCGACGACGCCGCCACGTTGGAGGGGTTGGTGACGCCGGGGTTCGTGACGCACGCGCTCCCCTCGGACCTGCCCTCCGACATCACGGGGCTCACGCAGCTCGCCGCGACGATGCACGCCGGCCTGGACGACTGCCGAGTGGAGATCCACGACCTCGTGGGCGAGGGCGACCGCGTCGCCGTGCGGTTCACGGTCCGGGCCGCCCGGGACGGTGAGCCCGTGACGATGACCGGGATGGAGTTCTACCGCCTCGTCGATGGCCGAGTCGCCGAGATGTGGGGCGAGTACGACATGTCGGGGCTCGGTGACGGCTGAACGCGTCGCCCCCGGAAACACCAACGGCGCCCTCGCTGCTCCGGAAGCAGCGAGAGCGCCGTTCGTTCGTTCGCGGGCCGTCCTAGCCGACGCCCAGGCGCTGCTTCAGCGCCGCGAACTCGTCGCGCATCGAGGTCGGCAGCGCGTCGCCGATCTTCTCGAACCACTCCTCGATGAGCGGCACCTCCTCGCGCCACTCGTCCTGGTCGAAGCGCAGGGATGCCTCGATGTCCTCCAGCGGCTCGCTGAGGCCCTCGATGTCGATCTGGTCGGCGCTCGGGATGTGCCCGATCGGGGTCTCCGTCGCGGCCGCCTTGCCCTCGAGCCGCTGGATGATCCACTTCAGGACGCGGCTGTTCTCGCCGAACCCGGGCCACAGGAAGCGGTTGTCCTCGCCGCGTCGGAACCAGTTGACGTAGAAGATCTTCGGCAGCTTGGTGGCGTCGGCGCTCTTGCCCACGTTCACCCAGTGCGCGAAGTAGTCGCCGACGTTGTAGCCGAGGAAGGGCAGCATCGCCATCGGGTCGCGGCGGACCTGGCCCTTGCCGCCCTTGGCGGCGGCCGTCATCTCGCTCGACATGGTGGCGCCCATGAAGGTGCCGTGCTGCCAGTCGAACGACTCCGTGACCAGCGGGATCGTCGTCTTGCGGCGGCCGCCGAACAGGATGGCCGAGATCGGCACGCCCTGCGGGTCGTCCCACTCGGGAGCGACGACGGGGCACTGCGAGATCGGCACGGTGTACCGCGAGTTGGGGTGGGCGGCCGGCTTGGCCGAGCCGGGCGTCCAGTCGTCCCCGGTCCACGCGGTGAGGTGCTGGGGGTCGCCCTCCAGGCCCTCCCACCAGACGTCGCCGTCGTCGGTGAGCGCGACGTTCGTGAACAGGGCGTTGCCGTGCTCGATCGTGCGCATCGCGTTCGGGTTGGTGTTCCAGTTGGTGCCGGGGGCCACTCCGAAGAACCCGTACTCCGGGTTCACGGCGTAGAGCCTGCCGTCGTCGCCGAAGCGCATCCAGGCGATGTCGTCACCGACCGTCTCGGCGCGCCACCCCGGGATGGTGGGCTGCAGCATCGCGAGGTTCGTCTTGCCGCACGCCGACGGGAACGCGGCCGCGACGTAGTACGCCTTCTCCTCCGGGCTGATCAGCTTGAGGATCAGCATGTGCTCGGCGAGCCAGCCCTCGTCGCGTGCCATCGCCGAGGCGATGCGCAGCGAGTAGCACTTCTTGCCCAGCAGCGCGTTGCCGCCGTACCCGGAGCCGAAGCTCCAGATCTCGCGGGTCTCCGGGAAGTGGCTGATGTACTTCGTGTCGTTGCAGGGCCACTGGACGTCCTGCTGGCCGGGCTCGAGCGGCGCGCCGATCGAGTGCAGCGCGGGGACCCATTCCGAGTCCTCCGCCTCGAGACGCTCGTTCACCGCGGGACCCATGCGGGTCATGATGTGCATCGACGTCACCACGTAGGCGCTGTCGGAGATCTCGACGCCGAGCTTCGGGTGCTCGGCGTTCACCGGGCCCATGCAGAACGGGATGACGTACATCGTCCGGCCCCGCATGCAGCCCCGGTAGAGCTCGCGCATGGTGGCCTTCATCTCGGCCGGGTCCATCCAGTTGTTGGTGACCCCGGCGTCGGCCGGATCGACCGAGCAGATGAAGGTGCGCTCCTCGACCCGCGCGACGTCGTCGGGGTCGGAGGCGGCGTAGAAGGAGTTCGGCTTCTTGTCCGGGTCGAGCTGCACGAACGTTCCGGCCTCGACGAGCTCCGACGTGAGCCGGTTCCACTCGTCCTGGGACCCGTCACACCAGACGACGCGGTCCGGCGTGGTGAGGTCCGCGACCTCGGCCACCCACTCGAGTACCTCGCGGCGGCTGATCGGCGGGTTCTCGAGTCCTTGGATGGTCGGAACGGCAGTCATGCGTCTCCTCGGTCGGTCGTTCGCTCACTCGCCGAACACCGCGACCGCGAAGGCGGCCCCGGTCGCCTCGGGGAAAGAGGCAGCGGGGGCACGACGCCGTGCCCCTGGAGCCTCCATCGGGATGTCACGACGTTAACGAGACTTCTTCGGGAGGACACCGCCGAGCGCTGTCGGGGGACTCACTTCCACGATCAAGCTGAACGATTCAGGCTCGATCGAGCAAACCCAGCGTGTCCAAGGCCTCCGGCAATACCTCGCCCAGCGCACCGGTCAGACGAACGTCGGCGGCGGCGTCGGCACGGCTGGGTCCGCTGGTCACGACCGCGACGGGCAGGTCACGCCGTGACGCGGCGTGGACGAAGCGCAGACCGGACATCACGGTGAGCGACGAGCCCAGGACCACGAGGGACCTCGCTCGCCGCACCAGATCGAAGCAGTGGTCGACCCGCGGGCGGGGGACCGACTCGCCGAAGAAGACGACGTCAGGCTTGAGCGGGCCGTCGCCGCAGGCGGGGCAGGCGGTCATCGTGAACCGGTCGAGCTCGGCGTCCGCGAGCTCGGCGTCGCCGTCGGGGTTGATCTCTCCTGCGCGGGCGTCGAAGCCGGGGTTGAGCGCGGCGAGCCGCGCCTGGACGTCGCCCCGGGGCAGGGTCACCCGGCAGCCCAGGCACGTCACGCGTCCCAGGGCACCGTGCAGCTCGACGACGTCGCGGGCCCCGGCGGCCTGGTGCAGCCCGTCGACGTTCTGGGTGATCACGTCCTGCACGAGGCCGGCGCGCTGGAGCGCGGCGACGGCGCGGTGCCCGTCGTTCGGGCGCGCGCCCGCGATCTGGGGCCAGCCGACGTGGCTGCGTGCCCAGTACCGGTGCCGTGCGACGGGGTCGCCGACGAACGCGTCGTAGGTCATCGGGGCGTGGCGCCGGGTCGCGCTCGTGGGGCCGCGGTAGTCGGGGATGCCGGAGTCGGTGGAGATCCCGGCGCCGGTGAGCACCAGCGCCCCGCCCTCGGCGATCAAGGTCGCGAGCGCGTTGACGTCGCCGCGGACCGGGACATCGGCCTCCCACGCGTCCTGCGGCGCCGTGTACCGCATCACCGACCGGACCACGCTCCCCATCATGCGCCCCTACGTGAGCGAACTTCGGGGCTATGGGCCCAGAGTTCGCTCACGTATCTCAGCGGCCCGGGGACACCGAGGTCATGTGGAAGTCGGGGATGCGCAGCGGGGGCATGGCGGCGCGGGTGAACCAGTCCTTCCACTCGCGCGGCAGCGTGCGCTCGGTGGTGCCGGCCTCGGTGACGCGGCGCAGGAGGTCGAGCGGCGACTCGTTGAAGCGGAAGTTGTTGACCTCGCCCACGATCTCGCCCCGCTCGACCAGGTAGACGCCGTCGCGGGTCAGGCCCGTGAGCAGCAGCGTCGCCGGGTCGACCTCGCGGATGTACCAGAGGCACGTCAGCAGCAGGCCGCGGTCGGTCGAGGCGACCATCTCCTCGAGCGTCGCCTCCTCGCCGCCGGTGAGCACGAGGTTGTCGGTGGGCGCGGCGAAGGGCGCGTCGTACTCCGCCGCCGCCGCGCGCGGGTAGGCCAGCGTCGCCACCTCGCCGTCGCGCACCCACTCCACCCGCCCGGTGGCGGCGCCGTTGTCGAACACCGACAGCTCGTCGCCGGAGTAGGTCGTCGCGAGCACCGGGGTGTAGGCGAGGTCTCCGAAGCAGGGCGCGGCGGGGTCGCCGGCCAGGGTCAGCGGGATGCTCCCGAGCTTCTCGCCGACCCGGGTGCCGCCGACCCGCGAGAACGCCGAGCGGCCCTCCTGCGCCGGGCGCCCGCCCATCGACCACGCCATGTAGATCATCAGGTCGGCGACTGCCGACGGCGGCAGGATCGTCTCGTGGCGGCCCGCCGGCAGGTCGATCCGCCGGGCGCCCCACGGCAGCCGGTCGCGCAGCCGCCCGACGAGCGCGGCGACGTCGACGGTGCCGACGTCGGTGGCGCCCTCGCCGCCCCACACCGAGCCGCCGGTCGCCGGGTCCTTCAGGTTGAGCTCGACGGACCCGGCCGGCTCGACCCAGCGGTGCCGCAGCCCCGTCGAGGTCCCGAGCCACGTGGTGGTGACGCGCTCCTCGCCGAACCCGAACGACGTCTCGTCGGGGCGGAAGGAGGCGCCGAGGTCCTCGGCCAGCCGGGCGAAGACGGCGGGTGAGGTCTCGCCGGCGTCGTCGGCCCAGTCCTGGTCGGCGTCCCCGGTCGGCGTGGGCAGGGGCGCGGCGTCGCGCGCGGGACCGCCCCGTCGGGCGGCCTGCACCGCACCCGAGATCGCCTCGCCGATCACCGCGTCGCCCTCGGGGCCGGCGGCGAGCGCGGTGGGCGCGGGCACCGTCGCCACGCCCGCGCCGGTGCCGCCGTGCAGCGGCACGAGCAGGATCACCGAGAGGCGCCGCTCGACGGTGTGGCCGTTGGTGGTCAGCGTGGAGTTCGCCCAGCGGACGACCGCCTCGGAGACCTCGCGGACGAGGGCGACGGCGCCCGCGTCGGGCACCTGGCGGGCGGCGATCTCCAGCGCCCGCTCCACGAGGCCCGCGCCGGGCGCGCTCACGACCCGCTCCCGGTGTTGAGCACGGTCACCCCGCGCAGCAGCGCCGACGGGCAGCCGTGGCTGACCGGCGCGACCTGCCCCGGCTGCGCCTTGCCGCAGTTGAACGCCCCGCCGAGCCGCCAGGTCGAGCGCCCGCCGACCGCCTCGAGCGAGCCCCAGAAGTCGGTGGTCGTGGCCTGGTAGGCGACGTCACGGACCTGTCCGGCGAGCTTGCCGTTCCGGATGCGGTGGAAGCGCTGGCCGGTGAACTGGAAGTTGTAGCGCTGCATGTCGATCGACCAGGAGCGGTCGCCGACGATGTAGAGCCCGTCGGACACCCCGTCGATGAGCGCCGCGGTGGAGCGGTCGGTGTCCGGGTCCGGGCGCAGGGACACGTTCGCCATCCGCTGCAGGGGCACGTGCTCGGCGGAGTCGGCGTACGCGCAGCCGTTGGAGCGGTCCAGCCCCAGGCGCGGCGCGAAGGACCGGTCGACCTGGTAGCCGACGAGCACGCCGTCGCGCACGAGGTCGAACTCCTGCGCCGCGACCCCGTCGTCGTCGTAGCCGACGCTGGCCAGCCCGTGCGGGACGGTGCGGTCGCCGGTGACGGTGAGGACGTCGCTGCCGTAGCGCAGCGTGCCGAGCTGGTCCGGCGTCGCGAAGCTCGTGCCGGCGTAGGCGGCCTCGTAGCCGATGGCCCGGTCGTACTCGGTGGCGTGCCCGATCGACTCGTGGATCACGAGCCACAGGTTGGTGGGGTCGATGACGAGGTCGGTCGGACCGGCTTCGACGGTGGGCGCCGTGACCTTCTCGGCGAGCATCGTGGGCAGCTCCGCGAGCTCGGCGTCCCAGTCCCACCCGGTGCCCGTGAGGTACTCCCACCCGCGCCCGGCCGGCGGCGCCAGCGTGCGCAGGGTCTCGAAGCCGCCGCCGGCGCGGTCGACGGTGGTGATCGTGATGTCCGGGTCGACGCGCACCCGCTGCTGTGTGGTGCTGGTGCCCGCGGTGTCGGCGTAGAACGTCTGCTCCTTGAGCTGCACGCAGCTCGCCGCGACGTGGTCGACGCCGGTCGCGGCGAGCAGTCCGGTCGAGCGCTCGGTCAGCAGCGCGATCTTGTCGGCGACGTCCACGGTCCAGGGGTCGACGTCGTACGGCGAGACCCACGAGACGCCGGCGTGCACGGGCTCGTCGGCGAGGGTGACCCGCTCGGTCGCGAGCGCGGCGAGGGTCCCGGCGACGTCGAGGGCCCGGCGGGCCGTGGCCGCGGCGGTCTCCGGCGTGAGGTCGACGTGCGCGGCGAAACCCCAGACGCCGTCGCGCAGCACCCGGACCGCGAGACCGCACGTCTCCTGGTCCGCGGCGACGACGACGCGGCCGTCGCGCAGCTCGAGGTGCTGGGTGCGCAGCCGCTGCACGCGCAGGTCGGCGTGCTGGGCGCCGCCGCGGCGGGCGGCGTCGAGCGCGGCGTCCGCGAGGGCGGCCCGCGGTAGCGCGAGGAAGTCCTCGTCGACGGCGTGCCCGACCGCGTACCCGATCGCCTGACCAGCGGGACCCCCCATGGGCGCCGAACCTACCGGTGTCGGTCGACCGGGTTGCGGATCAACCGTCGCGGACCCAGCCCCCGGTGACCGGGTCGATGGTCGGCGGGGGCGGCGCCGGTCCCTCGTCCCACGGCCCTCCGTCCCCGAGCGCAGGGCCCGGCTCGGGCAGCTCCGCGGTGGTGGCCGAGCCGTCCTCGTGCACCTGTGTGAGGACGTCGACGTGGCCGTCGCCGTCGAGGTCGGTGCCGAGGACCAGCGTGTCGGGGCCGGGTACGACGGCGGTGTCGGCCCGGCCGTCGGCGTCGCTGTCGACCGTCGGGGGACCGAGCGGGTGGGCGCCGTCGGCTGCGGTGACGAGCAGCTCGGCGGGCGCGCCGGGATCGACGTGGGTATCGGGGTGCAGCCCGGGATCCAGCTCGACCATGTCCCGGAGGCTAGGTCGAGGGCGCCGCCCGCGGGTGCGGTTCGGGGACATCGATCGCGACATCGGTGCCGTCGATCCGGTCCCGCAACGCGGCCAGGCGCCGCAGGAGGGTCTCGGCGCGATCGTGTCCGTCCCGGGCCTCGGCGGCGACGCGGGCGGCGGCGCGGTCGGCCTCGGCGCGGTCCGCGCCGGCGCGGCGCAGCGCGCGGTCGGCGTCGGTGAGGGCGTCGTCGAGGTCGCGCGCCCGGTCGGCGAGCGCGGCGTCGAGCG
This sequence comes from Actinomycetospora sp. NBRC 106375, assembly GCF_030269665.1. GTDB lineage: Bacteria > Actinomycetota > Actinomycetes > Mycobacteriales > Pseudonocardiaceae > Actinomycetospora. Next base: position 235,013 of record NZ_BSTS01000005.1, read on the forward strand.
CGAGGGTCACCTCCCGCTCGGTCGTGATCAGGGCGTCGGTGAGCACCCGGTCGAGGTCGCCGCGCACCTCGGCGAGCGCCTCGACCGACCACTGCCGCAGGTGCGCGCGGTCCGCCGCGAGCCGCCGCGCCCGGGCCACCCACCCGGCGGCGCCGAGCCCGAGCCCCACCGACACCGGGACGAGCGCGGCGCCCAGCACCGCCGGGGCGAGCGGCACCGCGATCAGGGGCAGCAGGGCGAGGCGGGAGAGGCCGAGACCGCCCGAGGCGCCGGCGACGACGAGCAGCCGGTCCTCGGCGGGCCGGGACCGCGGCGGGGGGACGAGGGCGGGCTCGGCGGGCTCGGTGACCCGCAGCGCCGGGAGCTCCGCAGCCGGGACGAGGTCGGCCAGCGTCGCCGCGACGAGCTCCCGCAGCCGCGCGCCGAGCGCGTCGAGCACACCGGCGGCGAGGGCCTCGACCTCGCCGGCCAGCTCGCGGGGGATCGCGGCGAGCCCGGTGCGGTCGGCGTCGTCGATGCGGGCGCGCACCGCGACGCCGAGGGCGCGCACCCGCCCGGCGAGGTCGTCGGCGGCGGCCACGCGCGCGGCGGCGAGGTCGGCGCGCCACCGGGTGTGGTGGTCGCGGCGCAGCGCGGCCCGCGCGGCGTGGAGCTCGTCGCGGCGGCGGGCGAGGTCGCCGTCACCCGGGGCCCGCAGGGCCGCCCGCGTCGCCTCCGCCCGCGCGGCCACGCCGTCGAGCTCCGCGGCGAGCAGCCGCAGTGCGTTCGCCTCGGCGAGCATCCGGCGGCGCCGGGCCACGAGCCGGTGCAGCTCCCGTTGCAGGGAGGCGAGCCCCGAGCGGCGGCGCAGGGCCTCGGCGCCGTCGCGCGGCAGCTCGTCGGCGCGCCGGGCGAGCGCGGCGGCGACCGGGAACCACGGCGCCGCGGCCAGGCGGGGGACGTGCTCGGCGACCAGGGCCCGGTCGGCCTCGAGGACCGTGCGCCACCCGCGGTGGGCCTCGGTGCGGGTCAGGGCGAAGACCACGGTGTCGACGCGGCCCGCGGCGCGCCGGAGGGCGTCGAGCTCCTCGGTGCCGAGGGGGGCGGCGGCGTCGGCGAGGACGAGCGCGGCCGTCGCCCCGTCCACCGGCCAGGTCCCGGGGTCGGCGGCACGGGCCGGCAGCACGAGGTCCAGCTCCTCGAGCAGCGGGACCGGAGTGCGGTCGTGGGTGACGTGCAGCGCGCCGCCGGGACCGCGCTCGGGCACGGCGTCGAGGCCCAGGAGCGCGGCGAGCAGCTCCCCACGACCCCGCCCGGGCGCGCCGACGAGCACGACGGTCGGGCGGGCCGGGGGCGGCGGGGCGGCGGCGCGGGCGGCGGCGCCGGCGTCGAGCCGGGCGAGCAGCGTCGTCAGGTCCTCACGGGTGCGGGCGACCTGCGCCGGGACGTCCTTCATGGGTCGAGCTCCGCTCCGCTTCGTCTCCCGCTCACGCCGCCCGCCCCGACGTCAGCTCCCGCCAGAGCCCCAGGTACGTGCGGTGCACGACGTGGGCGAGGTCGGCGATCCGCCGGGGTGAGCCCCACGCGCCGTACGCCCGCCACCAGGCCGCCCGCCGCGCCGCGTGGCCCGCGAGCTCGACCGAGCCGGCCCCGGGGCGGCCCAGGCGGACGTCGGGCGGCGCGGCGGTGGCGAGGCGGTCGACCTCCTCGAGCAGCTCGACGGGCAGCCCCAGCGCCCCGGCCCAGAGCCGGGCGCGCGCCGCGAGCAGCGAGCGCTCGGTGAACGCCTCCCGGCGCGCCAGCGCGGCCGTCGCGTCGGCGATCCGCGTGCCCTCGCCGCTGCCCGTCCCGTCGCGCGCCTCGGCGCGCGTGCGGTCGTCGGCGAGCGCCGCGAGGTCGCGCACGCCGGCGGTCGCGGCGAGCAGATCGGTGCGCGCGCGGACCTCGTCCTGCAGCCGGGACACCAGCGTCGCGAGCCCGGACGCGGCGAGCAGCGCGTCGCAGAGCTCGCCGACCCCGGCGGCCGCGTCCGCGCGCAGCAGCGCGAGCCCGAGCGCGAGACCCCGAAGATCGAGGAGGTCGAGCAGCCGGCGGCGCGTGTCGACGGGCACGGGCAGGTCGGCGGTGGCGAACAGCTCGGCGTCGAGCATCGCCACCTCGAGCACCGCCGGGTCCGCCCCGGCGAGGACCCGCAGGGCCCCCACGTCCTCGGTGCGCAGCGCCCCGGTGACCGCGGTCTCGGCGAGCAGGCCGATCACGGGGGTCACCGGGCCGACGCGGTCGCCGAGCCGGCGTCCGAGCTCGACCGCCTGCTCGCGCCCGTCGTCGGGGCCCACGGTGTCGGCCCGCCCGAGCACGGCGATCACCCCGGCGGGCCCGTGCGCGGCGGGCCCGGGCAGGACGTCGAGGTCGCCGGGGTGCGCCGTCGCCGGGAGCACGACGAGCGCGGCGTCCGCGTGGGCGCCGCCGGCCACGCCGTCCGGGCGATGCGCCGACCCCGTCCCGGGGGTGTCGATCACAGTCAGTGCGTCGAGCGCCGCGCTGGTGAGCGTGACGACGAGGTGGTCGACGTCGTCCGACCGCACGCCCAGCCGGTCGCCCACCGCTGCGGGCACCCGGCCGCCCGCGGCCAGCGGCAGCGGCCGCCGGGACCCGTCGACGAGCACCACGTCGAGGCGGTCCGCGGGGCCGCGCACGTAATGGGCGGTCAAGCCGGTGCACTCGCCCGCGCCGGTCGGGGCGACGCGGCGTCCGACCAAGGCGTTGACCAGCGTGGACTTGCCCGACGAGACCGGTCCCGCCACGACGAGCGAGGGCGACGCGAGCATCCGGGCCGCGACGGCGTCCACCGCGTCGGCCGTCGGCAGCGACACACGCGGGCCGAGCGCGCGGCATGTCGCCACGACCGCGCTGCGCAAGGGGCCCACAGTGGTCGCACAGTAGGCGCCCCACCCGTCACGCAGGTCCCGGTCCGCACACGTCGCCGAGGGTTTCGCGTGATCGCCCGTCAGGGGAGACTGCTCACGAACCGTCACCCGGGAGGGGAAGCGCCTGTGCTCGACACCGGCACGTACATCTTCATCGTCGTGACCGGCGCGATCCTGACCATCGTCGTCGGCCAGATCCTCATGCGCTCGGGCATCGGCTTCCTGCGTGACGTCTTCGACTCCGAAGAGGTCGCGGTGTCGACCAACCGCCTCCTCGGGGTGCTGTTCCACCTGGTCGCGCTGGGCTTCCTCGCCCTCATCTCGACGTTCCGGCCGTTCGACGTCCAGGGCACCGTGCAGATCGTCGTCACCCAGCTCGGCGGCGTCATGCTGGTGCTCGGCGTCCTGCACGGGCTGACGCTGCTGCTCCTCTCCCGCGTCCGCAGTCGGCGCCGCAGCGAGACCCTCGAGTCGGAGATGAGCGCCCAGTACGAGGAGTCGCGCCGCGCCCGGCAGAGCCCGCGCCAGCAGGTGATCGAGGGCGGTCCCCCGTCCGGCGGCACCGCGCACTGAGCACCCGTCGCCGGGAGGGCCTTCCGGGCCCTCCGATCGCCCGACCGGGTCATCCGGGGTCGAACGGCTAACCCGCGGCGGGACCGCAACGATGGACGGGTGTGACCCTCGTCCCCTTGACCCGGCGACCGGCACGTGTCGCCGAGCCGCTGACCATGCCGTTGCCGCGTCTGTCCGACGTCGTGCACCCGGTGACGGCCACCTTCGGCTCCGCCGGCTGGACGCTGCGTTTCGGCGTGTCCGGTCAGCAGGTCGTCGTCGATCGCCTCGCCGACGCCGCCGGGGCGGCCCGCCGGCTCGTCGCCTCGGTGCTGGGCGTCCCGGCCGCGTCCGTCCGGACCCGCATCACCCCCGACCGCAGCACGCTCACGTCGCCGCGACGTCACTGAGGTCGTCGCGCCGTCCCGGTACGGTCCCGACCGCGAATCCCGTGTGAAGATCGGGGGATGGCCCCCGAGCACGACACGCTGCCGACGTCGGACGGTGACGTCGTGAGGGGGGCGGTCCCGCGGCGCTCGGTGGTGAGCTTCGCCGACCGCGGCGGGCGGATGACGGCCGGCCAGCACCGGGCGTGGGACCGCCTCTGGCCGCGCCTCGGCGCCACGGGCCCCGGCTTCGACCGGGACGGTTCGGCGCCCCCGCCGCGCGACGGCGACGGCCGGCTCGACGCCCGGGCGTGGTTCGGGCGCGTCGCGCCGCTGCGTCTCGAGATCGGCTCCGGGATGGGCGAGACGACGGCGGCCCTCGCCGCGGCCGAGCCCGACACCGACCACGTCGCCGTCGAGGTCTACCCGCCCGGGCTCGCCCAGTTGCTCATGCGCGTCGAGGAGCGCGGCCTGGACAACCTGCGGCTCCTGCGCGGCGACGCGGTGACCGTGCTCGAGGACCTGGTCGCGCCCGACTCCCTCGCCGGGCTGCGCGTGTTCTACCCCGACCCCTGGCCCAAGCGCCGCCACCACAAGCGGCGCATCGTCCAGCCCGCCACGGTCGCGCTGATGGCCTCCCGGCTGGCGCCCGGAGCGACGCTGCACCTCGCCACCGACGTCGCCGACTACGCCGACTGGATGCGCGAGGTCACCGACGCCGAACCGCTGCTGGAGAACCGGCACAGGGGGTTCGCCCCGCGCCCGCCGTGGCGTCCCCGCACCAAGTTCGAGGCCCGCGCCGAGCAGGAGGGCCGGCCCAGCCGGGACCTCCTGCTGGTGCGGCGCACCCCCGAGGGAGGCGAGTCCTGAGCACCCGTCGCGTCCGCCGCCGGGCGGTTAGAGTCGGGCCCGTGTCGCCGTCCCCCTCACCCGCCGACCTGGCCACCCCGCCTGCCGCCCTGTCCGGAGGGATCGAGGACGCCGGCGACGACGCCGCCACGGACGCGCCGCCCGCCCGCACGCTGCTGGTCTGGGACGCGCCGAACATCGACATGAGCCTCGGCTCGCTGCTGGGCACCCGCCCCACGTCGGCGTTCCGCCCGCGCTTCGACGCCGTCGGCCGCTGGCTGCTCGGCGAGGCCGGGCCGGAGGGCGTCGCCGAGGCCACGGTGTTCACCAACGTCGTCCCCGGCTCCACCGAGATCGTGCGGCCGTGGGTCGAGGCGCTGCGCAACGTCGGCTTCGCGGTGTTCGCCAAGCCGAAGGTCGTCGAGGACTCCGACGTCGACGAGGACATGCTCGCCCACATCGAGCTGCGCCGGAGCGAGGGCGGGCTCGCCCACGTCGTCGTGGCCTCGGGCGACGGGCGCGCGTTCCGCGAGCCGCTCGAGTCGCTCGTGGCGCAGGGCATCACGGTCACGGTGATCGGCTTCCGGGAGTACGCCGCGTTCGCGGTGGCCTCCGAGATCGTCGACTTCCTCGACCTCGAGGACATCGACGGCGTGTTCCGCGAGCCCCTGCCGCGCGTCAGCCTCGACACCCTGCCCGACGACGGCGCCTGGCTGCCGCCGCTGCGCTCCCTGCGCTCGCTGCTGGAGCGCTAGTCCGCGCCGAGCACTGGGGGACGACGCCCGAGGAGCGGGCGCGGCGGAGCCCGGCCGACGCGCTCGTCCCCGCGCCGCGGTCCCGGTGGACGCGGGGGGTCACCTCGACGGCACCGCCGGCGACGCTGTGGCGCTGGGTCTGCCAGCTCACCGTCGCGCCGTACAGCTACGACCTCGTCGACAACCGGGGGCACCGCAGCCCCCGGACCCTGACCCCGGGCGCCGACGAGCTCCGCGTCGGGCAGCGGCTGCTCGTCCTGTTCGTCGTCGACTCGTTCGCGCCGGGCGAGCACCTCACCCTGCGGCGGGCCCGGCGGGGACGGGGCCCGGTCGCCGAGTTCGCGATCACCTATGCGGTCAAGCCCGACCCAGCCGGATCCCGTCTCGTGGCGACGGTGGCCGTCGACGGCACCCGCCGCGGCGCGCTGCTGCGCCGGCTGCTCGCCGTGGGCGACCTGGTCATGATGCGACGCCAGCTCCGGACACTGGCGTCCCTCGCCGCCGGGACGTGAGCGCTTTCCTGCGCCGGAGGGCAGGGAAGCACTCACGTGGGGCGACGGAAGAACGCGTTCGCGGTCGGACGGAACATCAGCACGAGCGCGACGACGACGGCGGCGAGATGCGCGGTCCGCAGCACGACCACCGCGATCTCGGCGCCGCCCGCGCCGGCGAGGTACTCGACGGGGGAGGCGCCCGTCGAGAGCCACGTGATCGGCTCGACGACCAGCGACGCGGTCCCGACCACACCGAGCAGCACGGCGAGCGTCCACCGGACGACGTTGCGGCCGCTCGGCAGAGCGAGCACGAGGGCGACCACCCCGGCGTAGACCAGGGCGCGCTTGACCAGCGCCCCCGGACCGGGAGGGTCCGGCAGGGCGAGGTGGACCAGGGTCTCGGCGACCCCGGCGCCGACGGCGAGCAGCCAGACGACGACCGCGGCGCGCACGGGGCGGGGGACGGGCGGTGCGGCGGTGAGGCTCGACATGCCGGCCACGCTCCGTCGCGTCGGGGCTCCCGGACAGCCGGCAGGCGCCCCGTCCGCGGTGGGGTTGTCCCTACCCTGACCCGGAGGAGCACCGGCTGGGGGTGGCCGGGCGCGGCGAGCAGGGTCCGGAGGCATGACCGAGATGACGCTCGCCGGACCGCCCGTCGAGGACGCCGCCCGCCCGCACGACGATCACGCTCCCGGCTTCTGGCCCCGCGTCGGGTACCTGCTGGCCGGGCTGCCGCTGGGCGTCGCCGCGTTCGCGGTGGCGGTCGCGGGGTTCGTCCTGGGCGTGTCGACGCTCGTGGTCTGGCTCGGTGTCCCCGTCCTGGCCGCGACGCTCTGGGCGTGCCGGGGTCTCGCCACCGTCGAGCGCCGCAGCACCGAGCGCGTCACCGGCCGCGACCTGCCGCCCCACCACTACCGGGTCGCCGTGCCCGGTGCGGGCCGCCCGGCGGTGTCGCTCGCGATGGTGCGCGACCCGCAGGCCTGGCGGGACGTCCTGCACGCCGTCATCGCCTTCCCGGTGCGGCTCGCGGCGGCCGTGCTCGTCGTCGCGTGGGGCGTCGGCGGGCTCGGCGGGCTGCTCTTCGTCGCCTGGGAGTGGACCCTGCCCGACGACCGCCACGGCCTGTCCTGGCTGGTCACCGGCACCACCTCGCGGCCGGCGGAGATCGTCGTCAACACGGTGCTCGGCGCGGTCGTCCTCGCCCTGCTCCCGTGGCTGGTCCGCGCTCTGGTCGCGCTCCGGGCCGGGCTCGCGCGGGGCCTGCTGACCAACCAGACGGCCGCCCTCCGCGCCCGCGCCGACGAGCTCGCGGCCGGACGCCGCGCCGCGGTGGCCGCGGAGGCGACCACGTTGCGCCGCCTCGAGCGCGACCTGCACGACGGACCGCAGCAGCGGCTCGTGCGGATGACGATGGACCTGGAGGCCACGTCGCGGCGCCTCGACGACGACCCGGCGCGGGCCCGCCCCCTGCTCGACGAGGCGATCACGCAGAGCCGTGAGGCCCTCGCCGAACTGCGCGCGCTGTCCCGCGGGATCGCGCCGCCCGTCCTGGCCGACCGCGGCCTCGACGCCGCGCTCGGCGCGGCCGCCGCCCGCAGCCCGCTGCCGGTAGCGCTCCACGTCGACGTCCCCGCCCGGTTGCCCGCGGCCGTCGAGACCACCGCGTACTACGTCGTCACGGAGGCGCTCACCAACGTGGCCAAGCACGCCGGCGCGTCGCAGGCGACGGTGACCGCGGTCGTCGACGACGACCGGCTCGTCGTCTCGGTGGCCGACGACGGCCGCGGTGGCGCGCACTCCGGCAAGGGCCACGGCCTCGCCGGGCTCGCCGACCGCGTCGCGACCGTCGACGGGACCCTGGCGATCACCAGCCCGGCCGGCGGGCCGACGGTGCTCACCGCGAGCCTGCCGGGGCGGGAGGGCTGATGCGCGTCGTGCTCGCCGAGGACTCCGTCCTCCTGCGGGAGGGGCTGGTCCGGCTGCTCGGGGAGTACGGGGCCGAGGTCGTGGCGGCGGTCGGGGACGGCGGGGCGCTGGTCGACGCCGTCGTGGCGCATCGCCCGGACGTCGCCGTCGTCGACGTGCGGATGCCTCCGGACTTCACCGACGAAGGGCTGCGCGCGGCCCTCCGCGCACGCCGGGAGGTGCCCGGCACGGCGGTGCTCGTCCTGTCGCAGTACGTCGAGATGTCCTACGCGGCGGATCTCCTCCGGGACGGCGGCGGTGTCGGCTACCTGCTCAAGGACCGGGTCACCCGCCTCGAGGACCTCGCCGACGCCCTGGCGCGGATCACGGCCGGCGGCAGCGTGCTCGATCCCGAGGTGGTCTCGGCGCTCTTCGCTCGGCAGGACCCCCTCGCGGCGCTCACGGCGCGGGAGCGCGAGGTGCTGGCGCTGGTGGCGGAGGGGCGGTCGAACACGGCGATCGCCCGGAGCCTGACCCTGTCGCAGGGCGCGGTCGAGAAGCACGTGTCGTCGATCTTCGACAAGCTCGGTCTCGCCCGCGACGCCGCGGACGACCACCGCCGCGTCCTGGCCGTCCTGGCGTGGTTCGGTCTGGGGCGCTGAGAGACTGGCCCCGTGAGCCAGCGCCTCCACGCCCCGGTCGTCCTGCCCTGCGACGAGCCCATGAGCGTCCTGCGCGACGCGGTGGTCGACGTCGACGACGCCGGGCGGATCGTGCACGTCGGGCCCCTCGCCGCGGCCCCGGCCACCGACGCCCCGACGACCGAGGTGCCGGGCCTGCTCATGCCGGGTCTGGTCAACACCCACGCCCACACCCCGCTCGCCGTCCTGCGCGGCATGGGCGGCGACCTGCCCCTGATGCGCTGGCTCATGGAGGTCATCTGGCCGGCCGAGGCCAAGCTCGACGGCGGCGACGTGCGCGCGGGGATGCTCGCGGGCTCCGCGGAGATGCTGCGCGGCGGGGTCACGACGTCGGCCGAGATGTACTTCCAGTGCGAGCACGTCGTGGAGGCCGTGCTCGAGATCGGGTCCCGGGTCGTGCTGACGCCGGGGATCATCACCGCGCCGGGGATGGAGCGCCTCGGGACCTGGCAGCAGATGCGCGACGCGATCAGCCGGTGGATCGACGCCGACGGGCTGCGCTTCGGGCCCGGCGAGCGGGTGGAGCTCGGCTACGGGCCACACGCGGCGTACACACTGCCCACCGAGGCGATCGTGACCACCGCGGGGCTGGCGAAGGAGCGCGGCGCGCTGATGCACCTCCACGTCGCCGAGGCGCCGGGCGAGGACGACGCCGTCCGCGCCGAGTTCGGGTCGGTGCCGGCGATGCTCGAGTCGACGGGCTCGCTGGGCGGGCGGGTGCTCGCCGCGCACGCGATCCAGCTCTCCGACGCCGACATCGCGATCCTCGCCCGTCACGACGTCGCCGTCGCCCACTGCCCCGGCTCCAACGCCAAGCTCGCGGCCGGCGTCGCCCGGGTCGCCGACCTGCGCACCGCGGGTGTCCGGATGGGCCTGGGCACCGACTCGCCCGCGTCGAACGACGACCTCGACCTCTGGGAGGAGCAGCGCCTCGCCTCGCTGTTCGCCCGCCAGCGCGGCGCCGACGCCACCGCGCTGACCGCCGGGGCCGCGCTGGCGATGGCGACGCGCGAGGGTGCCCGCGCCCTGGGTCGCGACGACCTCGGCGTCCTCGCCCCCGGCGCCTGGGCCGACCTCGTGCACGTCTCGCTGGACGACGCCGCCTTCGTCGACCCGGACGACGACGAGCAGCTGATCTCCAACCTCGTCTGGGCCAGCGGCGCCCGCGGGGTGCGTGACGTCTGGGTCGCGGGCGAGCCGGTGCTCGCCGACGGGGCCCTGACGCGCGTGGACCCCGGCGAGGTGCTCGCCGGGGCCCGCCGCGTGGCCGCCAAGGTCAAGGCCTGATGTGAGCAGTTGGCGCCCCTACCGGGGCGCCAACTGCTCACGCAGGCCGAGGGTCACGACCAGGGCGGCGGCGAGGACGAGGGCGCCGGCGACGAGGTAGGCGGTGCGGAAGCCCTCCGCCTGCGCCAGGAGCGGGGCGACACCCTCCGACGCCAGCGCCTGGGCGCGTCCCGACGCCACGGCCGCGAGCACCGCGATCCCGATCGCGCCGCCGACCTGCTGGCCGGTGTTGGCGAGGCCCGAGGTCAGCCCGGCCGTGTCGGCGTCCGCGTCGCTCATGACCACCGAGGTCACCGACGGCATGACGAGACCCGCGCCGAGCCCGAGCAGCAGCAGCGCCGGCAGGAGGTCGGTGAGGTAGTCGGTGCCGGGGACGACCACGAGCACCGCGAAGCCGGCGAGCAGCAGCCCCAACCCCGCGAGCAGCACGCGGCGGGCGGTCCACCGCGCGATCAGGGGACCGGCGACCCGCAGCGCGACAACCCCGATGACGGCGGCGACCGGCACCATCGCCAGGCCGGTGGCGGCCGGCGAGTAGCCGAGCACCTGCTGCAGGAACAGCGCGGTGGCGAACTGGAAGCCCATCATCGCGGCGATCGTCAGCACTTGGGCGAGGTTGCCCAGCGACACCGACCGCAAGCGCAGCACCCGCGGGGGGACGAGCGGGGCGGCACCGAGGGCCTGGCGCGCGCCGAAGCCCGCGAGCAGCAGGAGCGCCGCCGCCCCGGCGACCCACGAGAACTCCACGATCGCGAACACGAGCGCGGCGAGCCCGAGCGTCACGAGCAGGGCGCCGAGCAGGTCCGGGCGGGTCCCGTCGTGGCGCGCGGGGTCCGCCGCCACGCACCGCAGCACCAGCACCGTCGCCGCCACCCCGATGGGCACGTTGATGATGAAGATCGCGCGCCATCCGACGGCCTCGGTGAGCACCCCGCCGAGCAGCAGGCCCAGCGAGGCGCCCGCGGCGCCGACGAACGCGTAGGCGCCGAGCGCCCGCGCGCGGTCGCGCTCTCGTCGGGTCGAGCTCCGCTCCGCTCCGTCTCCCCCGTCGTCGAACAGCGACACCACCATCCCGAGCACCACCGACGACGCCATCGCCGCGGCGACGCCCTGGACGGCGCGGGCGGCCACCAGCATCGCCGGACCCGTCGCCAGCCCGCAGGCGAGCGAGGCGAGGACGAAGAGCACGAGGCCCGCGACGAGCATCCGGCGACGGCCCACGAGGTCGCCGAGGCGTCCGGCGAGCAGGAGCAGCCCGCCGAGCGGGACGAGGTAGGCGTTGACGGTCCACGACAGGCCGGCGTCGGTGAAGCCCAGGTCGTCCCGGAGGGCGGGCAGGGCGACGCTGACGATCGTCCCGTCCAAGATGATCATGAGCATGGACGTGCTGAGTGCCGCGAGCGCGATCCAGGGGGATGCGGTGCGGCGGTCGGCGAGCAGCATGGCTCCGACCGTAGCAGAACGTCTATTTCAGAACTATCCCGAGTAGACTCATCACGTTCGGGACGACCGCCGCGGCGGGCGAGCGTCCACCCCGCCGCGCAGGGGCCCCTCGACGAGCCGGGTCAGCCCGTCGACGACGGTGTCGCGATCCGCCCCGAGCGCCCCGAGGACCTCGTCGTAGAGGCCCTGGATGACGGTCGCGGCCTTCTCCACGAGCGCCTCGCCCTCGGCGGTGGTCTCGACCAGCCGGGCGCGGCGGTCGGTCGGCGACGGCACGCGGCGGGCGAGCCCCGCGCGCTCGAGGCCGTCGAGCGTGGTGACCATCGTGGTCTTGTCGAGCAGGGCCTCCTCGGCGATCTGGCCCTGGGTGCGGTCGGCCGCGGAGGCCTTGTCGAGCACGCAGTACTGCCGCGCGGTGAGCCCGAGGTCGGCGAGGGCCGTGGTCATCCGCGCGGCCAGCGACTCGCTCGTCTTGTCGAGGAGGAAGCTCAGGTCCGGGGTCACGCGCGCCATGTCGTCACGATACGGAACTTTCCGGAACGGGACGATCTGTGTGCGTCCGTTCGGGCAGTGCGCCGGGTCCCGGCGCGTGGTTAGTGTCCGGGCCATGAGTGGCGAGTACCGGCAGGCCTACGACCGCAGCATGACCGACCCCGACGGCTTCTGGCGCGAGGCCGCCGGTCTCATCGACTGGTACCGCGAGCCCGACACGATCATGGACGCGTCGCGGCTGCCGTTCTCGACGTGGTTCGCCGGCGGCGAGCTCAACACCTGCCACAACGCCCTCGACCGCCACGTCGACGCCGGGCGCGGCGACCAGCTCGCCCTCGTCCACGACTCGCCGGTCACCGACGATCGCCAGAAGTTCACCTACCGCGAGCTGCGCGACCGCGTCGCCACGTTCGCCGGCGTCCTGCGCTCGCAGGGGGTCGGCAAGGGCGACCGGGTGATCATCTACATGCCGATGATCCCCGAGGCCGCCGTCGCGATGCTGGCCTGTGCGCGGCTCGGCGCGGTCCACTCGGTGGTCTTCGGCGGGTTCGCCGCCCGCGAGCTCGCGGTGCGCATCGACGACGCGCAGCCCTCGGCGATCGTCAGCGCCTCGTGCGGCATCGAGGGCAAGCGGGTCATCGAGTACAAGCCGCTGCTCGACAAGGCCATCGAGCTGGCCTCGCACGACCCGGGCCGCTCGATCGTCTTCCAGCGCCCGCAGTACACCGCCGAGATGACCGAGCGCGACGTCGACTGGGCCCAGGCGGTCGAGGACGCCGAGCCGACCGAGTGCGTGCCGGTCCAGGCCACCGACCCGCTCTACGTCCTCTACACCTCCGGCACCACCGGCAAGCCCAAGGGCGTGCAGCGGGACAACGGCGGTCACGCGGTGGCGCTGGCGTGGTCGATGCAGAACGTCTACGACGTCGGTCCCGGCGAGGTCATGTTCACCGCCTCCGACGTCGGCTGGGTCGTCGGGCACTCCTACATCGTCTACGCGCCCCTGCTCATCGGGGCGACGACCGTGCTCTACGAGGGCAAGCCGATCGGGACGCCCGACGCCGGCCAGTTCTGGCGCGTGATCCAGGAGCACGGGGTGAAGGCGCTCTTCACCGCCCCCACCGCGTTCCGGGGCATCAAGAAGGAGGACCCGGACGCGGTCCTGCTGCGCGACTACGACATCTCGACGCTGGAGACGCTCTTCCTCGCCGGGGAGCGCCTCGACCCGGAGACCTGGACGTGGGCGTCGGAGAAGCTCGGCGTGCCGGTGGTCGACCACTGGTGGCAGACCGAGACGGGCTGGCCGATCGCGGCAAACCTCCGCGGTCTCGAGCCGATGGAGCTCAAGGCCGGGTCGCCGTCGGTGCCCGTCCCCGGCTACCAGGTGGAGATCCTCGACGTCGACGGCACCGTCCTGCCGCGGGGCGAGGAGGGCGCGATCACGATCAAGCTCCCGCTGCCCCCGGGCTGCCTGCAGACGCTGTGGAACGACGACGAGCGCTTCCGCGAGTCGTACATGTCGCGCTACGAGGGCTACTACCTCACCGGCGACGGCGGCTACCTCGACGCCGACGGCTACCTCTACGTCATGGGCCGCACCGACGACGTCATCAACGTCGCCGGGCACCGCCTGTCCACCGGGTCCATGGAGGAGGTCCTCTCGGGGCACCGGGACGTCGCCGAGTGCGCGGTCATCGGGGTCTACGACTCGATGAAGGGCCAGGTCCCGCGCGGCTTCGTCGTGCTCAAGGCCGGTGTCGAGCGCGACGAGTCCGAGCTCTCCGCCGAGCTCGTCGCGATGGTCCGCGACGAGGTCGGCGCCGTGGCGTCGTTCAAGAACGTCGCAGTCGTGCCGGCCCTGCCCAAGACCCGCTCGGGCAAGGTGCTGCGCAAGACCATGCGCGGCATCGCCGACGGCAAGGACGAGGCCGTGCCGTCGACGATCGACGACGCGAGCGTGCTCGACACCCTGCGCCCGGTGCTCCAGAAGGGGCCGGGTGCCTGACGGCAGGTGAGCAGTGTGGACGGCGATAGCCGTCCACACTGCTCCTACCAGCGCGATTCAACTCAGCACGCCGATAGGGCACCTAGCCGGCGCGGCCGAGGCCGTCGTCCGGCAGCGCCGAGCCGCCGTAGCCGACGTAGTTGCCCGAGGAGTTGCGCAGCCCGCCGTTGGCGACGTCCTCGATGCTGTGGTTCGCGATCATCGTGCGGACGCCGGCGGTGATGTTCGCGACCGGGTCGAAGATGCCGCGGTCGGCGAGCGAGGGCAGCACCGCGTTGCGGAACGTCGTGTCAATGAGCTGCATCAGGCCCTTCGACGGGGTGCCGGCCGAGGCGTTCGAGTCCCAGTCGTTCACGGCGTCGGCGTTGCCGGTCGACTCCCGCATGATGATCTTCTTGACGCCCGGAGCGAGGCGCTGCGGGAGGCCCAGGAGGCCGAGGGCCTTGGCGATCTGGCCGTCGAGGGTCCGCTCGTTCCCGGCGTCGTAGGCCCGCCCGAACTCCAGCGGCCCGTTCTCACGCTCGACGCTCATCGACTTCATCAGGGCGGAGACGTCGGTCTGGTCGCCGGCGCTGGGCTCGTCGTCCGACGACGAGGAGGGCGACGAGGACGTCGCCGCCGACGCGGGCATGGTGATCGGGCTGACGCCCGCCACGGCACCGCCCACACCGCCGGGCGCGGCCCGGTGCTGCGAGGCGAGGGAGAGGGCCGCGGTGGTCGCGGCCGGGTCGACGGCCGCGACGTTCGTGGCCTGCGGCGCCTCGGCGTCGGCGACGTGGGTGCCGAGCGTCTGCACGGCCGGGAGGACGGCACCGGCGGCGACGGCGGCGACGAGGACGGAGCCCGTGGTCGACGAGGAACGGAGGGTTGACCGGCGGCCGTTCGGGATAGCCCCGAGCGAGAAGGGAGTGGTCTCCGGCTCGTCGTCGCGCCCGCTGCGCCCGTGTCGCGCCACGCGTCGTCACCTCAGCTCGTCGTCGGGATGAGGCCCGCGGCGCGAAGAGGGGGAGCGTGCCGGCGTGACCATTCCGTGATCGGACTGCTCGAAACATAGCGATCCGGTGAGAGCCGCTCGCGACCCCTCCCCCGTCCGAGGTGCCTTCGTGGCGCCCCGGTTCGCCGGGTCGTGGCGACGGGAGGTCCGACGGGCGGCCGGTCGGGTCGGATGCGCTTCCGTGCCTGCCCGTGGGCGGACGATCACGGACGTCGAGCGGTCCTCCGTGCGACGGACGGTCCGCTCCGACGGGGCCTCACCGGGGCCGATGGGCTCGGCGACCCTTCACCGCAGCGGGCCGCCGTTCCTCGGTTCGCGCGTGTCGGGACCTCAACCACCGAGCAGGTCGGCCAGCGCGTCGAGGGCCCGGTCGCCCTCGACCCGCGCCGCCGACGAGGCCGCGGCCAGCCCGAAGTACCCGTGCACGAGCCCGTCGCCGGCCAGCCGGCGCACCGGGACGCCCGCGGCCTCGAGCGCGCCGGCGTACGCGCGGCCCTCGTCGCGCAGGGGGTCGAGCTCCGCGGTCGCGACGACGGCGGGAGCGACGCCGTCGAGACCGCCGGGCTCGTCGGCGGCCCGCAGCGTGTTCAGCGAGGGGTCCCCGTGCAGCGCCGGCTCGGGCGCGTAGCGCTCCCAGAACCAGGCCATGTCGGCGCGGGTCAGGAACGGCCCGGCGGCGTTCTCGTCGACCGACGTCGCGGACATCGCCGGGTCGAGACCGGGATAGAGGAGCAGCTGGGCGTCGAGCCGCGGGCCGAAGTCCCGGGCGAGCAGGGCGGCGCCCGCGGCCAGGCCGGCGCCCGCGCTGTCGCCGGCCACCACCAGCTGGTTCGAGGGCCGCTGCAGCGCCGCCCACCGCAGGCCCGCGTAGGCATCGGTGACCGGCGCGGGGTGGGGGTGCTCGGGGGCGAGGCGGTAGTCGACGGACACGACGGTCACGCCGAGGTGCGCGCACACCCGCCGCGCGGCGCCGTCGCCGGTGTCGAGGTCCCCGAGCACCCAGCCGCCGCCGTGCAGCCAGACCACGGTCACCGCGCGCCGCTCGCCCGCGGGCTCGTAGACGCGGACCGCCACGTCGGCGTCCGTCCCGGCCGCCGCGACCACGACGTCGTCGTGCACCGACCCGACCGCCGCGGCGTCCCCGCGCCGGATCAGCGCCAGCTCGCGGTAGTTGCGGCGCGCCTCGGCGACGTCGTCGCGGGTCAGCGGCAGCCAGCCGTCGGCGCCGAGCCGGTCGATCGCGGTCGCGAGCTCGGGATCGAGCCGGGAGTCGGTCATGGCCGCATCCTCGCCCCCGCCCCACCGGTGCGCTCGCTAGCGTGCGTCGCGATGACCTCCACGCCGTCCGAGCGCCGTGCCGCCCGCTCGAGCGACGCCCGCAGTGCCGCCCTGACCGTCGCCCGCGGCTTCGGTCTTCCCGTCGACGACCCGGCCGAGCTGGGGGACCAGTTCTCGGTCGTCCTGCACCTGCGGCCGGCGCCGGTGGTCGTGCGGGTGCCGACGTGGACCGCCGAGGTCCGCGACCCCGGCCCCCACGTCGCGGGCGACCTGGCGGTGGGGACCTGGCTGCACGAGCAGGGGGTGCCGGTGGCGCCGCCGAGCGCCGAGGTGCCGCCCGGGCCCCACGAGCAGGACGGCCACCACCTCAGCTTCTGGACCTGGGTCCGGCCCGATCCGGCCGCGGAGCCCGTCACGCCGACGGTCCAGGCCGGGATGCTGCGGGAGCTGCACGAGGTGTTCGCCGCGTACCCCGGTTTGCTGCCCGGGCTCGAGCCCGTCGCCGCGGACATCGAGAACGGTCTCGCCGCGCTCGAGCGCCACACCGGGGTGCTCGCGCGAGGCGAGGAGGCGCTCCTGCGCGACGCCGCCGCGGAGCTGCTCCCGGAGGCCCGCCACCCGTCGGTGCCCATCCAGCCCCTGCACGGCGACGTGCACGCGAACAACCTCGTCGTGGGCGCCCACGGTCCCGTGTGGATCGACTTCGAGGAGGCGTGCCGCGGCCCGCTGGGCTGGGACCTCGGGATGTTCGGCTGGGACGCCGAGGGTCGCGCGGCAGCGGCCGCGGGCTACGGGGACGTCCCGGCGTTCCGGACGTTCTCCCGGCTGCGGGCGCTGCATCTCGCGGCGTTCCTGCTCGGCCTGCGCGACCACTTCGCCGACACCGAGGGCTGGGACCCCGCGATCCACTGGTTCCTCTCCCACCTCTGAGTTCAACTGAGGGGTTGAACAACGAGGGATCCCGCGCTACGGTTTGCTCAACCGCAAGGTTGAACAAGGAGTCAGCGTGGACGACCAGCTCTCCCGGGTGTTCTCGGCACTCGCCGACCCCACCCGGCGCGACATGGTGGCCCGCCTCGCCGTCGCGGACGCCGGCGTCAACGAGCTCGCGGAGCCCTACGACGTCAGCGTCCAGGCGGTCTCCAAGCACCTCAAGGTGCTGGAGGAGGCGGGACTCGTCAGCCGCTCCCGCCAGGCACAGCGCCGGCCGGTCCACCTGGAGGCGGAGGTCTTCGACCTGATGACCAAGTGGATCGAGCGCTACCGGCGCCAGGCCGAGGAGCGCTATCGCCGTCTCGACGACGTCCTCGCCGAGATGGACACCGAGAAGGACCCCCGGACCGACACCGCACGAGGAGCATCCTGATGAGCACCACGACCCGCGAGACCACGATCACCGCCGACCCGGCCGCCCCGACCGTCGTCATCACCCGCGAGTTCGACGCGCCGGTCGCGAACGTCTTCCGCGCCCATGTCGAGCCCGACCTCGTCAAGCGATGGCTCGGCCCGCGCGACCTCACGATGGAGATCGACAAGTTCGACGCCGCGACCGGCGGCTCGTACCGCTACACCCACCGCGACGACAACGGGTCCTACGTCTTCTTCGGCTCGTTCCACGAGGTCCGGCCGAACGAGCGGATCGTCCAGACCTTCACCTTCGAGGGCTTCCCCGACTCCGTCAGCCTGGAGACCATGGTCTTCACCGACCTCGGTGACGGGCGGAGCCGCATCGAGGGGACGTCGCTGTTCGAGTCGGTCGAGGCCCGCGACGCGATGGTCGCGAGCGGCATGGAGGTCGGCGTGCGCGAGGGCTACGAGCAGCTGGACGAGCTGCTGGCCGCCGGCTGAGTCAGAGTTCGACGAACGGCGCGGCGTAGCGGAAGCGGCCCCGCGGCGGGTCACCGGCCAGCGCGCGCACCTGGAAGAAGCGTCCCCACGCCGCGTCCGGTGCCTCGACGCCGTGTTCCGCGGCCGGTCGGAAGCCGAAGCGTCCGTAGAACGCCGGCTCGCCGAGCAGCGCGACCAGGCTCTCCTCCCGGGCCTCGGCCGCGGCGAGCACGCCGTGCATCAGCGCGGAGCCGACGCCGCGGCGCTGGTGGTCGGGCGGGACCGCGACGGGGCCGACGCCCAGGGCCGGCTGCTCGCCGACGTGCCCACGGGTGGCGACGACGTGGCCGACGACCTCGCCGACGACCTCGCCGGCGACCAGCGAGAACGCAGGCAGCCATCCGCCGTCGTCGCGGAGCCGGTCGAGCAGCCCGACCTCGATCGGCTCGGCACCGTCGTCGCCGGCGAACGCGGCGGCCACGACCGCCCGCACGCAGGGGGCGTCCCCGGGTCGCTCCCGCCGCACCAGCACCTCGGCATCGTCGCGGACGGCGCCACGAATGTCGGGGATCAGAGCCAGCGGGCGACGCCGCCGTGGCCGGAGCAGGTGCCCTGGCGGTGCTGGGAGAAGCTCCACGAGCCGTCGCTGCATTTCGCGGTCGCCCCGGACGGCTGCGACGAGGCGGCGACGGGCCGCTGCACCTGGTTGCCGTCGACGTTGGTGTAGGTGTCGCCGTGGCCGCTGCCGGCCTGCGGCACTCGAGCCGTGGCCCGGGGGCGGGTCGGCGCCGTGTACGCGGGTCGGGGTGTCGCCCGTCGCGGGGTGATTGTCGGGTGCGCCGGTGTCGTGGGGTGCTCGGCCACGGCGAGCGGGGCCGGGGTGACCACGGGCGGGGCCGCCGGGAGGGCCGCGGGCACGGCGACCGGGGCGGGCGTGGCGGTGGGCGTGGTGTTCCCGACGGTGCTGCTGGTCGTGGTGCTCACCGGTGCGGCGGTCGTGGTGGGCGGCGGGGCCGGCGCGGTCACGACCAGGACACCGACGAGCAGCACGAAGCCGGCAAGCACGAAGCCCGCGCCGCGGGCCACCCCGCGCAGCCGCCAGGAGGACCACGCGAAGATCGCGACCGGGAGCAGGAATGCCCCACCACGTGAATCGGGCGAGCGGGTGCCAGTGCCGCTGCCGGCCGTGTACGACGCCCAACGGGCCGGGACGGTGCGGGCGCAGCCGCACCGTCGGGGCGTCGTCCTCGTACCGGCAGCTCGTCCGACCGCTCACGGCCACTGTCCCCCCGACGTCGTGGTTGTTGACAGCACCACAGGCGCCAGGCGCCACCCCTGCGGGGTCGGCCCGCCGCACCCGCCACCGGAGATAATTCGGAATTCGAAGCGCCCCGAGCGGACGGCGCCACCTGCTCCACGGAGCCGGACGTGGCCCACTGGCGATGCTGCGAGATCCGAAGCATCGCCCGCAGGGAGCGGCACCATCCCGCCCACGTCCCATGACCCCGACAGCGGAGCCGCGACGCCGCCCAGGGCACGCGGAGGACGGGTCCGTGCACAACGGCGGCCCATCGCCGGAGATCCGGTGACGGGCCGTTGACCTGCGAGAACAGGCGTGGAGCGAGTGACGGGAATCGAACCCGCGTTCTCAGCTTGGGAAGCTGATGTTCTACCATTGAACTACACTCGCGCGGTGCTCTCCGAGCCTACACGGCGCCTCCGCGGCCCGGCGGGACCCACCCGGGCCTGCCGCCCAGCGTGACTACACCGGTGTGGTTCACCGCCCGATCACGGGGACATCACAGATTGGGCGCGATCCTTTCCCACGGAGCGTGAGGGGACGTTAGGTCGTCGGGGTAGATCCGCGACGATGCCCTGCTGCTGGGCCCACAGGTCGTGTTGGCTGGTCAGCGACAGGGAGCTCCAGGCGCCGACGGAGGGGGGCAGCCATGACCGCGCGTGAGCAGGCCGACCGCCAGCCCGAGCTGTTCGTCATCGTCGCGTCCCGCGAGGACGCCGGGGCGCTGGCGCCGCTGGCCGAGCGGGACCCCGAGGTCGTCCCGGTGCTCGTGGCCACCGGCCCCGACCCGATGGCCGTCGACGAGGCCCTCGACGACCTCGGCGCCCTCGCCGGGCGCGTGCTGCTGGTCGAGGACACCGAGCCCGGGCCGGTGCGCGAGCTCGCCGCACTGCTGCCGCGACTCGACGCGCTCGTCGCCGACGACCGTCCCGCCGCCGTTCTCGTCCGCGGCGGTTCGCCCACCGCGCTCGCGGCCACCCAGGCGGCGGTGTGGCGCGGGGTGCCGGTCGTGGCAGTGCCGAACGACGACGGCGACGCCGTCGAGGTCGCCAACCAGGCGGCGATCGGGGCGCTCGTCGCGTCCCAGGAAGCGCCCGAGGCGGCACCGTCCGATGTCCGCGCCGCGGCGGCCGCGCACCGGTTGTGGCGCGAGCGTCTCGCGGGTGGCGACGGCCCGCGGGTCGTGCGGCTCCCGACGCACCGGACGCTGTCCGCCTGACGAACGTCACCCACAGCGATCGTGGGCCGCGAAAGCATCACTCAGTGATGACGGGAGCACGAAAAGTAGAGCAAGTACCCGCTCGCGGCTAACGTCATGCCCCGCAAGCCTGATGGACCTGGTGGACACAGGGCGCACCAGGGAGGCGGGGGACCGGTGAGGCGAGCACCGCGGCTGATCCATGAGGTCCAGCGATTGGGCCTCACGGTGTCGGTCGCTGCCCTCCTCATCGTCGTGCTCGTGGTCTTCCGGCTCGTCTGGTCGGTCGCCGTGAACACCCCGACCGACAACCGTCTGCAGGACGGCCTGCTCGCGATCGAGGACTCGCACCAGGCGATGCTCGACATGGACGCTTCGCTGCGCGGCTACCTCGCCACCGGCGACCAGTTCTTCGCCGACGCCGCCACCAACGCCTCGCCGGCGCTCGCGGCGGCCGACACCCAGATGGTCACCCTGCTCGAGGAGCCGCAGCTGCGGCAGGACGTGCTGGCGCTGCTCCTGGCCCAGCAGCGCTGGCGCACCGAGTGGGCCGACCAGGCGCGCCGGCTGCCCCCGCCGGGCGGCGCCGAGACCTTCCTGAAACAGGGCACGGCGCTGTTCGACGACTACCGCGCCCGCAAGGACGCGACCCGCGCGGACACGCTGGGTGCGATCGAGGCGGCGGATCGCAGCGCCGTCGCCACCCAGTGGATCGTGGGCGTGTGCATCGCCGCGGTCGGCGTCGCGACGCTGGTCGTCGCCCTCCGCGGCCGGCGGCGGCTGCAGCAGCACGTCGTCACGCCCGTCGACGGGCTGCTCGCCTCGGTGCGCGGGATCGGCGAGGGCCGCCTGACCCCGCCCGAGCCGGTCTCCGGCTCGGCCGAGCTCGTGGCCCTGCGCGACGGCCTCGCCGACATGACGGTCGCCCTGCGCCGGCAGCGGGAGGAGGCCGCCGCCCAGGCCGAGCGGCTGCAGGCCCAGACCGACCGGCTGCGCACCATCCTGATCATGACCCGCGAGATCGCGGGCAGTCTGAACACCCGCTACGTCATCGACTCCACCGTCCAGGCCGCCGTCGCGGTCACCGACGGGCGGGTGCTGCTGTGGCTGCTCGAGGAGGACGGCAACGGCCTCGAGCTCGCCTACGACTCCGACCGCGGCGCCGTCGCGCCCATGGAGACCCACTGCCACCTCGGCGTCGGGGTCGTCGGTCGCTCGGCGCGCTACGGGCAGATCTCGCGCGGCGACCCCGACACCGGCGAGGACGCCGCCGTCGCGGTGCCGCTCGTCGTCGGTGCGCGCGTGATAGGCATCCTCGAGTGCTACGACTCGCCGGAGGGCGAGGTCGACGGCCAGCGGCTGTCCGCGGTCGAGATGCTGGCGACGCTGTCCGGTTCCGCGATCGAGGCCAGCCGGCTGCACGCGGCGACCGAGCGGCTCTCGCAGTTCGACCCGCTGACCCAGCTCGCCAACCGCCGCCGCCTCGGCGCCGACCTCGACTCCGCGGTGGCCAACGCCAAGCGGCACTCCGCGCCGATGTCGGTGATCATGCTCGACCTCGACCACTTCAAGGAGCTCAACGACCGCTACGGCCACCAGCAGGGCGACGTCGTGCTCCAGGAGGTCGCGAGCACCCTGCGCACGGCCATGCGCGACGGCGAGACCGCCTACCGCTACGGCGGCGAGGAGTTCGCCATCCTGGTCACCCGCGGCGGCCCGGACGACGCCGCCAAGCTCGCCGAGCGCCTGCGCACCCGGGTCGAGGCCGACTTCCGGCGCGGCGACAAGCAGCTGGTCACGGCGTCGTTCGGTGTCGCGGGGCTGCCCGAGCACGCCGGGGACGGCGAGGCCCTGCTCAGCGAGGCCGACCGGGCGCTGTACTCGGCGAAGAACGCCGGCCGCAACCGCGTCCACCGCGCGGGCGGGCTGGTCGACTAGGAGTCGTTCTCCGGCAGGCCGCGGCGGAAGTTGACGTACGAGCGCGACGGCGTCGGCCCCCGCTGGTCCTGGTAGCGCGACCCGTAGACCGGCGAGCCGTAGGGGTGCTCGGCGGGCGACGAGAGCCGGAACAGGCACAGCTGCCCGACCTTCATCCCGGGCCACAGCCGGATCGGCAGGTTCGCGACGTTCGAGAGCTCGAGCGTCACGTGCCCTGAGAAGCCGGGGTCGATGAAGCCCGCCGTAGAATGGGTCAAGAGCCCCAAACGCCCCAAACTCGATTTGCCTTCGAGGCGCCCGGCGACGTCGTCGGGCAGCGTGATGACCTCGTAGGTCGAGCCGAGGACGAACTCGCCGGGGTGCAGGACGAACGCCTCGTCATCCGCCGGCTCGACCATCCGCGTCAGGTCGTCCTGCTGCAGCGACGGGTCGATGTGCGTGTAGGCGTGGTTGTTGAACGTTCGGAAGTGCCTGTCGAGGCGCAGGTCGACGCTCGAGGGCTGCAGCAGCGTGGCGTCGAACGGGTCGAGCCCGACGCGCCCGGCCGCGATCTCGGCGCGGATGTCGCCGTCGGAGAGCAGCACGCGCGGACCCTATCGACGTCGTGCACCGCGTGCGCAGGACGGCCGTCCGGCGCAGGCCGGCGTCCGTCCGCGCCTACCCTGGAAGAACGAACGGCGCTTTCGCTGCGTCGGTAGCAGCGAGAGCGCCGTTCGTTCATCAGGGCGAGGTCGGGACGGGGCCCGTCAGTTCTCCGTCGACGGGTTCTGCACGTTGGGCGAGGTCGAGGCGGTCTCGGGATCCGAGTCGCCGGGTCCATCGGTCTCGGCGTCCGGGGCCGGGTCGCCCGGGGCCTCGGGCGTCTCGGCCGGCTGTCCGCGCTTCACGGCCGCGAGGAGCATCTGCGAGACGTCCATGACCTCGGTGCCCGTGGCCTTGGACTCGCTCTGGCGCTCGGTGAGCCCGTCGGTGAGCATCACGCGGCAGAACGGGCAGCCGGTCGCGATCGTCTCGGACTCGGTGGAGATGGCCTCGTCGACGCGCTCCATGTTGATGCGCTTGCCGATGTTCTCTTCCATCCACATCCGCGCGCCGCCGGCGCCGCAGCACAGCGCGCGGTCGGCGTGACGGGGCATCTCCTTGAGCTCGGCGCCCGCGGCCTCGACCAGCTCGCGCGGCGGGCTGTAGACCTCGTTGTGCCGGCCCAGGTAGCAGGGGTCGTGGTACGTGACGGTCTTGCGGGCCCCACCGTTCGAGCCGGCGTGCCCGTTCCCGTTCGACCCTGCGTGCCCGTTCGTCGACTCCTTCTCGGCGAGCGCGACCGCGGCGGGCGCGGCCTGGTCGCCGTCGTGGCCCGGGGTGCCGTGCCCGTTGGCAGGGATGAGGCCGCGCTCGGTGCCGTCGTTGTGCGGCCCGTGGTACTGCAGGCCGGTGGCCGGGTTGATGTCGATCCGACCCGCCGGCACGGGCGAGGCCTCGGGGGCCACCGGCACCAGCTTCTTCTCGCGCACGAGCTGGTTGAGCAGCTGGGTGTGGTGGACGACCTCGTAGTGGCCGTCGAGCTGCGGGTACTCGCGCCCGAGCGTGTTCATGCAGTGCGGGCAGGTCGTGACGATCTTGCGCGTGCCCGGCTCGCGGCCCTCGAAGACGGCGTCGAGCATCTCCTTGGTCTGCGCGGCCATCATCTGGAAGAGGAACTCGTTGCCCGAGCGCCGCGCCGGGTCGCCGGTGCAGCTCTCCTCCTTGCCGAGCACGACGTAGTCGACGTCGGCGATGTGGAGCAGCTCCGCCGTCGCGCGGACCGTCTTCTTCGCGTTGTCGTCGAACGCGCCGGCGCAGCCGACGAAGAACAGGTACTCGGTCTCGGGGCGCAGCTCGCCGTCGAACTCGGGCACGTCGAAGGGCAGGTCCTTCGCCCACTCCATGCGCGCCGAGTTGTTCTGGCCCCAGGGGTTGCCCTTGTTCTCCAGGTTCTTGAACAGGGTGCCGAGCTCGGTGGGGAACTCGGACTCGATCAGCACCTGGTAGCGGCGCATGTCCATGATGTGGTCGACGTGCTCGATGTCGACGGGGCACTGCTCGACGCACGCCCCGCACGAGGTGCAGGACCACAGGACCTCGGGGTCGATGACGCCGAGGTCCTCGGCGGTGCCGACGAGCGGGCGGGAGGCCTGGACGTCGTCGCTCGCGCGGTAGCGCTCGTACCCGGACTCGGGCACGCCGTGACCGTCGTGGACGGGCTCGCCCGGGTTGTTCGCGCCGGCCTGGGTGGCGGCGCCCTCCTCGGGCATGTCCTTGCCGCCGATCATGTACGGCGCCTTCGCGAACATGTGGTCGCGCAGGTCCATGATCAGGAGCTTCGGCGAGAGCGGCTTGCCGGTGTTCCACGCCGGGCACTGGCTCTGGCAGCGGCCGCACTCGGTGCAGGTCGCGAAGTCGAGCATGCCCTTCCAGGTGAAGTCCTCGATCTTGCCGCGGCCGAACGAGGCCTCCTCGGGCGGGTCCTCGAAGTCGATCGGCTTGCCCTCGTGCTCCAGCGGCAGCATCGGGCCCAGCGCCTTCGGGTAGCGCTTGGCCGAGACGTTGACCGGCGCGATGAAGATGTGGAGGTGCTTCGAGTAGAGCACGACCACGAGGAAGATCAGCGCCACGGCGATGTGGATCAGCAGGAAGATCGTCTCGAGCACGAACAGCGTCGTCTCCGACACGCCGGAGAAGAGATAGCCCACGCCGATCGAGGCCCAGGCGCCCGAGTCGTAGGGCAGGTTGCCGGCCGCGGAGGACGTGCCGCGGAAGGCGAACAGCGACCAGACGACGTTGAAGATGAGGAACAGGATCAGCCAGGCGCCGCCGGTGTGGCTGCCGTAGAAGCGGGACGTGCGCGCGCGGCGCTCCGGCGCCTGCTGGATGCGCATGATCCCGAAGGCGATTATCGAGATCAGCACCATGATCGCGATGAAGTCCTGCAGGAAGCCCAGGACCGCCCAGTGCCCGATCAGCGGGATGTGGAAGTCCTCGACGAACAGGGCGCCGTAGGCCTCGATGTAGACCGTCAGCAGGATGATGAAGCCCCACATCGTGAAGAGGTGGGCGAGGCCGGGGATCGACCAGCGCAGCAGCCTGCGCTGCCCGAACACCTCCACGAACTGCGTGCGCACGCGGGCGCCCAGACCTTCGGCGCGCTTCGCGTCGGGCTGGCCGGAGGTGATCAGGGTGTAGAGCCACCAGGCCCGGCGCGCGGCCACGACCGCCACGACCAGGGTCAGGGCGAGCCCCAGGACCAAACGGACGACCACGACGGGACCTCCCCGTGAGCCGGGTCGTGGTGGAGACCCGGTGAGACAACTGAGACAACGAGGTGCAACGAACCGCAACGACGGTGTGGGCGGCACTGTAACGGCCGGTAGCGCCGTCGGCGCTGCGAGAGGTGATTGATGCTACTCACCGGTAACCGCAGCGGCACGGGTGCTCCCGCGGGGCCGGGCGGCTCCGCTCCGTACGCGCCCGGGCGCCGCGTCCGGGGCGTCCCGGCGTGTCTCCGTCCCCCATCGGGCGATGCTTTGCGATCGCGAATTCGATCGCGCCGCGCCGGAGTGTGATGACCGCCCGTGCCGTGTGGATCACGATAGGCTCATCCGGACCAGGAGAGCGGGCTGCGGCGGCCCGCCGGTCGCGGAGGGTGGACGATGCGTCGACGCCTGTGGGGGAAGGAGTCCGAGAGGGGTGCCCGGACGCCGCGGCGGGCCCCCGCGCGCCGCATGCCGAGGTGGTTTGAATCCCCGCGACCGCCGTGTTTACTCGACCGGCCGAGATCGGCTCCCGGCACTTCGACCAGCACGTCCGCAGGAGGACCGCCATGACCGTCACGTTCCTCGGCGCCGAGGTGGTCGCGCAGGCTCCGGGGACCGGCGGGCTCCAGGGATGGATCCAGGACAACATCGTCCCGCTGATCCTCCTGGGCATCGCGATCATCATGCTGTGGATCGGCGGCCGCGGTGACAACGCCGGCGTCGCCCGCCGCAGCATCGGCCTGATCATCGGCCTGATCGCGCTGGGGATCGCCCTCACGCCGGGTGCCGGCGCACGCGTCGGGGCGTTCTTCGCACAGCTCATCACGGGGTGACGCGGGTGCACATCCGCACCGACGACGAGGTGTACCGCGTCGACGCCGTCTGGCTCGGTCCGCCGCGCGCGACGTTCCCGTGGCGCGCCCGGTACTCGGCCTACGGCGTGGGCCTGCTGGTCATGCTCGTCGTGATGTTCGTCCAGCGTCGCCTCGGCATCGACCTCGGCTTCTTCTCCGTGGCGTGGGCCCTGCTCATCACCGTTGGGATCACGCGCTTCGTGTCGCGGCGCATCAACGACGAGCGGCCCCTCCTCGAGTGGCTCACGTTGTTCGTGCACGAGCTGCGCGGGCCCCGGGCCCGGACCCGCGTCACCGGTGGCGCGCTCACCACCGGGCACGTCACCGTGCACCGCGACCGGCCGAAGCTCACCGGCGCCCCGACGGCCGTCGCCCTCCCGCGCGGCAGCGACCCCGCGGCCGCCACCGACGGCCCGCGGGTCCGGCGGGCCGCCGCCCCGTCCGCCGGGGACGTGTGGGGCCCGCCGCCCCGCGACGACGAGGTCGTGGAGCCCCGCGCGTCGGCGGCGACGACACCCGACCCGTCGGAGGCGTCGGAGGCGTCGGAGAACACGGAGTCCGGGGCACCGGCGACCGCACCGTCGGGGGCACCCGACGAGCCGGCCCCCCGCGCCGGCGCCCACCTCACCCCCGGGGTCGAGGACACGCCGGCGTCCCACCGGCGCCGGACGCGGGGCACGACCACGGCCCGCCCGTCCGGTGACGCCCCCGCGCGCCGCCGCCGCAGCACCCCGCGCACCTCGACGAGCACCTCCGGACGTACCGCGACGACGGCCGGCGACGGGTTCGGTCCGCCGTCGGCCGCCGAGGTCGGCGACCCGGTCGAGCCCACCGACGGCACCGCCGCGCCGGACGCGCCCCGGCCCGAGCTGCCCCCGGTGCCCGACCCGCGGTCGGCGGAGGCGGACATCGCGGCCTGGACGGGCGCCGGGACGCGCCGCGAGCCGGTCTCCGCGCGGCGGGCGCAGCGCCCCCGGGCCGCCGGCTCCGCGTCCGACGCCGACCCCGACCGCACCCAGCGGCGACCGGTCCGCCCCCGACGTCGGGCCGGCTGGCCGATGTCGAACGAGCCGGCGACCCCCGAGGCGCCGTTCGGTCCCGGCACGCGCGCGCGGAGGTACGGCCCCAGCAGCCCGCAGGGCGGGCGAGGGGGCGACGGTGCTGCGCCGGAGTAGGTCCCGCAGGGCCGTCGAGGCCGGCCCGGCCCCGGAGGCGATCGAGGCCGGCCCGAGCGGCGGCGGGCTGCGCCCGGCCTGTGCGACGCCGTCGAACGGCTCGGGGGCCCGCCGCGGTCGTGGTCTGACCGGCGAGTCCCCGGCCGCCGGCTACCGCCCCGCGATCGCGCTGCGCGCCATCGACGGCAACCTGGCGCGCACCGCCTCGAGCGTCACCGCCTGGTACCGGCTCGCCCCGCAGCCCTGGAGCTTCCGCAGCGACTCCCAGCGCGAGACGTTGATCCGCCAGATCGCGACGCAGGTCGGCGAGCTGCAGGGCCGGTGGCTGCACGTCCGCGTGACCTCGCGCCCCTACCCGGTCGCGCTGTGGGCCGAGGCGTTCGACCACAACGCGCCGGGCCGGCTCCCCGACGTCTCGGGGGCGCTGACCTGGGAGGGCTTCCTCGAGGGCGAGCAGCGCCACCTGATGGGGCTGTCGATGTCCGACAAGGAGGTCTTCCTCGGGGTCGAGGTGTCCGGCCGGTCGGTGGTCGACCGCTGGCTCGAGGGTGCCGCCCCGATCCTCGGGCGCCTCGTCCCGTCGGCGGCGACCGCCGAGCTGGCGGCGCTCGAGTCCGAGATCGCGCACGTCGAGGCCCTGGTGTCGCGGGCCGGGCTCGACGCGGTGCCGGCGACGGCCGAGGACATGGCGTGGCTGATGCACCGCTCGTGCTCGCTGGGCCTGCCCGCTCCGCGCACGGTCACCCCGGCGTCGGGCGAGCACTGGGAGTCCGAGGACCTCGCTGCGTTCACCGACGGCGTCGCCCTGCAGCAGGAGCCGTACGCCCCGACCGTCCAGGTGCTGGGACGGTTCGGCACCCAGCCGGTGCAGCGCCACGTCGCGGTGCTGTCGGTGGGCCTGATGGACGCGCTGCGGATCCCCGAGGCCGACGACCCGTGGATGCAGCGCAGCGACCGCCTGCCGTTCCCCGTCGAGTGGTCGGCGCGGATCTACGTGCGCAAGCCGGAGGAGGTCGCCGGCGAGCTGCAGCGCCAGATGGGCAAGGTGCGCAGCCAGATCCGCCACTACACCCACGACCACGACCTCGACCCGCCGATGTCGCTCTCGCGCCAGGCCGACCGCGTGCTGCAGATCGAGGACGAGCTCTCGGGAGGGCTCACCCAGCTCAACACGCGGGTCTACGGCTGGTGGCGGGTCGCGGTGTCCGGCCGCGACGAGGGCGAGGCGCTGACGCGGGCCCAGCAGGTGCTCGACCTCTACCGCCCGCGGGTCGCGATGGAGCACCCCGAGGCGCAGTACGCCTACGCCCGGGAGTTCATCCCGGGCGAGCCGCTCGCCTCCACCGCCTACCGGCGGCGCGGCTCGGTGACGTGGGTGGCCGCGGGCGTGCCGGCCGCGTCGGCGTCGGTGGGCGACCGGCGCGGGATCATGCTCGGGGAGACCTGCACGGCGACCCGCCGCCCGGTGGCGTGGGACCCGTGGATGGCGCAGGAGGTCCGGCGCGCCTCGGGCCTCACGGCCGTCGTCGGCGGCCTCGGCTCGGGCAAGTCGTTCCTCACCGGGCTGCTCGTCTACAAGACGCTGCGCGCCGGGGCCCGCTGGACGGTGCTCGACCCCTCGGGCCCGCTCGCCGAGCTGACCAAACTCCCGGAGCTCGCCCCGTTCTCGCGCCACATCCACCTGCTGGGCGCCGACCCAGGCATCCTCAACCCGTACCGGGTGGTGGCCGAGCCCCGGCGCGACCACTTCCTCGACGAGGACGACCCGGACAAGGCGTGGCGCCGCGAGCGCTCCCTGGCCGCGGCCACCCGGCGCCGCCTCGTGCTCGACGTCCTGACCGGCCTGCTGCCCTTCGACGTGGCGCGCATGCCCCACACCCGGATCGTGCTGCTGCGCGCGGTGCGCGAGGTCGGGGGCGCCCCCGACCGTGACCCCAGCCAGGTCATCGCGGTCCTGCGCCGGCACGCCCGGGAGGGTGAGGAGCACGCCGACGTCGTCGCCGACTTCCTGGAGGAGCGCCGCGAGCTGCCGCAGGCCGCGCTGCTGTTCCCCGACCGCAACGCCGACCCGCGCGACGACCCGTGGCAGGGCGAGCAGGACTACCGGCTCACCGTCCTGACCATGCAGGGCATGGCGCTGCCGCGTCCGGGCAGCCCGCGCGAGGAGTGGACCGACGGCGAGTCGTTGGCGGTCGAGCTGCTCAACCTCGCGTCCTGGCTGACCCAGCGCACCATCTACACGTCGGACCGGAACCTGCGGAAGGGCGTCGCGCTCGACGAGACCCACTTCCTGTCGCAGATCCCCACCGGCAAGGTGCTCATCGACCGCCTCGCGCGCGACTCGCGGAAGTTCAACGTGCGCGCCATGTTCGCCTCCCAGCTCGCGGGCGACCTGCTGCGGGTGCCGGGGTTCGCGTCGCTGGTCAACGCCGTGTTCGTCGGGCGCACCGACGACGAGGAGGCGCAGGCCGAGGCGTTGCGCCTGCTGCGGGTGCCCACCGACGTCGGCTACGAGGAGATGCTCGGCACGCTCTCGCCGCGGCCGCGCCACGACGACCGGCCCGACGACACCCCGCGCCAGTTCGTCTTCGCCGACGGCCACGGCGGCGTCGAGAAGATCCGCATCGACCTCGAGGGCCCGCACCTCGAGCACCTGCGCGACACCCTCGACACGAACCCTGACGTCCGCCGGGTCCGGACGCTGCCCGCCGGGGCGCCCGGCGAGCGCCCGGCCGCCCCGCCCGAGACCGACGCGGAGCGCACCGGCCCGGTGCCGGTCGTGCCCGCGGCCGGGCCGCCGCCCGCCCCGCAGCCCGCGCGACCGACGGCGCCGACCCCGGGTGCGGGCCCCGCGTCACCGCCGTTCCCGCCGCGCTCGGTCCCGACGCCGCCGCCGGGCACGGCGCGCGTGTCGCCGGTGACGCCGCCGCGTGACCCGCTCGTGGAGCGCACGGTGGTCGAGGGGACGGTCCTCGACGAGCGGCACGACGACCGCGACGGCGCCGGGGTCCTGCCGCCCGGCCTCGACGACCTCGCACCGGACCTCCACGACGACCTCGACGACGACCTCGACCGCACCCCGGCGCCGGCGGCCACCGCGGCCGGCGACGACGAGTGGGCCGACGCCTGGGTCATGGACGAGAGCGAGGCCACCGGCGACGCGGTCGGCGAGCTCGCCGACGACGTGACGGTGACGACCCCCGCCGACCGGGCGCCGGGCTGGCGGGAGGGACACGACGCGACGGACCCCGCCCGCCGGGTGGGCGCCGGGCGGCGAGGGCCCGGAGCCCCGGGGTGATCCTCGCCGTCGCGATCCTCGCCGCCGCCCTCGTCATCGGGTGGCGGCGGTCGCGACGTGCGCAGGATGCCTCCAGGTTTCTCGGCGTGTCGCGCGAGCGAGCATGTGGCGATCCTGGCTTCAGACGCCAGCAAAGCCGCATTGCTCGCACACCCCGTGTGCGTAGGGACCGCGAGCAGACGACCCGGACCCGGACGCGGGGGCGGCGGCGCGCCGCGGTGCTCGTCACGTCGCTGCTCACCGGGCTCGTGCTGTTCGCGCTGCCCGCGTCGGCGGCGCCGCTGGACTGCAAGGCGGCGCCCGACCCCGACCGGCCGGGCACCGGGCTCGTGGGCTCGCTCGACCCCGCGCCGCTGGGGGTGGGAGCGCCGGGCAGCGTCTACGACGAGGTCGGGTACGCCGGGCAGATCTGGTGGACCTACGACCTCGGCTGCGGCCCGGGCGCCGCCCGCGACCCCGCGGCGGCCACCGACACGTGGCTGGGCAACCAGTTCTTCAACCTCGCCAAGCTCGTCGTCGGCGGCGTCAACTGGTCGCACTACCTCATCGAGCGCGGCTCGGGGCTGCTCCAGCCGCTCGACGGCGTGGTCCAGGCCGGGACGCAGGCGATGTACGGCGCGGTGTTCACGACGTGGGTCGGGCTCGCGCTCATCGTGCTCGCGGCGATCCTGCTGGTCCTGGCGATGCGCGGCGACCTCTCGCGCCAGGCCCAGCGCGCGGGCATCGCGGTGATCGCGCTGGCGATCGCGGCGGCGGCCTACGCCGCGCCGGTGCGCTGGTCGAGCATGCTCGACGGCGTCCTGCTCGACGGCGTGACCGCCATGCAGCGCGGCTTCCTGTCGCAGGTTGGAGTGGGCGACGCGAACACCCTGCCGACGGTGCTGACCGATCAGATCGTCTACAACAACTGGCTGCGCGGCGAGTTCGGCGCCGCGGACGTGCCGCAGGCGCGCGACATGGGCCGGGAGCTGCTGCGGGCGCAGACGTTCACCAAGCAGGAGATCGCGAGCGGCCAGGACACGCAGGCCACGGCCGACGCGAAGAAACAGCAGTACACGGCCGTCGCCGACCGCGCGGGTGACCGCTACAGCTACTTCCAGGGCCGGCAGGGCTCGCGCACGGGCGCCGGGATGCTGGCGCTGATCCAGGCCGTCTGCATCGGGCTGTTCCAGCTGATGAGCAAGCTGCTCATCCTCGTCTCGATGCTGATCATCCGATTGCTCGTGATGATCGCCCCGGCGCTCGCCGTGCTCGCCCTGCTCAAGCCCGAGGTGCTGCCCGCGACCCTGCGGATCGGGGGCGCGGCGCTGGTCAACACCCTGCTCGTGGGGGCGATGGCGGGGCTGCACTCGCTGATGGTGATCGCCCTGTTCCGCCCCGGGTCCGGCGTCGACACCTGGTTGGGGCTGCTGGTCACGGGCGTCGTCACCATCGTGCTGTGGGCGCTCGCGCGCCCGTTCCGGCGGCTCTCGGCGATGGTCACGCTGACCCGCGACCAGATGAGCGGCTTCCTGCCGCCCGCGGGCTCCGGGGCGCTCTCGCGGTTCCTGCCGCGATCGCCGCAGCGCCAGGACGACTGGTGGTCCGAGCGCCGGGGCGCGGCCACCGCGGGCGATGGGTGGCGTCCGGAGAGCACCGGTCCCCCGCGCGCCGACCCCGCGACCGCGGAAGTGGCCACCGTGGCCGGCCCGATGCGGGTGGACAGCGAACGGGTCGGCGCGGGCGGCGCCACCGCCCACGACGCGGACCCGGCGGCCGCCCTGGCCTCGCGCCGGGCCGCCCAGCGGGCGTTGCCGGCGGGTGCCGCGACCACCGGGACGACCGCGGTCCCGGGTGGCACGCCCCGCGGGGACCGCGACTCCACCCC
This sequence comes from Actinomycetospora sp. NBRC 106375, assembly GCF_030269665.1. GTDB lineage: Bacteria > Actinomycetota > Actinomycetes > Mycobacteriales > Pseudonocardiaceae > Actinomycetospora. The sequence goes on from NZ_BSTS01000005.1 coordinate 267,807, forward strand.
GGCCCGCGCCGCGGTCAGCGACGCCGACCGCAGCCTCTACCGCAGCGTGGCGGCGCGCACCGGGGACGCCGGCGGTCCGCAGCGTCCGGTGCAGGCCGAGCTGGTCGACGGCGCGCCGGTCTACCGCATCTACCGCCCCAGCCGCCCGGTCGGCGCCGGGTCCTCGCGCCGGTCGACGCGGACGAGCGCCCCGCGGCCCGCCGAGGGAGGCCCGCGTGCCGATCCGGACTAGGCGCGGGCGCGCGGCGGCCTATCGCGCGCTGTGGGAGTGGCCGCTGCACTCCCCGGCGCGCCTGATCGGCGTGCTGGTCGTGCTCGCCGCCGTCGCGATCGGGATCTCGGCCCTCGCCGGCGGCTCCGGCGGGAGTGCCGGGTCCGGGCGGGCGCTCGGGCCGGCGCCGGGCCCGGCGCCCGCCACCGCGCCGGCCGCCCCGCAGGTCACCGAGCTCAGCCCCCGCACGCTGCCCCTCGACCAGGCGCCCCCGGTCGCGCTCGCGGTCGCGCAGCGCTGGACACAGGCGTGGGCCACGCACCCGCCCGGGACGACCCCGGCCCAGTGGAGTGCCGGGCTCGCGCCGTACACGACCGACGAGTACCTCGCGGTGCTCGCGTCGGTCGATCCGTCGAACGTCCCCGGTTCGCGTGTCACCGGGCCGCCGCAGGCGGTCGAGGTCCGGCCCGAGGCCGTGCGCGTGCAGGTGCCCACCGACGCCGTGCGCCTGGAGCTGCTCCTGGTGCAGGTCGGGCCGGGTGACTGGCGCGTCTCCGGCTACGACCGGGCGTCCTGAGGGGCGGCCCAGGGATGTCACGGTGATCACCCCGCCCCGGCTGCCGCCCGGCTTCCGGATCCTGCGCCTGCTGCTGCCGGTGGCGGCGCTCGCGGGCTTCCTGGTCGTCGTGCTGGCCGCGGGCCTGCTCGTCGTCGGCCAGTTCGTCCCCGGCGGCGGGGAGGACGCCGGCGCCGGGCGCTGCGAGGCCGGCACCGGGGCGCCGTCGGGGAGCGCGCCGCAGACCTCGGCCGAGCTCGACGCCGTCCAGCGCCAGACCGCGTCGACGATCATCGGGGTGGCCAAGGGCATGGCCGTGCCGCCGCGCGGCTGGGTCGTCGCGCTGGCCACGGCGATGCAGGAGTCCCAGATGGGCACGGTCGGCATGGACATCGCGGTCGACCACGACTCGCTCGGGGTGTTCCAGCAGCGCCCGAGCCAGGGCTGGGGGAGTCCCGAGCAGGTGCGCGACCCCGTGTACGCCACCCGGACCTTCCTCGAGCGCCTGCTCGCGGTGCCCGGCTGGGACACGATGCCGGTCACGCAGGCCGCCCAGATCGTGCAGCGCTCGGCGTTCCCCAACGCCTACGCCAAGTGGGAGACGCTCGCCAACAGCCTGGTCACCGACCTCGCCGGGATCACCGGCGCCATCCAGGAGTGCCAGCCCGCGGCGGACGCGGGACCGGGTCCAGCGGCCGCGTTGCCGCCCGGCGTCGCGCGCACGGCGATCGAGTTCGCGACCGCGGAGACCGGCAAGCCCTACGTGTGGGGGGCGACGGGGCCGAGCAGCTACGACTGCTCGGGGCTGATGCTGCGGGCCTACGAGCGCGCCGGGATCGTGCTGCCCCGCGTCTCGCGTGACCAGTACCACGCCGGCGCCCACGTCCCCGTCGACCAGGCGCAGCCCGGGGATCTGTTGTTCTGGGCGTACGACAGGTCCGACCCGGACACCATCCACCACGTGGCCATGTACCTCGGGAACGGGCAGATGATGGAGGCCCAGCAGACCGGGGTGCCGCTCGGGACCCGGGCCGTGAGCTGGGACGAGGGCCAGTTGCTGCCGCTCGCGACCCGCCCCGGGACGGGGTCGGACCGGGCCTGACCAGGGGCCGGATCGGCGTCTTCGGCGAAGTTGAGCCGCCCGGGAACAACCTCGTGTCATGCTCCGTTGGTCGGGATGACACACTTGAGCGCAGGCGGCTCAGGTCTGGTTTGCGGACACCGCTCCGTGGGCCAATACTTGAGCGCAGAGCACTCAACGGAACACCCGGATCCCACGGGTCTCGAGAGGAGACACGAGCATGGCGCGAGCGGTCGGCATCGACCTCGGCACGACCAACTCCGTGGTCGCCGTCCTGGAGGGCGGCGAGCCGACGGTCATCGCGAACTCCGAAGGCAGCCGCACCACCCCCTCGGTGGTCGCGTTCGCCCGGAACGGCGACGTCCTGGTCGGCCAGTCGGCCAAGAACCAGGCGGTGACCAACGTGGATCGCACGATCCGGTCGGTCAAGCGGCACATGGGCACCGACTGGTCCGTCGAGATCGACGACAAGAAGTACAGCGCGCAGGAGATCAGCGCCCGCACGCTGCAGAAGCTGAAGCGGGACGCCGAGGCGTACCTGGGCGAGGACGTCACCGACGCGGTGATCACCGTCCCGGCCTACTTCGAGGACGCCCAGCGGCAGGCCACCAAGGAGGCCGGCCAGATCGCGGGCCTCAACGTCCTGCGCATCGTGAACGAGCCCACGGCGGCCGCCCTCGCGTACGGCCTCGAGAAGGGCGAGCACGAGCAGACCATCCTGGTCTTCGACCTCGGTGGCGGCACGTTCGACGTGTCCCTGCTCGAGATCGGCGACGGCGTGGTCGAGGTCAAGGCCACCAACGGCGACAACAACCTCGGCGGCGACGACTGGGACGAGCGGATCATCAATTGGCTCGTCGAGAAGTTCAAGGGCTCGCAGGGCATCGACCTGTCCAAGGACAAGATGGCGATGCAGCGCCTGCGTGAGGCGGCCGAGAAGGCGAAGATCGAGCTCTCCAGCTCGTCCAGCGCCGGGATCAACCTCCCCTACATCACCGTCGACGCCGAGAAGAACCCGCTGTTCCTCGACGAGACGCTCTCGCGTGCCGAGTTCCAGCGGATCACCTCCGACCTGCTCGACCGGTGCCGCAAGCCCTTCAACCAGGTGATCAAGGACGCCAGCATCTCCGTCGGCCAGATCAACCACGTGGTGCTGGTGGGCGGCTCGACCCGCATGCCCGCGGTGCACGACCTGGTTAAGGAGCTCACCGGCGGCAAGGAGCCCAACAAGGGCGTCAACCCGGACGAGGTCGTGGCGGTCGGCGCCACCCTGCAGGCCGGTGTGCTGCGCGGCGACGTCAAGGACGTCCTGCTGCTCGACGTCACCCCGCTCTCCCTTGGCATCGAGACCAAGGGCGGCGTGATGACGCGGCTGATCGAGAAGAACACGACGATCCCGACCAAGAAGTCCGAGGTCTTCACGACGGCGGAGAACAACCAGCCGTCCGTGCAGATCCAGGTCTTCCAGGGCGAGCGTGAGATCGCGGCCTACAACAAGAAGCTCGGCATGTTCGAGCTCACCGACCTGCCGCCCGCCCCGCAGGGCGTGCCGCAGATCGAGGTCAGCTTCGACATCGACGCCAACGGCATCGTCAACGTCTCGGCGGTCGACAAGGGCACCGGCAAGTCCCAGCAGATGACCATCACCGGCGGCTCGGCCCTGTCCAAGGACGAGATCGACCGCATGGTCGCCGACGCCGAGGCCCACGCCGACGAGGACCGCAAGCGCCGCGAGGCGGCGGAGGTCCGCAACCAGGCCGAGACCCTGGTCTACCAGACCGAGAAGTTCATCACCGACAACGACGAGAAGCTCCCGTCGGACGTCAAGGAGAAGGTCCAGGGCTCGGTCGCCGAGCTGAAGACCGCGCTCCAGGGTGAGGACAACACCGAGGAGATCAAGGCCGCCTCGGAGAAGGTCGCCACCGAGTCCCAGGAGCTCGGCCAGGCGCTGTACGCCCAGCAGCAGTCCGAGGGTGGTGCCGGCGCGGCCGGCGCGGCCGGTGGCGCTGCCGCGGGCGGTGCGGACGACCAGGCCGACGACGTCGTCGACGCCGAGATCGTCGACGACGACAAGAAGGACTGACGCGCCTCGGGTGGGGCCGCCGGCATCGAGGAGACGAAGCGAAGCGGAGCTCGACTCCGTCTCATCCCGACCGGCGGCCCCTCCGCTCGCGGTTCCCCCAGGCCACACCGTCCCGGCGCCAGGCGCCGGGTCCTCCCGAGGAGGTCACAGTGCAGGATCCGGTCGTCGGGCAACACTCTCCCGACTCGAGCACCGACTCGAGCGTCGGCGGGGTGCCCACCTCCGGTCAGGACGCTCCGGCCGGCACGGCCCAGCCGGACGGCGCCACCGACGGTGGCGAGACCGCCGCGCCCGAGGGCGCCCACACCATCGCCGGCGAGGCCCGCGCGGCGGAGTTCGCCGCCGCGGCATCAGCCGCGGGGCTGTCCGAGGGCGGCGGGGCCGGCCAGGCCGGAACCGACGGTGCGGCCGCCGACCCGGAGCTCGAGCGCGTGCGCTCCGAGCTCGCCGAGCGCACCGCCGACCTGCAGCGCGTGTCGGCGGAGTTCACCAACTTCCGGCGGCGCACCGAGCGCGAGAAGGAGTCGACGGTCGCGGCGGCCAAGGCCTCCGTGGCCGGCGAGCTGCTCACGGTGCTCGACGACGTCGAGCGCGCCGCGAGCCACGGCGACCTGACCGGCCCGTTCAAGCTCGTCGCCGACCGTCTCACGGAGACGCTCCAGCGCGCGGGCCTCACGCCGTTCGGTGCCGAGGGCGACGCCTTCGACCCGTCGGTGCACGAGGCCGTGGCCCACGAGACCTCGTCCGAGGTGTCGGGCCCGACGGTCACCACCGTCATGCGTCGGGGCTACCGCTTCGGCGACCGCGTGCTGCGCGCCGCGATGGTCGGGGTCACCGACTCCGACGGGTCCGCCCCGGCGGACACCACCTCCCAGCCGGCCGACGCCGGCACCTCCTGACAGGGCGTCCTGAACACCACCCCACCCCCCACACCGCGGAAGGAGCAGTCCCGCCATGAGCGCCCGTGACTGGGTCGAGAAGGACTACTACCGCGAGCTGGGCGTGGCGAAGGACGCCTCCGCGGACGACATCAAGAAGGCCTACCGCAAGATCGCCCGGGAGAACCACCCGGACGCCAAGCCCGGCGACGCCAAGGCCGAGGCCCGCTTCAAGGCCGCCGGCGAGGCGTACGGCGTGCTCTCCGACACCGAGAAGCGCCAACAGTACGACGAGGCGCGCACGCTGTTCGCCGGCGGCCGCTTCGGCGGTTTCGGCGGCGGCCGGGGTGCCGGCGCGGGCGCCGGGGCCGGGGCCGGTGGCACCGGCTTCTCCGGCGGCTTCGACGTCGGCGACCTCTTCGGTGGTCGCGGCGGCGGCGCCCAGGGCGCCGGCGGGCTCGGCGACCTGCTCGGCGGGCTGTTCGGGGGCGGTGTCGGCGGTGCCGGCACCACGACCGGCCCGACCCCGGGCACGGCCGGCACCCGACCGCGCGAGCAGCGCGGGGCCGACGTCGAGACCGACGTGCGGATCGACTTCGCCGAGGCGGTCGGCGGCACCACCCTGCCGCTGCGCCTCGCGTCCCCGGCGCGCTGCAACACGTGCGGCGGCAACGGCGCCAAGCCCGGCACCAGCCCCCGCACGTGTCTGACCTGCGGCGGCGCCGGCGTCGTGTCGCGCAGCCAGGGCGCCTTCGCCTTCAGCGAGCCGTGCCGCGACTGCTCGGGCACCGGCTCGATCGTCGACGATCCCTGCCCCGAGTGCGGCGGCGACGGCGTGAGCACCCGCTCGCGCACGCTCACCGTGCGCATCCCGCCGGGCGTCGACGACGGCCAGCGCATCCGCCTCGCCGGCCAGGGTCAGCCCGGCAGTCGCGGCGGTCCCGCCGGCGACCTGTTCGTCGTCGTCCACGTCAACGCCGACGACCTCTTCGGTCGCTCGGAGCGCAACGCCGACGATCTGACGCTCACCGTGCCGGTGACGTTCCCCGAGCTCGTCGACGGCACGACGATCACCGTCCCGACCATGGACGGCAAGGTCTCGCTCAAGGTCCCCGCCGGCAGCCAGAGCGGCCGCACGCTGCGGGTCCGCGGGCGCGGGGTGCACCGCAAGGACGGGCGCACCGGCGACCTGCTCGTCACCGTCGAGCTCTCCGTGCCGCAGCGGCTGAGCTCGGCCGCCCGCGAGGCGCTCGACGCCTACGTCGCCGCCACCTCCGACCATGACCCGCGCGCCGACCTCACCCGGCGCGCCGAGGCCGCCGCACGGAGGGAGACGGCGTCATGACCGGGCGCGGTGCAGGCGGCGAACGGGGGCCCTGGCCGTCCCCGCTCGGCGCCGCGTCCGCCTCCATCCCCTCCCTGCCGGCGTGGGCCGACGAGGACACGCCCGTCTTCGTGATCTCCGTGGCCGCCCAGATCGCCGGCATGCACGCGCAGACCCTGCGCAGCTACGACCGCATCGGCCTCGTCACCCCGGGCCGCGCGAGCGGCGGCGGGCGGCGCTACTCGGTGCGCGACATCGCCGTGCTCCGCGAGGTCCAGCGGCTCTCGCAGTCCGACGGGGTCAACCTCGCCGGCATCAAGCGGATCATCGAGCTCGAGCGCGAGGTCGGCGCCCTGACCGACCGGCTCCGCGAGGTCACCGAAGAGCTCGCCCGCTGGCGCGCCGCGGCCGAGCAGGCGGCCGCGAACGCGGAGAATCCCTCCCGCGGCGACCGTCTGCCGGCGCGACGCACCCAGTCGGTCGTCGTGTGGCAGCCGGGGCCCCGACCACGGGAGTAACCATCGGAGCGCGACGGAGGTCGGTCGGCAGTGCGAGGCATGAGCGCTGACGGCCGCATCTCCTTGGAGCGGCTAGTGGGCGAAGGGGTCGTAGTGGATGCGATCCAGCGGCACGCCGTCGATCAGCAGCGCCTGCGCCGAGGCGCGGATCATGGCCGGTGAGCCCGAGAGCAGCACGTCGTGCTGCGACCAGTCGCCGCTGCGCACCACCGCGTCCGGCAGCGTGCCGGGCAGCGTGTGCTCGTCGAGCGGGTCGTCCTCGCACGTCACGGCCAGCTCGAGCCACGGGTGCCGGTCGGCTAGCACGCGCAGGCGGTCGAGCACCGTGAGGTCCTCGGCGACCCGCCCGCCCAGGAACACCGTGCACGGGCGCGGTCGCGTCCAGCGGGCCAGGTCCTCGCACAGCGCCAGCACGGGCGCCCCTCCGGTGCCGCCGGCGACCATGAGCACCGGCGCGGTGCTGCGCGGGTCGAGCCCGAGCCGCCCGGAGGCGGGCCCGAGGCGCCACCGGTCGCCCGCCGACGCGTGCGCCACCATCGCCCGGCTCACCCAGCCGCCCTCGACGGCGCGGACGTGGAACTCCAGCAGACCGTCGGGACGCGGGGCGGTCGCCGGGCTCAGCGGCCGCCACATCCGGGGCCGCTGGGGGATCTCGACGGTGAGGTACTGGCCGGCGCGGTGCGGCACCGGGGTGTCCGGCGCGACGTGCAGCACGGCCAGGTCCCAGCTCAGCCGGCGATGCGACACCACCGTGCCCTCGGCGACCGCGGGGTCGGCGGCGGCGCGCACGGCGTGCTCCATCGGGCCCGCCGCCAGCGAGAACGCGCGCACCCAGGCGTGCTCGGTGCCCTCGTCCCACGCGGGCGCGAAGCGGCGCATCGCCCCGATCATCGCGACGCCGAGCGCCTCGTACTGCTCGGCGTGCAGCCCCAGCGCGCGGTGCTCGCGCACCAGCGGCTCGAGCACCGTGCGCAGCTGGTCGGGCCGGTCGACGGTCGTCATCGGCAGCACCAGCGAGCGCAGCAGCCGCCGGGCGGGCTCGGTGATGCGCGCGGGGAACAGGCTCCGCACGGCGGGCGCCAGGCTGAACAGCAGCGCGGCGAACCACTCGGCGAGCTCGTCGACCTGCGGCTCGACGTCGGCCCACGTCTCCCGCACCCGGCGGGCGGCCTGCGCCTCGGGGGTCTCGAACACGGAGGCCGGGGCCGGGGCCGGGCTCGGTGCCGGAGCGGGCTCCGGGGGTGCGACGGGCTCCGGAGGTGCGGCGCTCTCCGGGGGTGCGGCGGGCTCGGGCGCCGCGGCGCTCTCGTCCGGGCGCTTCCCGTCCTCCGCGGCGGCGTGCCGGCCGGGGACGACGATGGGTGTGGTCGGCGGCGGCGGCACCGTGCGCACGGCGGCGAGACGGCGCGCGGGCTTACCGGCCGCCGGCGCAGGCTGCCCCGGGCCCGGGTCCTCCGGGCCGCCTCCCGACAGCGGCTCCGCCGACATCCTGGTCGCTCCTCCCCGGCCCCCCGCCGCGGGCACGAAGTACCCGCGTGAGCGGCCCACTATGACAGCCCGTGCGGGATCGTCACGCAGGGTCCCCAACGCCCCCGCGTCGTCCGGGCCACCAGGTGCGCCGGACGGTGCTCGCGACCACCGTGAGCAGCGACGACGACTCGATCCGGTGCCGCTCGTCGTCGTTGCTGTGGGTGACCGGTCGGGAATCCGGTGATTCGGGAAGAAACGCCGCACACCCAGAGTTGAGCCAAGTAGACTCAAGAACAGGGCGGAGGGTGGGCCGCCCGCCCGCGCCCCAGGAGGATCGATGGACTTCAGCCCCACCACCCGCACCCAGCAGGCGGTGTCGAACGCCGTCCGCGCGGCGACCGTCGACGGCCATCCGCAGGTCTCGCCGGCCCACCTCGCGGCCGCGCTGCTCGATCAGACCGACGGGCTGACCGAGCCGTTGCTGCGCGCGGTCGGGGCGGACCCGTCGGCCGTCCGTTCGGACGTCGGCAAGGTCCTCACGGGCCTACCGAGCGCCAGCGGCTCCAGCGTCGCGGCGCCGCAGTTCGACCGCGAGATGGCCCGCGTCCTGCAGCACGCCCAGCAGCTCGCCGCCGACATGGGCGACGAGTACGTCTCCACCGAGCACCTGCTCGTCGGGCTGGCCGCGGCCGGCGGACGCACCGCCGAGGTGCTCACCCGCCACGGCGCGACGCCCGAGGCGCTCAAGGAGGCGTTCACCAAGGTGCGCGGCTCGGGGCGCGTGAAGTCCGCCGACCCGGAGGGCACCTTCCAGGCGCTGGAGAAGTACGGCCAGGACCTCACCGAGCGGGCCCGCTCCGGCGACCTCGACCCGGTGGTCGGCCGCGACGCCGAGATCCGCCGCGTCGTCCAGGTCCTGTCCCGGCGCACCAAGAACAACCCCGTGCTCATCGGCGAGCCCGGCGTCGGCAAGACCGCGATCGTCGAGGGCCTCGCCCAGCGCATCGTCGCCGGCGACGTCCCGGAGTCGCTGCGCGGCAAGCGCGTCGTCTCGCTCGACCTCGGCTCGATGGTCGCGGGCGCGAAGTACCGCGGCGAGTTCGAGGAGCGGCTCAAGGCCGTCCTGCAGGAGATCACCGACTCCGCGGGACAGGTCATCACCTTCATCGACGAGCTGCACACCATCGTCGGCGCCGGCGCGACCGGCGAGTCCGCGATGGACGCCGGCAACATGATCAAGCCGATGCTCGCGCGCGGCGAGCTGCGCATGGTCGGCGCGACGACGCTCGACGAGTACCGCCAGCACATCGAGTCCGACCCGGCGCTGGAGCGCCGCTTCCAGCAGGTGCTGGTCGGCGAGCCCACGGTCGACGACACCGTCGGCATCCTGCGCGGGCTCAAGGAGCGCTACGAGGTGCACCACGGCGTGCGGATCACCGACGCCGCCCTCGTCGCCGCCGCCACGCTGTCGGACCGCTACATCACCGCGCGCTTCCTGCCCGACAAGGCCATCGACCTCGTCGACGAGGCCAGCTCGCGGCTGCGCATGGAGATCGACTCGCGGCCCGTCGAGATCGACGAGGTCGAGCGGGCCGTGCGCCGCCTCGAGATCGAGGAGATGGCGCTGGAGAAGGAGTCCGACGCCGCCTCGGCCGAGCGCCTGCGCGCGCTGCGCGCCGAGCTCGCCGAGCGCCGCGAGGAGCTCGACGCGCTCACCGCGCGGTGGCAGGGCGAGAAGGACTCGATCGACGCCAGCCGCGGGCTCAAGGAGCAGCTCGAGACGCTGCGCGGCGAGGCCGAGCGCGCCACCCGCGACGGCGACCTCGGCCGCGCCGCGGAGCTGATCCACGGGCGCATCCCCGCGCTCGAGAAGGAGCTCGAGGCCGCCGACGCCGCCGCCGTCGTGCCCGAGATGCTCAAGGAGGAGGTCGGCCCCGACGACGTCGCGGACGTCGTCTCGGCCTGGACCGGCATCCCCGCCGGCCGCCTGCTCGAGGGCGAGACGGCGAAGCTCCTGCGCATGGAGGACGAGCTCGGCCACCGCGTCGTCGGCCAGGCCGAGGCGGTCCGCGCGGTGTCCGACGCCGTGCGCCGCGCCCGCGCCGGGATCTCCGAGGAGGACCGTCCCACCGGCTCGTTCCTGTTCCTCGGGCCCACCGGCGTCGGCAAGACCGAGCTGGCCAAGGCGCTGGCCGCGTTCCTGTTCGACGACGAGCGGGCGATGATCCGCATCGACATGAGCGAGTACGGCGAGAAGCACTCGGTGGCCCGCCTCGTCGGCGCGCCGCCCGGGTACGTCGGCTACGACCAGGGCGGCCAGCTCACCGAGGCCGTCCGGCGCCGCCCGTACTCGGTGGTGCTGCTCGACGAGGTGGAGAAGGCCCACCCGGACGTCTTCGACGTGCTGCTGCAGGTCCTCGACGACGGGCGACTGACCGACGGCCAGGGCCGCACCGTCGACTTCCGCAACACGATCCTCGTGCTGACCTCGAACCTCGGCTCCGCCGCGCTCGTCGACACCTCGCTCGACGACGAGGGCCGCCGGGAGAAGGTCATGGAGGTCGTGCGGCGCTCGTTCAAGCCGGAGTTCCTCAACCGGCTCGACGACGTCGTGGTCTTCCACGCGCTGTCGACCGAGGAGCTGACGTCGATCGTCGACATCCAGCTCGAGCGGCTCGGCGCCCGCCTGGCGGCCCGCCGCCTGACGCTCGCCGTCAGCGAGGCCGCCCGCGAGTGGCTCGCGCTGCAGGGCTTCGACCCGATCTTCGGTGCGCGGCCCTTGCGCCGGCTGGTGCAGTCGGCCATCGGCGACCAGCTGGCCAAGGCTCTGCTGGCCGGCGAGGTGCGCGAGGGCGACACGGTCCAGGTCGACCTCGACGAGTCCGCCGACCACGGCACCGGCGGCCTCGTGGTCTCCCGCGCCGCCTGACCCTGGCGCACCTGCAGCAGCCGGCGCGACCGGATGCGTGCGGGAGTGGTGAACGAACGGCGCTCTCGCTGCTACGGAAGCAGCGAGAGCGCCCTTCGTTCGTTCACGCCCCCGCGAGGATGTGCCCCGATCCGCCGAGTCAGCGGTGCAGGGTGCCTGCGACGAGGTGGTCGACCGGCAGGAAGATCCAGCCGGCGCGGAAGCGCTCGAGGTCGACCTCGGCGAACCCGGCGCCGGCGAGCAGCTCACCGGTGTAGCGCTGCAGCTCGCAGCCCTCGAACGCCCACCGCCACCCGGACTGCAGGGTCCGCTGGAGCCGGGCGACGGCGCTGCCCTCCGGGGCGGCGACGTGCTCGAGGACGATCAGGCGCCCGCCCGACCGCAGGATGCGCCGCGCCTCGGCGATCGCTGCGGCCGGGTCGGCGACGGTGCACAGCACGAGCGTGCTGACCACCGCGTCGACGCTCGCGTCGGCGAGACCGGTGTCCTCGGCGACGGTCGCCCGGATCTCCAGGTCCACGTGGTGGCGGGCGGCCGCCGCTCGCAGCGGGGCGTGCATCGCCGGGTTCGGCTCGATCGCGATCACCCGCGTGCCCGCGGGGTAGTGGCGCAGGTTGGCGCCGGTCCCCGCGCCCAGCTCCACGACGGTGCGCGGGAGGTCGGTGAACAGGGCGGCCTTGCGGTCGCCGAGGACGCGGTGGCCGTAGCCGTCGACGAGCCGGAAGAACGCGGCGTTGAGCGGCCCGCGGACGGGGTGCGGCGTGGGGACGTGGACGTCGGGGACATCGGTGCTGGTCATGGGCCTCAGCACACCCGGCGATCGGGGTCGGGCGCTTCGCTCGTCCCGGCCATCACCGGGGGTGGCCGGATCGGGCCACTACCCGAGCAGGTGGTGGCGTGCGGCGTACGCGGTGGCCGCCGCCCGGGAGGGCAGGCCCAGCTTGGTGCGGATGTTCGCCAGGTGCCGGTGCACCGTGTGGGGGCTGAGGTCCAGCCTGCGGGCGATCTCGCGATCCGCCAGGCCCTGGGCCACCAGCCGCAGCACCTCGAGCTCGCGCGCGGACAGGACGCTCGCCGGGGTCGCCGCGGGCGCGGGCCCGGACGATCCCGGGAGGAAGTCCGACAACGACCGCAGCACCGCGGCCGCGTCCCCGCGCCAGGGGAGGTGGTCGTGACCCTCGAGGGCGACGAAGGTCGCGTCGGGGATCGCAGCGGCGACCTCGCGGCCGAGGTCGAAGGCGATGGCGCGGTCGTCGCGGCGGTGCACCACCAGGGTCGGCGCGGTGATCCGCCCGAGCTCGCTCCGGACGTCGAACGCGTAGGTGGCGGCGAGCGAGGCGGCCGCGGCGTCGGCGCTCGCCGAGGTCCGCTGGTAGCGCGCGAACTCGTCGCGCTCCTCGGCGGTCGCGCCGGGCAGGAACAGGTCGGCGAGCACCCGTGAGCCCAGGCCCCAGTGGGCGCCGACGAGGGCGACGAGCTGCTCGCGCACCGCGGGCGGCGCGACCCGGGCGCCGTCGGCGTAGGTGCCGTAGAGCAGGAGGCGCTCGACGAGCTCGGGGCGCCGCGCGGCCAGCGCCGCCGCCACGGGACCGGCCGCGGACCCCCCGAGCAGCGTCACCAGACCGCCGCCCAGCGCGTCGACGACCTGGGCGAGCACGGCGACCTCGCCGTCGAGGGACCGCTCCGGAGGACCGGGGGAGAGCCCCGCGCCCGGCCGGTCGTAGCGCACCACGGTGTGGTGGGCGGCGAGCCCCGTGACGAAGTCCCGGAAGCCCGGGTCGGCCCAGTTCAGCTCGAGGTGGCCCATCCACCAGCCGCCGACCACGAGCGGCGGGCCCGTCCCGACCGCGGCCCACGCCACCGTGCGTGCCTCCGACCGCGCGAACCGGATGGTCTGGCGCGTCGGCTCGTCCGGCGAGCCCATGGAGCGAGTATGGGCCCGCGGCCACCGGCAGCGGGACGGCAGCGATCTGACAGCGCCGCGCGCCACCGTCGGGCCATGACGACGCTCGAGACCGATGTCCCCTCTGATGGCCGGACCACCGAGGCATGTGCGGAGACCGTGTTCGCCGGCATCCTCGGGATGGAACAGACGACCGCGCTCTACCTGGGCGACCGCCTCGGCTGGTACCGCTCGCTGGCCCAGGACGGCCCGGCGACGGCCCCGGAGCTGGCCGCCCGCACGGGCACCGCCGCCCGCTACGCCCGCGAGTGGCTGGAGTACCAGGCCGTGTGCGGCCTGCTCACCGTCGACGACCCGGGCGCCGCGCCCGACGAGCGTTGCTTCGCCATGCCCGCGGCGCACGTGCCGGTGCTCGCCGACCTCGACAGCGAGGCGGTGCTGACCCCGTTCGCCCGCATCCTCGTCGCGTCCTTGCGCCGGATCGACGACCTGCTCGAGGCCTACCGCACCGGCGGCGGGGTGAGCTGGGAGACCTTCGGCGACGACGCGCGCGAGGGCCAGTCCGCCCAGAACCGCCCGCTGCTGCGCGACGCGCTGGCCCGCGACCACCTGCCGCTGCTCGGTGACGTCGACGCGGCCCTGCGCGCCGGCGGACGGGTGGCCGACGTGGGGTGCGGCGAGGGCTGGTCGCCGATCGGGATCGCGCGGGCCTACCCGTCCGCGACGGTCGACGGGTTCGACGTGGACGCCGCCTCGGTGGACGCGGCGCGCCGTCACGCCGCGGCCGAGGGCGTCGGCGATCGCGTCGCGGTGCAGCACGCCGGGATCGAGGCGGCCGAGGCCGGCGCCTACGACCTCGTCTGCGCCTTCGAGTGCGTCCACGACATGCCCGACCCGGTCGCCGTGCTCGCCGGGATGCGCCGAGCCGTCGCCCCGGGCGGCACCGTGCTGATCATGGACGAGAAGGTCGCCGACGCCTTCGCGCCCGACGGCGACGAGGTCGAGCAGCTCTTCTACGGCTTCTCGCTGATGTGCTGCCTGCCCGACGGCCTGTCGACCCCGGGCTCGGTGGGCACCGGCACGGTGATGCGCCGCGGCACGCTCGAGGGCTACGCGCGTGCGGCCGGCTTCGCCGCGGTCGAGGTGCTCGACGAGCTGGACAACGACATCTTCCGGTTCTACCGGCTCTGCTGACCGGGCAGCGGCTCGACGCGGCCGGCGGTGCCGTCGACGCGGACCTCGTCGACGCCGGTCAGGCGCGCGACGGCGTCGCGGACACCGACCACGGCGGGCAGGCCGTACTCGCGGGCGACCACGGCACCGTGGGAGTTCGACCCGCCCATCTCCATCACCAGCCCGCCGGCGGTGAGGAACAACGGGGTCCACCCGGGGTCGGTCGACGGGCACACGAGCACGTCGCCGGGGTCGAGGTGGGCGCCCTGGGGGTCGGTGATCACGCGGACCCGGCCGGTGACGACGCCCGCCGAGGCCGGGACGCCGGTCAGGGCACCGTCGGGCGCGGCGTCCGCCGGGCCCAGCGCCTCGGGCTCGGTGCCGTCGGAGAACACGAGCCGGGGCACGTGCCGGCGGCGCAGCTCGCGGGCGTAGGTGGCCCGTCGTGCTGTGACCAGGCCGCGGTGGTCCCGATCCTCACGGGCCTCCGACAAGCTCAGGAAGAAGACGTCGTCGGCGTGCTCGATCCGGCCGCGGGCGGCCAGGTCGGCGCCCACGATCGTGAGCTCGGCACGCGCCGCCCCGAGGACCGTGACCAGCCAGTACTTCGGCAGCTCCCGCAGACCGACGAGGTCCCGCGCCCGGTGCAGCGCGAGCGTCACGACCCGCCCGCGCAGGCCGCCGGCCCGGCTGGCGAGCTCCCTGATCGTCGCCTCGGCCTCGGCGGCGCTCCGTGCGAACACCGCGTCCGGCGCCCGCTCGGTGTCGTCGAGACGGACGTAGTTGGCGAGCACGCCCAGCAGGTGGGTCGGGTCCTCGGACCACCGGGGCAGGCCCAGGTCGATCTCGGCGACCGCGCGGCGGCCGTGCACGGCGAGGAAGGCGCCGAGCCCCGTGCCGAGCACCGCGGGCCAGGTGTCCCGCCGGGCCGCGAGATCGGCGGGCGCGGTGCCCGTCAGGGCGGCGACGGTGTCCGGGTCCTGCCGGAGCCGGACGGCGAGGTCCCAGAGGGCGAGGTCCATCTCGGTGGTGACGTTGTGGGGCAGGCCGCGCAGGACCGTGCCGAGCTCGCCCGGGTGGGCGCGGCCGCCGAGCAGCTTCGCGGCGAGCCCGAGGGCGAGGAACCCCGCCGCCGGGGCGGGGGCGATGCGCGGCGCCATCGGCGCGAACCCGTCGGCGAGCAGCCGCCGGACGTGGTCGACCCGCTGCGCCGGCGTCGCGCCCGCGGGCGCCGGCAGCGTCGCCTCGGCGTCGCGGACGAGCGCGAGTGCCCGGTCGCGGGCCCGGGCCGGCCGCAGCCAGGCACCGACCACCGCCGGCGGGATGCCGTAGCGCAGGGCCACCCGCCCGACCCGGCGGAGCGCGGGCAGCGGCGAGCGCCGGGTGATGCGCAGCTCGGGGCGGTCGAGCTGGGTGGCGATGACCTCCGCCGAGCGGGTCTCCATGACGCCGAGCACGCCGCGGACGCCGGCGCGCCCCACGCGGCTGCGCAGGACGTCGGTGAGGTCGACGAACGCGCGCTCCCCGGCGTCCGAGAGCATCGGCGGACCCTGCTCGGGGTCGTCGACGGGCGTGGCGAGCAGGCGGGCGACGCCGGTGGCGAGGTGCCGGGCCGCCGAGAGCCCGGACGGGGTGAACGGACGGAACACGCCCTGGGCGACGTTGGCGGACAGGTACAGGCGCAGGCCGGGGCGGCCCGGCACCAGCGGGTACAGCGTGGTGATCGGGCGCGACTGCGTCAGCCAGGCCGTCCCCGCGCCGTCGACGGCCCACTCGATGTCCTGGGGCGCGCCGAACAGGGCCTCCACGCGGCGGCCGAGCGCGACCAGCGTGCGCACGTCGGCGTCGTCCAGCGCCGCGCCGCCGTGCTGCTCGAGGTCGGTGCCACCGCCCGGCCGGGCGCGCACCACGGTGCCGCCCGCGCCCGCGCGGCGCTCGCTGATCGTGCCGTCGGGGTCGACGACGAGGTGCTCGGGGTCGACCGACCCGGAGACCACCGACTCCCCGAGCCCCGGCGCGGCATCGATCACGGCCTGGCGGCGCCGCCCCGTCACCGGGTTCGCGGTGAACAGCACCCCGGCCCAGCGGGCGTCGACCATCTCCTGCACGACGACGGCGAGGGCGACCGCGGCGCGGTCGATGCCCTGGGCGGCGCGGTAGGCGACCGCGCGGTCGGTCCAGAGCGAGGCCCAGCACCGGCGGACCGCGTCGAGGACCGCGTCGACGCCGACGACGTTGAGGTAGGTGTCCTGCTGACCGGCGAAGCTCGCGTCGGGCAGGTCCTCGGCCGTCGCCGACGAGCGCACCGCGACCGGCCCCTCCGGGCACGCGGCGCGGACGGCCGCGGCGACGTCGGGCGGGACCTCGACCGCCAGCACCGCGGCGCGGGCCTTCTCGGCGAGCACGGCGGGGTCGAGGCCGTCCGCGTCGGCGAGCAGGGCGTCGAGCGCCGACCCGACCGCGTGCCGGTAGGCCGCCGTCGTGACGCAGACGCCCGCGGGCACCGTCAGCCCGGCACGCACCAGCGCAGCG
Source organism: Actinomycetospora sp. NBRC 106375 (assembly GCF_030269665.1). Lineage (GTDB taxonomy): Bacteria > Actinomycetota > Actinomycetes > Mycobacteriales > Pseudonocardiaceae > Actinomycetospora. Next base: position 284,465 of record NZ_BSTS01000005.1, read on the forward strand.
AGGTTGACCGCCTTGCCGCCGACGTGCCCGAGGGTCTCCGCGGCGGCGGGGTCGATCGCGGCGAGGGGCAGGACGTAGCCGTCGTGGGTCATCTGGGGCTCCCCTCCTGCCGGGCGGCGTCGCCGAGCAGGGCCATCGCGCGGGTCACCAGGGCCCGGTCCGCGGGGTCGAGGCGGTTCATGATCTGGAGCTGGGCGTCGGCCCGGGTGCGTTCGAGACGCCGGAGCAGGGCCCCGCCGTCCTTGCTGATCGCCACCCGGCGGACCCGCCGGTCGCCCGGGTGCTCCAGGCGTTCGACCAGGCCGCGGCGGACGAGGCCGTCGACGAGCCGGCTCGCGGCCGACACCGAGCGCCCGACCTCGTCGGCGAGGACACCGAGGGAGATCGGCTCGCCGGCGTCGAGGACGTAGAGGGTGGCGAGCTGGGTGAGCGAGAGCTCGTCACCGCCGTCGACGGCGCCGAGCAGGTCCAGCAGGAACGCGGGGATCATCGCGCGGCGCATGTGGCCGAAGCTCGCGGCCAGGTCCTCGCGCTCGTCCATCGCTGATCCTTGCAGTCATGCAATGTGTGCAGATATGCAAGCACTGGGACGTGACCAGGTCAAGGGGTCCTAAAATCCTGGCGCACGGATGGCCGGGGAGACGTCATGCGACTGCGGGTGCTGGGTGCGATCGCGGTCGACGACGCCCCGGTCCGCTCGGCCCGCGTGCGGCGCCTCCTCGCGGTCCTGGCCCTCGACCCGGGCCGCGTGGTCGCGGCCGACAGGCTCGTCGAGCACGTGTGGCCCGGCCGGCCGCCGGCGCACGGTGAGGCCGCGCTGCACAGCGCCGTCGCGCGGGCCCGGCGGGTGCTCGGCGACGGGGTCCTGCTCACCCGCCCGCCCGGCTACGTCCTCGACCTGCCGCCCGGCGCCCTCGACGCCGGCGTCGCCGCGGACCTGCGCGAGCGGGCGCGGTCGGTGGACCCGGCGCGCGCCGCGGCGGTGCTCGACGAAGCGCTGGCGCTGTGGCGCGGCCCGCCGCTGGCCGAGTTCGCCGACGAGGACCCGTTCCGCCCCGTCGCGGCCCGCCTCGCGGAGCTGCACGCGGACACCGAGGACGCCCGGGCGCGCGCCGACCTCGACCTCGGGCGCCCCGAGGCCGCCGTCGCCCGGCTCGAGGAGCTCGTCGCGGCCGCGCCGTTCCGCGAGCGGCGCCGCGAGCTGCTCGTCGAGGCGCTGCACCGGGCGGGACGCGGCGCCGACGCGCTCGCCGCCGTCGCCGCCTACCGCCGCCTCGTCGCCGACGAGCTGGGTCTCGACCCGGGCCCGGAGCTCCGGCGCCTGGAAGCGGTGGTGCTGGCGGGGACTCCGGCGCCTGTGGATGCAGCGAACGCGCCGTTCGCTGCATTGGAAGCAGCGAACGGCGCGTTCGCTGCACACCCGGCGCCGATGGTGGGTCGCGAGACGGCGCTCGCGGGGGTGCTCGGGGTGCTCGGGGACGGGCCGGTGACGCTGATCGGGCCCGGCGGGGTCGGGAAGACGACGCTCGCCCGGCACGTCGCGGCCGCGAGCACCGCCCCGGACGGGGTCGTCGTGGCCGAGCTGGCGACGGTCTCGCGCGGGGACGAGGTGGCCGCCGCGGTCGTCGCGGCCGTGGGCGCGCCGGGGGCGTCGACCGGGGGCGCCGGCCCCGACGACCGGGTGGCGGCGGTGCTGCGCGGCCGGCGGGTGCTGCTGCTGCTCGACAACGCCGAGCACGTGGTCGACGCGGTCGCCGCGCTGGTGACGACGCTCGCGGCCGCGTGCCCGACCGTGGCGGTGCTGACCACGAGCCGGGAGCCGCTCGGCGTCCCCGGGGAGCGTGTCCGGCCCGTCCCGCCGCTCGACGAGGCCGCGGCCGTCGCCCTGTTCGCGGAGCGGGCGGGCGCGGCCGACCCGACGTTCGCGGTGTCGGACGCCAACCGGGCCGCCGTGACCGAGGCCTGCCGGCGGCTCGACCGCCTGCCGCTCGCGCTCGAGCTGGCCGCGGCGCGCATGCGGGTGCTCTCGCCGGCCGAGCTCGTCGCCGGCCTGCCGGCCCACCTGCGCATCCTGCGCAGCCCGCACCGCGTCGCCGACCGTCGACACCGGACCCTGCACGCCGTGGTCGCGTGGTCCTACCGCCTGCTCGACGACCGCGAGCGCGCCCTGCTCGACCGGCTCGGCGTCTTCGCCGGTGACTTCACGCTCGGCGCCGCGCGGGCCGTCGCGGGCGAGGACGCGGACGCCGTGCTCGCCGACCTCGTCGACAAGTCCCTCGTGACCGCGTCCGTCGACCACACCCGTCCCGGCCCGTCGCGCTACGCACTGCTGGAGACGGTGAGGGCCTTCGCCCGGGAGCGGCTCGCCGAGCGCGGCGAGACCGCGACGCTGCGCCGCCGGCACGCCGAGGAGGCGCTGGGGTTCCTGCGGCGCACCGGGCCGCCGGCCGGGCCGGACGCCGCCCGCCGTCTCGCCGCCGTCGAGGCCGAGTGGGACGAGCTGCGCGCCGCCGTGGCCTGGGCGTCCACCGAGGACCCGGCGCTCGCCGGCGCGCTCGTCGCCGCCCTCGTCGACGTCGGTGAGGTGCGGATGACCCCGGAGCTCTTCGCCTGGGCGGAGGCGCTCCTGGCCGGGGGTGCCGATCTCGGCCGGTCGCGGGCGATGGTGCACGCGGTCGCCGCCGAAGGGGCCCGGTTCGCCGGCGACCTCGCGCGGGCCGAGGAGCACGTCGCCGCCGGTCGGCGGGCGCTCTGCGACGGCCACGACCGCGCCGCGGCGGTGCTGGCCTACCTGCAGTCCGAGGTGGCGGGGTTCGCCGGGCGGGGCGCGGAATCGGCGCGGGCCGCGGCGGAGGCGGAGCGCCTGGCCGCGGCCGCCGGGGACGAGCGGGTGCGGGTCCTCGCCGCCTGCTGTCGTGTCCTCGCGGCGGCCTACGAGGGGGACCACGACGCGACGCTCGCCGAGGCGGACGCCCTGGACGTCGCGGTCCGCGACACCGGCGACACGCTGATGCGGCCCTGGAGCGTCTACGTCCGCGGCGAGGTGCGCGTCGAGCGCGACCCGACCACGGCCCTGGAGCTGGTGGAGGACGCGGTGCGGCGCGCGCGGGCGGTCGGCGAGCAGTACGCGCTCGGCGTCGCGCTCGTGACCGTGACGTCCCTGCGGGCGCGCCGGGGTGACGTCGCCGCCGCGGCGCGCGCGGCCGCCGAGTCGCTCGAGCACTGGCGCGGCACGGGCAACCGCACGCACCAGTGGGTCGGGCTGCGCGCGGTCGTCGACCTGCTCGGGCAGGCCGGTCACGACGCCCTCGCCGCGGAGCTGCTCGGGGGCCTGGTGGCGCGGCGCTCGGGGGGCGCGGTGTTCGGCGCCGACGCCCTCCGCCTCGCGGACCTGGGGGCGACCCTGCGGGCGCGCCTCGGCGCCACGGAGGCCGGCCGCGCCGAGCGCCGCGGCGCCGCCCGTGACGACGAAGGCCTCGTCGACCTGGCCCGGGAGGCGTTGGCGCGCCTCTGAGCGACGCACGGTCCTACGCGGTCTCGAGCACCCGCCCCGCGTCCACGTGCCACTGCCGGGTCGTCGCGACACCGGCGAGCAGGCGGCGGTCGTGGGAGACGAGCAGCAGCGTGCCCTCGAACGCCGCGAGCGCCGACTCGAGCTGTTCGATGGCGGCCAGGTCGAGGTGGTTGGTGGGCTCGTCGAGCACGAGCAGGTTCACCCCGCGGGCCTGGAGCAGCGCGAGCGCCGCGCGGGTGCGCTCGCCCGGCGAGAGCGTGTCCGCCCCGCGGTGCACGTGCTCGGCGCCGAGCCCGAACTTCGCCAGCAGCGTCCGGACCTCCGCCGTGGGCCACCGGTCGATCTCGGGCTCGCGGGAGAACACGTCGAGCAGCGAGGTGCGCCCGGTCAGGAGCCCCCGGGCCTGGTCGACCTCCCCGACGACCACCCCGGACCCGAGCGACGCCCGGCCCTCGTCGGGGGCGAGACGTCCGAGCAGCAGCGCGAGGAGCGTCGACTTGCCCGCGCCGTTCGCCCCGGTGATCGCGACGCGGTCGGCCCAGTCGAGCTGGAGCGTCACGGGGCCCAGGGTGAAGTCGCCCCGCCGCGCGACCGCGCCGTCGAGGGTCGCGACGACCGTGCCCGAGCGCGGGGCGGCCGCGATCGACAGGCGCAGCTCCCACTCCTTGCGGGGCTCCTCGACGACCTCCATGCGCTCGAGCCGCCGCTCCGTCTGCGCGATCTTCGCGGCCTGCTTCTCCGCGGTCGCCGCGTTGTGGTGCTTGATGAACTTGTCCTTGTCGGTGGCTTTCTTGCGGGCGTTGCGCACGCCCTTGTCCACCCACTGCTTCTGGGTCTGCATCCGCGCGGTCAGCTCGCCGCGCTTGTCGGCGTACTCCTCGTAGGCCTCGCGGGCGTGCCGGCGGGCGGTCTCCCGCTCGGCGAGGTAGGCCTCGTAGTCGCCGCCGTACTGGGTGACCTGCTGCTGGGCGAGGTCGAGCTCGAGGACCGAGGTGACGGTGCGCGCGAGGAATTCGCGGTCGTGGCTGACCAGCACCGTGCCCGCGCGCAGCTCGCGGACCCAGCGCTCGAGGCGTTCGAGGCCGGCGAGGTCGAGGTCGTTGGTGGGCTCGTCGAGCAGGAAGACGTCGAAGCGGGCGAGCAGCAACGAGGCGAGGTTGGCGCGCGCCGCCTGCCCGCCGGACAGCGAGGTCATCTCCGCGTCGAGCAGGGCGGCCGGGAACCCGAGGTCGTCGGCGACCTCCCCGGTGCGCTCGTCGAGGTCGGCGCCGCCGAGGTCCAGCCAGCGTTCGAGGGCGACGGCGTAGGCGTCGTCGGCCCCGGGCACGCCGTCGGACAGGGCCGTCGTGGCCGTCTCGAGGGTGGCGGCCGCGGCCGTGACGCCGGTGCGGCGGCCGAGGAAGGCGCGCACGGTCTCGCCCGGCACCCGGGCGGTCTCCTGGGGCAGGTGGCCGATGGTGGCGGTGGGCGGGGTGACCGCGATCGACCCCTGGTCCGGCGCGGCCAGCCCGGCGAGCAGCCGCAGGAGCGTGGACTTCCCGGCGCCGTTGACGCCGACCAGCCCGATGACGTCGCCCGGCGCGACCACGAGGTCGAGACCGGAGAACAGCACGCGGGCGCCGTGCGCGGCGGCGAGGTCCCGCGCGACCAGCGTGGCGCTCACGATCACCGAGCCTAACCGCGCCCCGCGACCCGGTTCCGTGCCGCCATGTGAGCGAAATTCCCGGCTATGACCGGGAATTTCGCTCACATAGGAACGGCGCGCCGGTGACGGCCTGCACGAAGGGGGGACGCGGGCGTCGTACCCTGCAGGACGTGCCTGCCTGGGTCTGGTTCGTCATCGCGGCGCTGGCCGCGGGCGGCGGGGCGCTGCTCCTGCTCTCCGACCGCGCGCGCACCGGCGGGCACCGGCGCGACCGACGCCGGTGGGCCGAGCAGAAGAGCTGGGAGTTCGTCGACGTCGACCCCGTGCTCCCCAGCCGCTGGCGCTACGGCGCGGTGCACCAGGGAGGCCACGGGCGCGCGCTCGACCTCGCGACCGGCGCGGTCCCCGGCCCCGGCGGCCGCCGGCTCGCCCACGTCTTCGACCACGAGCAGGCCGGCCAGATCACCGGGATCGTCGCGGCCGTGCGCGGCGTCGCGACGCTGCCGGTCGCGCTCGAGCTGCGCCTGCCCTCGGCCCCGCTGCCCGACGACGCCGGGCTCGACTCGCTCGGCCAGGTCGGCGAGCGCTACGCCTTCGTCACCTCCGTCGCGCAGGCCCGCCCGCTGATCACCCCGGACGTCGCCCGCGCGGCGGACCTCGTCGGCGACGACGTGCCGCTGCTCTGGGCCGAGGACACGTGGGTGCTCGCGACGATCGACGCGGGCGCCGACCCCGAGCGCGTCCAGACGCTGCTGCAGGCCCTCGTCGAGGTGTCGGTGGCGCTGGAGGACGCGGCGGTCGGCACCGACGACGAGGGCTACGAGGCGCCGGTCCCCGAGGGCCACGACGGCCCCGAGGACGGGGACGACCACCACGAGCCGCGGCCCACCCACCGCGACAGCCCCGCCGACATCCCCTACGACGTGGAGGACGACGAGTTCGGGCCCGGTGCCCGGAGCAGCTCCTCCTCGGGGCGGTGAGCGGCCCGATCCCGCGTCGGACCCTGGTGACGTCCGCGGACACCGATCTCGGGCGCGCCTTCGTCCGGCGCCTGCACGCCCTCGGCGACGAGCTGGTGCTGGCCGGCGGTGAGCGCGGGGCCCTCGAGGCCCTGGCCGCGGAGCTCAACGCCACGAGCGAGGACCCGCGGCCCGAGGTCCTGCCCGGCGACCTCGCCGACGTCGACGACCTCGACCTGGTCGTGCGCCGCCTGGAGACCGACGTCCGCCCGATCGACCTGCTCGTCGTCGGGCCGGCCGCCCCGAGCCCGGACGGGTTGCCCGGCGCCGACCCCGGGGAGGTGCGGGCCGCGCTCGACCGCAGCGCCGGCGCCGCGCTGGGGCTGGTGCGCGCGGCCCTTCCCGGGATGATCGCCCGCGGTCACCCGGGCCCCGGCGGCGTGATCACCGTGGCCGGTCCCGCCGCCTACCTGTCCGCGCCCGGCGCCGCCGGGATCGACGGCGCCGCGCAGGCGTACGTCGCGATGCTCACCGAGTCGCTGGCCCAGGCCCTGGCCCGCGACGGGCTCACCCTCACCACCGTCTGCCCCACCCCGCCGCAGCCCGGGACCGGCCGCGGCGAGCACACGCTGCTCGACGCGGTGCCGCTGCGCGTGGCCCCGCCGGACGCCGACGCCGTGGTGGTGGCCGCGCTCGCCGACCACGCCGCGGGCCGTGCGCTGTCGGTGCCCGGCGTCGGGGCGAAGGCGGTCGTCGGGGTCTCCCGCCTCGTGCCGTTCCCCGCACTGCGGGCCGCCGGCGGGTTCCGGCGCTCCTCGCCGGTGGCCGCGTGGCGCGGGCGGCGCGGACCGCGGGGCCCGCGCGAGGGCACGGCCCTCGTGACCGGGGCGAGCTCGGGCATCGGGGCGACGTTCGCCGAGCACCTGGCCGTCGCCGGGCACGACCTCGTCCTCGTCGCCCGCGACACCCAGCGTCTGGACGCGACGGCCGAGCGGCTGCGCGAGCGGTACGGGATCGAGGTCGAGGTGCTCGTCGCCGACCTGGCCGCCGCGGCCGGGCGCCGCAAGGTCGCCGACCGGCTGGCCGCCCCTGAGCGACCGGTCGGGCTGCTGGTCAACAACGCGGGCTACGCGACGGCCGGCGAGTTCCTCGACACCGACCCGGCCGTGCTGCGGGCGAACTACGAGGTCAACATGGGTGCCGTGCTGGAGCTGACCGCCGCGGCGCTGCCCGGCATGGTCGCCCGCGGCCGCGGCGACGTCGTGAACGTGTCCAGCGTGGCGTGCTTCCTGCCGGGGCGGGGCTCGGTCTACAGCGCGGGCAAGACCTACGTGACGGCCCTCTCGCGCAACGTCGCCCTCTCGGTCGACGGCACCGGGGTGCGGGTCATGGCCCTGTGCCCGGGCTTCACGCGCACCGAGTTCCACGCCCGCCTCGGCGAGGACCGCTGGGGGCCGGAGTGGCTGTGGCTCGACGCGGACCAGGTGGTCACCGAGGGCATGGCGGACCTCGAGGCGGGGAAGGCGGTGTCCGTGCCGGGAGCGGTGTACAAGGCGATCGTCGGGGTGGCGCGGGTCGTGCCGCGGGCGCTGCTGCGCGCGCTCGCCGCCCGGACGGCGACGGGGCGCGGATGATCGCCGGGAGACGGAGCGTCCAAGGGAGCACGCCGATAGGGGAGCTCGACCGATGACACAGCCCGTCGACGCCCAGGCGCGGGCCCGGCTGGCCGCGCTGGTCACCGAGCTCGCGGTGGTGCACGGGCGCGTGACCCTGTCCTCGGGCCGCGAGGCCGACTACTACGTCGACCTGCGCCGCGCGACGCTGCACCACGAGGCGGGCCCGCTGATCGGGCGCCTCGTGCGCGAGCTGACCGCCGACTGGTCCTACGACGCGGCCGGCGGGCTCACCCTCGGCGCCGACCCGGTCGCCCTCGCCGTCATGCACGCGCCGGGGGCCCCGGTGGACGCCTGCGTGGTGCGCTCCGCGGCGAAGACCCACGGGATGCAGCGGCGGATCGAGGGTCCCGACGTCGCCGGGCGCCGGGTGCTCGCCGTCGAGGACACCTCGACCACCGGGGGCAGCGTGCTCACCGCGGTCGACGCGCTGGTCGAGGCCGGCGCGGAGGTCGTCGGCGTCGTCACGGTCGTCGACCGCGGGACCGGCGCCACCGAGGCCGTCGAGGCCCGGGGGCTGGCGTGCCGGTCGCTCCTGGGCCTCGCCGACCTGGGGCTGTGAGCCCCGACCGGCCCGCCGAGGACGAGCCCGGCCCGACCGAATGGCGCACCGGGCCCGAGCCGGTCGGCGTCGGACCCTGGCCGGGCGGGCCCGCCGCGTGGCCCGACGACCCCCGCTACGACCCCGAGCTGCTCGCCGGCGGGGACCGGCGCAACGTCGTCGACCGCTACCGCTACTGGCGGCGCGAGGCGGTCGTCGCCGACCTCGACGCGCGGCGCCACCCGTTCCACGTCGCCATCGAGAACCTCCACCACGACGCGAACATCGGCACGATCGTGCGCACCGCCAACGCGTTCGCCGCGGCCGCGGTGCACATCGTGGGGCGGCGGCGCTGGAACCGGCGCGGCGCGATGGTCACCGACCGGTACCAGCACGTGCACCACCACGCCGACGTCACCGCTCTGCTGGCATGGGCGCGGGGGGAGGGGCTGGGTGTCGTCGCGGTGGACAACGGCCCCGGCGCCGTCCCGCTGGAGACCGCGACGCTGCCCCGTCGCTGCGTGCTGCTGTTCGGTCAGGAGGGCGTCGGGCTGACCCCCGACGCCGCGGGCGGGGCGGACGCGGTGCTCGCGATCGCGCAGTTCGGGTCGACGCGGTCGATCAACGCCGGCGTCGCGGCCGGGATCGCCATGCACGCGTGGATCCGCGCGCACGCGACGAGCTAGCGCTCGAGGTTCCGGGTGTCGATGACCTGGGTGGGCTCGTCGGTGGCGCCGTCGATGACGTCCTCCGCGAGGCCCTGGGCGCCCAGCTTCTTCTCCCGGCGCGCCTTGATCATCTCGATCGCGATGGGGATCAGGGAGAGCGCCACCACGAGGATGAGCATCGCCTCGATGTTGTTCTTGACGAAGTCGAACTGCCCCAGCACGGCGCCCAGCAGCGTGACCCCGGCCGCCCAGGCGACGCCGCCGATGAGCGAGAACGTCAGGTAGCGGCGCGCGTCCATGCGCCCGACCCCGGCCATGACCGTGATGAACGTGCGCACGATCGGCACGAAGCGCCCGAGGACGATGGCGCGGTTGCCGTACTTGTCGAAGAACTTCTGGGTGCGCTCGACGTTCTCGCGCTTGAAAAGCCGCGAGTTCGGGCGGTCGAAGATGGCCGGGCCGGCCTTGAGCCCGATGTAGTAGCCCAGGGCGTTGCCGGCGAACGCGCAGACCACCAGCAGCAGGCACGCCAGCCACAGCGGGGCCTGGATCAGGCCGGTGACCGTCGCGAGCCCCGTGATGAACAGCAGCGAGTCCCCGGGCAGGAAGAAGCCGACCAGCAGGCCGCACTCCGCGAAGATGATCAGACAGACGCCGGCGAGGGCCCAGGGCCCGAGGCTCTGGATGATGTACTGCGGGTCCAGCCACTCGGGACCGAGGGCCTGGACCGTGGTCGTGGCGGCGCTGAGCGTGGGCGACACGCTCCAGAACCGTACGCGGCGCGCCTGGGAGCGGGCTCCGGGGTCACCCCGAAACGCCTGAGGGTGGGACCGTGTGAAGCCCGGGTCAGCCCGGGAGCCCGAGCGTCCCGACGGCGGCGAGCGCGCCGGCGACGGCCCCGGCGAGCAGGGCCATGCCCGACCACCACGCGATCCGCGCGGGCGTCCACGGCGCGGGGACGTCCCGGTCGGTGCCGACGGGGCGGGCCGCCGGGATCGCGCCGGTCGGGCCGGCCGGGGCGGGACGCGGGTGCGGCACGTTGGCCATCCCGGGCCGGGCGACGGGCCCCGAGGGCACGGGCGGTCCGGGACGCGCGGGCTGGGGCGGGCCGGTCCGGGGCCAGGGGCGCTCCCCGGTGACCGCCGTCGGGCGCGGAGCGGGGCGCGCGGGCGGCGGCCCGGGACGGCCCGTGGCCGGGAAGCCCGGAGCGGGGGTCGGCCCGGTCGGGCGCGGCGGTGCGGGGGGCACGACGGACGGGTCGGGCCGGGCCGTGGTCTGGGTGACGTCGGACGCGGCGTCGAGGTCGGCCTCCTCGGCTTTCCGGTTCCGCGTGAGCGGCCGGAAGCGGTCCCGCAGCCGGGAGCCCCCGGAGTCGGCGCCGGTGTCCTCGGCGGTCTGCTCGGCGGACGGCGGGGTCGACGTGCCACCGGGCGAGGACACCCCGCCGGCGGCGTGCGCGCGCAGAGCCTCGGCGAGCAGCCGTTCGTCGTCCATCCCGGGCGATGGTAGACGCGCACCCGGAGTCACCCCAGGGCCCGTCCGGTGACGTCGACGGGACTCGATCGGCGGTGGAGGAGTGCTCAGACGCCGCCGACGAGCTTGCCGATGGCCTCGAGGCCACGGCTCGCCGTCGACTTGACCGTGCCCTTGCTGATGCCGGTGGCCTCGGCGATCTCGGCCTCGGACAGGCCGCCGTAGTAGCGCAGGACCAGCACCTCGCGCTGCCGGCGCGGCAGCTTGCTCAGGGCGGACACCACGGCCTGGTGCTCCGCGGAGAGCATCGCGAGCGACTCGGCGGAGCGGGCGTCCGCGGTGTGCGGCGGCGTGTACTCCCGGGCCGTGCGGCGACGCCGCAGCACCGACCGGGACCCGTTGACCACCGCCGTGCGCAGGTAGCCCAGCGCCGCGTGCTCGTCACGCAGGCGGCCCCAGTGCCGGTGCAGCCCCGTGAAGGCCTCCTGGACGACGTCCTCGGCGGTCGCCGGGTCGTCGACGAGCAGCACCGCGAGGCGGACGAACCGCATCCGGTGCTCGCGGTAGAGATCCTCGAGCGTGCGCGGTGCCTCGTCGGGCCGGGTGGCGACCGGGCCGCCCGCCGGCGCCGGGCCCGGGAACCCGTCGGGCCGCGGGGGCGCCATGGGCGGCGCGGAGGGATGCGCCACCGACGCATCGGCGGGAGCGACCGCGTCGATCGCCCGCAGGCTGCCGAGCGTGCGCTCGACGGCGCTCTCGCCGGGGTGGGCCACGTCCTCGACGATAGCCCTTCACGACCTGTGGTCCCGGTGGGGACGGGGCCCCGGCCCGGCTCGGGATCACTGTCACCCGCGTGGCCCAGCCGGCCACCCGCGCCGCATCCGCGGCAGCAGCCGTGGGTCCGGCTCGGCTCACACCCCGACGACGCAGCGCCCGGACGGGCCGCTGAGTCATACTGCGCCGCAGCCCGCCGCCCGCAGCCTGCGGTGACCGGCCGTGTCGAGGAGCTCCTGGGAGGCACGACGATGCCCATCGCGACCCCCGAGGTCTACAACGAGATGCTGGACCGCGCGAAGGCGAACGCCTTCGCCTTCCCGGCGATCAACTGCACGTCCTCCGAGACGATCAACGCCGCGCTGCGCGGCTTCGCCGAGGCCGAGAGCGACGGGATCATCCAGTTCTCGACCGGCGGGGCCGAGTTCGGCTCGGGCCAGTCGGTGAAGGAGATGGTCACCGGCGCGAGCGCGCTGGCCGAGTTCGCGCACGTCGTGGCCGAGAAGTACTCGATCAACGTCGCGCTGCACACCGACCACTGCCCGAAGGACAAGCTCGACACCTATGTCCGTCCGCTGATCGCGATCAGCCAGGCGCGTGTCGACCGCGGGCAGAACCCGCTGTTCCAGTCGCACATGTGGGACGGCTCGGCGGTCGAGCTCACCGAGAACCTCGAGATCGCCCAGGAGCTGCTCGAGAAGGCCGGCAAGGCGAAGATCGTCCTCGAGGTCGAGATCGGCGTCGTCGGCGGCGAGGAGGACGGCATCTCCGCCGACATCGACGAGAAGCTCTACACCGCGCCGGGCGACTACGAGCGCACCGTCAAGGCCCTTGGCGGCGGCGAGAAGGGCCGCTACCTGCTCGCCGCGACGTTCGGCAACGTGCACGGCGTCTACAAGCCGGGCAACGTCAAGCTCCGCCCCGACGTGCTGAAGAAGGGCCAGGAGGTCGCCGCGAAGGAGCTCGGGCTCCCCGACGGCTCGAAGCCGTTCGACCTCGTCTTCCACGGCGGCTCGGGCTCGCTGCTCGAGGAGATCCACGAGGCCCTCGACTACGGCGTGGTCAAGATGAACGTCGACACCGACACGCAGTACGCGTTCACCCGGCCGATCGCCGCGCACATGTTCTCGAACTACGACGGCGTGCTGAAGATCGACGGCGAGGTCGGCGACAAGAAGGCCTACGACCCGCGCAGCTACAACAAGAAGGCCGAGGTCGCCATGGGCGAGCGGGTCACGACGGCCTGCGAGAACCTGCGCTCCACCGGGCAGTCGCTGAGCCGGTGACGCCCGGGAGAATGCCGGTATGACGATCCCGATGGGACCCGGTGCCGGGCGCGGTGACGGCCCTCTTGGCAACAACCTGCTCGGACCCCAGCCGACCTACCTCCCGGAGACGCCCGAGCCGGCGCGGCGGCTGGAGGACGGCGAGGACCCCGCGACGGTCGTCGCCGACTTCCCGACGTACTCGGCGGGATGGGCGACCCTCGCGGAGCGGGCCGAGGACGCGGGCGAGCACGTCACCGCGTACGCCTTCGCCCGCACCGGCTACCACCGCGGGCTCGACCAGCTGCGCCGCAACGGCTGGAAGGGCTTCGGCCCGGTGCCGTGGGACCACGTGCCCAACCAGGGGTTCCTCCGGGCCGTGGCCGCGCTCGCCAAAGCGGCGCGGGCGATCGGCGAGACCGACGAGGTCGAACGCTGCGTGCAGCTGCTCGACGACAGCGACCCGAAGGCCGTCGAGGCGCTCGGGCTCGCCTGAGCCCGGCCGGATCATGGGCGCCGGGGAACGGCTGCGCGGGATCGCCCGGTCCCGGGCCCGGCGCCTGCGCGACTCCGGCGTGCCGGTGCTGCAGTGCGCGCTCGCGGCCGGGCTCGCCTACCTCGTGGCGCGCGACGTCGTCGGCCACACCCAGCCGTTCTTCGCGCCGATCGCGTGCGTGCTCGTCCTCGGCGTCTCGCTGACCAACCGGCTGCGGCGCTCGGTGGAGCTCGCCGTCGGGGTGAGCGTCGGCGTCGGGGTCGGCGACCTCATCGTCGCGCTGATCGGTCCCGGCTGGTGGCAGATCAGCGTCGTCGTCGGGCTCGCGCTGCTCGCGGCGCTCCTGTTCGACGTCGGTGCCCTGCTGCTCAACCAGGCCGCGGTCTCGGCGGTGCTGGTCGCGACGCTGCAGCCGCCCGGCACGACGGCGGCCTTCTCCCGGTGGATCGACACCCTGATCGGGGCCGCGATCGGCCTGGCGATGGCCGCCACGCTGCCGTCGCACCCGCTCACCCGCGCCCGTCGCGGGCTCTCGGCGCTGCTCACCGAGCTCGAGGCCGCGCTGACGGGCACCGCCGACGCGCTCGACGCCGGCGACGTCGACGCCGCGGCGGCGGTCCTCGAGCGGGCCCGTGCCACGCAGGGTCGGGTCGACGCCCTGGTCGACGCGGTCGACGCGGGCTTCGAGATCACGGCGATCGCGCCGCTGCGGCGCCGGCACCGCGGGGAGCTGGCGCGGATCCGGGCGGCGGTCCGGCCGGTCGACCTGGCGCTGCGCGACGCCCGCGTGCTGGCCCGCCGCGCGCACGCCGCCGTGCGGGACGGGGAGCGCCCGGACCCGGAGCTGGTCGCGGTCCTGCGCCGTGTCGCGGACGGCGTCGCGGAGCTGCGGGGCGAGCTGACGCGGGGCGAGTCGACCGACGGGGCGCGCAGCGCGCTGCTCGACGCCGTCGGGCTGGTGCCGGCGCACGGGGGCGGTTACTCGGCGGACGTGGTGCTCGCCCAGGTCCGTTCGCTGCTCGTGGATCTCCTCGACGCCGCGGGGATGGACCGCGGCGAGGCGGTGGCGGCGACGACCAGCACCCGGCGGGGCCGGGACGAGGGGTGACGGCGGCTCAGGACGCGCGGGGAAGCCGGAGGGTGTCGGGGTCGTCGATCGCGCCCGCGGCGGGTCCGTCGGTGGCCGGCTGAGCGGTCCCGGGGACGAGGGCGAGGGCCGGGACCGGGGTGGCGCTCGGGGCCGGGGTCGCCGGCCGGGGCGTGTGGGCGCGGCCCTCGGGCCGGACGTGGGTGGCGTGTGCCTCGAACCGCTCCAGCAGACACGCACCGATCATGAGCACGATCGGGAGGAGCACCACCACCGCGAGCATGGAAGTGGCGTACCCCGGTGGCGCGGCGCCATGCGTGATCGTCGACGGATAGGCACGGACGGTGGCTGAGTGGTCGCACTGTGCAGTCGACCGGCCGACCGTCGGGCGGGGCGCCGTCGATCGTACGGAGCCGTCCGGTCACCGCACGCCGCGCTCACGGTCGGGCGAGCAGCCAGTCCTCGGTGTGCCGGTACCAGCTGCGGCGCGGCACCGGGCGGTCGCCGGGCACGCCGTCGCGCGTGATCGTCACGGGCGGCCGGCACCCCAGCTGTGCCGCGCGCCCCGACCGCGTCACGACCCGCCCCGGCCGCAGCCCCGCGAGCCGGCGGGGGCCGGTGACGGCGACGGCGACCCCGCCCGCCGGGTGCGGGGCGACGACCACGCCGGCGGCGTCGCCGCGGATCAGGCGCTGCTCGTCGCAGTAGATCTCGCCGTGGAGCGCCCCGGCCTCGTGGCGCCCGACGACGAGCCCGCCGTGGTCGTCGCGCACGAGCGGACCGGGGCGCGCCGCGGCCTCGCGGGCGACGGACAGCGCGATCCCCGGCTCGGTCGGCAGGCCCCACACCGCCGCCGCGGGTGAGCCGGGCGCGGGCAGCAGGGCGAGCTCGACGCCGAGACGCTCACGGCGCAGCAGGCGCACGAGCACGGCGGCGAGGGCGGCGTCGTCGCCGGCCACGACGAGGCGGGCGCCGTCGGGGAGCCCGTCGAGCAGGGGATCGACGTCCCCGCGGGCGGGCAACGCGGGCAGGGCGAGGGGCCCGAGATCGTCGATCAGCGACGCCCACCGGGTCCGGGCGGCGTCCCCGCAGGTCACCGCGCGCGTCGGGACCCCCCGTGAGGACGAGACGGCGGACACCCGTGGACTACCCTTCCGATGCACGGGGCGAGCCCGTCCTCCCTGTGCGCGTCTTTCGATGTCGAGGTCAGGGAGTGTCACATGCCGGCCATCGTCCTCATCGGCGCCCAGTGGGGCGACGAGGGCAAGGGCAAGGCCACCGACATCCTCGGTGAGCAGGTCCAGTGGGTCGTGCGCTACCAGGGTGGCAACAACGCTGGGCACACCGTCGTGCTCCCCGACGGCCAGAACTTCGCGCTGCACCTCATCCCGTCCGGCATCCTGACGCCGGGTGTCACCAATGTGATCGGCAACGGCGTGGTGGTCGACCCCGGCGTGCTGCTCGAGGAGCTCGCGGGCCTGGAGGCCAAGGGCGTCGACACGGCGAAGCTCCTGATCTCCGCGGACGCGCACGTGATCATGCCGTACCACGTGGCCATCGACAAAGTGACCGAGCGCTTCCTGGGCAAGTCCCGGATCGGCACGACCGGTCGCGGCATCGGCCCCGCCTACCAGGACAAGGTCGCGCGGGTCGGCGTGCGGATGCAGGACCTGCTCGACGAGAAGCTGCTGCGCGAGAAGGTCGAGGCAGCGCTCGAGCTCAAGAACCAGGTGCTCGTCAAGATTTACAACCGGCGGGCGCTCGACGTCGACGAGGTCGCCGACACCGTGCTGGGCCACGCCGAGGGCTTCGCCCACCGCATCGCGGACACCCGCCTCGCGCTGCACCACGCCCTGGAGCGCGGCGAGACCGTCCTGCTCGAGGGGTCGCAGGGCACGCTGCTCGACGTCGACCACGGCACCTACCCGTACGTGACCTCCTCGAGCCCGACGGCGGGCGGGGCGGCCGCCGGCTCCGGGATCGGCCCGACGCGCATCGGCCGGGTCATCGGCATCCTCAAGGCCTACACCACCCGCGTCGGCTCCGGTCCGTTCCCGACCGAGCTGTTCGACGCCGACGGCGAGTACCTGCGCAAGGCCGGCGGCGAGTTCGGCGTGACGACCGGGCGCAGCCGCCGCTGCGGCTGGTTCGACGCGGTGATCGCGCGCTACGCGGTGCGCGTCAACGGCCTCACGGACCTGTTCCTCACCAAGCTCGACGTGCTCTCCGGGCTCGAGAACGTGCCGCTGTGCGTCGGCTACGAGGTCGGCGGGCAGCGGGTCGACGAGATGCCGATGCGGCAGTCCGACCTCACCGAGGCGACGCCGGTCTACGAGACGATGCCCGGCTGGTTCGAGGACATCTCGGGTGCGCGCAGCTTCGCCGACCTGCCGCAGCGGGCGCGCGACTACGTCGAGCGGATCGAGGAGCTCGCGGGCGCACCCGTCTCGGCGATCGGGGTTGGGCCGGGCCGGGACGCCACGGTCACGCGGGACGTCGGGGTGTGATCCCCCGGTAGAGTGGTGGAGGTGGGCGCCTGCGAACACCTCCTCGTCATCGGCACCGAGGGCATCACCTCGGACCCGCTGCCCGATGCCGTCGCCCGTGACGGCGAGACACTGATCTGTCCGGACTGCCGCGCCGAGGGCTACACCGCCTGGGCGCACCTGCGGAAGTGCCTCGACTGCGGGCACGTCGCGTGCTGCGACTCGAGCCCGTACCGGCACGCGTCGAAGCACCACGAGGACACCGGCCACGCCGTGATGCGCTCGCACGAGCCGAACGAGACGTGGCGCTGGTGCTACGTCGACCGGCGGCTCGCGCCGTAGGTCAGGGTGGTGGCGTCACCGCGGCGAGCGCGGTGTCGGGGTCGTCGCTGAACACCGCGTCGACGCCGAGCCCCACGTACTGCCGGTACTCGGCGAACGCGTCGCCGTAGGTGTCGGCGGGCGCTCCTGCCCCGTTCCCACCCGCCCCGCCGCGCCGCAGGCCGGCGGGCAGGAACTCGTTCTCGTTGCGGAACGTGAACGGCATGACGCGCAGGTTCACCGCGTGCGCGTCCCGGAGCAGCGCGGTCGGCGGGCCCGCCGCGTCGTCGGGACCGAGCGGCACGATCCACTCCTTGCTCGGGCCCAGCCAGGTCGCATAGCCGGCGACGTCCCGCAGCCCCGCCGGGGTGAGCAGGGCGTCCGAGGTGCGCGGGTCGCCCGCCGCGGCGAGGTCGGCGGGCCGCGTCCCGGCTGCGTCGACGAGCTGCAGCAGGGGGCAGCCGACCTGGGCCTTGAGGGCCCGCAGGTTCGCGGTCTCGAACGACTGGATGATCACGCCCGAGTCCACGCGATCCCGCCCGCGGCGGCGCAGCGTCTCGACCATCGGGGGCTCGACGGGCAGGCCGAGGCTCGCGAAGTACGTGGAGTGCTTGACCTCGGGCAGCACCCCCACCGGCCGGTGCAGCTCGGCGGCGAGCCGGTCGAGGACGTCGAGGACCTCGTCGAACGTGAGGATCTCGTACCGGCCGTCGTAGAGCGTGTTGTGCGGGCGGGTCTGCGGGATGCGCTCGACCGCGCGCAGCGTGCGCAGCTCGGCGAGCGTGAAGTCGGTGGTGAACCACCCGGTCGCCGGCGTCCCGTCGATCACCTTCGTGGTGCGCCGCGACGCGAACTCGGGGTGGCGGGCGACGTCGGTGGTGCCGCCGATCTCGGGCTCGTGGCGGGCGACGAGCGCGCCGTCGCGGGTGGGGACGAGGTCGACGTCGACGGCGTCGGCGCCCATCCGGATCGCGAGCTCGTACGACGCCGCCGTGTGCTCGGGGCGGTAGCCGGACGCGCCGCGGTGCCCGACGACCAGGATCCGCGACGGTTCGGTCGGCGCCGTCCCGGCGGGACCCGGGGACGGGGTCGGCTGCGGGCCGCCGGGCGTCGTCGTGGGGCCCGCCGGAGCCGCGGTGGGCGGAGGTGTGTCGGCGCACCCGGCGGCGAACGCCCCCGCCGCGGCCAGACCGCCCCACAGCGCCGAGCGACGGGACAACGCGAACGGAACCGACCCCGGCATCGTCATCGGCCGCAATATCCCGGGTCCTCCTCCGCTCCGCCACCGGTGCTCCCCGACGCCGGGGTGAACGGCGGGGGGTCGCCGGGGGTCGGCGGGAGTCGGCGGGGTCCGGGGTGGGCGTGTTGTTCGAGCAATGCGGCTTTGCTGGCGTCTGACGCCAGGATCGCCACATCCTCGCCGCGCGACACGCCGTGGCCGTCCGTGCGGCGGATCGACGCCGGGCACCGCCTGGCGCTCGGCGACGTCCCCGTAGCGTGTCGGGCGTGCGCGTCCTGGTCATCGGCTCCGGAGCCCGCGAACACGCCCTGCTGCTCGTCCTCGCCGGCGACCCGCAGGTGACCGCCCTCGCCGCGGCCCCCGGCAACGCGGGCACGGCGGCGCTGGCAGAGCACCCCGGTCTCGCCGACCCCTCCTCGGGCGAACAGGTCGTCGCCCTCGCTCGATCCTGGCGCGCCGACCTCGTCGTCGTCGGCCCCGAGGCCCCGCTGGTCGCGGGCGTGGGCGACGCCCTGCGCGACGCCGGCATCCTCTGCTTCGGCCCGACCGCCGCCGGGGCACGCATCGAGGGCTCGAAGGCCTTCGCCAAGGACGTCATGGCCGCGGCCGACGTGCCGACCGCCCGCAGCGAGGCCGTCGACAACCCGGGTGACCTCGACGCCGCGCTCTCCCGATTCGACGCGCCGTGGGTGGTCAAGGACGACGGGCTCGCGGCGGGGAAGGGCGTGCTCGTCACCTCCGACGTCGAGGCCGCACGACGCCACGCCGCCGCGGTGCTCGAGAACGGCCACCCCGTGCTGCTCGAGTCGTTCCTCGACGGCCCCGAGGCCTCGCTGTTCTGCGTCGTCGACGGCACCTCCGTCGTCCCCCTGCTCCCGGCGCAGGACTTCAAGCGCCTCGGTGACGACGACGCCGGCCCCAACACGGGCGGGATGGGCGCCTACGCCCCGCTGCCCTGGGCGCCGGCGGGCCTCGTGGACGAGGTCGTCGACACGATCGTCACGCCGGTCGTCACCGAGCTCGCGGCCCGCGGCACCCCGTTCTCGGGCCTGCTCTACGCCGGGCTCGCGCTGACCTCGTCCGGGCCGCAGGTGATCGAGTTCAACTGCCGCTTCGGCGACCCCGAGACCCAGGTCGTGCTCGCCCTGCTGCGCAGCTCGCCGTCCTCGCTGTTCCTGGCCGCCGCGACCGGGCGCCTCGCCGAGGAGCCGGCGCCGGCCTGGTCGGACGGCGCCGCGGTCACCGTCGTCGTCGCCGCCGAGGGCTACCCGGGCGCCGTCCGGACCGGCGACGTGATCCAGGGCGCCGACGGGCCCGGCGTCCTGCACGCGGGCACGCGCCGACGCGACGACGGTGCGGTGGTCTCGAGCGGTGGCCGCGTGCTGTCGGTCGTCGGCACGGGAACGGATCTCGACGCCGCCCGCGCCGACGCCTACCAGCGCCTCGCGGCGGTCCACCTCCCCGGCGGGCACCACCGCACCGACATCGCCCGCGACGCCGCCGCGGGGCTCGTCGCGATGCCCGTCCGGGCCTGAGGGCGAGTTCTCCCGAACCGCACCACCGGCGCGTCGCGCCGACCTAGTCTCGCCGGCATGCCCGACCTCGTCCTCGGCGCGGCGGCCCTCGAGCAGGCGCGCACCGGCTTCGCCACCGAGGCCCGCCGCGTGCCGGCGTCGGCGGACCACCTCGCCGTGCCCGCCGGCGGCCTCGGCGACCTGGACTCGGCCGGGGCGATGCTGGGGGCGCTCGACGAGGTCGTCCGGGTGCTCGGCGGCGAGCTCGCGTCGGCGGGGGCCCGTCTCGACGGTCTCGACCGCGCCCTCGACGCCGCGATCACCGCGATCCGGTCGAGCGACCGCGACGCCGCCGTCAGCCTGTCCGCGGCCTGAGCTCGTGGCCGCCTTCGACGCCGTCGGTGCCCTGGCCGCCGAGCCCGGCGGGCGGGAGCTCGGCGAGCTCCTCGCCCGCGTGCAGCGGATCGACCCCGAGGTGCTCCTCGGGATGGGGCGCGGGCTCGCGGCGATGGCCGACGGGGTGCAGGGGTCGCTGCGCGCGCTCGGCCGCCATGGCGACGACGTGCGCCGTGCCTGGCAGGGCCGCGGCGCGGACGCGCTGACCGGCTACCTGGACGAGTTCGGACGCGCGGGCACCCGGACCCTCGACACCGAAGCACGGATCCGCGCCCGCGTCGACGCCGCCGGTCAGGAGCTCGCCGGCCTGCGCCACGAGGTCGACGCGCAGGTCTCCCGCGCCCTCGACGCCGCGCGCGCCGCCCGCGCCGAGGCCCTTGCCGACCCCGCGCGCGCCCCGATGGCCGACCAGCTCGCGGCCGCCGCGATGGCCGAGCCGACCGCGGCGACCCGGGCGGCGCTCGCCCGCGCCGAGACCTCGCTCGGCGACGCCGCGACGGCGCTGCGCCAGGTGGTGGCCGAGGCCTCCGCCTTCTCCCGTCTCGCCACGCCGGACGCGCGGCCCATCGCCTCCGTCGGTGCGGATCGCTCGGGCTGGATCCCTGCCGAGTCCGGCTTCGGTCGGGGGATCGCGACGGTCCCGGCGGCGGAGAGCGGTGGTCAGGGGATCGACCTCGCCGGTGGTGACGACTCCGGCGACTTCACCGACACGTCGTCGCTGGACGGTTCGTCCTCCGGCTCGGGTTCCGACCCTCGGGTTCCGACTCGGGCTCGGGTTCGGACGCGGGTTCGGACGCGTCCGGCTCGTCGTCCGGGGACTGCGGCGACTCGGGCAGCGGCTCCGGGGGCGACTCCGGGGGTGGAGATGCTTCGGATTCCGGAGCATCAGGGTCGGGTGACGGCGGTTCAGCGGGCGGGAACTCGACGAGCACGGACTCGACGGGTGGAGACTTGACGGGCACGGATTCGACCGGCACCGGCGACGCAGACGCTTCGGATCCCGGAGCATCGGCGTCGGGCGATGGGGGTTCGACGAGCGCGGACTCGACGAGCGGCGACTCGACGAGCGGCGACTCGACGAGCGGCGACTCGACCGGTTCGAACGATGCGGACGCTTCGGTTTCCGGCGCATCTGACGCAGGAGTCGACTCGACCGACTCCGACGCCACCGCGGGTAGCTCGGCTGATTCCGGACCCGACGGCGCCGGAGATACCGCTGACTCGCGCTCGGACGCCTCGGACTCCGGCTCCGGCGCAGACGCCTCGGAATCGGGCTCGGAATCGGGCTCGGACTCGGACTCAGGATCGGGCTCGGACTCCGGATCGGGCTCGGACTCCGGATCGGGCTCGGATGCGGGCTCGGACGCGGGCTCGGACGCGGGCGACGCAGGCGACGGCGGCGCGGACGACGGCGATGCGGACGACGGCGATGCGGACGACGGCGACTCGGGCCCAGGAGACGCGAACGACACCGACTCCTCCGGTTCGGACGCCGGGTCAGACGATGACTCGGGAGACGATCGGGGCGCCGACGACCGGCAGGAGGACGACGACGCCGGAGGCGCGGTGACGGGAGCGTCGACCGGCGGCGACTCCGGAGGACCAGCGGCCACGCCGACCGGCGGCCCGGAGGGTCAGGTCGGGGACTGGATCCGCGAGGCGCAGGCCGTGCTGCAGGCGAAGGGCGTCCCGATGGACAAGATGGACCCCGACGACATCGCGACGATCATCGATCACGAGTCCGGCGGCGACCCCGAGGCGATCAACAACACCGACTCCAACGCCGCGAAGGGCACGCCGTCCCAGGGGTTGATGCAGACGATCGGCCCGACGTTCGACTCGTACAAGCTCGACGGGCACGACGAGATCACCGACCCGATCGACAACATCATCGCCGGGGTCCGGTACGCGATCGACCGATACGGGTCGGTGTCGGAGGTGCCGGGGGTCGAGGCGGTCGCGCGGGGCGACGCGTACGTCGGCTACTGAGCGCGTGTCAGGGTGGTGCGGTGACGACTCTGGCGCGGCTCGGGCCCGCGGCGCGGGCGATGGTCCCCCCGTTCCACGTGATGGACGTCTGGGCGGCGGCCGGGGAGCGCGCCCGCACGCACGGCGACCTCGTCAACCTCTCGGCCGGCCAACCCTCCACGCCTGCGCCCGTCGACGTGCGCCACGCGGCGGCGCGCGCCCTCGACGAACAGATCCTCGGGTACTCCGGCTCGCTGGGGACCCCGGAGCTGCGCGAGGCGATCGCCGCCCACCACCGCACCCGCTACGGCGACGCGACGGTGCAGGCGGAGGACGTCGTCGTCACGACCGGCGGGTCGGGCGGCTTCCTGCTCGCGTTCCTGGCCGCGTTCGACGCCGGCGACACCGTCGTCCTCGCCCGGCCCGGCTACCCCTGCTACCGGAACATCCTCGCGGCGCTGGGGTGCGAGGTCGTCGAGCTGCCGTGCGGGGAGGAGACGCGCTTCCAGCCGACGGTGGCCATGCTCGAGGAGCTCGACAGCCTGCCGAAGGGTGTCGTCGTCGCGAGCCCGGCCAACCCGACCGGCAGCGTCATCGAGCCCGACGAGCTGGCGCACCTCGCCCGCTGGTGCGACGAGCACGGCGTCCAGCTGATCAGCGATGAGATCTACCACGGGATCGAGTACGGGGACGCGCCGCCGACGGCGAGCGCCTGGAGCACCTCGCACGAGGCGGTCGTCGTCACCTCGTTCTCGAAATACTGGTCGATGACGGGGTGGCGGCTGGGCTGGCTGATCGTGCCCGAGCGGCTGCGGCGCGCCGTGGACGTGATCGCCGGGAACTTCACGGTCTGCCCGCCGGTGCCGGCGCAGTACGCGGCGCTCGCGGCGTTCACCCCCGCGTCGATCGCCGAGGCGGACGGGCACGTCGAGCGCTACGCGCTCAACCGCCGCCTGCTGCTCGACGGGCTCCCGCAGCTCGGGCTGACGCGCCTGGCGCCCGCCGACGGCGCGTTCTACGTCTACGCCGACGTCGCCCACCTCACCGACGACACCCTCGCGTTCGGGAAGCGGATCCTCGACGAGACCGGCGTGGCGGTCGCCCCGGGCATCGACTTCGACCCGATCGACGGGCACACCTGGATCCGGCTGTCGTTCGCCGGGGCGACCGAGGACCTGCGCGAGGGCCTCGACCGACTCGGCCGCTGGATCCCGACGCTCTGAGGCACCCGGCCGCGGCGGGCACTACGTTCCGCCCATGGAACCCGAGGGCGAGGCCCGGCTGGAGGCCTGGGAGCGGCGCACCGACTACCCGCTCACCGGCCTCGCCGTGGTGTACCTCGCGGTCTACGCCGTGCAGGTGCTCGCCACCCGCCCCGGCCAGGTCGGGTGGTGGTGGCTCGACGTCGCGCTGTGGGTGGTGTGGGCGCTGTTCGTGATCGACTACGTCGTGCGGATCGCGCTCGCCCGCCGCCGGGTGCGGTTCGTCGTGCGCCACCCCATCGATCTCCTCGTGGCGCTCGCGCCGTTCTTCCGCTTCCTGCGCCTGCTGCGGCTGGTCGCCGCGATCTCGGTGCTGGGGCGGGTGCTGCGCGACGACTTCCGCGGGCGGGTCGGCAGCTACCTGATCGTCTCCGTGTCGCTGCTCAGCGTCGTCGCGGCCCTCGGCGTGTACGAGGCGGAGCGCGACGCGCCGGAGGCGACGATCGTGACGTTCGGCGACTCGCTCTGGTGGGTGCTGACGACGATCACGACCGTCGGCTACGGCGACCTCTCACCGGTGACGACCGAGGGCCGCCTCGTCGCGGCCGGGCTCATGCTCGCCGGGATCGCCGTGCTCGGCACCGTGACCGCGGCGATCGCGACGTGGTTCCTCGACCAGGTCGGGGCCCAGGACGCGTCGGAGGCGGTGTCGGCCCCGGGCGGGGATCCGGCCGGGGCACGGCACGACGAGCTGCTGGCCGAGCTGCGCCATCTCCGGGGCCGGCTCGACGCGCTCGAGGCCGAGCGCCGACCCTCGGAGTCCGCGCCCGGCTGAGCCCGTCGGCGTGTCGTCCCGGTGAGCGTGTGGCGATCCTGGTGTCACATGCCAGGAAAGCCGCATTGCTCGAACACGCCGACCCCGTGCTACGCCGACGTGGAGGCCGGGGCGGGGATCGCGGCGGCGCGGTCGAGGGCGGTCTCGATCATGGTGTCGTCGACGTCGCGGTGGGTCACGAACCGCACGCCGGGGCCGAAGGGCACGGCGCGGACGCCGGTGTCGGCGAGGGCGGCGACGAGCGGGCCCGGCGCGGGCGTCGGCACGAGGACGATGTTCGTGTCGGGCGCGATCACCGGCCAGCCCAGCGCCTGCAGGCCCGCGGCGAGACGGGCGGCGCGGCGGTGGTCGTCGGCGAGGTCCTTGCGCTGGTCGAGCGCCACGAGCCCCGGGGCGCCGAGGACGCCGCCCTGGCGGATGCCGCCGCCGAGCATCTTGCGCAGCCGCCAGGCCCGGTCGACGAACGCCGCCGAGCCCGCCACCAGCGAGCCGACCGGCGCCCCGAGGCCCTTGGACAGGCAGACGCTGACGGTGTCGACGCCGGCGACCAGCGCCGAGGGCGGCACGTCGAGCGCCGCCGCGGCGTGCCAGAGCCGCGCGCCGTCGAGGTGCACGGCCAGTCCGGCGTCGCGGGCGGCGGCGACCAGGGCGCGGTGCTCGTCGACCGGGGTCACCGCCCCGCCGGCGCCGTTGTGGGTGTTCTCGAGGCACAGCAGCGACGTCCGAAGCCCGAAGTAGGGCCCGGCCCCGCCTGCGGCGCGCACCACGTCGGCCGGTGTCGGGCGCCCCGGCCCCGCGGAGTGCTCGAGCGGCGCGGGCAGCCCGCCGGCGAGCCAGGCCGACGTCCCGAGCTCTGCCTCCAGCACGTGGGCGCCCACCGGCGCCAGGAACCTGTCACCGCGTGTCAGGTGGTGCATGAGCGCGATGGCGTTGGCCATGGATCCGGTCGGCGTCCACAGCGCGGCCTCGACGCCGAGGAGGTCGGCCACGTGGTCCTGCAGCGCGGCGAGGGTGGGGTCGCCGTCGAGGACGTCGTCGCCGACCTCGGCGCCCGCCATCGCCTCGCGCATGGACGGCGACGGCCGGGTGACCGTGTCGGAGCGCAGGTCGATCGTCACTTCGGCAGCTTCACCACCGAGACGAAGAAGTCGTCGATCTGGCGGATCACCTGGATGAACCGCTCGAAGTCCACCGGCTTCGCGACGTAGGCGTTGGCGTGCAGGTTGTAGCTGCGCAGGATGTCCTCCTCGGCCTGCGAGGTGGTCAGCACGACGATCGGGATGCTGCGCAGCGACTCGTCGTTCTTGACCTCCTCGAGCACCTCCCGCCCGTCCTTCCGCGGCAGGTTGAGGTCGAGCAGGATCAGCCCCGGGCGCGGGGCGTCGGCGTGCTCGCCCTCGCGGCGCAGGAAGGCGAGCGCCTCGACGCCGTCGGAGACCACGTGCAGCTGGTTGCGCAGCTTGTGGTGCTCGAAGGCCTCCTGGGTCATGAGGACGTCGCCGGCGTCGTCCTCGACGAGCAGGACGTCGATCTCGGTGATCGGATCGGTGTCGGTCACGGGGACTCCTCGGCGGGGCCGGTGGGTGCGGACGGATCGGGCATGTCGGGCAGGACCGGGAGGGCCACGACGAAGGTGGTGCCCGGTGGCGCGTGCGGCTCCAGCCACATCCCGCCGCCGTGGTGCTCGACGATCTTGCGACACATCGCCAGCCCGATGCCGGTGCCGGGGTAGGCGTTGCGGGCGTGCAGTCGCTGGAAGATCACGAAGATCCGCTCGGCGTACTCGGGGTCGATCCCGATGCCGTTGTCGGCGAACCGCAGCAGCCAGCGGTCCGGGTCCTCCGGGTCGCGCTCGGCGTCGACGCGCAGCCGGGGCGGCTCGTCACCGCGGAACTTCAGCGAGTTGCCCAGCAGGTTCTGGAACACGGTCGTGAGCAGGGCCGGCGCGCCGAGCACCGACGGCAGCGTGCCGTGCTCGACGACGGCGCCGCTCTCCTCGAGGGCGCCCGCGACGTTCTCGGTGGCGCGGTCGACGAGACGGTCGAGGTCGACGACCTCCATCGAGTCGCCCTGGCGCCCGACGCGGGAGAACGCGAGCAGGTCGTTGATCAGCACCTGCATGCGCTTGGCGCCGTCGGAGGCGAACTCGATGTACTGGTCGGCGCGCTCGTCGAGCTGGCCCGCGTACCGGCGCTGCAGCAGCTGGCAGAAGCTCGCCACCTTGCGCAGGGGCTCCTGGAGGTCGTGCGAGGCGACGTAGGCGAACTGCTCGAGGTCGGAGTTGGAGCGGGCGAGCTCCTGGCTCCGCAGGTCCAGCTCCTGGCGGGCTCGTTCGGTGTCGGCGAGCTCGCGGACGATCAGCACGCGCATCGCCTCGACGTCCTCGGCGAGCTCGGTGATCTCCTTCGGCCCGGCGGCGAGGACGTGGTGGTCGAGGTCGCCGTCGACCACCTCGCGCACCTCGCGGGCCAGCCGGTGCGTCGGCACGACCACCACGCGGCGCAGCCACAGCAGCAGGGCGGCGACGCCGAGCGCGAGGCCCAGCACGGTGACGACGCCGAGGACGGTGAGCGTGGTCGCCGCGCCGCCGAGGGCGCTGCGGGCCTCGTCGCGCAGGGCGAGCAGCCGGCCGCGCTGGGCGTCGAGGGCGCCCCGGACCCGGTCGAACGCGGCCTTGCCCACCTCCGGGGGCGGCGGCGCGGCCCCCCGCGCGAGCGCGTCGACGGTCGGGTCGGCGTAGACCGCGCGCCAGTTCGCGGTCGCCGACTCGACGGCCGCGAGGTCGGCCAGCGCCTCGGGCTGGGTCGTCTCCAGGGCCCGCATCGCCGGGATCAGCCGCGCCTCCTCGGCGCGGCCCTGCTCGTAGGGCAGGAGGAAGTCCGGGGTCCGCGCCAGCGCGTAGCCGCGGATGCCGGTCTCCTGGTCGACGGTGGCCGCGTCGAGCTGCTGGGCGGCGACGAGCGCGGGGCCGATCTGGTCGACCAGCTCGACGCGCCGGTCGTCCAGCGCCGACAGCCCGACCGCGCCGACGATCGCCGCGATCACCAGGAGCACCGCCAGCACGGCGCCCGTGACCGCGAGGATGCGGTCCAGGGACCAGCGCCCGAGGCCCGCCCGGACCCGGCTGCGGGGCCGCGGCCCGGGGCGTGCCGGTCCGGAGGGTCCGTCCTCGTCCGTGACGGCGGGGGCGGCGTCCGAGCTGGTCGTCGGCGCGCTCACCGGTCGGACACCAGCAGGACGGCGGCCACGTCGTCGGTGCGCGCGGTCGACAGCGCCCGCACCTGCTCCATCACGCCGTCCAGCATCGCCCCCGGGTCCTCGCGCCAGGGCGGCGGGCCCGCGGTGGCCTCCTGGAGGAGCGTCTGCAGGCCGTCGGTCCACAGCACGTCGCCCGACGCCTGCCGTCCCTCGATGAGCCCGTCGGTGTAGAGCAGCAGCGCCCACTTCGACGGGAGCTCGACCTCCAGCGGCTGCCATCCGTGCTCGGCGCCGATGCCGATCGGCAGCCCGAGCCGCTCACTGGAGAGCATGCGGGTGTCGTGGCCCTCGCCGACCAGGACGGGCGGCGGGTGGCCGGCCAGCCGCAGGGTCAGCCGCCGGCGGGTGGGGTCGATCGTCGCGGCGGCGAGCGTGGTGAACAGCGTGGGGTGGTCGCGCTCGCTGACGAGCAGCTCGTGCATCGTCGGCAGGACCCGGTCGGGGTCGATCCCGCTGAGCACCAGCGTCCGCCAGGCGATGCGCAGGCTGACCCCGAGCGCCGCCTCGTCCGGCCCGTGCCCGCAGACGTCGCCGATCACCGCGTGCAGCGAGCCGTCGGGGCCCTCGACGACGTCGTAGAAGTCGCCGCCGAGCAGCGTCTGCTCGGTGCCCGGCTCGTAGCGGGCGAGGATCCGGATCTCCGGGTCCGACAGCAGCGGCGAGGGCAGCAGGCCCCTCTCCAAGCGAGCGTTCTCGTCGGCGCGCAGCTGGGCGTCGCGCAGCGCGCGGCGCACCCGGTCACTGCGGCGACGCTCGACGGCGTAGCGGACCGAGCGGGCGAGCGCGGGGCCGTCGACGGCGTCCTTGACGAGGTAGTCCTGGGCGCCGACGGCGACGGCGTCCGCCCCGAGCTTCTCGTCGCGGCGCCCGGTGAGCACGAGGACGGCGGGGCCGTCGACGTGCAGGAGGCGGCGCAGGCCCTCGAAGTCGTGCGCGTCGGGCAGCGCGAGGTCGAGCAGGACGCAGTCGGGTGTCTCGACGCCGTCGCCGACCCCGACGAACGCCTCGAGCGATCGCTCGGCCTCGGCGAGGGAGTGCGCCCGCCGCAGGTCGACCGCGAGCTCGGCATCGGCGAAGTGCTCGGTGACGAGCATGGCGTCGGCGTCGTCGTCCTCGACGAGCAGCACCCGCAGTGGCACGGACGCGTCCGGCTCGACCGGTTCCATGCGCCCTCCTCCCCGGCTCCGGGCCTGCTCACGGCTCACCCGAACCGTAGTAGGAGGCCGTACCGGGACCGGGCGGTGGCACGAGCTCGTGCGCCGATCGTGCCCGTAGGCTCGGCCAGGTGAGTGGTCCGACGGTTCCGAACGTGCTCGCGGCGCGGTACGCCTCACCCGAGCTCACCGCGCTGTGGTCGCCCGAGCGCAAGGTGTCGCTGGAGCGGGAGCTCTGGATCGCGGTGCTCTCCGCGCAGCGCGAGCTCGGGGTGGACGTGCCCGACGGCGTCGTCGACGACTACCGCGCCGTCGTGGGCGACGTGGACCTCGCCTCGATCGCGGCGCGGGAGCGCGTGACGCGCCACGACGTGAAGGCGCGCATCGAGGAGTTCGATGCGCTGGCCGGGCACCAGCACGCCCACAAGGGCATGACCAGCCGCGACCTCACCGAGAACGTCGAGCAGCTGCAGGTGCGCGAGTCGCTGCGCCTCGTCGCGGACAAGACGGTGGCGGTGCTGGCCCGGCTCGCCCGTCGTGCCGGCGAGTACGGGGAGCTGGTCATGGCCGGGCGCAGCCACAACGTCGCCGCCCAGGCCACGACCCTCGGCAAGCGGTTCGCCACCGCCGCCGACGAGACGCTCGTGGCGCACCGCCGGGTCGCCGAGCTGATCGACCGCTACCCCCTGCGCGGGATCAAGGGGCCGGTGGGCACCGCCCAGGACATGCTGGGGCTGCTGGGCGGGGACGCCGGCAAGCTCGCCGAGCTGGAGCGCCGCGTCGCCGACCACCTCGGGTTCGGCGAGGTCCTCACGAGCGTCGGGCAGATCTACCCGCGCTCGCTCGACCACGACGTGCTCTCCGCCCTGGTCCAGCTGGCGGCGGGGCCGTCGTCGCTGGCCACGACGATCCGGCTGATGGCCGGCCAGGAGCTGGTCACCGAGGGCTTCCGTCCCGGCCAGGTCGGGTCCAGCGCGATGCCGCACAAGATGAACACCCGCTCCTGCGAGCGCGTCAACGGGCTCGCGGTGGTGCTGCGCGGCAACGCCGCGATGGTCGCGGAGCTCGCCGGCGGGCAGTGGAACGAGGGCGACGTCTCCGACTCCGTCGTGCGCCGCGTCGCCCTGCCCGACGCGTTCTTCGCGATCGACGGGCTGCTCGAGACGATCCTGACGGTCCTCGACGAGTTCGGCGCCTACCCGGCTGTGATCGCCCGCGAGCTCGACCGCTACCTGCCGTTCCTGGCGACGACCGCCGTGCTCATGGCGGCCGTGCGCGCCGGCGTCGGCCGCGAGACCGGCCACGAGATCATCTCCGAGCACGCCCGCGCCGTGGCGCTGGACATGCGCGAGAAGGGCGCCGAGGGCAACGACCTGCTCGCCCGGCTCGGCAGCGACGCCCGCCTCGGGCTCTCCGGCGCCGACCTCGACGCCGCCGTCGGCGACCCACAGGCCTTCGTCGGCGCCGCGGGCGCGCAGATCGCCGAGGTCACCCGGCAGGTGGACGCGCTCGTCGCCGCCCGTCCCGACGCGGCGGCGTACACGCCCGCCCCGATCCTCTAGCCTGCCCGCCCGTGGTCTCGATCAGCACCTACCGGCACCTGGCCTCCGGCAAGGTCCGGGACCTCTACGAGGTCGACGAGGAGACGCTGCTGCTCGTGGCGTCCGACCGGATCTCGGCGTTCGACCACGTCCTGTCCACGCCGATCCCCGACAAGGGGCGCGTGCTCACGGCGATGAGCGTGTTCTGGTTCGAGCTGTTCGGCCAGGAGGACTCGGGCTCGGCCGATGTCGCCGCGCCCCCGGTCGCGAACCACCTGATCGCCGCCCGGGACGACCGCATCCCCGCCGAGGTCCGCGGCCGCGCGCTGCTG
This sequence comes from Actinomycetospora sp. NBRC 106375, assembly GCF_030269665.1. GTDB lineage: Bacteria > Actinomycetota > Actinomycetes > Mycobacteriales > Pseudonocardiaceae > Actinomycetospora. Next base: position 314,807 of record NZ_BSTS01000005.1, read on the forward strand.
GTGCGCCGCCTCGAGATGATCCCCGTCGAGTGCGTCGCCCGCGGCTACCTCGCGGGCTCCGGCACCGCCGACTACCGCCGCGACGGCGCGGTGTGCGGGGTGCCGCTGCCCGACGGGCTCACCGAGGCGAGCATGCTGCCCGGCCCGATCTTCACCCCGGCGACGAAGGCGGCGCTGGGCGAGCACGACGAGAACGTCAGCTTCGAGACCGTCGCGGGGACCGTCGGCCGCGAGCTCGCCGGCGCGCTGCGCGACCAGACCCTGGCGATCTACGCCCGCGGCTCGGCCTACGCCGCCTCGCGCGGGCTCATCCTGGCCGACACGAAGCTCGAGTTCGGGCTCTCGCCCGACGGGGCCCTGGTGCTCGGCGACGAGGTGCTCACCCCGGACTCGTCACGGTTCTGGCCGGCCGAGGGCTACGCGCCGGGCAGCGTGCAGCCGAGCTTCGACAAGCAGTTCGTGCGCGAGTGGCTGACCTCGGAGGCCTCGGGCTGGGACCGTCACTCCGGCGAGGCGCCGCCACCCCTGCCCGACGAGGTGATCGACGCCACCCGGCAGCGCTACATCGAGGCCTACACGCGCCTGACCGGCCGGGAGTGGCCGCCCGCGATGTGACGGCTGACCTGCGACGACGTCCGGCGTGAGGCCGTCGCCGGCCCGAGTCGCGGTGTTCACCCCCCGGTCGCACGGACGGCATCTCCGGCTGGCCTCATGGGGGCGTGATCGTGACGCCGCCGCACGCCTCCGGCGTGGCCGCCCGCCTCCTGGTCTCCGTGTCCGGGCTCGCGCCCGGCGCTCCCCTCGACGCCGCCGTCGCGCTGGCCGACGCCCTTGACGCCCGCCGGGTCCCGGCGACCCTGCTCGCCGGGCCGCGCCCGCACCCCGAGGTCGTCGCGTGGGCGACCGCCCGCCGCCACGTCGGCGACACCGTGCTCCTGCACGGCACCCGGTCCGACGCCGCCGACGCCCGCCGTCCCTACCGGCGGCTGCCCGCCCACGAGGCGGGTCTGCGCCTCACGGCCGCGCTGCGCAGCCGCGACGCCCTCGGCCTCGCGGTCGACGGGTTCGCGGCGCCGGGCTGGGCGGTGTCCGCCGGCACCCGCACCGCCCTCGCGGCGGCCGGTCTCGGGCTGCTCGTCGACGACGCGGGCGTCCACCGCCTCGACGCCGACGGCGCGCCGAGCACCTCCTGGCGTGGGCCGGTCACCGGCCCGGGAGCGCCGCCGCGACGCGTCACCCGTCGCCGCGGGGAGCCCCGGCTGGTGCACCTCGCCCTGCACACCGGCGTCGACCCCGCGGTCGCGTGCGAGCTGGTCGACGACGCCCTCGCGGCCGGGGCGACGCCGCTCGGCGCGGGCGAGCTCGTGTCGCGCCGCGGCCCGCGCCGGGCCCCGGTCACCGGCGACCCCGAGCACTGGTCGATCACGGCATAGGTGCGCTCCGCGCTCGTGAGAAGTGTGGCCGGCTATCGCCGTCCGAACTGCTCACATGGCGAGAGCCACCCCGCGCGGGGCGATCCGGACCTCGGTGCCCTGGGGTTTGAGGTTCGAGAACATCCCGTAGTGCAGGTCGGGGTTCGCCAGGACGGCCTCGTGGATCGGCACCGCGAGCGGCGGCGCCACGGCACGCAGGTAGTCGACGGCCTCGGAGACCTTGAGCCAGGGCGCCGCGGTCGGCAGGAGGAGCACGTCGGGCGTGCGCTCGGGCACGGTGAACGCGTCGCCGGGGTGCAGCACGGTGCCGTCGAGCAGGTAGCCGTTGTTCCGGATCACCGGGATGTCCGGGTGGATCACGGCGTGGTCGTGGCCGACGACGTCGACGGTCGCGCCGCCGACGGTGAAGGACTCGCCGGGCTCGCGGACCGTGTGCGCGATCTCCCGCTCGCGCAGCTGCTCCGCGGTGCCGGGGTCGACGACGAGCTCCGCGTCGGGGCTCTGCTCGAGCAGGGCGGGGAGCTTGTCGAGGTCGAGGTGGTCGAAGTGTTGGTGGGTGATCAGCACCGCGTCGAGCCCCTCGAGGGTCTCGTAGCCCTGCGAGAAGGCGCCGGGGTCGAACAGGATGCGGGCCGAGCCGGTGTCGGCGACGACGCACGCGTGGCCGAGGTGCACGAGTTCCACGCCACCCGAGTTCCCCCTCGCCCGCCCGGTAACCTGGCGGGCGTGGCTCGCGTGATCGTCGACGTCCTGCCGAAGGCCGAGATCCTCGACCCGCAGGGCCAGGCCGTGGCTCGTGCGATGGGTCGGCTCGGGGTGGCCGGGGTGGCGGACGTCCGCCAGGGCAAGCACTTCGAGCTGGAGGTCGACGACACCGTCGGCGACGCCGAGCTCGAGAACATCGCGGCGACGCTGCTGGCGAACCCGGTGATCGAGGAGTGGGTCGTGCGGAGGGTGTCGTGACGGGAGCCCGCATCGGGGTGATCACGTTCCCGGGCACGCTGGACGACGTCGACGCCGCCCGGGCCGTGCGCTACGCCGGGGGCGAGGCCGTCGAGCTGTGGCACGACGACGCCGACCTGCGCGGGGTCGACGCCGTGGTGGTGCCCGGCGGGTTCTCCTACGGCGACTACCTGCGTGCCGGCGCCATCGCCGCCCGCTCGCCGGTGATGGGCCCGGTCGTCGAGGCCGGCCGCGCCGGTATGCCCGTGCTCGGCATCTGCAACGGGTTCCAGATCCTCTGCGAGGCCGGTCTGCTTCCGGGGGCGCTCGTGCGCAACCAGGGCCTGCGGTTCGTCTGCCGCGAGGTCGGGCTGCGCGTCGAGGCCGCCACCGCCTGGACCGCGGGGTTCACCGTCGGCCAGGACATCCGGGTTCCGCTGAAGTCCGGCGAGGGGCGCTACGTCGCCGACACCGCGACCCTGGACGCGCTCGAGGCCGAGGGCCGCGTGGTGTTCCGCTACACCGAGCCCGCGCCCAACGGCGCGCTGCGCGACATCGCGGGCATCAGCTCGGCCGACGGCCGCGTCGTGGGCCTCATGCCGCACCCCGAGCACGCGATCGACGCGCTCACCGGCCCGGGCACCGACGGCCTGGGCCTGTTCACCTCGGTCGTGGCGGGCCTCACGACGGCGGCGTAGCCGACGGGCACGCAGGCGTCGAAGGAGCCCGTGGGCGCCGGTCGGCTCGGAGGGCCTACGGCAGCAGCGTGACCCGCAGCTCCCACAGGTCGGCGTAGACCATCAGCATCCGGCCGCCGAGGTGCAGCACCAGCGCGCGCATCTCGTCGGGCCGCTCGACGTGGGTGAGCAGGCGCGACACGTCCTCGACGGCCTCGCCCACCACCTCGTCGAACGGCTCGTGCGCCGAGACGTCGCGACCGCCCGGCTCCGCCGGCTGCGTCGCGGGCAGCAGCGGGACGACGGTGTCGCCCCGCGCCCCGGGTGCCAGCGCCAGCACCACGACACCGCCGGCGCCGTCGTCGATCAGGAACTCGAGCATGCCGGCGGCGGTGTCGACGTGCGCGCGGACGCTCTCGGGAACACGGCCCGCGAGCTCGAGATCGTGGCGGCGGACGCCGAGCAGGTCGCGGTCGAGCACGAGGTGGAGCCCGGCGAGAGCGTCGGCTGCCCCCGGCGCGGGCGGGTCCCCGGCCGTGTCACCGGAGGCCGAACCGGTCGCCGTGGAGACGGAGGCGGTGGTCATGGCTCCATGATGTATCGAGGGTCCGACACCCCCGGGTATTGCCCGACACGCCCGCGCCGTGTCGCGACGAAACGACCGTGTTGGCCCATGAGCGGCCATCCGATCGAGCGAACGGGTTAGCACGCTGGAACATGTGGTGGTGCACACGGTGGGCGTGTGGTGAACGTCGGTCGATGGAAGTGATGAGGCGGTCGTTCGGGGGTTTGTCGACCGCACGTCGTGGGTAGCGACGCGCTCACCGTGCGCGACCGTCAGGTGAGCCCCGTCCCGGGCCCCGTCGGGCCGCCCGTGACTGCGCCTACCCTCGTCGTCGTGACCGTCCCCCCGGGTCCGGCCCCCGTGCACCCCGTGATCCCCGACACACCCGCTGCTCCCCCGGCCCCCGACTCCGTCGGCCGCGCCGCCGCGACGCCCGACGAACCGCAGCCACACGCCGCGCTCGGTCTGCGCGACGAGGAGTACGCGCGCATCCGCGCGATCCTCGGGCGGCGCCCGACCGAGGCCGAGCTCGCCATGTACTCGGTGATGTGGTCCGAGCACTGCTCCTACAAGTCCTCGAAGGTCCACCTGCGGCGCTTCGGCGAGACGACCACCGAGGCCATGCGCGCCCGGCTGCTCGCGGGCATCGGCGAGAACGCGGGCGTGGTGGACGTCGGCGACGGGTGGGCCGTCACGTTCAAGATCGAGTCACACAACCACCCTTCCTACGTCGAGCCGCACCAGGGCGCCGCCACCGGCGTCGGCGGGATCGTGCGCGACATCATGGCCATGGGCGCGCGGCCGGTCGCGGTGATGGACGGGCTGCGGGTCGGCCCGCTCGACGCCCCGGACACCGCGCGGGTCCTGCCCGGTGTCGTCTCCGGCGTCGGCTTCTACGGCAACTGCCTGGGGCTGCCCAACATCGGCGGCGAGGTCGTCTTCGACCCGAGCTACGCGGGCAACCCGCTCGTCAACGCCCTGTGCGTCGGCGTCCTGCGCCACGAGGACCTGCACCTCGCGTTCGCCTCGGGCGCCGGCAACAAGATCGTGCTGTTCGGGGCGCGCACGGGGCTGGACGGGATCGGCGGCGTCTCGGTCCTGGCGTCGGAGACCTTCGCCGAGGACACCGGTCGCAAGAAGCTGCCGAGCGTCCAGGTCGGCGACCCCTTCGCCGAGAAGGTGCTCATCGAGTGCTGCCTCGACCTGTTCCGTGACGGCCTCGTCGTCGGCATCCAGGACCTCGGCGGCGCCGGGCTGTCGTGCGCGACGAGCGAGCTCGCGAGCGCCGGTGACGGCGGCATGCACGTCGACCTCGACGCGGTGCCCCTGCGCGCCGAGAACATGACGGCCGCCGAGATCCTCTCCAGCGAGTCGCAGGAGCGGATGTGCGCCGTGGTCACGCCGAAGAACGTCGACGCGTTCATGGCCGTCTGCCGGCGCTGGGACGTCACCGCCACCGTGATCGGCGAGGTCACCGACGGCGAGCACCTGCAGATCACCCACCGCGGCGAGACCGTCGTCGACGTCCCGCCGCGCACCGTCGCCCACGACGGGCCGGTCTACGAGCGCCCCTACGCCCGGCCGGACTGGCAGGACGCGCTGCAGGCCGACACCGTCGCCGGGCGGCCGCGGCCCACCGCACCCGACGAGATCGCCACGCAGATCCGCGCGCTGGTGGCCTCGCCCGCCCTCGCGCCGCGGACCTGGGTCACCGAGCAGTACGACCGCTACGTCCGCGGCAACACCACCGCGGCCACACCCGCCGACGCCGGGATCGTGCGCGTCGACGAGGCCGGCGGCCGGGGCGTCGCCGTGTCGATCGACGCCAACGCCCGGTTCTGCCAGCTCGACCCGCGCGCCGGTGCGCAGCTCGCCCTCGCCGAGTCGGTGCGCAACGTGGCCTCGAGCGGCGCGGTCCCGGTGGCCGTCACCGACTGCCTCAACTTCGGCTCGCCCGAGGACCCGGCGGTGATGTGGCAGTTCGCCGAGGCCGTGGGCGGCCTGGCCGAGGCCTGTGCGGCCCTGGCCCTCCCGGTCACCGGCGGCAACGTCAGCTTCTACAACCAGACGGGCACCGCCGCGATCCTGCCGACGCCGGTGGTCGGGGTGCTGGGGATCCTCGCCGACGTCGCACGGGCCGTCCCCCACGGCCTCGGGCCCGAGGGGCACGCCGTCTGGCTGCTCGGCGGGACCCGCGACGAGCTCGACGGCTCGACCTGGGCCGGCGTGCTGCACGACCACCTCGGCGGCACCCCGCCCCGCGTGGACCTCGCCGCCGAGGCCCGGCTCGCCGCCCTCATGGCCTCCGCGGGTGCGGACGGCCTGCTCTCCGGCGCGCACGACCTCTCCGACGGCGGCCTCGCCCAGGCCCTCGTCGAGGCCGCGCTCGCGACGGGTCGCGGCGCGACGGTCACCGGGCCGCCGGCCCCCGGGCTGGACCTCGCGACCGTGCTCTTCTCCGAGTCCGGCGCGCGGATGCTCGTCACGGTCGCGCCGGGCGACGAGCCGGAGCTGGCCCGCCGCTGCGCCGAGGCCGGCCAGCCCGCCGCCCGGCTCGGCGAGGTCGGCGGTGACGTGCTGCGCATCGAGGGCGTCGACGCCCTCCCGCTCGCGGAGCTCCGCGCCCTCGGCGAGGCCACCCTCCCCGCCGCCCTCGACTGACCCCTGGGCGTCGCCCGGGGTGGTTGCAGCGAACGCCCTATCGGCGTGCTCAGCTGGACGTTCGCTGCTTCTACGCGCGTGAAGTCCCCGTTGATCACGGGAGGTGGCGGCGCGTCGGGAGGGCGGGCGCCGCGAGGGGGCACGCTGCGCATGATCGTTGGGCCCGGACGCCTGCGGAACGTGCCGGTCGTGTCGGCAGCCGGGTCGCGGTCGAGATCAGGAGCGCGTCAGGCACCTCCGGGCGCCCGCCGACGTGCACGGCGCGCCCCTGATCTCCGAGCGTTCGAGCGTGTGGCGCTACGGACACTCGGTGTCAGCGGTGGCCCACCGCTGACACCCCGGTGATCGAAGTACCGATACGGACGCTCTCAGCGTCGATGAGGGGAGCACGCCGATAGGGGCACTTCGCTGGCACGTCACCCCAGTGCTGCGGCGAAGGCGGCGCCGTAGCGCCGGTAGCCGCGGCCGTTGGGGTGGGCGAAGTCGGGGCCGGAGTCGAGGACGCGGTTGATGTCGTGGGTCGCGGCTTCGAGCGCGACGGGGCGCAGACCCGGGTGGGCGGCGACGACCTCGCGGGCGATCTCGGCGAGCACGATCCCGCGCTCGCGCACCACGCCGCGCTGCAGGTCGGGCACGTCGGCGACGAGCGACCCGGCGGGCAGCGCCGCGCACAGGGTCTCCAGGTCGCGGCGGAAGGCGTCGACGGGCGTGTCCTGCGCGGCGTCGTTGGTGCCGACGGCGAGCGCGATCAGCGCGGTGGGGTCGGTGAACGCCTCCGGCGGCACGGCCGGGAGCTGGTCGGCGACGACGTCGGCGGCGGTGGCGCCGCAGACGCCGAGGTTCACCACCCGGACCCGCACGCCGTCGCGGGCCTCGATGGCGTCGGCGAGCCGGCCCGCCCAGGACCGTTCGGGGTGCACCGCGCCCAGCCCCTGCGCCAGCGAGTCGCCGAGCGCCACGAGCAGCACGCCCCCGGGGCTGCGCCGGCGACGCCGCCAGTACGCGGCGTGGTCGGGCTCCATCGTCGCCGCGCCCCACAGCCGCCAGGCCTGCCACGCGAACGGTGCGAGGACGCCGAGCAGGACGAGGGAGCGGACGCACGGCACGCCCCTATCCTGGACGACCGTGCCCCGCCGAGCCCCCGACCCCGCCCATGTGCGGGAGGACCTCCTGGCCGTGGTGCCCTGGGTCCGGGACCCGGACACCGTGGAGCGTCCGCCGCGCCCCGTGCTCGCGGCCGCCGTGCGCTCGTCGCTGCGGAGCCTGGAGCACCGCGCCCCCGGCCATTCCGTGGAGGTCCGCGTCCCGCCGTTCGGGGCGGTGCAGTGCATCGAAGGCCCGCGGCACACCCGGGGCACCCCGCCCAACGTCGTCGAGACCGACGCGGCGACCTGGCTGGCCCTCGCGCTCGGCCTCCTGACCTGGGAGGGCGCGACCGACCGGGTCTCGGTCTCCGGGCACCGCGCGCCCGAGATCGCCCGATGGCTCCCGGTGGTGGATGTTCACCGAACGAGTGAGAACGGCTGAGCCGTACCGGTAGTGCCCGTACTATCGCCATGACCGGACCGTGACCACACTGCTGGTCCAGGGGAGGGGAGGCCCGGTTGGAGCGGCCGAGCTGGGTTCCCGACGGCGTGGACGTCGAGCGACCGAGCGCCGCGCGCGTGTACGACCACTACCTGGGCGGGCTGCACAACTTCGCGGCCGACCGGGCCATGGCGGCCGCCGCGGTCGCCGACTGGCCCGAGCTGCCGAGGATCATGCAGGCGAACCGCGCCTTCCTGCGCCGCGCCGTGCGCCACCTCGCCGACCAGGGCATCGACCAGTTCCTCGACATCGGCTCGGGGATCCCGACGGTCGGCAACGTCCACGAGGTCGCCCAGGCCGTGCGCCCCGACGCCCGGGTGGTCTACGTCGACATCGACCCGGTGGCGGTCGCCCACTCGCGCGCCCTGCTCGCCGACGACCCGCGGACGGGCGTCGTCCAGGCCGACCTGGTGGACGTCGACGGGGTGCTCGGGGCGCCGGCGACGCGGTCGCTGCTCGATCTCTCGCGACCGGTCGGGCTGCTCGTCGTCGCCCTGCTGCACTTCGTCGGTGACGAGCGCCGGCCGGCGGACGTGCTCGCGCGCTACCGGGAGGCGTTGGCGCCGGGCAGCCACCTGGTGATCAGCCACGCGAGCGCGGACGGCGCCCCCGACCGCGCCGGCGAGCACCAGTCGCTCTACCGCCGCACGGCCACCCCGATGACGATGCGCACGCGCGACGAGGTCGCCGGGCTGCTCGACGGCTTCACGCTCGTCGAGCCGGGTCTGGTGTTCCTGCCGCAGTGGCGCCCCGACGACCCGTCCGCGCCGCTCACGGCGCCCGAGCGCTTCACCGGCTACGCCGCCGTGGGCCGTCGTGACTGAGCGCGTGCCCGCCGCTCCCGGGAGCGGCCGTCGGCCGGGAGCCGACCCCGTCGACACCCTGGCCGCCGCGTGGGCCGACGAGGTCGAGGGCACCAGTTACGTGCCGATGGCGTCCGACGAGCTGCAGGCGCACCTGCGCGAGCTCGCCGTCATGGTGGTCGACGCCGTCCTCGCCGACCCGCCGCGCCCCGAGGACGGCGCGGAGGTCGGGCGCCGCCTCGTCGCGGCCCACTTCACCGGCACGGCGACCGTCGAGCGGACGCTGGTGATGCTGACCGAGCAGATCCCCGCGCTGTACGGGCCGGGGACGGGCCCCGCCGTCCACGCCGTCACCGCGGCGCTCGCCGCCGGGTACGCCGCGACGCTGCGGGACCGCACCCTCGACGAGCAGGAGGCCATCCGGCGGGCGGTGCTCGTCGCGCGCCACCACACCGAGCAGGCTCTGCACGCCAGCGAGGCCCGGTTCCGCGCGATTTTCCACGAGGCCGCGATCGGGATCGGGCTCGGCGACATGGAGGGGCGCATCCTCGAGGTCAACCCGTCGATGATGCGCATCTTCGGGCACACCGCCGACGAGTTCCGTCGGCTGCGCGTCAGCGACCTCGCCCACCGCGACGACGCGCGGTCGGTCTGGGAGCTCTACGAGCGCCTGGTGCGGGGCGAGATCGACAACTTCCGCCTCGAGAAGCGGTTCTACCGGCGCACCGGCGAGGAGATCGTCGGGCACCTGACGCTGTCGCTGGTGCGCGACGAGGAGGGCAGGCCCGCCTACCAGCTCGCGATGCTCGAGGACGTCACCGACCGGCACCGCCTGCAGGAGCACCTCGCCTACCAGGCCTACCACGACCCGCTGACCACGCTGGCCAACCGCGCGCGCTTCACCGAGCGCCTCGAGCGGGTGTTCGCCGAGGCCGGGCCGGACTCCACGCGGCGGGTCGGCGTGTGCTTCCTCGACCTCGACGGCTTCAAGACCATCAACGACAGCCTCGGCCACGGTGTCGGCGACCTCATGCTCCAGGAGGTCGCCCGGCGACTGGAGAACTGCACCCGCGAGGGCGAGCTGGTCGCGCGCTCGGGCGGGGACGAGTTCGTGGTGCTCGTCGAGGACTCCCACGGCGTCGACCGCCTCGTGACCCTCGCCGACCGGCTGCTGGCCGCCCTCTCGCCGCCGCTGCCCCTGGCCGGGCAGGAGCTCTCGGTCGGCGCGAGCATCGGCGTCGTCGAACAGGCCGTCCGCGAGACCAACGCCGTCGACCTCATGCGGGCCGCGGACATCACGCTCTACACGGCCAAGGCCGAGGGTCGCGGCCGCTGGGCCGTGCACGACCCGGGCCGAGACGAGGCCGAGACCGCCCGCTTCACGCTCTCGGCCGCGCTGCCCTCGGCCGTGGCGCACGGCGAGTTCTTCGTGCTCTACCAGCCGCTGGTGTCGCTGGCCGACCACCGCGTCCGCGGTGTCGAGGCGCTGGTGCGCTGGCAGCACCCGCGCCTCGGCGTGCTCTCGCCGTCGCTGTTCATCGGGCCCGCCGAGGAGACCGGCGTCATCGTGGCGCTCGGGCGGGCGGTGCTGGAGATGGCGTGCCGTGACGCACGCGACTGGTACGCCGAGTTCGGCGACGGCGCCCCGTTCGTCAGCGTCAACGTCGCGCCGCGCCAGCTCCACGAACCCGGGCTGGTGGCCGAGGTGGCCGCGCTGCTCGACCGCACCGGCCTGCCGTCGCACCGCCTGCAGGTCGAGCTCACCGAGCGCGCGCTCACCACCGACGAGGGCGCCCCGCTCAAGGCCCTCGACGGCCTGCGGGCCATGGGCGTGCGCATCGCCGTCGACGACTTCGGCACCGGCTACTCGAACCTCTCCTACCTGCGGAAACTCCCCGTCGACGTGATCAAGCTCGACGGCTCCTTCGGCGAGGGCCTGCGCGAGGAGGAGCTCTCGGACGAGGTCGACGAGCGCATCGTCGGCACCCTCGTCTCGCTCGGCCACGCGCTCGACCTCACCGTCACCGCCGAGGGCGTCGAGACCGCGGCACAGGCGACCCGGCTGCGGGCGCTCGGGTGCGACGAGGGCCAGGGCTGGCTCTTCGCGCCGGCGCTGCCCGCCGCCGACGTCGCGGACCTGCTGCGCCGGGGCGCGCCGCTGGCCGTCACGACCGGCCGCTGAGAGCCGCGTCGCGGTCCCCGGGACGGGCCGGTGCGCGTAGGCTGGGTCCCGGCACGACTCGTGGCATCACCGTCGACAAGGAGCCGTCCCGGTGGACCCAGCCGGACCCGATCCACGGCCCGCCCTCACCACGACGCCTTCCACCTCCCCGCCTCCCGAGGCGCCGTCGTTCGACGACGGGCCGAAGGAGGAGTGCGGCGTCTTCGGTGTCTGGGCCCCCGGCGAGGAGGTCGCGAAGCTCACCTACTTCGGGCTCTTCGCGCTCCAGCACCGCGGCCAGGAGGCCGCCGGGATGGCCGTCAGCGACGGCCGACAGATCGTCGTGTTCAAGGACCTCGGGCTGGTCAGCCAGGTCTTCGACGAGCAGACGCTGTCGTCCCTGCGCGGCCACCTCGCGGTCGGCCACACGCGCTACTCGACCACGGGCTCGCCCACCTGGGAGAACGCCCAGCCGACCTTCCGCACCACCGCGGCGGGCACCGGGCTGGCGCTGGGGCACAACGGCAACCTGGTCAACACCGCCGAGCTCGTCCGCCGCCGGGACGGCGCCGCGGCCGGCAACGGGCACGCGCACCGCGCGCACCGGGGGCGCTCGGCGCTCGACGGCGCCACCACCGACTCCGACGTCGTCACCGGGCTGCTCGCCGACTCCGCGGCCGACCTCGGGGTCGAGGAGGCGGCGCTGCGGCTGCTGCCCGACCTGCAGGGCGCGTTCAGCCTCGCCTTCTGCGACGAGACCACGCTCTACGCCGCCCGCGACCGCCACGGCGTGCGCCCGCTGGTGCTGGGCCGCCTCGACCGCGGCTGGGTCGTGGCCTCCGAGACCGCAGCGCTGGACATCGTCGGCGCCTCGTTCGTCCGCGAGGTCGAGCCCGGTGAGCTGATCGCCATCGACGCCGAGGGCCTGCGCAGCTCCCGCTTCGCCGCGCCGGAGCCGAAGGGCTGCATCTTCGAGTACGTCTACCTCGCCCGCCCCGACACCTCGATCGCCGGCCGGGGCGTGCACTCCGCGCGGGTCGAGATCGGGCGCCGGCTCGCCGGCGAGCACCCCGCCGAGGCCGACCTCGTCATCCCCGTGCCCGAGTCGGGCACGCCGGCCGCGATCGGCTACGCCGAGGGCTCGGGCATCCCCTACGGCCAGGGCCTGGTCAAGAACGCCTACGTGGGCCGCACCTTCATCCAGCCCTCGCAGACCATCCGCCAGCTGGGCATCCGGCTCAAGCTCAACCCGCTCCGCGAGATCATCCGCGGCAAGCGCCTCGTGGTCGTCGACGACTCGATCGTCCGCGGCAACACCCAGCGCTCGCTGGTGCGGATGCTGCGCGAGGCGGGCGCGGTCGAGGTGCACGTGCGCATCGCGAGCCCGCCGGTGCGCTGGCCCTGCTTCTACGGCATCGACTTCGCCTCGCGGGCCGAGCTCATCGCCAACGGCCTCGACGACGAGGGCGTGCGCCGCTCCGTCGGGGCGGACAGCCTGGGCTACATCTCCCAGGAAGGTCTCGTCGCGGCGACCGACCAGCCGCGGTCGCGGCTGTGCACGGCGTGCTTCTCCGGCGAGTACCCGATCCCGCTGCCCTCGGACGCGATGGTCGGCAAGCACCTCCTCGAGGACGTCACCGGCGCCAGCTGCGGCGACGGCGACTCCGGCGGACCCGTGGTGCACACCGGACGGACGACCGGCGAGCTGCTCGGCAGCCCGGGATACGGTGCCGAGGACGCCCTGAGCCGTCCCTGACGCCCCTCCCACCCGCCCTGCGAGGTACCCGACCGATGACCCACGCCCCCGAGGACCCGGCGCGCGCGGCCGATCCGCACGGCACCGGCGCCAGCTACGCCGCGGCCGGGGTCGACGTGGAGGCGGGGGACCGTGCGGTCGACCGGCTCAAGCCGCTGGCGGCGTCGACGTCGCGCGCGGAGGTCCTGGGCGGCATCGGGGGGTTCGCGGGGCTGTTCGCGCTGCGCACCGGGCGCTACCGGGAGCCGGTGCTGGCGGCGTCCACTGACGGCGTCGGCACCAAGCTCGCGGTCGCGCAGGCCGCCGACAAGCACGACACCGTGGGCCGCGACCTGGTGGCGATGGTGGTCGACGACCTCGTCGTCTGCGGGGCCGAGCCCCTGTTCCTCCAGGACTACCTGGCCATCGGCAAGCTCGTGCCGGAGAAGGTCGAGAAGATCGTCTCGGGTATCGCCGAGGGCTGCCGGCTCGCCGGCTGCGCGCTGCTCGGGGGCGAGACCGCCGAGCACCCGGGTGTCATGGAGCCCCACCACTACGACCTGTCGGCCACGGGCGTCGGCGTCGTCGAGGCGGACGGGATGCTCGGACCGGACCGTGTCCGGCCGGGCGACACCGTCGTCGCGATGGCCGCGTCGGGCCTGCACTCCAACGGCTACTCGCTGGCCCGCCAGGTGCTCCTCGAGATCGGGCGGATGTCGCTCGACGGCCACGTCGAGGAGTTCGGCCGCACGCTGGGCGAGGAGCTGCTCGAGCCCACCCGCATCTACGCCCGCGACTGCCTGGCCGTGGCCGCCGAGACCGACGTGCGCACCTTCGCGCACGTCACCGGCGGCGGCCTGTGCGCCAACCTCGCCCGCGTGCTGCCCGCCGGCGTCACCGCCGAGCTCGACCGCACGACGTGGACCCCGGCGCCCGTCTTCAAGCTCATCGCCTCCCGCGGCCGGGTGACCCGCGAGGAGATGGAGCGCACCTTCAACATGGGCGTCGGGATGGTGGTCGTGCTGCCGCCCGACGACGTCGACCGCGCCATGGCGGTGCTGACGGCCAAGCACGTGCCGTCCTGGGTGCTCGGCGAGGTGCGGGCCACCGCCGACGACGACGAGGCCGGCAAGAAGCACGGGCACGCGGTCCTGAGGGGCGACCACCCCCGCTTCTGAGGTGGCCGCTAGTCGTCGGGCATGAGCTCCGAGTGGAGCTTGAGCACCCGCTGGCCGTCGGACTGCTCCAGCACGTAGGCCGGGTTGTCGTCCGAGCCGTTGCGGGTCTTCTTCTTGCCGTCGATGGTGCGCTCGACGCGATCGGTGTGGACTTCCTTCACGGTGGCCTCGGCCTGGCCGGGACCCCAGTTCCACTTCACGTCGTCGCCCTTGCTGAACGCCTTGGTCACGAGGCGCGGATACCCGCCCGGTGGGCGGCGAAGCACGCCGTCCCCGGGAGGGAACCGTGTCAGCGAAGGAGAGCGGAGGTCACCGCTCGTCGTAGCTGTACTCACCCCAGCGCGCGTCGACCTGCTCGTCGTCGTCGGAGCGTCGCGTGAACCGGTCGTCGCCGCTGCCCAACTCCTGCTGCAGCGCGTCGAAGTCCGTGTTCGGGGAGCTGTACTTGAGCTCTCGGGCCACCTTCGTCTGCTTGGCCTTGGCTCGTCCGCGTCCCATGGCTGGACCCCCTCGCACAGGGCGGGGGCGGCCGGACTGTTCCGGCGGCCCCCTGAAATCTGAGGTAACTCTCGTACCCACGACAATACCGTGTGTCCGATCGGGGTCGCGACGTGACATGGCACGATCGGCGCCCGTGCCCGCTCCCTTCGTCTGCTACCTGCGCGTCTACGAACCCCTCGGTGCGCTGCAGGGACCGCTGGCAGCGCGGGTGCGGGCCGGTCTGACCCGCGGCGCGGTGCCGGTGGTCGACGCCGGACGTCGCGATCGTGATGTGTGTCTCCGCGCACAGCTGGGCGTCCCGCCGCGGCTGCTCCCCGGGGAGCGCAGCGACGGCACGTCCTACGACGGCCCGGCCGACGTGCTCCTGGCCGAGGGACCGGGCGGGACGAGCGGGCAGGAGCCGGTCGGGCCGAAGACGCTCGTGTGCCCGTTGGAGACCCGCCCCCGCGCCGCGGCGGCCCTGGTCGGGTTCCTCAGCGGCGAGACGCCCGTGCTGCGCAGCGCGGCGCTGCCGGTCGAGGAGTCGGTGGTGCGCTCCCGCGCGGAGGCCGTCGTCGCCGAGCTCGGCGACTCGGCCACGCACATCGTCTCGGCGACCTGGACCGTCCCCCTGCCGTGGTTCGCGCTCGTCGACCCGGCCGAGCGCATCCTGGTGCTGCCGAGCGACGACGCGGTCACCGCACCCGAGGCGCCGGCCCGCCGCTGCTACTGGCGCATGTCGATGGCCGATGCGCTCGCCCGCGCCGACCAGGGCGCCGACCTCCTGACCGAGACCCTCGGCGAGGACGGGCCGTCGGACGTGCTGCGCGACACGGCGCGGTGGATGCGCCACTTCGACGCCGGCGCGCTCGTCGAGCTCGACTACGGCGGCCTCGTGCAGCTGATGGACGACCAGACGCTCGCGGCCGACACCTCCGCCGAGGACGTCGCCGAGGCGCTCGAGGCCCTGCGGGCCGGCGACGCCGAGCGGGCGATGGGGAGCTACCGGCGCCTGCGCGACTTCTGGGCCGGCGTCGCGGCCCACCAGCGCGCGAACTAGCTGCCGTCAGGCACCCTCGCGCTCCTTGCGCAGGAGGTCGTCGACCGAGGCGGAGCCGTCGCGGTAGCGCCGGCCCAGCTCGTCGTTGCAGGCGTCCATGACCTGCTGCACGCGGCCGCGGTGCTCGGAGACGGAGCCCTCCTCCTCGGCGTACGCGGTCGCGGCGGCCGTGAGGTCGGCCTCGGAGAGGCTCGCGACGTCGGAGAGGCCGGTGTCGGCGAGCAAGGCCTCGACGTGGCGCCGGTGCGACTCGGCGCGCGAGGGCTGCACGGTGTGGTGCCGGCCGCGGCCCGCGGACGGGCCGAGGGCGTTGTCGGCGAGGATGCGTGGCAGCTCGTCGACCAGCGACGGGGCGTCCTCGCCCCGGTCGGCGGCGACGCGGCGGCGCTGCTCGAACCGGACGATGTCCATCCGCGCGTGCAGCAGACGGCGCAGGTAGGACAGGTCGGTCTCCTCCTGGGCCGCGTCGTCACGCCTGGCGCGGACGTCGTCCATCGGGCACGTCGTCAGGTCGGCGAGGAAGGCGGGGTCGAGCACGCGGTCGAGGCGCCGACGACCGCCCTGCCGGAACTCGATCATGTGCGCCATGGTGCGCGACCGACGTGGGGGATGTCATCCCGCACCCGGGTCGACGCGTCGAGAGGTGCGTGCCGCGCGCGCGCCGGTCGCTCGGCGCTGGGCGTGTCACCCGGATGTCGGCACGGGCCTCCCGCCGTCCGCCAGCACCCGGGCGAGCCACGCGGGGTCGACGTTGCCGCCGCTGACCACGGCGACCGTGCGCCGCGCGCGATCCTCGGGCGGCATCGCCCGCCAGGCGGCGGTGGAGACGGCGCCGCTGGCCTCGCAGGGCACGCCGGCGCGGTGCAGGCGCCGGGTGGCGTCGGCGATCGCCTCCTCGTCGACGGTCACCACCTCGTCGACGAGATCGCGGACGTGCGGCCAGGTGAGCTCCCCGAGCACGGTGGCGCGCAGGCCGTCGGCGGCCGTGGCGGCGACGCTCTCCCGGGGCCAGCGGACCCGCTCACCGGCCCGCTTGCTCGCCGCCGCGTCCCCGGCCAGCGTGGGCTCGGCACCGACCACGCGCACCCCGGACCCGCGCAGCGCCGCCGCGATGCCGCTGATCAGCCCGCCGCCGCCGACCGGGACGACGACCCGCTCGACGTCCGGGCGGTCGGCGAGGATCTCGGCGCCGACCGTGCCCTGCCCCGCGATGACGTCACGGTGGTCGTAGGGCGGGACCAGGGTCGCGCCGGTCTCGGCGACGACGGCGTCGGCCGCGGACTCGCGCCGGTCGGCGGGGACGCGCACCAGCCGGGCGCCGAGGTCGGCCATCGCGGCGACCTTGGCGGCCACGGCGTCGTCGGGGGCCACGACCGTGCACGGGACACCGAGCTGCCGTGCGACCCAGGCGAGGGCGCGCCCGTGGTTGCCCGAGGAGTGGGTGACGAGCCCGGCCGCGCGCCGCTCGGGCGTCAGGCGGCTCGCGGCGTGGTAGGCCCCGCGCAGCTTGAACGCGCCGATCGGCTGCCGGTCCTCGCGCTTGACCGCGAGACCGGCGAGGTCCCCCGTGAGGTCCTGGACCGGCGTGCGTTCGGCGACCCCGGCGAGCACCGCCGCGGCCGCGGCGACGTCGTCGGGGCCGAGGAGGGTCACCCCTTCAGCCGCCGCATCGCCGCGCGCCCGGGCGGTTCGCCGGTGTCCGGCGGGATCGAGTCGGGGTCGACGGTGGCCGGGCCCGGCACGAAGCCCTCGCCCTCCGGCGCCACCCACAGCTCGGCGCCGGTGGCGGACGCGATCGCCGAGCGCTTGAGCAGGGCGAGCGCGACCGTCCCCAGCTCGTGGTGACGCACCGCGCTGCCGATCCGGCCGACCGCGCGCCCGCCCTCCGCGGCGAGCACCGGCGTGCCCGGCAGCGGCAGCGGGTCGTCCCCGGACTGCAGGTGCAGGAGCACGAGCTGCCGCGGGGGACGTCCCAGGTTGGCGACGCGCGAGACCGTCTCCTGGCCGCGGTAGCAGCCCTTCTGCAGGTGCACGGCCTCGCCGATCCAACCCATCTCGTGCGGGATGGCGCGCTCGTCGGTGTCGAGGCCGAGACGCGGCTTCAGCGACGCGACCCGCAGCGCCTCGAACGCGTCGTGGCCCGCGGGGCGGGCGTCGGCGCCGCGCAGCCGCGACCACCACGACGCGAGGCCGTCCCGCGGCACGATCAGGTCGACCGCGCCCTCGGCGTCCGGACCGGGCCAGGGCATGCGCCGCACGATGCCGGTCTCATGGGTCGAGCTCCGCTGCGCTCCGTCTCCGGCGCCCGGGAGCGCTGCCGCCGCGTGGTCGCCGTGGGGGGCGTCCACGCCCGCGGCGGTGAGCACCTCGTCCACGGCGGGCCCGACGAGCGAGAGCAGGGCCCACTCCCCGGTGGCGTCGGCCACCTCGACCTGGGACCAGAAGCGCATCCGGTCGAGGTAGTCGGCCAGCGCGGCCGCCCGGCCGGGCTCGACGTCGAGCCACACCGTGTCGTCGACGTGGGCGAGCACGGCGTGGTGCTCGATGCGGCCCTGGGCGTCGAGAACGAGGCCCTCGGTGCCCGCGCCGTCGGGCAGGTCGGCGACCTGCTGCGACAGCAGCAGGTGCAGCCAGCTCAGCCGCTCGGGCCCGGTGACGCGCAGGATCCCGCGCTGGGAGCGGTCGACGACCCCGGCGCGGCGGGTCAGCGCGCGCTGCTCGCCGAACGGGTCGCCGTAGTGGGCGGGGACGGCGGCGTCGAGCTCCGGCTCCGTGCCGTCGTCGGCGGGCTGGGGCGCAACGGCCCCCGGTTCGTCGAAGGAAGGGGAAGAGGTCACGGGGCGTCCTCCGCGAGCTCGGCGTCGGCGCGGTCCGCGCAGTCGCGGCAGGTGCCCGACAGCGCGACGTGCGTGGCGTCCAGGCGGAAGCCGTGCGACTCCCGCAGGGCGCCGGCCAGGTCGTCGAGAGCCGAGGCCTCGATCTCGTCGACCCGGCCGCAGTGGTGACAGACGAGGTGGACGTGCTCGTGCTCGGACGTCGCGTACGTCGGCGCCCCGTGCCCGAGGTGCGTGTGCTTGACGACCCCGAGCTGCTCGAGCAGGTCCAGCGTCCGGTAGACCGTGGTGATGTTCACCGCGGGTGCGATCTCCTGCACCCGGGTGCAGATCGTCTCCGGTGTGGCGTGACCGAGCTCCGCGACCGCGTCGAGCACCAGCTGGCGCTGCGGGGTCATGCGCAGGCCGCGACGGTGCAGCGTCTGCCGCAGTTCGGTGTCCACCCCACTGATGGTAGGCCTCGCCGGCGGTCCTCCGACGGGTGCACGCGGCGCGTCGGGCCGCCGCCGCTCCGTGCACGGGGCTGCCGCGGTCCCTACGATCGGCAGGGTTCCGCGCCCACAGCCGGCGCTCCGCCGTTCCCGGCCCCAGGCAGGTGATGATGACGACCGGTGAGCAGGGACGCACACCGCCCGACGCGGAGCACTACCTGGACCTCTCGGGCATCGAGGAGGACAGCCCCGGTCCGCACTTCGACGTCGTGCTGCGGGGCTACGACCGCCGCCAGGTCGACGAGCACGTGGCCGGCCTGCGCCGGATGAACGCGCAGCTCCGCGCGCAGCTCGCCGTCCGCGAACGCCGGCGCTCCGCGCCCGGCCCGGACGCGGCCGCCCTCGAAGGGCGGCTCTCCGACACGATCCCGGAGGCGCGCCGCACGCCCCTCGCCGAGGAGGAGGTCGCGGGCAACCCGGACATGGTGGGCGCCTTCAACGACCGCCTGCGCGGCATCCTGCAGGCCGCCGAGCAGGAGGCGCAGCTCGTGCGCAGCAAGGCCGCGGAGTCCCTGCTGGCCGAGCACGCCGAGTCCCGCGCCGCGCTCGCCGAGCTGCGGGCCCAGCGCGACGCCGTCGTCGACGAGCTCGTCCGCCTGCGCGGCCGTCTCGACGACATCGTCTCCGGGCCGGTGCGCCCGTCGGCGGGTCCGCCCGTCCCGCCGCGGCCCGCGGCCTCGGGCGCACCCGGGCCCGCGCCCGGCCCGTGGCGGGGTCCGGGACGTCCGCCCGCGCCGCCCGGCCCTGCTCCGCGCCCGCCCCACGGCGCGGGGCGTCCCGTCCCGCCCGGGGCGCCCGCGCCCACGGCCGTGCCGGCCGCCGACGGCCGCGCCCGCGGGCAGGACCCGACCGTCGAGGCGTCCCGCGAGCAGATCGCCGCGGCCGGGGTCGAGGACACCCTGACCGTCGGTGCCACGCCGGCCCCCGGGGACGCGACGGACACCGCGTCGGACTCGCCGTCGGACACGGCGTCGGACACGGCGGACACGGCGCCCGACACCGGGCCCGACGCCGACACCGGGTCGGCGGACGCGGTCGAGGTGACCGAGGGCGCCCACCCCTCGACGGCGGCGACCCGTCCGGCCCCATCGACGCCGGAGCGTGCGGCAGACGGGTGACCCGTCCGACGGTCAGTGACCGTTCGACCCGCCGCGACGCGCCCGGACGGCGTACCGTCTGCGGTCATGCGCGTGCTCGAGTCCCCGATCACGTGGATCGTGGTGGCTGCCGTCCTCCTGGTGATCGCCCTGGTGCTGATCGTCGTCTCCGGTGTGCGCCGCCGCCGCGCGCGGCGCGCCGCGGCCGCCGCGGCCTGGCCGCCGCCGGCGCTCGAGGCGGGACGGGCCGACCCCGAGGCCGCGTGGACCGGCCCGCCGGGCGAGGCGGCGCCCCGGAACGTGACCCGCAAGCCCGTGTCGAACCTGGGTGACTCCCCGGACGAGACGTCGCGCGCGGACTACGCGGACCCGTCGACCGATCCGCTCGACGTCGACGCCGTGCGGGCGGGGCTCGCGGGAGACGACCGCGAGACGTCGGCGAGCGGCGCGGCGCCCGACGGTGGCGCCGAGGTACCGGCGGACGACACGGCGGTCACGGCGCTCACGGAAGCCACGGACGTCAGGGCGGACACGGCAGGCGACGGCGACGAGGCCGGCACGGACGCCGCGGACGGCCCCGCGACCCCGAGCGAGAGCGCTGCGGTGAGCCCGAGCGCGAGCACCCCGACGGCCCCGGCCACGGGCCCCCCGCCGACCCCGGCCGCGGACCGTCCGGTCGCGCCGCTCTTCCGGCCGTACGCCGTGAGCCTCGCGACCGCCGCCGCCGCGCCGGACACTCCTGACGCCGACCAGCCCCCGGCCGCCCACCGACCCCGCCACGCCGCGGCCGATGCGGAGGGCCCCGACGGCGGCGCGGACGGGACCGCGGTCCCGCCGTCCCCGACGCCGCGCGCGTCCTCGCCGGCGGCTCCGGCCGACGGCGCCACCGAGTCGGCGAAGGACCGGCTGCTCGCCGTGCTCCTGCGGGATCCGGGCGCCGCGGTGGCGGCGCTGGCGGCCGCGGAGGGCGGCGCGAACGGCTCCGGCGGCGCGCCGGGGGAGAAGGACGTCACCGCGCTGCTGCGCGCCGGACTGAGCCCGGCGCAGGTGGCCGGTCTCGTGGGCGTCGACGAGGACCGGCTCGCGACCGTCGTCGCGCGCGGCCTCGGCCTGCTCCCCGGGGATCAGGTACCCGGCGGCGACCCCACCACCGGCGAGAACCGCACCGACGACCCGGGCCGGAGCTGGGCGAACACCGCCAGTTCGGCGGGGTCGACGACGCCGACGACGGGATAGCCGCCGGTCGTCGGGTGATCGGCGAGGAACACGACGGGCTGCCCGTCCGGCGGCACCTGCACGGCACCGCCGACCAGACCTTCGCTGCGCAGCTCCACGCCGCGGCGCTCCGCCGCACGCGCGAGCGGCGGGCCCTCGAGCCGCACGCCGACACGGTCACCGGTCGGGGCCACGGTCCACGTCCCGGCGCGCAGGCGCTCGGCGGCCCCGTCGACCCAGTCGGCCCGCGGCCCGAGGTGCAGGCGCAGCACGGCGGCGTCCGGGGCGACCGACACGCCGATCGCGCCGGTGCCGACGGGCGGGACGGGCGGCGGTGGGCCGAGCGGGAGCCGGGTGCCGACCTCCAGCGCCGGCGGCCCGAGCCCCGAGAGGGTGTCCGCGCTGCGGCTGCCGAGCACCGGGTCGACCGTGATGCCCCCGCCGACGGCCAGGTAGCCGCGCAGTCCCGTGCTCGGCGGCGGAACCGTCACGACGTCCCCGGCGAGCAGGTGCACGGGCTGGTGGGAGGCGAGCGCCCGGTCCGGCGCGCCGACGCGGTGCCGCCATAGGCCGCCGGGCGGGCCGGTGAGCGCGACCGTGGTCGCCGCCGTGGCGCGGAGGGCGAGGCCGCCGAGGAGGACCTCCAGTCCGGCGGCGTCGGCCGGGTTGCCGACGAGGCGCTGGGCCAGCGCGTGCGCGGGGCCGTCGACGGCGCCGGCCGGCGGGACGCCGATGTGGGCCCAGCCGGGCCGTCCGCGGTCGACGACGAGGGCCTGCGGGCCGACCTCGGTGACCACGAGCTCGCGGGTCACGCCGACCCCGCGTCTCGAAAGCGGACCGTCGTCCCCGGCACCAGCAGCGCCGGCGGGTCGCGGTCGGGATCGAAGAGCGTCGGCGCGTCGTCGGTGAGCCGCCCGATCAGCCGCCACCCGCCCGGCGAGGTGCGCGGGTACACCCCGCCGAACTCCCCGGCGACGCCCACGGAGCCGGCCGGGATCCGGGCCCGGGGGGTGTCGAGGCGGGGCTGCTGGAGGGGCTCGGGCAGCCCCGTGAGGTAGGCGAAGCCCGGCGCGAAGCCCCCGAAGGCGACCGTCAGCGACGCGCCGGTGTGCGCCGTGACGACCTCGGCGGCCGACCAGCCCGCGTCCCGGGCCACGAGCGGGAGGTCCTCGCCGTCGTAGACCACGGGCAGCTCGACGGTGCCCGCGTCGTCCCGGTCCGGGACGGCGGTGGTGTCGACGTCGTCGAGCAGTGTCCGGACCGCCCGCAGGGCCGCGCCGTCGCCGGGCGCGGTGACGAGCACCGTGCGGGCGGCGGGCACGACGTCGACGATCCCCGGCAGCCGGCCCCGGTCGAGGGCGTGGCGCAGCGCGGACCCGACCGCGGCCACCTGGTCGAGCCCGTCGAGGTCGACCAGGAGGGCCTCCGGGCCGGCCGGGCGGACCTCCACGGTGGGGACGCGTCAGCCGACGACGCGGTGCAGGCGGGCGGAGGTGTGCGGCTGCAGCGGCTGGCCCTCCATGGCGCGCTCCTCGACGTAGGCGAGGTCGCCGTCCTCGACGATGCCGTAGAGCCGCGTCGCGCCGTTGACCTCCTTGGCCGTGGAGGTGCGCGCGATCGCGTCGGTCTGCAGCTCCCAGGAGGTCTGGGTGCGGCTCGCGCCGTAGTAGAGCTCGATGATCCCGGTGTGGTGGGCGAGCAGGAGCTCGATCGTGCCGTCCTCCTGCGCGCGCCACCAGCCGACCTCGCGGGCGGCGGGGCGCACGACCGCGCCCCCGGGCCCGTCGAGGATCCAGCTGCGCGCCTCCCAGGACAGGAACGGGCGACCGTCGTGGGCCACGGTGATCTGCTGACCGAAGTGGAACGGGCCGTCGATCGTCGGGTAGACGACCTCGCCCTCGCCCCGCCACACCCCGACCAGTGGCAGCAGGCCGAGCAGCGCGTCGTTCAGCTCGGGGCCGAGGCGCAGGTTGGCGGTGTCGTTCTCGATCGGCAGATCGGGCCAGGCCGGGAGGTTCGCGTCGCGGGTGTGCTCGGCGCGCTCGGCCGCGGCCCGGATGGCCTCGTTGCCGCTGCTGCCCTCGGGCAGGTCGGCGTCGTCGGGGGTCGGGGGCGTGCTCATCTCTCCTCCTCGCCGGTGAGGACCTCGTCGCGGAAGAGTCGCCGCGTCAGCGCGACGCCGACGGTCAGGATCCCGGCGCTGCACGCGGCGAGCAGGACGGTGTAGAACCACGCCACCGGCCCACCCTAACGAAACGACACCGCCCGCCCGCCGCGCCCGGTGCGGGCGTGGCGAGCGGGCGACGTGAGCGTCCCGGTGATCGAAGTACCGATACGGACGCTGAGCGTCCGTGACGGCACTTCGCTGGTGGGTCAGGCGACGGCGACCTCGGTGGTGAAGAGGCCCGGACCGCCGACGGCGACCTCGGACTGGCCGTTGCCCGAGCGCGAGAGCGCGCGGACGGTCCAGGTGCCGGGGGCCGCGAAGAACCGGTAGTCGCCGGAGGCGGACGAGACGACCTCGGCGGTGAACTCGCCGGTGCCGTCGAGGAGGCGGACGTAGGCGCCGCCGACGGGCGAGCCCCTGGAGGTCACCTTGCCGACGACGACCGACTCCTTGCTCAGGTCGGTGCCGGCGGGCAGGTCGGCGTTCTGGTCAGGTGCGCTGCACATCAGGACTTTCCGTCTCCCGTCTCGACCGGCACACCGACGAGCGAGCCGTACTCGGTCCAGCTGCCGTCGTAGTTCTTCACGTCGGTCTCGCCGAGCAGCTCGTGCAGGGCGAACCAGGTGTGCGAGCTGCGCTCGCCGATGCGGCAGTAGGCGATGGTCGGGCGCGAGGAGTCCAGGCCCTGCTCGGAGTAGAGCTTCCGGAGCTCGTCGTCCGACTTGAAGGTGCCGTCCTCGTTGGCGGCCTTCGACCACGGCACGTTCAGCGCCGAGGGGATGTGGCCGCCGCGCTGCGCCTGCTCCTGCGGGAGGTGCGCCGGGGCGAGGAGCTTGCCGGAGAACTCGTCGGGCGAGCGGACGTCGACGAGGTTCTTGGTGCCGATGGCGTTGACGACCTCGTCGCGGAACGCGCGGATGGAGCTGTCCTGCTCCTGCGCGGTGAACTGCGTCGCCGGGCGCTGCGGGACCTCGGTGTCGAGCTTGCGCCCGTCGAGCTCCCACTTCTTGCGGCCGCCGTCGAGGAGCTTCACGGCCTGGTGGCCGTAGAGCTTGAAGTACCAGTACGCGTAGGCCGCGAACCAGTTGTTGTTCCCGCCGTAGAGGATGACGGTGTCGTCGTTCGCGATGCCCTTCGAGGAGAGCAGCTTCTCGAAGCCCGCCTTGTCGACGAAGTCGCGGCGC
The DNA here is from genome assembly GCF_030269665.1 of Actinomycetospora sp. NBRC 106375. GTDB lineage: Bacteria > Actinomycetota > Actinomycetes > Mycobacteriales > Pseudonocardiaceae > Actinomycetospora. The sequence goes on from NZ_BSTS01000005.1 coordinate 339,077, forward strand.
ACCGGGTCCTGCAGCTCGGTCTTCCAGTCGAGCTTCACCGCGCCGGGGATGTGCCCCCCGTCGTACGCGGTGGTGTCCTCGTCGACCTCGACGAAGACGGTGTTCGGGGCGTCGAGGTTCTGCTCGGCCCAGTCGGCACTGACCAGGGCGTCCTGGCGGCTCATGTGTGTCCTGCTCCTCGGGATTGCTCGGTTGTTCGGACGGTGCGGACGGGCGACGCGCACGGCCGGGACCAGCGGACACACTGGGATGACTCAGGTGAACGGTCTCCGGGCGGACGTCGTCCGGGGAGGGGTCAGCGACAGAGGCTGGAGTCGACGCGGCACAGATCGACCGCGCGGCGCTGGGTGAGCCCTCCGTTCACGGCCGCCACGCTACCGAAGATTCGGCCCCCGACCGAGGGTGATCTCACCCGTCCGTGGTCCCGCCTCAGCCCGTGCGCCGCAGCGGGGCGAGCGTGCCCAGCAGATCGGCCCGTCGCGGCACGCCGACGGTGCGGGCGAGCTCGACGCCGCGGGGGTCGACGACCAGCGTCGTCGGGGTGCGGTCGATGCGCAGGAGCCGCACCAGCTCGGGCCGCATCGCCACGTCCACCTCGCGGACGGTCACCCCGGGGTGCTCCGAGGCGACGTCGGTGAGCACGGCACGCGAGGCGCGGCAGTCGGCGCTGAACTGCGAGGACAGCTGCAGCAGCGCGAGGCCCCCGGGCGGTGCGGCGAGGTCGTGGGGGAGGACACCGCTGACCGGGCTGCTCGGGTGCGGCGACACCGCCCGCAGGTCGCGGCGGGTGCCCTCCGGCCCGGGGTCGTCGACCGGGGCGGGCGACGGCATCGGCAGACGTGCGGCCCGGCGGCGCCGCAGCCGCAGCAGTGCGAGCGCGAGGCCGGCGACGAGCACCACCACCAGCGCGACGACGACCACCACGAGCACCCAGCCCGGCACCGCAGCCCTCCCCCCGTCGCCGTGACGACGTCCCGCGAGCACCCGTCGAGGTGATACCGCGCGCCTTGCTCACCCACCGTAGCCCGGTGACGGTCCTGCCTGGTCGACGGGCCGCGCCGGGTCGTCCGGAGCCGGGCGGACGGAGCGAAGTGACATGGAACGCGCGGGCGGGTGACAGCGCGGTGAACTGGTCTATCGTTCGACCCACGATCGCGGAGGGAGAACAGCGTGGAGCTCCTACTGCTCACCGCCGACCCCGAGCCGACGTCAGTGTTGCCGTCGCTGGCCCTGCTACCCCATGGACTCCGGACCGCGGCCCCCGAGGTCGCGGCCCTGCTCGACGCGGGCCCGCACGACGCCGTGCTGGTCGACGCCCGCCACGACCTCGCCGCCGCCCGCAGCCTGTGCCGCCTGCTCGGCTCCACCGGCCTGGACGTGCCCGTCATCGCCGTCCTCACCGAGGGCGGCCTCGTCGCCGTGTCCCTCGAGTGGGGCGTCGACGAGGTGCTGCTGCCGGGTGCCGGGCCCGCCGAGATCGACGCCCGCCTGCGCCTGCTGCGGGCCCGGCGCGCCTCCGACGGCGCCGGGGCCGACGGCGCGCTCGTCCTCGGTGAGCTGGTCATCGACGAGGCCACCTACACCGCGCGGCTGCGCGGGCGCCCGCTCGACCTCACCTACAAGGAGTTCGAGCTCCTCAAGTACCTCGCCCAGCACGCCGGCCGCGTCTTCACCCGCGCCCAGCTGCTGCAGGAGGTCTGGGGCTACGACTTCTTCGGCGGCACGCGCACCGTCGACGTCCACGTGCGGCGCCTGCGCGCCAAGCTCGGTCCCGAGCACGAGCAGCTCATCGGCACCGTGCGCAACGTCGGCTACAAGTTCGTGCGCCCGATGCGCGGGGTGCTGGGCACGAGCCGGTCGGAGACCGCCGACGATCCCGCCGAGCACGCCGAGGTCGACGACAAGGACGCCCCCGGGCCCGCCGGGCCGTCCGGGCCATCAGGACGAGGCCTGCCCGCGACGCCGACGCCGCGATCCTCGGTGCCCACCGGATCGTGGGACGACGCCCGGGTGGTCCGGCCCGCCGCGTGGGCCCGGGGCGTGTGACGCGACGTCAGTGACGCACGCCGGCCGGTCGTCACCGCTACGGTCCGGCCCGTGCTCATGACGCGGTGGGTGTCGACGGCCACCCCGCAGGACGGATCGCCGGACGGGGACGACGTGCGCGCGCTCGCGGCCGCGGTCGCGGCGGCGGACAACGTCGACGCCTACGCCGAGCCGGCCCGGCGCGACATCGCGGCCCTCGGCACCGGAACGGGCCACGCCCGGCCCACGTCCCGGCACCTGCTCGTGCACGACGGCGGCGACCTGGTCGGCCACGCCCTGCTCGACGAGGAGAACCCCGACGACCCCGTGGCCGAGCTCGCGGTCCTGCCCGCCGGGAGACGGCACGGCGTCGGTGCGGCCCTCGTCGACGCGGTGCTCGAGGCCGCGCCCGGGGCCCGCTTCTGGGCCCACGGCGACCATCCCGGTGCCGCGCGCCTCGCCGAGCGCGCGGGACGCCGCCGGGCCCGCGAGCTGTGGCGCATGCGCCGTCCCGCGCCCGGGCACGAGGCGCCGCCGCTGCCGGAGCTCGCCGTGCCCGACGGCGTCGCGATCCGCCCGCTGCGCGTGGGCGAGGACGAGGACGCCGTCGTCGCCGTGAACAACCGCGCCTTCTCGTGGCACCCCGAGCAGAGCGGCTGGACCCGCGCGGACGTCGCCGAGATCGAGGCCGAGCCCTGGTTCGACGCCGCGGGCGTCCTGCTCGCGTGGGACACCGCGACCGGGCAGCTGCTCGGCTTCCACTTCACCAAGGTCCACGACGTCCTCCCGGAACGGCTCGGCGAGGTCTACGTCGTCGGCGTCGACCCGGACGCCCAGGGCCGCGGTCTCGGGCGCGCCCTGACCCTCGCGGGGCTCCACCACCTGGCGGGTCGCGGTCTGCGCACGACCATCCTGTACGTCGAGGGCGACAACGCCGCGGCGATCGCCACCTACCGCCGCCTCGGCTTCGAGCGGGACGCCGTGGACGTCTCCTACCAGCGCTGATCGCCGAGCGTGATGGTGATCGCACCACGTCGCCCGTCCGGGTGGTCCAACCTGAGGTCGTTCATCTCCCGTTCACTCTGCTAGCTCCATGCGTCCATCCGGCCTCCCTAGCCTCCCGGTCGTGGTGCGAGCCCGTGCCGCGACGCGCCCTACTGCACTTGGGCATAACGGATCCGGAGGACGTTCTGTGAGGTATCAGCGGCGCGCGGCGGCGGTCGGCCTGATCGCTGCCACGGCGCTCCTGCTCGCCGCCTGCGGCAGCGACGACAACGCCGGTGGCGGGGGCGTCTCCGCCGCCCCGGGCGTGACGTGTGGCGGCAAGCCCGACCTGCGGGCCAGCGGTTCGTCGGCCCAGAACAACGCGATGACGCGCTTCGTCTCGACCTACCAGCAGACCTGCCAGGGCCAGACGCTGAACTACACCCCGAGTGGTTCCGGCGCCGGCCGCAACGAGTTCCTCGGCGGCCAGACCGACTTCGCCGGCTCGGACTCGGCGCTCAAGACGGGCGACGAGACGAACCGCGCCCAGCAGCGCTGCGCCTCGCCGGCGTGGAACCTGCCGCTGGTCTTCGGCCCGGTCGCGATCGCCTACAACCTCCCCGGCGTCACGGACCTCGTGCTCGACGGCACCACCGCCGCGAAGATCTTCAACGGCCAGATCACCACCTGGAACGACCCGGCGATCGCCGCGCTCAACCAGGGCAAGGCACTGCCCGCCGCGCCCATCGTCGTGAACTTCCGCTCCGACGAGTCGGGCACCACCGAGAACTTCCAGAAGTACCTGGTGGCCGCGTCGAACAACGCCTACGGCAAGCCGGCCGCGCAGACCTTCAACGGCGGCGTGGGTGCCGGTGCCCGCGGCAGCCAGGGCGTCGCCGACGCCACCAAGAACACCCCGAACTCGATCAGCTACGTCGAGGCGTCGTTCGCCCAGCGTGGTGGCCTGGGCATCGCCCAGATCATCAACGCCGGCGGCGGCCAGCCCGTGCCGCTCACCACCGAGTCGGTCGCGACGGCCGTCAACAACGTCCAGATCACGGGCCAGGGCAACGATCTGACCCTCGACCTGAACAGCCTCTACGGGACCCGGGCCCCGGGCGCGTACCCGATCGCGCTCGCGACCTACGAGATCGTCTGCTCGAACTACCAGGACGACCAGACCGCCGCGGCGGTGCGGGCGTTCCTGCAGACGGCCCTCTCGCCGAACGCGCAGCAGGCGCTGCCGGACGCGGGCTACGTCCCGCTGCCGGACCAGTTCAAGCAGCGCGTGACGACGGCGGTCAACGCGATCCAGTGAGGACCGGCCACACCGATTGACCAGCGACGACGAGGCGGACGGAACCCCGGCTGTGACCGAACGCACCACGGCGCAGGCCCCGTCGCCGGGTCCTCAGGACGAGGACCCGGCGGCCGGGTCGGCCACTCTTGACACCGTGACCGACTCCGACCCTGCTCCCGGCGGGAGGTCCCAGGGGTCCTCGTCCCGGGGACGCGGCGAACGCGTCTTCCGGCGGCTGACCTCCGGGTCCGGCCTCCTCGTCGTCGTGGCCGTCGCCGCGATCGGGCTCTTCCTGCTCGTGCAGGCGGTGCCGTCGCTGATGGCCAACAACGCCAACTTCTTCACGTCGCCGGAGTTCAACACCCGCGACGCCGCGAACCTCAGCTTCGGCATCCGCGACCTGCTCGTGGTCACGCTCCTGTCGTCGCTGTTCGCCCTCGCCATCGCGATGCCGGTCTCGCTGGGCATCGCGCTGTTCCTCACCCAGTACGCGCCCAAGCGGGTCGCCCGGCCCTTCGCCTACGTGATCGACCTGCTCGCCGCGGTGCCGTCGATCATCTACGGCCTCTGGGGGATCGCGGTGCTCGCGCCGGCCCTGCTGCCGATCGCGACGTGGCTGCAGAACAACCTGGGCTGGTTCTTCCTCTTCGCGCCGGGCAACCTGCCGGTGCTCACGGGGACGATCTTCACCGGTGGCGTCGTGCTGGCGGTGATGATCCTGCCGATCACCACCGCGGTCACCCGCGAGGTGTTCTCCCAGACCCCGCGCTTCCACATGGAGGCCGCCCAGGCCCTGGGGGCGACGCGCTGGGAGGTCATCCGGATGGCCGTTCTGCCGTACGGGCGCAGCGGCTACATCGCCGGGTCGATGCTCGGCCTCGGGCGCGCGCTCGGCGAGACGATCGCGGTCCTCATCGTCATCCGGGCCGCCACCTCGCCCTCGCACTTCAGCCTCTTCGACGGCGGCTACACCTTCGCCTCGCTCATCGCGTCGGCGGCCTCGGAGTTCAGCCAGCCGCTGCCGACCGGCGCCTACATCGCCGCCGGTCTGGTCCTGTTCGTCCTGACGTTCGTGGTCAACGCGATCGCGCGCGTCGTCGCCGGCGGGAAGGTGAACGGCTGATGGCCACCGACACGGGCCTCGAGCGCCCCGACCGCCCCGCGGCGGCGCCCGCCTTCCAGCCCCTGAGCACCGGACGGAAGCTCAAGGACAACCTGGCGACCGTGCTGGTCTGCCTCGCCTTCCTCGTCGCCGTCGTGCCCCTGGTCTGGGTCGTCGTCACCGTCGTCGGGCGCGGGATCGGCGCGATCGTCTCGGCCGACTGGTGGGGTCGCTCGCTCTCGGGGGTGCTCCCCGAGTCGTTCGCCGGCGGCGTCTACCACGCGATCTACGGCACGCTGATCCAGGCGCTGATCGCCGGCGTCATCGCCGTCCCGATCGGCATCCTCGCCGCGGTCTACCTCGTCGAGTACGGCCGCGGCCGGCTCGCGAAGACCACGAGCTTCATGGTCGACATCCTCGCCGGGGTGCCCTCGATCGTCGCCGCTCTGTTCATCTTCGCGGCCTTCATCTCGATCCTGGGCGCGCAGCAGAGCGCCTTCATGGTGTCACTGGCCCTCGTGCTGCTGATGCTCCCGGTGGTCATCCGCAACACCGAGGAGATGCTGCGGCTGGTGCCCGACGAGCTCCGCGAGGCGTCCTACGCCCTGGGCATCCCGAAGTGGAAGACGATCCTGCGGATCGTGCTGCCCACGGCCCTGTCGGGCACCGTCACCGGCATCATGCTGGCGCTGGCCCGCGTCATGGGCGAGACCGCCCCGGTGCTGGTGCTGGTCGGCTACTCGCAGTCGATCAACTTCGACCCGTTCTCCGGCAACATGGCCTCGCTGCCGCTGCTGATGTTCTCGGAGCTGTCGAACCCGGAGCCCGCGGGCCAGTTCCGCATCTGGGGTGCGGCGCTCACGCTGATCCTCATCATCATGATCCTGCAGCTCGGGGCGAGCGTCGTGTCCCGCTTCTCCGCCATCTCGAAGTAGAGGAATCCCGTGGCCAAGCGTCTCGACCTGAAGGCCGTCGACATCTACTACGGCGACTTCCACGCCGTGCAGGACGTCAACCTCTCGGTGGCGCCGCGCAGCGTCACCTCGTTCATCGGCCCCTCGGGCTGCGGCAAGTCAACGGTGCTGCGCACGCTCAACCGCATGCACGAGGAGATCCCCGGCGCCCGCGTCGACGGCGAGGTGCTCCTCGACGGCGAGGACATCTACGACCGCGGCTCCGACGCCGTCGCCGTGCGCCGCACGATCGGCATGGTGTTCCAGCGGCCGAACCCGTTCCCGACGATGTCCATCCGCGACAACGTCGTGGCCGGGCTCAAGCTCCAGGGCGTCCACGACAAGAAGAAGCTCGACGAGGTCTGCGAGGCCTCGCTGCGCGGCGCCAACCTCTGGAAGGAGGTCTCCGGCCGGCTCGACAAGCCGGGCGGCGGCCTCTCCGGCGGTCAGCAGCAGCGCCTGTGCATCGCCCGCGCGATCGCCGTGGCGCCCGACGTGCTCCTCATGGACGAGCCCTGCTCGGCGCTCGACCCGATCTCGACGCTGGCGATCGAGGACCTGATCGCCGACCTCAAGAAGGAGTACACGATCGTCATCGTCACCCACAACATGCAGCAGGCGGCGCGGGTGAGCGACCAGACGGCCTTCTTCAACCTCGAGGCGACCGGCAAGCCCGGCAAGCTCGTCGAGATCGACGACACCTCGACGATCTTCTCGAACCCGACCGAGCAGGCCACCGAGGACTACATCTCCGGCCGCTTCGGCTGAGCGCGCCTGGTGTTGCAGCGAACGGGTATCTCGCTGCCTCTAGGCGGCCGAAGTCCCCGTTGATCACAGACGAGAGCCCCTCCCGCACGGTGCGGGAGGGGCTCTCGGTGTTCTCAGGCCTCGGGGGTGTTGGGCATCTTCCCTGTGACCATGAAGACGACGCGCCGGGCGACCGCGACGGCGTGGTCGGCGAAGCGCTCGTAGAAGCGGCCCAGCAGCGTCACGTCGATGGCCGGGGCGACGCCGCTGGGCCACTCCTTGCTCAGCAGCAGCGTGAACAGGTGGCGGTGCAGGTCGTCCATGGCGTCGTCGTCGGACTCCATGGTGAAGGCGAGCTCGACGTCGCGGGTGAGGATCACCTGGCGCGCGTCCTGGGCGAGGTCGAGCGCGACGCGTCCCATCTCGGCGAAGTACGGGGCGACGTCCTCGGGCAGCACCTTGGCCGGGTGACGCCGGCGGGCGGCCTTCGCGACGTGGAGGGCCAGGTCGCCCATGCGCTCGAGGTCCCCGGCGGAGTGGATCGCGGCGATCACGGAACGGAGGTCGCCCGCGACGGGCGCCTGCAGGGCGAGCAGCCCGAACGCCTGCTCCTCGGCCTGGGAGCGCAGGGCGTCCAGCTTGGTGTCGTCGGAGATGACTTCCTCGGCCAGGTCGAGGTCGCCCTCGAGCAGGGCGGTGGTCGCCTTCTTCATGGCTTCGCCCGCCATCTGGGACATCTCGGCGAGCTCGCCCGACAGGGCGTCGAGCTTCTCGTGATAGGCCGCGCGCATACCGCGCAACCTACGCGGAGGCGCCATCGCGGACCCGACGGCCGCATGAACCGCGGGTGAACGCGATCTCCGCGACACCCCGCCCGACCGGCGACGACGTCAGGCGCAGGTCGCGTCGGCGGCCGTGATGGTGGGGTTGACCGGCCCCGCCGGGGTGCTGCCCTCCGGCGCGGACGCGGACCGGATGCGGCCGTCGAAGTCGTCGCCGAGGACGAGCGTCAGGACACCGCGCCCGGTCGCGCTCGGCTCGAGGGTCGCGCCCGGCACCGCCGCGGCGAGGGACTGCGCCGCGGCCGCCTGGTCGGGCGAGTACCGGATGGTCGTCGAGCCGCCCGACCCGGTGCCCGAGTCGTCGGTGACGACGCCGAAGCCGTCGGCCCGTAGCCGCCCGGCCACCGCGGACGCCGACGGCCCGTTCGACGACGACGCCGACCCGTCGCCGCTCTCGTCGCCGTACCCCTCGGAACCCTCGCTCCCGCCGGCCGGCGAGCGCCCGTCGACGAGCCGGACGTCGGCCGGCGCAGCCGGCGCGACGGGCCCGGGCGTGGCCGGGGCGGCGCCGGGCGTGCCGGGCAGCGGGCGCTCACCGATGATCGCGTCGAAGAGCGCGCGCTCCTCCCCGGCGCGCAGCACCTCGTTGCCGCGGTCGTTGGCGATGCCCGTGGTCGGCACGGTGACGAAGTTGACCGTGCGCGGGTCGAGGCTGCCCAGCGACTGCGCGAGGGTGAGCAGCTGGTCGGAGCCGATGTTCTCGCCGAACGTGGAGCGCGAGACCGCCTCGACCAGGCCCTCGAGCCGGGTCGGGTCGAGCAGCGTGCCGGCGGAGAGCACCGAGCGCAGCAGCGCGCCGAGGAAGCGCTGCTGGCGCTGGATGCGGCCGTAGTCGCTCGACGGATCGCCCTCGACGTGCCGGGCGCGCACGAAGTCGAGCGCCTGCTGGCCGTTCAGCTGCGTCGGCCCGGCCTGCGGGACGATCGGTCCGAGCACGGAGTCCTCGACGGGTCGCTCCACGCAGATCGGCACCCCGTGCACGGCGTCGACCATGCCCTGGAAGCCCTGGAAGTCGACGCCGAGGAAACGGTTGATCGCGAGTCCGGAGAGCTCCTGGATCGCGCGGGTCACGCACCGCGGGCCGCCGGCGGCGTACGCGGAGTTCAGCTTGACCCGCGGTGTGGGCGGCAGCATCTGGGGCGAGTAGGCGCCGCTGACGGGGTCCCACCGCTCGCACGCCGGCCGGGTGATCTCCAGGTCGCGCGGGAACGACACCACCGTGACGCCCGCCCGGTCCTCGGGCACGTGCACGACCATGATCGTGTCCGTGCGGGCGCCCGGGACGTCGGCGGAGTCGCCCGCGTCCTCCGACGGCGGCGCCCCGGCCCGGCTGTCCGAGCCGACGACGAGGAAGTTCTGGTCACCGACCTGCGCGGCGGCGTCCTGGATGGCCGGCGAGTTCGGGTCGAGGGCGCCGATCTGACGGACCGCGGCCTCGACCCACGACGCCGCGCCCCAGCCGAGCCCGCACACGACGACCACGAGCACGGCGCACAGGGCGGTGAGCACCCGCATCATCCGCGGCAGCGTCCACCGGCGTCGCCAGGTCGCCACCCGCGCACCGACCGAGGCCAGCACGGCCGACGTCGCCGCGAAGTGCTCGTCGCCCTCGCGGGCCGCGGTGGAGGCGGGGCGCCGGGTGCCAGCCACGGGCTCGCGGACGGGGGCCTTCGCAGGGGACGGGGGCGGCGGGTCGTCCGCCGGCGGGTCGTCGACCGGGGCCGCCGCGTCCTCGGGCGGTGCGGGAGCGGACGCGGCGGGCGGCGCGGGAGCGGACACGACGCTCGCGGCGCGGACGTGGCGCACCGCGGGCGAATCCGGCGCCGTCGGGGCCGCCGGGGCGCCGCGATCATCAGGGGTCGGCTCCGGCGTCGGGGTGGCCTCGCGGGCGGGTGGCGGCGCCACCGCCGGCCGCGCGAGCGGTCCCGCCGCGGCGGCCGGGGGCTGCACGCGAGCCCGGGCCGGTTCGGCCCGGGGTGGTTCGGCGCGGGGTGGTTCGGCGCGGGGTGGTTCGGCGCGGGTCGGCTCCGGACGTGCCGGCTCCGGACGTGCCGGCCCCGGACGTGCGGGGTCGGCGGGCGCCGGACGGGAGCCCGCCTGCACCGGCACACGACCCGCGGGCAGGGTCACGGCGTCGACGGGAGCACGGGTGGACGGCGCGGCGGGGGCCGCCGGGGACGGCACGCCGGACGACGGGAGCCCCGGGGGCGGGAGCGTCGTCGGTGACGTCACGAGCGCCGCGCCGGGCGGACGCAGGCCGAGGCGGGGTCCGCGACGGCGGGTCAGCGGCACCATCGTCGGGCGACGCCCCGCGACCGACGGCGTCGCGACCGGGACGCGGAACGGCACGGACGTCGGCGCCGACCCCCGGGTGGCGCGGTCCGCGTCCGAGCCCGGTGTCGCGGGGCGGGAGCCCCGGACCGGATCACCGGCGCGGTCGTCGGTCACGCATCTCCTCGCGGGGGGCGCCGTCGGGCCGTCGGCCCAGGTGGTCGGGGGCTCAGCAGCGGAATAGTACGGCGCGGCCGGACCCCGACCGCGCCGGGTCCACTACGCCACGCGGGCATCCGGACACAACCGGCGCCACACGACCGGGCGACACACGGCGTCCGTTCGCTCACTCGTCCGTTCAGCTTCGGCTCAGGGCCGGCCACGGCCGGGTGACGGACCTCAGGACGAGGGGAAGGCGCGGCGGGCCGCGGCCTCGATGCCCCGCCGCGCGGCGGCCGGTCCGGCGAGGCGGACCGTGCCGTCCGCGACGTCCCGGTAGGCGACGGCGTTGCGGCCGGCGCGCTTGGCGACGTAGAGCAGCGCGTCGGCGGCGTCTAGACCCGGCGAGCCCGGTCGGTCGCCGTCGTCGAGGCACGCGACGCCGACGCTGACCGTGACCCGGAGATCGGCGGCGGCCTCGTGCCACGGGTGGGCGTCCACGCGCGCGCGGGCCTCCTCGCACACCCGCACGGCGTCGGCGGGCTCGAGCCCGGGCAGGACGAGGGCGAACTCCTCGCCGCCGTAGCGGGCGCAGAAGCCGTCCTCGGGAAGCCCTTCGCTCATGAGGTCGACCAGGCGGCGCAGGACCTCGTCGCCCAGGGCGTGGCCGTGGTCGTCGTTCACCGCCTTGAAGTGGTCGACGTCGGCGAGGGCCACGCAGACCGGCGCGTCGGCCGGCGCGCTCCCTTGATCACCACGCAGCGTGCCCAGTCGCTCGTCGAGGTAGCGCCGGTTCCACGTCGCCGTCAGGCTGTCGCGGCGGCTCTGCTCGCGGGCCTCGGCGCGTTCGCGGCGGAGACGGTCGACCTCGAGGCGTAACTGATCGGGCACGCTCGCCGGCGCTGTCCGCTCGTCCCGGACGATCGAGACGGCGGCCTTCAGGTGCTGGTACGCGCGGCGCCAGTCGCCGCGGTCGGCGAGGACCTCCGCGGCGGCCTCGTGGGCGCGCGCCCGGTCGGCGCGGCCGTCGGGCGTGGGGGCGTCCGACGGGACGGTGGTGAGCCCGACGATCGGCGAGGTGGGGAAACCGCAGGTGACGGACTTCTCGGCGGGCTCCGGACCCGTGGCGGGCGTGCCGGTGTCGGTGTCGCCCGGGGACGGCGCGGTCGTCACCGCCGCGTTCCCGCGCCCGTGGCGCAGCCCGGCCAGCCGCACGCACACCACCTCCGTCCCGCCTCCAGTGTCGTCCTCGACCACCGCATCGTCACGGCCATTCGCCGTCACGCCATCAACGTCAATCGTCCGGCGCAGGTGACGCTGCGTAGATGAACCAGTCGCCGACCCGTTCGGCCCACCTTGAGTCGCCCGCAGCGGTGGTCCTGCTGGGCCGGCGCATGCCGGCGGTGACGTGAGATCGGTGTGTACCCGAGTCCGGGTACGAAGCGTAGCGCTTCCGCGGCGTGTCTAGCCGCCGGAGTGCATGACGTCGGCGGCCGCGGGGACGGTGTCGTCCTCGGGGTCGTCGAGCCAGCCCTCGGGCAGCGTGACGTGCGCCGGCGAGCCCTGCCGGCCGCGGGGCCCGTCGGCGTCGGCGGGGAAGGGGAGGTCGGGGTCGAGGCGGGCCAGCAGCTCGTCGAGGCGCTCCAGCCCGTCGATCATGCCGAGCTCGCGGCGCAGCTCCGAGCCGACCGCGAAGCCGTGCAGGTACCAGGACATGTGTTTGCGGGAGTCGCGGACGCCCTTGTGGTGGCCGTGGTGGGCGATGAGCAGCTCGACGTGCCGGCGCATCACCGCCGCGACCTCGCCGAGGGTGGGCGGCGTCGGGATCGGGCGACCGGCCAGCGCGGCCTCGAGCTCGCCGAACAGCCACGGCCGCCCGAGGCAGCCGCGCCCGACGACCACCCCGTCGCACCCGGTCTTCTCCATCATCGCGACGGCGTCCGACGCGGCGAAGATGTCGCCGTTGCCGAGCACCGGCGTCGTGGCGGGCAGCGCGTCGCGCAGCTCGGCGATGCGGTCCCAGTCGGCGTGACCCGAGTAGCGCTGCGCCGCCGTGCGCGCGTGCAGGGCCACCGAGGCCGCCCCGGCGTCGGCGGCGATCCGCCCGGCGTCGAGGAACGTCACGTGGTCGTCGTCGATCCCGACGCGCATCTTCACGGTCAGCGGCAGCCCGCCCCGCGACGCGGCCTCGACCGCGGTGCCCACGATCGACGCGAAGAGCCGCCGCTTGAAGGGCAGCGCCGCCCCGCCGCCGCGGCGCGTCACCTTGGGCACCGGGCAGCCGAAGTTGAGGTCGACGTGGTCGGCGAGGTCCTCGTCGACGATGCGGTCCACCGCGCGCCCGATGGTCACGGGGTCGACGCCGTAGAGCTGCATCGAGCGCGGCGTCTCGTCGGCGTCGAACGCGATCATCTCGGCGGTGCCGGGGTGCTTCTCCACCAGCGCTCGCGCCGTGATCATCTCGCAGACGTAGAGCCCGGCGCCCTGCTCGCGGCACAGCCGGCGGAACGCGACGTTCGTGATGCCGGCCATCGGCGCGAGCACGACAGGCGTCGGCAGCTCGAGCGGACCGATGCGCAACGCCTCCATGACCCCCCATTGTGCGCCCCGCCGGAGAGCGGACTCGTCCGCGCCCCGGACGTGGTGGACTCCTCGCATGGCCGCGCCGACCGTCGACGAGCTCGAGGCGCTGCGGGTGCCCCTGACCGCGCACTGCTACCGGATGCTGGGCTCGGCCGCGGACACCGACGACGCCGTGCAGGAAGCCATCGTGCGGGCCTTCCGCCACCGCGAGCGCTACGACCCGGACCGGGGCGCGCTGCCGGCGTGGGTGTACCGCATCGCGACGACGGTCTGCCTCGACCTGCTGCGCGCCGCGCGGCGGCGGGCGCTGTGCGTCGATCTCGGACCGGCGGCCGTGCCCGGGGCCGACCTCGGTCTCCCGCTGCCGGCGGACCGCTTCGTCGAACCGATGCCCGACGCCCGCCTCGTGGCCCCGGCGGACCCGGCGGAGGTGACGGCGCAGCGCGAGACCGTCCGTCTCGCCTTCGTCGCCGCCCTGCAGCACCTCCCGCCACGGCAGCGGGCGACGTTGCTCCTGCGCGACGTCCTCGCGTTCTCCGCCGCGGAGACCGCCGAGGTCCTCGGGACGACCACGGCCGCGGTCACGAGCGCCCTGCAGCGCGCCCGCGAGACGCTCGAGCGGCACCGGCCGGCACCCGGCGACCTGCTCGACGAGACCGACCCGGAGCAGCGGCGCCTGCTCGCGCGTTACGTCGACGCCTTCGAGGCGCACGACGTGGCCCGGCTGACCGACCTGCTGCGCGAGGACGCCCGCACCTCGATGCCGCCTCATCGCTGGTGGATCGAGGGCGGCGCGACGATCGCCGGTCTGGTCGGCCTCGGCGGGTGCGCGGGCGCGCGCCTCGCGCCGGTCGCGATCAGCGGTCAGCCGGGGTTCGGCCAGTACCGACCCGACGAGAGCGGCGTGCTGCGGCCCTTCGCGCTCGTGCTGGTCGAGACCCGCGGGGACCGTGTCGCGCACATGACGACGTTCCTCGGCACCGCCGACCGCTTCGCCGCGTTCGGCCTCCCGGCGGTGCTCGGCCCGGGATTCCTCCGGGCGACCGATGAATCCGGGGCGGCGCGGACGTAGCACCTCCCGACAGTCCGTCGTCGGAGGAGGAGAACGCCGTGCCGCGTCAGCTGGACCGCACCGACCCGCTCGCCCGCGAGACCGCCGCGGAGCGCGAGCGGCTCGCCGACCTCTACGCCGCGCTCGACCCCGACCAGTGGGGCGCACCGTCGCTGTGCGCGGGGTGGCGCGTCCGGGAGGTCCTCGCCCACGTCACGATGCCCTACCGCCACTCGAGCTGGCGCGTGCTGCGGGGGATCGCGGCGGCGCGCGGCGACTTCAATCGGTTCGCCGACCGGATCGCCCGGGACGACACCGCGCACCACGCCGACGCCGAGCTCCTCGCGGTGCTGCGCGAGAACGTCGACCACCCCTGGCGACCGCCGGGCGGCGGCCAGGCGGGCGCGCTGAGCCACGACGTCATCCACGGCCTCGACGTCACCGAGCCGCTGGGCCTGCCCCGGACACCCGCGGACCGCGTGCGGGAGGTGCTCGCGTCCGCGACCCCGAAGATGCTCGCCTACTTCGGTGCGGACCTGGCCGGGAAGCGGCTGGTGGCGACCGACACCGACCTGTCCCTCGGCGAGGGACCGCGGGTCGTCGAGCTGCCCGCGGTCGACCTGCTGCTGCGGGTGACCGGGCGAGCGGGCTCCGGCGCTTAGCCGTCCAGCTTCTGCGCGCGGATCTCGTGGCCGGCGCTGGTCAGGCAGCGCCCGGTCGCGAGGTTGAACTTCCAGTTGTGGAGCGTGCAGGTCAGCACCTCGCCCTCGACGGAGCCGAACTTCGACAGGTCCGCCGACAGGTGCGGACACCGGGCCTGGACCTGCCAGCCGTCGAGCTCGATGTCGCGGCCGTCGTCGTTCTGCGCGTCGTACCAGTTCTCCACGTAGTCCATCCGCTCCTCGGACAGACACTTGAAGAACGTGTAGAGGTACTCGTTGTACTGGCCGACGCGCGAGGCCGCGAAGCGCACCGACAGGAACAGCGAGTTCGACCAGTCGACCTCGCCGGTCGCGACGAGAGTCGCCACGAGCGTGCCGGGCACGGTCCAGCGGTAGCGGGCCTGCTCGCCGCCCCAGAGCCGGATCTCGCGGGCGGTGAAGTCGAACGACAGCGGGAGCACGCCCTCGTCGTCGACGCCCGGGACCTCGGCCGGCATGCCGGTGAGGTCCATGCGGACCGGGCCGCCGATGCCGTCGCACATGTGGTCGGCGCGCTTCATCAGCGGCTCGATCCACTCCTTCAGCTGGCGCAGGATGTCGGGCTGCGGCGTGGCCCACCGCGCCTTCTGCGCGTCGATCGCCGGGCGGACGCGCTCGGCGAACTCGCGCAGGTAGCGCTCCTTGTCGACGAAGATCGTCTCGACCTGGTCGTCGGGGAGCGGGTGGGTCAGGCCCTCGACGGTGCCGTGCCCGATCTCGGCGGTGGTGCCCGGCAGCAGCAGGTGCCCGCCCTCGTGGCCCAGCTCGCGCATCCGGCCGAGGAACTCCCACTGGTCCGTGAAGATCGACTCGCCTTCGACGCCCTCGTAGCCCAGGCCGTTCCACCGGAACAGGTCGTCGTCGAGGAAGCACGGCGGGCCCGCGGTCGGGAAGACGTGCGGCGCCCCGACCTCGCGGATGTAGCGCATCGCCCGGTCCTCCTGGCCGATGCGCTTGCGGCGCGCGAACTCGCGCTTGGCGGCCTTCGGCAGGTCGTAGACCATCGGCCACCAGATCGCCCCGGAGAACTGCGTGAAGTGCGCGTCGTAGGCGCCGAACTCCAGCAGCTTCGGGATGTCGAGCGGGTGCGCGTCGTTCTGGTTGACGACGCGCGCGGTGCCGTCGTCCAGCGAGAGCGCGGAGTCGCCGATGGGCCCGTCGCCGGGGCCCTTCAGCGACGTGATCATGAACCGCAGGCCGCCGTCGAGCTCCTGCGGCACACCGGTCTCGGTGCGCACGAAGTGCCGGAAGCCCAGCGCGCGCAGCTCGTTCTCGAGCTCGTCGGTGGGGTAGTCCGGCAGCAGGACCCGTGCGTCCTTGGTGACGTGGGCCCGCAGGTTGTCCGCGTCGAAGTGGTCCCGGTGCAGGTGCGACACGTAGAGGTAGTCGCAGTCACCGAGGGCGTCCCAGTCCAGCTGCGTGTTGTCGGGGAACGGGACCCACGAGGCGAAGAACGTGGGGTTCACCCACGGGTCGCACAGCACGCTGCCGCCCGTGGTCTCGAACCGCATCCCGGCGTGCCCGACTCCGGTCACCCGCACGAGCAGACCACCTCCCAGACGTCGCTCACCGCCGATTGTCCGTGGTGGCGCGCTCCGTGGGGGCTCCGGGTGGGGTATCCCTGGGCACGTGACCGCCCTTCCCGTCGACGGCGACCCGGTGGCCGCCCTGCGCGCCGTCGCCTTCTACCTCGAGCGTGAGCGTGCCGAGACCTACCGGGTGAAGGCCTACCGCTCCGCGGCGGACAAGCTGGCGGAGCTGGGGCCGGACGAGGTCGCGACGCGCGCGCGGTCCGGCACGCTGACCGACGTCAAAGGCGTCGGGAAGAAGACGGCGGCGGTCGTCACAGAGGTCCTCGACGGCGGCACCTCGGCGACGCTGACCGATCTCGAGGCCCGCCACACCGAGCCGGTCGGCGGGGGTGTCGCGATCCGGGCGGCGCTGCGCGGCGACTGCCACACCCACTCGACCTGGTCCGACGGCGGCAGCGACATCCTCGAGATGGCCCGCACCGCCCGCGACCTCGGCCACGAGTGGATGGTGCTCACCGACCACTCCGAGAACCTCACCGTCGCCAACGGCCTCACCCCCGAGCGCCGGCGCCGCCAGTTCGACGTCATCGCCGAGGTGAACGAGGAGCTCGCGCCGTTCCGCCTGCTGCGCGGCATCGAGGTGGACATCCTGGAGGACGGCGACATCGACGCCCCGGACGATCTGCTCGAGGAGCTGGACTTCGTCGTCGCCAGCGTGCACTCGAAGCTCCGCGCCCCCAGCGGGCTGATGACCGCGCGGATGGTCGCCGGCGTGTCGCACCCGCTGGTCGACGTGCTCGGGCACTGCACGGGCCGTCTGGTCACCGGGGGGCGCGGGACCCGGCCGCCGTCGACCTTCGACGCGGAGGCGGTGTTCGACGCGTGCATCGAGAACGGGGTGGCCGTCGAGATCAACTCCCGGCCCGAGCGCCTCGACCCCCCGCGGGATCTCCTGCGCCAGGCCCTGGCCGCCGGGTGCGAGTTCGTCGTCGACACCGACGCCCACGCCCCGGGCCAGCTCGACTGGCAGCCCTACGGCTGCGAGCGCGCCGAGGAGTGCGAGGTCCCGGCCGACCGGATCGTCAACACCCGCTCCGCCGACGCCCTCACCGCCTGGCGTTCCCGGGGCTGATCACCCGGTGACGGCGACCTCGCCGGTCTCCAGCACCGACTTGAGGTTCGACAGGATGCCGGGCCAGCCCTGCTCCACGCCCTTGCGCATCTCGCTGTCGGGCACGAAGTCGTCGTGGGTGACGGTGAGCTTCACGGCCTGACCGGCGGGCTCGAGGTCGAAGGTGACCTTCGAGCGCTTCTCCTGCTGCAGCTCGGCGAGGCGCTCGTCGCTCCAGCCGAACATCTCGGCCATCTCCGGCTGGTAGTTGTGCCAGCTGTACGACAGGCGACGCGGCGGATCGGCCTCCAGGACCTGCTGGTCCCAGTCGTGCGGGCCGTCGCCCTCCCACATCGACCAGAGGACCTTCGACCCCGCCCGGAAGTCCGACCGCGGGCCGCCGCCGTCGAAGTAGCGGACGATGAAGGCCGGCTCGGTGAGGGCCTGCCAGAGCTTCTCGGGCGTCGTGCGGATGTAGGTCACGTAGACGAAGGCGTCGGACATCGCGGTCTCCTCGGCGTGGTCTTCCAGGGCCGTCCTGAGGTCGGCGAGGGCCTCCGCCCGCGCCCGGTCGTACCGCCGGATCCACCGGTCGGCGACCTCGTTGATCGGCGCGGCGTTGAGGTGGTGGTGCTTCTCCCGCCCGTGCCACGAGGTGACGACGAGCCCTGCCGCCTCGAGGACGCCGAGGTGCTTGGCGACGGCCTGCCGGCTCATCTGCAGCCCCTCGCCGAGCTCGCGCAACGACTGCCCGCCCCGGGCGTGCAGGGCGTCGAGCAGCGCCCGCCGACTCGGGTCGGCGACGGCGCGGAACACCTCGTCCATCACCACTCCGATCAGGCAACCATCCGGTTGCTTGTCCGACCATAGGGAACCGTTTGGTTGCCTGTCAACGGGCGCCCGCGGAAGCCGTTTGCGGGGTGATCGCGACGCGCCTAGCGTGGTGTGTACACGGGAAAGGAGGTGGTCCAGCGTTGAAGAACGACAGGACTCGTGAGGTGTCCGTCAGCTAGCCGCTCGAAGGCCGTGGAATGGCCGGTCCGCGGGCACGATGATCCCGTGGCAGGGCGGCCAGCGAATCCAGGCAGGACACCAGCCCCCGGAGCCTCCGACCCCAGTCCAGTCGGGGCCCGATCCGCCCGGCACCGCCGGGACGCGACGGGAAACCGCTCCGGGGGCCTGCCTGTCTCCGGGGCTGGATCGCCGGCCCCGGAGCGGGCGTCGGGGCGGGCGTCAGAAAGCCGGTGTCACCAGCGCGCGTGCGGTCGGTCGTCGACCCCGAACGAGGAGCCGTACGGCGCGTCGAAGTGCGAGCCGTAGGGGCGCTCGCCCGTCGTGGTCGGCAGCGCGGAGCCGCCGAGAGGGTCGCCCGCGAGGGGGCGGTCGTCGAACCCGCCGCCCGACGGCAGCGACCGGTCGCCGATGGAGGGGCTGCTCCAGCTGCCGGTCGAGGGGTAGGAGCTCGCCATCGGCGCGGACCCCCACTCGCTCGTCGACGCGCGGGAGGAAGCCAGGGGCTCGGGCTCGCGCGACGGCTCGCGCGTCGGCTCCGGGGGGCTGACGCGAGTCCGGCTCGGGCCGGGGCCGTGCGGGCCGGTGCCGGGCAGGCCCCCCTCGGCGACCCACTTGGCCTCCTGCGCGATGCGGTACGTCTGGCACGGCCAGCTCGCCCGGCCTCCGTCGTGGAGGCAGGCGCGGCAGAGCCGGCGCTCGTCCGGGACGTGCTCGGCGAGCACCTTGCGCCAGACGTCGGGCATCTCGGACATGACCACGGCCATCGACATGTCGGTGGCCTCCTCTCCGTGCGGTCGGGGCGGCTGGTGATCAACCGACCCGTCGGGGCCCGCGGGGACCTGCGCCGCGCGGCAGGGTCGAGGCGTCGAAAGCCGGGGAGCCGCTCGCACCCATCGCGCGGGTCGTGCCCACCGGAGGCGCGACCCGCCGGTGTTCCGTGTTTGGTACTCGTTTCTCGCCCGCAGCACGACCGTGACCTGACGGTGACGTCCGGGTACGGTCCGTCACCGGTTGGTCGGGCGCGTCGTCCCGGCGTGTCGGGTGCGGGTGACGCCGTGGCCGGCCTCGTGAGGCGCTGACCAGCGGCGATGTGTGGAGACCGCGTCCGCGGTCACCGTCGCTCACCCGTCCGGGAGCAGTCACTGAGCCGACCGGCCGCTCGGATGGAGTACGTCGCGACGGTCCACTTCCCCTGCTCGCGAGGCGCTGAGTGGGCGGCCCGTTGCGCCGGACGGCCTACTCGTCAGGGTCTCGGCGCGCGACCTCCTGCCGGGACGCCCGCTCGCGGTTGCGCCGACACTCCGCCCGACGTGCTCACCGCAGGGCCACCTGCCGCCGACCGCGGGCATTAGGATCACCCTCGGCCGTACCGGTCGGGGCCTCTAGCTCAATGGGCAGAGCCGCGGACTTTTAATCCGTTGGTTGTGGGTTCGAGTCCCACGGGGCCCACCACGTTCCGACCAGCGACGTCACGAGTCGTTCAAGTGGAGCTGTGCATTGACAGCAGTCGGCCAACGCGCCGATCGTAGGTCGTTGCCCGAGATGGGCCTGCTCGGAGCTGGAGGGAAGAAGGCGAGCGCGCATGCGCGGCAACGTCGGGGATCGGATCATTCAACACAGCAGGCGAGTCGATCAAGCTGATCGGGTCGGCACGATCGTGGAAGTGCACGGCGAGGACGGTCCGTTCCTGGTGCGCTTCGAAGGGCAGGAGCCGTGCCTGGTGTTCCCGGGCCCGGACGCCGAGATCGCCGTGGAGACCGATCGCTCGGTATGAGCGTCGACGGTTAGGTCTCGTTCCGTCCCGACGACTCGGCGTGGCACCCGTTGTGTGCGCGCCCGAGCTCGGGTCGAGGTCCGGGGAGATGGCATGGGTCGGCGGGGGCCGGTTGCCGAGGTACCTGACCTCGCCGGCCTCACGGTCACGGCTGCCGAGGACGCGGTACTTGACGCGGGTCTGCTGCCTCGTCAGGTGTCGCACGGCTCGGACCTCCCGTGCCCCGGCCGCCAGGACGGCACGGTCGTGTGCGGACAGCGCCCGCGTCCGCACGCGCGCATGGTCGCCGGTGGGCGGGTGTGCTTCTGGTGTGCGCCCACCGGAGATGATCCGCCCGGCGACGGTGGTGGGGGCTCTCGCCTGCCGCGAGGTCCCCGCCCCTTGTCGCCGACTGGCTCCAAGCCGTTCTGATATCGGCGCGGAAGCGCCGATAACCAGCTTCTATGTCTTGTGTGGGCGGTTCCCGGTCGGGTCCCCTGGTGCGGTCATGCGGGGACGGAGTCGAAGCGGCCCTTGAGCCTGGCGCGCAGCTCATGGGTGGGGGTGCCGGCTGCGAGCCCCTCCCCGAGCTCGGCGAAGAAGTCCTCGAGCCCGGCTGGAGTGACCAGGATCAGGGCGCGGGCGTCGGGGCTGGCGGTGAAGCCGTGGCGGGTGCCACGCGGGACGAACACCCAACTTCCGGGTACGGCCTCGATCTCCTCGTGGTCGAGGGTGAAGGTGAACCGCCCTTCGAGGACGTGGATGCACTCCTCGCGCTCGTGGTGGACGTGTGGGGGCGGGCTCGCCGCGTTGCCCCGGAACTCGATCACCTCGAAACCGCCGCCCGTGTCGCGGCCGCTGATCTTCACCTGGCCGAAGGACGGCAGGAGACGCCCCTCCTCCGGGGTGACGACGAAGCCGCCCTGGGTTCGGGTGTGGTGCTGCTCGGTCATCACGGACTCCCCCACGGATCGATCTGGTGGCAGGGAACTGCTACGTTGGCAGTCTATGCCTTTATGTCACTCGTATGACATTAGGGCCTCGGCAGAGTGGGGTCAACGTCGATGGGTCGCGACAACCAGAAGCGACGCACCCGCCGGGCGCTGGTGGAGGCGGCCGGCCGGCTGATCGCCGCCGGCGGGCGCCCGTCGGTGGCC
This sequence comes from Actinomycetospora sp. NBRC 106375, assembly GCF_030269665.1. Classification (GTDB taxonomy): domain Bacteria; phylum Actinomycetota; class Actinomycetes; order Mycobacteriales; family Pseudonocardiaceae; genus Actinomycetospora. The sequence goes on from NZ_BSTS01000005.1 coordinate 360,362, forward strand.
GAGGTGGCGGAGGCGGCCGAAATCTCGGTCCGGACGGCCTACCGGTACTTCCCCAGCGTCGAGCAGCTCACCGTCGAGGCCACCCTGGAGGCGACCCGGCGGAACATGGAGCTTTCGATCGAGGCGGGCAAGCCGGAGGAACCGGTGACGGCTCGAGTCGATCGGTTGGTGGACGCGCTGATGCAGATGACCCTCGACAACGAGGCCCTGCTCCGCCAGATGATCAAGTTCACGGTCGACCGCGATCCCGTCGAGCCCGGCGTCCCGCCGCGACCGGCGCGGCGGCTCGAGTACGTCGAACGCGCCCTCGCCCCGCTGCAAGGCCGGCTCGACCCGGACGAGCTCGACCGCCTGACCCACGCGCTCACCGTCGTGATGGGCATCGAGTCGGTCCTGGTGCTCCGCGACATCTGCGGGCTCGAGGCCGCCGAGATGCTCGCGGTGCAGCACTGGACTGCTCGCGCCCTGGTCGACGCCGCCGCGTCCCGCTAGGAGAGCCTATCCACCAAAGGCAGATGCGAGCCGATAACCCCCAGAACTGGCAGGTCCGGAAGGTGGCCGGTGTGGTCCCGGCCGATGCTGAGGTTGCAGCGCAGCGCGCCGTAGGGGGCGACGGTCTTGTGGTTGCACCCCAGCCGGGGCCGCGGCGACTCCCGGTGCCGTTGAGGTCGTACGCCTTCAAGATTGAATGCCCGTCAAGCAGGACGCTACTAGTCCCAGTCGCTCCCAGCCCCAGAGGAGCCGGTGTTGTATCGAGTCAACGACCAAGAGAAGCGAGGATCACCGCCGATGCGCGCAAATACGGCATGCGCGATGACCGAAAGCCGCGCCATTTCATCACTCCAGCCGTTTATCTGCGCAAACACGTCAGCTTTAATTCTCGGGAAGTTCGTCAGGCGAACCCGACCTGTCGGGGTCAGGTCTTCTAGTGCCGCCGGTATAAACGCGTCCACGCCATGACCTTCATCTGGGTTCCAGGAAAGAAGCAGGCGGTCGTGGTCGACGAGATACTCACCGCTCAATATAAGCCAGTAACCTTGCCCCACGGCGATTTCGAGACCACGAAAGGCATCTTCCCATGAAGTGCCGAGCTCGAAGCTCTGCACAGTCGTACGAGAATCAAGGCGGCTTAACAACTGCAGTAACACCGCGCTATAAGGAGTTCCTTGTGCAGTGGTGGATTCTGTCGATGCCGAGGTCCTCTCACCAGATACCTCGAAAATTTTGATTGTGGCCTTACCGCCGACTTGGCCGGAGACGTTCTTGCTGTAACTGCGCGACGTAGCGATATCGATCCCCAGGGAGGCGGCGACGTCGGCCAACTGTTCTTCGTTGCAATAATCGAAAACGAACTGCCCTGGGTCGTAAGCAAATTGAATTGTATCTGCCTCGACTTGCGCCATTCGGCTCTCCCTTGTTCAGACCTATTTTTAACGACCACGATGCGTGAGAACGAGCGACCGTCAGGGTCCGGCGAGGATAGCCCGCGCGCGTCGGCCTAGGCTGTTCGCTGGTGGTCTCTCGTCAGCGAGCTCGAGCACTCAGCCACAGCGGCCTGGATCGACGGCATGTTCCGGTCGGGCCAGCTGAGCGCCTCATCGCTGGCGGCCGCGCTCGCGAAGCGATGAAGGTCGTCCGTGACTGGGTCAAGAGCAGCGGCTGGGCGGTCAGCGACCGCGGCCGGCTGCCGAAATACGTCGTGGAGGCCTACGACGCCGCCCACAAGTGGCAGCCACTCGCGTAGCCGGCGCCCCGCCTCATGCAAGCGACGTCGAGAAGTTCGAACTGCTGCTGGCTGAGTGAGCGTCGCCGGCGCCCCCGGCGGTGTGACACGGCTCGTGACGCGAAACGCCGCGTAGCGACGTTGTCCAGGAGCACCGTGTGCTGCCGTTCGACGCCGTCGTCGCAGGTAGAAGCCCTGGTCAGCGGCTGGACAGGCCCCGGAGCGATCGTGGGCAGGGCTTCGCGCAGCAAGCAGTGCCCTTGGGGTAGATCACCCACGAGAGGTTTCCGCTGCCCGGGGCGGCTACAGAGGCCGAGGCACCGTGGGGCTCGACTGTCGGGCGCTCAGGCAAGTTACGGACCGTGGCACGGGTCGAGTGGTCGGTGACGCCTCCGGATGCGATCGAGGAAGTCGTTGGCGTGCTGTTGTGTCGGGAGAACCCCGACGCGACTCGCATCAAGCCTTCCCGCGGCGACGGTGGGATCGACGTCCTGGTCCCTGCGTCGGGGGCTCCGAGAAGCATCGAGGTCTACCAGGTCAAGTCGTTCACTGGGACGCTGAGCGCCCAGCAGAAGCTGCAGATCGAACGCTCGCTGAAGCGAGTGCAGACTTTCTGCGCCGAGCAGAACCTGACGATCACCGCCTGGTACGTCACGCTGCCGCTCACGCCGACCAACGAGACACGAGAGTGGTTCCTGCGGCTCACCGAGGGCGTGGGCTTCCCGTGCCACTGGCGGGAGCCCGTCACGATTCCCGTGTAAGCAACGGGACGCTGATTGTTTGAATCTATCAGAGTTTCAGGCGTCCGGGGAAGTGGACGACGAGGGTGTTGAGGGCGATCTTCCAGCCGTAGGTGCCGGTGCCTGATTCGCCTCCGCGGTTGCTGGAGATGTTCCGTAGTCCGAGGTAGATGAGTTTCATGGCTGCTTCTTCGGAGGGGAAGTGTCCGCGTGCTTTGGTGATTTTCCGGAGCTGGAAGTTGATGGATTCGATGGCGTTGGTGGTGTAGACCACTCGGCGCAGCTCGGGGGGATAGTCCAGGAACGGGACGAACTCGTTCCAGGCGCGCTGCCAGACGTCGATCACGCCGGGGTACTGGGCGCCCCAGGTCTGGTCGAGGTCTTTGAGGGCGAGCTCGGCGGCCTCGACGGTGGGCGCGGTGTAGATCGTCTTCATGGACTTGGTGATCTTCTTGCGGTCCTGGTAGGACACGAAGCGCATACAGTTGCGGATCACGTGGACCACGCAGGTCTGGACCACGGTGTCGGGGAAGACGCTGGTGATGGCTTCGGGCAGGCCCGACAGGCCGTCGCAGCAGGCGATCAGGACGTCGCGCAGGCCGCGGTTGCGCAGCTGGGTCAGCACCGAGTGCCAGAACTTCGCGCCCTCGGCCTCGGCGATCCAGACCCCCAGGGCGTGCTTGCGGCCCTCGACGTCGACGCCGACCACGAGGTGGGCGACCTTGATGGTGACCGCGCCCTTGTCGCGGATCCGCAGCCGGATCCCGTCGACGTAGACGATCGGGTAGACCTCGTCGACCGGACGGTTGCGCCACAACTCGATCTCGTCGGTGACGATGTCGGTGATGTTCGAGATCATCTCGCGGGAGGCGTTCACGCCGTAGACCTCGCCCAGATGCGATTCGATGTCGCGGGTCGACATGCCACGGGCATAGCAGGACAAGACGAGCTCATCGATCTGCCCGATCCGCCGGCGGCGTTTCGGCACGATCTGGGGTTCGAATTCCCCGTTGCGGTCCCGCGGGACCGCGATGGTCACCGGCCCGTTGGTGGTCGACACGGTCTTGGTGCCGTGCCCGTTACGGGAATTGCCTGAGCCGACCCCGGAGGGGTCGTCGCGCTCATAGCCCAGGTGATGACTCATCTCGCCCTGCAAGGCCCGTTCCAGAACGGCCTTGGTCATCTGATTGAGCAGACCGTCAGCCCCGTCGATCGGGGTGCCGGCGGCCGCGGCGTCGGCGAGCAGCGCGTCGATCGCCTCGGGCTGCAACGCCGCGGCGAGTCGGCCGGCCGCCGACGCGTCCGCCGCCGCCGACTGAAGATCTTCGTCGTTCACAGGGACGTCCCTTCCGACCACCATGCCGCTCACAGCAGTCGATCTTGGTCCGTCCGCTGCTTACACGGTTGTCGTGACACGCCCACTGACCAGGGGTTGGACTACCTGGAGGGCCTCGCCGCCCAATATCCGGGAGTCATCGATCACTACCTCCATGGCGGTCGGGAGCGACTGGCCGCATCCGTGGCCTCCCTGAGCAGCGCGCTGCGGCTCGCCCAGCGCGCGGCACGGCGCCCGACCGCCAGCGAGGAAGGGGTCACCGAGCCGGCGGCCCTGCAGCCGGGAGAGACCCTCGAAGGTCTCGCCGGACTCTACGATCTGCTCAACCGAGACGACCCCCACTACCGCTACGAGTTCGCCGTCACCGCAACGCCCCCGCCCCTTGACCAGGCCGAGGATCTACTCGTCGCCGTGGTCCAGGAGGGCAGCCCCGACGGCTGCGTCACCGTCAAGGTCTTCGCCCGGTTCCGCGAAGCGGTCGTCGAGCGACCGGTGCCGGGCTCGATCTCCTTCGACCCCAGCAGCGACGAGGACCTCGCACGCGACCTGGACCTCTTCGAGCGTTACGGTCGCCCGTTCGACGCCCCGAGCGGCACCGTGAGCACCGAGATGGACCTTCCCAGCGGGTTGGGCGGACGCCTCGAGGGCGCCAGCGCCACCATCGGACCACCTGCCGATAGCTCCAGCGATGAGCAGCTACGGCTCGCCGTGCTCGACCCCGACGGAAACGTCCTCGCCGAGCCCATCCTCGACATGCAGCCCATCTTCCGAGGCAGCCACGGCGTAGGTCGGTACGGCGAAGAACACCACGGCGCCTTCGGACTCGAGCTACTCACCGACCTCACCACAGGCCACACCTCGATCACCATGAAAGCCCTACCGCTGACCGGACGCCGTCCAGAGCAGCTCCTCGAAGGCCTACGATTCGCCACCGAGTTCCGCCACCCCAACCGCTTTCGCATCCGCCCGGCCTACGGCCCCCGGGCGAGCCCTCTCACCGACATACCCGACCAGGGCAACTACGACAGCCAGACCGACGCGGTCTACGACTTCGTCGAGGCGCTCGCGCTCATCCAGCAGCACACACCGGACCAGCTCTTGTTGCCCGATGTCGCCGCGACGACCGGCGAGCAGCAGCATGGGGTACTGCGGGCGGCCCGGCTCCTCCGGGGCGAGACAATCCGAGGGACGTGGAACCAGCTCTCAGCGGTCCACCTGCATCCAGGGCTCACCGTCGAGCCCGCCGAACGCTTTGCGCTCCGCACCTTCCAGCGACTTGCCGTCAAGCTCCCTGAGGTCGATCTCGATCTGGGCCTCGTCCAGATCGATCTCCCAATCGCCCGAGCCGACCCTGACGCCGTCCACGAGCACGACGACCACCTCGACATTCGCCTCGTTCCCGCTGGCAGCAACGTGGCCCTGTTTCGCTACCGAGCGGACGCGGACAGCACAGAGGAGCCCGACGAGGACGCAAGCAAGGACCGCGACCGCACGTAGGAGTTGTGCGGATTCCGCCCCGACGGACGGGTCCACAGTGACCCTTGAAGGGGGTCTGTCCGACGGACGGTGTAACTGGTTCTGAGGCTCCGGGCGTGTCCCGGGGGAAGGACCAGTCATGACCGACACGATCGGGCCGCTCGGATCGATCAGCAGCAGCTCGCTCGGGACCTTGTGGAGGCCGCTCGTGCTGAGGGGGCCGAGCTCGTCGGCCCGGGCGGGCTGCTGACCGGGTTGACCAAGACGGTGCTGGAGACCGCTCTGGACGCGGAGATGAGCGAGCACCTGGGTTACGACAAGCACGAGTCCGCCGGCCGCGACGGCGGCAACTCCCGCAACGGCACGCGGGTCAAGACTGTGCTCACCGAGATCGGGCCGGTGGAGATCGAGGTCCCGCGCGACCGCGACGCCAGCTTCGAGCCGGTCATCGTCAAGAAGCGCCAGCGGCGGCTCGACGGGATCGACGAGATCGTCTTGTCGCTGACCGCGCGCGGCCTGACCACCGGGGAGGTCGCCGCGCACTTCGACGAGGTCTACGGGGCCAAGGTCTCGCGAGACACGATCTCGCGGATCACCGACAAGGTGATCGAGGAGATGACCGAGTGGCAGAACCGGCCGCTCGACGCGGTGTATCCGGTGCTGTTCGTCGACGCGATCCACGTGAAGGTCCGCGACGGGCAGGTGACCAACCGGCCGTTCTACGTGGTCATCGGCGTGACCGTCGACGGGCACCGGGACGTGCTGGGGATCTGGGCCGGGCAGGGCGGCGGGGCCGGGGAGGGCGCGAAGTACTGGCTGCAGGTCCTCACCGAGATCAAGAACCGCGGCGTGACCGACGTGTGCATCGCGGTCTGCGACGGGCTCAAGGGCCTACCCGAGTCGATCACCACGGTCTGGCCGCCGACGCTGGTGCAGGCCTGCGTACTGCACCTGATCCGCAACACCTTCCGGTATGCCTCCCGCAAGTACTGGGAGCAGATGGCCCGCGACCTGCGCCCGGTCTACACCGCGCCCACCGAGGCAGCCGCGCTCGAGCGCTTCGAGGAGTTCGTCGAGACCTGGGGCGCGCTCTACCCGGCGATCGTCACGCTGTGGCGCTCGAGCTGGTCGGAGTTCGTACCCTTCCTGGACTACGGAGCCTGTTGCGAATCACGGTGACAGCCGCCGCCGCGTGATCGCTGCGAGGCTGTCGCCTCAGGACGTGCTCGGCGAACCGGTCGGTTGGCCCCTCTATGGCAGGGGACGGCCCGGTTAGGCGCCGAGGGCGATGGCGAGGTGGAGCTTGCGGAGGTTGAAGGCGGTGGCCGCGAGGTGCAGCTCGCTGGTGGCGGCGGCCAGACCGCGTCGGGAGAACCGATCGAGGATCTTCTTGAGGTTCC